>NZ_JANUDW010000026.1:0-1393 GCF_024810075.1 Klebsiella sp. BIGb0132 | reverse complement strand
CAGGGATAATGAGATGGACGCTCCAGATTTTGCGGCATCAAAGTACCAGACTGGATCGTTGCAATACGTCCTGAAAATGAGGAGCGTCCACATGAAAGTAACAACTCTTGGTATCGACCTGGCAAAGAACGTTTTCCAGCTTCATGGTGTCGATCACGAAGGCCATACTGTTTTGCGCAAGAAGCTGACCCGGGCTAAGTTCGTTCAGTTTGTCATTCAACTGGAACCTTGCCTGATTGGCATGGAAGCCTGTTCATCCAGCCATCATTTTGCACGGTTATTCAGTTGCCACGGCCATGAGGTAAAACTCATTCCTCCGCAATATGTGAAGCCCTATGTCAAAACGAACAAGACGGATGCAGCAGATGCTGAAGCTATCTGCGAAGCGGTAACCCGCCCGAATATGCGTTTTGTACAGATAAAAACCGAAGAGCAGCAGGCCGTTTTAGCGTTACACACTGAACGGGGAATACTTATCCGCGAGCGGATCGCCTGTTCCAATAGTTTAAGAGCCACACTTGCTGAGTTTGGTATTACGATCGCGGCCGGACAAAGCCATTTAACCCATGAGCTGCCAGCTATTCTGGAGGACGGCGAAAATGTTTTATCTTCCTTTGTCAGAACCAGCATCTACAGACAGGCTAAACATATCAGGGAACTCGAGGAGCAGGTTAAACAGGTAGAAGAAGCTCTGACCTCCTGGTACAGAACGCAGGAAGCCTGCCAGAGAATGGCCAAAATCCCGGGCGTTGGCATGTTAACGGCCACTTATGTGGTAGCAGCAGTGGGTAATGCCCGACAATTCAGCACCGCAAAGCAGTTCGCTTCATGGCTGGGGCTGACACCAAAGGAACATTCCAGCGGCGGGAAACAGAAACTGGGAGGGATCAGTAAACGTGGAGATGGATATTTCCGATACCTTCTGGTTCATGGCGCACGCGCACTTACCGCCTGGGTCAACCGGAACGGCGCGGTTGAGGAGAATGCCTGGCTTCAGGGACTACTTGAGCGAAAACACTACAATGTTGCAGTTGTCGCTATGGCGGCAAAAACATCGAGAATTATGTGGTCAATGTTGACACGCAACACTGAATATCAACCTCGTCAGATTACCTGACACAAGGTCAGGTAATCTGACGAGGTGCTGAAAAAGAGTTATCGTCCTGGTAGGTGCAAGTGACTTCAGAAGATGGCAAAACAGGTAAGACCGCAGGCAGGATACACCGAGAGGTAACAAGGGCAAGTCAGCCCGCAGAGGATGATTGGTACCTGCCTGGCGGATTTCATCATGGTTCGGGATAAAGACATCCCATCAGAAACCGGATATATGGCTGCACCTACTCGTTTTATCACTTAACTGAAAAATAAATTGCATCCCGGGAGCGTCCATATA
>NZ_JANUDW010000024.1:0-1968 GCF_024810075.1 Klebsiella sp. BIGb0132 | reverse complement strand
AACGCTATTCGTGCGCTGAGCATGGACGCGGTACAGAAAGCCAAATCCGGCCACCCGGGTGCCCCGATGGGTATGGCTGACATTGCCGAAGTCCTGTGGCGTGATTTCCTGAATCATAACCCGAACAACCCGGCCTGGGCCGATCGCGACCGTTTCGTGCTCTCCAACGGCCACGGCTCAATGCTGATTTACAGCCTGCTGCATCTCACCGGTTATGATCTGCCGATTGAAGAACTGAAAAACTTCCGTCAGCTGCACTCCAGAACCCCGGGCCACCCGGAAGTCGGCTACACCGCCGGCGTTGAAACCACCACCGGCCCGCTGGGCCAGGGGATTGCCAACGCGGTCGGCATGGCGATTGCTGAAAAAACCCTGGCGGCGCAGTTCAACCGTCCGGGCCACGATATCGTTGACCACTTCACCTATTCCTTCATGGGCGACGGCTGCATGATGGAAGGCATTTCTCACGAAGTGTGCTCCCTGGCCGGTACCCTGAAGCTGGGCAAGCTGGTGGCGTTCTATGACGACAACGGCATCTCCATCGACGGTCACGTTGAAGGCTGGTTCACCGACGATACCGCCAAACGTTTCGAAGCCTACGGCTGGCACGTGGTGCGCGGCGTTGACGGCCACGACGCTGAGGCCATTAAACGCGCGGTGGAAGAAGCGCGCGCGGTGACCGACAAGCCGTCCCTGCTGATGTGCAAAACCATCATCGGCTTCGGTTCGCCGAACAAACAGGGCACCCACGACTCCCACGGCGCGCCGCTGGGCGACGCGGAAATCGCGCTGACCCGCGAGGCCCTGGGCTGGACCCACCCGGCGTTTGAAATCCCGTCTGACATCTACGCGCAGTGGGATGCCAAAGAAGCCGGTCAGGCGAAAGAAGCGGCGTGGAACGAGAAGTTCGCTGCTTATGCGAAAGCCTTCCCGCAGGAAGCCGCCGAGTATACCCGCCGCATGAAGGGTGAAATGCCGGCTGACTTCGACGCGAAAGCGAACGAATTCATCGCGAAACTGCAGGCTAACCCGGCGAAAATCGCCAGCCGTAAAGCGTCGCAGAATGCGATTGAAGCCTTTGGCCCGCTGCTGCCTGAATTCCTCGGCGGCTCGGCTGACCTGGCGCCGTCCAACCTGACCATCTGGTCCGGCTCGAAGGCGATTAACGAAGACACCGCCGGGAACTACATCCACTACGGCGTGCGTGAGTTCGGGATGACCGCGATTGCCAACGGTATCTCCCTGCACGGCGGTTTCCTGCCGTACACCTCCACCTTCCTGATGTTCGTGGAGTACGCGCGTAACGCGGTACGTATGGCGGCGCTGATGAAGCAGCGTCAGGTGATGGTCTACACCCACGACTCCATCGGTCTGGGCGAAGACGGCCCGACGCACCAGCCGGTTGAGCAGGTGGCTTCCCTGCGCGTGACGCCGAACATGAGCACATGGCGTCCGTGTGACCAGGTGGAATCGGCGATTGCGTGGAAATACGGCGTGGAGCGTCACGACGGCCCGACGGCGCTGATCCTGTCGCGTCAGAACCTGGCGCAGCAGGAGCGTACGGAAGAGCAGCTGGCGAACGTTGCCCGCGGCGGCTACGTGCTGAAGGAGTGCGCCGGTTCGCAGCCGGAGCTGATCTTCATCGCCACCGGTTCAGAAGTGGAGCTGGCGGTTGCCGCGTGGGACCAGCTGTCAGCGGAAGGGGTGAAGGCGCGCGTGGTGTCCATGCCGTCCACCGATGCCTTCGACAAGCAGGATGCGGCGTACCGTGAATCGGTGCTGCCGAAAGCGGTTTCGGCTCGCGTGGCGGTGGAAGCGGGTATCGCTGACTACTGGTTCAAATACGTGGGTCTGAACGGCGCTATCGTCGGCATGACCAGCTTCGGCGAGTCCGCGCCGGCTGAGCTGCTGTTCGAAGAGTTCGGCTTCACCGTTGAGAACGTGGTCGCTAAGGCGAAAGCGCTGCTG
>NZ_JANUDW010000023.1:0-2538 GCF_024810075.1 Klebsiella sp. BIGb0132 | reverse complement strand
GGAGTCAGGGAGAACTCATCTCGGGGCAAGTTTCGTGCTTAGATGCTTTCAGCACTTATCTTTTCCGCATTTAGCTACCGGGCAATGCCATTGGCATGACAACCCGAACACCAGTGATGCGTCCACTCCGGTCCTCTCGTACTAGGAGCAGCCCCCCTCAATTCTCCAGCGCCCACGGCAGATAGGGACCGAACTGTCTCACGACGTTCTAAACCCAGCTCGCGTACCACTTTAAACGGCGAACAGCCGTACCCTTGGGACCTACTTCAGCCCCAGGATGTGATGAGCCGACATCGAGGTGCCAAACACCGCCGTCGATATGAACTCTTGGGCGGTATCAGCCTGTTATCCCCGGAGTACCTTTTATCCGTTGAGCGATGGCCCTTCCATTCAGAACCACCGGATCACTATGACCTGCTTTCGCACCTGCTCGCGCCGTCACGCTCGCAGTCAAGCTAGCTTATGCCATTGCACTAACCTCCTGATGTCCGACCAGGATTAGCTAACCTTCGTGCTCCTCCGTTACTCTTTGGGAGGAGACCGCCCCAGTCAAACTACCCACCAGACACTGTCCGCAACCCGGATTACGGGTCTACGTTAGAACATCAAACATTAAAGGGTGGTATTTCAAGGTTGGCTCCACGCAGACTGGCGTCCACGCTTCAAAGCCTCCCACCTATCCTACACATCAAGGCTCAATGTTCAGTGTCAAGCTATAGTAAAGGTTCACGGGGTCTTTCCGTCTTGCCGCGGGTACACTGCATCTTCACAGCGAGTTCAATTTCACTGAGTCTCGGGTGGAGACAGCCTGGCCATCATTACGCCATTCGTGCAGGTCGGAACTTACCCGACAAGGAATTTCGCTACCTTAGGACCGTTATAGTTACGGCCGCCGTTTACCGGGGCTTCGATCAAGAGCTTCTCCTTGCGGATAACCCCATCAATTAACCTTCCGGCACCGGGCAGGCGTCACACCGTATACGTCCACTTTCGTGTTTGCACAGTGCTGTGTTTTTAATAAACAGTTGCAGCCAGCTGGTATCTTCGACTGATTTCAGCTCCGTGAGCAAGTCACTTCACCTACCATCAGCGTGCCTTCTCCCGAAGTTACGGCACCATTTTGCCTAGTTCCTTCACCCGAGTTCTCTCAAGCGCCTTGGTATTCTCTACCTGACCACCTGTGTCGGTTTGGGGTACGATTTGATGTTACCTGATGCTTAGAGGCTTTTCCTGGAAGCAGGGCATTTGTTACTTCAGCACCGTAGTGCCTCGTCATCACACCTCAGCGTTGAATAAGAGTCCGGATTTACCTAAACTCTCCGCCTACATGCTTAAACCGGGACAACCGTCGCCCGGCTAACATAGCCTTCTCCGTCCCCCCTTCGCAGTAACACCGAGTACAGGAATATTAACCTGTTTCCCATCGACTACGCCTTTCGGCCTCGCCTTAGGGGTCGACTCACCCTGCCCCGATTAACGTTGGACAGGAACCCTTGGTCTTCCGGCGAGCGGGCTTTTCACCCGCTTTATCGTTACTTATGTCAGCATTCGCACTTCTGATACCTCCAGCAACCCTCACAGGCCACCTTCAACGGCTTACAGAACGCTCCCCTACCCAACAACGCATAAGCGTCGCTGCCGCAGCTTCGGTGCATGGTTTAGCCCCGTTACATCTTCCGCGCAGGCCGACTCGACCAGTGAGCTATTACGCTTTCTTTAAATGATGGCTGCTTCTAAGCCAACATCCTGGCTGTCTGTGCCTTCCCACATCGTTTCCCACTTAACCATGACTTTGGGACCTTAGCTGGCGGTCTGGGTTGTTTCCCTCTTCACGACGGACGTTAGCACCCGCCGTGTGTCTCCCGTGATAACATTCTTCGGTATTCGTAGTTTGCATCGGGTTGGTAAGTCGGGATGACCCCCTAGCCGAAACAGTGCTCTACCCCCGAAGATGAGTTCACGAGGCGCTACCTAAATAGCTTTCGGGGAGAACCAGCTATCTCCCGGTTTGATTGGCCTTTCACCCCCAGCCACAAGTCATCCGCTAATTTTTCAACATTAGTCGGTTCGGTCCTCCAGTTAGTGTTACCCAACCTTCAACCTGCCCATGGCTAGATCACCGGGTTTCGGGTCTATACCCTGCAACTTAACGCCCAGTTAAGACTCGGTTTCCCTGCGGCTCCCCTATACGGTTAACCTTGCTACAGAATATAAGTCGCTGACCCATTATACAAAAGGTACGCAGTCACCCCATAAAAGAGGCTCCCACTGCTTGTACGTACACGGTTTCAGGTTCTGTTTCACTCCCCTCGCCGGGGTTCTTTTCGCCTTTCCCTCACGGTACTGGTTCACTATCGGTCAGTCAGGAGTATTTAGCCTTGGAGGATGGTCCCCCCATATTCAGACAGGATACCACGTGTCCCGCCCTACTCTTCGAACTCACAGAATGTGCATTTTAGTGTACGGGAGTATCACCCTGTACCCTGCGACTTTCCAGACGCTTCCACTAACACACAAACTGATTCAGGTTCTGGGCTG
>NZ_JANUDW010000022.1:0-2830 GCF_024810075.1 Klebsiella sp. BIGb0132 | reverse complement strand
CTGAACCTCACGAATAACGGTGAACGGGTGCGCAGTTTACTGTGCGGCCGTGAGGCGTTGGCCAGGCCGTCAGGCATGGCTGGATTTATTGCTAAGGGGGTCGGATTTAACGTGGGTTAATCAGCACGCAGTGATGAACGGGATTCGGAAGGGGCACCCTTGCGGCGCGGCGATGTATACATCGCTAACGTGCCTTACTCTTTTCACTGCTGAGGGTAGCGATAGCAAACAGATAGCAAACAGGTGGCAAACAGGTAGCAAACAGGTAGCAAACAGATAGCAAACAGGTGGCAAATCGATAGCAAAAGGGCAGCAAAAGAGAGCAAACATATGGGTGTCGGGCGGAGCCGGACCAGGTGTCATTGGCGTGCCGGCGGTACTCCAAAAACACATCTTGTCCCGCTGTTTTGTGAATAAGCCAGCATGGCTGTGGGCACAAAACATTTCCTGTCCGCTGCTTTAACCTTGTTAATCCAAGAACGTCAGGTGACGTCACTTTGCGGCGTTAGCCCTATCCTGCATCGTATTAAAAAATGCAGCTATGGCGTGTAAGGTACCAGAGATAAGCCCATCGATATTCCGCTTCCTCGCTCACTGACTCGCTGCGCTCGGTCGTTCGACTGCGGCGAGCGGAGGGAACTGAGACATTACGACACAGGCGATAAGAAAGGATGTAGAGGGACGCGAGAAAGGCCGCGGCGTTGCCGGTTTTCCATAGGCTCCGCCCCCCTGACAAGCATCAAGAAATCTGACGCTCAAATCAGTGGTGGCGAAACCCGACAGGACTATAAAGATCCCAGGCGTTTCCCCCTGGTAGCACCCTCGTGCGCTCTCCTGTTCCTGCCTTTCGGTTTACCGGTGTCATTCCGCTGTTATGGCCGCGTTTGTCTCATTCCACGCCTGACACTCAGTTCCGGGTAGGCAGTTCGCTCCAAGCTGGACTGTATGCACGAACCCCCCGTTCAGCCCGACTACCACGTTGTTTCGGTAACTATCATCTTGAGTCCAACCCGAAACAGACACGACAAATCGCCAGTAGCGGTAGCCATTGGTAAGAAGGTGTACAAGAAGATTACTAGTGCAGAGTTCTTGAAGTCTGAGCCAAACTACGGCTAAACTGGAAGGACGAATTTGGTGGCAGCGGTCTTGTACACCCTGTTACCACGGTTCATAAACTTGCCGGTTTAATGAACCTTCGAAAAACCACCTTGCCGGGTGGTTTTTTCGTTTCCGAGACTACATTTTTGCTTACCTTCCTGTCAATCAAGAAGATAACAAACAAAAAAAGCTGCCTAGGGCAGCTTTTTTTATGAGTCCGAGTGGCGTACGTGATGTCTGTTATCAGATTCATCATCCCTCTCTGTGAGGGAGCCCACTCAAGTGGCTGCGAAATGCAGGGCGATCCACTATCAGCGCATGTTGCCTCGCCATTATATCGCCATGACGGACAAATCGTCTTCTGTAAGACTCATAGCAAGTATGGTGACAAAGCCATATCAAATAAAGGCGACAAAATGTCTATACATATAAATATACATATATAATTATAACCAAGAACACTCTAACATCATTAAATAATGATGTTAGAGTGTTCTTGGTGTCGCTACAAATTAAAAAACGAGGTTCGTAATGAAAGCGAAGACAGAGCCACTTGAAAAAAAGTGGGGAGAACGAAGCATGCTTATGGGCTGGACAGCGATCCCTACATCACTGCTTTTTCTACAGGCGGAACTATCAATTAGTCCTTTGGGTTTCAATTTGCTGATGAACCTTGTTTCTCACTGGTGGGAAACTACAGAGCACCCTTACCCTTCGCAAGAATCGATGGCAAAAAGAATGGGCGTTTCGAAACGTTCTATCCAGAGAGAAATCACAACTTTGGTAGAGCTTGGCTTACTCGATAAACAGCCGAATAAGGCCGGAAGCAAGAAATTTAAAGGTCGAAACACCTATGACTTAAGCAAGCTTGTTCAAGTCCTTAATGAAAAAACACCCGATAAAATAAGCAGTTTCAAACGTTATAAAAAAAATGGAGAATCACTAGATTCAGAGCTGGAGTAACCTTAGAAAATGCCGACATTCACGCAATCTGGAACTGGGAAGTTTGATTATTGGCTTATAGATGGAATTAAGTCTTTTTCAAAAATACCGGCTAACACACTGCCATCAATCACCGTAGACATGCCGATCCGCTTACAAGTCGGAAATGGTTACTTTGGCTCAACACACATAACCGGCAGGCATGGTAAGTGGCTTCAACGCTATCAACCAGATGGTTGTGTAGCAACATTCATCCATAAGAAGCTCAGCACCAGTGGGAAGATCTTACTGTTGGAAGAGCAAGGTAAAATAGGTTTAGCTCTCAGACTAAACCCAGACTCAGCTCTGATACTGAAAAACATTGGCGATTTTTTCTCTGTAACAACAATCTATTACAAACGAAGTGGGCTTCAGGGAGAGGAAATAGGAAGGTATACCGGTTCATCGTGGGCGACATCTCCCTTTATCGATAGAAAGCGATAACCCCACCAAGATTTACCATAACATCTCTTGCCCGCACCCCCTGAGAGGCCCTCAGCGCGATTTTGCGGCGTCCGGGCCGTTTCCGGCACCTTTCCACCGCCTAAACCCGAAAAAACGCTTCTGATGATTTCTGCGCGTCTGCATGGCTATGCACACACATGCATGGCCGGGATTTTAGCGGCTAAAATCCGGCAGGACGCTCAAAAGCACCACTGAACCTCACGAATAACGGTGAACGGGTGCGCAGTTTACTGTGCGGCCGTGAGGCGTTGGCCAGGCCGTCAGGCATGGCTGGATTTATTGCTAA
>NZ_JANUDW010000021.1:0-36546 GCF_024810075.1 Klebsiella sp. BIGb0132 | reverse complement strand
ACAAACAAAGAAACCTCATGCGAAAGCATGGGGTTTTTTTGTCGTCTGCGGTTTAAGGAAAAACGGCCGGACGCCGCCCGGATCGGGCGCTGCGCGCCGCGTCCCGGGAATATCCAGCGACCAGCGACCAAACCGAACAAGCCTTCCCCTGACATATACGGTAAACTAGTGCAGATTTTGCATCAGGAAGCCACTATGAATCACTCCCTTAAACCCTGGAATACCTTTGGCATCGATCGTACAGCCAAAGCAATTGTGCGCGCCGAAAATGAACAACAGCTACTGTCTGCCTGGCAGGATGCCACCGCAGAGGAACAGCCGGTCTTAATCCTCGGGGAAGGAAGCAACGTGCTCTTTCTAAAGGATTATTCTGGTACGGTCATTATCAACCGCATCCTGGGGATTGAGGTCACAGAAACGCCTGAAGCCTGGCATCTACACGTTGGGGCAGGGGAGAACTGGCACCATCTGGTGCAGTTTACGTTAGATAAAGAAATGCCGGGCCTGGAAAACCTTGCCCTGATCCCCGGCTGCGCTGGCTCTTCACCCATTCAAAATATTGGTGCTTATGGCGTCGAGCTCCAGCGTGTCTGCCTGTATGTCGACTGTATCGAGCTGGCAACCGGGCACAAACAGCGGCTTTCGGCCAACGAGTGCCGTTTTGGCTACCGGGATAGTATCTTCAAACATGAATACCAGGATCGCTATGCCATCGTGGCCGTTGGCCTCAGGTTGCCTAAAGTCTGGCAGCCGGTGCTGACCTATGGCGATTTGGCCCGTCTTGACCCAAATACCGTGACGCCTCGACAGGTATTTGATGCTGTTTGCCATATGCGAATGACCAAGCTTCCCGATCCAAAGGTAAATGGTAACGCCGGCAGCTTCTTTAAAAACCCGGTCATTAGCGCGGATAAAGGGCAGGAACTGCTGGCCGCTTTCCCAAATGCGCCGCACTATCCGCAGGCGGATGGCAGCATCAAGCTGGCCGCTGGCTGGCTTATCGATCAATGCCAGCTCAAAGGGAAAACCATCGGTGGTGCGGCGGTACATCGCCAGCAGGCGCTGGTATTAATCAATGACCACCATGCAACCAGCGACGATGTGATCGATCTTGCTCACTACGTCCGCCAGCGGGTTGGCGAGATGTTTAACGTCTGGCTGCAGCCCGAAGTCCGCTTTATTGGCGCAACCGGTGAAGTTAACGCTGAGGAGGCGATTGCATGAGGGACAACACCATTCCCCTGACCCTGATATCTATTCTGGCTGACGGCGAGTTTCATTCCGGAGAGCAGCTCGGCGAACGTCTGGGAATGAGCCGGGCTGCAATCAATAAGCATATTCAGACGCTTCGCGACTGGGGAGTTGATGTCTTTACCGTCCCAGGTAAAGGCTACAGCCTTCCGGAACCGGTGCAATTATTAAATGAAGAGCTGATTGCCGGACAGATCGACCAGGGCCGCGTCACCGTGCTGTCAGTGATTGATTCCACAAACCAGTATTTATTGGACAGGCTTAACGAGCTTCAGTCTGGCGATGCCTGCGTTGCGGAATATCAACAGGCTGGGCGCGGTCGCCGCGGGCGCAAGTGGTTCTCACCCTTCGGTGCGAATCTCTATCTTTCCATCTACTGGCGACTGGAGCAGGGACCTGCCGCAGCGGTAGGCCTGAGTCTGGTGATTGGCATTGTTATTGCTGAAGTACTTCAGAGCCTCGGCGCCGATAAGGTACGCGTCAAGTGGCCAAACGATCTGTACCTTCAGGACCGGAAGCTGTCCGGCATCCTGGTGGAACTGACGGGAAAAACGGGCGATGCGGCGCAGATAGTGAGCGGTGCAGGGATCAATCTGGCGATGCGACGCGTGGAGTCTGATGTTGTCAATCAGGGCTGGATTAGCCTGCAGGAAGCCGGAGTCTCTATCGATCGTAATGCGCTGGCCGCACGCCTGATTAAAGAGCTACGGGCGGGACTGCAGCTGTTTGAACAGGAAGGGCTGGCTCCTTACCTGTCGCGCTGGGAAAAATTAGATAATTTCCTCAATCGCCCGGTTAAGCTTATTATCGGAGACAAAGAAATCTTCGGGATTTCCCGTGGCATCGATACTCAGGGAGCATTATTACTTGAGCAAGATGGGGTGATTAAACCATGGGTTGGTGGTGAAATATCGCTACGCAGCGCCGAATAAATAACAGGGAGCCGAGGCTCCCTTTTTTATTTCCGCAAGCGGACCTCGTCGACCGAATGGTTGGCGCTCTTGGTCATTATCAGACTCGCTCTTTCACGAGTTGGTAGGATGTTTTCTTTAAGATTCAGCAGGTTAATCTCATTCCATAGCGAAGTGGCTATATTGACGGCTTCATCTTTCGAAAGCTTTGCATAATTATGGAAATACGAGTCAGGATCGGTAAATGCGCCTTCACGGAATTTTAGAAAACGATTGATATACCAGCTCCGCAGCATTTCTTCCGGCGCATCAACATATATAGAAAAATCAACGAAATCAGAAACAAATACATGATGCGGATCGTGCGGATAATCCATCCCGCTTTGTAAAACATTTAATCCTTCAAGAATTAAAATGTCCGGCTGGGAAACCGTCTTATCGCCATCGGGAATAACATCATAAATCAGGTGTGAATAGACGGGGGCTTTAGCGTTAGCGATACCTGATTTCAGATCGGAGACGAACTTGACCAGACGGTGCATATCATAAGACTGCGGGAAGCCCTTCTTCTTCATCAGGCCGCGTTCTTTCAATACGGCATTAGGATGCAGAAAACCATCGGTGGTGATCAATTCAACGTGCCGATGCTCTGGCCACCGGCTAAGCAGCGCCTGCAGCACGCGCGCGGTTGTACTTTTACCTACCGCGACGCTACCGGCGATGCTGATGATATACGGAATACGCTGACCGTTGGTACCAAGAAACTGTTCCAGCACGGCCTGACGACGCAGGTTGGAACTGATATAGAAATTAAGCAAACGCGACAGCGGCAAATAAATTTCCGCGACTTCTTCCAGCGAAAGATCTTCGTTGATGCCTTTTAACCGCGTGATTTCTTCCTCTGTTAGCGTCATCGGAACGGAATCACGAAGTGCAGCCCATTGGTTGCGGTTAAATTGTAGATAAGGTGTCATTAACGTTTGCTCTTTTTTGCTCATAAGCATTTTCTTACCATCGCCAAATTAAAGACAGGCGCAGATGCTTCACATAAGTTAATCAGGACAATGGGCAGGAGGGTAACACCAGATTGCAGGGAATAATAAGAAAAAAACGCATTGAATGATGCTTTCTCACGCCAACATCACAAGAGTGAAATTTGTGAATAAAGGACGTCAAAGCTGATGCGGGGGCAAACGGCGGCGGGCTGTAAACGGCGATGATGCAGTCAACGCGTCGCTCAGGCCAATCAGCTATCCACTATATAGCAGAGAGCAAAGTGACTTTATCGTGCCGGAGGCGCGGCAAAAGCTATGCCGCTGCACCAAAATGCGATCTTTACCTATCCGCAGCGGGCTTTGAATGGAAATATTGCGAGAGGAATGGTGTTTTTTTGTTCTTCATCGATTGAAATTACACCGCTTTTTGGTGTTTGAGAGCAAAATATGAGCGATAGAACGATTTATGCAATTTTTTAGTTGCATGAATCCGCAGGTCTCCCTAAAATGCGCGCTACTTGATGCCGACTTAGCTCAGTAGGTAGAGCAACTGACTTGTAATCAGTAGGTCACCAGTTCGATTCCGGTAGTCGGCACCATCAAGTGCCTGGTGGGGTTCCCGAGCGGCCAAAGGGAGCAGACTGTAAATCTGCCGTCATCGACTTCGAAGGTTCGAATCCTTCCCCCACCACCATCTTTCGGCAACGCTTTGCGGAGCCAGAGTTGATTGGTTAAGCTAATCAGCTCAAACAAAGAAAAGAGATAACTCTCTTTTTTTTGTTATAGAAAGAACTGGGTAGCCGAGTTTCAGGATGCGGGCATCGTATAATGGCTATTACCTCAGCCTTCCAAGCTGATGATGCGGGTTCGATTCCCGCTGCCCGCTCCAGACGTGCTGATATGGCTCAGTTGGTAGAGCGCACCCTTGGTAAGGGTGAGGTCCCCAGTTCGACTCTGGGTATCAGCACCACTTCTTTATCTCTCCTTCCCTGTTTCTCTCTATTCTATTGCATTCAACAAGTCGGGCATGTTGCCTGGTTGATGTGGTGATATCACCGATTTATCCGTGTCTTAGAGGGACAATCGATGTCTAAAGAAAAGTTTGAACGTACAAAACCGCACGTTAACGTCGGTACTATCGGCCACGTTGACCATGGTAAAACAACGCTGACTGCTGCAATCACTACCGTTCTGGCTAAAACCTACGGTGGTTCTGCGCGCGCATTCGACCAGATCGATAACGCACCGGAAGAAAAAGCTCGTGGTATCACCATCAACACTTCCCACGTTGAATATGACACCCCGACTCGCCACTACGCACACGTAGACTGCCCGGGCCACGCCGACTATGTTAAAAACATGATCACCGGTGCTGCTCAGATGGATGGCGCGATCCTGGTTGTTGCTGCGACTGACGGCCCGATGCCGCAGACTCGTGAGCACATCCTGCTGGGTCGTCAGGTAGGCGTTCCGTACATCATCGTGTTCCTGAACAAATGCGACATGGTTGATGACGAAGAGCTGCTGGAACTGGTTGAGATGGAAGTTCGTGAACTGCTGTCTCAGTACGATTTCCCGGGCGACGACACTCCGATCATCCGTGGTTCTGCTCTGAAAGCGCTGGAAGGCGATGCAGAGTGGGAAGCTAAGATCGTTGAACTGGCTGGCTACCTGGATTCTTACATCCCGGAACCAGAACGTGCTATCGACAAGCCGTTCCTGCTGCCTATCGAAGACGTATTCTCCATCTCCGGCCGTGGTACCGTTGTTACCGGTCGTGTAGAGCGCGGTATCGTTAAAGTTGGCGAAGAAGTTGAAATCGTTGGTATCAAAGACACCGCTAAGTCTACCTGTACCGGCGTTGAAATGTTCCGCAAACTGCTGGACGAAGGCCGTGCTGGTGAGAACGTTGGCGTTCTGCTGCGTGGTATCAAACGTGAAGAAATCGAACGTGGTCAGGTACTGGCTAAGCCGGGTTCTATCAAGCCGCACACCAAATTCGAATCTGAAGTTTACATCCTGTCCAAAGATGAAGGCGGCCGTCATACTCCGTTCTTCAAAGGCTACCGTCCGCAGTTCTACTTCCGTACAACTGACGTGACTGGCACCATCGAACTGCCGGAAGGCGTAGAGATGGTAATGCCGGGCGACAACATCAAAATGGTTGTTACCCTGATCCACCCGATCGCGATGGACGACGGTCTGCGTTTCGCAATCCGTGAAGGCGGCCGTACCGTTGGCGCGGGCGTTGTTGCTAAAGTTCTCAGCTAATCGCTGATAACATTTGACGCAATGCGCAATAAAAGGGCATCATTTGATGCCCTTTTTGCACGCTTTCGAACCAGAACCTGGCTCATCAGTGATTTTTTTTGTCATAATCATTGCTGAGACAGGCTCTGTAGAGGGCGTTAAATCCGAAACGCAGCAGAGCATTTCGGTTTGGTTGCCTCGCTCTCGCGGGGCAAAATTATTTGTCTGAATTCTTGTGACAGGTTGGTTTATGAGTGCGAATACCGAAGCTCAAGGGAGCGGGCGCGGCCTGGAAGCGATGAAGTGGACGATCGTTGCCGTGCTGCTGATTGTGGCCATCGTAGGCAACTTCCTTTATCGTGACATTATGCTGGCAGTGCGTGCGCTGGCCGTGGTGATTCTGATCGCTGCTGCCGGTGGCGTCGCGCTGTTAACCACAAAAGGTAAGGCGACCGTAGCTTTCGCCCGTGAAGCGAGAACCGAAGTCCGCAAGGTAATCTGGCCTACTCGCCAGGAGACGTTGCACACCACACTGATTGTTGCCGCGGTAACTGCGGTAATGTCACTGATCCTGTGGGGACTGGATGGTATTCTGGTTCGCCTGGTATCCTTTATCACTGGCCTGAGGTTCTGAGATGTCTGAAGCTCCTAAAAAACGCTGGTACGTCGTTCAGGCGTTTTCCGGTTTTGAAGGTCGCGTAGCTACCTCGTTGCGTGAACATATCAAATTACACAATATGGAAGAGTTGTTTGGCGAAGTCATGGTTCCGACCGAAGAAGTGGTCGAAATCCGTGGTGGCCTGCGCCGTAAGAGCGAGCGCAAATTCTTCCCGGGTTACGTTCTGGTCCAGATGGTGATGAACGACGCAAGCTGGCACCTGGTGCGCAGCGTACCGCGCGTGATGGGCTTTATCGGCGGTACATCTGACCGTCCTGCGCCGATCAGCGACAAAGAAGTCGACGCGATCATGAACCGTCTTCAGCAGGTTGGCGATAAGCCGCGTCCTAAAACGCTGTTCGAGCCGGGCGAAATGGTCCGCGTCAGCGATGGTCCGTTTGCTGACTTCAACGGCGTTGTTGAAGAAGTTGACTACGAGAAGTCCCGCCTGAAGGTTTCTGTTTCGATCTTTGGCCGTGCGACTCCGGTCGAGCTGGACTTTGCTCAGGTAGAAAAAGCCTAAGCGACGATCAAAAAAGCAGCGATTTAATCGTTGCATGAGGCGCGAAATTGACATACAATTTCGCGCCTTTTGTTTTTATGGACCCTGTGTCCGTAAGACGATATTGATAACGGGGAGCCTTTCTAAAGGCGTTATACCCAAACGAGGAAATTTAAATGGCTAAGAAAGTACAAGCCTACGTCAAGCTGCAGGTTGCAGCTGGTATGGCAAACCCGAGCCCGCCGGTTGGTCCAGCACTGGGTCAGCAGGGTGTGAACATCATGGAATTCTGTAAAGCGTTTAACGCCAAAACAGAATCCCTGGAAAAAGGTCTGCCGACTCCGGTTGTTATTACCGTTTACGCTGACCGTTCCTTTACCTTTGTTACCAAGACCCCGCCGGCTGCTGTTCTGCTGAAGAAAGCTGCAGGCATCAAGTCTGGTTCCGGTAAGCCGAACAAAGATAAAGTAGGTAAAATTTCCCGCGCTCAGCTGCAGGAAATCGCGCAGACCAAAGCTGCCGACATGACTGGTTCTGACATTGAAGCGATGACTCGCTCCATTGAAGGTACTGCACGTTCCATGGGCCTGGTAGTAGAGGATTAAGAAATGGCTAAACTGACCAAGCGTATGCGCGTGATCCGTGACAAAGTTGATGTGACTAAACAGTACGACATCAACGAAGCTATTGCTCTGCTGAAAGAGCTGGCCACCGCTAAATTTACCGAAAGCGTAGACGTTGCTGTTAACCTCGGCATCGACGCTCGTAAATCTGACCAGAACGTCCGTGGCGCAACAGTACTGCCGCACGGTACTGGCCGTTCCGTTCGCGTAGCCGTATTTGCCCAGGGCCCGAACGCTGAAGCTGCTAAAGCTGCAGGCGCCGAGCTGGTAGGTATGGAAGATCTGGCAGACCAGATCAAAAAAGGCGAAATGAACTTCGACGTTGTTATTGCTTCCCCGGATGCAATGCGCGTTGTTGGCCAGCTGGGCCAGGTTCTGGGTCCACGTGGCCTGATGCCAAACCCGAAAGTGGGTACCGTTACTCCGAACGTTGCTGAAGCTGTTAAGAACGCTAAAGCAGGCCAGGTTCGCTATCGTAACGACAAAAACGGCATCATCCACACCACCATCGGTAAAGTGGACTTTGACGCTGACAAACTGAAAGAAAACCTGGAATCCCTGCTGGTTGCGCTGAAAAAAGCAAAACCGACTCAGGCGAAAGGCGTTTTCATCAAGAAAGTTAGCCTCTCCACCACCATGGGTGCTGGCGTTGCCGTTGATCAAGCTGGTCTGAGCGCTTCTGCGAACTAAGATTAGCTTTACGTGGGCGGTGGATTTGTCTACAATTCTACCCCCACGATTCTGCTACGTGCAGAACGCTATCCGAGATAGTCAGGTTGTAGCAAGGCGGCAACTGAGTGAATCTCCGGGAGCATAGTGAACTATGTAACCGGTGTGAGCGAAGACAGCCAACGCCGGCACGGCGCTGAATAGCGAAGGGTAGAAAGAATTTGTTCGTTGGAGCCTGGCCTATCCAGGCCTCCGTCGAAGACCGCAGGTGTTTCGTAAGAAACTTAATGCCCTGCGTAGACGGTGACAGAACGCTAAGATTATTTTTGGATACTCTGGCTTGTTTCTGCTCACCGTATTTAAGACGCTCTATTCGTTGAGTAGAGTGAAGTGAGTTCCAGAGCATGAGCTCTGGCAAACATCCAGGAGCAAAGCTAATGGCTTTAAATCTTCAAGACAAACAAGCGATTGTTGCTGAAGTCAGCGAAGTAGCCAAAGGCGCGCTGTCTGCAGTAGTTGCGGATTCCCGTGGCGTTACTGTAGATAAAATGACTGAACTGCGTAAAGCAGGTCGTGAAGCTGGCGTTTACATGCGTGTTGTCCGCAACACCCTGCTGCGCCGCGTCGTTGAAGGTACTCAGTTCGAGTGCCTGAAAGACACGTTTGTTGGTCCGACCCTGATTGCATACTCTATGGAACACCCGGGCGCTGCCGCTCGTCTGTTCAAAGAGTTCGCGAAAGCGAATGCAAAATTCGAGGTTAAAGCCGCAGCCTTTGAAGGCGAGCTGATCCTGGCGTCGAATATCGACCGCCTGGCAACTCTGCCGACCTACGACGAAGCAATTGCACGCCTGATGGCAACCATGAAAGAAGCTTCGGCTGGCAAACTGGTTCGCACTCTGGCTGCTGTACGCGATGCGAAAGAAGCTGCTTAATCGCAGATTTCTTTATAAAGCACTCGCTTACGTATAAACTTATTCTGATATTCAGGAACAATTTAAATGTCTATCACTAAAGATCAAATCATTGAAGCAGTATCCGCTATGTCCGTAATGGACGTTGTTGAGCTGATCTCTGCAATGGAAGAAAAATTCGGTGTTTCCGCTGCTGCTGCTGTAGCTGTAGCTGCTGGCCCGGCTGAAGCTGCTGAAGAAAAAACTGAATTCGACGTAATTCTGAAAGCTGCTGGCGCTAACAAAGTTGCTGTAATCAAAGCAGTACGTAGCGCAACTGGCCTGGGTCTGAAAGAAGCTAAAGACCTGGTAGAATCTGCACCTGCTGCCCTGAAAGAAGGCATCAGCAAAGATGACGCAGAAGCACTGAAAAAATCTCTGGAAGAAGCTGGCGCTGAAGTTGAAGTCAAATAAGCCAACCTTTCCGGTTGCAGCCTGAGTAATCAGGCTGATGGCTGGTGACTATTTAGTCACCAGCCTTTTTGCGCTGTAAGGCGCCAGTAGAATTTCACACTGTTTGACTGCTGGTTGTCCTGACAATGCATGTTTCTATCGACGACTTAATATACTGCGACAGGGTGCTCGCTCTGTGTAAATCGCGACGAAATGGTTTAAGCGTGATAGCAACAGGTATTGCGGAAAGTGTTCCATTTTCCGGTCCACAAAATAGTGTTGCATAAAAAACTGCCTTTCTGAGGCAGACGGGTCGACTTGTCAGCGAGCTGAGGAACCCTATGGTTTACTCCTATACCGAGAAAAAACGTATTCGTAAGGATTTTGGTAAACGTCCACAAGTTCTGGACATACCTTATCTCCTTTCTATCCAGCTTGATTCGTTCCAGAAGTTTATCGAGCAAGATCCTGAAGGGCAATATGGTCTGGAAGCAGCCTTCCGTTCCGTGTTCCCGATTAAAAGCTACAGCGGTAATTCCGAGCTGCAATACGTCAGCTACCGTCTGGGCGAACCAGTATTTGATGTTAAAGAATGTCAGATCCGTGGCGTGACCTATTCGGCACCGCTGCGCGTAAAACTGCGTCTGGTGATCTACGAGCGTGAAGCGCCGGAAGGCACCGTTAAAGACATCAAAGAACAAGAAGTCTACATGGGCGAAATTCCGCTCATGACCGACAACGGTACCTTTGTTATCAACGGTACTGAGCGTGTTATCGTTTCTCAGCTGCACCGTAGCCCGGGCGTCTTCTTTGACAGTGACAAAGGTAAGACTCACTCTTCCGGTAAGGTCCTGTATAACGCACGTATCATCCCTTACCGCGGTTCCTGGCTGGACTTCGAATTCGATCCGAAAGACAACCTGTTTGTCCGTATCGACCGTCGTCGTAAGCTGCCGGCAACGATCATCCTGCGCGCGCTGAATTACACCACTGAGCAGATCCTTGACCTGTTCTTCGAAAAAGTGGTCTTTGAAATTCGCGACAACAAGCTGCAGATGGAGCTGATTCCGGAGCGTCTGCGTGGTGAAACCGCGTCCTTCGACATCGAAGCGAACGGTAAGATCTACGTAGAAAAAGCACGCCGTATTACCGCTCGCCATATCCGCCAGCTGGAAAAAGACGATATTAAGCTTATCGAAGTTCCGGTTGAGTACATCGCGGGTAAAGTTGCTGCTAAAGACTATGTCGATACAGCGACCGGCGAACTGATCTGCCCGGCGAACATGGAGCTGAGCCTTGATCTGCTGGCCAAACTGAGCCAGTCCGGTCATAAGCGCATCGAAACTCTGTTCACCAACGATCTCGATCACGGTGCGTACATGTCTGAGACTGTACGCGTCGACCCGACCAACGATCGTCTGAGCGCGCTGGTAGAAATCTACCGCATGATGCGCCCGGGTGAGCCGCCGACTCGTGAAGCGGCTGAAAACCTGTTTGAGAACCTGTTCTTCTCCGAAGACCGCTACGATCTGTCCGCGGTTGGTCGTATGAAGTTCAACCGTTCTCTGCTGCGTGACGAAATCGAAGGTTCCGGTATCCTGAGCAAAGACGACATCATTCAGGTGATGAAGAAGCTCATCGGTATCCGTAACGGCATTGGCGAAGTCGATGATATCGACCACCTCGGCAACCGTCGTATCCGTTCCGTTGGCGAAATGGCGGAAAACCAGTTCCGCGTTGGCCTGGTTCGCGTAGAGCGTGCGGTTAAAGAGCGTCTGTCCCTGGGCGATCTGGATACCCTGATGCCTCAGGATATGATCAACGCCAAGCCGATTTCTGCAGCAGTGAAAGAGTTCTTTGGTTCCAGCCAGCTGTCTCAGTTTATGGACCAGAACAACCCGCTGTCCGAGATTACGCACAAACGTCGTATCTCTGCACTCGGCCCAGGCGGTCTGACCCGCGAGCGCGCAGGCTTTGAAGTTCGAGACGTACACCCGACCCACTACGGTCGCGTATGTCCAATCGAAACGCCTGAAGGCCCGAACATCGGTCTGATCAACTCCCTGTCCGTGTATGCACAGACTAACGAATACGGCTTCCTCGAGACTCCGTATCGTAAAGTGACTGACGGTGTTGTAACCGACGAAATTCATTACCTCTCTGCTATCGAAGAAGGTAACTACGTCATCGCTCAGGCGAACTCCAACCTGGATGACGAAGGCCACTTTGAAGAAGACCTGGTAACGTGCCGTAGTAAAGGCGAATCCAGCTTGTTCAGCCGTGACCAGGTTGACTACATGGACGTATCCACCCAGCAGGTGGTTTCCGTCGGTGCGTCCCTGATCCCGTTCCTGGAACACGATGACGCCAACCGTGCATTGATGGGTGCGAACATGCAACGTCAGGCGGTTCCGACTCTGCGCGCTGATAAGCCGCTGGTTGGTACCGGTATGGAACGTGCTGTTGCCGTTGACTCCGGTGTTACTGCGGTCGCTAAACGTGGCGGTACCGTTCAGTACGTGGATGCATCCCGTATCGTTATCAAAGTTAACGATGATGAGATGTATCCGGGCGAAGCTGGCATCGACATCTATAACCTGACCAAGTACACCCGTTCTAACCAGAACACCTGCATCAACCAGATGCCTTGCGTGTCCCTGGGTGAGCCAATTGAGCGCGGCGACGTGCTGGCAGACGGTCCGTCCACCGACCTCGGTGAACTGGCGCTCGGTCAGAACATGCGCGTAGCGTTCATGCCGTGGAACGGCTACAACTTCGAAGACTCCATCCTCGTCTCCGAGCGCGTGGTTCAGGAAGATCGTTTCACCACGATTCACATCCAGGAACTGGCGTGCGTGTCCCGTGACACCAAGCTGGGGCCGGAAGAGATCACCGCTGATATCCCGAACGTGGGTGAAGCTGCGCTCTCCAAACTGGACGAATCCGGTATCGTTTACATCGGTGCAGAAGTGACCGGCGGCGACATTCTGGTTGGTAAGGTCACACCGAAAGGTGAAACCCAGCTGACGCCAGAAGAGAAACTGCTGCGCGCGATCTTCGGTGAGAAAGCGTCTGACGTTAAAGACTCTTCTCTGCGCGTACCGAACGGCGTATCGGGTACCGTTATCGACGTTCAGGTCTTTACCCGCGACGGCGTTGAGAAAGACAAGCGTGCGCTGGAAATCGAAGAAATGCAGCTGAAGCAGGCGAAAAAAGACCTGTCTGAAGAACTGCAGATCTTCGAAGCTGGCCTGTTTGGTCGTATCTACGCGGTGCTGGTCTCCGGTGGTGTTGAAGCTGAGAAGCTCGACAAGCTGCCGCGCGATCGCTGGCTGGAACTGGGCCTGGCCGACGAAGAGAAACAAAATCAGCTGGAGCAGCTGGCTGAGCAGTACGACGAACTGAAACACGAGTTCGAGAAAAAACTCGAAGCGAAACGCCGTAAAATTACCCAAGGCGACGATCTGGCACCTGGCGTGCTGAAGATTGTTAAAGTGTATCTGGCCGTTAAACGTCAGATTCAGCCTGGTGATAAAATGGCAGGCCGTCACGGTAACAAGGGTGTTATCTCTAAGATCAACCCGATCGAAGATATGCCTTACGATGAAAACGGCACGCCGGTAGACATCGTACTGAACCCGCTGGGCGTACCGTCTCGTATGAACATCGGTCAGATTCTGGAAACCCACCTGGGTATGGCTGCGAAAGGCATCGGCGAGAAAATCAACGCCATGCTGAAACAGCAGCAGGAAGTCGCCAAACTGCGCGAATTCATCCAGAAAGCGTACGATCTGGGTACAGACGTTCGCCAGAAGGTCGATCTGAATACCTTCACCGATGATGAAGTTCTGCGTCTTGCTGAAAACCTGAAAAAAGGTATGCCGATCGCAACGCCGGTATTCGACGGTGCGAAAGAGTCTGAAATCAAGGAACTGTTACAGCTGGGTGGCCTGCCGACTTCCGGTCAGATTACCCTGTTCGACGGTCGTACCGGCGAGCAGTTCGAACGCCAGGTTACCGTCGGCTATATGTACATGCTGAAACTGAACCACCTGGTTGATGACAAGATGCATGCGCGTTCTACCGGTTCTTACAGCCTGGTTACTCAGCAGCCGCTGGGTGGTAAGGCTCAGTTCGGTGGTCAGCGCTTCGGTGAGATGGAAGTATGGGCGCTGGAAGCTTACGGCGCGGCATACACCCTGCAGGAAATGCTTACCGTCAAGTCTGATGACGTTAACGGTCGTACCAAGATGTATAAAAACATCGTGGACGGCAACCATCAGATGGAACCGGGCATGCCGGAATCCTTCAACGTACTGTTGAAAGAGATTCGCTCGCTGGGCATCAACATCGAACTGGAAGACGAGTAACTCTCGCTCAAACAGGTCACTGGTGCCGGGGTCATACCCGGCGCCAGATTGTGCTAACTCCGACGGGAGCAAATCCGTGAAAGATTTATTAAAGTTTCTGAAAGCGCAGACTAAAACCGAAGAGTTTGATGCGATCAAAATTGCTCTGGCCTCGCCAGACATGATCCGTTCATGGTCTTTCGGTGAAGTTAAAAAGCCGGAAACCATTAACTACCGTACGTTCAAACCAGAACGTGACGGCCTTTTCTGTGCGCGTATTTTCGGGCCAGTAAAAGACTACGAGTGCCTGTGCGGTAAGTACAAGCGCCTGAAACACCGTGGTGTGATCTGTGAGAAGTGCGGCGTTGAAGTGACCCAGACTAAAGTGCGTCGTGAGCGCATGGGCCACATCGAGCTGGCGTCTCCGACCGCCCACATTTGGTTCCTGAAGTCGCTGCCGTCCCGTATCGGCCTGCTGCTGGATATGCCGCTGCGTGATATCGAACGCGTTCTGTACTTCGAATCTTATGTGGTTATCGAAGGCGGGATGACGAACCTCGAACGCAACCAGATCCTGACAGAAGAGCAGTATCTGGACGCGCTGGAAGAGTTCGGCGACGAGTTCGACGCGAAGATGGGCGCCGAAGCTATTCAGGCCCTGCTGAAGAGCATGGATCTGGAGCAGGAATGCGAACAGCTGCGTGAAGAGCTGAACGAAACCAACTCCGAAACCAAGCGTAAAAAGCTGACCAAGCGTATCAAACTGCTGGAAGCTTTCGTTCAGTCTGGCAACAAGCCGGAGTGGATGATCCTGACCGTTCTGCCGGTTCTGCCGCCAGATCTGCGTCCGCTGGTTCCGCTGGATGGTGGTCGTTTCGCGACTTCTGACCTGAACGATTTGTATCGTCGCGTCATTAACCGTAACAACCGTCTGAAACGTCTGCTGGATCTGGCTGCGCCGGATATCATCGTACGCAACGAAAAACGTATGCTGCAGGAAGCGGTTGACGCCCTGCTGGATAACGGTCGTCGCGGTCGTGCTATCACCGGTTCTAACAAACGTCCTCTGAAATCTTTGGCCGATATGATCAAAGGTAAACAGGGTCGTTTCCGTCAGAACCTGCTGGGTAAACGCGTTGACTACTCCGGTCGTTCTGTTATCACCGTAGGTCCATACCTGCGTCTGCATCAGTGCGGTCTGCCGAAGAAAATGGCGCTGGAGCTGTTCAAACCGTTCATCTACGGCAAGCTGGAACTGCGTGGTCTTGCTACCACCATTAAAGCTGCGAAGAAAATGGTTGAGCGCGAAGAAGCTGTCGTTTGGGATATCCTGGACGAAGTTATCCGCGAGCACCCGGTACTGCTGAACCGTGCACCAACCCTGCACCGTTTGGGTATCCAGGCATTTGAGCCGGTACTGATCGAAGGTAAAGCTATCCAGCTGCACCCGCTGGTCTGTGCGGCATATAACGCCGACTTCGATGGTGACCAGATGGCTGTTCACGTACCGCTGACGCTGGAAGCCCAGCTCGAAGCGCGTGCGCTGATGATGTCTACCAACAACATCCTGTCCCCGGCGAACGGCGAGCCTATCATCGTTCCGTCTCAGGACGTTGTTCTGGGTCTGTACTACATGACCCGTGACTGTGTTAACGCCAAAGGCGAAGGCATGGTGCTGACTGGCCCGAAAGAAGCCGAGCGTATTTATCGCGCTGGCCTGGCCTCTCTGCATGCGCGCGTTAAAGTGCGTATCACCGAATACGAAAAAGACGAAAACGACCAGTTCGTAGCGAAAACCAGCCTGAAAGACACGACCGTTGGCCGTGCGATTCTGTGGATGATCGTGCCTAAAGGTCTGCCGTTCACTATCGTGAACCAGGCACTGGGTAAGAAAGCGATCTCTAAGATGCTGAACACCTGCTACCGTATTCTGGGCCTGAAACCGACCGTTATTTTTGCGGACCAGACGATGTACACCGGCTTTGCTTATGCAGCGCGTTCAGGTGCATCCGTTGGTATTGATGACATGGTCATCCCGGAGAAAAAACACGAGATCATCAGCGAAGCGGAAGCTGAAGTTGCTGAGATCCAGGAACAGTTCCAGTCCGGTCTGGTTACCGCGGGCGAACGCTACAACAAAGTTATCGATATCTGGGCTGCGGCGAACGATCGTGTATCCAAAGCGATGATGGATAACCTGCAAACCGAAACCGTTATTAACCGTGACGGCGTCGAAGAGCAGCAGGTTTCCTTCAACAGCATCTACATGATGGCCGACTCCGGTGCGCGTGGTTCTGCGGCACAGATTCGTCAGCTGGCTGGTATGCGTGGTCTGATGGCGAAGCCGGATGGCTCCATCATCGAAACGCCGATCACCGCGAACTTCCGTGAAGGTCTGAACGTACTCCAGTACTTCATCTCCACGCACGGTGCGCGTAAAGGTCTGGCGGATACCGCACTGAAAACAGCGAACTCCGGTTACCTGACTCGTCGTCTGGTTGACGTTGCACAGGACCTGGTTGTTACTGAAGACGACTGTGGCACCCTGGAAGGCATCACCATGACTCCGGTTATCGAGGGTGGTGATGTTAAAGAGCCGCTGCGCGATCGCGTACTGGGTCGTGTGACCGCTGAAGACGTTCTGAAGCCGGGTACTGCGGATATTCTGGTTCCACGCAACACGCTGCTGCACGAGCACTGGTGTGATCTGCTGGAAGAGAACTCCGTTGACTCCGTCAAAGTGCGTTCCGTCGTATCCTGTGACACCGACTTTGGTGTATGTGCGCACTGCTACGGTCGTGACCTGGCGCGTGGCCACATCATCAACAAAGGCGAGGCTATCGGCGTTATCGCGGCACAGTCCATCGGTGAGCCGGGTACACAGCTGACGATGCGTACGTTCCACATCGGTGGTGCGGCATCTCGTGCGGCTGCTGAATCCAGCATCCAGGTGAAAAACAAAGGTAGCATCCGTCTTAGCAACGCTAAATCGGTTGTCAACTCTGCCGGTAAGCTGGTAGTGACCTCGCGTAACACCGAACTGAAGCTGATCGACGAATTCGGTCGTACCAAAGAGAGCTATAAAGTTCCTTACGGTGCGGTGATGGGTAAAGGTGATGGTGAGCAGGTTGCTGGCGGCGAAACCGTAGCAAACTGGGATCCGCACACCATGCCGGTTATCACTGAAGTAAGTGGTTTCATCCGCTTTACTGACATGATTGACGGCCAGACCATTACTCGTCAGACCGACGAGCTGACCGGTCTGTCTTCGCTGGTCGTTCTGGATTCTGCAGAGCGTACAGCGGGCGGTAAAGACCTGCGTCCGGCCCTGAAAATCGTTGATGCTAACGGTAACGACGTTCTGATCCCTGGCACCGATATGCCTGCGCAGTACTTCCTGCCGGGTAAAGCGATCGTCCAGCTGGAAGATGGTATCCAGATCAGTGCGGGTGACGCACTGGCGCGTATTCCTCAGGAATCCAGCGGTACCAAGGATATCACCGGTGGTCTGCCGCGCGTTGCTGACCTGTTCGAAGCGCGTCGCCCGAAAGAGCCGGCAATTCTGGCAGAAATCAGCGGTATCATCTCCTTCGGTAAAGAAACCAAAGGTAAACGTCGTCTGGTCATCACTCCGTTAGACGGTAGCGATCCATACGAAGAGATGATTCCGAAATGGCGTCAGCTGAACGTGTTTGAAGGTGAACGTGTAGAACGTGGTGACGTGGTTTCCGACGGTCCGGAAGCGCCGCACGACATTCTGCGTCTTCGTGGCGTACACGCGGTAACGCGTTATATCACCAACGAAGTACAGGACGTTTACCGTCTGCAAGGCGTTAAGATTAACGATAAGCACATTGAAGTTATCGTTCGTCAGATGCTGCGTAAAGCGACCATCGACAGTGCCGGTAGCTCCGACTTCCTGGAAGGCGAGCAGGTTGAATACTCCCGCGTCAAGATTGCTAACCGCGATCTGGAAGCGAATGGCAAAGTTGCGGCAACTTACTCCCGTGACCTGCTGGGTATCACCAAAGCGTCTCTGGCAACCGAATCGTTCATCTCTGCAGCATCGTTCCAGGAGACTACCCGTGTCCTGACCGAAGCAGCCGTTGCGGGCAAACGCGACGAACTGCGTGGCCTGAAAGAGAACGTTATCGTGGGTCGTCTGATCCCGGCGGGTACCGGCTATGCGTACCACCAGGATCGTATGCGCCGCAAGGCGGCTGGCGAACAGCCTGCTGCACCGCAGGTTACCGTTGAAGAAGCTTCTGCTAACCTGGCAGAGCTGCTGAACGCGGGTCTGGGCGGTTCAGACAACGATTAATCGTTGACGCTATGCTGAAAAAGCCAGTCAGGTCTCCTGACTGGCTTTTTTTATTCCTGCGCCGCCGCAACGGCGCGTGATTTTATTTAATCTATATTTGATTACATTCCATTAATAGCTAAGCAGCAATTAAGCCTTATTCTATTAATATAAAACCCGCCAGCCGCTCCTGTTTTTATTCCATAGTAAATATATGGGTAAAAGTTCTACGCGTATCAAAAAATTAAAAATCAAAAAAGGTATAGTCAAAAAATCCGGATAATCAGGTGATTGCGCCTTTCCTTATTTTTAGTTCTCACCCGCTGAGGCGCCGCTTCGTCTATTTAAAATGCCATTGAGGAGGTCGCTAAATAAGAATGAGACGACCGCGATAGATGTTTTCGACCTAATAGAGTGGTTCTGGGGGATGCATGGAATTTGCTATACAACTCATCATTATCTTAGTGTGTTTGTTTTATGGGGCCAGAAAAGGTGGGATTGCGCTGGGCCTTTTAGGCGGCATCGGGCTGGTTATTTTAGTCTTTGTCTTCCATCTTCAGCCGGGAAAACCGCCGGTTGATGTCATGCTGGTGATTATTGCGGTAGTGGCCGCCTCGGCGACGCTACAGGCTTCTGGCGGGTTAGACGTGATGCTGCAGATTGCCGAAAAGCTCCTGCGGCG
Source organism: Klebsiella sp. BIGb0132 (assembly GCF_024810075.1). NCBI lineage: Bacteria > Pseudomonadati > Pseudomonadota > Gammaproteobacteria > Enterobacterales > Enterobacteriaceae > Klebsiella > Klebsiella sp. BIGb0132. The sequence continues at coordinate 18,010 of NZ_JANUDW010000021.1, read as the reverse complement.
TAATCCAAAGTACGTTTCAATCGTTGCGCCATTTGTCACCTGTACGCTGACTATCCTGTGCGGCACCGGCCACGTGGTCTATACCATCCTGCCGATTATCTATGACGTCGCGATTAAGAATAATATTCGTCCCGAGCGTCCTATGGCGGCAAGCTCCATTGGCGCACAGATGGGTATTATCGCCAGCCCGGTTTCCGTCGCGGTCGTTTCGCTGGTGGCAATGCTCGGTAACTTTACGTTTAACGGCAAGCACCTGGAGTTTCTCGACCTGCTGGCGATCACCATCCCTTCCACCCTGCTGGGCATTCTGGCGATCGGTATTTTTAGCTGGTTCCGCGGCAAGGATTTGGATAAAGACGAAGAGTTCCAGGCATTTATCGCGACGCCGGAAAACCGCCACTACGTCTACGGCGACACCGCAACGCTGCTGGACCGCAAGCTGCCGGCCAGCAACTGGGTGGCGATGTGGATCTTCCTGGCGTCGATTGTCGTGGTCGCCCTGCTGGGCGCATTTTCCGAGCTGCGGCCCGTATTCGACGGCAAGCCGCTGTCGATGGTGCTGGTTATCCAGATGTTTATGCTGCTCTCCGGGGCGCTGATCATCATCATTACCAAAACCAATCCGGCCTCTATTTCTAAAAATGAGGTATTTCGCTCGGGAATGATCGCCATTGTGGCGGTATACGGCATTGCATGGATGGCGGAGACCATGTTTGGTGCGCACATGTCGGAGATTAAGGGCGTGCTGGGCGAGATGGTAAAAGAGTATCCGTGGGCCTACGCTATCGTCCTGCTGATTGTCTCCAAATTCGTCAACTCGCAGGCGGCGGCGCTGGCGGCGATTGTCCCGGTTGCGCTGGCGATTGGCGTCGACCCGGCCTATATCGTGGCGTCCGCGCCGGCGTGCTACGGTTATTATATTCTGCCAACCTACCCCAGTGACCTGGCCGCTATTCAGTTCGACCGCTCGGGGACGACCCGCATCGGCCGCTTTGTGATTAACCACAGCTTTATTCTGCCGGGGCTCATTGGCGTCAGCGTCTCGTGCGTATTTGGCTGGATATTTGCCGCGCTCTACGGATTTCTGTAATAAAAAAAGCAGGTGCCGAACGGGCACCTGCTGCATAAAGCGGTTTTATTTACTGCGGAATACGGCGATACAGTTCGATCATATCGGTCGCCAGATCCTGGATGACCATCGCGTTCATCAGGTGGTCCTGAGAGTGAACGGTAATCAGGTTGACCGGAAGCTTGCCGGACCCTTCATCCAGACCGATAAGCTGGGTCTGGATTTTGTGCGCGTGCTTCACAAATTCATGAGATTCTGTCATCGCCTGCTCGGCGGCGGCAAAATCACCTTTGCGCGCCAGCTGCAGTGCGGTTAATGCAGAGCTACGCGCGGAACCGGCGTTAACCAACAGCTCCATAATGATCGTTTCTAAATCTTCCATCTCTTACTCCATCAACTTCAGGGCTTTATCCAGAACGGCATCGCCTTTCATCATGCCGTAATCCATCATATCGATAACGGCGACTTTTTTACCGAATGGATCGGCCAGCGCCTGCAGTTTTGCCTGCTCGTATTTCACCTGCGGGCCCAGCAGGATAATATCGGCAGCCGCCAGGTTGTCCTTAAATTCGGCCACCGGCACGGCTTTAATCGAGACTTCCACCCCTTTCTGCTGCGCGGCAGCTTGCATACGTTGAACCAGCATGCTGGTGGACATACCTGCGGCACAGCATAAAACGATATTCTTCATAGTTCGTCGCCTTTATGTTCCTTGATGTACCATCTTTAGCGCGGGCAGGGTGACGGAACAACCGCTTTGCAGCGATTGTGTGTAAGGCATCACAAAATAATGAAACCGGTTTCGGTTTGCGGGCTGAAAAGACAAAAAAGCCCGCCGAAGCGGGCTTTACAAGGGTAGGCGCTTTAGGTTCTGACTATCCGATTCTTACCCTGCTGTTTCGCTTTATAGAGCGCTTCGTCCACGCTGACCACCAGTTTATCCAGCGGCTCCATATTCCATTCGCCGAGGCCGGCGCTGAAGGTTACGCTCAGCCCCTCTTCACGCCAGGTGCGCTGGGCGATCTTAATCCGCCAGCTTTCGAGCAGCGTATGGGCATGAGTGAGATGCTCTGCGGTAAATACCACGGCAAACTCCTCTCCGCCGTAGCGGTAGAGTGAAATCTGCAGCGGCTGCAGGATTTGCAGCCCTTCACGGGCGACGCTGCGCAGAACGATATCGCCGTTGAGGTGGCCCCAGGTGTCGTTAATCGATTTAAAGTTATCGATGTCGACCAGCGCCAGGGCGAACGGCTGATGATCGTTCATCAACGCCGCGATGTCGCTATCGAAGGCGCGGCGGTTTTTACAGCCGGTCAGGGCATCGATGGTGGCCTGGCGCACGTAGGTGAGCTCGCGCTGCTTATTGCTTTCGATAGCCTTGCTCAGCATCGCTTCCAGCCGCGGGGCGCGCTGGACGTCGCCGGTCTTAATGGCGTTGATGATATTCATCAGCACCGTGCGCGAAGCGTGGCGCAGGTAGAGGCCGAACAGGATAATGACAATGGCGCCGAGGACAAATCCCCAGGCGACAATATCGGTTTCATAGCGCGTCAGGTCGATCAGGGTGGAATTATCGACGCGATAGATGACGAACCAGTCGGGATTAGTAAACGAATAGTAGTAATACCAGCTATCGCTGGCGGTATCGTACAGCTGGCCCTCTGCGCTGGTCATGTCATCCATCAGGCGGCTGCTGACGTAGGGCTTAAACAGGGCGCCAGGATCCGGATGGAGCACCACTTTGCCGTCGCGCTGCACGACAAAAAACTCGCCCTGCACCGGTGCTACCATTTGCCGCAGCGCGTACCCCATCGACGTCAGATCCATATGGAAGGCGAGGCTGCCTTTGAGCCGTCCTTCCGGGGAGATGACCGGGCGATAGAGGGTAACGGTAGGGCGATGGGTAAAGTAGTCCAGGTAGGGGCTGGTGTAGAGGCTGAACGTACTGGCTTCCGCCTGTTTGATAAACCACGGACGAGATTGAGGATCGAACGTCCGGCTATCTTCCGTCTCCAGCACCTCCGGCGCGCGCAGGTAGTGCGCCTGGGTGTCCGCCAGCGAGATAGAAGAGACGGTTTGCATCAGCTCCTGGAGCTGCATCAGCGCGCGTAAACCTTTCTGCCGATCGAGATTAACGGCGCTATTGAGCTCGTCATTGCGGGAGAAAAAGGTGGTGGCGCGGCTGAGAATATAATCATTTTCGCGGAGCAGCGATTCGGTGTAGTTAATGGCCAGATTGTGGGTGAAGTTGCGATTAACGTGGTGATAGTCCTCAAGAAAATTCTTTTTCTGAGTGGTAATGACGAACGCTGCGATCAGTAAAAAACTGAGTAAAATCCCCGCAAACCCCACCAGAATCGGCGTAGTAAAAGAGAGTTTTCTGTTGTGACGAGCCATGAGTCGTAAATCGTTCCAGAAGATATAAACCGTGGGTTAATACGCAGGTTTAGCCAGCATGCCTGCCGAGCGAATCAGGTAACTATTCGTCAATTATAACCACGCCCTTCCAGGGCAAGGGATTTAAATTCATCGTGGCTGGGGTTTCGCCTGCTGTCCATCGGCTATCCGTATCGGTTATCCATTAAGGAGGCAGGGCGAAAATGAGGAAGAGAAATTATCGCCCTGGTCAGCTTCCGCTGCTGACAGGAGCAGAATAGGAAAACGGCAGAGGGTAAGCAATCTGCCGTTTTTGTTCTCGCGTTCAGGCTCGCAAACTACTCAGGTCGTTACACTCCTCTTCAGGGCGACTGCGTCGCGCGTCCCAGCCAGCTATCCCAGTCTTTCCACACCGGCTGCAGCCCGCGAGCGACCAGCGCGCTGGCGACCTCTTCGGGGCGGCGGCCGTCGTGAGGAGCAAACTGCTCCAGCTCGGGGTGATTATCGGCGTAGCCGCCGGGCTGCGTTTTTGAAAATGCGCTGACGTTGTTAATGGCCAGCGGGATCACCCGATCGCGGAAATCGGGGGATTCGCGGGTTGAAAGCGACAGCTCAACCTCCGGTGCCAGCAGGCGGAAGGCGCAGATGGTCTGCACCAGCTGGCGCTCGTCCATCAGCGATGCCGGTTCGATCCCGCCGGCGCACGGCCGCAGCCGGGGGAAGGAGACCGAGTAGCGGCTGCGCCAGTAATGCTGCTGGAGCCACAGCAGATGCTCGGCGACCATATAGCAATCCACGCGCCAGCTATCGGAGAGGCCAATGAGTGCGCCCAGGCCGATCTTATCGATCCCCGCCTCGCCAAGGCGATCCGGCGTATCCAGACGCCAGAAGAAGTCCTGCTTCTTCCCCTTCAGATGATGCTGGGCGTACATGCTTTCATGATAGGTTTCCTGATAGACCATCACGCCGTCCAGGCCGAGCGTTTTCAGCTCGGCGTACTCTTCGGTGCTCAGCGGCTGCACCTCCATTTGCAGTGAGGAGAACCGGCTGCGGATCGCCGGTAGATGCTGGCGAAAATAGTCCATCCCCACCTTCCCCTGATGTTCGCCGGTGACCAGCAGCAGATGCTCAAAGCCCATCTGGCGGATGGCGGCGCACTCGCGGGTAATTTCGTCGCTATCCAGCGTCTTACGCTTGATGCGATTGCTCATCGAAAAGCCGCAGTAGGTGCAGTCGTTCGCGCACAGGTTAGAGAGATAGAGGGGAACGTAGAAGCTGACGGTGTTGCCAAAGCGCTGGCGGGTCAGGCGCTGCGCGCGCTGCGCCAGCGGCTCCAGATAGCCGGCGGCGGCGGGGGAGAGCAGGGCCATCATATCATCGCGAGTAAGCTGTTTTGCCGCTATCGCCCGTTCAACGTCGGCGGGGGTTTTGCTGTTGATGCGCAGGCGGATATCATCCCACTCCAGCTGCTTCCAGCGGTCGCTAAAGGTGCTCATGCCAGCGCCTCCAGAAAACCGGTTAGCGGGCTGGTGGCCTGCGCCTGGGCGCTGCGCGCGCCGGGTCCGGCCTGACGGGCCAGCAGGCCCGCTTCTACCGCCAGACGAAACGCGCGCGCCATGGTTACCGGATCGTCGGCGACGGCGATTGCGGTATTCACCAGCACCGCGTCGGCGCCCATCTCCAGCGCCTGCGCCGCATGGCTGGGCACGCCAATACCGGCATCAACGACTACCGGTACTCTGGCCTGGGTGATAATGATTTCCAGCATGGCGCGGGTTTCCAGCCCCTGATTCGAGCCGATGGGCGCGCCAAGCGGCATCACCGCCGCGCAGCCCGCCTCCTCCAGGCGCTTACACAGCACCGGGTCGGCGCCGCAGTAGGGCAGAACCACGAAACCTTCCCGTACCAGGATCTCCGCCGCCTTCAGGGTTTCGATGGGGTCCGGCAGCAGCCAGCGTGCGTCAGGATGGATCTCCAGCTTCAGCCAGTGAGTGCCCAGGGCCTCCCGTGCCAGGCGGGCGGCGAACACGGCCTCTTCCGCCGTTTTTGCCCCTGACGTATTCGGCAGCAGGCTGACGCCGGCGGCCAGTAAAGGCGCGAGGATCGCATCATTGTGCTGACGTAAATCGACGCGCTTCATCGCCAGCGTCACCAGCTGGCTTCCCGAGGCGCGGATCGCCTCGACCATGAGTTCCGGTGCGGAAAATTTCCCGGTACCGGTAAAAATGTGTGAGTCGAACGTTTTGTCTGCGATACGTAACATGTCAGCCTCCGGCGATAACCTGAAAAAGCAGGACCCGATCGCCTTCCTGCAGAAGATGGAGATCCCACCGCTCGCGCGGCAGAACCTGTTGATTGAGCGCCAGCGCGATACCCGCCTGCTGCTGTTCCAGCTGAGCGAGCAGGGCGGCGACGGTGAGCGCATCGGCGCAGCGGAGCGGCTCGTCGTTAAACCAAATCTGCATGTTGTCCTCCGCATACCGGGCAGCTCTGCGCCCGCTGTAGCGCCAGGCTGCGCCAGGCGCTGGTACGGGCGTCAAACAGCCGCAGCGTATTACGCGGCGTGACCATGCCGGAGAGCAGCTTGATCGCCTCCAGCGCCTGCAGCGTACCCATCATGCCGACCACCGGCCCGATAATGCCCGCGGTGCGGCAGCTACGCTCGGGTTCGGCCGTATCCGGCCACAGGCAGCGATAGCAGCCCTGCTCCCACGGCGGGGTCAGAACCATCAGCTGACCGCCAAGCCCGACGGCGCTGGCGGTAATTAACGGCGTTGTGCGGGTTACGCAGGCGGCGTTAATGGCCTGGCGGCTCGCCATATTATCGGTACAGTCCAGTACCAGATCGGCCTGCGCCACTTCCGTCAGCAGCGCTTCGCCGCTCAGCCGCTGCCGCAGGGGGATAACATCGATTTGCGGATTGAGCCGCGCCAGCCGCTGTCGGGCGGCCGTCGCTTTCGGCTGGGCAATGTCGTCGCTGGTGAACAAAATCTGCCGCTGCAGGTTGCTGACGTGAACATCGTCGTCGTCGGCGAGGACCAGCGTACCGACACCGGCGCCCGCCAGATAGAGCGCCGCGGGGGAGCCGAGCCCGCCGAGTCCGACGATCAGCACCCGGCTGGCCAGCAGCTTCTGCTGGCCTTCGATGGCGATATCTTCCAGCATCAGCTGGCGGCTGTAGCGCATAAAATCGCTATCATTCATCGCCTGCTCCCGCCATTTCCAGCAGCTGCGCGGTGGCCTGCTGCCAGTCCGCCGCCTGGGTAATCGCGCTGACCACGGCAATGCTGCCAACGCCGGTGCCAAGTACCGCCGGCGCGCGTTCGAGGCTGATGCCGCCAATCGCCACCGTTGGGTAGTCCTGTAGCCGGCTGATATGGTGCGCCAGCTGCTCCAGCCCCTGCGGTGCGGAGGGCATCTGCTTGGTTTGCGTCGGGAAAACGTGGCCTAATGCGATATACGAAGGACGTGCCGCCAGGGCGACGTCAATCTCCATATCATCATGCGTCGAGACGCCGAGGCGCAGCCCGGCATGGCGAATCGCGTTCAGGTCCGTCGTCTCCAGATCCTCCTGGCCGAGGTGCACGCCCCAGGCCTGATGCGTAATGGCCAGCTGCCAGTAGTCGTTGATAAACAGCCGGGCGTGATACTGCCGGCCGAGCGCGATAGCGGCGATAACGTCATCCTCAACGTCGGCCTCACGCTTATCCTTGATTCGCAGCTGGATGGTGCGCACGCCCGCTTTCAGCAGACGTTCAATCCACACCACGCTATCCACGACCGGGTAGAGTCCCAAACGAAAAGGGACGGGTGGAAAATCGGGTTGATACATCAGGCTTGCTCCTTACGTAAATAGATTTCGCCGCCGCGGGTGCGGAAGTCCTGCGACATATCGGCCATTCCGCTTTCGATATCCTGGCGGGCGGCGTAGTCGCGCACTTCCTGGCTGATTTTCATTGAACAGAATTTGGGTCCGCACATGGAGCAGAAGTGGGCGACTTTTCCCGACTCCTGCGGCAGGGTTTCATCGTGCCAGGCGCGGGCGGTGAAGGGGTCGAGGGCGAGGTTGAACTGGTCCTCCCAGCGGAACTCAAAACGCGCTTTGGACATGGCGTTATCGCGGATCTGCGCCCCGGGATGGCCTTTGGCGAGGTCGGCGGCGTGGGCGGCGATTTTGTAGGTGATCAGCCCCTGCTTCACGTCCTCTTTGTTCGGCAGCCCGAGGTGCTCTTTCGGCGTCACGTAGCAGAGCATCGCGCAGCCAAACCAGCCGATCATCGCGGCGCCAATGCCGGAAGTGAAGTGATCGTAGCCCGGAGCGATATCGGTGGTTAACGGCCCGAGGGTATAGAACGGCGCTTCGTGGCAGTGCTCCAGCTCTTCGGTCATGTTGCGGCGGATCATCTGCATCGGCACGTGGCCCGGGCCTTCAATCATCACCTGCACGTCGTACTCCCAGGCGATTTTCGTCAGCTCGCCTAAGGTTCGCAGCTCGGCAAACTGCGCTTCATCGTTGGCGTCCTGGATAGATCCGGGGCGCAGACCGTCGCCCAGCGAGAGCGAGACGTCGTAGGCGGCGCAGATTTCGCAGATTTCGCGGAAGTGCTGATAGAGGAAGTTTTCCTGATGGTGCGACAGGCACCATTTCGCCATGATCGAACCGCCGCGGGAGACGATACCGGTGAGGCGTTTAGCCGTCAGCGGAACGTAGCGCAGCAGGACGCCGGCATGGATGGTGAAGTAGTCAACGCCTTGCTCCGCCTGCTCCAGCAGGGTATCGCGAAACGCTTCCCAGTTCAGGTCCTCGGCAATGCCGTTCACTTTTTCCAGCGCCTGGTAGATCGGCACCGTACCGATAGGCACCGGGCTGTTACGCAGGATCCACTCGCGGGTTTCGTGGATATAGCGGCCGGTGGAGAGATCCATCACCGTATCCGCTCCCCAGCGGGTTGACCACACCAGCTTTTCCACCTCCTCCTCAATGGACGAGGTGACGGCAGAGTTGCCGATATTGGCGTTAACTTTGACCAGGAAATTACGGCCGATAATCATCGGCTCCGACTCGGGATGGTTGATATTGGCAGGAATAATGGCGCGGCCGGCGGCCACTTCGTCACGGACAAACTCCGGGGTGATGTTGTCCGGCAGATGGGCACCAAACCCCTCTCCCGGATGCTGGTGGCGCAGCACTGCGCTACGAATGCGCTCGCGGCCCATGTTTTCGCGGATGGCGATAAACTCCATCTCCGGCGTGACGAGGCCCCGGCGGGCGTAGTGGAGCTGGGTGACGCAGCGGCCTGCGGCGGCCCGCTTTGGCGTCAGCAGGCGGCTAAAGCGCAGCTCATCGAGGCCGTCATCGGCCAGGCGCTGCTGGGTGTAGGCGGAGCTGCGATGGCTGAGCGGCTCGCTATCGTTACGCGCGTCAATCCACGGCTGGCGCAGCTTTGCCAGACCCTGATGGACATCGATCGCAATATCGGGATCGCCGTAGGGGCCGGAGGTGTCGTACACCGGGATCGCTTCGTTGTCTTCATAGCGCGGATTTTCTTTGCCGCCGCCGATAAGCGTGGGGCTGAGCTGGATTTCACGCATCGGGACGCGAATATTATCCTGCGAACCCTGAATGTAGATACGCTGTGAGTTGGGGAAGACCGAACCTTCAAGAGTGTCGATAAAGTGCTGGGCGCGTTCGCGCTGCTGTCGACGGGTCAGTTTTTCTGTAGACATAGCTCATTCCAGACGAAAAGGAGATGGCTTGTCAGACGACGGATGGAGTAACAGATGCGTTGGGTCCTGGAGGGACGACCGCTCTTTGCAGTTTACTCTTGTTCCCTTCGCAGGTATTAGCCTGATCAGGTTCCGCGGATCCCGAATTAACGGTCTCAGCCTTTTCCACTTTATCCTTCGCGCTGTCTCTTCGTTGGCTTCGTCCGCTCACTCCGTTTACTTACTAATGTAAGTTCCTGGAGGTTCACTGACTTGTCACCTTGAGGGCATCACGAATGCTTTTTGGAAAATGGGCACTCCGACAAGATAAAACCCCCTCCGGAGAGGGGGAATGTATGTAAACTACTCGTTAACGGCTCACAACTCAAGCAGTCGGCGCGATATTGTCGCTGATGCTGTCTTTCAGGTTATAGGTCACGGCCAGGGCGAGCAGCTTATCTTCAAGCGCAAAGCGCGCTTCCAGGGCTTCGCCGATATCCGAGAGCGCCTGCTGGAACTCGAGATAGTTATCGTGATCGATAGCGTTTTCGAGGCAGGTGTCGTAATAATCCATAATCTGCTGGGTGTTGGCTTCCAGCTGTGGATAGAGCCTGGTGGCGGCCAAAAGTGGCGCATCGCCTTCCATTTCCCCGATAATACGTTCATAAATACTAAAATGACCGGATGAGAGGTAATCCACCAGGCTTTGGCAAAAGTTATCCAGCGACTTTTCATTAAGCCGCATAAATGACTCTTTGCCGGGTTTCAGGCCAACCAGCTTGTAGTAAGCCACGAGCAAATGCTTACGTACATGCAGCCAGCGATCGACCAGTTCATTACTGCCTCCAACACGTTCCGTTAGGTTTTCCAGCTGGTTTAACATGGTTGACTCCGCAAGATTAAGAAAATAACGTTGCTCACCAAAATGTAAATATAATGTTAAAAGTGCCAGTAAAACGAAGGTAGTGCAATAGATATGGATCGTATTATTGAAAAATTAGATCGCGGCTGGTGGATCGTCAGTCACGAACAAAAATTATGGTTACCCGGCGGGGAATTACCACACGGCGAAGCGGTAAATTTTAATCTTGTCGGCCAGCACGCGCAGCATATTGGCGAATGGCAAGGCGACGCGGTGTGGCTGATACGCCAGGATCGTCGGCAGGATATGGGATCGCTGCGGCAGGTGCTGGATCAGGACCCTGGCCTGTTTCAGCTGGCGGGCCGCGGTATTCAGCTGGCCGAGTTTTATCGCTCGCACAAGTTCTGCGGCTACTGCGGGCACCCGATGCACCCGAGCAAAACCGAATGGGCGATGCTGTGTAGCCACTGCCGCGAGCGCTACTATCCGCAAATCGCACCGTGCATGATTGTCGCCATTCGCCGGGAAGACTCTATCCTGCTGGCGCAGCATACCCGCCACCGCAACGGCGTGCATACGGTGCTGGCCGGCTTTGTTGAAGTGGGGGAGACCCTCGAACAGACGGTGGCGCGCGAGGTGATGGAAGAGTGCGGCATTAAGGTGAAAAACCTGCGCTACGTGACTTCCCAGCCCTGGCCGTTCCCGCAGTCGCTGATGACCGCATTTATGGCGGAATACGACAGCGGTGAGATTGTCATCGATCGCAAAGAGCTGCTGGAGGCGGGCTGGTATCGCTACGACGATTTACCGCTTCTGCCGCCGCCGGGAACCGTGGCGCGCCGTCTGATTGAAGATACGGTGGCGATGTGCCGGGCCGACTATGAATGACGTGATACAATGATGGCCTGACGCATTGAAGGAACTGCAAAATGACCGAACTGAAGAACGATCGTTATCTGCGTGCGCTGCTGCGCCAGCCCGTTGATGTGACCCCGGTGTGGATGATGCGCCAGGCGGGCCGCTATTTACCGGAGTACAAGGCCACTCGCGCCGAAGCGGGCGACTTTATGTCGCTGTGTAAAAATGCCGAGCTGGCCTGCGAAGTGACGCTGCAGCCGCTGCGCCGCTATGCGCTGGACGCGGCGATCCTCTTCTCTGACATTTTAACCATCCCGGATGCGATGGGGCTGGGGCTGTACTTCGAAACCGGAGAAGGCCCGCGCTTTACCTCACCGATTACCTGCAGGGCGGATGTCGATAAGCTGCCGATTCCCGATCCGGAAGATGAGCTCGGCTATGTTATGAACGCGGTACGCACCATCCGCCGCGAGCTCAAAGGTGAGGTTCCGCTGATTGGCTTCTCCGGCAGCCCGTGGACGCTGGCGACCTATATGGTTGAAGGCGGTAGCAGCAAAGCCTTTACCGTGATTAAGAAGATGATGTACGCCGAGCCGAAGGCGCTGCACGCGCTGCTCGACAAGCTGGCCAAAAGCGTCACGCTGTACCTGAACGCCCAGATCAAAGCCGGCGCTCAGTCGGTGATGATTTTTGATACCTGGGGCGGAGTGCTGACCGGCCGTGATTATCAGCAGTTCTCGCTCTACTACATGCATAAAATCGTCGATGGCCTGCTGCGTGAAAATGAAGGCCGCCGCGTGCCGGTGACCCTCTTTACCAAAGGCGGCGGACAGTGGCTGGAGGCGATTGCGGAAACCGGCTGCGACGCGCTGGGCCTCGACTGGACAACCGATATCGCCGATGCGCGTCGTCGCGTTGGCCACAAGGTCGCGCTGCAGGGCAATATGGATCCCTCCATGCTTTACGCGCCCGCAGCCCGCATTGAAGAAGAAGTGGCAACAATCCTTGCCGGCTTTGGTCAGGGAGAAGGCCACGTCTTCAACCTCGGACACGGCATTCATCAGGACGTGGATCCTGCGCATGCTGGCGTGTTTGTGGAGGCGGTTCACCGGCTGTCAGCACAGTATCATCGCTAAGGAGCGACTATGGATTTGGCTTCTCTACGTACCCTGCAGCGGGATTTAGCAGAATCGGTCATTCGTGAAGATCGGCTGGATCGCGATCCGCCTCAGCTGATCGGCGGCGCGGATGTTGGGTTTGAGCAGGAAGGAGAAGTCACCCGAGCGGCGATGGTGCTGCTGGCCTGGCCTTCGCTGGAGCTGGTTGAATATCAGGTGGCGCGCGTTGCTACCACCATGCCCTATATTCCCGGCTTCCTCTCCTTTCGTGAAACCCCCGCGCTGCTGGCAGCGTGGGAGCTGCTTTCGCAAAAACCGGATCTGCTGTTCGTGGACGGCCACGGCATTTCCCATCCCCGCCGTCTTGGCGTAGCCAGCCATTTCGGGCTGTTGGTGGATGTGCCCACCATCGGCGTGGCGAAAAAGCGCCTGTGCGGCAAATGCGACGCCCCGGGCGATGAGCCGGGGGCGCTGACGGCGTTGATGGATAAAAACGAACAGCTGGCGTGGGTTCTGCGCAGCAAGGTGCGCTGTAACCCGCTCTTTATCAGTACCGGCCACCGGCTTGGCCTGGATAGCGCCTTAATGTGGGTGGAACGCTGTATGAAAGGCTATCGCCTGCCGGAGCCGACGCGCTGGGCGGATGCGGTCGCATCAGAGCGCCCGGCGTTTATCCGTTGGCAAGCAAATCACGGCTGATTCAGGTAAACTGCGGCTAATTTCTGACTTCGAGAATTCATCATGTTACAAAACCCGATTCATCTGCGCCTGGAGAAGCTGGAAAGCTGGCAGCACGTCACTTTTATGGCCTGCTTGTGTGAGCGCATGTACCCCAATTACGCCATGTTTTGCCAGCAAACCGAATTTGCCGATGGTCAGCTGTATCGCCGTATCCTCGATCTGATCTGGGAAACCTTAACGGTCAAAGACGCGAAGGTGAATTTTGATAGCCAGCTGGAGAAGCTGGAAGAGGCGATCCCGGCAGCTGACGACTATGATATGTACGGCGTCTATCCGGCGATCGATGCCTGCGTCGCATTAAGCGAGCTGGTTCACTCGCGCCTGAGCGGCGAAACTCTCGAGCACGCCATTGAGGTGAGCAAGAGCTCCATTACCACCGTCGCGATGCTGGAAATGACCCAGGCAGGTCGTGAAATGACCGACGAAGAGCTCAAGGAAAACCCGGCGGTTGAACAAGAATGGGACATTCAGTGGGAAATTTTCCGCCTGCTGGCCGAGTGCGAAGAGCGCGATATTGAACTGATAAAAGGACTGCGCGCTGACCTTCGTGAAGCCGGCGAGAGCAATATTGGTATAAATTTTCAGCAGTGAGACCAGAAAACGTGATTTACCGCCTGAATTGTAGCGTCTGAAGGCTTCCATTCCGCCCCCCGTCTGGTCTACATTTGGAGGGCGAAAAAAAGTGGCTATCGGTGCGTGTATGCAGGAGAGTGTTTTTCAGCATTTCCGTCGCACTCGGTGCTTAGCAAGCGATAAACACATTGTAAGGATAACTTATGAACAAGACTCAACTGATTGATGTAATTGCGGACAAAGCTGACCTGTCCAAAGCACAGGCAAAAGCTGCCCTGGAATCTACCCTGGCTGCAATTACTGAGTCTCTGAAAGAAGGTGATGCTGTCCAACTGGTTGGTTTCGGTACCTTCAAAGTGAACCACCGCGCTGAGCGTACTGGCCGCAACCCGCAGACCGGTAATGAAATCAAAATTGCCGCTGCTAACGTGCCGGCGTTTGTTTCAGGCAAAGCACTGAAAGACGCAGTTAAGTAAGACCGCGTGGCAGTGTACAGTTTTACCGAAGGGGCCTTTAAGCCCCTTTTGTCTATCTGGCGTCGCACGCTGACGCTGGCAGGCGTACTGTTGCTCACTGCCTGCAGCCATGATTCCTCGCTCCCGCCTTTTACCGCCAGCGGCTACGCTGACAACCAGGGAGCGATGCGTATCTGGCGCATGGATTCCAATGGCGAGGTGCATCTTCTCGCCGCTTTTAGCCCGTGGCGTCACGGCAACACTTCAACCAGCGAGTACCGCTGGCAGGGCGATCGGCTGACGCTGATTGAGCTCAACGTTTACGGCAAGACCACGGAACATATTCGCGCCCGCTTTGATGACCAGGGCGAGCTGAGCTTTATGCAGCGTGAAATTGACGGGCAAAAGCAGCAGCTCTCCAGTGACCAGGTCGCGCTCTACCGCTACCGGGCGACGCAGATCCGCCAGACCAGCGACGCGTTGCGTCAGGGTCGCGTTGTGCTGCGTCAGGGACGCTGGCACGCCGATCGGACCGTCACCACCTGTGAAGGGCAGACCGTTAAGCCCGACCTCGATGCCCGGGCGTTAGCCCATATCGCCCGCCGCCAGGATCACTCCTCCGTCGAGGTCAGCGTCGCGTGGCTGGAAGCCTCCGAAGGTTCGCAGCTGCTGCTGGTGGCAAACGAAGACTTCTGTACCTGGCAACCGCAGGAAAAAACCTTCTAACGCTATACCTGCGCTTCATACTCCGCTACATCCGATCCTCGTTACCGCACCTGCCGGACATCGCGCCGCCGATCCTTGCAGAACCTTACTCCGCGCGCCAAATAAAACGGGCGGCCACAAAACTGAGGCCACCCGTTAATAAAGAAGGATGCGTGAATCCGGCAGATGAAACGACGCCGTTAGCTTTGCTCGCGAGCGATGGCGCGCCAGCCGATATCGTCACGGCTAAAGCTGCCGTTCCAGCGGATATCGGTAAGCAGTTCATAGGCACGCTGCTGTGCCTGGGCCACGCTATCGCCCAGCGCCGTTACGCACAGTACGCGGCCGCCGTTGGTGAGTACGCGCTGGTCGGCAGAAAGCTGGGTGCCGGCATGGAACACTTTGCCATCCGCCGCTTCTTCCTGCGGCAGGCCAAAGATCTCGTCGCCGGTGCTGTAGCTGCCCGGATAGCCGCCCGCGGCCACGACCACGCCGAGAGAGGCGCGGCTGTCCCACTCTGACGTTTTCTCATCCAGCTTGCCGTCGCAGGCGGCGAGGCACAGCTCCACCATGTCCGACTTCATGCGCAGCATGATGGGCTGAGTTTCCGGATCGCCGAAGCGGCAGTTGAACTCGATTACCTTCGGGTTGCCCTGCTTATCGATCATCAGACCCGCGTAGAGAAAGCCGGTATAGGTATTGCCTTCCGCCGCCATCCCTTTGACCGTTGGCCAAATGATACGCTCCATGGTGCGCTGATGAACTTCATCCGTGACCACCGGAGCTGGAGAGTACGCGCCCATGCCGCCGGTGTTAGGGCCAGTATCGCCGTTACCGACGCGTTTGTGGTCCTGGCTGGTGGCCATCGGCAGCACGTGTTCGCCGTCAACCATGACGATAAAGCTGGCCTCTTCGCCGTCGAGGAACTCTTCGATAACGATACGGTGGCCCGCGTCGCCGAAGGCGTTGCCAGCCAGCATATCGTTAACCGCGGCTTCCGCCTCTTCGAGCGTCATGGCGACAATCACGCCTTTCCCGGCCGCCAGGCCGTCAGCTTTGATAACGATCGGCGCGCCTTTCTCACGCAGGTACGCAAGGGCAGGCTCAACCTCGGTAAAGTTCTGGTACTCGGCGGTGGGGATCTTGTGGCGCGCGAGGAAATCTTTGGTAAAGGCCTTAGAGCCCTCGAGCTGCGCGGCACCTTCCGTTGGGCCGAAGATTTTCAGTCCGGCGGCGCGGAAGGCATCGACGATGCCAATCACCAGCGGCGCTTCCGGGCCGACGATGGTCAGATCGATATTTTCGCGCTGTGCGAAGCTCAGCAGCGCCGGAATGTCGGTCACGCCGATAGCCACGTTCTGCAGCGCGGGCTCCAGGGCGGTGCCGGCATTACCCGGAGCAACATAAACGGTATCAACCAGCGGCGATTGCGCCGCTTTCCAGCCTAACGCGTGCTCGCGGCCGCCGTTACCAATCACTAATACTTTCATGTGTTACTCCGTGAATTAATGGCGGAAATGGCGCATGTCGGTGAAGATCATGGCGATACCGTGCTCGTCGGCAGCGGCAATCACCTCTTCGTCGCGAATAGAGCCGCCAGGCTGGATCACGCAGCTCACGCCAACTGCCGCGGCCGCATCAATGCCGTCACGGAACGGGAAGAATGCGTCGGACGCCATTGCTGAGCCTTTCACTTCCAGGCCTTCGTCGCCGGCTTTAATTCCGGCAATTTTGGCGGAGTAAACGCGGCTCATCTGGCCTGCGCCTATGCCGATGGTCATATTCTCTTTGGCATACACGATAGCGTTGGATTTGACGAACTTGGCGACTTTCCAGCAGAACAGCGCATCACGCAGCTCCTGCTCGGTTGGCTGGCGCTTGCTGACCACGCGCAGCTCAGCATGGGTGACCATGCCCAGATCGCGATCCTGTACCAGCAGCCCACCGTTAACGCGTTTGAAATCAAGGCCCGGTACGCGTGAGGTCCACTCGCCGCAGGTCAGGACGCGGACGTTCTGTTTCGCCGCGGTGATTTTCAGCGCCGCTTCGCTAGCGGACGGGGCGATGATCACTTCGACAAACTGACGGGAGATAATGGCCTGCGCGGTTTCGGCATCCAGCTCGCGGTTGAAGGCAATAATGCCGCCGAACGCTGAGGTTGGGTCGGTTTTATAGGCGCGGTCGTAGGCATCCAGCAGGGAATCGCCTACCGCAACGCCGCACGGGTTGGCGTGCTTGACGATGACGCACGCCGGCTCGCTGAACTCTTTCACGCACTCCAGCGCCGCATCGGTATCGGCAATGTTGTTATAGGAAAGCGCTTTGCCCTGCAGCTGCTGCGCGGTGGCAACGGATGCTTCCTTAATTTCTTCTTCTATATAGAAGGCAGCCTGCTGATGGCTGTTTTCACCGTAGCGCATATCCTGCTTCTTAATGAAGTTCAGGTTCAGGGTACGCGGGAAGCGGCCTGAAGCTTCCTGAGTTTCACCATGATAGGCCGGAACCATGCTGCCGAAGTAGTTGGCAATCATGCTGTCATAGGCTGCGGTGTGCTCGAAAGCTTTAATAGCGAGGTCGAAACGGGTGTCGAGAGTCAGGGAGCCTTCGTTGGCGTCCATCTCTTTAATAATGGCGGCGTAGTCGCTGCTCTTAACAACGATAGCGACATCTTTATGGTTCTTGGCCGCAGAGCGCACCATGGTCGGGCCGCCGATATCGATGTTCTCAACCGCATCTTCCAGCGAGCAGCCTTCACGGGCGACGGTCTGGGCAAACGGGTAGAGGTTAACGACGACCATATCAATAGGAGAGATAGCGTGCTGCGCCATGATCTCATCATCCTGTCCGCGACGACCCAGAATGCCGCCGTGTACTTTCGGATGCAGGGTCTTCACGCGTCCATCCATCATTTCCGGGAAACCGGTGTAGTCAGAGACTTCGGTTACCGGCAGGCCTTTCTCTGCCAGCAGGCGTGCGGTACCACCCGTAGAGAGTAGCTCAACACCACGAGCGGAAAGAGCCTGCGCGAATTCGACGATACCGGCCTTATCAGAAACACTGAGCAGGGCGCGGCGGACTGGACGACGTTGTTGCATGGTATTAAATCCCCAGGATTTGAATATTACAGAGAGCGTTAGGTGAGTTTTTGCCTAAAAACTCACCTAACGCACCCAACCGGGCGTCCGTGTCATAGCGCGGCATTGTAACGAAAACGTTTGCGCAACGCTCGCGAATTTTTATCTTTCTCTTTGCAGGGGGAAATCTTTCCTTATCTCTCCTTATAGAAGGGCGCTGCGACGGCCTTTATAGAGAAGGATCGCCGACGGTCTGTGGATAATTCTGTGCGTAAGAGGGTATAAACCGGGGTTTTGCTGGGGAATGCAGCAGTCAGTCATTTTTCTGCAATTTAACTATTGCGGGCGCTCGAGAACTCCCTATAATGCGCCTCCATCGACACGGCGGATGTGAATCACTTCACACTAACTAGCCGGTTCGATTGAAGAGAAAAATCCTGAATTAAAGGGTTGACTCTGAAAGAGGAAAGCGT
>NZ_JANUDW010000020.1:0-40574 GCF_024810075.1 Klebsiella sp. BIGb0132 | reverse complement strand
CCCTGAATGACCTGACGCCGGAGGAGTACCGGCTGATGGCTGAAAAAACGGAAATCTCAAAAAGTGTGTGGAACTAAAACGGGTATGCTTACAACTTCATCAGGGGTTATGTCAGACAGTGAAGTTTATCAGGATGATCATGTATCCGAAGGAGCGAGGCCGAACCGCTGGTGTGGTATGCAAGTACCTTGCTCCGCTGCACTTCGCAAGAAGCGTACCACCATAAAACCTGTTTATTCCCTGCGACGTCATCGGCGACGTGTGGCATGTGGGAGCATCGGCAAAAAATGCGCTTCATTGTAAGGTGATGAGAATCAATGCCCGGATCAGGCTTTGCCTTCACGTTGTGCTATCGCGGTGTGAGATTGGAACTGCCGCCGCCGAATAGTTATATTCTCATTTCCATAGTAACTATCCGTGACCACTAACAGTGAAATCCCCGTTGGTACTTCGCCGTTCATTGGTAGAACGATCGCGACAACTTATCTAAGGTAACTTGTTGAAAGAAAAATGAGTTTTATCGAGGTTTTGCCACAAGGGGGGAGATCTGGAGCGGGCGAAGGGAATCGAACCCTCGTATAGAGCTTGGGAAGCTCTCGTTCTACCATTGAACTACGCCCGCAAAGAGGTGCGAGGGTCATTATAGACCTTACGCACCGTCTGACAAGACTGAACCATGCTAACTGCTGATAAAATAACCCGTTAGCACTTAGGCTTACTGCCCTGCGGCGGTAAATAGCGCTGCGGATCGATGGCCGTGGCCCGGTAGCGTATCTGGAAGTGCAGACGCACGGAGTCAGCATCGGTGCTGCCCATCGTGGCGATCTGCTGGCCTATCTTCACGCTCTGGCCGTTATTGACCATCATTTTATCGTTGTGCGCGTAGGCGCTGATGTAATCATCGCTGTGCTTAATCATGATCAGATTACCGTAGCCGCGCAGCTGGCTGCCGACGTACACCACCTTCCCCGCTCCGGCCGCATACACCGGCTGGCCGCGCGTACCGGCGATATCAATGCCCTTATTGCCGCCATCGTTTGAGGAATAAGGCAGTATCACCTTACCGCTGGCCGGCCAGCGCCAGCAACGCTGCCCCACCGGCGGCCACGACACCTGCGGCAGAGCGGCCGGCGGCTTAGCCGCTGCGGTGCGGGTCGCGCTGCTTTTCTTCGCGCTCTTTCCGCCGCTCGTCCCCGAGGCGCTGTTCAGCTTCAGACGCTGTCCCACTTCGATGGTATAGGGAGGCGAAAGATTATTCAGCCGGGCCAGATCTTTGACGCTGGTGCCGGTGGTGCGGGAAATACGGTACAGCGTATCACCGCGTTTAACGGTATAGGCGGAACCAGAATCAGATGAACTGGAGCATCCGGCAATCACCAGGCTGCTAACCAACATCATCGTGATATAAAAGCGTTTTCTCATCAGGCGTCCTGCACTCAACACAAACTTTCACCTCGTCAGAATGGACGAATATCATACCAGCCCATAGCCGGATCCCCAATCGATACGCCTCTTATCCTTAAGGATTAAACACCCCGCTGACAGCCGCCAATATCGCGCCCTGCCGCTGTTCGCCAGGCTCCTGGGCTTGTTTTGGTAATGCCTTTCGTCCGCGAATGGTCTACCCTAACGGCCTGAGTACATGGCCCGGCGGGTTTGTACCGGGTCATTTATTATTTTCAGGAGTCGTTATGACCGGGGAACACGTCATTTTGCTGGACGAGCAGGATAAGCCTGCCGGCATGCTGGAAAAGTATGCCGCCCACACCTTCGATACCCCACTGCACCTCGCGTTTTCCTGCTGGCTGTTTGACGAACGGGGCCAGCTGCTGGTCACCCGGCGCTCGCTGGAGAAGAAAGCCTGGCCGGGAGTCTGGACGAATTCGGTCTGCGGACACCCTCAGGAGGGCGAAACCTTCGAGCAGGCCGTCACGCGGCGCAGCCGCTTTGAGCTCGGCGCCGAAATCACCGCTATCGCGCCGATCGCCCCGCGGTTCCGCTACCGGGCCGTGGCCCCCAACGGCATCGTCGAGAACGAAGTCTGCCCGGTATACGCCGCGCGGGTCACCGGCCCGCTGCGGCCGAATAGCGATGAGGTCATGGACTATCAATGGTGCCCGCTGCAGGACCTGCTCAACGCGCTGGCAATAACGCCGTGGGCCTTCAGCCCGTGGATGGTGCTGGAGGCCACGGATGCGGGTGCGGCACTGCAGAACTACGCCGCGTCGCTGCGCTGACGGCCGCCCTGACGTACTCCAGCGCCTCCTCATGCGGCCATCGCACAGGATCGCGGCGGCACCCATAAAAAAGCCCCGGCACGCAGGCCGGGGCTTTATCGTTCGCGGTGGTCGCGGTCGGTCTTATTTAACCGGGCGCATCGCCGGGAACAGGATCACGTCGCGGATGGTGTGGCTGTTGGTAAACAGCATCACCATACGGTCGATACCAATGCCCAGGCCAGCGGTCGGCGGCAGGCCGTGCTCCAGCGCGGTCACGTAGTCTTCGTCGTAGAACATCGCTTCGTCGTCGCCGGCGGCCTTAGCGTTCACCTGGTCGAGGAAACGCTGCGCCTGGTCTTCAGCATCGTTCAGCTCGCTGAAACCGTTACCGATTTCACGTCCGCCGATAAAGAACTCAAAGCGATCGGTGATTTCCGGGTTGTCGTCGTTACGACGCGCCAGCGGAGAAACCTCAGCCGGGTACTCGGTGATGAAGGTCGGCTGAATCAGGTGCGCTTCCGCCACTTCTTCAAAGATCTCGGTCACAACGCGGCCCAGACCCCAGCTCTTCTCAACCTTGACGCCGACGGCGGCAGCAATCGCTTTCGCAGAGTCGAAGTTATCGAGATCCGCCATCTCGGTTTCCGGACGGTATTTCTTGATAGCCTCACGCATGGTCAGCTTTTCAAACGGCTTGCCGAAGTCAAAGGTCTGATCGCCATAAGGCACCGCGGTGTTGCCGAGAATATCCTGCGCCAGGGTGCGGAACAGGGATTCGGTCAGCTCGATCAGGTCCTTATAGTCCGCATACGCCATATAGAGTTCCATCATGGTGAACTCTGGGTTGTGGCGGACGGAGATGCCTTCGTTACGGAAGTTACGGTTGATCTCGAACACGCGCTCGAAGCCGCCGACAACCAGACGCTTGAGGTACAGTTCCGGCGCGATACGCAGGTACATGTCCAGATCCAGCGCGTTGTGATGGGTGATGAACGGACGGGCTGACGCGCCGCCTGGGATCACCTGCATCATCGGGGTTTCAACTTCCATAAAGCCGCGACCGACCATGAACTGGCGAATGCCGGCCAGGATCTGCGAGCGCACTTTAAAGGTGTTGCGGGATTCGTCGTTGGAGATCAGATCCAGGTAGCGCTGGCGATAGCGCGCTTCCTGATCCTGCAGGCCGTGGAACTTGTCCGGCAGCGGGCGCAGAGCTTTGGTCAGCAGACGCAGCTCGGTGCAGTGAATAGAGAGCTCGCCGGTTTTGGTTTTGAACAGCTTGCCGCGCGCCGCGAGGATATCGCCGAGGTCCCACTTCTTGAACTGCTCGTTGTAGACGCCTTCCGGCAGATCGTCACGCGCCACGTACAGCTGAATGCGGCCGCCGACGTCCTGCAGAGTGACGAAGGAAGCTTTACCCATGATACGACGGGTCATCATGCGGCCAGCCACGGAGACTTCAACGTTCAGCGCTTCCAGCTCTTCGTTTTCTTTTGCATCGAAGTCAGCGTGCAGTTGGTCAGAGGTATGGTCACGACGGAAATCGTTCGGGAACGGGATACCCTGCTCGCGCAGCGCAGCCAGCTTTTCACGACGGCTTTTCAGTTCATTATTAAGGTCAATTGCCGCGTCAGCGCCCTGTGCTTGTTGTTCAGACATGTTGGTTCCTCATAACCCTGCTTTCAGACTTGCTTCGATAAATTGATCCAGGCTGCCATCAAGCACCGCCTGAGTGTTGCGGGTTTCCACCCCGGTGCGCAGATCTTTAATGCGGGAATCATCCAGCACGTAAGAACGGATCTGGCTGCCCCAGCCGATGTCTGATTTGGTATCTTCCATCGCCTGTTTCTCGGCATTTTTCTTCTGCATCTCCAGTTCATAAAGCTTGGCTTTCATCTGCTTCATGGCCTGGTCTTTGTTTTTGTGCTGCGAACGGTCGTTCTGGCACTGCGTCACTAACCCGCTTGGAATGTGGGTAATACGCACCGCGGATTCGGTACGGTTAACGTGCTGACCGCCCGCGCCGGAGGCACGGTAAACGTCAATACGCAGGTCCGCCGGGTTGATCTCGATGTCGATATCGTCATCGACTTCCGGGTAAACGAACGCGGAGCTGAAGGAGGTATGACGACGGCCGCCGGAGTCGAACGGGCTCTTACGCACCAGGCGATGGACGCCGGTTTCGGTACGCAGCCAGCCGTAGGCGTAATCGCCGATAATCTTGATGGTCACGGACTTGATGCCCGCCACTTCACCTTCAGACTCTTCGATAATTTCGGTCTTAAAGCCGCGCGCTTCGGCCCAGCGCAGATACATGCGCGTCAGCATGCTGGCCCAGTCCTGCGCTTCGGTGCCGCCGGAGCCGGCCTGAATATCGAGGTAGCAATCGGCGCTGTCGTACTCACCGGAAAACATGCGGCGGAATTCAAGCTGAGCCAGCTTCTCGTCGAGCACATCCAGCTCGGCGACGGCTTCGTTGAAGGTCTCTTCGTCTTCGGCTTCAACGGCCAGCTCCAGCAGGCCGGAAACGTCTTCCAGGCCCTGGGACATCTGATCGAGGGTGTCAACGATGGCTTCCAGTGAAGAACGCTCTTTGCCCAGCGCCTGTGCGCGCTCGGGCTCGTTCCACACGTCCGGCTGTTCCAGCTCGGCGTTTACTTCTTCCAGACGCTCTTTCTTGGCATCATAGTCAAAGATACCCCCTGAGAACGTCGGAGCGCTCCGTGAGGTCCTGAATACGGTTTTTTACCGGATTTATTTCAAACATGATCGATTTTCTTTTAATGGATTGGTCAAAATGCGGTGATAAGAGCGGAATTGTACCGGATCCCCGCTCTCTTTTATAGCCACTTCAGCCCTCAGGCGGCCTCTTTGTTGCCGGTTTTTTCGTCACACCGGCCAAAGATGGTCAATGATAAGCTGCAGGCTGCGGTTGCCGCGAAACTCGTTGATATCGAGCTTATAGGCGAGGGTCACTTCGCGCACGCCGTTATCCGGCCACATCGAGGTATCGACGTTAAAGGCAATCCCGTCCAGCAGCGGGCCGCCGCCAACCGGCTCGACCATCACCTTGAGGTGCCGCTCGCCCACCAGACGCTGCTGCAGCAGGCGGAAGCGGCCGTCGAACAGCGGCTCAGGGAACATCTGCCCCCACGGCCCGGCGTCGCGCAGCATCTGTGCCACCTCCATGCTCATCTCCCCGGCGTCCAGCGGACCATCGGAAACCACTTCCCCCTGCAGCAGCGCGGGATCCAGCCACTCGGTCACCAGCTCGCCGAAGCGCTGCTGGAACTCCTCGAAGCGGGCCTCCTCCAGCGACAGTCCTGCCGCCATCGCGTGGCCGCCAAACTTGAGGATCAGCCCCGGGTTGAGCGTGTCGAGACGCTCCAGCGCATCGCGCATGTGCAGCCCCTGAATAGAGCGGCCGGAACCTTTTAACAGCCCGTCTCCCGTCGGCGCGAAGGCGATAACCGGACGGTGAAAACGCTCTTTGATTCGCGAGGCCAGAATGCCGACCACGCCCTGATGCCACTGCGGGTGATACATCGCCAGCCCGCCCGGCAGCGCTTCGCTGCTGCGTTCAAGCTGCTGGCACAGGGTGAGCGCTTCCGCCTGCATCCCCTGCTCTATCTCTTTGCGCGTCTGGTTCAGGGCATCCAGCTCGTTGGCCAGCACCCGCGCTTCGCCGGCGTTATCGCACAGCAGCAGCGCCACGCCGACCGACATATCGTCCAGCCGTCCCGCCGCGTTCAGCCGCGGGCCAAGGGCAAAGCCGAGATCGCTGGCCGCCAGCTTCTGCGGGTCGCGGTTGGCAATCTCCAGCAGCGCCTTAATTCCCGGGCGGCACTTGCCCGCCCGAATGCGGCTCAGCCCCTGCCAGGTGAGGATGCGGTTATTGGCATCCAGCGGCACCACGTCGGCCACCGTTCCCAGCGCCACCAGGTCCAGCAGCTCAGCGAGGTTAGGCGCGGCAATCCCGCGCGTTTCAAACCAGTTTTTATCGCGCAGGAAGGTGCGCAGCGCCAGCATCAGGTAAAACGCCACCCCGACTCCAGCCAGCGATTTTGACGGGAAGCCGCAGTCGCGCAGGTTCGGGTTGACGATAGCCTCCGCCGCCGGCAGCGTATCGCCCGGCAGGTGGTGATCGGTAACCACCACCGGGATCCCCAGATCGTGCGCGCGATCGACGCCGCTATGCGAGGAGATGCCGTTATCGACGGTCATGATCATCTGCGCGCCGCGGGCGTGGGCCTGATCGACCACTTCCGGGCTCAGGCCGTAGCCATCTTCAAAGCGGTTCGGTACCAGATAGGAGACGTTGCCGTAGCCCAGCGCACGCAGCGCCAGCACGCTCAGGGCGGTACTGGTGGCGCCATCGGCGTCAAAATCGCCGACGATTACAATATGCAAATCCTGCTGGAAGGCGTCGTAGAGCATCTCCACGGCTTTGTCGATGCCGTTGAGCTGCGCCCACGGCAGCATGCCCTTAACGCCGCGCTCCAGTTCCTGCGCGCTGCGTACGCCGCGGCTCGCGTAGAGCCGCTGCAGCAGCGGCGAAAGGTCGGCGGGAAGCTCCGCGCCATCGACCGCCTCACGGCGGCGTAGTTGTGTCTGTTGTTTCACGCGAATTATTTACCGCTGGTTTGTTTTTGATGCTCATCGAGGAAGGCTTTCAGCTCTTTCGGTCCCTGATAGCCCGGCAGCACGTAGCCGTTGCTCAATACCATTGCCGGCGTGCCGTTGACGCCGAACTGCACGCCGAGCGTGTAGTGCTTGCTGATATCAACCTTGCAGCTGGCCGGCTGTACGCCTTTGCCGCCCATCGCGTCATCCAGGGCTTTGTTGCGATCTTTGGCGCACCAGATGGCCTGCATATCCTGCTCGGTCTGGCTCTGCAGCCCCTGGCGCGGGAAGGCCAGGTAACGCACGGTGATGCCGAGGGCGTTGTAGTCGCTCATCTCCTCATGCAGCTTGTGGCAGTAGCCGCAGGTGATGTCGGTAAAGACGGTGATGACATGCTTTTCCTGCGGCGCCTTGTAGACGATCATCTCTTTTTCCAGCGCGTTCAGCTTACCCACCAGCAGCGAGTTAGTGACGTTAACCGGCTGGGCGCCGCTGACGTCGTACATCGGCCCCTGAATAATGTGCTTACCGTCGTCGGTCACGTACAGTACGCCGCCGTCGGTCAGTACGGTGCTCATACCGCTAACCGGCGAAGGCTGAATGTCGGTGCTCTGCACGCCCAGCTTGGCCAGCGACTGCTTAATCGTCGCGCTATCGGCGTGCGCCGCGCCGGAGAGCGTTGCCGCCAGCAGGGTGAACATCAGTAAACCTTTTTTCATACTCAATCCTTTTTATTCAGCACTCACGCCCGCGGGTGGTGCTGTTGATGAAGTTGTCGCAGACGCTCGGTCGCCACGTGGGTGTATATCTGCGTCGTCGAGAGATCGCTGTGTCCTAACAGCATCTGCACCACGCGCAGATCGGCGCCATGATTTAGTAGATGCGTCGCAAACGCGTGGCGTAAAACGTGCGGGGAGAGCTTCGCGCTATCGATCCCCGCCAGCACCGCGTAGTGCTTAATGCGGTACCAGAACGTCTGCCGGGTCATTTGCTGCGCGCGCTGGCTGGGAAAGAGCACGTCGGAGGCGACGCCGTTCAGCAGCCAGGGGCGGCCGTACTCAAGGTAGTTCTCAACCCACAGCACCGCCTCTTCGCCAAGCGGCACCAGCCGCTCTTTGTTGCCTTTCCCCACCACGCGCAGCACGCCCTGCCGCAGGCTGATATCGCTCATCGTCAGGCCCACCAGCTCCGATACGCGCAGGCCGGTGGCATACAGCACCTCCAGCATCGCCTTGTCGCGCAGCTCCAGAGGCTGCTCCACCAGCGGCGCCTGTAGCAGGCGGTCCACCTGCGCTTCGCTGAGATCTTTCGGCAGGCGCTGCGGCAGCTTTGGCGACGCCAGCAGCGCGCTGGGATCGTCGGTGCGGATTTTTTCCCGATACAGATGCTGGAAAAAGCGGCGCACCGCGCTCAGCAGCCGCGCGGTGCTGGTGGCCTTGTAGCCGCCGGTTTGCCTTTCGGCCAGCAGGGACTGGAGATCCTCTCCGCTGACGCTGCCAAGCGTCAGCCCGCGATGGTGCAGCCACTCCACGACCATCGTCAGGTCCCGGCGGTAGGCGCTCAGCGTATTTTCCGCCAGGTTGCGCTCCAGCCACAGGGCATCAAGAAACTGCTCGATTTGTGCCAGATCCTGTTCCACATCGGCCTCTTTGCTCGTTAAATCGTCCCCAGTATACCCAAATAAGCCGCACGACTGGACAAAAACGGCGGCGGCGGGCTGCCTGAAGTATGACGGGTATCATCACCTTTCTGGTAGACTAGCCGCAAAGTCACAGCATGAATTGAGATGTTTACGTCATGAACATAGGCCTTTTTTACGGTTCCAGTACCTGCTACACCGAAATGGCTGCGGAGAAAATCCGCGATATTATCGGTCCTGAATTAGTGACCTTGCACAATCTGAAAGACGACTCCCCTGAGCTGATGACCGGCTACGATGTGCTGATCCTCGGCATCCCGACCTGGGATTTCGGCGAGATTCAGGAAGACTGGGAGGCTATCTGGCCGCAGCTCGAGACGCTGGATCTGCAGGATAAAATAGTGGCGCTGTACGGCATGGGCGATCAGCTGGGCTACGGCGAGTGGTTCCTCGACGCGCTGGGCATGCTGCACGACAGGCTGGCAACCCGGGGCGTGAAGTTTATCGGCTACTGGCCGACCGAAGGCTATGAGTTCACCAGCCAGAAGCCGATCGTCGCCGATGGCCAACTGTTCGTTGGCCTCGCGCTCGATGAAACAAACCAGTATGACCTAAGCGACGATCGTATCCAGAGCTGGTGCGAGCAAATCCTTGGGGAGATGGCCGAACAGTTCGCCTGAGTCGCCTGAGCTTAAGCAAGAGCCTGACGCTCCAGGCTCTTAGTCCTGCTAGTCCTGCGCTGGTTTGTTCAGCACCAGCCGGCGCAAATCGCGCCACTCCTTCGCATCCATGCTATCAGCCGCCACCCACAGGTGCTGGCTGCGACGCGTTTGCGGATGGCGCAGACGCAGCAGCATCCCGCTGTTAATGACCCACGGCATGCCGACTATTTCCCACTCCGCTTTTTGCCAGCGCAGTCGGGATTCGGTCATCAGCTTTATTTCTCCCTGGCAGGCGTGGATCCGCCGCTGGCTGCGTACGCTGTCAAACACCACCAGCGAGAGCAGCAGCAGCCATAGCGGGGTGTAGCTGAGCGGCCAGGGCATCAGCAGGACGATGGCCGCCACGACGCCGTGGAGCAACAGCGAAAACCACTGCGAACGCCAGGAAATGCGTAAATCAGATTGCCACAGGACCACGTTCCCGATTCCGAGTCTGGATTAATTTTACCATCCGCTGCAGCTGGGCATCGGAGGGTTCGCCGTGGTTCATCAACCAGTTGAACAGATCCGGGTCGTCGTTTTCTAACAACCGGATGAACAGCTGCTTGTCTTCATCGCTGAGCGTATCGTACTCATACTCGAAAAACGGCATGATGGAGATGTCGAGTTCACGCATACCCCGGCGGCATGCCCAGTGGATGCGGGCTTTATTAGTAATGTCCATGTTATCCTTCCAGCGTAAAGGGATATACCCGTCATACTTCAAGTTGTATGTGCGTTAGCCGCGTTCGTTCCCCCCAGCCACTTACCCGAGTAAGCTCCTGGGGACTCGCTCGCTTGCCGCCTTCCTGCAACTCGAATTATTTAGGCTATAGGTTAGTTTAACCCGTTTTTAGCACTTACTTTACAGCATTATCGAGAAGCGCGAGCAGCATTCCATAAAAACCACAAATTTATTATGGCTTTATCCGTTTCATTCGTTCACCCGTCTGCGCCCTTAGGGCACAAATGGCCTGCCGAAAGCGCTTGCATTGCACCATAGCTCTTTTACCATTAGTCATTCACTCTGCGTTAAGCTATTCAGGACATGACTATGGCTTTTACACCTTTTCCTCCACGTCAGCCCTCTTCTTCCGCGCGGCTGCCGTTAACGCTGATGACCCTCGACGACTGGGCGCTGGCGACAATCACCGGTCAGGATGCGGAGAAATATCTGCAGGGACAGGTCACCGCTGACGTCAGCGCGCTGGCTGACGATCGCCACCTGCTGGCCGCGCACTGTGACGCCAAGGGTAAAATGTGGAGCAACCTGCGCGTGTTTCGCCGCGACGGCGGCTTCGCGTGGATTGAGCGCCGCAGCCTGCGCGACGCGCAGCTGACCGAACTGAAAAAATACGCGGTGTTCTCTAAGGTGGCCATCGCCGCGGACGATGAACTCGTCCTGCTGGGCGTCGCCGGCTTCCAGGCCCGCGCCGCGCTGGCACCGCTGTTCAGCAAGCTGCCAAATGCCGACAAGCAGGTGGTGACCGACGGCGCGACCAGCCTGCTGTGGTTTGAACATCCGGCAGAGCGCTTCCTGCTGGTCACCGACGCTGACACCGCCGCCCGGGTGACCGAAGCCCTGCGCAGCGATGCCCAGCTGAATAACAGCCAGCAGTGGCTGGCGCTGAATATTGAAGCCGGCTTACCGGTCATTGATAGCGCCAACAGCGCGCAGTTTCTGCCGCAGGCCACTAACCTGCAGGCGCTGGGCGGCATCAGCTTTAAAAAGGGCTGCTATACCGGGCAGGAGATGGTCGCACGGGCAAAATTCCGCGGAGCCAACAAGCGGGCGCTGTGGTCTCTGACCGGGAAAGCCAGCCGCGTTCCGCAGGCCGGGGAAGATCTTGAGCTGCAGATGGGCGAGAACTGGCGCCGTACCGGCACCGTGCTGGCCGCCGTACAGCTAGATGATGGTCATCTGCTGGTACAGGTGGTGATGAATAACGACATGGAAGCGGACAGCGTGTTCCGCGTTCGCGATGATGCCGGCACGTTAAGCATCGCCCCGCTGCCTTACTCGCTGGAAGAAGAGTAGCTCTCCGCGAGCGAATAATGGCGCCAGCGCTCTGCCCTCAGGCGGCGCTGACGCTGCTATCCACGCCACGTAACCCGCGCGACAGGCCATCGCCGCGCGCCGGTTATTTAAACCTGCCCAACGTACAGATAGATCGCCAGGAAGTGACAAACGCTGCCGCCGAGCACGAAGCCGTGCCAGATAGCGTGGTTGTACGGTATCCGCTTGCAGACGTAGAAGATAACCCCCAGCGAATAGACAATCCCCCCGATCGCCAGCAGCGTTACCCCGCCAGCCGCCAGCTTAATCGCCAGCTGATAGACCACGATAAGCGACAGCCAGCCCATCGTCAGATAGGTCACCAGCGACAGAACTTTAAAGCGGTGTGCGATGGTCAGCTTAAACAAGATCCCCAGCAGCGCCAGGCTCCAGATAACGATCATCAGGCCGCGCGAAAGCGGCGAGTTGAGCCCCACCAGCAGAAAAGGGGTATAGGTACCTGCAATCAGTAGATAGATGGCGCAGTGGTCGAATTTTTTCAGCCATAGCTTTGCCCGCTGATGCGGAACGGCGTGATAGAGCGTAGAGGCGAGGAACAGCAGGATCATGCTGCCGCCGTAGAGGCTGTAGCTGGTAATCGCCATGGCGCCGGCGTTAGCGTCCACCGCCTGCACCAGCAGCAGCACCAGGCCGACGATACCAAACACCAGCCCGATCCCGTGACTGATGCTGTTGGCAATTTCCTCTGCCAGAGAATATCCCTGGGTGATTAATGGTTTGCGAACCATATTTGACTCCAAAAACGTGAAATCTTTCAACGCCCACCTAGGGTAACTGAGAATGATTCCAGTGAACACATGTTAGCTAAAATAAAACGATGAATATTTGTAATCATTTTAAAATCAAAATGTTACAGTTAAATTTCACCTAACAGTCGTTCACTATTTTCAAAGCAGTTTGAATTCAATCACATAAAACTGCTCTTCGTCCGGGTAGATCTCCGTGATGACCTGCCGCAGCTGCGCAAGGGTCATATTTTCCTGCTGCGCGTGCCGTTCACTCAGCGTGGCGAGGGTTACCGTGGAGGTCGCGACCACGCTAATCGTGCAAAAATAGCCGTCATCTTCATAGCGCCCGACGCGCAGCACGTCGCCGACCTTAAAATGCGACTCCGCGGCGTTGCGGATGGTGATCGTTTTGCGGCCGCTGAGGATGTCGTCCTGAAAGCGCTGAAAAAAGGTTATGTCATTCGGCTGCATGATATCATTCCGTCCTGGTCATTCTGAATTGTGAGTTATTACCGTGAGTATGTTCTCCCACGCCGCTATTGCCAGTCTCAATAATCTTGAGATGATGGTCTACCACTACGTCATTAAGAATCGTGACAAAGTGATGTATATGACCATCCGCGAGCTGTCGGAAGCCGCCGGCGTTTCCACCACCACCGTGCTGCGCTTCTGCCGCAAGCTGCAGTGTGAGGGATACTCAGAGTTTCGCGTCCGCTTTAAATTATATCTCGAGCAGAACCAGCCTCAACAGGCAAATATCGGCGCCAGCGAAATAATGAGCTTTTTTAAAAGCGTCAATAACGATGAATTTGATGATTTACTCGAGCGCGCGGTGGATATTATCCTCGCCTCGGAGCGTATTATTTTCGTCGGTGCCGGAACCTCCGGCGCGCTGGCGAAATATGGCGCGCGCTTCTTCTCGAACGTCGGGAAATTCAGTAATCACATCGACGATCCCTATTTCCCGGTGACGAACGATATGGCCCGCAACGCGCTGGCGATCGTCCTCTCCGTTTCCGGTGAAACCGAAGAGATCCTGCGCTTTGCCGGCCAGTTCAGTCTCCATCGCTGCAAGGTGATGTCGATAACCAGCCACGAACACTCGCGGCTGGCGAAGCTGGCTGATTTCAACCTCTCCTGGCACATACCGCAAACGCGCATCGGCGGCGTCTACGATATTACAACGCAAATTCCGGTCATTTATATTCTTGAAAGCCTCGGGCGTAAATTAGCCCGTAAAATAGCCTGAAAATAACACCCTGTTTTTTCGATGTAACATATTCCAGCGGCGGGAAATTGTTATATCGTGACATTTATATGCCCTTTGCTAGACTCGAAAACAACGGATCATCAAACGAGATTAGCAACCATGAAAAAAATATCCTTACCGCAAGATTTTTTATGGGGCGGCGCGGTAGCGGCGCACCAGGTGGAAGGCGGCTGGAATAAAGGCGGCAAAGGCCCGAGCATTTGCGACGTGCTGACCGGCGGCGCGCACGGCGTACCGCGCGAGATAACCCACCAGGTTGAGCCGGGTAAATATTATCCGAACCACGAAGCCATCGATTTTCACGGCCGCTACAAAGAGGACATCAAGCTGTTCGCCGAGATGGGCTTCAAATGCTTCCGTACCTCCATTGCCTGGACCCGCATCTTCCCGCTCGGCGACGAAGCTCAGCCGAACGAAGAGGGGCTGAAGTTCTACGACGACATGTTTGATGAGCTGCTGAAGTACAACATCGAACCGGTTATCACCCTCTCCCACTTTGAAATGCCTCTGCACCTCGTGCAGCAGTACGGCGGCTGGACTAACCGTAAAGTTGTCGATTTCTTCGTGCGCTTTGCCGAAGTGGTCTTCGAGCGCTATAAGCACAAAGTGAAATACTGGATGACCTTTAACGAGATCAACAACCAGCGTAACTGGCGCGCGCCGCTGTTCGGCTACTGCTGCTCCGGCGTGGTCTATACCGAGCATGAAAACCCGGAAGAGACCATGTACCAGGTGCTGCACCACCAGTTCGTGGCCAGCGCGCTGGCGGTGAAGGCGGCGCGCCGTATCAACCCCGAGATGCAGGTTGGCTGCATGCTGGCGATGGTTGCCCTCTATCCGTTCTCCTGCAAGCCTGAAGACGTGATGTTCGCTCAGGAGTCGATGCGTGAACGCTACGTCTTCACCGACGTGCAGCTGCGCGGCTACTACCCGACCTACGTGCTGAACGAGTGGGAGCGACGCGGCTTCAACATCAGGATGGAAGAGGGTGACGAGCAGATCCTGCGTGAAGGCACCTGCGACTACCTCGGCTTCAGCTACTACATGACCAACGCCGTCAAGGCCGAAGGCGGCAGCGCCGATGCCATTTCCGGCTTTGAAGGCAGCGTACCGAACCCGCACGTTAAGGCCTCCGACTGGGGCTGGCAGATTGACCCGGTGGGCCTGCGCTACGCGCTGTGCGAGCTGTACGAACGCTATCAGAAACCGCTGTTCATCGTAGAAAACGGCTTTGGCGCCTATGACAAAGTAGAAGAAGACGGCAGCATCAATGACGACTACCGCATCGACTACCTGCGCGCCCACGTTGAAGAGATGATCAAAGCGGTCACTTACGATGGCGTCGAGCTGATGGGCTACACCCCGTGGGGCTGCATCGATTGCGTCTCCTTCACCACCGGCCAGTACAGCAAGCGCTACGGCTTTATCTACGTTAACAAGCACGATGACGGCACCGGCGATATGTCCCGTTCGCGTAAAAAGAGCTTCGACTGGTATAAAGAAGTGATTGCCAGCAACGGCGAAAACCTCTGATTTCTTGCTCTGCCTCCTCCTCTCCCCCTGCCGGGAGAGGAGTCATGCCCCTCACGGACACCTGTTGCGGACACTTCTTTACAGCTTTCACATTGCCAAAACGCGTTCGCCCGCTAAGATAGGCCACGTGAATATTTGAGGCGATCATGATTAAGCGACAGCGAAAAGCCATTCTTCTTGTAGTCCTTGCCTGTCTGGTGGTGCTGGTATGCACCGCGCAGCGTATGGCGGGGCTGCACGCGCTGGTCATGAACGCCGCCGCCGTCACGCAGTCCGCCCAGCAGGGTTCGGACAGCGCCGAAGCGCCGGTCACCCCCTGCGAGCTGAGCGCAAAGTCGCTGCTGGCCTCACCGCCGGTGCTGTTTGAAGGGGCGCTGTTCATTTTCGCGCTTCTGCTGACGGTGCTGGCGGCGGTGCCGCCGCGCATCGAGCGGCTGTGGCCTCCCCGCGTTATCTCCCCTCCCCGGCTACGGGTGCATCTGCGGCTCTGCGTCTTCCGTGAATGAGAATTTTCCTGACAGTTCAGGTTAATCAATCATTTACGGAGAAAATTTATGCTTATGGTATTCAGGCGACTGCTGGTCTGCCTGCTTTGGCTATGGCTGCCCGCAAGCCAGGCCGCCGACAGCGGCTGGCTACGCGCCGCCGATAATCAGCACGCCAGCGTCAGGCTGCGCGCGCAAAACGAGGGCAGCGGCGACACCCGCCTGCTGCTGGACGTGGCTCTGGAAAAGGGCTGGAAAACCTACTGGCGCTCGCCGGGTGAAGGCGGGATCGCGCCCGCCATCGCCTGGCATCAGCCGCTGGAGGTGAGCTGGCGCTGGCCGGTGCCGCAGCGTTTTGACGTCGCCGGTATTTCGACCCAGGGCTATGGCGGCAACGTCAGCTTCCCGATAGCGATCCGCGGCCAGATCCCCGCGACGCTGAGCGGCGTGCTGACGCTCTCCACCTGCAGCAACGTCTGCATTCTGACCGACTATCCCTTTTCGCTGGATATGGCCGCCCCTGCGGGGAGCGACTTTGGCTACGATTACGCCCGCGCGATGGGCACGCTGCCGCTGCCCGACGGGCTGACGACGCACCTCTCCGCCGGCTACAGCAGCGGCAGGCTCACGGTGACCGCCGTTCGTGAAGCCGGCTGGCAGCAGCCCTCCCTGTTTATCGATAGCATGGATGACGTCGATTTCGCTAAACCCATCTTTACCATCAAGGGCGACACCCTCACCGCCACGCTGCCGGTGACCGACGGCTGGGGCGAGGCGGCGCCGGACCTGCGCAATAAGCGCCTCTCTCTGGTGCTGGCCGACGGCGGCCAGGCGCAGGAGAGCGCGCTCGTCATCGGCGCAGCCTCCCCGGTTCCCGCTACGTCGTGGTGGTGGGCGCTGCTGATGGCGCTGGCCGGCGGGCTGATCCTCAACGTCATGCCCTGCGTTCTGCCGGTGCTGGCGATGAAACTCGGCTCGCTGGTGCAAACCGACGTTCACCAGCGCGGCGCGGTGCGGCGGCAGTTCCTCGCGTCGGTAAGCGGCATCGTCACCTCTTTCCTCGCCCTGGCGCTGATGATGACGCTGCTGCGCCTCGGTAATCAGGCCTTAGGCTGGGGGATCCAGTTCCAGAACCCGTGGTTTATCGGCGTCATGGCGCTGGTGATGGTGCTGTTCAGCGCCAGCCTGCTGGGGCTGCTGGAGATCCGCCTCTCCTCCCGCGCCAGCACCTTCCTCGCCACCCGCGGCGGCAACGGCCTGATGGGGCATTTCTCCCAGGGCGCGCTGGCCACGCTGCTGGCAACCCCGTGCACCGCGCCTTTTCTCGGTACCGCGGTTTCGGTGGCGCTGGTCGCGCCGCTGCCTCTGCTGTGGGGCATCTTCTTCACCATGGGATTAGGCATGAGCCTGCCGTGGCTGCTGGTTGCCGCCTGGCCCGGGCTGGCCCTGCGCCTGCCGCGTCCCGGCCGCTGGATGAACGCCGTGCGGGTCGTGCTCGGGCTGATGATGCTCGGCTCGTCGCTGTGGCTGATGAGCCTGCTGACGGTGCACACAGGCCGCACGCCGGTGCTCGCGCTGACGGTGATTTTAGCGGTCGTACTGCTGATGGCGACGGCCTGGCGCTACCGCTGGCGTACGGCGCTGCGTGCCGGCGCGCTGGCCGTGGCCGTCGCGGCGGCGGTCGTCCTCGTTTTCCCGCAGGACGGTCAAGGGTCCCGGCGTGACCGGGTGAAGTGGCAGCCGCTCAGCGAGCAGGCCATTACCGCCGCCCTGGCTGACCATAAGCGGGTCTTTATCGACGTGACCGCCGACTGGTGCGTGACCTGTAAAGCGAATAAATACAACGTACTGCTGCGGGATGATGTGCAGGACGCGCTCTCTGCGCCCGACGTGGTGGCGCTGCGCGGTGACTGGAGCCGGCCGTCGGAAACCATCAGCCGCTTTCTGAACGCTCGCGGCAGCGCCGCGGTCCCCTTCAACCAAATTTACGGACCGGATTTAGCCCAGGGCCAGATACTCCCCGCGCTGTTAAATCGTGAAGCGCTGCTCGCCGCGCTCTCCGCCGCCAAAGGACAATAATGATGAGAACGATTACCGCCCTCCTGCTGCTGTGCATCTCAGCTTTCGCCTCCGCCGCTCCGGCGCCGCAGGCTGAATCA
Source organism: Klebsiella sp. BIGb0132 (assembly GCF_024810075.1). Lineage (NCBI taxonomy): Bacteria > Pseudomonadati > Pseudomonadota > Gammaproteobacteria > Enterobacterales > Enterobacteriaceae > Klebsiella > Klebsiella sp. BIGb0132. The sequence goes on along the minus strand of NZ_JANUDW010000020.1, from coordinate 23,140 downwards.
TCCTCCGACGCTCAGCTGGCGAACCTGCTGTTTAACGATCCCAATAGCCCGCGCATCGGGGCCAAAGCGCCGCGTCTGACCATCGTGTCGTTTACCGACTACAACTGCCCCTACTGCAAGCAGTTCGACCCGCTGCTGGAAAAAATCGTCCACGATAATCCCGACGTCCTGCTGATCGTCAAGCTGCTGCCGTTTAAGGGACAAAGCTCGGTCAACGCCGCTAAAGCCGCGCTCTCAACCTGGCGTCAGCAGCCTGACAAATTCTGGGCGCTGCACCAGCGGCTGATGGCGAAAAAGGGGTATCACGATGATGCCAGCATTCTCGCCGCCCGGCAGAAGACCGCTACCGATGGCGTACAGGTAGATGATAAGACGATGGATTCGTTGAAGATGAACCTGATTTTGTCCCAGGTGCTGAACGTTCAGGGGACCCCGGCGACCATCGTCGGCGACCAGATGGTGGCGGGAGCCATTTCGTATGCCGACCTGGAGGGGCTGGTGAAAGAGCAGCTGGCACAATCCCATGCGCAGTAAACTGCGCCGCTGGCTGCGCGAACTGATGATTCTGCTGCTGCTCGCGGCGGCGACTATCGGCGGAATGGATTATCTGCGCCGACCCGCGCTGCCGCAGAGTTTTACCAGCACGCCGCTGCAGACCCTTGACGGCCGGACGGTCGATCTGCGCGCCATGAGCGAGGAGCGCCCGCTGCTGCTCTACGTCTGGGCCACGTGGTGCGGCATCTGTCGCTACACCACGCCGTCCGTCGCCGCGCTGGCTGCCGATGGCGGCAACGTGATGACGGTGGCGCTGCGCTCCGGCGATGACCCGGCGCTGGAGAAGTGGCTGGCACGCAAAAAAATGGCGCTGCCGACGGTTAACGATCCCGACGGCCGGCTTTCAGGCCAGTGGGACGTGCAGGTGACGCCCACCCTGGTGGTGATTTCCCGCGGCGAGGTGAAATCCGTGACCACCGGCTGGACCAGCGGCTGGGGGATGCGCCTGCGGCTGTGGCTGGCGTCATAGCTCCGTGAGCCCGGGCAGGACGCCGCCCGGGTTTGCGCTGGCCGGCGGCTATTTTCCTCCGGCCAGCTCGAGGAAGCTGCCGGTGACGTAGGAGGCTTTGTCGCTCAACAGCCAGGCGATCGCCTGGGCGACCTCTTCCGGCTGCCCGCCGCGCTGCATCGGCAGCGCCGCTTTCACCCGCTCTACGCGCCCCGGCTCGCCGCCGGAGGCGTGCATTTCGGTGTAGATAAAGCCCGGACGCACGCCGTTGACGCGAATGCCCTGCGCCGCCACCTCCAGCGCCAGGCCGGTAGTCAGCGTATCGACCGCCCCTTTCGACGCAGCGTAATCAACGTATTCCCCCGGTGAGCCCAGACGCGCTGCCGCCGAAGAGACGTTGACGATCGCCCCGCCCTTGCCGCCGTGACGGTGCGACATCCGCTTTACCGCCTCGCGACAGCAGAGGAAATAGCCGGTGACGTTGGTGCTCAGCACCCGGTTAATCCGCTCGGCGCTCAGGTCTTCGACAGCGCTCTGGGTAAACAGAATGCCGGCATTATTGACCAGCGCGCTCAGGGGTTCGCCAAGGCGGTCGATGCCGGCAAACATCGCCATCACCTGCGCTTCATCGCTGATATCCGCGCGCAGCGCGATAGCCTTGCCGCCCCGGGCAATAATCTCATTCACCACTTCCGTCGCCGCGTTCACGTTGAGATGGTAATTCACCGCCACGGTATAGCCTTCCTGCGCCAGCAGCAGCGCCGTCGCCCTGCCAATTCCGCGGCTTGCGCCGCTAATCAGTGCTACCGTCATCGCGTTCTCCCAAAAAATAAAGGCGCCGCAGCGCCTTTAAAAGATAGTCTAATCAGCTAATTACTGATATTCGCTCATCGGTACGCAGGAGCAGAACAGGTTACGGTCGCCGTAAACATCGTCCAGACGCTTCACCGTCGGCCAGTATTTATTCGCCAGGCCTGCCGGGAACACCGCCAGCTCGCGGGTGTACGGATGGCTCCACTCAGCAACCAGCTCGCCCTGGGTGTGCGGCGCGTTCACCAGCGGGTTATCCGCCAGCGGCCACTCGCCCGCTTTCACGCGCTCGATTTCGCCGCGGATCGCCAGCATCGCCTCGATAAAGCGGTCCAGCTCAACCTTGCTTTCCGATTCGGTCGGCTCAACCATCAGCGTACCGGCAACCGGGAAGGACATGGTCGGCGCGTGGAAACCAAAGTCGATCAGACGCTTGGCAATGTCCAGCTCGCTGATGCCGGTCTCTTCTTTCAGCGGACGAATATCCAGAATGCATTCGTGCGCCACGCGGCCATCGCGGCCGGTATAGAGCACCGGGAAAGCCTCTTTCAGGCGCGTCGCGATGTAGTTAGCGTTGAGGATAGCCACCTGGCTGGCCTGCTTCAGCCCTTCCGCGCCCATCATGCGGATATACATCCAGCTGATAGGTAAAATGGAGGCGCTGCCGAACGGTGCCGCGGAAACCGCGCCCTGACGGGTCAGCATGCCTTCAATTTGCACCACGCTGTGGCCCGGTACGAACGGAGCCAGGTGCGCCTTCACGCCGATTGGGCCCATGCCAGGGCCGCCGCCGCCGTGCGGAATGCAGAAGGTTTTGTGCAGGTTAAGATGCGACACGTCCGCGCCGATAAAGCCCGGAGAGGTGATCCCCACCTGCGCATTCATGTTCGCGCCGTCGAGGTAAACCTGGCCGCCGAACTGATGCACAATCTCGCACACTTCGCGGATGGTCTCTTCATACACGCCGTGCGTCGACGGGTAGGTCACCATGATGCAGGAGAGATTTTCCCCCGCCTGCTCTGCCTTAAGACGCAGATCGGCGAGATCGATGTTACCGTTTTTATCACAGGCCACGACCACGACCTGCATCCCTGCCATCTGCGCGGATGCCGGGTTGGTACCGTGCGCCGAGCTTGGGATCAGGCAGATATCGCGATGGCCTTCATTGCGGCTCTCGTGGTAATGACGGATAGCCAGCAGGCCCGCATATTCGCCCTGGGCGCCGGAGTTCGGCTGCATGCACACGGCGTCGTAGCCGGTCAGCTTCACCAGCCAGTCGGAGAGCTGGGCGATCATCTGATGATAACCTTCCGCCTGCTCTGCCGGGCAGAACGGGTGCAGCTCGGCAAACTCAGGCCAGGTGATCGGGATCATTTCCGCCGCGGCGTTGAGCTTCATGGTGCAGGATCCCAGCGGGATCATCGCCTGATTCAGCGCCAGATCTTTACGCTCCAGCGAGTGCATGTAGCGCATCATCTCGGTTTCGCTGTGGTAGCGATTGAATACCGGGTGGGTCAGGATCGCATCGTCGCGCAGCATGCTGGCCGGGATCGAACGGCTGTCGAGCGCAACGTCTTTGTCCAGGGTATCGATATCCAGCCCGTGCGCCTCGCCAACGATCGCGCGGAACAGGTTCAGCACGTCTTCGCGGGTGGTGGCTTCATCGAGGGTGATACCGACCGCATTGTGAATGTCGCTGCGCAGGTTAATTTCCAGCGCCTCGGCGCGCGCCAGCACCGCCGCTTTATCGGCAACGTCAACGCAGAGGGTGTCAAAGTAGTGCGCGTGGCGCAGCTTGAGCCCTTTCTTCTGCAGGCCGTCGGCGAGAATATCCGTCAGGCGATGGATGCGGCTGGCGATACGCTTCAGGCCAGCCGGGCCGTGGAAGACCGCGTACAGGCTGGCGATGTTGGCCAGCAGCACCTGGGAAGTACAAATATTGGAGTTCGCTTTCTCGCGGCGGATATGCTGCTCGCGGGTCTGCATCGCCATGCGCAGCGCGGTGTTGCCGGCGGCATCTTTCGATACGCCGATAATACGGCCTGGCATAGAGCGTTTGAATTCATCTTTTGCCGCGAAGAAGGCCGCGTGCGGGCCGCCGTAGCCCATCGGCACGCCGAAACGCTGGGCGGAACCGAAGACGATATCGGCGCCCTGCTTGCCCGGCGCGGTCAGCAGCACCAGGGTCATAAAGTCGGCCGCCACGCTCACCACGACCTTGCGCGCTTTAAGCTCGGCAATCAGGCCTGAGTAATCGTGCACTTCACCGGTCGTACCGACCTGCTGCAGCAGCACGCCGAAAACGTCCTGATGATCGAGCGCTTTGTCCGCGTCATCGACGATAACGTCAAAGCCGAAGGTTTCTGCGCGAGTGCGGACCACGTCCAGGGTTTGCGGGTGCACGTCGGCAGCCACAAAGAAGCGGTTCGCGTTCTTGAGCTTGCTGACGCGCTTCGCCATCGCCATCGCTTCCGCGCCGGCGGTTGCTTCATCCAGCAGCGAGGCAGAGGCGATATCCAGCCCGGTCAGATCGAGCGTAACCTGCTGGAAGTTGAGCAGCGATTCGAGGCGACCCTGCGATACTTCCGGCTGATAAGGGGTATACGCGGTATACCAGCCCGGGTTTTCCAGCATATTGCGCTGAATAACCGGCGGCAGCTGCACGGCGGTGTAGCCCATGCCGATGTAAGACTTAAAGCGCTTGTTACGCCCGGCAATGGCCTTCAGCTCCGCGAGCGCGGCGAATTCCGTCGTCGCATCACCGACCTGCGGCGGCGTTGCCAGCTGAATATCCTGCGGCACAATCTGGCCAATCAGGGCGTTAAGCGAATCGGCGCCAACGGTATTCAGCAGCTCCTGCTGTTGCTGAGCATCCGGACCGATGTGACGTTCAATAAAGGCGCCGCGGTTTTCAAGCTGACCTAAAGTCTGAGTCATGAGCGATGGTTCCTGAAACGTGCAGTGAATCGTAATTGTCTGACTGGTTTGCCCGGTTTTGCACGCATGCTCACCGGACCTTTCTACGCAAAACCGTTCACGCGGCTGGCAGCGACGCCAGCGGGCGGATTAGCCGGGAAGCTAACCCGCCCGCCGCGTGAAGGATGGACGTAGTTACTCGTCTTCTAACAGCGCAGCATAAGCCGTCGCGTCCAGCAGCGCCGCGACCTGAGCTTCATCGCTGGCTTTGATTTTGAAGATCCAGCCGTCGGCGTACGGATCGCTGTTAATCAGCTCCGGGGAGTCGTTGAGCTCTTCGTTCACCGCCACGATCTCACCGCTAATCGGAGCATAGATATCCGAGGCCGCTTTAACCGACTCCGCAACGGCGCAGTCATCACCGGCTTCAACCGCCGCGCCGACTTCCGGCAGATCGACGAAAACCATATCGCCAAGCAGCTCCTGCGCGTGCTCGGTGATGCCAACGGTGTAGGTGCCGTCAGCCTCTTTGCGCAGCCATTCGTGTTCTTTACTGTATTTCAGTTCTGCTGGTACGTTGCTCATCAATTCATCTCCAAAAGGGGGAATCACGCAACGGCTTTGCCGTTACGCACAAAAACGGGTTTAGTCACTTTTACCGGCATTTCGCGGTTACGGATTTGTACGACAGCCGTTTCACCGATGCCCGCCGGTACGCGTGCCAGTGCAATACTGTAGCCCAGCGTCGGGGAGAACGTCCCGCTGGTGATAATGCCCTCTTGCTGATTACCATCAGCATCGGTAAAGCGCACCGGCAGACCGCCGCGCAGTACGCCCTTCTCGGTCATCACCAGACCAACCAGCTGCTCGGTGCCTTTTTCGCGCTGCAGCTCCAGCGCTTCACGACCGATAAAGTTGCGATCGGCAGGTTCCCAGGCGATGGTCCAGCCCATATTCGCCGCCAGCGGGGAGACGCCTTCGTCCATCTCCTGGCCGTACAGATTCATCCCGGCTTCCAGGCGCAGCGTATCGCGCGCGCCGAGGCCGCAGGGCTTCACGCCCGCGTCCAGCAGGCTGCGCCAGAAATCTGCGGCCTGTTCTTTCGGCAGCGCAATCTCGTAGCCCGCTTCGCCGGTATAGCCGGTGGTGGCGATAAATAAATCCCCCGCCTGTACGCCAAAGAACGGCTTCATGCCGGCAACGGCCTGGCGCTGCTGCTCGCTAAACAGGGTGGCGGCCTTCTCTTTCGCCTGCGGGCCCTGGACGGCGATCAGCGACAGATCGTCGCGTACGGTTATCTCCAGGCCATAGGGTTCAGCCTGCTGGCCGATCCAGGCGAGGTCTTTTTCGCGCGTCGCGGAGTTAACAACAAGGCGGAAATAGTCTTCCGTCAGGAAATAGACAATCAGGTCATCGATAACGCCCGCCGAAGCGGTCAGCATTCCGCTGTATAGCGCTTTGCCAGGGACGGTCAGCTTCGCTACATCGTTAGCCAGCAGATAGCGCAGGAACTCGCGCACCCGGCTCCCGTGGAAGTCGACGATGGTCATGTGCGAGACGTCGAACATGCCGGCATCGCTGCGCACCGCGTGGTGTTCATCAATCTGGGAACCGTAATGCAGCGGCATCATCCAGCCATGGAAGTCCACCATGCGAGCACCGCACAGCGTGTGTTGTTCATACAACGGAGTCTGTTGAGCCATCTTTTCCTCGTCGAATAAAACGGAACCAGCTACTTTTTTGCGGCGATTTCGCCCCGCGAAATCCGGCGTCGAGGCCCTTCGCTGGCGCCGACGCAAACGTTATCTTTTGCCTGAACTTACCACCGAAACCGGCGCTAAACCATAAGGTAAATCAGGACATCACATTAGCTTATGACCAAAACTCGCCGAAAACTCTACAGAATTATTGACTGGGAAAAAGCGATTAACTCCACATAAAATTAACATAAATGCCGAACAAAGCAGGTCATGATGGTATTTTATGCGAAAAAATGGACCTATTTTCTTTAACAAAAAAAGAGAGGCATTAATAAAACTAATGCGAAAAAACGGGTGAGATTAGATTATTTCAAATGAGAGGGGAAAACCCGGCGCGAAGCCGGGTGAGAGAAGTGTGACGAGCTTAACGTAACCAGCCAGGAAGGTCGTTTAGCCCCATCGCCTGACGAATCAGCTGCGGCTTGACGCCCGGCAGCGTATCGGCAAGCTTGAGGCCGATATCGCGCAGCAGCTTCTTCGCCGGATGGCTGCCGGCAAACATTTCGCGAAAGCCCTGCATTCCCGCCAGCATCAGCGCGGCGCTGTGCTTGCGGCTGCGCTCATAGCGGCGGAGATACAGATGCTGGCCGATATCCTTGCCCTGAGCGTGCAGGCGCCTGAGCTCATCGATAAGCTCTGCGGCATCCATAAAGCCCAGGTTCACCCCCTGCCCGGCCAGCGGGTGGATGGTGTGGGCGGCGTCGCCAACCAGCGCCAGACGATGGGCGGCAAACTGCCGCGCGTAGCGGCCGGTCAGCGGGAAAACTTCGCGCTCGCTCTCAATCTGGCACAGGCCAAGGCGATTATCGAAGGCGATATTCAGCGCCTGATTAAACGTCGCCTCGTCCGCCTGCTGCATCTGCTCCGCTTCCTGCGGCGGTAGCGACCAGACGATCGAGCACAGGTGCGGATCGCTGAGCGGCAGGAAGGCGAGGATACCGTCGCCGTGGAAGGCCTGGCGCGCGATGGCCAGATGCGGCTCCGCGGTGCGGATGGTGGCTACCAGCGCGTGATGGCGATAGTCCCAGAAGGTCAGCGGAATATCGGCCTTGTTGCGCAACCACGAGTTGGCACCGTCGGCGCCGACCACCAGCCGGGCGGTGAGCATGCTGCCGTCCTGCAGGCTAAGGAAGGCTTCGTTCTCCCCCCATGCGACCTGCTGCAGCTGCGCCGGGGCCAGCAGCGTAACGTCAGAGCAGCGCTGCGCCTTTTGCCACAGCGCGTGGTGAACGACCGCATTTTCAATAATGTGTCCGAGGTGGCTGAAGCCCAGACTTTGGTCATCAAAGCTGATGTGGCCAAAGCTGTCTTTATCCCACACTTCCATCCCGTGATAGCAGCTGGCGCGGCGGGCGATAATTGCTGGCCAGACGTCAAGCTTGCTCAGGAGCTTCTCGCTGGCGGCGTTAATCGCTGAGACCCGCAGCGCTGGCCGCGCATCGGCGCTCAGCGGCTGTGGCTCAGCCTGCTCAAGGACGGCGACGCGCAGCCCGCTGCCCTGCAATCCGCAGGCAACCGCCAGCCCCACCATGCCACCGCCCACAATGGCAACATCAACACTTTGCACGTTCAACTCCTTAACGGGGGACCCAACCGAGGGTACGCTGCGCCAGCGCATCGCGCGCCGGAGTAAATAATTCCATCGCCATCAGGCCAAGGTTGCGCCCCGCAACCAGCGGCGCCCAACGGTTGGCAAACAGATGAACCAGGCCATCGGTCACGCCGATAGTCGCGGACTTATCATCCGCTCGCCGCGCCTGATACTGCTCAAGCAAGGCGTAATCGCCCGGATCGCGCCCGCCGGCCTCGGCCACAATTTCAGCCAGGCTCATCACATCGCGCAGGCCGAGGTTAAACCCCTGCCCGGCAATGGGATGCAGCGTCTGCGCCGCGTTGCCGACCAGCGCCAGGCGATGGGAAACGGCGCGGCTGGCGGTGGTTAACGCCAGCGGATAAACGCTGCGCGCCCCGGCGTGGGTAATCCGCCCCAGCCGCCAGCCAAACGCCTGCTGCAGCTCGTGGCAAAAACGTTCGTCCGACCAGCTCAGGACGTCGTCATAGCGGGACTGAGGGTGGCACCACACCAGCGAACAGCGGCCCTGCGACATCGGCAGCATCGCCAGGGGACCGTGCTCGGTAAAGCGCTCAAAGGCGCGCCCCTCGTGGGGCAAAGCGGTGCTGACGTTGGCAATAATCGCCAGCTGTTGGTAGGGCTGCTGCTGCCAGCTGATACCGCAGCGGGCGCCGATCGTCGAGCGCGATCCGTCCGCCGCCACCAGCAGCCTGCCGTCGATAGTTTCACTGCTGTCCAGGGTGATGCTGACGCTCTCCTCCCGGCGGCTGACGTTCTCTACTTTTGCCGGACAGTGCAGGGTAATACCCGGTGCCTCGCGCAGTTGCGCAAACAGGCGCTGGCCAATATCGTGCAGCTCAACGACCTGGCCCAGCGCTGCCAGGCCATAGTCCTGAGCGTCCAGCGTGACGAACCCCGCGTGGCCGCGGTCGCTGACGTGCACGCGCTGGATCGGCGTCGCGCAGTCGGCGATCTCCTGCCAGATACCGACGCGCGCCAGCTGCTGGCAGGTGCCTGCCGCCAGCGCAATCGCCCTGGCGTCAAATCCTGGATGCTTCGATGATTCCGGCGCCGCCGCTTCTACCAGATGGACCGGCAGCGCGCCGTCGGTCAGCCGGGAGATAGCCAGGGCCAGGGTCGCGCCGGTCATTCCGCCGCCAACGATCAGCACGCTCATGAGCGTCGCGCCGCCGCCATCAGCGCTTCGATATCGTCAGCGCGTTTCACCACCCCGGCGGTGAGATTTTCATTGCCGTCAGCGGTTATCACAATATCGTCTTCGATGCGGATACCGATACCGCGATACTGCGACGGCACGTCGGCATCGGTGGCGATGTACAGGCCGGGCTCAACGGTCAGCACCATGCCCGGCTCGAGGATACGCGAACGCTCGGCGTCGTAGCGGCCGACATCATGTACATCCAGCCCCAGCCAGTGGCTCAGGCCGTGCATAAAGAACGGGCGGTGCGCATTGCTGGCGAGCAGCTCTTCGACATCCCCTTTAAGGATGCCGAGGCGCACCAGGCCGACGATCATTATCCGCACAACTTCCTGATTAACCTCCTGAATAGAGGTGCCAGGGCGGTAGAGCGTCAGCGCGGTTTCCAGCGATTCGAGGACAATGTCATAAATCTCGCGCTGGGCCGGGCTAAATTTGCCGTTAACCGGGAAGGTGCGGGTAATATCGCCCGCATAGCCGCGGTATTCGCAGCCGGCATCGATCAGCACCAGATCGCCATCGCGCAGCTCGCACTCGTTTTCGGTGTAATGCAGAATGCAGCCGTTGTCGCCGCCGCCCACGATGGTGTTATAGGAGGGGAAGCGGGCGCCGTGACGGTTGAATTCGTGAAGGATTTCGCCCTCCAACTGGTATTCGTACATCCCCGGCTGGCACTTTTCCATCGCCCGGGTGTGGGCCAGGGCGGAGATCTCTCCGGCGCGGCGCAGCACCTCAAGCTCTTCTGGCGATTTGAACAGGCGCATCTCATGCACTATCGGCCGCCAGTCGATGACGGAGTTTGGCGCCTGCAGGTTCTGGCGCGAGCCCTTACGCAGCTTCTCCAGCGCCGTGAAGACGATTTTATCGGCGTAGGCATATTCGCCCTGCGCAAAATAGATGGCGTCAAGGCCGTTCAGCAGTTGGAACAGCTGCTGGTTAATTTCGCTGAACGCCAGGGCGCGGTCGACGCCGAGCTTCGCGGGCGCGGCCTCCTGCCCAAGGCGACGGCCGAACCAGATCTCTGCCGTCAGATCGCGGACGCGGTTAAACAGCACGCTGTGGTTATGGGTTTCGTCGCTTTTAATCAGCACCAGCAAGGCTTCAGGCTCATTGAAGCCGGTGAAGTACCAAAAATCGCTGTTCTGCCGGTAGGGATATTCTGAATCTGCGCTGCGTACCGCTTCCGGTGCGGCGAAAATGAGCGCCGCGCTGCCCGGCTGCATCTGCGCTAACAGCGCCTGGCGACGAGAAAGAAATTCCTGCTGTGTCATGACGCCCCCTCAACAAATTGTAATTAGTGTAGTGTCGGCTTGCGTACTTCTGGTGCGGTTGGCTGCTGGCGCGAGAAGTTTTCGTGGCACAGCAGCGCGGCAACGCGTACGTACTCGATAATCTCTTCTAACGACATCTCCAGCTCTTCCTGGTCTTCGTCTTCGTCGTAGCCCAGCTGCGCAATGTTGCGCAGATCGTCGATGGCTTCGCCGGTTTCATCTTTGACCTTATCCAGCTTCGGCTGAGTCACACCAAGGCCTAGCAGGAAGTGGTTAACCCAACCGGCCAGCGCATCGGCGCGTTCAAACACGGTCACGTTCTCCCCTTCCGGCAGATAGAGCTGGAACAGAAAGCCATCGTCTTCCAGCGAGTCGCTGGTCGCGGAATGCATGTTGCGCAGAGACTGCGCCAGCTCGTGGCCGAATGCGAGACCTTCGTTCGTCAGGTCGTGCACCAGCGGCTGCCAGCTGCTGTCTTTATTACCGCCGCACAGGATCCCGCTGATCAAACCGTGCATTTCGGCCGGGGTTAAGCCCACGCCCTGTTGGTTCAGTAACTGGTCTACGGCGTTGTAACCAGGCATTTCGTTCTGTATAGACATGCGCATTCGTCATCGTTGGGAGGAATATTCATGATATGCTACCACTTTGGACCCTGGTGAACCAGAATAGGGCTTGTACCTTCGCATCAGGGTAGCTATAGTGTCGCCCCTTCGTAGCCCCGGGTATGGGCGTGAAGGCCGCGCAGTCAATCAGCAGGAAGGTGGCATGTCTGCACAACCCGTCGATCTCCAAATTTTTGGCCGTTCACTTCGCGTGAATTGCCCGCCTGAACAAAGGGATGCCTTGAGTCAGGCAGCTGATGACCTGAATCAGCGGTTGCAAGATTTAAAAGAACGCACTAGAGTCACAAATACTGAGCAGCTGGTCTTCATCGCCGCGTTGAACATCAGCTATGAGTTAACTCAGGAAAAAGCGAAAACCCGCGACTACGCCTCCAGTATGGAACAGCGTATTCGGATGCTTCAGCAGACCATCGAACAAGCGTTGCTTGAGCAAGGTCGCATAAGCGAAAGAACCGGGCCAAAGTTTGAATAACACTTTGCAATTAACTGTGTTAGAGTAATCGCAAGAACAAAATTTCTCTGAGATGTTTGCAAGCGGGCCAGTCCCCTGAGCCGATATTTCATACCACAAGAATGTGGCGCTCCACGGTTGGTGAGCATGCTCGGTTCGTCCGAGAAGCCTTAAAACTGTGACGACGCATTCACCTTGAACCAAGGGTTCAAGGGTTACAGCCTGCGGCGGCATCTCGGAGATTCCCTTCTTTTAGCGCTTCATTTCGCACCACTTCAGATTCAGCATTACACCTACTCTGTATTACACTACGCCTACATGCATAACCGGCTCACGTCGTGACGTGATAATGCCAGATCAGGCGATCTTTCATGACCCAAATTTCTGATACCCGCTCAACCCGACAGCAGATTCGCCAGCACATCCGCCAGCTTCGACGCACGCTGACGCCTGGACAGCAGGCCAGTTTTGCCGCGCTGGGTGCGAACCGCATGATGGCCTATCCGCCGGTGACCCTCGCGCGAACCGTGGCGCTGTTTCTTTCCTTCGACGGCGAGCTGGATACCCGACCGCTGATTGAGCAGCTGTGGCGGGCGGGAAAACGCGTCTATCTCCCCGTGCTCCACCCTTTCAGTCCGGGAAACCTGCTGTTTTTACACTACCATCCGCAAAGCGAACTGGTGATAAACCGCCTGAAAATTCACGAGCCAAAGCTCGACGTGCGCGACGTGCTGCCGCTGTCGCAGCTGGATGTGCTGATTACGCCGCTGGTGGCCTTTGATGAGCTCGGCCAGCGTCTGGGAATGGGCGGGGGATTTTACGACAGGACGCTGCAAAACTGGCGCCAGTATCCTCTGCAGCCCGTCGGCTATGCTCACGATTGCCAGCAGGTTGACGTACTGCCGACGGAGCAGTGGGATATCCCGCTGCCCGCGGTGATCACGCCCTCAAAGCTGTGGCAGTGGGCGTAGGTTATTGGTAGCCGAGCGTCTTCAGCTGCCGGTTATGCAAGCCGCTTAGCAGGAAGAGAGTCGCCAGCGATCCCAGCAGCGCACAGAACATATCCGACTGGGTGTCCCACGGGTCGCCCTGGGTGCCGAGAAAATCGTCCGCCCCCTGCCCCATCGCCAGCGCCGCCCACCATTCAATCAGCTCGTAGGTCGCGCTGATGGCCAGCGCGATGCAGCACACCAAAAATGACAGCATCTTGCGCCCGCGGACGTAACCGCCGCGAATAAGGATTTCCCGCGCCGCCAGCGCCGGCACCAGCCCCTGAAAAAAGTGGCCGAGCTTATCGTACGGATTGCGGCTTAGGTTAAGCCACGCCTGCACGTCAAAACCAATCGGCACTTTGGCATAGGTATACATCCCGCCGACCATCAGAATGATGGCGTGAAAGAAGATAAGCGTGTACAGGAGCGGGGTGAGCGGATAGCGCGAACGCGTCGCCAGCAGCAGCGGAACGATGATAATGACCGGCGTCACTTCCATCAGCCACGTCAGGCGGTCGTGAGTTCCCCATCCCGTCCATGCAAGGATCAGCAGCAGGAGGAGAACGCCGGTATTCAGTAGTGATTTATGCATAGGTTAAAGGGATCCCCGCAGGGATCCTCGATATGAATCAGAACAACAGACGCGCGCGGATAGTGCCCGGGATCGCCTTCATTGCCAGCAGTGCCTGCTGCGCCACATCCTCTTCGGCTTCAATATCGATAACCACATAGCCCATCTGCGGGGTGGTTTGTAGATACTGCGCCGCGATGTTGATGCTCTGAGCGGCAAAGATCTGGTTGATGGCGGTCAGTACGCCAGGACGGTTTTCGTGGATATGCAGCAGACGGCGGCCGCCGTGCAGCGGCAGCGACACTTCCGGGAAGTTAACCGCGGAAAGGGTTGAGCCGTTGTCGGAGTACTTCGCCAGCTTGCCCGCCACTTCCAGACCGATATTTTCCTGCGCTTCCTGGGTAGAACCCCCGATATGCGGCGTCAGGATCACGTTGTCGAACTCGCACAGCGGCGAGGTGAACGGATCGCTGTTGGTGGCCGGTTCGGTCGGGAAGACGTCAATGGCCGCGCCCGCCAGGTGCTTGCTCGCCAGCGCATCGCAGAGGGCCGGGATATCGACCACGGTACCGCGAGAGGCGTTGATCAGCAGCGCGCCAGGCTTCATCAGCGCCAGCTCTTCCGCGCCCATCATATTTTTGGTGGAGGCATTTTCCGGCACGTGCAGGCTCACCACGTCGCTCATGTTCAGCAGGTCGGAGAGATGCTGCACCTGGGTGGCGTTACCAAGCGTAAGTTTACTTTCAATATCATAGAAATAGACGTGCATCCCCAGCGATTCGGCCAGAATGCCCAGCTGCGTGCCGATATGGCCGTAGCCGATAATACCGAGCTTTTTGCCGCGCGCTTCAAAGCTGCCGACCGCCAGCTTGTTCCACACGCCGCGGTGCGCTTTGGCGTTCGCTTCAGGGACGCCGCGCAGCATCAGCAGCAGCTCGCCAATGACCAGTTCGGCAACGGAGCGGGTGTTAGAAAACGGGGCGTTAAAGACGGGGATACCGCGTTTGGCTGCCGCGTTCAAATCGACCTGGTTAGTACCGATACAGAAGCAGCCAACGGCGACCAGCTTTTCTGCAGCAGCGAAAATCTCTTCCGTCAGATGAGTACGGGAGCGCAGGCCAATGAAATGGGCATCACGGATCGATGCTTTCAGCGCTTCGCTATCGAGCGCGCCTTTGTGAAATTCAATGTTGGTATAGCCTGCAGCGCGAAGGTTATCCACCGCCTTTTGATGCACACCTTCAACCAGCAGAAACTTAATCTTGTCTTTTTCCAGTGATACCTTAGCCATTTCCCCGTCCTGTTTTTGTCTTATCTGATGTCGTGTAGAACGACACTTCATCCCAGCAACATATCAAAAAAAACTATCGCAGCAATATGAACGTTTGCGTCGACGTCCTGAAGAAATATCACACAGAGGGAAATAGCAGGACAAAAAACCAGAAAGGGAAAGAAAGGTAGATTGTTACTCAGGCTAGTTGCATAAATGTGACAGAAGTCACCAAATTCAGCCTGGAGAAAAAATATTTGCGAGGGAGCGATTCGCTCCCTCCGAACGGATTATTTTACGATGGTTTTAACGCCATCGGCGGTGCCGATCAGCGCGACATCGGCGCCACGGTTGGCGAACAGACCCACCGTCACGACGCCAGGAATACCGTTAATGGCATTTTCCAGCGCGATAGCGTCGAGGATCTCGAGGCCGAAAACATCGAGAATGACGTTACCATTGTCAGTAATCACGCCCTGACGGTACTCCGGGCGGCCGCCCAGCTTCACCAGCTCACGCGCCACGGCGCTACGAGCCATAGGAATAACTTCTACCGGCAGCGGGAATTTGCCGAGGATATCGACCTGCTTTGAGGCGTCGGCGATGCAGATAAACTTGTCCGCAACCGAGGCGATAATCTTCTCGCGGGTCAGCGCCGCGCCGCCGCCTTTAATCATCTGCATATGGCCGTTGATCTCATCCGCACCGTCCACGTAAATACCTAAACGGTCGACGCTATTGAGATCGAAAACCGGAATGCCCAGGCCCTTCAGCTTTTCGGTGGAGGCATCGGAGCTGGAAACCGCCCCCTCAATCTGCCCTTTCATTGTGCCCAGTGCATCAATAAAATGCGCGGCCGTGGAGCCGGTGCCGACACCCACGATGGTGCCCGGCTGAACATACTGCAATGCCGCCCAGCCTACTGCTTTTTTCAGTTCATCTTGCGTCATGATTATGGTCCGAGATGTGAATACCTGAGGCGCATTATAGAACATCGGGGGTGTTATTGTCCCTGCGACGGGGATCACACATCTGAGCAGACTATTTTCGTCTTCATCAAAAAGAAATTTATGTCATAGTGCAAGTTAATGAAAAGTTATGGGGGTACGCCAGAGCAATGAAACGACCGGACTACAGAACACTACAAGCGCTGGACGCGGTGATAAGAGAACGTGGGTTTGAGCGCGCCGCGCAGAAGCTATGCATTACACAGTCCGCCGTCTCTCAGCGTATTAAACAGCTGGAAAACATGTTCGGCCAGCCGCTGCTGGTGCGTACCGTACCGCCGCGTCCTACCGAGCAGGGGCAGAAGCTGCTGGCCCTGCTGCGCCAGGTTGAGCTGCTGGAAGAGGAGTGGCTGGGCGATGAGCAAACCGGCTCGACGCCGCTGCTGCTGTCGCTGGCGGTGAACGCCGACAGCCTGGCGACCTGGCTGCTGCCGGCGCTCTCCAGCGTGCTTTCCGACTCCCCTATTCGCCTGAATCTGCAGGTGGAAGACGAAACCCGCACCCAGGAGCGCCTGCGCCGCGGTGAGGTGGTCGGGGCGGTCAGTATCCAGCCGCAGGCGCTGCCAAGCTGCCTGGTCGATCAGCTCGGGGCGCTGGACTACCTGTTTGTCGCCTCGAAAGAGTTTGCGCAACGCTATTTTCCCAACGGCGTAACCCGCTCGGCGCTGCTCAAAGCGCCGGTAGTCGCCTTCGATCATCTCGACGACATGCATCAGGCGTTTTTGCAGCAGAACTTCGATCTGCCGCCGGGCAGCGTGCCTTGCCATATCGTTAACTCATCGGAAGCCTTTGTGCAGCTCGCCCGTCAGGGCACCACCTGCTGTATGATCCCGCATCTGCAGATCGAAAAGGAGCTCAACAGCGGCGAGCTTATCGATTTGACGCCGGGCCTGTTCCAGCGCCGGATGCTCTACTGGCATCGCTTCGCGCCGGAAAGCCGGATGATGCGCCGGGTCACCGATGCGCTGATTGCTTACGGGCACAAGGTGCTGCGCCAGGACTAAATTTCGGGCATAAAAAAAAGCCCCTTCAGCTGAAGGGGCTTTTTTGCATCTGGCTTACTGCGCCGCTGCGGCCGGTTTCTCCGGCGCCGCCGGCTGGGTTGGCTGCAGCTCAAAGACCACATCCACCTGATCGTCAAACTGGATCGTCGCCTGCTCGTAGGTTTCCTGGGCGGAAACCGGCGCGGCATCGGCGGCTTTCATCATGCGCACCATCGGGCTCGGCTGATAGTTCGAGACGTGGTAGCGCACGCTATAAACCGGGCCCAGCTTGCCGTGGAATCCGGCAGCCAGCTCCTGCGCCTGGTGCACGGCGTCATCGATGGCCGCCTTGCGCGCCTTATCTTTATAGGCATCCGGTTGCGCAACGCCCAGCGATACCGAGCGAACTTCGTTCAGGCCGGCCTTCAGCGCGCCGTCCAGCAGGCCGTTAAGCTTGTCCAGCTGGCGCAACGTCACTTCGACGGTGCGCACGGCGCGGTAGCCCTTCAGGATGCTTTTACCGTTCTGGTAATCATAGTCAGGCTGGGTGCGCAGGTTCGCGGAGTTGATATCCTTCTTGGCAATGCCGTTCTTTTCGAGGAAAGAGAGGTATTGCGCAACGCGATCGTCGGCCTGCTTTTTCGCCGATGCGGCGTCTTTCGCGGCCACGTTAACTTCAATTGCCAGGGTCGCAATATCGGGCGCCGCAGCAACGCTGGCGGTACCCGAGGTCACAATGTGGGGACCATTTGGCAATTCATTTGCCTGAGCTGCCATTGAGCTGAATCCGATTGCTGCCGCCAGGGCCATGAGCTTTAACTTCACTGTCGTTTCTCCATCTACATTGGTCGCCCATATACGGACGCATGCCAGCAAGCTTAACGCGTATAAGCGAAAAGTCCATCGGACTAAGCCTGGTTGACCAGGGCCTGTACGTGTAAAAAGCCATCTTTCGCCAGCTGGACGGCGATCAGCCACATCACCAGGCCCACCAGCACGTTAATGATCCGCTGCGCCCGGGCGGTGCGCAAACGCGGCGCCAGCCAGGCCGCCAGCAGGGCGAGGCCGAAGAACCACAGGAACGAGGCGCTGATGGTGCCGAGCGCAAACCAGCGCTTCGGCTCAACCGCCAGCTGCCCGCCCAGGCTGCCGAGCACCACGAAGGTATCGAGGTAGACGTGCGGGTTGAGCCAGGTGACCGCCAGCATGGTGACAATAATTTTCCAGCGCCCCTGCTTCATCACCTCCGCGCTCGCCAGTTCCAGATTGTCGCTAAAAGCCGTTTTCAGAGCGCCGAAACCGTACCACAGCAGGAAGGCCACGCCGCCCCAGGTCACCAGCGCCAGCAGCCACGGCGACTGCATCAGCAGCGCGCTGCCGCCAAAAATACCGGCGCAGATCAGCAGCAGATCGCTAATCGCGCACAGCAGCGCAATCATCAGATGATACTGGCGGCGAATGCCCTGATTCATCACAAACGCATTCTGCGGACCGAGCGGCAAAATCATAGCCGCTCCCAGGGCAAGCCCCTGAAAGTAATACGATAACATAGTGGTTTTTCCGATGAGGTCGTTAATGCAGGGAAATATAGCGCGAACAAATCATTAGAGGAAATTGATAATATTAATCATGAATAAGCGATGCTAATAGTAGCGTTCTGCTAAAGGCCAGCGGGTGCTGGCCTTTATCGACTGCGGGCGCTGAACTACTCCGCCTGCTCCTGCGGACGGATCACGTGCACGTCCATCTGCGGGTACGGGAAGCTGATGCCGTTGGCGTCAAAGTCACGCTTGATGCGCTCCAGAACATCCCAGTAAACGCTTTGCAGATCGCTGCTCTGGCTCCAGACGCGGATAACGTAGTTAACCGACGACGCGCCCAGCTCGTTGAGGCGTACGGTCCTTTCACGATCTTTCAGGATGCGCTCGTCGGATTCGATAATATTGGTCAGCAGCTGCTTCACCTTATCGATATCGGCATCGTAGGCGACGCCAATAATAAATTCGTTGCGGCGAACCGGTTCACGCGAAAAGTTAATGATGTTACCGGCGATGATTTTACCGTTCGGGATCACCACAATTTTGCCGTCGGCAGTACGCATGGTGGTGGAGAAAATCTGCACGTTCAGCACGGTACCGGCCACGCCGCCGAGATCGACGTATTCACCCGCGCGGAACGGACGGAACATCACCAGCAGTACGCCGGCGGCGAGGTTGGACAGCGAGCCCTGCAGCGCCAGACCAACGGCTAAACCGGCGGCACCGAGTACGGCGATCACCGATGCCGTCTGCACGCCAACGCGGCCCAAGGCGGCAATCAGGGTAAAGGCGATAACGGCGTAGCGCACCAGCGCGGAAAGAAAATCGGCAACGGTGGCATCAATCTTACGCGCCAGCATCAGACGATTAACCGTGTTCGACACCATGCGCGCCACGATCATCCCGACGATAATAATCGCGATCGCCGCGACGATATTGACGGCATAGCTCAGGAGCAGCTCCTGATTACGCACCAGCCACGAGCTGGCGTTGTGTATGCTATCGGCAACGTTCAAATCTTCCATTTAACATTCCTTATAAATACCCGGGCGGGAAATAAAAACCAGGCCTGCAAAACGGCAGGTAGGTTAAGGGTAAACAATATGCGCCTGTTTTGCCAAGTCGATCACAGTTTCCCCCTGGTATATCCTTTTGCCTGGAAACGAAAAAGCCCGCAGTTAAGCGGGCTTCAGGGCAAGAAACAGAATTTTCTTACAGAACGTCGATCGCGTTCAGCTCTTTAAATGCCTGCTCCAGACGAGTCACCATGGATGTCTGAGCAGCGCGCAGCCATACGCGCGGATCGTAGTATTTCTTGTTCGGCTGGTCTTCGCCTTTCGGGTTGCCCAGCTGGCCCTGCAGGTAAGCTTCGTTAGTTTTGTAGTACTGCAGGATACCGTCCCAGGTTGCCCATTGGGTATCGGTATCGATGTTCATTTTGATCACGCCGTAGCTTACGGAGTCTTTGATTTCCTGAGCAGAAGAACCGGAACCGCCATGGAAGACGAAGTTCAGGCTGTTGTGCGGCAGGTTATGTTTCTTAGAAACATATTCCTGAGAGTCGCGCAGGATAGTCGGGGTCAGAACCACGTTGCCCGGCTTGTACACGCCGTGTACGTTACCGAAGGAAGCAGCGATGGTGAAACGCGGGCTGATCTTGCTCAGTTCAGTGTACGCGTAATCAACGTCTTCCGGCTGGGTGTACAGCGCAGAAGCGTCCATGTGGCTGTTGTCCACGCCGTCTTCTTCGCCACCGGTGCAGCCCAGTTCGATTTCCAGAGTCATGTCCATTTTGGCCATGCGCGCCAGATACTTAGAGCAGATCTCGATGTTTTCGTGCAGGGACTCTTCGGACAGGTCAATCATGTGAGAAGAGAACAGCGGTTTGCCGTGAGCGGCGAAGTGTTTTTCACCGGCGTCCAGCAGGCCGTCGATCCACGGCAGCAGTTTCTTAGCGCAGTGGTCGGTGTGCAGAATAACCGGCACGCCGTAGTGTTCAGCCATCTGGTGAACGTGATGTGCACCGGAGATAGCGCCGAGGATTGCCGCACCCTGAGGAACGTCGGTTTTAACCGCTTTACCCGCGATGAACGCCGCGCCGCCGTTAGAGAACTGAACGATAACCGGAGATTTAGCTTTTGCAGCTGCTTCCAGAACGGCGTTGATGGAGTCAGTACCCACACAGTTAACCGCTGGCAGTGCGAAGTTATTCTCTTTAGCTACCTGGAACACTTTCTGAACGTCATCACCAGTGATCACGCCAGGTTTTACAAAATCAAAAATTTTAGACATGTTACGTAGTCCTGTATCTTCGGCCGTTTCTGCTCGTCACAATTCGTGCTGCCGGTGCGTTGGCTTTCCTCGCTTACCGCCGCCGCTAACTTGCATAAGCCGCCGGGGTTCGCCGTGTCGCTGCCTTCCGGCAGCGCGAATTATTTAGAGCGACAATTGAATAGAATTTGAAAAACAGGCGGTGTTACCCGCCTGTACAAACTTACTTCTTAGCGCGCTCTTCGAGCATTGCTACTGCTGGCAGTACTTTACCTTCCACGAATTCGAGGAACGCGCCGCCGCCAGTAGAGATGTAGGAAATTTTGTCCGAGATGCCAAACAGGTCAATTGCAGCCAGGGTATCGCCGCCGCCTGCAATGGAGAACGCTTCGCTGTCGGCGATGGCGTTAGCCACGATTTCAGTGCCTTTACGGAAGTTCGGGAACTCAAACACGCCAACCGGGCCGTTCCACAGAATGGTTTTGGCATTTTTAAGGATATCAGCCAGCTTCTGTGCAGAAACGTCGCCGAGGTCCAGAATCTGCTCTTCATCTTTGATGTCGTTAACAGATTTCAGGGTTGCGGTCGCCGTTTCGGAGAATTCAGTCGCGACGCGAACGTCGGTTGGAACCGGGATATCGCAGGTCGTCAGCAGGCGCTTAGCTTCTTCAACCAGGTCAGCTTCGTACAGGGATTTGCCCACGTTGTGGCCCTGAGCGGCAACGAAGGTGTTGGCAATGCCGCCACCGACAATCAGCTGGTCAGCGATTTTAGACAGGGAGTCCAGAACGGTCAGCTTAGTGGAAACTTTAGAACCACCGACGATGGCAACCATCGGGCGAGCCGGCTCTTTCAGCGCTTTACCCAGCGCGTCCAGCTCTTCAGCCAGCAGAGGACCGGCGCAGGCTACGTCGGCAAATTTACCGATACCGTGGGTAGAAGCCTGGGCACGGTGGGCAGTACCGAATGCATCCATAACAAATACGTCGCACAGCGCGGCGTATTTTTTAGACAGCGCTTCGTCGTCTTTCTTTTCGCCTTTGTTGAAGCGAACGTTTTCCAGAACAACCAGTTCACCGGCGGCAACTTCAACGCCGTCCAGGTAATCTTTAACCAGACGTACCGGGTTGGACAGCTTGTCTTTCAGGTAATTAACAACCGGCAGCAGAGAGAATTCTTCGTTGTACTCGCCTTCGGTCGGACGACCCAGGTGAGAAGTGACCATCACTTTAGCGCCCTGCTTCAGAGCCAGCTCAATGGTCGGCAGAGAAGCACGAATACGCGCGTCGCTGGTTACTTTACCGTCTTTAACTGGTACGTTCAGATCGGCACGGATAAAAACGCGTTTACCAGCCAGATCCAGATCGGTCATCTTAATTACAGACATGGTGAATCCTCTCGTTGATTCATAAAGTTTTGCAAGCGCTCACGCACTTTACCTGAAACCTTGAGCGGCCATCGCTAACGTCGTGTCGAGCATCCGGTTAGCAAAGCCCCATTCGTTATCGCACCAGACCAACGTTTTGATCAAATGCGCCCCACTCACCCGCGTCTGGGTGCCATCAACGATGGCGCTGTGCGGATCGTGGTTAAAATCTGTCGAGACTAACGGTAATTCCGTATAGTCAACTATACCATGAAATGTTCCCTGCGCTGCTTTTTGCAGCAACTGGTTGACTTCACTAGCCTTTACCGGTTTTTTCACCGTCACGCTCAGGTCGATCGCCGTCACATTTATCGTCGGTACGCGAACCGCAATCGCTTCAAAACGGTCGTTAAACTGAGGGAAAATACGTGCGATCCCCGCCGCAAGTTTAGTATCAACCGGAATAATTGACTGACTGGCCGCACGCGTACGGCGTAAATCCGGATGATAGGCGTCGATAACCTGCTGATCGTGCATGGCGGAGTGGATCGTCGTTACCGTCCCTGACTCAATGCCCCAGGCATCATCTAATAGCTTAATGATCGGAATAATGCAGTTGGTGGTGCAGGAGGCGTTGGAGACAATACGGTGCTCTGCACGTAGCTCATCATGGTTAACGCCGAACACGACGGTGGCATCGAGATCGTTACCGCCGGGATGCGAAAAGATAACCTTCTTCGCGCCAGCCTGAAGATGGGCTTCGCCATGCTCACGGCTGCCGTAAACCCCGGTACAATCCAGTACGATATCCACCGCCAGCTCTTGCCAGGGTAGCGCCTCTATCGAAGCTTCGTGCAGCAGGCGAATGACGTCATCGCCAACGTAAAGCTGCTCCCGCTCCTGGCGAACGTCCCAGGCAAAGCGCCCATGGCTGGTGTCATATTTCAACAAGTGCGCAATGCCCGCAGCATCCGCCAGCTCGTTGATTGCCACCACGGTAATTTCCGCACGACGCCCGGATTCATATAAAGCACGAACCACGTTGCGTCCTATGCGACCGAAGCCATTAATCGCAATGCGTATGGTCATAGGTCTCCTGCAAGGTTATCCCTGATGTGAGGTGGCTGACAGAGTAATCCAGCAACGCCCGGAGGGAAACCTTACCCGTCGCAAACTGCGACTGATTGATTAATTGTCGAACATTTATACGACTGAAACGCTTCAGCTAGAATAAGCCAAACGCGGAATAAAAGGAATGCTTGTCCAGTACGAGAAGCGTGTAATCTGACATACATCACATTTTCACTGGAATAATATGCAGCCTCGTGACAGCCATCGGGAATAACAGCAACAAAAAAGCCGGGCGTTAGCCCGGCTCATTCTTCTGATGCCTTCGCGAAGCGCGTTGCTCAGAACTACAGCAGCGCTTTCGCCTTAGCGACCACGTTCTCAACGGTGAAGCCGAACTCTTCGAACAGCAGCTCAGCCGGCGCGGACTCGCCGAAGCTGGTCA
>NZ_JANUDW010000019.1:0-45417 GCF_024810075.1 Klebsiella sp. BIGb0132 | reverse complement strand
AATAATCGAACGCAGTTCGATGGAGAGTCCGGCGGCAGAAAAGCAAAAACCCAGCCATAGGCTGGGTTCTCTAATTAGTGGTGCCCGGACTCGGAATCGAACCAAGGACACGGGGATTTTCAATCCCCTGCTCTACCGACTGAGCTATCCGGGCAACGGGGCGCATTAAAACCGATTCGCCTCGCTGCGTCAACGAAATTTCATCAAATCAACGCAGGATGGACAATCTATCACCACATTGCATTAAAAGCACGCACCTTCAGGCGAAAAAGAGGCTCCAGGCTGCCGATAGCGGCATGGCCAGCACCAGCGCCGGCAGCATATTGACCACCGCAAACATCTTGATACCGCAGATGCGCAGCCCGGTCGCCAGCAGCAGCATTCCGCCAACGGCGCTGAAATCAGCCATCATCATCGGGGTCGTCAAAGGCATAATTAACGCCGCGCAGGCCGCCAGGGTGAGCTGAATAGCCAGCATCGGGACGCTTATCGCCGCGACGGCAATACCGAGAGAGCAGGCAAAGATGGTGGCGGTGAAAAAGTCGAGGAACGCTTTGGCAATAAGAATGCTGGCGTCGCCGGTCATGCCTTCGCGCATTGCGCCGAAGACTCCGGTGCCGCTGGCGCAGAACAGCACGATAATCGCGACGTAGCTCTGCACAAAAGAGTCATGGGCGGCAACCCGCCGCTTGCCCTTGGGCGAAAATATCTGCTGGAGCTTGCCGACCAAAGCGTTGGTCCCTTTCTCCATATTGCACACTTCGCCAAGCAGGGCGCCCAGCAGGGTGGCGAGCACCATCACCGGCAGGTTGGCGCATTTAATCACTAATAAAATACCGATGCCCAAAGAGGCGAGGCCAAAAATAGAGGTCATCGCTGTACGGATGCGCTCCGGCAATCTCTGGCTTAAAAGTGCGCCAATAATGCCGCCTAACAGCACCGCGCCGGCGTTAATAAAAGGTCCTGTAACCACAGTGTGCTCCCGTTAATTATCCCTAATAAGTGCATTATTATGAACCTGTCACGGCGTAAACGCTTGTGGATCCGTGGTGTAACTGCATATGCAATTGATCTTGCCTGGGTATGGCAAAGGTGACATTATTGCGCGAATTTTCTTCTCTTCAACTATGAGGCCGCCGGGATGACCGCATCACCAACGCATTGCCGCCGCGCGCGGATGCGCAAGCCGCCTCATCTTGCTACTCTTAGTCTCGATCCTCTTCCCCTCATGCGGTGAAGGCAGCGTATGCTCACTGCAGGACAACAGTAAAAGCGGACCCGGTCTGCTTTTACTGATGTCGGGCGGTCGGAGCTGGAATCCAGTCGGACCCTGACATTTCGTTGGACAAGGCGTGAACGCCTTGTCTGAGGCCTTTTACTCTCCGGAAACGGGTATTCGCGCTAATGAAATCAATGAGCATTGCCGCCAGCTGCGAGCTGGTCCCCCATCTGTCCACCCACCGTCGCGTGGTAGCGCTGGACAGTACCGATTTTACCGATGTGGCGGCAGTCGTCATTACCGCAGCGGACAGCCGCAGCGGCATCCTCTCTCTGCTTAAGCGTAGCGGGTTTAACCTGCCGGTCTATCTGCTAAGCGACAACGAAATGGCAAAGCCAGACGGCGTCGCGGCGGTGATGACCGGCAAAGAGCAGGAGTGGCTGGAGCTGGAAGCGGCCGCCTGCCGCTATGAAGACAACCTGCTGCCGCCGTTCTTTAATACCCTGACCCAGTACGTCGAGATGGACAACAGCACCTTTGCCTGTCCGGGACATCAGCACGGCGCGTTTTTTAAAAAACACCCTGCGGGCCGTCAGTTCTTTGACTTCTTTGGTGAGAACGTCTTCCGCGCCGATATGTGCAATGCCGACGTCAAGCTGGGTGACCTGCTGATCCACGAAGGCTCCGCCAAGCACGCGCAGAAGTTCGCGGCGAAGGTGTTTAACGCCGACAAAACCTATTTCGTCCTTAACGGCACCTCGGCGGCGAACAAGGTGGTCAGCAACGCGCTGCTCACCCGCGGCGACCTGGTACTGTTCGATCGTAATAACCACAAATCCAACCACCACGGCGCGCTGATTCAGGCCGGGGCCACGCCGGTCTACCTGGAGGCCTCGCGCAACCCGTTCGGCTTTATCGGCGGCATCGATGACCACTGCTTTGATGAAGGCTATCTGCGCAACCTGATCCGTGAAGTGGCGCCGGAGAAGGCCGATGCGCCGCGGCCGTTCCGCCTGGCGGTGATTCAGCTGGGCACCTACGACGGAACCGTCTACAACGCCCGTCAGGTGGTGGATAAGATTGGCCGCCTGTGCGACTACATCCTGTTTGATTCCGCCTGGGTCGGCTACGAGCAGTTTATTCCGATGATGGCCGACTGTTCGCCGCTGCTGCTCGATCTGACGCCGGAAGACCCGGGCATTTTTGTCACCCAGTCGGTGCACAAACAGCAGGCCGGTTTCTCGCAAACGTCGCAGATCCACAAGAAGGATAACCACCTGCGCGGCCAGGCACGATTCTGCCCGCACAAGCGGTTGAATAACGCCTTTATGCTGCACGCGTCAACCAGCCCGTTTTACCCGCTGTTTGCGGCGCTCGACGTGAATGCCAAAATTCATGAAGGCGAAAGCGGCCGCCGGCTGTGGGCAGAGTGCGTGGCGCTGGGTATCGAAGCGCGTAAGGCGATCCTCGCCAGCTGTAAGATGATTCAGCCCTTTGTTCCGCCGACGGTGGCCGGGCGTCCGTGGCAGGATCATCCGACCGAAGCCATCGCCCGCGAGCGGCGCTTCTTCAGCTTTGAGCCGGGCGCCAGCTGGCACGGCTTTGAGGGCTATGCGGGCGATCAGTACTTCGTTGATCCCTGCAAGCTGCTGCTGACCACGCCGGGCATTGACGCGCAAAACGGCGAATATACCGACTTCGGGATCCCGGCGACGATTCTGGCGCACTACCTGCGCGAGAACGGCATTGTGCCCGAGAAGTGCGATCTGAACTCGATTCTGTTCCTGCTGACCCCGGCCGAGAGCGCTGAAAAAATGGCGCAGCTGGTGGCGATGCTGGCGCAGTTTGAACAGCATATCGAAGCTGATACCCCGCTGGCCGACGTGCTGCCGACCATCTTTAACAAGTATCCGGTGCGCTATCGTGATTACACAATCCGCGAGCTGTGCCAGGAGATGCACGATCTGTACGTCAGTTTCGACGTTAAGGATCTGCAAAAAGAGATGTTCCGCAAGCGGAGCTTCCCGCGAGTGGTGATGAATCCGCAGGACGCGAACCGCGAGTTTATCCGCGGTAACGTTGATCTCGTGCGCCTGAGCGAGGCCGAAGGCCGCGTGGCGGCTGAGGGGGCGCTGCCGTATCCGCCGGGGGTGCTGTGCGTGGTGCCGGGCGAAGTGTGGGGCGGAGCGGTGCTGCGCTACTTCCTCGCGCTGGAGGAGGGCGTCAATATGCTGCCCGGCTTCTCGCCGGAGCTGCAGGGCGTCTACAGTGAAACGGATCCTGACGGCATTAAGCGGCTGTATGGCAACGTGCTGAAGGCATAAAAAAACGCCCCGGCGCGAGCGCGGGGCGTGGCATTTTGTAGCCCGGCAGGCGTTGCGCCGCCGGGCTGCTATCAGGCGCTCTGCTGGACTGCAGCAGGCTGTCTGACGTGCTTGTATTTAAACAGCGCGACGAAGGCGAAAGCCAGAACCAGCGAGTATCCGGCGAAGATAAGCCATACCGGCTGCCAGTTGGTGATACCGTTGGTGGTATACATCTCCACCACTTTCCCACTCACTACGCCGCCAAGAATACAGCCGAAGCCGTTGGTCATCATCAGGAACATCCCCTGGGCGCTGGCGCGAATTTCCGGTCTTACCTCTTTCTCGACAAACACCGAACCCGAGATGTTGAAGAAGTCGAAGGCACAGCCGTAGACAATCATCGACAGAACCAGCAGCACGGTGCCGAACGGCGATGGGTCGCCGTAGGCGAACAGGCCGAAGCGCAGCATCCACGCCACGATACTGATCAGCATGACGTTCTTGATGCCGTAGCGGCTCAGGAAGAACGGAATGGTCAGAATAAACAGGGTTTCGGAGATCTGGGAAATCGACATCATGACCGACGCATGCTCGACGATAAAGCTGCCCGCGAACAGCGGGTTATTGTCGAAGCTGTGCAGGAAGGTATTACCGAACATGTTGGTGATCTGCAGCTCTGCGCCCAACAGCATGGAGAAGATAAAGAAAATCGCCATCCGTTTGTTTTTGAACAGGGCAAATGCGTCCAGGCCCAGCATGGTGCTCCAGCTCTGGTTTTTCTGCTGGTTAGAGACCGGGATATGCGGCAGCGTCAGGGTGAACAGCGCCAGCACGACGGAGAGCGTTGCGCCGATATAAAGCTGCATATGGCTTAGCTCGAAGCCGGCGAAGCTGACGGCCCACATCGCCATGATAAAACCGATGGTTCCCCAGATACGGATAGGCGGGAAATCGGTGACGATATCCATGCCGGCGGATTTCAGACGATAGTAGGAAATGGTGTTAATCAGCCCCAGCGTTGGCATATAGGCCAGCGAGTTGAGGAGAATAACCAGGAACATCTCACCCGGCGTGGTGACCTGGGCCGCCATAAACAGCGTCCCCGCCCCGACCAGATGACATAGCGCATAGACCCACTTGGCGCTGATCCACTTATCCGCCACGATACCCAGCAGCGTGGGCATAAACACGGCCGCAATACCCAGCGAGCTGTATACGGCACCGATCGACGCTCCGTCAAACTTAAGCGTCACAAACATATAGGAGCCTAGCGTAGTCAGCCAACTACCCCACAGGCAGAACTGCAGAAACGACAATATTTTAAGCTGCAGCTTAAGGTTCATGTTATTTTCCTCACGAGTAAGCGGGGGAGCTGTTGTTATGGTTACATTCAGGACTACGATTTGATGAAATTCTATCAGCAAGCGGCATCATGTTTTGTTACCTTCCGCAAATAAATGCAATCCATATTAATTTGCAGATTAGATTGTGATGCAAATAACGTTTTCGTATGGCGCACGGTGAAATGGCACGAGACGATCCCGGCTCTCGCGCGTGCCGAGAGCCGGGTAGAGGGTAAAGACCCTATTTGCGGCGGTAGGACTTCTGCGCCGTGTTGACCTTATACAGGTAGCGGCGGGATTCCCCTGAGGGGTGGCGGGTGGTGAGCGTCGTGTAGACGTCGCCCGGCGTCATGCTGTTAATGATATTGGCCGCCTGGACCTTATCGCTGGAGAAGACCCGCAGTACGCTCCCCGCGCCGCCGTTATAGGCGGTGATCACCGCGTAGCGTCGCGAGGTAGGGTTGTCGATGCCGGCGAGGTAGACGTTGTTCAACATCGCCAGATACGCGGTGCCGGTGTCGATATTATTGGCCGGATCGAACAGGAAGCTGCGGCTCGGCAGGCCCGATCTCCCCTGGGAGCGGAAAACGTCTTTCCCGGCGCTGTGCTGGACGACCTGCATCAGACCCAGCGCGTCGGCATGGCTGACGGCGTAAGGGTTAAAGGAGGATTCGGTCTGCATAATCGCCAGGATCAGCGACTCGTCAATGCCGTACTTCCGCGCCGACTGGCGCACCATACCGATATACTTATGCGCGCGCTTATCGAGGTGGTTCGGCACCAGGCTGATGGTGATGCTGTAAATGATCCGCAGGCCGTTGCTGCGGCTTTTCAGCCGCGTCTGCAGCAGATAGTCGGCGTAACGCGACGCGCGCCACTCCCAGCGAATCGGATCGCCGTGATTGTCCACCACCTGACCGTAGAGGAACGGCTCTTTCGAAATCTGGATATCGTCGGTGTCGGAGTAGAGGTCAATGGAGCCCGGATCGTCGCCCATCAGCAGCGTTTTGATGATGGTCTGACGAAGACGGCCGGTGGGATCGGTACCGGCGATAGTCTCGACGGTAATGGTACCCTCATCAAAGTTGATGTGGCTACGGGTCTGATAACCGTCGGTATATTTAACGTAGTCTTTCGGCCCGGCGAGCAGGACTTCGTTATAACCCCAAATATTTTCGACGTTGTGGGCGAACTGGCCCATCAGGATATCGAAACCGTTGGTGTCCTTTACCCACGCTTCGTCATACCCGGCGCCCTTTTTATTCGAGCTGGAACACGAAACGAGCAAAGGCGCAATGAGCGCTAGCGCTAAATATTTTTTCATCATTCCGGGAGTGTGCGTTGTGTTGGTGGTGGTAAAAGCCGTCAGGCCCTTACCGTTTTTCCGGCGGCGTATAGCCTTCGATATGCACATCCTTCCCTTCAAACAGGAACTGAATCATCTCCTGCTCAAGCAGTTTGCGGTGCTCTACGTTCATCATGTTGAGCTTCTGCTCGTTGATCAGCATGGTCTGCTTGTGCTGCCACTGGGCCCAGGCTTCTTTGGAGATCTCGTTATAGATGCGTTTGCCGAGATCGCCCGGGTAGAGCTGGAAATCCTGGCCATCCGCTTCGCGCTGCAGGAAAGTACAAAAAATAGTTCTGCTCATGATTAATCCTCTTTAATTGGCCTGAACGCTATACCAGCGCCCCGGCCTTAAGCTGTTGCAACAGGCGTTCCACGGGAGCCGCCAGACCGACCGACGGCGGCTGCGCTAAGTTATACCAGAGTGCGCCAGCTTCATCCATGCATGCGCCTGATGAGTGCACTGTAAGCCACATCGGCACAATATCCAGGTGGAAATGGCTGAAAGTGTGGCGAAACGCGGTCAGCTGCGTCAGATTATCGGCCTGAATCTGCCGCTGTGCCAGCCACTCGCGCAGCGTCTCTTCATCTTCAAACTGCGGAAAACAGAATAATCCGCCCCACAGCCCTACCGGCGGGCGCTGGGCGAGAAACACCTCGTCGCCGTGCTGCATCAGCAGAAAATAGCCGGTGCGTTGCGGAATAGTTTGCTTCGGTTTCCTGCCGGGATATTGAGTCCATGAATTATTGGCGTAGGCCTCGCAGCCGTTATTCAGCGGGCACAGCTCGCATTTAGGCTTCGAGCGGGTGCAGACGATCGCCCCCAGATCCATCATCGCCTGGTTAAAACGTTCGACCCCTTTGGCCGGCGTCACCTCTTCGCTAATCCCCCAAAGCTGCTTCTCTACCTCTTTTTTTCCCGGCCAGCCGCTGACCGCATAGCAGCGGGCCAGCACGCGCTTCACGTTGCCGTCGAGAATCGGAAAATGCTTACCAAGAGAGAGCGATAAAATGGCGCCCGCCGTCGAGCGTCCGACTCCGGGCAGGGCGGCCACTTCGTCAAAGGTCTGCGGGAATTCGCCGTCGTGCTGGTTGGCCACCTGCTGCGCCGCCTTATGTAAATTACGCGCCCGGGCGTAGTAGCCGAGGCCGGTCCACAGATGCAGGACTTCGTCCAGCGGGGCGTTGGCCAGATCGATAACCGTTGGGAAACGTACCATAAAGCGTTCAAAATAAGGGATTACCGTTGCCACCTGCGTTTGTTGCAACATCACCTCGGAGAGCCATACTTTGTAGGGCGTTTTGCCGATTTGCCATGGCAGGGTTTTACGCCCGTATTTGTCGTACCACTCCAGCACCTGGGCTGAAAATTGCGCGGCGAGAAAAGTCAAAGCTGCAGCTCCGGAATTGCGATAACAGGGTGGCAGATTGCAGCACAAGGGCGAGAGGCTGTAAACCCTTGCATCCGTCGGGTAACTTTGGATAATGCCCGTTTTCCGAACACATTCACAAGCAGACCTAACCTTTATGAAAAACGACGTCATATCTCCGGAGTTCGATGAAAACGGCCGCCCCCTGCGCCGCATTCGTAGCTTCGTCCGCCGCCAGGGCCGCCTGACCAAAGGGCAACAGCACGCGTTGGATAATATCTGGCCGGTGATGGGCGTTGAGTTCACCGATGCGCCGCTTGATTTAGCTTCGCTGTTTGGCCGCGAGGCGCCGGTCACCTTAGAGATCGGTTTTGGCATGGGCTCCTCGCTGGTGGCGATGGCCAAGGCGAAACCGGAGCAGAATTTCCTCGGGATTGAAGTACACTCTCCTGGCGTCGGGGCGTGCCTTGCTTCCGCTGAGGAAGAGGGTGTACAAAACCTGCGCGTGATGTGTCACGATGCGGTCGAAGTACTGCACACCATGATCGCGGATAACTCCCTTAATATGGTGCAGCTCTTTTTCCCGGACCCGTGGCATAAAGCGCGGCATAATAAACGCCGCATCGTGCAGGCGCCGTTTGCTGAACTGGTTAAAAGCAAGCTCAAGCTCGGCGGCGTCTTCCATATGGCGACCGACTGGGAACAGTATGCCGAGCATATGCTGGAAGTGATGTCGTCGCTTGACGGCTACCGCAACCGCTCGGAAAGCAACGACTATGTACCGCGCCCGGAATCGCGCCCGGTAACCAAATTTGAACAGCGTGGCCATCGTCTTGGCCACGGCGTATGGGACTTAATGTTCGAGAGGGTGAAATAATGGCAAAGAATCGTAGCCGTCGTCTGCGTAAGAAAATGCATATCGACGAGTTTCAGGAAGTGGGCTTCTCCGTCGCCTGGCGTTTCCCGGACGGGAGCAGCGAAGAGCATATCGACCAGACCGTGAATGACCTGATCAATGAAGTGATCGAGCCGAACAAACTGGCGTTTGACGGCAGCGGCTACCTCTCCTGGGAAGGTCTGATCTGCCTGCAGGAAATCGGTAAATGTACCGAAGAGCATCAGGCTATTGTCCGCAAGTGGCTGGAAGAGCGTCAGCTTGCCGACGTGCGCACCAGCGAACTTTTTGACATCTGGTGGGACTAAGTTTGACGAGGGTCGGCAATTGCCGACCCGTTTTGTCTGAAGGGAGCTTTATGATGCGCAAAACGCTGCTGGCGGTGGCGCTGTCCGTCACCGCTTTGACCGCGCATGCGGACTACCAGTGTAGCGTCACGCCGCGCGACGACGTGATCCTCAGTCCGCAGAAGGTGCAGGTGAAAGGGGAGAACGGCGATCTGGTGATCATGCCGGACGGCAGCCTG
Organism: Klebsiella sp. BIGb0132; assembly: GCF_024810075.1. Taxonomy (NCBI): domain Bacteria; kingdom Pseudomonadati; phylum Pseudomonadota; class Gammaproteobacteria; order Enterobacterales; family Enterobacteriaceae; genus Klebsiella; species Klebsiella sp. BIGb0132. The sequence goes on along the minus strand of NZ_JANUDW010000019.1, from coordinate 36,413 downwards.
ACCTATAACGGAAAACAGTATTCCCTGAACGCGGCCCAGCGCGAGCAGGCTCAGGATTATCAGGCCGGCCTGCGCAGCAGCCTGCCGTGGATTGACGACGGCGCCCGCGCGCGGGTTGAAAAAGGCCGCAAGGCGCTGGATAAAATCATCACCGAACAGGTGGGAACCAGCAGCAGCATGCACGGTCGTCTGACCAAGCTGGACGCGCAGCTAAAAACGCAGATGAATCGTATTATTGAACGCCGCAGCGATGGGCTGACCTTCCATTATAAAGCGATCGATCAGGTCCGCGCCGACGGCCAGCAGCTGGTCAATCAGGCGATGGGCGGCATCCTGCAGGACAGCATTAACGAAATGGGCGCGAAGGCGGTTCTCAAGGGCGGCGGTAACCCGCTGCAGGGGATCCTCGGCAGCCTTGGCGGCCTGCAAACGGCGATTCAGGAAGAGTGGAAGAACCAGGAAGCGGATTTCCAGCAGTTCGGCAAAGACGTCTGCAGCCGGGTGGTTTCCCTTGAAGATAGCCGCAAGACGCTGGTGAGTTCACTGAAATAACCTATTCATTGCGCGGCCCGTAACGCCCGGACCGCGCAATACTCTCTTTAATCGTCCCGATTAGGCACGTCCGTGCGATACGCGCGAGCGGCGGGCCAGCGAGTCGATAATCACCGCAATCGCCAGCACGCAGCCGGTAATGATATAGCGCAGCGATGAGGGCAGATTCAGCAGCGTCAGACCGTTCGAAATCGACTGAATCACGATGATCCCCAGCAGTGCGGACCAGGCGCTACCGCGCCCGCCAAACAGGCTGGTGCCGCCGATCACCGCCGCGGCGATGGCGTTGAGGTTAACGTCGCCGGTACCGGCCTGCTGGCTGGCTGAGGCCAGGCGTGAAGCCGCCAGAATCCCCCCGAACGTCGCCAGCGTCGCGCAGAGTACAAAGGCGCTGACGTAAATGGCCCTGACGTTAATCCCCGAACGACGTGCGGCCTCGCGGTTGCCGCCGACCGCAAACATCGAGCGTCCCCATTTTGTCCGCTTCAGCGCATAGTTGAGCACCATCGCCGCCGCGACAAACAGACCGAAAATCCACGGCACGCCGCGACCCAGGTTGAGGTAGAAAACGGCGGCCTCAAAAATCACCGTCAGCAGCACCGCGCGCAGCAACAGCGAGCTGACGGACTCCGCGGAGAGGTTAGCCTGCAGGCGCCGTACGCGGGTTTTAAGGCCAAACGTCAGCAGCGCCAGGCCGGGCAGAAGCGCCATGGTATGGGAGAACCAGTCCGGCATGACCATCAGCTGGCCGAAGCGAACCAGTGGCGAAGCGTAGGGCAGATTGATGCTGCCGCTGGGGCCGAGAATGTACAGCTGCATCCCGAGCAGCGCCAGCAGGCCGGCGAGCGTCGCCACGAAGCTCGGCATCCCGACGCGGTTGTAGAGCAGGGCATAAATCAGGCCGACGGCGATACCGCACAGCAGCGCGACGCCAATAGCCGCGGCGACCGGCCAGCCTGCGTTGACCCACAGGACGCCGACAATCGCCGAGGCCAGACCGCTCATCGAGCCGACGGAAAGGTCGATTTCGCCCAGCATCAGCACGCAGACGATCCCCAGCGAGATAAAGCCTACAGTGGCGCAGTCAAAAAGCAGGTTTACCAGGTTATTCGGCGCAATAAACACCGGGTTGAGCCAGGTAAACACCAGGGAGATAACGATCAGCCCGGCAATCACCGGGGCGGTGCCGAGATCGCCGGTCTTGATACGGTTGATTTGCGCACGCACCACGCCGAACAGACCATCGTTGTGCTGGACGCGCTCATCGCTGCGATCCAGGGCCGGGCGGGATTCAGTCTTGCTGTTCATAAAATTAAATCACTCCCGAAGAACTTAACTGTGATTTACGTTCAACGCGGCGCGACACGGCATTTTCCGTTGCGCCGGTAATGGCGGCGACCAGATCCTGGTTGGATGCGTCGGGGGTGAAGATCCCCTTATTACGTCCGAGGCGCAGGACCACGATGCGATCGGCAACCGCGCGCACGTCTTCCATGTTATGGCTGATAATGATGACGCCGAGGCCGCGTTCGCGAACGCGCTCGATCAGGTTGAGCACTTCCGCCGTCTGGGCGACGCCGAGGGCGGCGGTTGGCTCATCCAGCATGATGATTTTTGGATTCATCAGCAGGGAGCGGGCAATGGCGACGGTTTGGCGCTGGCCGCCGGAGAGCGAGGCGATGGGTTCGCGCACCGACGGAATTCGGGCCGCCAGCTCCTGCAGCAGCGTCCACGCCCGCACCTCCATGGCAACCTCATCCAGCTGTAAAGGCGAGATCTCCTGGCCTAAAAACAGGTTGGCCACCACGTCCAGGTTTTCGCACAGGGCTAAATCCTGAAAAACCGTGGCGATACCGTATTCCAGCGCTTTTCCCGGGCTATCAAGCGTGACGACCCTGCCGTCGAACTCAATGGTGCCGTCGGTGGGCTGATGCACGCCGGCGAGGATTTTGACCAGCGTAGATTTTCCCGCGCCGTTATCGCCCACCAGCGCCACCACTTCACCGGCATGGACCTCCAGCTCGATATCCGCCAGGGCGCAGACGGCGCCAAAGTGTTTAGAGACGTTGCTGAGCTTCAGGATCGGCTGCCCGGCCGTGGATATTTTCTCTTGTTCTTGCGACATGGAAGAGACCTCAACTATTGCGAAACTACGCCCGCCGTTGGATGACGGGCGCGTGGGCAAAATTACTTTTCGATGCCTAACTTCTGGCAGGCTGCGGCGTATTCGCCGGTACAAACCTGAGCGTAGGTCTGGATCTTCTTATCGAAGATTTCCGCTTTAATATTCTTCGCGGTGATCACCGCCGGGGTGAAGAGCTGCGAAGGGGTGTTGTACAGGGTGGTGCTGGCCTGCGGCTTCTTACCCTGAATAAACTCAACGGCCACTTTCGCCGCCGCCGCCGCGACGATCTCCGACGGTTTGGAGATGGTGTTGTACTGGTCGCCGGCAATAATGAGCTGCAGCGCGGCGATGGTGGCGTCATTGCCGGTGACCGGCGGTACCGGCTGTACGCCGGCGGCTTTGAAGGCGGCAATCGCCCCGCCGCCGGTGCCGTCGTTGGCGGCAACCACGCCTTTAATTTTGTCACCAAAGCGGGTTATCTGCCCGGCAGCCCACTCCTGCGCTTTAGGCGGCGCCCATTCCGGCGTATCAAATTCTGCGAGGGTTTTGTAGCCCGACTCCTTCAGGCCACGGTGGATACCGTCGCGGATCAGTCCCGCCGCCGCGTCGGTAGGGGAGCCGTTGATTTGCAGCACGCCGGCATCCTGCGGCACGCCGCTCTCTTTCAGATGGCTGGTTAAGGATTTAGAGATGGCATAGCCAATCCCTTCGTTATCAAACGAGACGTAGAAATCTGCCGGTTTCGCCGGGATGGGGCGATCGTAGGCGATCACTTTGACATCCTGCGCCTGGGCGTTGGCGACCAGCGCAGCGGCGGCGGAAGAGTCCACCGGATCGAGAACGATGATTTTCGCGCCCTGGGCAATCACCGAGTTGAACTGCTGCTGCTGCAGGGTGGCGCTGGCGTTGGCATTTTGATAAATGACCTTGCAGTCGGCGCACAGTTTGCTCATCTCCGCCTTGAAGCCCGGAAAATCATGCTGCTCGTAGCGCGTCGATGCCTGGTCGGGCATTAAAAAGGCGACCGTGGCGGATTCCGCTGCCTGTGCTGAAGCGGTAATGCCGGCGGATATTGTGGCAAGTGCGATAAAAACATTGCGGTAATTCATTGTCTTACCCTCTTTTTTATATGCTTGAGCCCGCCGGCATGGGCCGACGTCATAAAGACTTTTTTAATAAGAGTTACCAATAATTCACATGTAGGATACTTCGGTTTTACATTTGCTCAACCGATGAAGCAGGATTACCACCGCGCAAAAAAGGAGTCAAGAAATGGAGAAATATCGATGTGTATTTGTGATTGGCTGCAAAGATCTGAATAAAAAAGGAGCAGGTGCTTTGACCGAAGCGCGGAGGGAAAACGAGGGTGAGAAGAGGGGATCGTGCGGGAAAAGAACGGGCGGCGAAGGGCCGCCCGGATGCTTAATCTTCGCTCAGGAACAGCTCCAGCAGCGAGTTTAAAAACAGCTTGCCGTGCTCGGTTATCTGCCAGCAGTGCGCGTCCTCAGCCAGGTAGCCCTGGGCGATGGCGGCGGCAATTTGCGGGCGAATCACGCTCTCATCAAGGCCGGTATAGCGGCTGAACTCGGCGCGCGGCGCGGCTTCCAGCAGGCGGAAACGGTTCATAAAGAACTCGAACGGCTTATCCGCCGCCTCGACGTCGTGCTGGCGCTCAAGGTAGCGGCCTTCCATGTAGCCGCGCGGATGGCGCGTTTTTGCCGTACGCAGAATGCGTCCGTCAGGGAAGGTCACCTTACCGTGCGCCCCGCAGCCGATGCCGAGGTAGTCACCAAAGCGCCAGTAGTTAAGATTGTGCTGGCACTGATAGCCGGGTTTGGCGTAGGCGGAGGTTTCATACTGCTGATAGCCTGCCGCCGTCAGCAGCTGATGCCCCTGCTCAAAAATATCCCACAGCGCATCGTCATCCGGCAGCACCGGCGGACGGGAGCCGAACAGGGTATTCGGCTCAATCGTTAGCTGATACCACGACAGGTGCGGCGGGTTGAGCTCAATGGCCTGGCGCAGATCGTCCAGCGCCTCATCCAGCGACTGGTCCGGCAGGCCGTGCATCAGGTCGAGGTTGAAGCTGCGCAGGCCGAGGCCGGTGGCCAGATGCGCCGCGCGTTTCGCCTCGCCAGGGCCGTGAATACGTCCCAGACGCTGCAGCTTTGCTTCGCTAAAGCTTTGCACGCCGATGGAGATCCGGTTGACCCCCGCGCGCTGATACTCAACGAAGCGATCGGCTTCCACGGTGCCGGGGTTGGCCTCCATGGTTATCTCGGCGTCGGTGGCCAGCGGCAGGCAGGCGCGAACGCCGTCGAGCAGCGTCTGCATCGCCGGCCCGGAGAGCAGGCTAGGCGTACCGCCGCCGATAAAAATAGTCCTGATTTCACGGCCCTGGGCATAGTGCGCGTCGGCCCGCAGATCGTTGAGCAGGTGCTGCACATAGTCGTCGTGCGGCACCTCGCCCTTTAACGCGTGCGAGTTAAAATCGCAGTACGGGCACTTCTGCACGCACCACGGGATGTGAATATACAGGCTCAGAGGTGGCAAGTTAGCCATTACGTAATGATTCCAGTAACAGTTTCAGCGCGCGCCCGCGGTGGGATATCGCGCTTTTTTCTTCACGACTCAGCCCCGCCGCGGTTTTCCCCTCGGACGGAACAAAGAAAATAGGATCGTAGCCAAAGCCGCCGCTGCCTGCCGCGCTGCGGGCAATCACGCCGGGCCAGCTGCCGTGACAAACAATCGGCGTTGGGTCTGCGGCATGGCGCAGGTAGACCAGCACGCAGTGGAACTGCGCCTGGCGCTTGTCGTCGGGAACGTCGTGCAGGGCAACGAGCAGCTTTTCCAGGTTCTGCTGGTCGCTGGCACCTTCGCCGGAGTAGCGCGCGGAGTAGATCCCCGGCGCGCCGCCGAGCGCATCGACCGCCAGGCCGGAGTCATCGGCAATCGCCGGCAGGCCGGTAATCTCTGCGGCATGGCGCGCCTTCAGAATGGCATTTTCGATAAACGTCAGCCCGGTTTCTTCGGCGTTGTCGACTCCCAGCTCGGTTTGAGCAACGATATCCAGACCAAAATCTTCCAGCAGCGAGGCCAGCTCGCGGACTTTTCCGGCGTTGCCGGTGGCGAGAACAACTTTTTGCATGATTAATCCTGTTTAGAGCCAGGCTCTTATTCTGTCAGCGCCGCGACCTGAGTCGGGATCTGTTGCGGGTTAATGATTTTTATCTGCTTGTGCCGGCCCAGTTCGCCTTTTTCAAGAAGCACCTGGCTTTTCGCGACGCGAAACTGTTTGGCGAGGAACTTAATCAGATGGGCGTTTGCCTGACCATCAACGGGCGGGGCGGTAATGGCGACTTTGAGCTCGTCGCCATGTAAACCAACGATGCTATCACGGCTGGCCTTGGGCTGAATATACAGCCGCAAAACCAGCCCGTCAGCGCAGGCTTCGACGGCACTCATAGCGCCATCCACAGCCCCGGAAGCAGAACGTTACCGGTCGCCTGAAGCAGCTCGGAAATGCCCATGTTAATCACGTACAGCAGCAGAACCAGCACCATCGGCGAGAAGTCGATACCGCCCATGGACGGCAGCAGCTTGCGAATAGGACGCAGCAGCGGGTCGGCGAGCTGCATCAGCACGTATTCAACCGGGCTGCGGCCCTGGCTTACCCAGCTCATAATCGCCATCAGCAGCAGCACCCAGAAAATCAGCAGGCCGATAGTCTTAATCAGGATCAGCAGCGCGGAAATCCAGATGATCGGCTGGAAGGTGACCACCATAAACAGCACGATGGCTTTGATGACGCAGAGAATAAAGGCCAGCAGCATCGAGGCGCTGTCGAGCGGCCCCAGGGCCGGGATAATACGGCGCAGTGGCCCAACCACCGGCTGGGTTGCCTTCACCACAAACTGCGAGAAGGGGTTGTAAAAGTCGCAGCGTGCCCACTGCATCCAGACGCGTAACAACATGATCATGGTGTAGAGTTCAATGACCGTTGAAAGCAGGAAAGTCAACGTCTTCATGGCGTTCCTCAGATTCCTTAATTTTTGCTGTAGTCGCGCGCACCGAAGATTGCGGTACCGATGCGCACCATAGTGCTTCCCGCCGCGATAGCGGCTTCCATATCATCCGACATTCCCAGAGACAGCGTATCGACCGCAGGGTAGTGCGCCTTAAGCCGCGCAAATGCTACCGCCATTTGTTGGGCGACGGCAAACTGCCTTACATACTCTGACTCAGGGGCCGGAATGGCCATTAATCCGCGTAGCTGCAGATTCGGCAGGACGTCGATCTCTGCCGCCAGCGCATCCAGCTCCTCAGGTGGGATCCCTGATTTGCTTTGCTCGTCGCTGATATTAATTTGAATCAACACGTTAAGCGGCGGCAGATGCGCCGGACGCTGCTCGCTTAGCCGGGCGGCGATCTTCAGCCGGTCGACGGTGTGGCACCAGTCGAAATGCTCCGCTACCAGACGACTTTTGTTGGACTGCAGCGGGCCAATAAAGTGCCACTGCAGATGGTGAACCCCGGCATCCTGAAAGTGGCGAATTTTTTCCACGCCTTCCTGAACGTAGTTTTCACCGAAAGCCACCTGACCGGCAGCCACCGCTTCTTCGACCGCGCTCGCAGGTTTGGTTTTACTGACTGCAAGCAACGTAACTTCTTCTGGCGAGCGGCCGCAGCGAGCGGCAGCGCCTGAGATTTTGTCCCGGACCTGTGCCAGGTTATGCGCAATATCGTTCATATTCCGAGGATGAGTTATGGAGCTGGAAGAAATAGTGGCCCTTAGTGTAAAGCATAACGTCTCCGATCTACACCTGTGCAATGCCTCGGCGCCGCGCTGGCGTCGTCAGGGGAGGCTGGAGCCCGCGCCCTTCACGTCGCCGGAGATCGGCAAAATACTCGCGCAGTGGCTCAATGACGATCAGCAGGCGCAGTGGCAGGCCAGCGGACAGGTTGATTTCGCGCTGGCGCTACCCGGCGGGCCGCGCCTTCGCGCCAGCGCATTTGCCCACACGCGCGGGCTATCGCTGGCGCTGCGCCTGCTGCCGGAAGCCTGCCCGCGGCTTGATGAGCTCTGCGTTCCCGTCGCGATAGCCGAGCTGCTCAATGAAGAGAGCGGGCTGATCCTCGTGACCGGCGCGACCGGCAGCGGTAAATCGACCACCCTCGCGGCGATGGTTGGCTATCTCAATCAGCGCCTCGACGGCCATATCCTGACCCTTGAAGATCCGGTGGAGTTTGTCCATGGCAGCGAGCGCTGCCTGGTCCAGCAGCGTGAAATTGGCCGCCACGCGCCGTCGTTTGCGGCGGCGCTGCGGGTGGCGCTGCGCCAGGACCCGGACGTCATTCTGCTGGGCGAGCTGCGCGACAGCGAGACCATCCGCCTGGCGCTGACGGCTGCGGAGACCGGGCACCTGGTGATGGCCACGCTGCATACCCGCGGAGCCGCGCAGGCGGTGGAGCGTCTGGTTGACGTTTTTCCTGCTCAGGAAAAAGAGCAGGTTCGCGGCCAGCTGGCGGGAAGTTTATGCGCCGTACTGGCACAAAAATTATTACCGGATATATCTGGCGGTAGAGTTGCGCTATTCGAGCTTTTGGTAAATACCCCGGCGGTGGCTAATTTGATCCGCGAGGGTAAAACCCATCAGCTGCCCGGCGTGATGCAGACCGGACAGCAGAGCGGAATGCAGACTTTTACGCAAAGTTTTCAACAGCGTGTCTCCTCCGGGCGCCTGTAGCCGGAGGTTTAATATCCAGTCATCATGCCAGTTTGTTGTTATCGTAATGTTTTATTAATGTTCTTTGATATTGATTTTAAATATAGGTAAGCGTAAATGTCTACGTCAAAATAATGAGCGGCAGTAATTTTCTTAGGCATTATCCTCGCAGAAATAGGAAAAAAATAAGATTATCTTTTGACACTTTTAATGAATTCACCTTATGCTGTTTGTGGGGATAGGATGATTCCCATAAAATATTGTTTTAATATGTAAACTTATTTCAGTTTATTAATGAATATGTGATTTTTTGTTTTTAATTCATTTAACCACCATGATGGTGGATGCTTGCTAAGGAGAGTTTTAAGTGATTAATTTATCAGGTAATTGCACTCGTTCTCGTCAGATTATCTTTATTACTCATCCCTCGATTCAGAGTCAGTCTTTTGTCAGCGGACTGGCGGAAACCCTATCGATTTCCGTGACTCTGCATAATATCAATAAGCCGCTGACGCAGCGCTTAGCGAAAGACTGTGTAATATTATTTGATATTGCCGTGTCGAATAAAAAGCTGAACGGCGTGTGGCGAGATATTATTCGATCGCACGCAGAGAGCCCGCGCCTGCTGATTATCAACAGCGCACAAAAGTATGAGCTCTATGAGATGGCGCAGTGGCCCGCGCTCTACGGCGTCTTCCGCCATGACGATGACGTCTCGCGTTTAATTGAGGGCGTTAAGGCCGTGCTGAACGGCGAACAGACGGCTGAATTGAGCGTGATGCACCCGGCGATGTACGCTGCGAATCATGTATCGGAGCCGGTGGAAAGTTCGCCGCTGACGGAACGGGAATGTGAGATCTTAAACGAGCTGCGCTGCGGTGCGACCAATATGGATATTGCCCGGGCGCTGTTCATTAGTGAGAATACGGTGCGCACTCATCTCTATAACGTCTTTCGCAAGCTGAGCGTGAAGAATCGTACCCAGGCGGTGAGCTGGGCTAACGAGCATCTCCGTCACTAGGTCGTCACGATGATGGCGCCGGCTCGGCGCCATCATGTCGGGGTTTAAAAACCCTGCTCGAAGTAGCTTTCCAGAATAACCACCGCCGAGGCTGAGTCGACGCTGCCTTTATTCAAGGCGCGAAATCCGCCGTGCTCAAAGAGCCCCGCGCGGGCTTCCACCGTGCTCAGACGCTCATCGTGCAGGGTTATCTTGACCCCAAAGCGGCCGTGAATTTTATTGGCAAAGTTGCGCGCGCGCGCGGTTAGCGGCTGCTCGGTGCCGTCCATATTCAGCGGCAGGCCGACGATAACGGCTTCCGGCTGCCACTCTTTCAGCAGCTTTTCGATAACGTTCCAGTCCGGCTTCCCGTCCTGTGCTTTTAGCGCAGGAAGCGGGCGGGCGGTGCCGGTAATACGTTGTCCAATCGCGACGCCGATGCTTTTGGTACCAAAATCAAAGCCCAGTAAGGTTCCACTCATTACGCGTGCCCCGCAACGCCGGGCATCGTCACAATATCGATCCCAATCAGTTTTGCCGCTTCACGCCAGCGATCGGCAATCGGTGTTTTAAACAAAATATTCTGATCCGCCGGGGCGGTGAGCCAGGCGTTATCGAGCAGCTCCTGCTCCAGCTGTCCCTTTTCCCAGGAGGCGTAGCCCAGCGCGACCAGAACGTTGCTCGGCTGTTTATCGGTACCGAGAGTTTCCAGCACGTCTCGCGACGTGGTGATCACGGTATTGTCGGAAATACGGATGCTGGAAGAGAAGTCGGAGGGCGGCGAGTGCAGAATAAAGCCGCGATCTTCCGCCAGCGGGCCGCCAAGCATGACCGGCTTATCGAGACGAATATCGGGATTGCGCGGCTCAGCGACAATTTTCAGCTTCTCGAGGATCCCGTCAATCTGCAGATTTTCCAGCGGTTTGTTGACGATAATACCCATGGCACCGTCATCGTTGTACTCGCAGATATAAACCACGGAGCGGCGGAATATAGGGTCCTGAAGAGCAGGCATGGCAATCAAAAAGTGATGCTGTAAATTCATTGGCAGAGGTTCTGTTCCTGGTTCAAAAAGCAGCACCCAGTATGCGGGCAAAGTGCTGCCCTGTCGATTCAACTTTATCTTTCACGCTACGGGGGCGTTGGCTTCCTCGCTCGCCCCGGTCACATAGTAAACTATGCTCCCGGGCGCTCGCTGCGTCGCCGCCTTCCCGTAGCGCGAAATCTTTCGTTGAATCAGTTTGGCCGATTATCGGTTCGAAAAGGGCGAAGAGTAAAAAGCGAAGAACAAGGAGCAAAGAGCAAAGGGCAAGAGAACAAAAGAGTAAAGGGGCGTTGGCCCTTTTACTCTTAAGCTTTTGTTGATGCAAGCTGGCTCATCTACAAGCCGCGGATTACTTAGCGAGGCGCTTCTCGATGGCGTCCATCAGCATCCCGGTGATAGAGATCGGGAAGGCGGCCTCAATCTCGCGTACGCAGGTTGGGCTGGTGACGTTAATTTCCGTCAGGCGATCGCCGATGATATCCAGACCGACGAAAATCAGACCCTTGGCCTTCAGCGTAGGACCGACGCGGCGGGCAATCTCCCAATCGCTCTCGGTCAGCGGGCGGGCTTCGCCGCGACCGCCGGCGGCCAGGTTGCCGCGCGTCTCTCCACCCTGCGGAATACGCGCCAGGCACCAGGGAACCGGCTCGCCGTCGACGACCAGCACGCGCTTATCGCCGTCCTTGATGGCCGGCAGATAGTTTTGCGCCATGCAGTAGCGGCTGCCCAGATCGGTCAGCGTTTCCGCAATCACCGGCAGGTTGGGATCGCCCTCTTTCACGCGGAAAATAGAGGAACCGCCCATGCCGTCCAGCGGCTTGAGGATAATATCGCCGTGCTTTTCCCAGAAGGCTTTCAGCTGCGCCTTGTTGCGGGTGACCAGCGTTTCTGGCGTCAGGTCGGCAAACCAGGCGGTAAACAGCTTCTCGTTACAGTCGCGCAGGCTCTGCGGCTTGTTGACGATAAGCGTGCCCTTATCTTCCGCGCGCTCGAGAATATAGGTGGCATAAATGAACTCGGTATCGAACGGCGGATCCTTACGCATCAGAATCACGTCGAGATCCGCCAGCGGCAGATCCTGCTCACCGCTGAACTCGTACCACTTGTCGTAATTCTGCTCGACGCTCAGCGTGCGCGTACGGGCGCGGGCTTCACCGTTGATTAAGTACAGGTCGTTCATCTCCATATAATGGAGTTCGTAGCCACGACGCTGGGCTTCCAGAAGCATGGCGAAGCTGGTGTCTTTCTTGATGTTGATGGTTGCGATGGGGTCCATCACGATGCCGAGCTTGATCATTATTATTCTCCGTTAACGCTTCAACCTAAGTCGCCAAAACGCACCTGTAGCGCGGTAATGGCGGTTAGCGCAGTTGTCTCTGTACGCAGAACGCGCGGTCCCAACAGAATATCAGTAAACTGGTAACGAGCGGTCATCGCGATCTCTTCCGCTGACAGCCCTCCTTCAGGGCCAATCAGCAGACGAATGCGCTCGACCGGCAGCGGCAGCGTGTTAATGCTGGCGCTGGCGCGAGGGTGCAGGTTCAGCTTAAGGCTATCATCCTGCTCCGCACACCATGCCTCCAGCTGCATGGCCGGGCGAATCTCTGGCACCACGTTGCGGCCGCTCTGCTCGCAGGCGGCAATGGCGATTTTCTGCCACTGCTGGATCTTTTTCTGCAAGCGTTCGGCATCCAGTTTAACCCCGCAGCGCTCGGAAAACAGTGGCGTAATGAGGCTTACTCCGAGCTCGATCGATTTCTGGATGGTGAATTCCATCTTTTCGCCGCGCGACATCACCTGACCGAGGTGAATATGCAGCGGCGATTCGCGGTCGTCACGCTCGCCGCTGACAATCTCAACCGTCACGTTTTTCTTGCCCGCGTCGACGATTGTGGCTTCAAATACCTGATTACTACCGTCAAAAAGCTGAATGGCCTGGCCTTTACCCATTCGCAGTACACGGCCAACGTGGTTCGCCGCGTCGTCGGAAAGGGCTATCTGGCTGCCGACGATAATCGGTTCGGGGTGGTGGATGCGGGGAGTGCGCATGCTTGATATTCCGTTCTTCGCGCAGGCCCCGGTTCCCCGCCGCGGCGGGAGAATAGCGGGACCTGCAAATTAACAATTGCCGCTAGTGTAGGTTAGCTCTTTTGCGCCTGGCAAGCCTGCTGGACGTAAGGATTGTGGTTGCCCTGAACTTTAGCGATACGCTCATCGCGTTCGCACTCCCAACTGGTGACCGGGTAGGTCTTATCCCAGGCGGTAAACAGCTGGGTTTGCTGACGGGAAAGGGTGAGCTGATAGCTATCGCGCATATAGAAGTAGGTCCGCGCAATCGCGCCGCGCGCGCGCACCGGCGGCTCGGCGACCTTCTCTTTAAAATCGACCTTCATCGCGCACTGGCCGTACTGGCCTTCGCCGCCGTTCCACTGGCTGTACATATAGTTAGCGCGGTCGCCGTTGACCTCGCCAACCGCCGGCTGCAGGTTGTGCATATCGCTTTCCATCCTGCGGTAAACCGGATCTTTGGCGCAGTTTTTACGCCCGCCATCCTGCCAGCACTGGCGCTGGTGGCCAAACTGCCACGCCGGGACGACGTGCTCCCACTCGACGCGGCTGGCGCGGTTTTCGTTTTTACGCACTTTATAACCGCAGGATTGTAGATTGATAACGCCTTTTTTACCCTGCCAGTCGATTTTGCAGCCGCAGTAGAAGTCACCGGGGGCATCGGCGTTAACCTTCACTCCGGCGGCTTTTGCCTGGGAAAAACTGTGGATCCCTTCGGCCATAGCCTGACCGCTAAAGGCCGCAGTCAAAAGCGCTGCGGCAAAAATATGAGTACGGGACATCGTGAACTCCGTGTCAAAAAGAGCCCGCAACGTAGCGAATGCGATTGTCAGATGCAATCAGTCAGATCAGAAAATTTCCAGTTATAGCCGATATTTACTCTTCGGCGACCAGCAGATCGCCGCAGCGAACGCAGCGGTAGGTGGCTTCGCCGCGCGTCACGCGGTTGTGACGGCGAACGGTAAGCTGGTGCTGCTGGCACCGGCAGCGGTAGGGGAAGGTATTCTGTCGCACGGAGTCCAGTTCGAAGCGGTGGGTGCGGCGGGCCGGCACTTCCAGCACGCTTTCCATCATCCACTTCCACTCTTTGCCGTGCGGCGCCACGCGTCCAAAATGCTGCCACACCAGCAGATGCGCCAGCTCGTGCGGTACGACCTCATCGATAAACGCCTGCTGGTTCTCCAGCAGCAGCACCGGGTTGAGGCGAATTTCATTCTTCTCCAGCCAGGCGGTGCCGGCGGAGGTTCCTCGCTGCTGATAGACCAGCGCGGGTTCCGGATAGCGGCGCTCAAGCTTGAGGTTCGCGAGGGCGAGTTTTTCCCGCAGGCTGCGCATTACGGCCTGCTGCGTAGCGATGGGAATTCGGGGTGTCTTCATAGCGCCAGAGGATAGTGCGGCGAGGAGAGGAGAGCAAGAAGAAGCTTCCTCCCGCGGGGGGAGGAAGCGCGGTGATGACTAGTCGCGAGCGCCGATTTCACGCAGCGGACGGCCCTTCATCAGGTTACGTTCGATATGTTCCAGCGAAACGTTTTTGGTTTCCGGAATCAGCCACAGGGTCAGGAAGATGAACAGGATATTCAGGCCGCCATAGACCCAGAAGGTGTTCGCGCTGCCCAGCGAGTTCAGCATGGTCAGGAAGGTCGCACCGACGATCATGTTGGCAATCCAGTTGGTGGCCGTGGAGCAGGTGATGCCGAAATCGCGGCCCTTCAGCGGCTGAATTTCTGAACACAGGACCCAGATCAGCGGGCCTGCGCTCATTGCGAAGCCAACGATAAACATCAGCAGCATCAGCACGGAGAAGTACTGCGCGGTCGTGGAGTGAATACCGATATGCATCATGCTGCCCAGCACGCCCATGCCGACGGCCATGACGATAAAGCCGAGGATCAGCGTTGGCTTACGGCCCCAGCGGTCAACCAGGCCGATCGCGATGAAGGTCGCCAGCACGTTGGTCAGGCCGACGATAACCGTGCCCCACATCTGCTCGGTGGTGTTGGCGTAGCCCGCCAGCTCAAAGATCTTCGGCGCGTAGTACATGATGACGTTCATCCCGGTGAACTGCTGCATCACCTGCAGCAGGACCCCGAGGAACACCGCGCGGCGGAAGTTGCTGTTCTCTTTAAACAGCTCCCAGCCGGACTGTTTGACCTTCAGGCTTTCACGGATTTCATCGAGCTCACGTTTTGCTTCGGCGCTGGTATCACGCAGGCGCAGCAGCACGCGCTCAGCGTCGACAAAGCGGCGTTTAGCGGCAAACCAGCGCGGGCTGTCCGGCAGGAAGAAGACGCCAATCAGCAGCAGAATGGCCGGGATGATAATGACCCCGAGCATCCAGCGCCATGCGCCGCTGTAGCTAAACGCGGTATCCGACAGATAGGCGCCGAGAATACCGATGGTGATCATCAGCTGATACATCGAGATCATGCTGCCGCGAATTTTCTCTGGCGCAATTTCCGAGAGATACAGCGGGGCGGTGTAGGAGGCGACGCCTACCGCCAGGCCGAGCAGTACGCGGGAAATCAGCAGCACTTCAACGTTCGGCGCGGCGGCGGAGCACAGCGAGCCGGCAACGAACAGGATGGCGCCGATCATCAGGCTTTTCTTACGGCCCAGCTTGAAGGAGAGCCAGCCGCTGCCGACCGCACCGACCGCGGCGCCGAACATCATGGAGCTCACCACCCATTCCTGAGTGTGAGCGGTAATCTGAAACTCGTTGGCAATAAAGGGTAGGGCACCCGCAATGACGCCGATATCAAGGCCAAAAAGCAGGCCGGCCAGTGCGGCGAGGAAACAGACAAAGAACGTCATCGTTTTGTTCGAGCGCCCTTGTTTTTTGTTGTCAGGCATAACGCCCTCCAGTTGAGTTATTGATTCTGTCGCTGCTTAGAGTAGGGGAGTGCGTAGCAAAAAAATGTGATTGTAATCACGGCTGTGTAATCGCTTACACTAAGGTAAAGAAACGTAATTAATAAATATTTATATAAATCAATGTAGTATGTGATTTTAGTTAATGAGATAAAAAACGGAAATCAGACTTGCCTGAAATAGTATGTAACATTGTGAAAGATTGCTTCATTAACGCTGCGGTGGAGCTAGATAATGGCTGCAAATCTGATGTAATCGCTTTCATTTTCGAGGGTTGCAGGAACCGATGGCGGCGGGGCGCAGAGCACGGTGGGGGAAGAGATAAACAAAAAGGCCAGCACGAGGCTGGCCTTTGAAACGGTAAAGCGCGCGGTTATTTCAGGCCGGCAGCTTCGCGCAGCAGAGCGGCTTTGTCGGTTTTTTCCCATGGGAAATGTTCGCGACCAAAGTGACCGTATGCCGCGGTTTCTTTGTAGATCGGGTGCAGCAGATCCAGCATCTGGATCAGGCCGTAAGGACGCAGGTCGAAGAATTCGCGCACCAGCAGCGTCAGCTGCTCGGAAGCAATCTTCTCGGTGCCGAAGGTTTCCACCATGATAGAGGTCGGTTCAGCCACGCCGATTGCGTAGGAAACCTGAATCTCACAGCGATCGGCCAGGCCTGCAGCAACGATGTTCTTCGCCACATAGCGCGCTGCGTAAGCCGCGGAGCGGTCAACTTTAGACGGATCCTTACCGGAGAACGCGCCGCCGCCGTGACGAGCCATGCCGCCGTAGGTATCAACGATGATTTTACGCCCGGTCAGGCCGCAGTCGCCCATCGGGCCGCCGATAACAAAGCGGCCGGTTGGGTTGATAAAGAATTTGGTGGCGCTGCTCAGCCATTCGGTCGGCAGAACCGGCTTGATGATCTCTTCCATCACCGCTTCCTGCAGCGATTTCTGATCGATATCTTCCGCGTGCTGGGTCGACAGTACCACCGCGTCGATGCCGACGATTTTGCCGTCGTCATACTGGAAGGTCACCTGGCTCTTCGCATCCGGACGCAGCCACGGCAGCGTGCCGTTTTTACGCACTTCAGCCTGACGCTGCACCAGACGGTGAGCATAGGTGATCGGCGCCGGCATCAGCACGTCGGTCTCGTTAGTGGCATAGCCAAACATCAGGCCCTGGTCGCCCGCGCCCTGCTCCAGCGGATCGGCACGGTCAACGCCCTGGTTGATGTCCGGGGACTGCTTGCCGATTGCGCTCAGCACGGCGCAGGAGTTGGCATCAAAGCCCATATCGGAATGCACGTAGCCAATTTCACGAACCGTATTACGGGTGATCTCTTCGATATCAACCCATGCGCTGGTGGTGATTTCACCGCCAACCAAAACCATGCCGGTTTTGACGTAGGTTTCACACGCGACGCGGGCTTTCGGATCCTGTTCGAGGATCGCGTCAAGCACGGCATCGGAGATTTGGTCAGCAATTTTGTCTGGATGCCCTTCTGATACGGACTCGGACGTAAAGAGGTGTTTTGCCATGTTTTATTTTACCTGTGGAGTATTCGTATAGCTCATACTGTTGTGTGGATTAGCTTTGGTGGATGATTCTACCAAAGCCTGCAGGTAGTGACACGAGCAGTCTGAGTGTTAATCAGTATAGACGGATTAACTTCTGGACGGCTATTTTAGGTCAAATCTTAATCCCATTTCCAGACTTTTTTTGATGCACATCGCATTTATGCGTCATAGCCGGTGGAAATTTTTCCTGCCAGATGCGGCAACGCGCATATTTTTATTTTGCATTTTAGCCTGCTTCTCGGTATAAAACGCCGCGCGCGGCTCATTATGACAGCGCACGAAGAGTACCTCGTGACGCCACTTCCAGCCGGGTTAAGCACTCTGTATTGACAGAATCCCGCAGCGGCCTTTGCGCCTGCTGCCAGGTATATAGCTTTGGCTTGTCGCTGGCCCGTTTCGGGGCAGTGTGGAGGTGATACCAGATAATGAACCCACGTTTTTCACCTGATTCGTCGCGTCGTTCCGTCGCGCGTCACTATCCCGCAATCTGCATCTCTTTCATGCACACCTGCCGATGTTCTACCCATCTCGGCGCTTCTCAGGATTCCAGGGCCGGAAGGTCGTCAGAAAACTGAACAAGGGCTCTCTTGCCGCTATCGCAAGGGTTTTCTCGTGGTTTCTCCGAACTGTCACACCAGGTTCGGGTACGTGTTTTATTATCATATGAAGAAGAAACCGGTCGCGCAGTCGCAGCGCCAGCACTATCTGCTGGGGTTTAGGACTGTTCATGGGTTGTTATCGCGTCTTTGGACTGCGATAGTAGTTAACTGTCTTACACTTATTATTAAAAATTGAGGTTCGCTATGTCTGACGACATGTCTATGGTTTCGCCTTCGTCAGCAGGCGAACACGGTGTACTACGTTCTATGCAGGAGGTGGCGATGAGCTCCCAGGAAGCTAGCAAAATGCTACGTACTTATAATATTGCCTGGTGGGGTAATAACTACTACGACGTCAACGAACTGGGCCATATCAGCGTTTGCCCGGATCCTGACGTACCGGAAGCGCGCGTCGATCTTGCCGAATTAGTTAAAGCGCGCGAAGCGCAGGGGCAGCGCCTGCCTGCACTGTTTTGCTTCCCGCAGATCCTGCAGCATCGCCTGCGCTCGATTAACGCCGCCTTCAAGCGCGCGCGCGAGTCCTACGGCTATAACGGCGACTATTTCCTGGTTTACCCGATTAAGGTTAACCAGCATCGTCGCGTGATTGAGTCGCTGATCCACTCCGGCGAGCCGCTGGGCCTGGAAGCCGGTTCAAAGGCCGAACTGATGGCGGTGCTGGCGCACGCGGGCATGACCCGCAGCGTGATCGTCTGTAACGGCTATAAAGACCGTGAATATATCCGCCTGGCGCTGGTCGGCGAAAAGATGGGCCACAAGGTCTATCTGGTCATCGAAAAGATGTCGGAAATTGCCATCGTGCTGGAAGAAGCCGCGCGCCTGAACGTGGTGCCGCGTCTTGGCGTCCGCGCGCGTCTGGCCTCGCAGGGCTCCGGTAAATGGCAGTCCTCCGGCGGCGAGAAATCCAAGTTCGGCCTCGCGGCAACGCAGGTTCTGCAGCTGGTTGAAATTCTGCGCGCGGCGGGACATCTGGAAAGCCTGCAGCTGCTGCACTTCCACCTTGGCTCGCAGATGGCCAACATTCGCGATATCGCCACCGGCGTGCGCGAATCCTCGCGCTTTTACGTCGAGCTGCATAAGCTGGGCGTCAATATCCAGTGCTTTGACGTCGGCGGCGGCCTGGGTGTGGACTATGAGGGCACCCGTTCGCAGTCCGACTGTTCGGTGAACTACGGCCTCAACGAGTACGCTAACAACATTATCTGGGCGATCGGCGACGCCTGTGAAGAGAACGGCCTGCCGCACCCGACGGTGATTACCGAATCCGGGCGTGCGGTCACCGCGCACCATACCGTGCTGGTCTCCAATATTATCGGCGTTGAGCGTAACGAATACACCGAGGCGACCCCGCCTGCGGAAGATGCGGCGCGCCCGCTGCAGAGCATGTGGGAAACCTGGCTCGAGATGCACGAGACCGGCAACCGCCGCTCGCTGCGCGAATGGCTGCACGATAGCCAGATGGACCTGCACGATATTCACACCGGCTACTCTTCCGGCACCTTCAACCTGCAGGAGCGCGCGTGGGCGGAGCAGCTGTATCTGAACATGTGCTACGAAGTGCAGAAACAGCTCGACCCGAGCAACCGCGCGCATCGTCCAATCATTGACGAGCTGCAGGAGCGGATGGCGGATAAAATTTACGTCAACTTCTCGCTGTTCCAGTCGATGCCGGACGCGTGGGGTATCGATCAGCTGTTCCCGGTGATGCCGCTGGAAGGGCTGAACATGGTGCCTGAGCGTCGCGCGGTGCTGCTGGATATCACCTGCGACTCCGATGGCGCTATCGATCACTACGTCGACGGCGACGGGATCGCCACCACCATGCCGATGCCGGAATACGATCCTGATAACCCGCCGATGCTGGGCTTCTTTATGGTCGGTGCCTACCAGGAGATCCTCGGCAACATGCACAACCTGTTCGGTGATACCGAAGCGGTTGACGTGTTCGTCTTCCCTGACGGCAGCGTCGAAGTTGAGCTCTCCGACGAAGGGGACACCGTGGCCGATATGCTGCAGTACGTGCAGCTGGATCCGAACACGCTGCTGACCCAGTTCCGCGATCAGGTGAAAAACTCCGGTCTCGACGAGGCGCTGCAGCAGCAGTTCCTCGAAGAGTTCGAAGCGGGCCTGTACGGCTACACTTACCTGGAAGACGAGTAACATGCTGCGCGCCCTCTCTTATGAAGGAGGGGGCATCAGGTCGCACAAACGCGATACCGACTTGAACCCGCAGGCATTAACGGCGATAATTCGCCCAACAAGCAGTCACCCTATTCAAACCCTTCCTCGTCGGGCCTAACGACGCGGAGGGGTTTTTTTATGTGCATTTTTAACACTATCGCCTGTAAAAAGAGGTCACACCCATGAGCACTTTAGGTCATCAATACGATAATTCCCTGGTCTCTAACGCGTTTGGTTTTTTGCGTCTGCCGCTGAACTTCCAGCCGTACGACAGCGACGCCGACTGGGTGATCACCGGCGTTCCTTTTGATGCGGCAACCTCCGGCCGCGCGGGCGGGCGTCACGGTCCTGCGGCGATCCGTCAGGTTTCCACCAACCTCGCCTGGGAAGGCAACCGCTTCCCGTGGAACTTCGACATGCGCGAGCGTCTGAACGTTGTCGACTGCGGCGACCTGGTTTATGCCTTCGGCGACGCGCGCGATATGAGCGAACGTTTGCAGGCCCACGCTGAGAAGCTGCTGGCGGCCGGGAAACGTATGCTCTCCTTCGGCGGCGATCACTTCGTCACCCTCCCGCTGCTGCGCGCGCACGCTAAGCATTTCGGTAAAATGGCGCTGGTGCATTTCGATGCCCATACCGACACCTACGCCAACGGCTGCGAGTTTGACCACGGCACCATGTTCTACACCGCGCCGAACGAAGGCCTGATCGACCCGAACCACTCGGTGCAGATCGGTATCCGCACCGAGTTCGACAAAGACAACGGCTTTACCGTGCTGGATGCGGGCCAGGTTAACGATCGCACCGCTGACGATGTTATCGCTCAGATCAAACAGATCGTTGGCGATATGCCGGTGTACCTGACCTTCGACATTGACTGCCTGGATCCGGCATTTGCGCCGGGCACCGGTACGCCGGTGATCGGTGGGCTGACCTCGGATCGCGCGATCAAGCTGGTGCGCGGCCTGAAGGATCTGAACATCGTCGGGATGGACGTGGTGGAAGTGGCTCCGGCCTACGATCAGTCCGAGATCACCGCCCTGGCGGCGGCGACCCTGGCGCTGGAAATGCTCTATATCCAGGCGGCAAAAAAGGGCGAATAAGCCCTAAGCGCTCACTGCTGCTGCGCGACGCATGCGCAGCAGCAGCACGCCTCCGGCAAGCAGGGTAACGACCTGTGACGCCACCAGTACCGAAAACCCTGAACTGACCGACCCGACCAACTTCATCACCAGCCCCATCAGCAGCGGGATAAACGCCGCGCAGATATTGCCGATACCGTTAATGATGCCGTAGGCGCTGCCAACCGCCTCCCTCGCCGCGTGATGCTGCACCACCGCCGGTATCGCCGCCCCCTGAAGCCCCCAGAATATATTGGCCGACAGCATAAACAGCGCCAGCCACGCCGGCTGGTGGCTGAGCATCAGCGCCAGTATCGAGCAGGCCGTCAGAAGGCCGCCGCTTATAAACAGCAGCGGAGCCTGCTCGGGGCGCATTTTATCGAGCAGCACGCCGCCAAGAAATTTTGAGCCGAGGCTGAGCAGAAAGGGGATCGCCGCCAGAACGCCGGTGGCCTGTAGCGAGAAGTGATGCTCAGCGCGCAGCCACGCCGGCAGCCAGGCGCTGCTGCCCCACAGATAGCTGAGGGTGGCGATCTCGACCAGCAGGATCCAGCCGAGGAGCGGCGTGCGCCAGGCCAGCTGAAACGTCTGCTTAAAGCCGGCGCGAGACCTTTGCTCCGCCGCGGCCGGAGCCGGCAGGAAGCGCCAGATAAGCCCGCCGCCGAGCAGCAGATTCAGCGCGGCCAGGCTGTAGAAAGAGCCTTGCCACCCCTGATGCGCAATTAAAAAAGTGACCAGCGGGAAGCCCACCGCCAGCCCCAGCGAGACCCCGAGCGCGGTGACCGCGTTCGGTTTACCGATCTCGCAGGCGGCGAAGCTGTCGCTGATAAAGCGTGTTTTAAGTGAAAATAGCGGCCCTTCCGCAATACCTAAGATAACGCGGGCGATCAGCATCCCGAACAGCGATCCGAGCAGCGGAGAAACGGCGCACACCGCGGCCCAGATAGCGATGCTGATTAATAGCCCCTGCCGATAGTGCAGCCGGTTTTCAATCACCGGCGTTAAGAGTAGTGCCGACAGTCCATAGCCCACAAGAAAGCAGGTCATCAGCATTCCCTGTAACATTCTGTTTTCATTTAGCTGAAAGTGGGCCGCAAATTCGGGGTCAAGTATCATCACTGAGATATTTACCCGGTCAATATAAGAGATGATAATTAACAACAGTAGCGCGATTGTTCCCTGCCATCTTGTGGTCATGATTATTCTTTTCTCCCGGTCGTTTATGAATCAAAGGCGCTATTTTTAAATAACGGTGATAGTCACGCAGGTAAAATGATTCACAGGTGAAACTCGTTGTTTTAAAAGGTAATGATTGAAAAGTGTTTCACCAGTGAAACTTGATGTTTAGCTGGCTTTATCATTTTTAATGATTGTAGGGAAAAGAAGTCAATAGTCATTTTCGAAAAGTTAAGCGCTCGCTTAATTTATTTTCACGCCTCCTTTTATATATCACAATTTCATATTGCCGCAGTTTTTCGTGATCGATTGCACACTTAGATAATTAAATCACGATCGGTTAACAAATCCTTCACATTGCCGCTTGACGAAAGATTGAACGCTTTTATATTGACCGTATTAAATAAGAAACAGAGTTTCATATATGAAACAAAGCCTGGAGGATCGTGATGAGCTGGATAGGCGTATGTGACGCAGAGCAGGTACAGGAAGATTTCCCTTATAGCGGCAATATCGACGGTAAAGAGATCGGCATTTATCTGATTGATGGCGAGTATTACGCGCTGGAGGACGTGTGTCCCCATGCCTACGCGCTGTTAAGCCAGGGCTTTGTGGAAGACGGCAAGGTTGAATGCCCGCTGCACGAAGCGGTATTCGATGTGAAAACCGGTCAGTGCCTGCACGGTCCGGGCGGTCGTAGCCTCAATCGTTACCCGGTGCGGGTATTCGACAATCAGATCCAGATTACTTTTATCGAGGAGAGCGTGGCATGAGCGAAACCCTGAACTTCAACCCGGCGCTGCCGGAAAGCCGCCAGTTTACGCCGCCCGCTGAGGGCGGTAACGGCAATATCCACAAGCCGGGCGACTACGCCAATCTTATCTGGCAGACCCGCAGCCGCGTTCCGGAAAACTGGGAGCTGCAGCTTATCGCCACCCTTGAAGGGCTGTTTGAGCAGGGGGCAGAGAGCCTGACGCAGCTGGTGGACGGGCTGAACGACCTGAGAATGCACGACCAGCAGGGCGAACCCTGGAGCGAGACCAGCTTCGAGGCTTTTTTGCAGGTAAACGGATACTGAGGACACAGCGATGACGACAACGGTACAAAACTATCTCGATAAAGGGTTACGCGGCCTGTGGTATCCGGTGCTGGCAAGCTGGGAGGTGCAGTCCGCGCCGGTGGGCATCACCCGTCTCGGCGAGCAGATCGTTATCTGGCGTAATAAAGACGGCCAGCTGCAGGCGCTGGAAGACCGCTGCCCGCACCGCGGCGCGCGCCTGTCGATGGGCTGGAACCTCGGCGACCGCATCGCCTGCTGGTATCACGGCGTGGAAGTGGCGGGAAACGGCGAAGTGAAAGATGTCCCGGCGGTCGACAAGTGTCCGCTGGTGGGCCAGCAGTGCGTGCGCAGCTATAGCGTTCAGGAAGCGCACGGGGCGATCTTCTTATGGTTTGGCGCCACGGCGAACCAGCCGCCGGAGGAGCTGACCTTCCCGGAAGAGCTGGCTAACGGCGACAAATACAGCAACTACCTCTGCACCGCCGCGTGGAAATGTAACTATCAGTACGCGCTGGAAAACGTTATGGACCCGATGCATGGCACCTATCTGCACTCCTCTTCGCACTCGATGGCGGAAGGCGAGCGTAAAGCGGACATGGTGCTGCAGCCGACCAAAACCGGCTTCATTTTTGAGAAGAAGGGGCAGAGCGGCGTCAACTTTGACTGGGTAGAGCTCGGCAACAGCGGCGCCTGCTGGATGCGCCTGTCGATCCCGTATCAGAAACGCTTTGGGCCTGGAGGCCACTTCTTTATCGTCGGCATGGTGGTGCCGGAAGATAACGACAACTGTCGGGTCTTTTTCTGGCGTATCCGCGGCGTGCAGGGCTGGCAGCGCGATATGTGGCGCTTTATGTACCGCAACCGCCTGGAAAAACTGCACTGGGAAGTGCTCGAGCAGGATCGCGTGGTGCTGGAGAGCCTGGCGCCGAACGCCCGCGACCACGAATATCTCTATCAGCACGACGTCGGGCTGTCGCGCCTGCGCCGTATGATGCAAAAAGCGGCCAAGGAGCAGCTGGCGGCGCGTGAAGAACAGCAGGGTGCTGCCTGATGAACGGACTGCTGAACGGTAAACGCATCGTGGTGACCGGCGCCGCGCGCGGGCTGGGCTATCACTTTGCCAAAGCCTGTGCGGAGCAGGGCGCGAAGGTGGTGATGTGCGACATCCTCGAGGGCGAACTGGCCGAGCGCGCGCATGGGCTCAGTGAACAAGGTTTTGCCATTGAGTCTCAGGCTATCGATCTGGCCGATCCGCACTCAATCGCGCAGGCGTTTAGCGCGATCGGCGAACGAGGTCCCATTGACGGACTGGTGAATAACGCCGCGATGGCCACCGGCGTCGGCGGCAAAAATATGATCGATTACGATCCGGATCTGTGGGATCGGGTGATGTCGGTTAACGTCAAAGGCACCTGGCTGGTGACCCGGGCGGCGGTACCGCTGCTGCGAGAAGGCAGCGGGATCGTTAACGTGGCGTCGGACACCGCGCTGTGGGGCGCGCCGCGCCTGATGGCCTACGTCGCCAGCAAAGGCGCGGTGATCGCCATGACCCGCTCAATGGCGCGGGAGCTGGGGGAGAAACGCATCCGCATCAACGCTATCGCCCCGGGGCTGACCCGCGTGGAGGCCACCGAGTACGTTCCGGCTGAACGTCATCAGCTGTATGAGAACGGCCGGGCCCTGAGCGGCGCCCAGCAGCCGGAAGATGTTACCGGCAGCGTGGTGTGGCTGCTCAGCGAGCTGTCGCGGTTTATCACCGGGCAGTTGATCCCGGTCAACGGCGGATTTGTTTTTAACTAAAGAGGCGAGGCGGTATGGCAAACGAGCGGGAAGTGAAGTACCTGGTGCCGGGCCTGGAGCGGGGGCT
Source organism: Klebsiella sp. BIGb0132 (assembly GCF_024810075.1). Taxonomy (NCBI): domain Bacteria; kingdom Pseudomonadati; phylum Pseudomonadota; class Gammaproteobacteria; order Enterobacterales; family Enterobacteriaceae; genus Klebsiella; species Klebsiella sp. BIGb0132. The sequence continues at coordinate 11,438 of NZ_JANUDW010000019.1, read as the reverse complement.
GGAGCTGCTGCTGGCGTTTGGCGAGCAGCATCGCGATCTGACCTTCGCCGAGCTGCATCGGCTGGTGGATATGCCGAAAGCGACCGCCTATCGCGTGGTGCAGACGCTGGAATATATGGGCTTTCTGGAGCGCAATCCGCGCACCAATACCTTTTCGCTCGGGATGAACGTCCTGCGTCTGGGCTTTGAATACATCGCTTCGCTGGATGTGGCGCAGGTCGGTCAGCCGGTGATTGAGCAGCTGCGCGATACCAGCCAGTGCAGCAGCCACCTGGCGATCCGCGACGGGCGGGACATCATCTATATCGCCCGCGTCAGCGCCGCCGGCTCGCGCATTAATCAGGTCAGCATCGGCACCCGCCTGCCGGTCCACTGCACTTCGCTTGGCCGCATGCTGCTGACCGATGTCTCCCGCCGCGAGTTCGAACTGCTGTTCCCTGACGAGCGGCTGCCGGGCAATACGCCGGGGCAAATTCACGACCGCGAAGCGCTGTGGCAGATGGTGCAGCAGGATAAGGCGCGGGGCTTTGTGATCGGCGAGTCCTTCTACCGTCACGGCATCTCCTCCATCGTTTACCCGGTCTACGATCGCAGCGGACGGGTGGCGGCGGTGGTGAGTATCCTGGTGCCGTCGGATGAGATCCCGCAGGCTGACCGCGAGCGGCTGCAAAACGATGTCAGCATGGCGGCGGACAAAATTTCAGGCTTCCTTGGGCATTTAGCTCAGGCTATTTAAATCAATACGTTAACTGCAGGCGCTTGGCTGCGTCGGGCATGTTTTACGCCCAAATCCGGGCGACAGAACGGTAAAGAGGCAACGAACGATGAGTGTAACCGGAATTGAAAAGCTGGAGTTTGGCGTCGACGACCTGACCCATAGCGCCAAATTTATGCGTGATTTTGGCCTGACGAGCGATGCCGACGGCCGGCGTTTTACCACCCTGAGCGGCGCTCAGGTGCTGCTGAACCCGATCAACAGCCCGGATCTGCCGCCCGCCTTTGAGGCGGGTAATACCCTGCGCCGGATGACCTGGGGCGTAGCGGACCGGGCGGCGCTGGAGGCGCTGCGGCCGAAGCTGGCGCAGCAGCCGGCCTTTCGCGAAGTAGACGGCGCCCTCGAGTGCCAGGATCCGAACGGCATGACGCTGCGGGTTCAGGTGAGCCAGCAGATGCCGGTTGAGCTGGATGTCGAGCCGATAAACCAGTGGGGCGACGTGCGGCGGATCGATACGCCGAGCCCGGTTTACGAGCGCGCCCAGCCGATCAACATCGGCCACGTGGTGTTCTTCGTTGAGGAGCTGGCGGCGGTAGAGAGCTTCTACCGCGAGGTGCTCGGTTTCCAGGTGTCCGATCGCTATATCAACCGCGCGGTGTTCCTGCGCTGCGGCGTGCGCGGTGGCCATCACAATCTCTTCTTATTACAGCTGCCGACCCGCAAGCGCGGTCTTAACCACGTCGCCTTTACGGTGCGCGATATTCACGAAGTGATCGGCGGTGGGATCGCGATGAACAAAAGCCAGTGGAGCACCTTTATCGGCCCCGGCCGCCACCCGGTCTCTTCGGCCTACTTCTGGTACGTCAACAGCCCGACCGGCGGCGCGTTTGAGTACTACACCAACGACGACTATCTGACGGAAAACTGGCAGCCGCGCGAGCTGGAACACTCCCTGGTTTCCTTTACCGAGTGGGCGGTGGAGGGCGGTATCGACCACGACACCCGCCGCCAGCAGAAAAAGCCGGAGGCGGTATGACGGTGCGGATAGTGATTATCGGCGGCGGCCAGGCCGGCGGCTGGGCGGCAAAAACGCTGCGTGATGAAGGCTTTGACGGCGAGATTTGCGTCATCGCCGAGGAGGAGTGGGATTTTTACGAGCGCCCGCCGCTGTCGAAGGCGGCGCTGCTGGAGGCCGAACCGGCGCTGCCGCGTCTGTTTAGCGCAGAAGCTCAGCAGGCGCTGAACCTGAAGTGGTACCGCCCGCAGCGCGCGGAGGCCATCGATCGTGAGGCGAGAACCGTGCGCCTGAGCGGCGGCGAGCGGCTGGCCTACGACCGCCTGCTGATCGCTACCGGTGGCCGCGCCCGCCTGCCCGGCGAGGCCTGGGCGCAGCATCCCCAGGTCTACACCCTGCGCCACTGGCAGGATGCCCGGCGCCTGAAGGCGCGCCTGGCGGCCAGCACCCGGCTGGCGATCGTCGGCGGCGGCTGGATTGGCCTCGAGATTGCCGCCTCGGCGCGTAAAAGCGGCGTCGAGGCCACGCTCTACGAACAGCAGCCGGCGCTGTGCATGCGCTCGGTGAGCGGCGAGGTATCGCAGGAGCTGGAATGGCTGCACCGCGAGCAGGGAGTCAACGTCCGCACAGGGTGCGGCGCGCTGGGCCTCGAAGATAGCGACGGCCTGCCGGTGATCCGCTGCGACGGCCGGCGTCAGACCTTCGACGCGGTGGTGGTGGGGATCGGCGTCGAGCTTAATCTGGAGCTGGCGCAGGAGGCGGGCCTGCCCGTCGATCGCGGGATCGTGGTTGATGCCCAGGGGCGAACCGCCGATCCGGCTATTTTCGCCGCCGGCGACGTCGCCCGCCATCACCAGTACGGATTGTGCATTCAGTCGTGGGCCTTTGCCCAGAATCAGGCGGTAGCGACGGCGAAGGCGATGCTCGATCCGCAGGCCGAGGGCTACGACGAAGCGCCGTGGCTGTGGTCGGATCAATACGCGCACAACATTCAGATCCTCGGGATCCCCCAGCCGGGAACCCGGACGCTGGTTCGCCGCGATCCCAAAGGTCCGCTCTTTTTCTCGCTCGATAGCGACGGCCGGCTCAGCCAGCTGGTGGCGTTTAACGATGCGCGTACCGTCAAGCTGGCGAAGCGCTGGATGGCGGCGGGGAGGGATCTTTCCGCGGTGCCGCTCGACGATCTGACCTTTTCGCTGATGTCATTGCGATAACACCCGCGCACCCTTAAGGGGGAGAGATGACCACATTAGAGACAAACACCGCGCCCTCCGTGGCGAGCGGTGAGGGCGTCCACGCGCCTGAAAAAGCGGTTCGCTGGGCTATTCCGCTGTCGTTACTGGCCTGCGTGCTGCTGGCGTTCTTCGACAAAATCAGCATTGCGGCGCTGTTTTCTGATAGCCATTTTCAGCAGGCGATGGGCATCGATTTTGATACCACGCGCCTTGGCATCCTGATGAGCGCTTTTTTACTGAGCTACGGTTTCTCCTCGGTTCTGCTCAGCGGGCTGGGCGACCGCATCGCGCCGCTGCGCCTGCTCACCGGCATGATGGTGGTGTGGTGCGTACTGATGGTGATGATGGGGTTCACCCACAGCTACAGCGCCATGATCGTGCTGCGCGTGCTGCTCGGCATCGCCGAGGGGCCGCTGTTTCCGCTGGCCTTTGCCATCGTGCGCCACACCTTCCCTCAGCGTCTGCAGGCGCGCGCCACCATGCTGTGGCTGCTCGGCACGCCGGTCGGTGCGGCCATCGGCTTCCCGCTCTCCATTTGGCTGCTCAGCACCTTCGGCTGGCAAAGCACCTTCTTTGTGATGGCGATGCTGACGGCGCCGGTGCTGATTTTTGTCCGTATCGGCCTGCGCGGGATCCAGCTGGAGGGCAAAACGTCCGCGGCCGCCAGCTCGCAGGAAGAGCGGCGTAGCGCGCGCCGGGAGCTGTTTGTCAGCCCGCACTTTTGGATGATCTGCGTCTTTAATATCGCCTTCCTGGCCTATCTGTGGGGCATCAACGGCTGGCTTCCCGGCTACCTGATTAAGGGCAAGGGTATCCACCTGGAGCACGCCGGCTGGCTGTCGTCGATGCCGTTTATCGCCATGCTGCTTGGCGAAATCATCGGGGCGTGGCTTTCCGACCGGGTCGATAAACGCGCGGCTGCCTGCTTTATCTCGCTGGCCGGCGCGGCGGTGGGCCTGGCGGCGGTGATGCACTTCACCAGCCCGCTGACGGTTATTGCGGCGATGAGCTTTAGCACCTTCATGTGGGGAACCGGCGCCCCCAATATTTTTGCGCTGCTGGCGAAGGCGACCCATCCCCGGGTCAGCGCCACGGCGGGCGGGATTTTCAACGGGTTGGGAAACTTTGCCGGCGCCCTGTCGCCGGCGGTGATGGGCGCGCTGATCGCCTTCACCCACAGCATGGATTCCGGACTGATCTTTCTGGCGGTGATGGCGGTCGTAGGCTGTCTCCTGTTGCTGCCGCTGCTAAGACGTTACTGAGGAGAAGACGATGACAGATTCAAGCGTAACTGCAAAACAGGGCCTCAAGCCTGAGCACCTGACGATGGAAGAGTGGATTGAGTCGCGGATCGCGCGCTTTGAAGGACGCAAATATGACTGGAACGCGCTGAAGTTCCAGGCCGATTTCGACCCGAAATACCGCCGCGCCCAGATGCGCTACATCGGCACCGGCGCCACCGGCGTCGCCAGCGATACCAATACCGTGGCGGCGGAGAACTTCACTTTCTCCACCATGGTGCTGCCGGCGAAGTGCGAAGGGCCGCTGCACCTGCACGATGACGTCGAAGAGGTGTTTTTCATGCTCAAGGGGCAGATAACCCTGATGGTTCAGGACGGCGATAGCTATACCGAAACCGTGCTGCGCGAGCGCGACCTGATCTCCGTCCCGGCGGGGATCTACCGCGGGCTGTTTAACCACGGCGAAGAGGAAGCGCTGATGTGCGTGATGCTCGGCACCCGCAAACCGAACATCCCGACCTATCCGCAAGATCATCCCCTGTCGAAAGTGAAGCGGGGTTAAGGAGACATGATGACGGGTTTTCGTGAACAGGGGAGCGGCACGCCGCTGGTGCTGCTGCACGGCATCAGCTCCGGCGCGGCCTCCTGGCATAAGCAGATGGCGCTGCCCGGCTACCGCGTGCTGGCCTGGGATATGCCCGGTTATGGCGAAAGCCCGATGCTCTCGGCCGAGCGTGCGGATGCCGGCGACTATGCCGAGGCGCTGGCGCGGCTGCTCGACCACGCCGGCGTTGAGCAGGCGGTGCTGGTGGGCCACTCGCTCGGCGCGCTGGTGGCCAGCGCCTTTGCGGCAAAGTATCCCGGGCGCGTTCTGCGCCTGGTGCTGGCCGATGCCGCTCAGGGCTACGGCCGGGCGGAAGCCGCGCAGCGTGAAAAAATCTGGCAGGGTCGGCAGCAGCAGATGGCCGCCGGCGGCGAAGCGATGGCGCAGGGCCGGGCGGCGAAGCTGCTGCACCCCTGTAGCGATGAGGCCAACGTTGCCGTCGTTGCCGCGGGGATGCGCAGGCTGCGCGCCGAGGGCTATCTTGCCGCGGCGTGGATGCTGGTCCATGACGATATTCACCGCTGGCTTGGCGATTTTGGCGGCCGCTTTGAGGCGTGGTGCGGTGAGCAGGACACCGTTACCCAGCCGGAGCTGGTGCACGGCCTGGCGCTGCGCTACCGCATGCCGTATGTCGGCATCCCGCGAGCGGGGCACGCCAGCTATCTCGATAACGACACATTTTTCAATCAACAGCTTTTACGGGTAGGGGAAGAGGTGCGCGATGAATGCACAAATTGAGGGACGCGTAGCGGTGGTCACCGGCGGGTCGTCAGGGATTGGCTTTGAAACGCTGCGCCTGCTGCTGGGGGAGGGGGCGAAGGTCGCCTTCTGCGGCCGTAATCCGGACCGGCTCGCCAGCGCCCATGCGGCGCTGCAAAACGAATATCCGGGAGCGGACGTCTTCTCTTACCGCTGCGACGTGCTGAAAGAAGACGAGGTGCAGGGCTTTGCCGACGCGGTAGCGGCGCGCTTTGGCGGTGCCGACATGCTGATTAATAACGCCGGCCAGGGGTACGTGGCGCACTTCGCCGATACGCCGCGGGAGGCGTGGCTGCACGAGGCGGAGCTCAAGCTGTTCGGGGTGATTAACCCGGTGAAAGCCTTTCAGGCGCAGCTCGAGCGCTCGGATATCGCCTCGATCACCTGCGTGAACTCGCTGCTGGCGCTGCAGCCGGAGGAGCACATGATTGCCACCTCCGCGGCGCGCGCGGCGCTGCTCAACATGACCCTGACGCTGTCGAAGGACCTGGTTGCCAAAGGCATTCGCGTGAACTCCATTCTGCTCGGCATGGTGGAGTCCGGACAGTGGCAGCGGCGCTTTGAGAACCGCACGGACAGGAGCCAGAGCTGGCCCGAGTGGACGGCGGATATCGCCCGCAAGCGCGGGATCCCGATGGCGCGCCTCGGCAGGCCGAACGAGCCGGCGCAGGCGCTGCTGTTCCTCGCCTCGCCGCTGGCGTCGTTTACCACCGGCGCGGCGCTGGATGTCTCCGGCGGCTTTTGCCGTCATCTGTAAGGAGTTGAGATGAAAAAGATCATGCTCATCGGCTATGGCGCGATGGCGCAGGCGGTGATTGAACGGCTGCCGCCGCAGGTCGCCCTTGGCTGGGTGGTGGCGCGCGAGGCGCACCACGCGGCGATCCGTCAGCGCTTCGGCGATGCGGTAGCGGTACTGGACGATCCGCAGTCCTGCGCGGAAACCCCGGATCTGGTGCTGGAGTGCGCCAGCCAGCAGGCGGTGGCGCAGTTTGGTGAAGCCATTCTCAGGCGCGGCTGGCATCTGGCGGTGATCTCTACCGGCGCGCTGGCGGATAGCGAACTGGAAAAGCGCCTCAACGGCGCCGGAGGCCGGCTAACTCTGCTTTCCGGCGCGGTGGCCGGTATCGACGGCCTGGCGGCTGCGAAAGAGGGCGGTCTTGAGCAGGTGACCTACCGGTCGCGCAAAAGCCCGGCCAGCTGGCGCGGCAGCTATGCGGAAATGCTCATCGACCTCAACGCGGTCACTGAAGCAAAAATCTTTTTTGAAGGCAGCGCGCGCGAAGCGGCTCGCCTGTTTCCGGCGAACGCCAACGTTGCGGCAACCGTGGCGCTGGGCGGCATCGGGATGGACGATACCCGGGTACAGCTGATGGTCGATCCGATGACCCGGCGCAATACCCACACCCTGCACGTACAGGGCGCGTTTGGCGAGTTCCATCTGGAGCTCAGCGGATTACCGCTCGCCAGCAACCCAAAAACTTCCACCCTGGCGGCACTGAGCGCGGTTCGCGCCTGCCGCGAACTGGCATAGCGCAAAGAGGCGGCGATGGATGAGTTAAAGATTTTTATCGGCGGTCGCTGGCGCCACGGCGGCGGCAACCTGATGCACAGCCAGTTTCCGGCCGACGGCTCGGTCAACGCCACGCTGCATGCGGCAAGCCTTGACGATCTGCATGAGGCGATCGCGCTGGCCGAAAGCGCCTGGCGTCAGCCGGCGTGGCGCAACATGCTGCCCCATCTGCGGGCAAAGATCCTGCATAAAGCGGCGGATATTATCGAATCCCGTCTTGAGGAGCTGGCGCGGATGCAGAGCCGCGACAACGGCAAGCCGCTGGCGGAGGCGCGAGGCCTGGTGATGAGCGCCGCGGGCAGCGCCCGCTACTTTGCCGCCGCCTGCGAGCTGCTGGAGGGCGAACTGCTGACCCCGCGTCAGGCGGATCTGCTGACGCTCAGCCGCTACGAGCCGCTGGGCGTGGTGGCGGCGATCACGCCGTGGAACTCGCCGATCGCCAGCGAGATGCAAAAAGTGGCCCCGGCGATCGCCGCCGGTAACGCGGTGATCCTCAAGCCGGCGGAAGCCACGCCGCTGATGGCGCTGGAGCTGGCGCGGATCTTCGAACAGGCCGGCCTGCCGGCGGGCCTGCTCAGCGTCCTGCCGGGGAAAGGATCGGTGATTGGCGACGCGCTGGCCCGCCACCCTCTGGTGCGCAAAATTTCGTTTACCGGCGGCACCAGCACCGGACGTCATTTGGCGCACGTGGCGGCGGAAAAGCTGATCCCGGCGTCGCTGGAGCTCGGCGGCAAATCGCCGACTATCGTGCTGGAAGATGCCGATGTTGAGCAGGCGGCGCGCGGCATCTGCTACGGCATCTTTAGCTCCGGCGGCCAGGCCTGCATCGCCGGCTCGCGGCTGTTTGTGCATGAAAAAGTCTATCCGCAGCTGATGGCGCGCCTGCTGGAGCTGACCCGCGGGCTCAGAATCGGCCATCCGTTTAGCGCGGACACCCACGTCGGACCGCTGATTAATGAAAAGCACCGCGACAGCGTGCTGGAGTACGTCGAGCTGGCTAAACGCGAAGGCGGCCGGGTGCTGTGCGGCGGCGAGATCCCGGCGGATCCGGCGCTGGCGGCAGGCAGCTATTTTCAACCGACGATCGTTGAGGGGCTGACCAACGCGGCCCGCGCCTGTCGGGAGGAGATCTTCGGTCCGGTGCTGGTGGCGATGAGCTTCAGCGATGAAGACGCGCTGATCCAGCAGGCCAATGATTCGGTTTACGGCCTGGCGGCCGGGATCTGGACGCGAGACAGCGGACGCGCCCTGCGCTTAAGCGATCGCCTGGAAGCCGGAACGGTGTGGATCAACACCTACAAGGTTTTCTCCATTTCGACCCCGTTTGGCGGCTTTAAAGAGAGCGGCCTGGGCCGCGAAAAAGGGATTCAGGGGCTAAAGGCCTGGATGCAACAAAAGAGCATTTATCTGGCGACGGGTAATAGCGTCAACCACTGGTGCGACTAAGAGAAGGGTGTGCAATGAGCGAAATGATAACCGTCGGCGAAGCCATCGCCAGAACGCTGGAGCAGTACAACGTTGAGGCTATTTACGGCGTCATCTCTATTCACAACCTGCCGATCGCCGATGCGGTAGGCCAGCTTGGAAATATCCGCTTTGTTCCGGCGCGCGGTGAGGCCGGATCGGTCACCATGGCCGACGCCCACGGCCGTTTTTCCGGACTGGGCGTGGCGTTGACCAGCACCGGCGCGGGGGCCGGCAACGCGGTAGGGGCGCTGGTGGAGGCGATGAACGCCTGCACGCCGCTGCTGCACCTCACCGGTCAGGTGGAAAAAACCTGGCTCGATGCCGACACCGGCTTTATTCACGAAACCCGCGACCAGCTGACCTTCCTGAAGGCCAGCTCGAAGCGCGCGTACCGCATCAGCAACGCCAGCCAGGCGCTGGCTATCCTGCATAAGGCGATTCAGGAGGCGCAAACGCCGCCGTGCGGGCCGGTATCGGTTGAGATCCCGATTGATATTCAGGGCGCGAAAATCCCGGCCTCGCTGGTGACCTCCGCGCTGAAAGCGGCCCCGGCGGCGGACGCCGATAGCGCCGTTGTCGATGCGCTGTGGGCGCAGCTGCGACAGGCGAAACGACCGCTGCTGTGGCTGGGCGGCGGGGCTATCGGCAGCGCGGCGGCGGTGAAAAAGCTGGCCGATGCCGGGATGACGGTGATCTCCAGCACCCACGGCCGCGGCGTGCTGCCGGATGCGCACCGCGCCAGCCTGCGCGCGTTCCATAATTCGCCGTCCGTTGAAGCGCTGATGGCGCAGTGTGATTTTACCCTGGTGGCGGGCTCGCGCCTGCGCAGCAATGAAACCCGCTCCTGGACCCTCGAACTGCCGTCGCCAAGGGTGCAGATTGATATCGACCCGGCGGCGGCCAGCCGTAACTATCTGATGGATAACACGTTGATTGCCGACTGTGCCAGCCTGCTGGCGGCGCTGGCGGAAAAAGCGCAGGGGCGTGAATGGGGCAATGAGCAGTGGGACGCGCAGGTCAAAGAGGCGGTCGCGCTGGCGGATAGCGGGCTGCGCGAGCAGTGCGGCGCCTACGCGCAGCTGAACGACGCCATCGCGCAGGCGCTGCCTGACGACGGGATCCTGGTGCGCGATATCACCGTTTCCGGCAGCCTGTGGGGGAGCCGTCTGTTCCGCGCCCACGGCCCGTTAATGAACATCCACTCGCTGGCCGGGGCCATTGGCATGGGCCTGCCTATGGCGATCGGCACGGCGATTGCTAACCCGCAGCGGAAGGTGGTCGGCCTCGTCGGCGACGGCGGGCTGAGCCTGAATCTGGGGGAGCTGGCGACGCTGGCGCAGGAAAAGGCTAACGTCACGCTGATTGTCATGAACGATGGCGGCTACGGCGTGATGCGCGGGATTCAGGATAAGTATTTCGGCGGGCGCCAGTATTACAACGAGCTGCATACTCCAGATTTCACGCTGCTGGCGCAGGCCATCGGCCTGCAGGCGTGGAGCGTTGAGCGGGCGGAGGATTTCCAGTCGGTGATGACCGAAGCGCTGGCGATGCCGGGGCCGTCGGTGGTGGAGGTCAAAATGGGGCAGATTGGCGCGCTGCGTTTTGCCGGACCGCCGCAGAAAACGCTGTATTAAGCCGTTTTCCCCTCTCTGGCGCTGCAGAGAGGGGAGCCGGGATTATTTAATGCCGTCGGCCTTCATGCGATCGCGGATGTGCTGAGCGCGCTCCTGGGATGCCGGGTGATCGTCAAACATTGAGCTTTGACGCCCGGCTTCCAGCTTGGCCAGCTTTTCGAAGCTGGTGGCCAGTCCCGACGGATTAATTCCGCGCTTACGCAGCAGATCGTAGGAGTAGTCGTCCGCTTCAGACTCCTGGCGCTGGGAGAACTGCGAGTTCACCAGCTTTTCGCCCAGATCGCCCAGCTGAGACTGGGAGAGGCTGCCGACGATGCCGCCCGCAGACGCGGCGGCGGCGCGAACGGCGTTGGTGCCGAGCGCCACCTGCATGCCTTTCTTCACGTGACCCAGCGCAACGTGGCCCATTTCGTGGCCGATGACCGCTTCCACTTCGTTATCGTTCATGATGTCCATCAGGCCGCTGTATACGCGGATGCAGCCGTTGGCCATCGCAAACGCGTTAACGTCTTTGGTTTCATACACTTTGTAGTTAACCGGCTGGCCGTTGATATTGTCCCCCAGCGCGGCGGCGATTTTATTCAGACGCTTGCTGTATTCGCTGCCGGCGGGCGAAATAGTCGCCTTGCTATCCATCTCTTTACAGGCCTGGTCGCTGAGCGCTTTGACCTGCGCGTCGCTCAGAGAGTAGGCCTGGAAAGCTTCGGCGCCGGAGCTGAGGAGGGCGTTGGAGTCCATGTTCTGACATCCGGTGAGCGTTGCTGCGATCCCAAGGGCAAGAATAGTTGAGCGAATTTTCATTTTTTATCTTCCACAATCTTACGATTTTTTGTCTGAAAAAGGCGACGGTAAGCATGTCGCATCCTGCACAAATTATAAAGAGTATTGCGAGTTACGGGCGAGAGGATTCCGGGGCAGCACAACGTGTTCCGGAGATTTCTTAAACCACAAAAGGATGCTCCATGTACATGTTTTGTCGCTTGGGTTACATTGTTGTCACTTTTTTCCGGCGTAGCCCAAAACGCGCTCTCGTCAAGTCGTTAAGGGTATGGCCTTCAACAGTCCGAACTGGAGTCAAAATGTCCTCACGTAAAGAGCTTGCTAACGCTATTCGTGCGCTGAGCATGGACGCGGTACAGAAAGCCAAATCCGGCCACCCGGGTGCCCCGATGGGTATGGCTGACATTGCCGAAGTCCT
>NZ_JANUDW010000018.1:0-54690 GCF_024810075.1 Klebsiella sp. BIGb0132 | reverse complement strand
TGACCAGCTTCGGCGAGTCCGCGCCGGCTGAGCTGCTGTTCGAAGAGTTCGGCTTCACCGTTGAGAACGTGGTCGCTAAGGCGAAAGCGCTGCTGGCGTAGGTTCGGGTCTGCTATCACCGGGGTGTTTGATAAACGCGGGGCTGGCTTATCGGCTATTCTGGCAACAACAACGCTGGCAGCTCTGCAACATAAAGGAAGGGATCGTCATGAGTAAACTTGTGATTGGCGTAAATACCGCGATGTTCGACGGCCTTGATACCGACGTCGCCTTTAGCACCATTAAAAAAGCCGGGTTTCATTACGTTGAGCTGGCCTATAACCAGGGCTACGTGGGCGATATGCCGCCCGAGCTCTTTGGCGCGGAAAACGCGGCGCATATTCGCGAGCTGCTGGAAAAACACCAGCTGGGCACGTATGCGCTGGGGGCGACGATGAATATGGGCGCCGCGGATGCCGTGGAGCAGTTCAGCCAGCGCATCCGCTTTGCCAGCATGATTGGCGCAAAATGGATCAACGTCTGCGTCGGCAGAAGCGCCGATCGCGCGCGTATTATCGATAACCTGCGCGAGCTGGCGGCGGTTGCCACCGAGCACGGCTGCACGATCTGTCTGGAAAACGGCGGCGATCCGAATTATGACGTCTTCCGCCTGGCCGACGACGGCTTTGCGCTGCTGGAGGCTATCGATAGTCCGGCGGTGGCCTTCAACGTTGATGCCGGCAATATTGTTTCGCTGTGCCCGGACGTCGATCCGGTTGCGGCGGCGATCGCCATGCTGCCGGGGGCTCAGCACTGCCACCTGAAGGATCTGCAGGTCCGCGACGGGGAGGTGCACTTCACGCCGATGGGCTACGGCCAGCTGAACTATGTGCCAATGCTGAAAGAGCTGGAGGCGCGCGCCATTCCCTGTAGCCTGGAGATTCCGCTGCGCATGCATCGCCAGCGCGACAGCTATCCGCTGCGGGGGGATTCACCTATCGACCCGGCGTATAGCCTCGAGGTGCTGATCCAGTCCCGGCAGATGCTGGAAAAATGGTTGGGCTACCCTGTCGGCGCCTGATAAATAAAAATGCGCCGCCGCTGAAATTCCAGGTAAGGGGCATAAGCCGCCGGCGCAATTTATTTTATTTTTAACTCCACAGTTTATTCTTATTTATCGATGAGAATGAACTTAACGTCATGGTCGGTATTTTTATCAGGGATTGTAAAAATGATTATAAGCATATTTCCATGTTCTGTGATTAAGGTCGCACACGGTTTCTGACGTATATGTTGTTATGTCTGTAACATAAGTTCATCAATCGCTCTTTTGTTCACATTAAGAAAAAAGAGTAACTAATGTTCACCGGGTACTTAACGCTCATAGATTAATTTCGTTTTATTTTTTTAACGACTTTTAAAATCGAAGGTTAATTATGTCTGACTCTACACTCACTCCATTACCAAATACAAAGAAGCCCACTAACTACCGCTGGGTTATCTTTGCTACGATGTTCTTCTTATTAGCCGTTAACCTGATGGATCGTATTACTTTATCGATCGGGATGCCGTATATAAAAGAAGAGTTCGATCTTTCACCCACCACTCAGGGTTTGATTCTTAGCAGCTTCTTCTGGTCCTATGCTCTGCTGCAGGTGCCGGGTGGCTGGCTGCTCGACCGCTACGGACCGCGTAAAGTGATCACCGGCGCGCTGTTTGGCTGGGGGTTCTTCCAGGCCATTATCGGCCTGGCGAGCGGCGGGATTAGCCTGATCCTTTCCCGTATCGGTTTAGGGGTCATGGAAGCGCCGGTTTCACCCAGCGGCGCGAAGCTGAGTTCAACCTGGCTGACGCAATCAGAAAGGGGCCGCGGGGCGGTTATCATGGACTCCGGCAGCCCGCTTGGCGTGGCGATCGGCGGGATTATCGTGGCCCATTTAATCGTGCTGCTGGACTCATGGCGCGTCACCTTCGTGGTGGTCGGCCTCTTCACCATGCTGCTGGGTTTTGTGGCATGGCGAATTCTGCGCGACCGCCCGACAGAACACCCGAAAGTAGACCCGCAGGAGGTGGCGTATATTGCCGCCGGCAACGTCAGCAGCGCGACCGGTGAGGAGAGTACCGCGCCGACCAAGGGGCTGGGGATCAGCTGGTTTACGATGGCGGCGATCATGATTGGCCGCGCCTCCTGGGGCATGGTGTACTGGGGACTGCTGACCTGGGGACCGAGCTATCTGGCGCAGGCGCAGGGTCTGCAGCTGGCCTCTATCGGTAACTCGACGTTTATCATCTTTATCATGGGGACGCTGGGATGCCTGTTTAGCGGCTTCTTCGTCGACTTCCTGGTGAAAAAAGGCGTCAGCCATAACGTCTCGCTGAAAAGCCTGCTCTCTATCTCCGGTATCGTCGGGCTGAGCGTGCTGTATGCGCTGTCGACGGTGACCGATCCGGACCTCGCCGTTGGCCTGCTCTCCGTCGCCGCCTTCTTCATGATGTTCGGCAGCCTCTACTGGAGCTTCCCGGCCATTCTGGCGCCGAAAGACCGCGTAGGTCTGGTTGGCGGGCTGATGAATATGGCTAACAGCTGCGCCGGGATTCTGGTGCCGATTCTGGTGGGCGTTATTTTACAGGCCACCGGGAGCTTTGAAAGCGTGCTGGTCTATTTCGCCGTCTGTGCCGGGTTCTACACCGTCGGAACGCTGTGCATTAACTTCAATAAATTACCGCTGAAAAACGGCCAGCTTTCGTACCAGAAATAAATAGCCGCAGGGTTATGTGGCCGGATCACTATTAAATACAGGATGCTGATATGTCAGTTATATTACGAGTGGATAAAGTACCGCAGGTGTTAGCGGATGAGTTAGCGCTCGCCCACACGTTGTATGAATACGGTAAATTGTCCGCTGAACAATTGCATGCCATTGCCGGGGAAGTCCAGGTAATATTAGCCAGTGGGGAGTCGAAGGTTGCGGCCGCGCTGATTAATCAATTGCCACAATTAAAACTAATCGCCGTATTTGGCGTTGGCTATGACGGCGTGGATATTCGCGCCGCTGCGCAAAAAGGCGTCCAGGTGACCAATACGCCGGATATTTTGACCGATGACGTTGCCGACCTTGGGATCGCCCTGATGCTGAACGTATCAAGGCGCATTACCGGCGCGCAGAAGTTTATTGAGCGCGGCGACTGGCAGTCCGGTACCTACCCGCAGTCAACCAAAGTTAGCGGCGGGCGGCTGGGCATCGTGGGCTTCGGCCGCATTGGCCGGGCGGTCGCGAAAAGGGCGCAGGGCTTTGCGATGCGCATTGCCTGCTTTGACCGCAATCCCGTGGAAAGCAGCGAGGTGACCTACTATCCCGATTTGCTGGCGCTGGCGAAAAATAGCGATGTGCTGATGGTATGCGCTAGCGCGGGGAAGGAGAGCCAGAAGCTGATTAACCACGACGTGCTGGCCGCGCTGGGGCCGCAGGGGATTTTAATCAACATCGCCCGCGGCAGCGTGGTGGATGAGGAGGCGCTGGCGGAGGCGCTCACCCTCGGCACGATCGGCGGCGCGGGTCTGGACGTTTTCGCCAACGAGCCCCAGGTTCCGCAGGCGCTGTTGAACCGTGATGACGTGGTGGTGACGCCGCATATTGGCAGCGCCACCCGCGCCACCCGGGCGGCGATGGCGCAGCTGGTCATCGATAATATTACGGCGTTTTATGCCGGCAAGCCGCTGCTGACGCCGGTCTCATTGGCGTGACGTCAGCGTAATGCCTACGGGCGCAATGGGGTTAATAAAAAGGGGCCTTTATGGCCCCTTTGCTATTCAGGTGTTGCTATTCAGGCGTCGCTATCAGCGCTGCGCCTCGCGCCAGGCGCTCTGCAGAAACTCGCGGCACTGGCGCTCGTTATCCCACAGGTCGTCCTGCTCGGTGGTGCGCATTTCGACGGCAAGGGAGATGGGGCCGAGCTCCTTCGGCAGCGCAAGGCTCATTGCGGTTCGGATGATGTGCGCCGCTGACGCGGTGGTGAGAAAACCCGGTTCGCCAAACTTCATATGATAATCACCGTAGCCCTCGGCCTGCGGGTCGAGGATGGCGTTCGCCAGATGCAGCTGCGAAATCAGCGGCGCGGCGAGCGTCAGTGATTCCGCCAGATCTTCCTGATTCAGCGAGACGTGGGCGCTGTCCCAGGCGAGATAGAGCTTCGGGCAGTCAGGGCGCAGCGCTTTCATCCACTCCACGGTTTCGTCCGTTGGGCCAATCAGCTGACATTTATGCGCGAAACGGTCGAGCGGCTCCACCTGTAAAAGCATGTTGTCATACTGGCCAACGACTTCGCCAATGCGTACCAGCGCTTCGCCAAACCCCTTTTTAGCCTCTTCCCGGCGCGCGTCGCCGGGATCGCCGCCGCTCACCAGCGACAGCTTGCTGGTGCCGCATTCGGCCGCCAGGTGCACCAGCTCGCAGGCGCGACGGATGGATTTCTCCCGCAGCTCCGGGTCGAGGCTGCTGAGGTTGAGCTGGTCCTTGAGCAGTTCGAAGGTCAGCCACTGGGTGACGTTCAGGCGCTGCCGTTCGGCGAGATCGCGGATGTTCGCCGCTATCTCCGGGCGGTGGATAATGCCGGTTTCAAATCCCCGGTAATAGCCGATGTCGGCGATTTTGTGGATGACCTGTAAAACGGCGTTTTCATCGCCGGCCAGCGGGAAAAAAAGTTCGGCGATGTGCGCCGAAGGATACAATTCGGTCGTTGCTGTCATATCACTGCCTCCTCAAAGAGCGGGGGGTTAAGGTGTGTGCTAAGCGGTTACGCCAGGTGCAGGAAGCGCTTTATTGGCTGTGAACATTTTAATGATATCTGAACATATGAACAAACATAGAACAGGCGTAATGTCATAACCTTGACGCCGATCGCACTTTGCTTTAAACGCCGCTTATGCGCATGTTGCTATTGATTATAATGAGGATAATGATTTCGTAATCATGGGCCAGGCAGGCGCGTTGGCGGCGCGGTTCGGCGAGATAAGCAGCATTCAGGCGTTACTATGCTGTTCAAAAGTATGCAGGGAGCGGAAAGGGAAGGCGTATCTTAGGGGCGGTGTTTAAGCTGCGGTGTGGTCAGGGATTTTGCGGCGGGTGGATTGCCGCTGGCGCTGTAGGGCCAGACGGACCCTGTTGCCGGGCCCGTCTGCGAGGAGATGCGCGGCTAAGCGTCTGTCTGCCCCTTAGCCTGGGCTGCCGTGCGGCAGCGCAAAGGCCGACAACTATTCGTCGTCGCGTTCTTTGGCGGCGCGCTGGCGGTCGTAGAACTCATCTTCCGCGGCGATGATTTCATCCAGCAGCGAGTCCATATCGACCGCGTGGACCTCTTCAACAAAGAGGCCGGTTAGCGGCGTTTCCGGAGTTAATTTCCCGTCTTCATACAGCATCCAGATCTCTTTCGCATAGCGCGTTTTTAAGAGCTGCGGGGCAAACTGGCCGTAGTAGGCGGTGATGTTATTCACGTCGCGTTCGAACATGGACTGCGCGTGGTTGTTTGCCGCGGCATCTACCGCCTGCGGCAGGTCGATAATCACCGGCCCTTGCGCATCGAGCAGGACGTTGAACTCCGACAAATCACCGTGAACAAGACCGGCGCACAGCATGCGCACGATATTGCGGATCATGGTCGCGAAGTCGGCAACGGCTTCCTCTTCCGTCAGGGCGACATCGCTCAGGCGCGGGGCCACCGCGCCCTCGGCGTCAGTGATAAGCTCCATCAATAATACGCCGTCAATGCAGATATAGGGCTGAGGTACGCGAACCCCGGCGTTAGCCAGGCGGAACAGGGCGTCGACCTCGGCCATTTGCCATGTCTCCTCCTGCTGCTTGCGGCCGAACTTTGAGCCCTTTTGCATCGCGCGGTTATTACGCGAATTGCGGACCTTACGCCCTTCCTGGTACTGCACGGCCTGCTTAAAGCTGCGCTGTGCCGCCTCTTTGTACACTTTGGCGCACTGGATCTTATCACCGCATAAAACAGTGTAAACGTCGGCTTCTTTACCGCTTTTCAGCCGCTGAAGCACTTCGTCTATCAGGCCGTCATCGACCAGAGGTTGGATTCTGTTTGGGATTTTCATGCGGCTTTATACCTTATTTCAGACACTTTTCGTACTGATAATACGGGACAGTCATCGTGTTCCATCCGGGTCAAAATCATGACATTGCTCAGTAAGTGCGATGTTTTCTGCAATCGGTCACAAGGTTAACTGGAATCAGAGAAATTGTCCCGCAGGAATGCAGGTACAAAATGGCCGCAGGGCATACGCGGTGGGGCTCTTAGGGTTTCATCTAATGCCGCCGGCCCTCTCCGATGGCGGATTTAGTGCGGGCCGGGGCAGCGAAACGGCCCTGAAGGCGCCAGGCGGTTGCGGTAAATCCAGAAAAAACAACGGACCTTAACAAATGGTCATACTTCACTCTCGCGAATAGCACATAAAGTGCAACAATTATTCTTGCACTTAATTTAGCGCCTCCCTACAATCGCCGCGATAGTGTATTCGTAATTGATACATATTTTGTGGCGATGAGCGACACAAATGGCCTTCAGCCAGCCCGAACAAAGGAAGTGGCGCTGCGTCCCCCGCGGCGTCTTGTTCGGCGGCAACAACAACCAGCGGAATAAAAATAATGAGCCTGCAAAAACCTTGGGTTAACTTTCATCGGCGTTTGTTGGGGACGGCGCTGCTCGCGGCGCTGCTTGCCGGATGCGATAACGGTGTCGCGCAAAATGCCGCGCCGCAGGCGCCTGCCGTCAGCGCCGCCGACGTCGTGGTTAAGCCTGTCAGCCAGTGGGACAGCTTCAACGGCCGAATCGAAGCGGTAGAGAGCGTCCAGCTGCGCCCGCGCGTCTCCGGCTATATCGATAAAGTGAACTACACCGATGGCCAGGAAGTGAAAAAGGGCGAGGTGCTGTTCACCATCGACGACAGAACCTACCGCGCCGCGCTCGAGCAGGCGCAGGCGGAGCTCTCGCGCAGCAAAACCCAGGCCAGCCTGGCGCGCAGCGAAGCCGGCCGAACCGATAAGCTGGTAAACACCAACGTGGTCTCCCGTGAAGAGTGGGAGCAGCGGCGTTCGGCCGCCGTCCAGGCGCAGGCCGATATGCGGGCGGCGCAGGCGGCGGTTGACGCGGCGCAGCTGAATCTTGATTTTACCAAAGTGACCGCACCTATCGACGGCCGCGCCAGCCGCGCGCTGATCACCAGCGGCAACCTCGTCACCGCAGGCGACAGCGCCAGCGTGCTCACCACCCTGGTATCGCAGAAGACGGTGTACGTCTACTTTGACGTGGATGAATCAACCTATCTTCACTATCAAAACCTTGCCCGCAGCGGGCAGGGGGCGTCCAGCAGCCATCTGGCCCTGCCGGTAGAAATTGGCCTGGTTGGGGAGGCGGGCTATCCCCATCAGGGCAAAGTGGATTTCCTCGACAATCAGCTCACGCCGAGTACCGGCACGATCCGCATGCGCGCGGTGCTGGATAATGCCCAGCGCCTGTTTACGCCGGGACTCTTCGCCCGCGTGCGCCTGCCGGGCAGCGCCGAGTTTAGCGCCATGCTGATTGACGACAAGGCGGTATTAACCGATCAGGACCGTAAATACGTTTATATCGTTGATAAAGATGGTAAAGCGCAGCGTCGTGATATCACGCCTGGCCGCCTGGCGGCGGGCCTGCGCATCGTGCAGCAGGGGCTCAACCCCGGCGATAAAGTCATCGTAGACGGCTTACAAAAAGTGTTTATGCCGGGCATGCCGGTTAACGCAAAAACCGTTGCCATGACCGCCAGCACCGCCCTTAACTGATCCCTTACCAGAGAATCCGTCGTATGGACTTTTCCCGCTTTTTTATCGACAGGCCGATTTTTGCCGCGGTGCTGTCGATTTTGATTTTCGTCACCGGGCTGATCGCGATTCCGCTGCTGCCGGTCAGCGAATATCCTGACGTCGTGCCGCCGAGCGTGCAGGTGCGCGCGGAGTATCCGGGCGCCAACCCGAAGGTTATCGCGGAAACCGTGGCAACGCCGCTGGAAGAAGCGATCAACGGCGTTGAAAACATGATGTACATGAAATCCGTCGCCGGCTCCGACGGCGTGCTGGTGACCACCGTGACCTTCCGCCCGGGTACCGATCCCGACCAGGCGCAGGTTCAGGTGCAAAACCGAGTATCGCAGGCCGAAGCCCGCCTGCCTGAGGATGTTCGCCGCCTCGGGATCACCACCCAGAAGCAGTCCCCCACGCTGACCCTGGTGGTGCATCTGTTCTCGCCCGGTGGCAAGTACGATTCGCTGTATATGCGTAACTACGCCACGCTGAAGGTCAAAGATGAGCTGGCGCGCCTGCCCGGCGTCGGCCAGATTCAGATTTTTGGCTCCGGCGAGTACGCCATGCGCGTCTGGCTGGACCCTAATAAGGTGGCGGCGCGCGGCCTGACCGCCTCTGACGTCGTTGCGGCGATGCAGGAGCAAAACGTGCAGGTTTCCGCCGGCCAGCTCGGCGCTGAGCCCCTGCCGAAAGAGAGCGATTTCCTGATCTCGATTAACGCCCAGGGGCGCCTGCATACCGAGGAGGAGTTCGGCAATATCATCCTCAAAACGGCCCAGGACGGATCGCTGGTGCGCCTGCATGACGTGGCGCGCATTGAGATGGGCTCCGGCAGCTACGCCCTGCGCTCGCAGCTGAATAATAAAGACGCGGTCGGGATTGGTATCTTCCAGTCGCCGGGGGCGAACGCCATCGACCTCTCTAACGCCGTGCGCGCGAAGATGAGCGAGCTGTCGACGCGCTTCCCGGAGGATATGAAGTGGGCGGCGCCGTACGACCCAACGGTCTTCGTGCGCGACTCCATCCGTGCGGTGGTGCAAACCCTGCTGGAAGCGGTGGTGCTGGTCGTGCTGGTGGTGATTCTGTTCCTGCAAACCTGGCGCGCGTCGATCATCCCGCTGATTGCCGTGCCGGTATCGGTGGTGGGGACGTTCAGCATTCTCTATCTGCTTGGCTTCTCGCTGAATACCCTGAGCCTGTTCGGGCTGGTGCTCGCCATCGGGATCGTGGTGGATGACGCCATCGTGGTGGTGGAGAACGTCGAGCGTAATATTGAAGAGGGGCTGGCGCCGCTGCAGGCTGCGCACCAGGCGATGCGCGAGGTGTCCGGGCCGATTATCGCGATCGCCCTGGTGCTGTGTGCGGTATTCGTGCCGATGGCCTTCCTCTCCGGCGTGACCGGGCAGTTCTACAAGCAGTTTGCGGTGACCATCGCGATTTCGACGGTGATCTCGGCGATTAACTCGCTGACGCTCTCTCCGGCGCTGGCGGCGCTGCTGCTGAAGCCGCACGGCGCGCCGAAAGATATGCCGACCCGGCTTATCGACAGGCTGTTCGGCTGGCTGTTCCGGCCGTTTAACCGCTTCTTCAACCGCAGCTCTAACGGCTATCAGGGGCTGGTCGCGAAAACCCTTGGCCGCCGCGGGTCGGTGTTCGTGGTTTATCTCCTGCTGCTTTGCGCCGCCGGCGTGATGTTTAAAGTCGTGCCCGGCGGATTTATTCCGACCCAGGATAAGCTGTACCTGATTGGTGGCGTGAAGATGCCGGAAGGCGCTTCGCTGGCGCGAACCGATGCGATGATCCGCAAAATGAGCGAAATCGGCATGAACACCGAAGGCGTGGATTATGCGGTGGCGTTTCCGGGGCTCAACGCGCTGCAGTTTACCAATACGCCGAACACCGGGACGGTCTTCTTCGGCCTGAAGCCGTTCGATCAGCGTACGCACACCGCGGCGGAAATTAACGCCGAGATTAACGCGAAGATCGCGCAGCTGCAGCAGGGGTTCGGCTTCTCGATCCTGCCGCCGCCGATTCTGGGGCTGGGCCAGGGTTCTGGCTACTCGCTCTATATTCAGGACCGGGCCGGGCTGGGCTACGGCGCGCTGCAAACCGCGGTTAACACCATGTCGGGGGCGATTATGCAGACGCCGGGAATGCACTTCCCAATCTCCACCTATCAGGCCAACGTTCCGCAGCTGGATGTGCAGGTGGACCGCGATAAGGCCAAGGCCCAGGGCGTGTCGCTGACCGACCTGTTCGGGACGCTGCAGACCTATCTGGGATCGTCCTACGTGAACGATTTCAACCAGTTTGGCCGCACCTGGCGCGTGATGGCTCAGGCTGACGGACCGTTCCGCGAGAGCGTGGAGGATATCGGTAATCTGCGCACCCGCAACAGCCAGGGTGAGATGGTGCCGATTGGCAGCATGGTGAATATCACCACCACCTACGGGCCTGACCCGGTGATCCGCTACAACGGCTACCCGGCGGCGGACCTGATCGGCGATGCCGATCCGCGCGTGCTGTCGTCCGCTCAGGCGATGACAACGCTGGCCGGGATGTCAAAGCAGGTGCTGCCGAACGGGATGAATATTGAATGGACCGACCTTAGCTACCAGCAGGCCACTCAGGGCAATACGGCTATGATCGTCTTCCCGGTCGCGGTGCTGCTGGCGTTCCTGGTGCTGGCGGCGCTGTATGAGAGCTGGACGCTGCCGCTGGCGGTGATCCTGATCGTCCCGATGACCCTGCTCTCCGCGCTGTTCGGCGTCTGGCTAACCGGCGGGGATAATAACGTGTTCGTGCAGGTGGGGCTGGTGGTGCTGATGGGGCTGGCCTGTAAGAACGCGATCCTGATCGTCGAGTTCGCCCGCGAGCTGGAGATGCAGGGGAAAGGGATTGTCGAGGCCGCGCTGGAGGCCTGCCGCCTGCGTCTGCGTCCGATTGTAATGACCTCGATTGCCTTTATCGCCGGGACCATTCCGCTGATTCTGGGACACGGTGCGGGCGCGGAGGTTCGCGGTGTCACCGGGATCACGGTGTTCTCCGGGATGTTAGGGGTGACGCTGTTTGGTCTGTTCCTGACGCCGGTGTTTTACGTCACGCTGCGCAAGTTCGTAGCGCGCGGCAAGCCGGCAGTGGAAGTTCAGCCTTCCTGACGTTGTGAGCAGCCTTTGTAGCATAAAAAAACCGCCTTCAGTGAAGGCGGTTTTTTACTATTTAAGGGGGCCGGAGCGACGGGTTTAGTGCGCTTTTTTGGCGAGATCGTCTGCTTCGAACAGCGACAGGCAGCCGCTGATATCGCCTTTTTTGACCTTTTCCAGCGCGCTCGCCACTGTATGGCGGGCCAGCACGTTCAGCGATGCCTGCTCGGCTTCGTCGGCGATGGATTTGAAGTACCAGCAGGCGTTGGCGCTGACCACGCAGCGGGCCGGGACGTCAGGACGCGAAGCCCACAACTTTTTGTCTTCGATAACGGATACGTAGATATCGCGCAGGGTAATTTTATCAGCCGGGCGGCCAAGGTGGATGGATCCGTTGCGCCCCAGCGTCGAGACGATAATGCCGTCGCGCGTGAGGGGAACCATCAGTTTACGGATAAAGCTCGGATTGGCTTCCAGGCCATAGGCGAGGATCGCGCTGGTCGAACGTTCACCCAACTGCTCCGCCATCGCTACGCTGAGAACCATCTGCAAAGCTGTCGGGAAGCGGTAATCTAGCATTTCATCTTCCTGGGTCGCGGTGAATATTATTCTTTTTGGCACCGCAGAGGTGAGTGATCAATAAGCACAATATAACAAATAAGGCGACTTTTTAGAAGGAATCCCCGTCGGGGAGGGCACGTAAAGTCCATTTTCACGGTGGGCCTTTAGTGGGGGGGTGGGGCTGAAAGGGAATGAAATGCGTGAGTCGCGTTGCGGGGCGATAAAGCGTTTGCTCAAAGGGAAGGTGAGCAGAGTGGGGTCAGTCCATAGTGCTAAATCAGAGACCTTCGTCTTTTTGCAGGCCCCGGATAAACTCAGCCGGAGTCATGTCATTTAATGATGAATGTGTTCTCTCATGATTATACTCCCTGCCCAGTTGTCGAGTTTGTATTGTGCATCTTCCAGTGACAGGAACCAGTGAATGTTCAGGCATTCATCCCGCAGACTACCGTTAAATGATTCAATAAACGGATTATCTGTCGGCTTTCCGGGGCGGGAGAAGTCCATGGTTACACCATGCTCGTACGCACATTGGAGGTCTCAATGTTAATAAAAATAAAAAAAATACACATATTTATCAGCCTAGACACAAACAACATTCGAAGTATGCAGAGTTCAATCTGCCACCGGCCGTGACAGTTGTATCTTACGCTTATCGGCTATGCGCTGAAGCGCGCTCTGCAACAATGCCCTGTCCTCAGGTTCGTTTTGTGCGTAGATCCATAAAGTCCGTAAATCGTTATCGCTGAGTACGCCAGCCAGAAACCCCCATAGAGCCTCTTGGTCATCCCTCATCAACCGAAACATCCTGCCCTCTTCTATGCGAGATATGAGTTGTTTCATCGTTGAAGAGTCCTCAGCTAATGAACAGGCGGCGAGAAAAGCACGCATTTGGTCATGGCGGAACTCCCACTTATTTTGGACCTTACGTATCACCCTTGGACTGTCTTTGGAGAGAATATCTGCTACACCATCGCCAAGCGCATCCCCCTCTTCGGACGTAAACGAACGTCCTTTCTCGACGACCATCTTCACCGCCAGTTGCCGGAGTGGTGACAGGTCAAGCGGTTCCCCATCACCACGTGTGGCCCTTGAAAGAATGGCACAATAGAGTCCAATCCGCCCCTCAGGTATTGGTGTGCCAAACGGATCGCTTTCCATTAGTTCAAACAAAAGTCGGAGGTCATAGCCTGACACTATTTCAACGTTACTCTCCGAAGCCAGACGTTTATCCAGTTCTCTACCGGTTTCACTATTTCTGAACCATAGCATCAGCAGCTCTGTACGCTGTTTGGCAATCGTTTTCGGTAAAGTCCAAAATGACCAATTCTCTTGCGCTTCGGATTGTGAAGTAGCAATAATTTTTACTTGAGGGTACTGACGTTCAAACGAAGTAATCGCCTCCTTACAATCAGCTTCATTTGTACCATCGAGCGCAATAGCAATATGACCTGCACGTAGCATAGCAGTCAGTAAGCTTACATCGCCAAGCGGCAACCCAAATTGCATGAATCGCCTGCTGATGACTTCGACAACCCAGCTTTCAGGATTAGCCGAATCTGGGGACTTAATCATTGCATAATCCCTAACCGGCAACATAATCAATATAAAGCCATACAGACGAACTACATTTGCAAGTGTTGTATTTTCCGAGCCGCAGTAGTAGGCCCTCGCCCATGCCTTAAAAATAGCGGTTTTCCCCATTCCAATGCCCCCTTGCAGCCACACGCGTGTTCGGGAGTTTAATTCACCGAGTAAGGCTGAGGACGCTAGCATCTCTCCCATTGTATTTCGCACAGGTGAATCAAAGAAAGGGGAGGGTTCAGCGGCCAGTAACTTTCTGCGGACGTTTTGAAACCAAGGCTCCAGCACCCAACACTGTACTGCCGGCACATGCCGTAATAAAAAAAATGGCCCGGTCAACAATTTTGCGCCCCAGGCCGGATCTGAAAGCACACCAAAAACGGAGAGTGAATAATGAGAGAATACTAACAGAGCCAAAAACAGGATGATATATATAGCGCCGAGCGCGATCATTAATTGTGGCCAGACAGACATAAAATATTCTATCAGTGTTTTTCCTTTGACAGGGATCTGGATAGATTTTCCTATTGTAGTTCCAGCCTGAGATAGCTGCAGTTGCCAGTTACCTGCTTCCTTAAATGTCACACTTGAAGTAACTTCAGCGAATTCAGCCGCCATCTTCGTACTTTTAACTCGATTAATCTCAGCCCATTGTTTCGTATTCGGTTCAGCTTTATCGTATAAGAGTGAGAGACGCAGTCCGAGCTCCTCAATCTGAGAAGCGCAGGGGTGAGAAATACGTAGGTCAACCTCTTGGGTCATATCCTTAAGAAACGGATCCTTCTGAATATATTGGACGTCAGCTTTACTCAACGGCAAAGAAGGAATTGTATAAAGGCCATTCTGCGCACCGATTAAGACTACATCGCTTTCAGGTGCCGTATCTATCACAAACACTAGCCCCGTCCTCTCACCACCCGCGGGGATCATCTTCAATGATGCTGTATCGAGCCGAAACCAACCGTTCGAAGAGCCGATTAATAATCCATCATTACCGGGCAAGTCATGCACTTCGCCCACAGTGCCCGTATTCACATCGCCCACTGATACGATCTTTTTTGAAGCAATATCGAAGCGGTATAACCCTTTCTCCGCACCAATGAGTATCCCATTAGCTCCGGGCAAATCGTGCATGACAAACACATGACCTGGTTCTTCACCATCAGCCTGAACTACCTTTCCCAAAGCCTTATCAAACAAGTAAAAACCATTCTCCGCAGCGATAATGACGCCTTTGCCATCCGTCAAATCCTGCGTGTCGTAGACAGAACCAGTGTTTATACCGTCAGCCAACTTTGTCGTAGATAAATTCTTATCAAACAAATAAACGCCATTTTTTGCAGCAATGAGTATCTTGGGGCTACCGGGAAAATCATGTATCGCATTTACTGAATTTATTTTTACTCCAGGGATCACTTTCACTCGTTTTCCTTCTGAGAGAAATAAGCCATTCTGAGCTCCAATGAGTGCTTGGTCACTTTTTGAGAGGGCAAATGTTTCACCGGCTTTCCCCGTCTCAGTATTGCTGACTATGACCACTTTTTTAGATTCAGGATCAAACAGGAATACTCCTTCCCACGTGCTTATTAGAACTCCATTACGCCCAGGTAAATCATACATCCAGACTACCGCCCCCGGATTTTTCCACTCGATCCTTACCACTTTTTTCAATTCTATATCGAATAAAAATAGGCCATTCCAGGTGCCGATCAGAACCCCTTTACCATCCGGCAGAGAGTGCATCAAAATCACGGGTTCAGTCCCGCCTCCGTCAGCCATACTCACTTTTCGTGACGTAGCGTCATATAGAAACACACCATTAATAGCACCAATAAGTACTTCATGGATGCTGGGCAGTTTTTGTATCGCGGTAATTTCGCCAGTCGTTTCACGATCAGCGATGGTCACTTGCTTCAGCTTATTATCGAAAAGGAACAAACCTTTCCACGCAACAATGAGTTCCTGTTTATTCTCCTGCAGTTTTACCATATCAATGACAGGACCTGTCGCGGTCTCAGCACCAACAGGAATCAAGCACCCCCCCCAATCTTCACTAGCCCCTGAAGCCTGAACTGAAGTAAATGCCATTACAAGGCCGAGCGTAATACTAACGAGAAGCCGGGTAAGCTTCTGATATCGATTATGGGATTCACGCAGATTAATCATTCAGGCTCCCCACATTGTCAATGAGAATAGTTATTCAATTGCAGCGGGTTCAACACGGAACTTAAAGGCATCTACTACTAGCGTAGTCAATTAATTGGCGACAGATTAATAAATCTCAAGTACAGGTTGTGGCTAAACTACATTACTTTTATGCCCGCCATTAAGCTTGGACTGACCCACCCCGCTTCCTTGGGTTTGGCTGATTCGATTTCCTTCACGGATAGAGGTTTGGTTTGTCTTGCCATTGCCGGGTTTCCATAGTTTTAGGCACCTCAAAAACAATAATGCTTTATGAGGTGCCTAACAAGGTGCCTAAAAGGATCGGATTTAATTAGTTGGCATCAGACTTCGCGGGACAAATTGAGGGCACAAAAAAGCCCGCAGGGCTTGCGCCGTGCGGGCTTTCAGGACTTCATCGGATGACTCTGGTAATCACCGATGGAGAATTTTGGTGGAGCTGGCGGAGTCTGAATAAATCGCGTAAGTATTTAAATTTAAATTATTTTAATGTGTTCAACTTTCATTTGTGTACCTAAACGTGTACCAATTATGGAATGTCATAGCATTCTTCCCTATCTAAAGTTGTCGATTGCTCTTCCTCCTGATGATTTTTCTGGATCTACAAAGGCTGGATAAAAAGTTTTTTTGCATTTAACTGTTCACACTGTTCACCTCCTTATTTTTCTTTTTAATATCATAATGATAGTCGGTGATCAGTTGGTGAAGAGTGAACAGTCAACTCTTCACCTTAGCGCATCTCCGGCCTGTTTACGGCGTCCACCACCTCAATATGATGGTGATGAGGGGGGGGTAAAAAGTTTTTTTGCATTTAACTGTTCACACTGTTCACCTCCTTATTTTTCTTTTTAATATCATGATGATAGATGATGAACGGTTGGTGAAGAGTGAACAGTCAACTCTTCACCTCAGCGCGTCTCTGGCCTGTTTCCGGCGACCATCACCGCAATATGATGGTGATGAGGGGGGGGGTAAAAAGTTTTTTTGGGTTTAACTGTTCACACTGTTCACCTTTGGTTTTTTATTAATACTTTCATAGTGATACAGGGTGAACATACGGTGAAGGGTGAACAGTGGATTGTTCACCCTTGAGGGAGGGGCATATACAAAAAGACCGGCTGTTGCCGGTCCGGATAGGTTATGTCGCGGTGGGTTCGTCGCACTTCGGCAGCCAGTCGCCGTAGCTTTCCTCTTTCAGCGACAGGTTAGTTTGTATCCCCTGCTTTGTGTGCCGCTTCTCATAATTCATCCCGTACTCTTTCAGCATCATGGGCAGTCCCAGTCCGAACATTTTCAGGCTGAGCACGTTCCTGTACCCGTTGGCCTCCATATAGGCCAGATACGCGTGATAGAGATATTTACGGTAATTACGCGGGATGATACTGGCATTACCCATAAACATCCCGTTGGTCTGCGGCTGCGCCTCCAGATAGCCGCAAAAATCAAACGTCGGGTCAGCATCACGCTTGATGCTCAGTGCCTCGTCGGAGTTCTGCTGCGACTGGAGCAGCGCGCGGGCGCTCATCGGGTCGCTGAACTGCTGCATCAACTGGCGCACGATGACGGCCAGCTCGCGGGCGATTTTATCCCTGAGCTGCGGGTCGCGTTCTTCCGGCGCTATCTGCTCCGGGAAGTGGATAATCACCCGGCGGCGTGACACGCCGCCGCTGCGGTCGGTGAAGCGCATAGGATTGTTGTTCACGGCCAGAATCACCGCCGGAATATGCGTCGAGTAGGGATTCTGGTATTTCGGGTCAACGGAGACCGCATCGCCGCCGGTAATGGCCTTGAGTCCGGCACCGTCACCGCTCCATTTCTCCTGGTCAGGCAGACGAATGAGCGAGAAGCCAATCAGGGAGGCACGTTTACGGGGGTCTTCCAGCGTGTCGATATCCGCCGACGTGGCGTTATCCTCTCCGGCCAGCATCGTGGCGATTTCGGCCAGAATACTTTTCCCGCTGCCGCCGGGGCCGGTGACTTCGAGAAAGAGCTGCCAGTCGTAGCGGTTCGCCAGTACCATAAACAGCGCAGCCAGAATCACGTTACGTTTTGTCGGGTTGCCACTGGCCGCCCGGTCGAGCCAGCGCCAGAAGTTCGGCGCGTGGGTTTCCAGCGTTTCGCCCTCCACCGGCGGGGTGAAATCCACATCGCACAGGGTGCGCAGCCAGTGTGATTTGCTGTGCGGGCTGAACAGGCCGCTTTGGGTATCGAGTACGCCGTTGCGAAAACCAATCAGACGGCGTGCCGGTGCCTCCTGCTGCGGAATAATCAGTTTCAGGGTCTCCACCACCGACGCAATTCTCCCCGACGAGAACGGGGCGCGCAGGCGCTGGAACAGTCCGGCCACGTCGCGGGCAAAATCAGACGGCGTTATCACCTTCCAGATGCCGTTTTCATAGCGGGACAGGAGCTGGCCGTTGGCATCGACGGCCAGCGCTTCGCCATAATGCTCGTGCACCCGCATCGCCTTATCGCTGGCGCTCATGGCGGTAAATTCCGCCTCGCTCATGGTGTCGAACGGGCTCTGTGCCGCTGGCCGGATGGCGGCATAAATGGCTTTCCGCGTGGCGTCCTCCCCCTTCAGCATCACCGCATCATTCCAGTCACCAAATACCGGCGGCAGGGCAATAACGCCCTCGCAGGCTTCTGCGGCCGCAGCGGCTTTAGTCTGGCCGTCGCCGTTCAGGTCACGGTCGGCGGCGAGGATAATCTGACAGGCCGGGTGTTTCTGACGAGCCAGGCTCGCCAGAGAAAGAAGGTTCACGGACGACAGCGCCACCATGACGGTTTCGCCGGTCAGGTGATGCACGGTAAGGGCCGTCGCATAGCCCTCCGCTATCCACAGGCGTTTCCCGGCCTGTTTCTGTCCGTCGATGAGATGGCATGCCCCTTTGACCTGCCCGCCTTTCAGGGTGCGCTTGAGCCCCTCAGCATTAATAAGCTGGAGGTTAACCAGCGCGCCGGTCCCGTCATACAGCGGCACCACCACATCACCGGCGCGGTAGGCCACGCCGCCGGTTTTGTGCGACGTGGTCAGCGTCAGACACTCACGACCGGCAAAGCCCTTGCGGGTCAGGTAGGTGTTGCCGGTGGCCGGGCGCGTTTTCTCCAGCAGTCTGACGGCCAGCGCGGCCGCTGCTTTGCGGTCGGCTTCAGTCTCAGCCTCTGCGGCTGCTGCCACCTCCGGGGCCACCGGCGGCAGGTGGCCGGTGACGGCGTTCACCTTCCCGGCGGCCTCGGATGCCGACACGCCGAACACCTTCTCAACCAGTTTCAGGCCGTCACCGGCGCCGCACTGGTTACAGAACCATGTACCGCGCCCCTCTTTATCGTCAAAGCGGAACCGGTCAGCGCCGCCACACACCGGGCAGGCCTGATGGCGGTTTTTTATCACTTTCATTCCCAGCGCCGGGAGAATGCGCGGCCAGTGGCCGCACGCCTGTTTTACGGTGTCCCTTACGTTCATTTTCATAGTTTTCTCCCTCAGTGCAGTACAGGCGATGTCAGATGGCGGGCGCAGAGCTCATCCATCACGGCGAGCCCGAGGAAGGACAGCGACGGGGCGGCTTTCAGCGGCCCGGCCTGCATCAAATCTTCCAGCAGTGCACAGGCAATCAGACGGCCTTTTTCCTCGCCGTGCTGGCGCAGGTAGAAGCCTTCCAGCTCGGTGGCGATGGCACTTTCCAGCGCGTCGAGGGTGAGGTGGGGATAGCGATGCTGACGTTCGCACAGGGTCAGCCAGGCACAGGCCACGGCGCGGCGATACAGGGCGGCACGTAATACGGGCGGCAGAGGCGTTTTCATACGTTGCCCTCCCCGGTCAGCCAGCGCTGGTTGCAGCGCTCGACCACGCCGTCGAGCTGGGCGGTCATCAGGTAAATCACGGAGGTAAGCTGCGACTGTTGCGCCGGGTCGCGGCGCAGGGAGGTGCAGTCCTGCACCTGCATCAGGTCGCTGACGAGCTTGCCGACATTGCGCATATGTTCAAGGCATTCGAGGTCACGGGCAGTAATCGTGGAGTGTCTCATGCGCGCACCTCCGCCACCGGCAGACGCCCGGCAAACGAGAGGACGTAATCGCGGACGAGGGAAAGGCGTGCGGCGTGTTCATTACCGGCAACGGTACGAAGCATACAGATACGGGGCTGACGGTCTGCGCGACGGACAGCGGCAAACACGAAGACAAATTGCGGGTGAGACGGGGTGAGGGTCGTAGCCATAGGGGCAACCTCCTTTGTTAGCTGAATACAGCCACCACCGGAGTTCCTACGCTCATGGGTGGTAGCCCGGACGGGGGTAGGAATACCGGCAACAAAGGAAACCGGCCAGCCCGGAGGCTGCCCCGCCCGGGCCACCATTATAAAGATGCTGCAATGGCTAAAAAACCAGTGCGCAAATAATGGGTGCACGAGAGCACAGACACAAAAAAAGACGCATGGCGCGTCTGGTGTCGCCTTTGTTTCGCTCGGGTTCCTACGCCCGGCTGCCGATTTTGCGACAGCAGCGAAACTATACCTGGAAACGGCAAAGGGAAGCAAGCCAGAAAAAGGGGCTTTTTGCGGAACGGGCATCATCATGCGTCATAGCCCCGGTTGCGTTCGGCGATACGGTCGGCCATCCACCCGATGACTTCCGACTGAGCCCACGCCACATTTTTTCCGCCGAGGGAGATTTGCTTCGGAAAAGCCTCCCGGCTGATGAGGTCGTAAATCGTGGAGCGGGACAGCCCGCACAGATGCATCACTTCGGGCAGGCGAATAAAGCGCTCCTGAACGGCATCAGAGACCGGCATCAGCGGCGCGGCAGGGGCAGAAGACGGGGAAGAAAAAGCGGTGTGCATCGGGCTACCTCATAAAGTCCATACAGTGCCGGTCGTGTCCGTCCGGCTTCGGGTAGCTCTCTATTTTGTGAATATTTTCCCCGAGGGCAACAAGTCATTTTGTAGTGGCCCACCACACAACAAACTGTTAACAAGCAAATGGCAAACAGTGGCAATCCCTGACAATCGTTGACAATCCCTGATAATCCTTTGGCAAACCGATGATTACTTTTAGATATATATATTTATTTTTTAATAACTAAAAAATCTAAGCAAGCAGAGCATCGTAAAAACAGAAAGGTGAACAGTGGTGAACAGTGGGTGAACAGTCAACCCCTCAACTGTTCACCCTTTATCTTACTGTATTGCTTATATTTTTTCTTATGGTGAACAGTGGTGAATAGTTAATAGTAAAAAAACAAACGGTGAGTATGCTTTTCCTGAGACCTTTCTCTGGCAAGCCGGGTTTTGATGTCCTGTTTGTGCCAGAACTGCCACAACCGCAACAGGTCGTGTTGTTGTGTGTGCCCCGGCAGAATCACCTCAAGTTGAAACCACGAGGAAATCTGCCATGACCGACATCCCCTTTATCCCTGATTACCTGAAACCGGCGCTGGAGCGACTGACCGCCGCCAGAGCGGCCCATCTTGAACAGGCCCGCCTGATGGAGGACACCCTGACGGCCATCACCCGCGCAGAGGAGCAGAAAGCGGAGCTGGAGCAGGACAACGGCAGCGATACCCGCACATGGCGTGCTGCTTTCCGTGCCGGGGGCGCCATGCTGACCGATGAGCTGAAAAGCGGCCATATCGAACGCGTGGCCCGCCGGGAGCTGGCGCAGGAATGTGACAACCTGACCGAGGTGCTGGCCTTTGAACGTGACCTGCTGAAAGTCGCCTGCAACAGCACCGCAAAGGCATTCCGGCAGGCGCATCATGCCGTACTGTCTGAATACGCCAAGGAAGAGCTCGACCGCGCGCTGAACGACACCCTCGGACCACTGGTCCGGGCGATGGTGCTGAAAGCGGATGTGATGGCAAACCCGCTCGCCAACACCATTGGCCATCAGGGCTACATCGAGCCGGAGAAAGAGGTCATGCATCAGGTGGTGACCTTCCTGACCAGGAAAGTGAGCGACTTCTCCGTCACGCCAGCGGATGAGCCGGTGCTCTCCCTGACCGGCTTCCCGGCCGTCGCGCTTCCGCACATGGACCACGACGCCGCCAGCACACCTGGCCAGCTAAAAGTCTGGCAGGAGAAAATCCGTCAGCGCGAGGCTGACCTGAAAGCGCGGGGGCTGCTGCCATGATGCACTGTCCGTTCTGCAAAAAGTCGGCGCATGCCCGCACCTCCCGCTATCTGTCGGAGAACGTCAAACAGCGCTATCACCAGTGCACCAATATTGAGTGCTCGGCGACGTTCCGCACCACTGAAGCCATCGACGAGGTTATCCGGCCCCCGGCGGAGAAAGCGCCGCCTGTCGCGGAGCCGGTCACACCCCCGGCACCCCGTAAAGTGCAGGGCTGCTACAGCTCGCCATACCGTCATTAATCAGGGGAGAACTGACCATGACCACCCTCACGCTACAGCAGGCCTTTGAAGCCTGTCAGAAGAACGAAACCGGCTGGCTGAACCGTAAAGCCGAACTGGCGGCCGCAGAGCAGGAATATCAGGAACAGGTGCTGGCCGGGGATGACCGTATACCGGGCAGAATGCAGACACTGCGCGACATTATCGATGTCAAAAAATGGGAGATAAATCAGGCCGCCGGGCGCTATATCCGCTCCCATGAATCGGTACAGCGCATCAGTATCCGCAACCGGCTGAATGACTTTATGCAGGCGCACGGGACAGAGCTGGCTGACACGCTTGCCCCGGAGCTGATGGGACTCAGCCAGCAGCCCGCACTCCTGACCGGCCATGCGCTCGACCGTTCGGCGCATTACCTGCGCGAAGCGCTGTCCGTGTGGCTGAGTACCGGTGAAGAAATTCATTATTCGGCAGAAGACAGCGATATTTTAACGGCCATCGGATTCAGGCCTGACACGGCTTCGCGGGTCGATAATCAGGAAAAATACACCCCCGCACAGAGCCTGATTTATGCCCGCCGGCGCACGGAGCTGGCCAGTAAGTAGCTCCGCAAAAAATCCCCGAAAATACCGCTATTTTTTCCGAATTAAGCCATGCATCCACAGGGTGCATGGTTTTGCATGCGCTTTCCCGTCCCGTCACTCCCTTCGCAATCCTGTCCCGGCGCGGCCTGAGCCCCCCGCTGCACCTGCATGAAAACCGACCCATGAAGCGTGCAGGCGAGGCGGGGAAAGCACTGCGCGCCAGCGGTAAAGTATTTATTTAGTTATATTTAATTTGGCGGCCTGAGCGCGTCGCAGCGCTGCGCGGGTTCGCAGGAGTGTCGGTGGATGGTGCGGTGCTGTTCGAAAGCGTGACGAGCCTCTGAGGCTGTCAGGTGAATGGCAAGAAAATGCCGCCCGGAGGCGGCGGAAATAAGTCACTTTAGATGTTGAAGGCGTTACTTTTGAAGCTGCTCAGTTACTGTCATGAATTCAACTGATATATTCTGTCCTGTAACAGCTTGAAACCATACATATAGTGGCACGTAAACCAAGCCATGAAGCTAGCAGGCGTGGTGGGAAAGTATTGCGCTCTATGGGCTGTAATCCATTGAGCACATTTTCGCATTCATAAAGTATTTGCTAGCTCGTCATCTTGTATGATAAGCCCCTCACGATAAGCCGTCTCAAGCAAAGGACTTAATTTTTGAGTTTTCTCTGTGACAAATGCGACTTGATATTTGGCTCTAGTAATAGCAACGTATAACTTATTAAAAGATGAATAGTTAATAAAGTGAAGTGATTCGCCGTTATAACTTGATTGTTCAGGGAATTTATCTGAATCCGCTCCGATAATTATAACTGCAGAGAATTCTAAACCTCCAATGTATTCCATTCCGCCTATCACATAAGCATTTTCTTCACTTGCTGTTACAACAGCTAGACTATCCCCGCGCCTTTCTATGCTAATATGTTGCTTAGAGTGTAAAAGTGCATACTCCTTAATTTCTTTTAATACATTGTCTGTGCATGGGACTATTAGTATATCACTCCGAGGAATACCTGAGTTTTGGGAGATATGATCCGCAAGGGCGAAGGTTGTTCTATAAACTTCATTTGTATTTTGCTTACTAATGATATACGGAATATTGCATTTTTCTTCAATGAGTGACGTATGACCTGTCATCGATTCAGCCAGTGGATTTTCCAATTCTTGGAAAAGAGTGGCACCAGAAGCTAATACGCAACTGGCTAAGTTAATGATGTGCTCCGAAGAACGAAAGACGGCATTCAATCCGTGCTCATGAGCTAAAGTAGCATCTAGTTCTTTAGCTACATCTTCTTTGGTAATGGTTGTATCACCAGAGGCTTGACTACGATCCATAGTAAATACTATGTGGTTTGAGTTTGGCTTTAATAAATTATGGAATAAGCTTAATTCATTAATGTTAAATAAGTGGGTTTCATCAATATACATTATATCAAAGCCGCTGTTAATTCTTCTCCTTTTCCATATTGGAGTTGATGTTTCCTTGAGTGCGGATAATGTGATGTCATCACTGTCAAATGAATTAAGTGTTATTAATTTGTCTTGGTATCTGTTATATATTGAGAAGATTGTTTTATAATCATCCTCAATTTCAAGAGGAATGGCATTTTTGCTTCTAGATAGAGATGTATAAGTTTTAAGGTCATCTCCAGCTCTGCCCTTTATATAAGTTGAGATTTCCTCTTGTAGTAGTATAGATATTCCCCATGGATCATTGTTACCAAAGAATTTTTTTAATGCAGGCGATATGAAATTAATAGATCCTGCATAATCATATAATAAGAAGTCATCTAACGCTTCATTTATATATAAGAGTTGCAATTGTTTAGATTCAAATGCATCACTATCTAAATACTCAGTGGCCTCAATTCTATTTCCAAGGTTTTTTATGCACCATTCCTGCAAGGTAGTTACTTCAACGGATTGTTGCGTTTCTGAATCAATATATTCTGAACCACCATTTGAAGCGATGAGATTTTCGATATTTTTTTTTGTTGCAATGCTATGCGTTATAAAGATAGCTTTCAAATTACTTTCGGTTTTTTTTGCATTATTCAGTTGAACAACACACCTTAAAATTAAGCTTAGGGTTTTACCTGTTCCTGCCGCTCCTTTTAGAATATCTGGACCAAGGCTTTCACTATAAACAAATCTTTTCTGACTTTCAGTTAGATTTTTTGCCCAAAAATCCAGCCCCATGTGAGGGTTAGATAGATTATCATTATTGTCAATTTCATTGATGTTCAGGTATGAAGAAGAACTACTATCTTCTTTTGTTGGAGCTAAAAATTGTGAAGCAACATCAATCTCATTGACTCCATCTTTTGCCTTTCGGAAATTTGCAAGCTTTGGTGGATTGTTACTGGTTTCATATCCATCAAGAAAAATCAAAAAACTACTTTCGTTCCTTTTTTCTTGTCTTTCCTTATCTGGAGACTTGTCAAGTATAACTTTATAAGACTTGCCTGTAGTAAATGACAAAGGTAATAACGCAATTAAAGAGGAGCCATTGATTATTTTTTCACATGGGCTATGGCCAATTTTGTCCCACAGTTTGATTGCAAGTCTGCAAGATTTTTGAAGTATAGTGATGACTTCATTACTGCTTCTTTTGAAACCATTGAAAGTTGAGGTGTCAAAGATAAGCATATTTTTTTTATTGGGGTTTTTTGTTACTATGTAAATTCCAGCACCCGAAGATATCGCTTTGATATCAAGGCTAAAGTCAAACGGTATTTGTTCCTTTAATACATCAGCAAGTAGTTGTCCCTTATCGTAATCAGCTGATTGCAGAATTTTTTCAGCAACGATTTTACGTACTGCATTACTTTCAATTGCAATGAAGCTCATATTTATATACCCATTATTTTAGTTAATAATGAGAGATGATGATTATCTACACCAACTCTAACAAAGTTATTTGTGAAACGTTGCATCAATAATTCTATAAATGGAGATTTTAACTGACCAACAATGCTGCAGAATTTATTGGGGGTATTTAAGTTTAAGCCTGGGTATGTATCCCCATCATCAATTTCTATACCATCTGGAATTCTTTTTGCAGTTAAGATATTTAACTCATAGATCTCTCTTAAATTAACTATGACGGACTTATAACCAACAACTTCATCGATAAGGAAAAAGTCTGGGTTTTTATTTTCAATGATATCGCTCAGGATTTTTGATATATCATCACGAAAAAAAATTAATAATTTTTCATAAGTATAATTCTGTTCAATCGAATTGATTTTTTCTTTCAAAGATTCCAATCTGTCTAATTGCTTAGGTTTAAGTAGCTTTTTATCTGCAATTACATCATAAATTCGGCTGTAACCATATGTTTCAAGATTGTTTTTTGAAAACTTAGCTTCACTGAGCAAGCTTAAATATTGTGAATTTAAATTTTTATAAGTTTGCTTTTTTATGATAGAAAGGAGCTCTTTCTCTTTCCAAATTTCAAAGGGAATTGCTGGTATGAAATTATAAAATTTTACTTTATCTGCATTTGCGATATCACACCGGGCTGTGATAATTAAACCTAACGTCTCATCATTTGGATAAGAAGCACTATAAGCACAATTAAATATTGTGCCTTGCGTTAAGCATTTATCATCCGTAACATCTATCATGTCACGCAACATTCTATCTCCTTATTTTTAGTTGTTCCTCACAAAATTACCCCACCATTCCATCATAATCACACGTGTGTCAAGATAGATGGCGCGATTGTAAGCTCTTCTAACCTCATTTTTATCGGCATGAGCTAGAGAAACTTCAATTGCATCACTGCTGAATTCTGCCTCATTTAAAGCAGTGCTTGCAATACTTCTTAAACCATGAGCGACTAGTTTACCTCCGTATCCGATTCGTTTGAGTGCTGCGTTTGCTGTTTGGCTGTTCATAGGTTGCTTTGGATCATTTCTGCTC
The DNA here is from genome assembly GCF_024810075.1 of Klebsiella sp. BIGb0132. Classification (NCBI taxonomy): domain Bacteria; kingdom Pseudomonadati; phylum Pseudomonadota; class Gammaproteobacteria; order Enterobacterales; family Enterobacteriaceae; genus Klebsiella; species Klebsiella sp. BIGb0132. The sequence goes on along the minus strand of NZ_JANUDW010000018.1, from coordinate 28,523 downwards.
GGAAAAACATGTTCACGATGATTACTGATTGGCCTCATCACTTCCAGAATGTCTAATGCCTGTGGAGATAGAGGTACGATGTGCTCACGCTTAGCCTTCATCCGTTCGGCTGGAATAGTCCAGAGCTTGGCATCGAGATCGATCTCTGCCCAACGAGCACCAGAGGCCTCAGAAGGGCGCACAAGTGTAAGGAGTTGCCATTCAATGAGGCAGCGTGTTGGAACAGATAAATTAGACATAACCAGTGACCGCATCAATTTTGGCCACTCTTCTGGCCGCAGCGTCGGCATGTTTTGCTTTTTTGGTTTCTCAAAGGCCATGCCAACACCTGATGCAGGATTCGCATCTATCAGACCGGTGTTAACCGCATAAATCATTATCTCGTTAACACGTTGTACCAAACGACGCACAGTCTCAAGTGCACCACGAGCTTTAATTGGCTCTAGTGCTTCAACAATCGTTCTGGCCTTTATCTCCTGAACAGGTATCGAACCGATAGTGGGGAACACGTCTTTATCTAAAGAGCGCCAAATGTCTTTTGCATAATCTTCTGTGACGCTTCTGCTTTTAATCTGGAACCAGTTAGCAGCCACTGTTGAGAAAATGCTGTCTAACTCAATCTGGCGTTGTTCTGACGCTTGCTCCTGCTGCTGTTGTGGATCCATGCCTTGCGCGAGGGTGGTTAAGTGCTGGTCGCGTATCTGACGAGCTGCTGCGAGTGTAAGGGCAGGGTATGATCCGAGACTCAAATTTGTGCGGCTGCTGCTTCCCGGTCGCTGATAACGGAAGCGCCAGAGTTTTTTACCGGAGGTTTTGACGAGCAAGAACAGGCCATCACCATCATGCAGGGTGAAGTCTTTTTCGCGGGGTTTCGCTTTGAGGATTTCGTTGTTAGTGAGGGGGCGTGTAATGCGCGCCATGTCTGGATCCCTTCCATAATTGGTACACGTTTAATGGACCACAGTATAGCGTGTACCTAAACGTGTACCAATTTTCTCTGGATTTAGCCGGATGTCCTCGGACAATGACAGACACAAAAAAGCCCGCAGGTCTTGTGCCATGCGGGCTTTCTGTACTTCACCGGACGTATCCGGATCACGATTTGGTGGAGCTGGCGGGAGTTGAACCCGCGTCCGAAATTCCTACATCCTCGGCACTACATGCTTAGTCAGTCTTTACATTCGCCTGGCACCTGCGGACAGACACGCCACTACCAAACTAGCCTGATTAGTTTTAACGCTTCAACCCCAGGCAGGGTATTCACGCGATCTCTTTTGGATTTGACCTCTCTTTGATCCCCGTCTTAAGAGCGGAAGCTAGGGAGAGAGGGCTCAGAGCAGGTTATTAAGCTGCTAAAGCGTAGTTTTCGTCGTTTGCGACTATTTTTTTGCGGCTTTTTACGAGGCCAACCGCCCCTCGGCATGCACCTTGGGTTTCGCGAATCCCGTCGAATCCAGAATCAGCCCCAATGTGTTAGAACAAGTATAACAGATTTATGAACAGGCTTACCAGCCCCCGTTCGGTGGTTTATGGCGCCTGGTTGGGCAAAAAAGCAGCATCAACAACGATATAGCACAAGGGCCAGCTTAGCTGGCCCTTAGAGGAGGAGATTAGCGTCCGGCGTGTTTCATAATGCGCGCTTTATCTACCGCCCATTCGCGGTCTTTCAGATCGGTACGCTTGTCGTGCTGTTTCTTACCTTTTGCCACGCCGATTTTGACTTTGCACCAGGCGTTTTTCCAGTACAGCGACAGGGCAACGACGGTATAACCTTCCCGGTTAATACGGCCGTACAGCGCATCGAGCTCGCGCTGATTCAGCAGCAGCTTACGGGTGCGCGTCGGGTCACAGACGTAGTGGGTTGAAGCCACGGCCATTGGCGTAAAGTTGGCACCAAACAGATAGGCTTCGCCGTCCTTCAGGATCACGTAGCTATCGCCGATGTTGGCTTTGCCGGCGCGCAGAGATTTAACTTCCCACCCTTGCAGGGCAAGACCCGCCTCGTATTCATCTTCGATAAAGTATTCATGACGGGCGCGTTTATTCAGCGCAATGGTGGCTGATCCAGGTTTGTGTGATTTTTTCTTAGTCATAGTGTCCTGAAGTCATCGCTTATCTTATACATAGTTACCTCAATCCATCCTGCGAGGTGTAACGCGTTATCTTAGCATGAGTTGTGGCACAGCGTTTTTTTTAGCAGCAGATAAATGATATTATTTGCGCCGTGTTTAAATGTGGAACTTGCTATGCCTCAGATTAGCCGTACCGCGCTGGTGCCGTTCAGCGTGGAGCAGATGTATCAACTCGTAAACGATGTGAAGTCCTACCCTGATTTTTTGCCAGGCTGCACCGGTAGCCGCGTGCTGGAGTCCGGACCGACGCAGATGATGGCGGCGGTTGATGTGTCCAAGGCAGGCATCAGCAAGACTTTCACAACGCGAAATACGCTAACCAGCAACCAGAGCATCCTGATGAGCCTGGTCGATGGCCCGTTTAAATCGCTTATTGGCGGCTGGCGGTTTATTCCGCTGAGCCCGGAGGCGTGCAAAATCGAATTCCACCTTGATTTTGAGTTCACCAATAAGCTGATTGAAATGGCGTTTGGCCGCATCTTTAAAGAGCTGGCGCTCAACATGGTGCAGGCGTTTACCACCCGGGCGAAAGAGGTTTATCGTGTCGGCTAAAATCGTCGTTGAAGTCGTCTATGCCTTGCCGGAAAAGCAGTATCTGCAAAGCGTAAAGCTGGAGGAGGGGGCGACCGTCGAACAGGCGATTATTGCCAGCGGGCTTCTGGCGCTACGCGACGATATCGACCTTGCGAAAAACAAGGTGGGAATTTATAGCCGCCCGGCTAAGCTGCACGATGAGGTTCATGATGGCGACCGGGTGGAGATTTACCGGCCGCTGATTGCCGACCCGAAAGAGCTGCGGCGCCAGCGGGCAGAAAAAAAGAACGACGAGAAGTAGTGTCGGTTGGCATAAAAAAAGCGCTCAATGAGCGCTTTTTGCGTTTCCAGAGCGGTATGACTACCGCCGGGGTCTGCGCATCAGTCTTTGGTCAGAGCCGGTTTGTTATCAATGTTGGTTAACACACCGCTGCTGTTAAAGGTCAGAGTGAGGGTCTGCTGGGTAATTTTTTCATGCCCAGGCTGCTGACGGAAAACGTAGAACCAGGTGTTAGTGCCAAACGGATCCGACATCATTGGGGTACCCAGAGCATAAGCAACCTGCTGTTGCGTCATGCCGGCACGAATTTTTGCTACATCGTTAGGTGCCAGATAGTTACCCTGGTTGATGTCAGGACGGTAAACCACTCGTTCCAGAGTGGAACAGCCTGCGGTCAACATAAGAAGAACCGCTGTGGCAGCAGTCAGCGTTTTACAGCGCATAGTGATTTGATTCCTTTTCGGGCCCGAGCAGTACGTGGCTCATCTGTAATATGCCGATAATAATAGACCTTTGCCCAGTTGGAAACCTTCGACTGCAGGTCTTGCGGCAATTTGCTGTTCACTATGACTCTGCGGAAATCAAAAAGTTTACGCCGCGAGCAACTCTTTCGCGTTCGCCAGCGTGTTGCGCGTGACTTCGCTCCCGCCCAGCAGGCGAGCCAGCTCCTGCAGACGCGCGCGTTTATCCAGCGGATGCATGTGGGTTTCGGTCATCTCACCGTCGGTCTCTTTGCAGACGATAAAGTGATGGTGACCGCAGCCAGCCACCTGCGGCAGGTGAGTGACGCACATGACCTGAGTCGATTCTCCCAGCTGGCGCAGCAGCTTGCCGACCACGGCGGCCGTTGGGCCGCTGATGCCGACATCAACCTCATCGAAAATCAGCGCCGGCGTTTCCATCTTCCGCGCGGTAATGACCTGAATCGCCAGCGCAATACGGGATAGCTCGCCGCCGGAGGCCACTTTAGCAATAGGCTGCAGCGGCTGGCCGGGGTTGGTCGTCACGCGAAACTCGATGCGATCCGCGCCTTCGGCGGTCAGATGACGCTCATCAAAGGCGATATTGATAGCAAAGACCCCGTGAGGCATAGAAAGTGAGTGCATACTTTCAGTGATCAGCCGGGTCAGCTCATCGGCGCTGCGCTGACGCGCGGCGTGCAGCTGGCGGGCCGTTTCCAGCGCCAGCTGGCGATGTTCAACCACCGTCTGGCTGAGCGACTCCAGCGAGCCCGCGCTGTCGTCCAGCAGGCGCTGCTCTTCTAACAGCGCCTGATAGAACGCAGGCAGCTCTTCTGGCGTAATTTGATGCTTGCGCGCGAGGGATATCTGCCGCGAGATGCGCTGCTCCAGTTCGAACAGGCGGTTCGGGTCGAGATCCAGGCGGTCGTTGTAATGGCGCAGCTCGTCGGTTGCCTCGCTAAGCTGAATTGAGGCTTCTTCCAGCATATCCAGCACGCCCGAGAGCTTGCTGTCCATGCCGACCAGCTCGCCCACCAGCTGCTTAGCGGCGTAGAGCTGGCTCTGCAGGTTCGCCTCTTCGCCGTCCGCCATCACCGTCAGCGCATGCTGGCAGGTGCTTAGCAGCTGGCCGCTGTTGGCAAGGCGTTTGTACTCTTCGTCGATTTGTTCGAATTCACCCTGCTGAGGGCAGAACTCGTTCAGCTCTTTTAGCTGATACTGCAGCAGGTCGGCGCGGGCGGCGCGTTCCTGGCTCTGCTGCTGATGCTGCGCCAGCTCGCGGCAGCTCTGGTGCCACTGGCGATAATGCCCGGCCATGAGCTGAGTAAGCGCATACTCACCGGTATAACCATCGAGCAGCGTTTTTTGATGTTCTGGCCTGGTTAACAGCTGGTGCGCGTGCTGGCCGTGGATCTGGATAAGCAGCTGGCCGAGCTCGCGAAGCTGGGAGAGCGGAACGGCGGTACCGTTAATGAAGCCGCGCGAGCGGCCGTCGGTGCTGATGACGCGGCGAAGTAAACACTCACGTCCGCTTTCCAGCTGGTTCTCTTCCAGCCAGCGCTGCGCCGCGGGCGTATCTTTTAGCGCGAAGCGCGCGCACAGGTCTGCGCGGCTGGCGCCTCTTCGCACCATGTCTGCTTCCGCTCTGCCGCCAAGGCACAGGCCAAGCGCATCGATGGCTATCGATTTCCCCGCACCGGTTTCCCCGGTGATGGCGGTCATGCCGCTGTGGAAATCGATCTCCAGTTCACGAACGATAGCAAAATTACTGATGGTAAGTTGCGCCAACATAGCTGCCTTCCTGTATGAAAAACCATTACTGTGTTTTCGTACAGTATAGACTGGTTTTTTATCCAGTAAAGAGGCAGCTTATAAAATCAGAATAATTTTTTCGACCAGCCGAGCTTGGTGCTCAATGTGTTGAAATAGCTGTAATCTTTCGGGTGAATAAGATTCAGGTGGTAGTCGCAGCGGTGGATTAAGACATCTTCGCCGTCCTGAATCGGCAGGGCTATCTGGCTATCGCAGCTGATCTCAAGGTCGCTGCAGCGCTGGGAGAAGCGCAGGCGAATGGTGCTGTCGCCGTTAATAACCAGCGGACGGGCCGAGAGCGTATGCGGGAACATCGGCACCAGGGTGATGGCATCGAGCGAAGGCGTCAGAATAGGGCCACCGGCGGAGAGCGAATAGGCGGTGGATCCCGTCGGGGTGGAGATAATCAGGCCGTCGGAGCGCTGGGAGAAGGCAAAGACCTCGTCGATATAGACCTCGAACTCAATCATATGCGCGACCTTGCCCGGATGCAGAACCACTTCATTAATCGCCGTGCTAATGCGCTTCTGGCAATCCTGCTGGCAGACCTGGGCCTCCAGCAGAAAGCGTTTTTCGGCGATATAGTGGCCTTCAAGCACGTCGGCAAGCTGCTGCAGCGCGTTATCCGGGTCGAGGTCGGTCAGGAAACCAAGATTGCCGCGGTTAATGCCGATCACCTGAATATCGTACCGCGCCAGGGTGCGCGCGGCGCCGAGCATGTTGCCATCGCCGCCAACGACGACCGCCAGATCCGCCTGTTGGCCAATTTCCGCCAGCGTTCCCGTTTTGACGTTGCTAAGCTGTAGCTCATGGGCGATCTGTTGTTCAACCAGAACTTCATAGCCTTTGCTGCACAGCCAGCGCCAGAGCATTTCATGTGTGGTCAGCGCGGTCGGGTGACGAGGGTGCCCCACAATGCCTATACACTTGAAATGGTTCTTCATGTTCTGGATGTCCTTGCGTTAAATGAATGATGACAATCTGACTGCTTCCCTTGAAACCCGGAAACTGATCCCCATAATAAGCGAAGTTAGCGAGATGAATGCGAAAAAAACGCGGAGAAATTCATGAGTAGTAAAGAACAGAAAACGCCTGACGGGCAAGCCCCGGAAGAAATTATCACGGAACAGCACGACAACGTTGAGGCGGTTGAGCCTGAGGTTTCTGCTGACCAGGTGGATCCGCGCGATGAAAAAATTGCGAATCTGGAAGCGCAGTTGGTTGAAGCCCAGACTCGTGAACGCGAAGGTGTCCTGCGCGTAAAAGCGGAAATGGAAAACCTGCGTCGTCGCACTGAGCTTGACGTGGAAAAGGCGCATAAATTCGCCCTGGAGAAGTTCGTTAACGAACTGCTGCCGGTGATCGATAGCCTGGACCGCGCGCTGGAAGTGGCCGATAAAGCTAATCCGGACATGGCTTCTATGGTTGAAGGTATTGAGCTGACGCTGAAGTCGATGCTGGACGTTGTGCATAAATTCGGCGTGGAAGTGATTGCCGAGACCAACGTGCCGCTGGATCCTAACGTCCACCAGGCCATCGCGATGGTTGAGTCTGAAGACGTGGCGGCAGGCAACGTGCTGGGCGTGATGCAAAAAGGCTACACCCTGAACGGTCGTACTATTCGCGCAGCGATGGTGACCGTGGCGAAGGCGAAGTAATTCGCTGTAAAACGGCCGCCTGCGGGTGGCCGTTTTTTTATGCTTTATTTCCCTGCGCTAGCGCCGGTTTGCGGCAAAAAAAACGGCGAACCGAGGTTCACCGCTTCACTGCGTTAATGCCCGATTATTCCGCCGCGCTTTCACGAAGCGGCTTCACCGGCATCACCTTCACCTGCTTAATCATATTGTCCTGAACGTCGAGAATATCGATGTCGTACTGCTCGATGCGTACGCGCGTGCCGGGAACGGGGATCTCTTCCAGCGCTTCGAGAATAATGCCGTTAATCGTTCGGGCTTCGTCTTCCGGCAGGTGCCAGTTAAACGCCTTATTGATTTCACGAACGTTGGCGCTGCCGTCAATAATCACCGAGCCGTCGTTGAGCGGGGTCACTTCCTCCGCCAGGGTGGGTGACATCGAGGTCGTAAAGTCGCCGACAATCTCTTCCAGAATATCTTCAACGGTCACCAGACCCTGGATATCGCCATACTCATCGACCACCAGCCCCACCTTCTTCTTATTGCGCTGAAACTTCACCAGCTGCGTGCTCAGCGGCGTGCCTTCCGGTACGAAGTAAATCTCGTCCGCAGCGCGGAGCATCACCTCTTTGGTGAACTCCTTTTTCTCGGTCATCAGGCGGTAGGCTTCCCTGACGCGCAGCATGCTGATGGCGTCATCCAGCGAACCGCGGTAGAGCACAATGCGGCCGTGCGGCGAGTGGGTGAGCTGGCGGACGATAGACTTCCAGTCATCGTTAATATCGATACCGATAATCTCGTTACGCGGAACCATAATGTCGTCCACGCTGACCTTTTCGAGGTCCAGCACCGACAGCAGCATGTCCTGATTACGGCGGGAGATCTGCGTGCGCGATTCATTCACGATGGTGCGCAGCTCGTCTTTGCTCAGCGCCCCGCTGATAATGATATCGGTCTTGATGCCCATCATCCGCATCAGAAGGCGGGTGATGGTGTTCAGCAACCACACCAGCGGCATCATCAGTATCTGCAGCGGCGCCAGCAGGAAGCTGCTCGGATAGGCGACTTTCTCCGGATACAGCGCGGCGATAGTCTTGGGCAGGACCTCGGCAAACACCAGCACCACGAAGGTCAGAATCCCGGTGGCAATCGCGACGCCGGCATCGCCGTACAGGCGCATACCCACGATAGTCCCCAGCGCAGAGGCGAGGATATTAACCAGGTTGTTGCCGATCAGCACCAGGCTGATTAAGCGATCGGGTTTGCGCAGCAGCTTTTCGACGCGCTTCGCCTGCCGGTTGCCCTGTTTCGCCATATGACGCAGGCGGTAGCGGTTCAGCGTCATCATGCCGGTCTCAGAACCGGAGAAATAGGCTGAGATGATCACCATGATAATCAACGTCACGATTAGCGTGGTGGTAGAGATGTGTTCCAGGAGGGACTCCTTAAAGCCTGTCCCACCGGACGATTACCAGCCCGATCCGGCAGAGACTGTAACCTTCGCATCCTTAGAATATGCGGCGGTTTGTCGGCGCTGCCGGCGTTCATATGGCCTGTTGTAATGCTGCCCGGTGGAGTTGCTCGTAGTCTGGATTTAGCTAATAAACTGCTGAAGTACGCGGCTGCCAAAATAAGCCAGCGTCAGTAGGCCTGCGCCGGTGACGTTAAACCAGACGACCCGGCGACCGCGCCAGCCTTCATGGTAGTGTCCCCATAGCAGGACGATATAAACGAACCACGCCACGATCGACAGCACGGCTTTATCAATGTTTTCCGTGCTGAACAGGTTGTGCATGTAGAACAGCCCGGTGCACAGCGTCAGCGTCAGCAGCACCACGCCGACCTGGGTGATATGAAACATTTTACGCTCAATACTCATCAGCGGCGGCATTTCGTGACTAAAAGCCAGCTTTTTGTTTTTCAGCTGATAGTCAATCCAGGCCAGCTGCAGGGCATACAGGGCGGCAATGATCAGCGTTGCGTAAGAGAAGAGCGACAGGCCAATATGCACCAGCATGCCCGGGGTTGTTTCCAGGTGCGTGATGTACTCGTTGGGTACGAAGGTGGCGAAGGCCAGATTGATCAGCGCAAAAGCGTAGACGATGGGCAGCAGCAGCCAGCCTCGATTGCGCGACGCGACGATGGTCATCACCGTACAGATCATCAGGCTGACCAGCGAGCCGACGTTGAGCAAGCTGAGGTTTTGCCCGCTATCGCCGCCGGGGAAAATGCGTGACTCCAGCGCAAAAGCATGACAAATCAGCGCAATAGTTGCTGAAAGTATCGCCATCCGCCGCCAGCTGCTGTTCTTTTGCAGTAGGCCGGGGACGATCAGCGCCAGGCTGATGGAATAGGCGACAAGCGCGAGTAGAGCAAAAACAGGCATATGGGCGTCGACTGTTGACTAAATAAGAAAGAGAAGCAGTATAGCGTTACGCGACGTCTGCTCCAACCGTTGCATCACATCCCGGTACATGTCGTGTTATACTGCGGCAAATTTGTATTTGTAGTGTCGCTGCGGCGACCGACAGTTTCCACCTCAGGCGAGAGACAATGTTTGATAATTTAACCGATCGTTTGTCGCGTTCGCTGCGCAACATCAGCGGCCGCGGACGCCTTACCGAAGACAACATTAAAGAAACCCTGCGTGAAGTGCGCATGGCGCTGCTCGAGGCGGACGTCGCGCTGCCCGTCGTGCGTGATTTCATCAGCCGCGTAAAAGAGAGCGCGGTGGGGCATGAAGTTAACAAAAGCCTGACCCCGGGTCAGGAGTTCGTCAAGATCGTGCGCAACGAGCTGGTTGCGGCGATGGGCGAAGAGAACCAGGCGCTGGACTTAGCCGCTCAGCCGCCGGCCGTGGTGCTGATGGCAGGCCTGCAGGGCGCCGGTAAAACTACCAGCGTCGCGAAGCTGGGTAAATTCCTCCGTGAGAAGCACAAGAAGAAGGTGCTGGTTGTCTCCGCGGACGTTTATCGCCCGGCGGCGATTAAACAGCTGGAAACGCTGGCCGAGCAGGTGAGCGTTGATTTCTTCCCGTCCGACGTCGGCCAGAAGCCGATCGACATCGTTAACGCTGCGCTGAAAGAAGCGAAGCTGAAGTTTTACGACGTGCTGCTGGTGGATACCGCCGGTCGTCTGCACGTTGACGAAGCGATGATGGACGAAATCAAGCAGGTTCACGCTGCCCTTAACCCGGTAGAGACCCTGTTTGTCGTCGATGCGATGACCGGCCAGGATGCGGCGAACACGGCGAAAGCGTTTAATGAAGCGCTGCCGCTGACCGGCGTCGTGCTGACTAAAGTGGACGGCGACGCCCGCGGCGGTGCGGCCCTGTCGATTCGTCATATCACCGGCAAGCCGATTAAATTCCTCGGCGTCGGCGAAAAAACCGAAGCCCTGGAGCCGTTCCATCCGGATCGTATTGCCTCCCGTATCCTCGGCATGGGCGACGTGCTGTCGCTGATCGAAGATATCGAGAGCAAAGTTGACCGCGCGCAGGCCGAAAAGCTGGCCTCCAAGCTGAAGAAGGGCGACGGCTTTGACCTCACCGACTTCCTCGAGCAGCTGCGTCAGATGAAGAACATGGGCGGCATGGCCAGCCTGATGGGCAAGCTGCCGGGCATGGGGCAGATCCCGGACAACGTTAAGTCGCAGATGGACGATAAAGTGCTGGTACGGATGGAAGCTATCATCAACTCGATGACGCTGAAAGAGCGCGCCAAGCCTGAGATCATCAAAGGTTCGCGCAAGCGCCGTATCGCCGCGGGCTGCGGGATGCAGGTGCAGGACGTTAACCGTCTGCTCAAGCAGTTTGACGATATGCAGCGCATGATGAAGAAGATGAAGTCGAAAGGCGGCATGATGAAGATGATGCGCGGCATGAAGGGCATGATGCCGCCGGGCTTCCCTGGTCGTTAATACGCCTCATAATTCAAGCCGCAGATGCGTTGGCTGCATTCGCTCACCCCGGTGACGTACTTGGTACGCTCCCGGGGATTTGCTCACTTGCCACCTGCCTGCAACTCGAATTATTTAGCGTATTGCAGTTTTGAATTGATTTTTGCACAGAAATCAGTAAAATTTTCGGGCTTTTAATATGACACCCGGGCCCCGTTCCTCGATGGGGCCCGGTTGTTCTATTCACACAAGAGGATGTTATGGTAACTATTCGTTTAGCTCGTCACGGCGCTAAAAAGCGTCCGTTCTACCAGGTTGTTGTCACCGACAGCCGTAATGCACGCAACGGTCGCTTCATCGAGCGCGTTGGTTTCTTCAACCCGATCGCTTCCGCGAAAGAAGAAGAAACTCGTCTGGATCTGGATCGTATCGCTCACTGGGTTGGCCAGGGCGCTACCGTTTCCGATCGCGTAGCTACGCTGATCAAAGCAGCGAACAAAGCAGCTTAATCTGTCACGGTGGTCATGATGAGCAAGCAACACACCGCACAAGCACCTGTTGATCCGATCGTATTGGGCAAAATGGGTTCTTCCTACGGTATCCGTGGTTGGCTCAGAGTGTTTTCCTCCACCGAAGACGCCGAAAGCATTTTTGACTATCAGCCCTGGTTAATCCAGAAGGCGGGTCAGTGGCAGGTTGTTGAGCTGGAAAGCTGGCGCCACCACAATCAGGATATCGTCATCAAGCTGAAGGGCATTGACGATCGCGATACTGCGAATCTGCTGACTAATTGCGAAATTATCGTGGATTCCTCGCAGCTGCCGAAGCTCGGAGAGGGCGACTATTACTGGAAAGACCTGATGGGTTGCCAGGTAGTCACCACCGAAGGCTATGGCCTGGGTAAAGTCATCGATATGATGGAAACCGGGTCAAATGACGTTCTCGTCATCAAGGCAAACCTGAAAGATGCGTTTGGCATCAAGGAGCGGCTGGTTCCGTTCCTCGATGGGCAGGTTATCAAGAAAGTCGATCTCGCTACTCGTACAATCGAAGTAGATTGGGATCCTGGTTTTTAAATTCTCCGGATAAACGGTAAAAGACGGCGCTATGTGGATTGGCATAATTAGCCTGTTTCCTGAAATGTTCCGCGCAATTACCGATTACGGGGTAACTGGCCGGGCAGTAAAAAATGGCCTGCTGAGCATCCAGAGCTGGAGTCCTCGTGACTTCGCGCATGACCGGCACCGTACCGTGGACGATCGTCCTTACGGCGGCGGACCGGGGATGTTAATGATGGTGCAACCCTTGCGGGACGCCATCCATACAGCAAAAGCCGCGGCAGGTGAAGGCGCTAAGGTGATATATCTGTCGCCTCAGGGACGCAAGCTTGATCAAGCGGGCGTCAGCGAACTGGCAACGAATCAGAAGCTGATTTTGGTGTGCGGTCGCTACGAAGGGATAGACGAGCGCGTAATTCAGACCGAAATTGATGAAGAATGGTCAATCGGCGATTACGTACTCAGCGGTGGTGAGTTACCAGCAATGACGCTGATTGATTCCGTTTCCCGGTTCATTCCGGGGGTTCTGGGTCATGAAGCTTCGGCAACGGAAGATTCCTTTGCCGATGGTCTGCTGGACTGCCCACACTATACCCGCCCTGAAGTGTTAGAAGAGATGGAGGTACCGCCAGTATTGCTGTCGGGAAACCATGCTGAGATACGTCGCTGGCGTTTGAAACAGTCGCTGGGCCGCACCTGGCTTAGAAGACCTGAACTTTTGGAAAACCTGGCTCTGACTGAAGAGCAAGCAAAGTTGCTGGCGCAGTTCAAAACTGAACACGCACAACAGCAGCATAAACATGATGGGATGGCGTAAGCCCCCGATATCAGTTTACCCAGGATAAGAGATTAAATTATGAGCAACATTATTAAGCAAATTGAACAAGAACAGATGAAGCAGGACGTACCTTCCTTCCGCCCGGGTGATTCCGTGGAAGTGAAAGTATGGGTTGTTGAAGGTTCCAAAAAACGTCTGCAGGCATTCGAGGGCGTGGTTATCGCTATTCGTAACCGCGGTCTGCACTCTGCATTCACTGTTCGTAAAATTTCCAACGGCGAAGGCGTTGAGCGTGTCTTCCAGACTCACTCTCCGGTAGTTGACAGCATTGCTGTTAAACGTCGTGGTGCTGTACGTAAAGCTAAACTGTACTACCTGCGTGAGCGTACCGGTAAGTCTGCTCGTATCAAAGAGCGTCTTAACTAAGATTCGCTTTCGCGACATCCTGATAAAAAGGGCTGGCCTGATAGGCTGGCCCTTTTTTTATCTTTGTTTTAACTATCTTGATGTAAATCATTTACACTGTCGCCCTCACGATGGAGGGGCGGTGACCGGCAATATTTATCGACAGTCAGCACATAAACGGCGGGCCGCATGGCTGGCGCTGTTTTCGATCCTGCTGATCGTCGTCGCACCGCTGATATCTATCTCATTGCAAAAAGATCCGATGGGCGCGATGCCCGGGATGCACCACGCGATGATGATGGCGGATACGCCTCACGCCATGGAAATGCCGCACGGCATGGCGATGTCCCATTCCGCTGCGCAGACGTCTGCGCCTTCACATACTATGCCGGCCGACCACGCCGAGGCCTGCGGCTACTGCGTGCTGCTAGCCCACGTGCCGGGCCTGCTGCTGGCGCTGGCGCTGCTTATTACCTTCATCCTGCGTCGGCTGCGTATCTTTACGGTCCGCCCGGTGCAGAAGCATTGGCACTACTTCCCCTGGCTCTATCCCGACACCCGCGCGCCGCCGCACCAGTCTGCTGTTTCCTGTTGATAAAAAATAATGTGCGCACTGCGCAACGTTCTCTTTTTGCTTTCGGAAAGGAAAAGTATGACTACCTGCACCTCGCGCGCGGCATGGCTGAACCTGCTGCGACGTCTTCATTTTTATATTGGCCTGTTTATCGGGCCGTTTATCTTCGTGGCTGCGCTAACCGGTACGCTGTATGTGGCCACGCCGCAGCTGGAAAACTGGCTGTATCACAACGCACTGAGCGCGACACCCGGCGGGGAGAAGCAGCCGCTGAGTGCCCAAATAGCGGCCGCGGAGGCGCTAACTCAGGGAAATCTTCGCCTGCAGGCGGTGCGCCCGGCCATGGTCACCGGCGAGACCACGCGGGTGATGTTCGCTGACCCGCGGTTGGGAGAGTCAGAATCCCGGGCGCTGTTTATCGATCCGGTAACCCTGCAGGTTAAAGGCGATATGACGGTCTATGGCACCAGCGGTATTTTGCCCCTGCGCCAGTGGATTGATTATGCGCACAGGTCCCTGCTGGCAGGAAATATCGGGCGGCTGTATAGCGAGCTGGCGGCATCCTGGATGTGGGTTGCCGCGCTGGGGGGCATTGCGCTATGGGCCATGACCCGGCCACGCCGGCGGATCAATAACCGCCAGCAAAATACGCGCCGGCTGCATGCTTCCCTCGGCTGGGTGCTGCTGGCGGGAATGCTGCTGTTCTCCGCGACCGGCTTAACCTGGTCGCAGTGGGCCGGGGATAATGTCGATAAGATGCGCGCCGCTTTCGGCTGGTTGACGCCGCAGGTCAACGCCCGACTGCACGCCACGATGCCGATGGCTCATGATGCCCATGCTGAGCATCATATGGGGAATATGGCGATGCCCGAAACGATGCCGCCGCTGAAGGGCGAGCAGTTTGACCAGGTGCTGACGCTCGCGCGTAGCGCAGGTCTCGACGCCAGCAAGCTTGAGATTCGCCCTCCCAAAGGGGCGGGGTTCGCCTGGACGGTGAACGAAATAGACCGAAGCTGGCCGACCCGGGTGGATGCGGTAGCGATTGACGGTGAGCGGATGCAGGTTGTTGACCGTACGCGCTTTGCCGATTTCCCGCTGATGGCGAAACTCACCCGCTGGGGCGTCGATTTCCACATGGGGATCCTCTTTGGCCTGGCGAATCAGCTGCTGCTGATCGCCTTTGGCGCGGCGCTGTGCGTGATGATAGTCGTGGGGTATCGCTTATGGTGGATCCGTCGTCCGCCGAAGGCGGCGTTTAATCCGGCCGGTACGCTGGTGCAGGCCTGGCTTAATCTGGCATGGCCCGCCCGTACGCTCACGCTGGTGATGGCCGTCCTGCTGGGGCTGGCGCTGCCGCTGATGGGTGCCAGCCTGCTGCTGGGTGTTGCCGTGGACTATCTGCGCTGGCGTGCGGCCAGCGCCGTGACGCTCGCCAGTTCAGTAGACTAAGGGGGTTAAGGCGTGCTGATAATCACCGTCACCCGGCGGTTTTCGGCACGACCTTTGGCCGTATCGTTACTGGCAATCGGATATTTTTTACCTAACCCGCGGGTCGTTAAATTGCTGCGCGGGATGCTGGCACCTTCCGCCCAGGCGTCAGCGACGCTGTTTGCGCGTTTCAGCGACAGCATCTCGTTGTAGCCATCTTCGCCATAGTTATCCGTATGACCATCTAAACGACTGTGCGTAATCCCGGTTGAGGCAAGGCGAGAAGCCATGCTGTGAATTTGCTGCTGGCTCTCGGGACGCAGGCGGTAGTCATTTTTATCAAACAGAATGGTGTCAGAGAGGCCCAGGGACCAGTCGCCGTTACTTTCCGTAAAGCCGTAGGACTTCATCGCCGCAACCTGCTGCTGAGAGAATTTTCCTTGCGGAGCCTGGCAGCCGGTGAGAAAAACCGCGGCCAGCAGAGCGGGAGCAAAATATTTCCTGAGCATGATGATTCCTTTTATTTTTGTACCTGCTGTAAACGCTGATGTTTCATCCGATACATATTTTGATCGGCAAACTCTTGCAGATTTTCGGCAGAAGTATGCTCCCACGCCAGCGCGTAACCAATGCTGAGCGACAGGGTAGCGGTGTGGCCGTTGTGCAGATTAAACGGCTGGAGAAACTGTGCCGAGAGTAAGGCGCACTGCGCCTGGACTTCAGCCTCGGTGTGGACATTGCGTAGCAGAATGGCAAATTCGTCACCGCCTAGCCGCCACGCCTGATGGTCGGTACCGGCAAACGCCATCAGCCGGCTGGCCACTTCGATTAAGACCTTATCGCCCGTCGCGTGCCCCCAGTTATCGTTGATGAGCTTGAAGTTGTCGCCATCAAGGAATAAGAGCGCGGAGCTGCGGTGGGTGACGTCGTCATTCATCAGTTTGCTGATGACGTTACGAAACGCTGCGCGGTTGGCAAGCCCGGTCAGGGGATCGTGCAGAGAGCTGCGCAGAAGCTGGGCGTTTTTGGCCTGCAGCTGCCGCTGCCAGTCCTCCATCTCGCCGAGCAGGCTGTTAAAGTCCTGGGCGAAAAGATGAAACTCTTCAATGTGTTCTTCGGGAACGCGACGAGAGAAGTGGCGGTTTTCGCGGATATCGTGCACCACTTCGGTAATGCTCTGCAGCGCGGTAACGATGCCGCGGTGCAGGGAGTGGGTCAGCAGCAGGGCGATAAAGGACGCCAGCAGGATGCTGCCGGTCAGGACGATAATGGAAATGCCGAGGAAGTGGCTTATCAGCCGATCCAGCGCCGTCAGGCGAAGCTCGCCGATCGTTTTCCCTTCATGCCAGATGGGCTGCACGGTGGGCTGTGGGAAAAGCCATTTGCTGATAAGGCCGCTGAGCTTTTCTTCGCTCACCAGATCGTGGTTATGCCAGAGGGCAAAATGCTTTTTCTGGCTATCAAGCACCAGTGCTTCGGAAAACTGTCCCTGCTTCCCCAGCGTCGCCAGCGTATCTTCTGCCGCCGCGCTGTCGCCAAACACCAGCGCCGCTTCAAGGCTGCGGCTCATTGTGGCGGCAGTGAGCTCGAGATTCTTCTGCGCGTATTGTTTCAGCGTGAATACGGAGGCGGTGCTGAGCAGCAGCCAGACCAGAGTCATCGATATGATTACGCTTATCATGCTGATACGGCGTAGCGCTCTTTTGAAGGTGGGGCGCGGGCCCTTAGGATAATCCTTATTCATGTGCGTTTTTCCGGGCAAGCATCAGTACATCTGGATTGACCCGCACACCGCTGTGCGTCAGGACATCAAGATTAACGGAGAATTTGACCCTGTCGTCATTGATGATCAGGCAAAAAGCACTGCCAATAGCGCATTCGGTATTCTGTTCCGCGATAAGTAATAGGGGCCTTGGCCGGTATTTAGAGGTGAATTCGGACTGCTGTGACGGCGATTCGCTACCAAAATAAAAACCATCACAAACCGTATTCAACGCTTCCTCTGTGCTGTGAACAACGACCGGCTGGTAGGGCAAAGCCTCAGGCGATTGCTGGGTCAGACTTTGGGTGTAGCGTGACGTAGAGAAAATACACAGCCTGGGCGGGGCGGAGAGTTCTGGCCAGCGGGTGTACGTCACGATCCCTGAAACAATGGCTCGCACATTTGCAGACGACCCGGCGGCAAAAGCGGGATAGCTCACGATGAATAACAAAGACATCAAAAAAAGACGGTGAAACTGTTTCATTAACGGATCCGTCTGGTTCGTCATGGTACGTGAATTGCAGCGCGCTGTTGCCCGGCCGAAGAATAGCATTGTTGGTGAAAATCGTCATTAGCCACGGTCTTTACAATGGGTTAATTTTGGCCAGGATTTTTCGTAAAGAAAAGGTGGCCCGACGGATAATTATTTGGCGGCTGCTGCGGGTGGTGTTAATTTAACTTTACGTTTAATGGCGGGTAAAGGGCCATTTATTTTGCTGGTGTAAAGTAAAATTTACGGAATATGGATTGAAATCTTTACTTTGTGTGGTATCGTTACGTTCTCCTCAGTGAGGAAAACACTATCGCAAACGAGCTACCCAGGATCGCCATCATGCAAAAAGACGCGCTGAATAACGTACATATTACCGACGAACAGGTTTTGATCACTCCGGATCAGCTGAAGGCTGAATTCCCGCTGAGCCTTGAACAAGAAGCGCAGATTGCGCAGTCCCGGCAGACTATCTCTGACATTATTGCCGGCCGCGATCCGCGCCTGCTGGTGGTCTGCGGTCCTTGCTCAATTCACGATCCGGAAGCGGCAATCGAGTACGCTCATCGTTTTAAAGCACTTGCCGAAGAGGTCAGCGATAGCCTCTACCTGGTAATGCGCGTCTATTTTGAAAAACCCCGCACCACCGTCGGTTGGAAAGGGCTGATTAACGATCCGCACATGGATGGCTCGTTTGATGTTGAAGGCGGTCTGAAGATTGCGCGCCGGCTGCTGGTCGAGCTGGTCAATATGGGGCTGCCGCTGGCCACTGAAGCGCTGGATCCTAACAGCCCACAATACCTCGGCGATCTGTTCAGCTGGTCGGCGATCGGCGCACGTACTACTGAGTCCCAGACGCACCGCGAAATGGCATCCGGCCTGTCAATGCCGGTCGGCTTTAAAAACGGTACCGACGGTAGCCTGGCGACGGCGATCAACGCCATGCGCGCCGCGGCGATGCCGCACCGCTTTGTCGGGATTAACCAGGCCGGCCAGGTCTGCCTGCTGCAAACCCAGGGCAACCCGGATGGTCACGTCATTCTGCGCGGCGGTAAAGCGCCAAACTACGGCCCGCAGGACGTCGAGCAGTGCGAAAAAGAGATGACTCAGGCGGGACTGAAGCCGTCGCTGATGGTAGATTGCAGTCATGGTAATTCCAATAAAGACTACCGCCGTCAGCCAGCGGTGGCAGAATCCGTCGTCGCGCAGATCAAGGATGGCAATCGATCCATTATTGGCCTGATGATTGAGAGTAATATCCACGAAGGCAACCAGTCCTCTGAGCAGCCGCGTTGTGATATGAAATACGGCGTATCCGTCACCGATGCTTGCATCAGCTGGGAAACCACCGATGCGTTGCTCCGCGAACTTGATAAGGATCTGCGCGGCCATCTGGCGGCTCGTCTGGCGTAAGAGGATAGTATGGTTGCTGAACTGACCGCGTTGC
Organism: Klebsiella sp. BIGb0132; assembly: GCF_024810075.1. Classification (NCBI taxonomy): domain Bacteria; kingdom Pseudomonadati; phylum Pseudomonadota; class Gammaproteobacteria; order Enterobacterales; family Enterobacteriaceae; genus Klebsiella; species Klebsiella sp. BIGb0132. The sequence continues at coordinate 9,831 of NZ_JANUDW010000018.1, read as the reverse complement.
GCGATCAAATTGATGAAGTTGATAAGGCGCTGCTGAGCCTGCTGGCTAAGCGCCTCGAGCTGGTGGCGGAAGTGGGCGAGGTCAAGAGCAAATACGGCCTGCCCATTTACGTCCCGGAGCGGGAGGCGGCGATGCTGGCCTCCCGCCGCGAAGAGGCGGCCGCGCTCGGCGTGCCGCCGGATCTGATTGAAGACGTGCTGCGCCGCGTGATGCGCGAGTCCTATTCCAGCGAAAACGACAAAGGCTTTAAAACCCTCTGTCCGAACCTGCGGCCGGTGGTGATTGTCGGCGGCGGCGGGCAGATGGGGCGCCTGTTCGAGAAAATGCTGACGCTTTCAGGCTACCGGGTACGTATTCTGGAGAAAGAAGACTGGCCGCGGGCGACGGAGATCGTTGCCGACGCCGGGATGGTGATCGTCAGCGTCCCTATTCATACCACGGCTGAAACGATTGCCCGCCTGCCTTCGCTGCCGGCGGACTGCATTTTGGTTGACCTGGCATCAATTAAAGCGGAGCCGCTGCAGGCGATGCTGGCGGCGCATAATGGCCCGGTGCTGGGCTTACATCCGATGTTCGGTCCGGACAGCGGCAGCCTCGCCAAGCAGGTTGTGGTCTACTGCGACGGTCGCCAGCCGGAAGCCTATCAGTGGTTCCTTGAGCAAATTCAGGTTTGGGGCGCCCGTCTGCATCGCATCAGCGCCGTTGAGCACGATCAGAACATGGCGTTTATTCAGGCTCTGCGCCACTTTGCGACCTTTGCCTATGGCCTGCACCTGGCGGAGGAGAACGTTCGCCTGGAGCAGCTGCTGGCGCTGTCGTCACCGATTTACCGCCTTGAGCTGGCGATGGTGGGCCGGCTCTTCGCCCAGGATCCGCAGCTCTACGCCGACATTATTATGTCGTCGGAGAGTAACCTGGCATTGATTAAGCGCTACTACCAGCGTTTTGGCGAGGCGATTGGCCTGCTGGAGCAGGGAGATAAGCAGGCGTTTATCGACAGCTTCCGCAAAGTTGAGCACTGGTTTGGCGATTATGCCCAGCGCTTCCAGAGCGAAAGCCGCACGCTGCTGCGCCAGGCGAATGATAATCGGCAGTAGCTGAAAACCGTATATAATCAAAGCCAGAGGGGCAACCCGCTGGCTTTTTTTATAGGGATGAAAACGATGGCTGAACCACAACCGCTGTTTGATTACGCCGGACACCTGCCGGAATGCCCGACCTGGAATGAGGCTGAGCAAGCTCTATATTGGGCCGATATTATGGCGGGCGAAATTCACCGTTACGAGATGCGCAGCGGTGAGCATCAGGTCCTGCAGTTTCCTGAAGAGGTCGGCTGCTTTGCGTTGCGCGAGAAGGGCGGCTTTATCGTGGCGCTGCGTAGCGCTATCTGGTTAACCGACGCGCGCGGCCTGCTGCGTCGTAAAATCTGCGACAACCCAAGCAACCCGCAGCTGGCCCGTTTTAACGACGGCGGGACCGATCGCGACGGGCGCTTTTATGCCGGCACCTTCTGGGCGCCGGGAGATTATAACGGCGCGCTTCTGGTGCGTATTGACAGCGATCTTACCCCGCGGGTCATTCAGTGCGATATCCAGGGTGCTAACGGCCTCGCCTTTAGCGAGGACCGGCGCTGGATGTATACCTCCGATACGCCGAATGCCGTTATCTACCGTACGCCGCTGGATGAGCAGGGCGAGCCGGGCAGGCGTGAGGTTTTCCGGCGCTTTCAGCCGGGGGAAGGTATTCCTGACGGCGCGGCTATCGATGTCGAAGGGTGCTACTGGAGCGCGATGTTTGACGGCTGGCGTATAGCCCGCTTCTCGCCGACCGGCGAACAGCTGGCAGAGTATCGTCTGCCGGTACGCTGCCCGACGATGGTCTGTTTTGGCGGGGCGGATATGCGTACGCTGTTTATCACCACCACCCGGGAAAACATGGCTGCGGATGAAGTGGCGAAATATCCGCTCTCCGGCGCGATCTTCACCCTGCCGGTTGCGGTGGCAGGGATGAAGAAGCGGGCGTTTATCGAGCGTTAGATGGGCTCGACGGGCACCACGTTTTCGCCAGGATAGCAGCCCAGTACCTTCATTGAGCGGGTGATCTCCGCCAGCTCTTTGAGCGCTTTGCGCATGGGGATGGATTCCAGGTTGGCCTGGATATCCAGATAAAACATCTCTTCCCACGGGTTGCCGTAGATTGGGCGCGACTCCAGCTTGGTCATGATCAGGTTGTGGTTGCGCAGTACCAGCAGCGCTTCTACCAGCGCACCCGCCTGCTGGCCGGTCGCTATCAGCAGGGTGGTTTTTGCCGGAACCTGATCGGAGACGTTCACCGCCTTGCGCGCCAGTATCAGGAAGCGGGTGATATTTTGCGTCTGGTTGGCCTCGCAGTGTTCAAGTACCTGCAGCCCGTACAGCGCACCGCCGGCTTCGCTGCCCAGCGCCGCGATGGTTGGCGATTTGGCCTGCGCGACTTTCTCCATTGCCGCCGAGGTACTTTCGGTATATTCGATTTTCCAGTGCGGATAGCGGCTTAGATACTGGCTACACTGCTGGAACGGCTGCGGATGGCTGTAGACGGTGTTAATTTGCTGCGGATCGGTAGAGGCGGCAACCAGGACGCAGTGATCGATAGGGATCGTCAGTTCGCCAACGATCGACAGGGTGGTGTGCTGCAGCAGATCGTAGACGTCGTTGATCCCGCCAGAGCTGGTGTTTTCGATTGGCACTACCGCGTAGTCAGCCTGGCCGGTTTCAACCTGGTCGAAGATATCCGCAAACCTGGCGCAGCCGCTTTCGATAAACTGTTCAAAATGACGGGCCGCATATTGCCGGGCGGCAAGGTGCGAGTATGACCCTTTTGGCCCCAGAAAAGCGACGCGCGCTGAATGTGGGTTGATCTTATTCAGGTGCTGCTGCAGCAGGGTTTGCTGGGTGAGAACGGAATCCTCGATGATCAGCTGGAACAGGCGGGTGATGTAGTGCGCATCCAGATGGTGAGCTTTGCCCAGGGTCATCAGGCGCTCCAGCAGGTCACGCTCGCGGTCGATATCGCGTACCGGGCGATGCGACGCCAGCTTGGCCTTGCCGACTTCGACAGCCAGCCCGCGGCGCTCTGCCAGCAGCGCGAGCAGCTTCTCATCCAGGGCGCTTATCTTATCGCGCAGGGCCAGTAATGGATTTTCCTCGGTCATATGTGTTGCCTTTCTTGTTATTGGTTTAGATACCCTAAATCGTTCGAGCTACCGATAGCGCGCGTGCAGCCTGAAAAATAGCGGGCATAAATAAAAAAGGCCTCCCTGGTGGGAGGCCTTGTAGTTCGTCTTCGCATTCTTTATCACACGACGAATTGCCTCCCGGTTAGGGGAAGGTAAAAAAGAATGCGAAGAAGAACGGCAGTAGTTTCAAGATAAATTCCTTTAATCGGCTGGGATTACAGTACCCGGACTGTTTTCATCCTGTCAATAAAAAACGCGCCCGAAGGCGCGTGGCGTTACACAATATTAAGTTAAGGACAGTAAAGTTCAGGATTACTCTTCTTCTTCCACAAAGCCTGCCTCTTTCACCGATGTTGCGGCGCGGCGGGCTTCCCCTTTGTGTTGCACTTTGTTCAGCTGCCGTTCCAGCTTGTTGATTAATTCGTTGATCGCGGCGTACATATCTTCACTTCGCGCGCTGGCAACCAGGTGACCGTTTGGCGTATTGATGGTTGCGTCAGCGACAAAACCCTGCGGCTCCTTGGAGAGAATGATGTGCGGGTTGATTAAGTGGGTTTGCCATTTATCCAATTTGGCGAGACGGTCTGCGACATGCTGGCGAATAGCCGGAGTAATTTCCATTTGTTTACTGGTAATGTTCATTGTCATAAATTTTACCTCTTGTCTTTCCCGTCTTGGTGAACTCAGCATACCTCGCCCAATGTCAAAATGCGTGATCTAAATCACATTTTAATGTCACTTTTTGTCAACGAATGCAATTTGTGAGGCAGGACAGGAACGGGGGAGATTTTACTTGTCGAACGCGGGAAAGAGCGTCATATTTGATAGGATGACTTGACGCTAAAACGCTTCAGCGTATATCTCATATGAATAAAAAAACGGCAGCCCTGGGGCTGCCGTTTTGCTTATATCAAAAGCGATCAGGTGTTTTTGCCGTTAGCCGCGATAATTTTGGCCACCTTATCTGCCTGTGCGTTCATTTGCATCTGGCGATAGGCGTTTTCCATTTTCGGCAATGCGTCACGGGTAGCCTGCGCATCCGGATAGCTACGCAGCATGCCGTCAACGCGGTTTACGACGGCAACCCACGCGCCGCGGTCGGTATAGTAATCAACGACCGACAGTTCGTACTTCGCCAGACGATCCTTCAGGAACACCATACGTTTGTAGGCATCGGTCGAATACTGGCTGTTCGGATAGCCGCGCACCAGTTTCGAGAAGTCATTGAAGGCATCGCGTGCGTGCTGCGGGTCGCGATCGGAGCGATCGACACCGAAGAATCCCTGCAGCGCGCTATCATCCAGAGCCATATTTGTCAGACCACGCATATAAATGACGTAATCAATGTTAGGATGGGTCGGGTTCAGACGAACAAAGCGGTCGATGGCCGCCTGAGCTAACGGCAGATCGGCATTTTTGTAGTACGCATAAATCAGGTCCAGCTGTACCTGTTGGGAATAAGGGCCGAACGGATAGCGATTATCCAACGCTTCCAGTTGCGTTATTGCCTGTTTCCAGTTACCGTCCTGCAGTTTTTGCTGGGCAGTCGCGTAGATTTCATTCGGCGGATTATCAGGCACCTCTTCCTTTGAGCCGGAGCAACCCACCAAAGCCAGGCTCAGTGTGGCAGCTGCCACCAGGTATTTCATGCGCGTCATGACGTTTTGACTTCCTCAAAATGTTTATGCGGGAGAATCTCTGTTCCTGCTCCCGATTAAGACCAGCTACAATAGCACACTATATTATACGGCAAAGCCGTAAAACCCAACGTTAAACGAAGAAGCTGTATATGGCACAACGAGTACAACTCACCGCAACGGTGTCCGAAAATCAACTCGGGCAACGCTTAGATCAGGCTTTGGCCGAAATGTTCCCGGATTATTCGCGTTCGCGCATAAAAGAATGGATCCTTGACCAGCGAGTGCTGGTAAACGGCGCTGTCAGCGACAAGCCGAAAGAGAAAGTTTTAGGGGGAGAAAGCGTCTCTATCGATGTTGAAATCGAAGAAGATGTGCGCTTCGAACCGCAGGATATTCCGCTCAATATCGTCTACGAGGATGACGACATCCTCGTGATCAATAAGCCGCGCGGCCTGGTCGTCCATCCGGGGGCGGGCAATCCTGACGGTACTGTGCTGAATGCGCTGCTGCACTACTGTCCGACGATTGCCGATGTTCCGCGTGCGGGCATTGTCCACCGACTGGATAAGGACACCACCGGCCTGATGGTTGTGGCGAAAACTATCCCGGCGCAAACGCGTCTGGTGGAGTCGCTGCAGCTGCGCGAAATTACCCGTGAATATGAAGCGGTAGCGATTGGTCACATGACCTCTGGTGGCACGGTAGAAGAACCGATTAGTCGTCACCCGACGAAGCGTACGCATATGGCGGTGCACCCGATGGGTAAACCGGCGGTAACGCATTACCGCATTATGGAGCATTTCCGCATTCATACGCGCCTGCGTCTGCGTCTGGAAACCGGCCGTACCCACCAGATCCGCGTACACATGGCGCATATCACCCATCCGCTGGTTGGCGATCAGGTCTACGGCGGCCGTCCGCGTCCGCCAAAAGGGGCGTCAGAGGAGTTCATCACCGCACTGCGCCAGTTCGATCGTCAGGCTCTGCACGCCACCATGCTGCGTCTGTATCACCCGATCAGCGGTATCGAGATGGAGTGGCATGCGCCGATCCCTCAGGATATGATTGAGCTGATTGACGCGATGCGCGCCGATTATGAAGAGCACAAGGACCGTATTGACTGGCTATGACTAAACTGATTGTACCGCAGTGGCCAATGCCGGAAGGCGTGGCGGCCTGTAGCTCCACGCGCGTTGGCGGCGTCAGCCTGCCTCCGTATGGCTCGCTTAATTTGGGCGCCCATTGCGGAGACAATCTGCCCGATGTTGAAGAAAACCGCCGGCGGATGTTTGCCGCAGGCGGGCTCCCCGCGTATCCGGTGTGGCTCGAACAGGTTCACGGGACGGCGGTGCTGAAACTCGACGGCGGGCCGTATGCCTCAAAACGTGCGGATGCGTCATACTGTAATACGCCGGGCACCGTTTGCGCGGTGATGACCGCTGACTGCCTGCCGGTGCTTTTTTGCAACCGTGCGGGTACCGAAGTCGCGGCGGCACACGCGGGCTGGCGCGGATTATGCGACGGCGTGCTGGAGGAAACGGTCGCCTGCTTCGCCGATAAGCCGGAGAATATTCTGGCGTGGCTCGGGCCGGCTATCGGTCCCGAGGCTTTTGAAGTCGGCGCGGAAGTTCGCGAAGCCTTTATGAGCAAAGACGCGAAGGCCGACAGCGCTTTTCGTCCGCTCGGTGAGAAATACTTCGCCGATATCTATCAGCTGGCTCGTCAGCGCCTGGCCAACGTCGGGGTGGAGCAAGTCTTCGGCGGCGATCGCTGTACGCTAAGCGAAAAGGACGATTTTTTCTCTTATCGTCGCGATAAGACGACGGGTCGTATGGCTAGTTTTATCTGGCTGATATAACCTGGTGCATCAAGACGGTCCGGAAGGCAGACTTATTTTTCGCATAGTTCAGGTCTTTAACCTTGAATAATTGAGGGATGACCTCATTTAATCTCCAGTAGCAAATTTGACCTGTTATGGGAGGAGTTATGCGTCTGGACCGTCTTACCAATAAATTCCAGCTTGCTCTTGCCGATGCCCAGTCGCTCGCGCTAGGGCACGACAACCAATTCATCGAACCTCTTCATCTAATGAGCGCCTTGCTAAATCAGGAAGGGGGATCGGTACGTCCTTTATTAACGTCAGCGGGCATTAACGCCGGCGAGTTAAGCACCAGTATTACTCAGGCGTTGAGCCGTTTACCGCAGGTGGAAGGCACCGGCGGCGACGTGCAGCCGTCGCAGGATCTGGTGCGTATTCTGAACCTTTGCGACAAGCTGGCGCAAAAGCGGAAGGATAACTTTATTTCGTCGGAACTGTTCGTTCTGGCGGCGCTTGAATCACGCGGTACGCTAACCGATCTGTTGAAATCTGCCGGTGCAACAACCGCCAATGTGACTCAGGCGATTGAACAAATGCGTGGAGGTGAAAGCGTGAACGATCAGGGTGCCGAAGACCAACGTCAGGCATTGAAAAAATTTACCGTCGATCTGACCGAGCGTGCTGAACAGGGCAAGCTGGATCCGGTCATTGGTCGTGATGAAGAGATTCGCCGTACTATTCAGGTACTGCAGCGGCGCACTAAAAATAACCCGGTGCTTATCGGTGAACCTGGCGTCGGTAAAACGGCTATCGTCGAAGGGCTGGCGCAGCGTATCGTCAACGGCGAAGTACCGGAAGGGCTAAAAGGCCGGCGGGTACTGGCGCTGGATATGGGCGCTCTGGTGGCAGGTGCTAAGTATCGCGGCGAGTTTGAAGAGCGTCTGAAAGGCGTGCTGAACGATCTCTCGAAGCAGGAAGGCAACGTCATTCTGTTTATCGATGAGCTGCATACCATGGTGGGCGCGGGTAAAGCGGACGGCGCGATGGATGCCGGTAATATGCTGAAGCCTGCGCTGGCGCGCGGTGAACTGCACTGCGTCGGTGCGACAACCCTCGATGAGTATCGGCAATATATTGAAAAGGATGCGGCGCTGGAGCGGCGTTTCCAGAAAGTCTTCGTGGCCGAACCTTCGGTGGAAGACACCATTGCGATTCTGCGTGGCTTAAAAGAGCGCTATGAGTTGCATCACCATGTGCAGATCACCGATCCGGCGATCGTCGCGGCCGCAACTCTGTCGCATCGCTACATTGCCGACCGCCAGCTGCCGGACAAAGCGATTGACCTGATCGATGAAGCCGCTTCCAGCATTCGTATGCAGATTGACTCGAAGCCGGAAGAGCTCGACCGACTCGACAGACGTATTATTCAGCTCAAGCTGGAGCAGCAGGCGCTGAAGAAAGAAGCCGACGAGGCAAGCCTGAAGCGTCTGGATATGCTGAATGAAGAGCTGGCGGATAAAGAGCGTCAGTATTCCGTATTAGAAGAGGAGTGGAAGGCGGAAAAAGCGTCCCTCTCCGGAACGCAGACGATTAAAGCCGAGCTGGAACAGGCAAAAATTGCCATCGAGCAGGCGCGACGCGTTGGCGACCTGGCCCGGATGTCAGAGCTGCAGTACGGCAAAATCCCGGAGCTGGAAAAACAGCTGGCGGCGGCCACGCAGTCTGAAGGTAAAACGATGCGTTTGTTGCGTAATAAAGTGACGGATGCGGAAATTGCCGAAGTGCTGGCGCGCTGGACCGGCATTCCGGTCGCGCGAATGATGGAAGGCGAGCGTGAAAAGCTGCTGCGCATGGAGCAGGAGCTGCACAGTCGGGTGATTGGTCAGAACGAGGCGGTTGAAGCGGTCTCTAACGCCATTCGCCGTAGCCGTGCCGGCTTGTCCGACCCTAACCGTCCTATCGGTTCGTTCCTGTTCCTGGGGCCGACCGGTGTCGGTAAAACCGAGCTGTGTAAAACGCTGGCGAACTTCATGTTCGATAGCGATGACGCGATGGTGCGTATCGATATGTCCGAGTTTATGGAGAAACACTCCGTCTCGCGGCTGGTGGGTGCGCCTCCGGGATACGTCGGTTACGAAGAGGGCGGCTATCTGACGGAAGCCGTGCGCCGTCGTCCTTATTCGGTGATTTTGCTGGATGAGGTCGAAAAAGCGCATCCTGATGTGTTCAACATTCTGCTGCAGGTGCTGGATGATGGGCGCTTGACGGACGGGCAGGGGAGAACGGTCGATTTCCGTAATACGGTCGTCATTATGACCTCTAACCTCGGCTCCGATCTGATTCAGGAGCGGTTTGGTGAGCTGGATTATAGTCATATGAAAGATGTGATTATGGGCGTTGTTAGCCAAAGCTTCCGTCCGGAATTCATCAACCGTATAGATGAGGTTGTGGTATTCCACCCGCTGGGTGAAAAACACATTGCCTCTATTGCTCAGATTCAGCTGCAGCGTCTGTACAAGCGTCTGGAAGAGCGTGGCTATGAAGTGCGCATGTCCGATGAGGCGCTGAAGCTGCTCAGTGCGAATGGTTACGATCCGGTGTACGGTGCGCGGCCGTTAAAACGAGCCATCCAGCAGCAGATCGAAAACCCGCTGGCGCAGCAAATCCTTTCCGGTGAACTTATTCCCGGTAAAGAAGTGCAGCTGGTAGTGAAAGATGAGCGGATAGTGGCAGTGCAGTAAATCACAAAACGACAAAAACGGGCCCGATGGGCTCGTTTTTGTTTAAAAACCAGGCAAGAATTAAAGTCTGAACGTGGTTTTGTATGAAAAGTAATCGAACGCATCATTTTTTTGAATTTATACTTGTCACCTCAGAATTACCGCCTATAATGCGCCTCCACTGACACGGAACAACGGCCAACACGCCGCCGGGTCAGAAGGCTCCAGCGCTGAATATCAGCCGCGAAAGCCGACAGAGAAAAGCAAAATAAACGCTTGACTCTGAATGAGGAAAACGTAATATACGGGACCTCGCGACAGAGCGCTAAAGCGCGTCGCAACTGCTCTTTAACAATTTATCAGACAATCTGTGTGGGCACTCAAAGTGACATGGATTCTTAACGTCCTCGGACGAAAAATGAATACCAAGTCTCA
>NZ_JANUDW010000017.1:0-77723 GCF_024810075.1 Klebsiella sp. BIGb0132 | reverse complement strand
GTTCCCCCTGATGCATCCGTAGCTCAGCTGGATAGAGTACTCGGCTACGAACCGAGCGGTCGGAGGTTCGAATCCTCCCGGATGCACCATCTTCTCCAAAGTAACCCCAACACGATTGCTTCATGGTCTGCGAAATCATCGCCAGCACCATCTTCTCCCAAAATAACAGCGATACAGTAATTTCACGGTCTGTGAAATAGCCCGCGTTCGCAAACCTTGTCGACAAATTTCCCCGTCAGGCACCGTTGTTTTGCCATTTCCGCACGCTCTTCTGTACTTTTTATATTGGCAAGTTGCTCTTTCCACTATAATTTACCCCTGTATATCGACCTGATTCGGGTGAGATGAGTGCAAGGAGAGAAATCCATGAAATGGTTCAAAGCAATACCTGCCTTTTGCGCGACGCTTCTGGTAGCCGTATCTCTGGCTGGCTGTGCCGGATCGTCCACTAAGGAAAGTACCGGGGGCTATATCGACGACACCGTCGTGACCACCAAAGTCAAAACCGCGCTGTTTAACGAAAAAGAGATTAAATCCTCTGAAATTAGCGTGCAGACCTTCAAAGGACGCGTTCAGCTGAGCGGCTTTGTTTCGTCGCAGACCGATGCGAATCGCGCCGTGGAGGTGACCCGCAGAGTGCAGGGCGTTCGTTTGGTTGAGAATGATTTGAAAATCAAATAAGCCGGTGCACCGCTATGATAAAGGCGCCCTGTGGCGCCTTTGCTGCTTCTGCCCCCGCCTCCGCCCGCGACAATATGCGCCTTTTGCGATAAAGTAATCGTTCCTTAACCGGTTTGTGAGAACACGATGTACGAACGTTACGCAGGACTTATCTTTGATATGGATGGCACAATCCTTGATACCGAGCCGACGCATCGTAAGGCCTGGCACGAGGTTCTGGGTCGTTACGGAATGCGTTTCGACGAGCAGGCGATGGTCGCGCTCAACGGTTCTCCGACCTGGCGTATTGCCCAGGTCATTATCGAGCTGAACAAGGCGGATGTCGATCCCCATCGCCTGGCTTTGGAAAAAACCAACGCCGTCAAGGCGATGCTGTTGGATAGCGTGCGTCCCTTACCGCTGATTGAGGTGGTCAAAGAGTGGCACGGCCGCCGCCCGATGTCGGTTGGCACCGGCAGCGAAAGCGCCGTTGCGGAGGCTCTGCTGGCCCATCTCGGCCTGCGTCACTACTTCTCCGCGGTGATTGCCGCCGATCACGTCACCAACCACAAGCCTGCTCCTGATACCTTCCTGCTGTGCGCCGAGCGCATGGGCGTTGCGCCGGAAAAATGCGTGGTGTTTGAAGACGCGGACTTTGGTCTGCAGGCCGCACGGCGCGCGGGGATGGATGCTGTCGACGTTCGGCTGCTGTGAGCGACGCGCTATCGCTGATATCGCTGTTTGCCAGTAGCTTTCTCAGCGCCACGCTGCTTCCCGGTAACTCGGAAGTTGTGCTGGTTGCTATGCTACTAACGGGAGCGAGTCAACCGTGGGCGCTGGTATTAATAGCAACAATCGGCAATAGCCTTGGAGGGGTAACTAACGTTATTCTGGGGCGCCTGTTTCCGCTGCGCAAAACGTCGCGCTGGCAGGAGAGGGCATCCGGCTGGCTAAAGCGCTACGGCGCGGTCACATTATTATTAAGCTGGACGCCGGTGATCGGCGATTTGCTGTGTTTACTGGCGGGATGGATGCGCATTTCCTGGGGACCAGTGCTCTTTTTTTTATGCCTTGGTAAAGCGCTACGCTATATCGTCATTGCGCTGGTCACGCTTCAGGGCATGACATGGTGGCACTAATTGTGGAGCTGAGGCACTCCCGGCAGGCGGTAACAATAACCTTTGCTGGAATAACCTGGATGGTCACCATTACAATTATGCTTATTCAAATGATTTCGACAGGCGGGAGGTCAAATTGATCCCGGACGTATCACAGGCGCTGGCCTGGCTGGAAAAAAATCCGCAGGCGCTAAAGGGCATTCATCGCGGCCTTGAGCGCGAAACGCTGCGCGTTAACGCCGACGGCTCGCTGGCCACTACCGGCCATCCTCAGGCATTGGGTTCGGCGCTGACCCACAAATGGATTACCACCGATTTTGCCGAAGCTTTGCTGGAGTTTATTACGCCGGTTGATGGCGATATTCAGCACATGCTCACTTTTATGCGCGATGTTCATCGCTATACCGCCCGCCATCTCGGCGATGAGCGGATGTGGCCGCTGAGCATGCCTTGCTATATTGCCCCGGGCCAGGATATCGAGCTGGCGCAGTACGGCACCTCGAATATTGGCCGTCTGAAAACGCTGTACCGCGAAGGGCTGAAAAACCGCTACGGCGCCCTGATGCAAACCATCTCCGGCGTGCACTACAACTTCTCCCTGCCGATGGCGTTCTGGCAGGCGAAGTGCGGCGTTGAGGATGAAGAAAGCGGGAAAGAGGCGATTTCGGCGGGCTATTTCCGCTCGATCCGCAACTATTATCGCTTTGGCTGGGTGATCCCGTATCTGTTCGGGGCGTCTCCGGCAATCTGCTCCTCTTTCCTGCAGGGGAAACCGACCACCCTGCCGTTTGAGGAAGCGGAAAACGGCATGTACTACCTGCCGTACGCGACCTCCCTGCGCCTGAGCGACCTCGGCTATACCAATAAGTCGCAAAGCAATCTCGGAATTACGTTTAACGATCTGCAGGAGTATGTGGCAGGATTGAAGCGGGCGATTAAAACGCCGTCGCAAGAGTATGCGGAAATTGGCCTCGAGAAAGACGGTAAGCACCTGCAAATTAACAGCAACATCCTGCAGATTGAAAACGAACTCTATGCGCCCATTCGGCCGAAACGCGTGACCCGCAGCGGCGAGACGCCGTCTGACGCGCTGCTGCGCGGCGGTATCGAATATATCGAAGTGCGTTCACTGGATATCAACCCGTTCTCGCCGATTGGCGTTGACGAGCAGCAGGTGCGCTTCCTCGATCTGTTTATGGTCTGGTGCGTGCTGGCCGATGCGCCGGAGATGAGCAGCGACGAGCTGCTGTGTACGCGCACAAACTGGAACCGGGTGATCCTTGAAGGGCGTAAGCCTGGCCTGACGCTGGGAATTGGCTGCGAAAGCGCGCAGTTCCCGCTGGCTAAGGTGGGGAAAGACCTGTTCCGCGATTTGCGCCGCGTTGCGCAGATTCTGGACGGCATTCACGGCGGCGACGCCTATCAGCAGGTGTGCGACGAGCTGGTTGCCAGCTTCGACAATCCGGAATTAACTTTCTCAGCGCGCATTCTGCGTTCTATGCTTGAAGAAGGGATTGGCGGCACCGGTAGGGAGCTGGCCGATCGATATCGTACGATGCTGCGCGAAGAGCCGCTGGAGATTTTACGCGAAGAGGATTTCATTACCGAGCGTGAAGCGTCAGCCGTGCGTCAGCAGAAGATAGAAGCGGAAGATAGCGAACCGTTTGCCGCTCTGTTAGCGAGACACGCGTAGCTAAAAGCGGTACAAAAGAAAAAGGCCACATCAATGTGGCCAAACTTTCATCTCTGATTCAGGGATGATGATGATAATAAATGCGCGTCTTTCACATACTCAGACTAGCGGGTGTAAAAAGAGTTCATTTTATTTTAAAAAAAATCACTATCGGAGGTGAAGAATGCCGTTGTTAGATAGTTTCACAGTCGACCATACCCGAATGGAAGCCCCTGCGGTGCGCGTCGCGAAGAAAATGAACACGCCGCACGGCGACGAAATTACCGTTTTCGATCTGCGTTTTTGCATACCGAATCAGGAAGTGATGCCGGAAAGAGGCATTCACACGCTTGAGCACCTGTTCGCCGGCTTTATGCGCGACCACCTCAACGGTAAGGGTGTGGAAATTATCGACATCTCTCCGATGGGCTGCCGCACGGGCTTCTATATGAGCCTGATCGGTACGCCGGACGAGCAGCGCGTAGCGGATGCCTGGAAAGCGGCAATGGCCGACGTGCTGAAGGTCAAAGAGCAGAACCAGATCCCCGAGCTCAACGTTTACCAGTGCGGCACCTACACCATGCACTCGCTGGAAGAAGCTCAGGACATCGCGCGTCATATCCTTGAGCGCGACGTGCGCATCAACAGCAATGACGAGCTGGCGCTGCCGAAAGAAACGCTGCAAGAACTGCACATCTAGTGCTTCTGCCACGGCCCGGCGCTTGCGTCGGGCCGATATCCTCACACCGCGATGACGACGACCTCCCGCTTCTCCTTTCAGCATCGTTCCCTGGTGCCCTTTGCCCATGATTACGCCCATGGCGATAGCGAGCCGTGGCATCAGCACGACTGCGTCCAGCTGCTGCATATCCTGAGCGGCGTGGTGCGGGTAGAGACGCCGGTGGGCTACTGGGTGGTCCCGCCGGGGCGCGGGGTGTGGCTGCCGGCGGGGACGCCCCACGCGCTGCGAATCACCGGCAAAGTCGCGGCGCGCACGCTGTTTATCGATCCTCTTGCTCGCGCCGATCTGCCGTCATCGTGCCAGATCGTGCAGATCTCCCCGCTGCTGCGCGAACTGATCGTCACCTCGCTGACGCTGGCGGAACGCTACGATCCCGGCAGCCGCGACGAGCGCGTCTATGAATTAATTCTTGATGAGATCCGCGGCATGACCGTACTGCCGTTTGGCCTAATCGAACCGCAAAGCGAGGCGCTGCGCCGGCTGTGCCAAAAGGTTCGCGAAACGCCGGGCGACGCCTGGAGCAGCCTCCAGGCGGCAAAAGAGAGCAATATGAGCGAGCGGACGCTCAGCCGCCACTTCCAGCAGCAAACCACGCTGACCTGGAGCGAATGGGTGCGCCGGGCGAAGCTGATGGAAGCGCTAGTGCGCCTGGCGCAGGGACAGTCGGTCCTGCGGGTGGCGCTGGACCTTGGCTACGGCAGCCACAGCGCCTTCAGCGCCATGTTCCGCCGGGTGATGGGGATGGCTCCCAGCGATTACTTCCGCTCGCCGGAGTGATGGCCGCCGCTGAGCGCATTGCACAGCGCCTGCAGCGAGGCGCGGGCGACATCGTTATCAATCCCGACCCCCCAGCGGCTGTCGCCATTCGGCAAGACGCAGCGGATATAGGCCACCGAACGGCTGTCGCTGCGCTCGCCGAGGGTATGCTCGTGATAATCCTTAATCACAAACTGTTGCTTAAGCAGCGCGCTCAGCCCGTTTGCCGCGGCAGAGAGCAGCCCGTTGCCGTGCCCCTGCAGCCTGCGGGTCTCACCGTAGGCCCTGAGCGTCGCCTGCAGCGAGAGCTGGCCGTCCTGCTGGCTGTCGCTTTTATAATCCAGCAGCGTCAGCGGCGGTACCGCCACCAGGCCGTAGCGCTCGCGGAACAGCTGCCACAGGGCGTTTTGCGTCATCTCTTTGCCGTGGCTATCGGTTTCGCGCTGCACGTGCAGGCTGAAATCCTGCTGCAGCATGCGCGGCAGCTTTAAGCCGTGATTCTGCTCAATCAGCCACGCGCTGCCGCTCTTACCCGACTGGCTGTTGACGCGGATAACCGCCTCATAGCTGCAGCCGATATCCTGCGGGTCGACGGGCAGGTAGGGCATCTGCCAAACTTCGCCGGGCCGACGCGCGTCGAAGCCTTTCTTAATCGCATCCTGATGCGAGCCGGAAAAGGCGGTGTAGGCGAGGCTTCCGGCCCACGGATGACGCGGGTGAACCGGCAGCTGGTTGCAGTTCTCGACGATCTCAACGACCCGCTTCATCTCCGGGAAGGTGAGCTGAGGGTCGACGCCCTGGCTGTAGAGATTCATGGCGAGGGTGACCAGACAGACGTTCCCGGTGCGTTCGCCGTTACCAAACAGGCAGCCTTCAACGCGATCGGCGCCGGCCATCACCGCCAGCTCGGCGCTGGCAACGCCGGTCCCGCGGTCATTATGCGGGTGGACGCTGATGCAGACGTCGGCGCGTCGTGAGAAGTGACGGCAAAAATACTCGATTTGATCGGCATAGACGTTGGGGGTATTGACCTCCACGGTAGCGGGCAGGTTGATGATCATCGGGCGTTCGGCGCAGGGCTGCCAGATTTCCGCCACCGCTTCGCAGATCTCCAGCGCAAACTCCGGTTCGGTAAAGCAGAAGGTTTCCGGCGAGTACTCGTACTGCCAGCGCGTTTGCGGCTGCCGTTCGCACTGCTCGCGGATCAGCCGGGTGGCGCGGGTCGCCAGCTCAACCACCTGCGCTTTTTCCATGCCGAAGACCAGCCGGCGGAAAAGCGGCGCGGTGGCGTTATACAGGTGTACGGTGGCGCTGTGGGCGTCGCGCAGCGCTTCGAAGGTGCGCAGGATTAAATCCTCCCGCGCCTGGGTCAGCACCTGAATGGTGACGTCCTCGGGGATACGCTGCTCCTCAATCAGCTGGCGAACGAAGTTGAAATCGGTCTGCGATGCGGACGGAAACGCGACTTCAATCTCTTTGAATCCACACTCCAGCAGCAGGTTCCAGAACTGCAGCTTGCGCGCGCCGTCCATCGGCTCCGCCAGCGCCTGGTTGCCGTCGCGCAGGTCGGTAGAGAGCCAGCGCGGCGCGTGGGCGATCTGCCGGTCCGGCCAGCGGCGGTCGGGCAGGGATATGACCGGCGAGGGGCGATACTTTTGGTGAGGACTTTTCAGCATGATGAGCTCCTTGGGTTGGAGCTTTATCCTGCACGACAAGGGGAGCGGGGCGCTTTAGCGAAGTGGACAGAAACTAGCGCAAAGTGGACAGGCGGGCGTATTTCTCCGCCAATAAAAAAGGGATCCGCAGATCCCTTAGTATTAACGCTAGTGAGCCCCGCCACCGCCACCGCCCGCGCTGAACGGAGGCTTGGCAAACCACACCAGGCTTAGCAGAAGGATAAAGATACCCGCCGAGACCCAGAATATTTCGTTGGCGGAAATAATCAGCCCCTGGTTGGTTATCTGCTGGGCTATCCAGCCGGACGCCTGCTGTTGGGTCATCCCCAGGCCCTGCAGCTGGTCATACATCTGCTGAGCGTTAGGGTTGTAGGGCGTGACCGATTCGGTGAGCTGCGCATGGTGCAGCGCCTCGCGGTTGGTCCACATGGTGGTGGTTATCGAGGTACCGATAGAGCCCGCCAGCGTACGGGTAAAGTTCGACAGGCTCGAAGCCGCCGCCAGCCTGTCCGGCGACAGGCCGGAAAGGGTGATGGTGGTCAGCGGCATAAAGAAGCAGGCCACCGCGAAGCCCTGGATAAACTGCGGCCAGGCCGAGGCGCCGAAGTCCATCCCCGGTTCGAAGGTCCATGCGCGCCAGTAGAAGCACACCGCATACATAATAAAGCTGAAGGTCACCAGCCGACGCATATCGAGCTTATGGGCAAAGCGGCCGATAATCGGCGAGAGGATAACCGGGATCACTCCCACCGGCGCCGACGCCAGACCCGCCCAGGTCGCGGTGTAGCCGTAGACCTCCTGCAGCAGCTGCGGCAGCAGAACGATAGCGCCGAAGTAGAGCATATAGGCGAGGCTGATGCACAGACAGCCGATGGTGAAGTTTCGCGACTTAAATAGCGAAAGGTCGACTATCGGGTTGTCGTCGGTAAGCTCCCAGACGATAAGGAAGCTGATGGCCACCACCGCCACCACCGTCAGGACGACAATCTCCGTGGAGGCGAACCAGTCCAGCTCCTTGCCACGATCGAGCATCACCTGCAGGCTGCCGATACCAATCACCAGCAGCGCCAGCCCGACGCCGTCAATGCGCCGCTGCTCGGTGCGGGTTTCCCGACTGCGCAGGGTTTGCAGCGTCATGACCACCACGGCAATACCGATCGGAACGTTGATAAAGAATATCCAGCCCCAGTGGTAGTTGTCGCTGATATAGCCGCCGAGGATCGGCCCGCAGATGGGCGCCACGATAACCGTCATCGACCACAGCGCCAGGGCGATGGAGCGTTTTGCCGGCGGGTAGTTGCTGAGCAGCAGGCTCTGCGATAGCGGGATCAGCGGGCCGGCGACGATCCCCTGAATCACGCGGAAGAAAATCAGCATCGTCAGGCTGTTGGACATGCCGCAGGCCCAGGAGGCGATGGCAAACGCCACCGTCGACCACAGGAACAGCTTCACTTCCCCCACGCGTTTTGCCAGCCAACCGGTTATCGGAATGGAGATGGCGTTGGCCACCCCAAACGAGGTAATCACCCAGGTGCCCTGGCTCAGGGATGAGCCAAGGTTACCGGCGATGGTTGGGATAGCCACGTTGGCGATAGTGGAGTCCAGCACCTGCATGAAGGTCGCAAGCGACAGCGCGATGGTCATGATGACCAGCTGCGCGCCCTCCAGCGGTTTTTGCTGTTGCATTACGCTCACCCCGAATTATCCGGCGTTAGCCTGGATGATGCCGTTGATCAGTTTGTTTACCGGGTCGAGCGCGATTTCACGGGCATTGCTTTCATACACCGGAGACTTGCGCGTCTCGTTCGCCAGCATCTCACCGCCGCGGTTGGTGGTATCCACCTCAACCAGCGTAGAGAGGCCAATACGCAGCGGGTGCGCCGCCAGCTGCTTCTCATCGAGCTCGATACGTACCGGCAGACGCTGGACGACTTTAATCCAGTTCCCGGTGGCGTTCTGCGCCGGCAGCAGGGAGAAGGCGCTGCCGGTCCCCATATCCAGCCCCACGACCTTACCGGTGTATTTCACCTCGTCGCCGTAGATATCGCTGATGACGGTAGCCGGCTGGCCGATGCGCATATGCGCCAGCTGGGTCTCTTTAAAGTTGGCGTCGACCCACAGATTGGTTGCCGGCACGACCGCCATCAGCGGAGTGGTCTGGCTTATCTGCGCGCCGGGCTGCACCGAACGGCGGGAAACGTAGCCGCTAATCGGGCTGACGATCTGCGTACGCTGCAGGGCCAGCCAGGCGTTACGGACGTCGGTGGCCGCCTGCAGAACGGCAGGCTGCTGCTCGAGAGGCGTCCCCAGAACGATGGCCTGGTTAGCGTTAAACTGCTGCACCGCCACGTCGAGCTCGGCCTGGGCGCTGGCGACGGTATCGCGAGCGTGCTGGAGCTCCTCGCGGCCGATCAGGTTAGCGGCGCCCAGAGGGATACGGCGGTTGAGGTCGGTTTGCGCCTGCGAGAGCGCGGTTTTTTTGACGTCGATGTTGGCCTGCAGCTGCTTGCTGTTGATCATCGACTGGCGGGTTTGCCGCACGCTGGCGGCCAGCTGGGTTTGCGCTTTCTCAAACGCCTGCTGGGCATCGGTCTGATCGAGGGTGACCAGCGTATCGCCTTGCTGCACAAAATCGGTGTTGTCGGCCCACACTTTCGTCACGCTGCCGGACACCTGGGCCATAATCTGCACCTGATTCCCTGCCACATAGGCGTCATCGGTCTCTTCGTAATGACGCAGTACCAAAAACCAATAAATCCCATATGCCACGGCAACAATAATAAAGAGCAATGTCAGCAGCAGAAGGGCGCCCTTGCGCTTCCCTTTCTTGCTGCCCGGTTGCTGCGGGATTTGGCTCTCCGCATTTGCGCTCATGTTATTCTCCACGATCTTATTATTTTACATCGGCTGGGCCGACCTGTTTATCAGAAAGGCCAGCAGAAGATCTGCTGGCCTGGTCTGTTTTTCCTTGTCAATTCAGAAAGATTTCGAGCGGTTCCGCGCCTAGCGCAGTGACTCCGCAAGCACGCCGTCTTCTTCCATCTGGTCAAGACGACCAAGCAGTTTACGGGTGATGTGCTCGAGCTGATCTTTTTCGCTGGTGCTTAAAGAAGACCAGAGCTGATGCAGGCAGTTGTGCTGCGGAGGCAGAACCTCGCGCAAAAACTGATGGCCTTTGTCGGTAAGCTGCAGATGCAGACAGCGGCGATCGTTATCGCTTTCACGGCGTTCAATCCAGCCGCGTTTTTCCAGCTCGTCGGCAATACGCGTGGCGTTGGTGCGTGATGACCCCAGGGCGCAGCTCAGCTCGGAGGGCTGAATGCTGTGGTTTTCCTGAGATTCCAGGGTTATCAGCGCCATAAATAATGTCTCGTTAATTCCCTGCGCTTTCAGCATTTTATTGCGATTTTCCAGTAGCTTACCTTGCATGTGCATGCAGAGGCGAGTTAACAGAATCTCCTGGAAAGGGAAATCTTCGTGACGGCTGGCGCGGAATTTGAGCATTTGCTCAATGGGAGTAAACGAACTATCCATTTGGGTATGACCTCATTAATTACAGCCGATATAATAACTATTGTGACAAATAAATCAAATGAATTATTGACTAAAATTGATACGTTAAACCTATAGCCAGAAGAGAAATCTCTTTGCCGGTTCGTAGGTTAGCGCACATGGGGGACGGGAGATAGGGAGGCGGCGGGAGCGAAGAAGATTTGCTGGAACAACAACACAGGAGGCGGTACCCGGGCAGGGCGCAGAAGGCACTGCCCGGGAACCTCCGGCGGCGTGATGCGCGCCGGAGCTGCATGGCAATCTGACGAGGGAAGATTATTTCTGCGCCGCCAGCGCCTCTTTCAGCCAGCCGTCAAACTGCTGCTGGTGGGCTTTGATCCAGCCGTCAACGTGGCCCTGGATATCCGCTTCTGAAGCGTGACCTTCGTGCATCATCGCGTTCTCGGCGTTAATGTCGGCAATCGGCAGCTTCATGATGCTGAACAGCTTCGCCGCCGCCGGGTTTTTCTCGGCCCAGGCTTTGTTCGCCACAATGTGCATGGTGCTCACCGGGAAGCCGTAGTTGGCGCCGTTAGCCAGTTTGGTATCGATGTTCTTCTGCACGCCCGGCAGGGAGGAGAACGGCACCTGCAGCCAGACCACATCTTTACCCGGCTTCAGCACGTCGCTGACCCAGTACGGCGTCCAGGTGTAATAAATCACCGGCTTGCCTTCTTTATAGCGGGCAATGGTATCAGCCATCATCGCGGCATAGTTACCCTGGTTGTGCACCACGGTGTTGCTCAGGCCATAGGCATCAATCTGATGGTTAATCACCGCTTCACAGCCCCAGCCCGGCGTACAGCCGGTGAGATCGGCCTTGCCATCGCCGTTGGTATCAAACAGTTTGGCGATTTTCGGGTCTTTCAGCTGATCGATGGATTTAATGTGATACTGCTCGGCGGTTTTCTTATCAATCAGGTAGCCCTGCGCCGCGCCGTTCACAAAAACGCCTTCGCGGTAGAAGCTCTTGTCACCGCCTGCCGCGGCGTACATATCGTCATGCAGCGGCTGCCAGTTAACGGCGGTAAAGGTGGCGTCGCCGGAGGCGAGCGAGGTGTAGCCGACGTTATAGTCAACTTCACTCGGCTTATCGACGGTGTAGCCCAGCTTCTCCAGCGCGCGGCTGACCAGCAGGGTCTGGAAAGTCTCTTCGGTGATGGTGCTCTGAATCGGTTTGACGGTGATGCCTTTACCCGGCAGGTCGGCGGCAACGGCGCCGGTAGAAAGGAGAGCGGTGAACGCTGTGGCAAGAATTGCTGTATGTCGCATCGTTGTTCCTCATAAATAAGAAAGGATGACTGCTGGCCCGGCAGGCGCAATGCCGCCGGGCAATGAGATGATTATTTACTGAAGGGACGGGTGATTAGCCCCAGCGGGCCGGTGGTGTACCAGCGGCGGCTGCCGCGGCTGCGCGAGTCGCGCCCAACGGCCTGGGTCAGGCGGTCAAGAATGATGGCGAGGATAACAATCCCGACGCCGCCCACGCTTGCGAGGCCCATATCAAGGCGGCCGATCCCGCGCAGTACCATCTGGCCGAGGCCGCCGACGGCGATCATCGAGGCGATTACCACCATCGACAGCGCCAGCATCAGCGTCTGGTTGACCCCGGCCATAATGGTCGGCATCGCCAGCGGCAGCTGAACTTTAAACAGCAGCTGGCGCGGGCTGGCGCCGAAGGAGCGCGAGGCTTCAATCAGATCCGCCGGCACCTGGTTAATCCCCAGAATAGTCAGACGCACGATGGGCGGCAGGGCAAAGATAATGGTCACCACCACGCCTGGAACGTTACCGATCCCGAACAGCATAACGATGGGCACCAGGTAGACGAACGCCGGCGTGGTCTGCATGGCATCGAGCAGCGGACGAATAATTTTGGCCGCGCGCGGGCTCCGCGCCAGCCAGATCCCAAGCGGCAGGCCGATCAGCATACAGAACAGCAGGGCGGTCAGCACCAGCGCCAGGGTGACCATCGCCTGCGACCAGGCGCCGATAGCGCCGATGGCCACCAGCGAAATCAGCGTGGCGACGCCCATGCCGACGCTGGAGATCTGCCAGGCGATCAGGGCGAATATCACAATCGCCACCGGCGCGGGCATCCCTAACAGCAGCTGCTGGAAGGCGCTGAGTATATAGTCAACCGGCACGCGGATCCCCTGGAACAGCGGACGGAAGTGCATCACTATCCAGTCGATACCGTGCGTCACCCAGCTGTCCAGCGGGATCAGCGTTTTATGGAACGGGTCCATAATGTTGAAATGTTCCGGCTGCGGCGCCGGGGCGCTGGTCAGCCAGTCTGCACCGCCGCCGTCGGCAGGTGCGGCGGCCGGAGTGCCCCAGGCATCGGCAGATTGTGCGGCGCTATCCGCCGCCGGTGCGGTATCCCACGGGTTAGATTGATCAGCCATTGTTTGCCCCCTCGCGATCTAAAGCCTGCAGCAGCATTCGTTTAGAAATGATGCCGATATACTGTTGCCCTTCATCCACAACCGGCACCGCGCACGGTGCCTGGCCTACGTGGGAGAGCAGGTCGCTAAGCGACGTTTGCGCATCCACCGCCAGCGGGGAGTCGAGTAACGCCGCGTCAATTCCCTGACCTTCGCTCAGCGCGGATTTCAGCGAATCAATGGAGACAATGCCGACAAACTTATTACCGCGCTCAATCACATAGCCATATTCGCGGTCTTCATCCTGGAGTAATTTCAGCGCCGAACGGGGGCCAAAGCCCGGCGTTTTACGAATTAAGCCAACCGGGCTGCGGCGGGCAATATCTTTGGCGCTGAATACCTGACTAATATCGACGCCGCGGAAGAAGGTTTTCACATAATCATTAGCCGGATTATTGAGGATTTCATCGGGAGTCCCGACCTGAATAACCTCGCCATTTTGCATGATGGCAATCCGGTCGCCGATGCGCATGGCTTCATCAAGATCGTGGGAAATAAAGACCACGGTACGCTGATGTTTGGCCTGTAATTTGGTCAGCTCATCCTGCATTTCGGTGCGAATTAAGGGATCGAGGGCCGAGAAGGCTTCATCCATTAACAGGATATCGGGGTTAATCGCCAGCGCGCGGGCGAGCCCGACGCGTTGACGCATCCCGCCGGAGAGTTCATCCGGATAAGCGTGAGCGTAGTTTTCCAGACCGACCTGGCGCAGCGCCTCCAGCGCTTTCTCCTGGCGCTGCTGGGTGGAAAGACCCGCCAGCTCCATGCCAAAGGCGGCATTGTCCAGCACGGTCATGTGCGGCATGAGCGCAAATGATTGAAAAACCATTGCGATCTTTTTTCTGCGCACCTCGCGCAGCTCGGATTCTGAGATTTTGGCGATATCCACGCCGTCAATCAGCACCTGTCCGCGGGTGGGTTCAATCAGGCGATTGAGAAGGCGAACCATGGTGGATTTTCCCGATCCGGAAAGCCCCATGATGACGAATATCTCGCCTTCTTCAATGGTCAGACTGGCATCTTTGACGCCAAGTGAAAGCCCCGTTTTTTCCAGCAGTTGTTCTTTGGTAAATCCTTTTTCAATATATTTGAACGCTCGCTGCGGATGCTCGCCAAATATCTTATAGAGATTCTTAATTTCTAATTTAATTGCCATGCAATAGAGAGTTTCCCGTTATTTGTATTATGTCGATATGGTACCTGGTGGAGATAATTACCTTTTTACACCCTAACATACTCAGATTCTGTGACAACCCTCAATGTCCACGAATGGCCGATATGGCACGGGGCCAATGCCGGCGCACTCCCCGTGATATAAGGGCTGAGCGTTGATTTCGCACCGGTAATATTTTTAATATTCTCTGGGTAATTATTGGCAGATTTGCGGGGGTTGGGCTGAATATGACAGGAAGATTTCGCGAGAATAGCAGAACGGATAATGGTGTGATGAATAGAAATAATGTGAAATAGATCACCAGGAATCGAGTGAATATATTCCTGGTGAAAGTAAGGTTAAAAGTCCCAGTCGGCGTCGGCGGTTTCTTCGGTTTTACCCATCACGTAGGACGATCCTGAGCCGGAGAAAAAGTCGTGGTTTTCATCGGCGTTTGGCGAGAGCGCGGCGAGGATCGCCGGATTGACCGCGGCCATTTCCGCCGGGAACAGCGCCTCATAGCCGAGGTTCATCAGCGCCTTGTTGGCGTTGTAGCACAGGAAGGCCGTGACCTCCTCAGCCCAGCCGCTTTCGGCGTACAGCTGCTGGGTGTAGGCCAGCTCGTTATCGTACAGATCCATCAGCAGGTCGAGGGCGAAATTCTTCAGCTCCTCGCGCTTTTCGGCGCTGACTTTTTCCAGCCCTTTTTGATATTTGTAGCCGATGTAATACCCGTGCACCGCCTCGTCGCGGATGATCAGGCGAATCAGATCGGCGGTGTTGGTCAGCTTGCCGCGGCTGGAGAAGTACATCGGCAGCCAGAATCCGGAATAGAAGAGGAAGGATTCGAGGAAGACGCTGGCGATTTTCTTCTTCAGCGGCTCGTCCGCCCGGTAATACTCCAGCATCAGCTCGGCTTTGCGCTGAAGCGGGGCATTCTCTTCGCTCCAGGCGTAGGCGGCATCGACGTCTTTAGTCTGGCACAGGGTGGAGAAAATCGAGCTGTAGGAGCGGGCGTGCACCGCCTCCATAAAGCTGATATTCGACATCACCGCCTCCTCGTGCGGGGTGAGGGCGTCGTTCATCAGCGCCGGCGCGCCGGCGGTATTCTGAATGGTATCGAGCAGCGTCAGGCCGGTGAAAACGCGGATGGTCAGCTGCTGCTCCATCGGGCTGAGGGCCTGCCACGCGGGGATATCGTTGGACAGCGGCACCTTCTCCGGCAGCCAGAAGTTGCTGGTCAGGCGGTTCCACACCTCGAGGTCCTTGTCGTCCTGAATCTTATTCCAGTTAATGGCGCTAATGCGCGATAGATGGGTCATCGGGTTCTCCTTACAGCGCGCAGGACACGCAGCCCTCAATTTCGGTACCTTCCAGCGCCAGCTGGCGCAGGCGGATGTAGTAGAGCGTCTTAATGCCTTTTTTCCACGCGTAAATCTGCGCCCGGTTGATATCGCGGGTGGTGGCGGTATCGGGGAAAAAGAGCGTTAAAGAGAGCCCCTGATCGACATGTCGCGTGGCCTCGGCGTAGGTGTCGATAATTTTTTGCGGGCCAATCTCATACGCGTCCTGGTACAGGGCCAGGTTGTCGTTGGTCATAAACGGCGCCGGATAGTAAACCCGCCCTGTCTTGCCCTCTTTGCGGATCTCTATCTTCGAGACGATCGGATGGATGCTCGAGGTCGCGTGGTTGATATAGGAGATCGAGCCGGTGGGCGGCACCGCCTGCAGGTTGCGGTTATAGATCCCGTAACGCATCACGTCCTCGCGCAGCTGCTGCCACATGTGGCGGTCGGGCAGGGCGATGCCGGCGCGGGCGAACAGCTCGCGGACCTTCGCCGTCTTCGGCTGCCAGTCGCCCTGCAGATACTGCTGGAAATACTCCCCGCTGGCGTAGCGCGATTGCGAGAAGCCGGCGAAACGCTGACCGCGCTCGCGCGCCATCAGCATCGAGGTGTGCAGCGCATGCCAGGTCACGGTGTAAAAATAGAGGTTGGTGAAGTCCAGCCCCTCCGGGCTGCCGTAGGCGATGCCCTCCCGCGCCAGATAGCCGTGCAGGTTCATCTGCCCCAGCCCGATGGCGTGAGAGGCCGCGTTGCCGGCCGCCACCGAAGGCACCGAGCGAATGTCGCTCATGTCGGACACCGCCGTCAGGCCGCGAATGGCGACTTCAACCGTGCGCGCAAAGTCGGGTGAATCCATGGTATGGGCGATATTTAACGAGCCGAGATTGCAGGAGATATCCTGGCCGACGCTGGCGTAATCGAGGTTTTCGTCAAAGGTCGAGGGGGTGTTGACCTGCAAAATTTCCGAGCACAGGTTGCTCATGTTGACCCGTCCGGCAATCGGGTTGGCGCGGTTGACGGTGTCTTCAAACATGATGTACGGGTAGCCGGACTCAAACTGAATCTCTGCCAGCCGCTGGAACAGATCGCGGGCGCGGATCCAGCGCTTGCTGACCCGCTCGTCGGCGACCAGCTGCGGGTACATCTCGCTGACGGCGATATCGCCAAACGCTTTACCGTACAGCCGCTCGACGTCGTAGGGCGAGAACAGCGCCATCTGCGCGTCGTCTTTCGCCAGCTGGAAGGTGACGTCCGGGATAACGACGCCGAGCGACAGGGTTTTAATGCGGATTTTCTCATCGGCGTTTTCGCGCTTGGTGTCGAGGAAGCGCAGGATATCCGGATGATGCGCGTGCAGATAGACCGCCCCGGCCCCCTGGCGCGCGCCGAGCTGGTTGGCGTAGGAGAAGGCATCTTCCAGCATTTTCATCACCGGGATCACCCCCGAGGACTGGTTCTCGATGCGCTTAATCGGCGCGCCGGCCTCGCGCAGGTTCGACAGCAGGAAGGCCACGCCGCCGCCGCGTTTGGAGAGCTGCAGCGCCGAGTTCACCGCCCGGCCAATCGACTCCATGTTGTCTTCGATGCGCAGCAGGAAGCAGGAGACCAGCTCCCCGCGCTGCTGCTTGCCGGCGTTCAGGAAGGTCGGGGTTGCCGGCTGGAAGCGCCCGCTGAGGATCTCATCGGTCAGCTGGCGGGCGAGGGTTTCGTCGCCCTGCGCCAGGCTTAGCGCCACCATGCAGGTGCGGTCGGCGAAGTGCTCAAGGTAGCGCTTGCCGTCGAAGGTTTTCAGCGTATAGCTGGTGTAGAACTTCCAGGCGCCGAGAAAGGTCTGGAAACGGAAACGGTAGCCGTGGGCCTGCTCAAACAGCGCGAGGACGAAACGTTGGTCGTAGCGGGCAAGCACGCTGGCGTCGTAGTAGCCTTCGGCCACCAGCCACTCCAGCTTATCGTTCTGGCTGGCGAAAGAGACGGTGTTAGCCTCGACGTGGGTTGCCATAAAGGCGTCCACCGCCTGGCGGTCCTTGTCAAACGGGATCCGCCCGCTGCTGTCGTACAGATTCAGCATGGCGTTGAGGGCGTGGAAATCCGGCGCCTCTGCGGTTAGACGTTCTGCGGTTGTTGTTGCCAAAATTCGCTTACTCCTTTACGCACGTTGTCGACATCTTGTGGGGTGCCCATCAGCTCAAAGCGATAGAGGTACGGCACGCTGCATTTCTGCGCGACAACGTCGCCGGCCCGGCCGTAGGCGTCACCGAAGTTGCGGTTGCCTGCGGCGATGACGCCACGAATTAACTGACGATTGTGGGGATCGTTTAAAAAGCGGATCGCCTGGCGCGGCACGGCGCCTGCGGTTCCGCCGCCGCCGTAGCTGGGGACGATGAGAATATAGGGCTCGTCTACCTGGATCCGCTCCCGCTCGTTAAGCGGAATGCGCACCGCGGGCAGCCCCAGACGCTGGACGAACCGGTGCGTATTTTCGGAGCTGCTGGAGAAGTAGACGATGAGGCTCATGCGCTGGCCGCCGCGACGGGACGCAGGCGATTGATCATATCCGGACGGAAGCCGGACCAGCGGGTCTCGCCGGCAATCACCACCGGCAACTGGCGAAATCCCTGCTCGCGCAGCATCTCTGCGGCGTCGGGATGCTGCTCGATGTTGACCATCTCGAAGGCAAACCCGCGGCTCTCCATGGCGCGCTTTGTCGCATGGCACTGAACGCAGTCATTTTTAGTGTAAATAGTAATGCGCATGATTCGTATTTCCATTTAAGATAACAGAACGGCGCCAAAAAGCGCAGCGGTTGGTATCGGTTAACTGTTCAGGAAATACTAGATGTAGTTGTAAAAAAGTTCAACCACGCAATATATAGCGTTTTAAAATAAGAAAAACCCCCAGGGAGCGATCCCGTGAGGGCGGGGGCGGCCGGGCGTAAAACTACAGGCGCATGCTGACGGCAAGGCGGTTAAAGGCGTTCATCAGGCTGATGGCGAAGGTTAAATCGCTTATCTGACGCGGGTTAAAATGATCCAGCAGCGGCAGATAAACCTCATCTTCCGCATGGCTGCTGGCGATGTAGGTTACCGATTCGGCCCACGCCAGCGCCGCGCGCTCCGCGGCATCAAAGTGGGCGCTTACCCGCCAGCCGGCCAGCGCGTCGAGGCGGCCCTGGGCGACGCCGGATTTTCTCAGCGCTTTACTGTGCATCTCGAGGCAGAAGGCGCAGCCGTTTATCTGCGAAACGCGCAGGTAAACCAGCTCCAGCAGCGTGCCGTCGAGCTCGCTTTTTTCCAGCGCAACTTTCGCCTGTACCAGCGCGTTATAGACTTCCGGGCTCAGTTCGTTATAGGGCTGACGCAGTGTGTTCATTTTTCTCTCCACATGAAGAGCTATCCCTTAGGCTGCCCGGGACCTCGCGGCGGGCCCGGGTGGACGTCAACGGCGACGTCGGGTGAGATAGTCTCTAAGACGGCAGCCAAAATAGCACTATAATGGACTGCAAAAGATAGCCATATTTTAATGAAAAAAGCAGACCATAATGGAAGCCAAAAAAGCGCCGCACTATCAGCGTATCGCCCGGCAGCTGAAATCCGCCATTGAGCGCGGCGAGCTGCCGCCGGGCAGCCGCCTGCCCGCCAGCCGGGTCTACGCTCAGGAGCTCGGCGTCTCGCGGGCGACGGTGGAAAACGCCTGGGGTGAGCTGGTGGCTCAGGGATGGCTTGAGCGGCGCGGCCAGGCGGGAACCTTCGTCAGCGAGCGCCTCAGCCCGCAGCAGGCGGCGCCGACGCGCCTGGCGGCCGGCAGCGAGCCGACCGCGCCCCTGCCGTTTAAAATGGGCCTGCCGGCGCTGGATCTTTTCCCGCGCGGCCTGTGGGCGCGGGTGATGGGCCGGCGCCTGCGCACGCAAACCCGCTTCGATCTGGCGCCGGGAGAGCCCTGCGGTGAACCGATCCTTCGCCGGGCGATTGTCGATTATCTCCGCCTCTCGCGCAGCATTGAGTGCCAGTCGGAGCAGGTGCTGGTGACCGGCAGCTATGCCGCATCGATGACGCTGATCCTGCGCACCCTGGCCCGGCCCGGGCAGGCCATGTGGATGGAGGATCCCGGCTTTCCGCTGATCCGTCCGGTGGTTACGGGGCAAAATGTGGTCATTAATCCGGTCCCGGTCGATGATGAAGGTATGGACGTGGATCACGCGCTGCGCTGCTTTCCAAAGGCGCACTTCGCGCTGCTGACGCCCGCTCACCAAAGCCCGACCGGCGTTGCGCTCTCGCTTGAGCGGCGCCGGCAGCTGCTGGCCTGGGCGGCGCAAAACGACGGCTGGATTATCGAAGATGATTACGATAGCGAATTTCGCTATCGGGGCAAGCCGCTGCCGCCGCTGAAAAGCCTCGATGCCCCGCAGCGCGTGATTTACTGCGGAACGTTCAGCAAATCACTCTTTCCCGCGCTGCGTGCCGCGTGGCTGGTGGTTCCCCCACCGCAGGTTGACGCATTTCGTCGTCAGGCGGAGCTGATGAGCTGCAGCGTTCCGACGCTGTGGCAGCAGACGCTGGCCGATTTTATTCAGGAAGGTCATTTCTGGCGCCATCTGAAAAAAATGCGCGCCAGCTACGCCCTGCGCCGTCAGTGGCTGGAGTCGGCGCTGGCGGCCGCCGGCTTTGCGGTGGTTCCGCAGCTGGGCGGCATTCAGCTGGTGATTGCGACGCGCGGCGACGACCGGCTGCTGGCGCGGCGGGCAAGAGAGGCGGGGCTGGACGTTCAGGCGCTGAGCGACTGGCGGATGCAGAGCCGCGGTGAGGGAGGACTGCTGGTGAGTTTTACCAATCTGACCTCCCCGGAGATGGCCGCTGACCTCGTGCGGCAGCTCGGGCAGGCCGTACGCGGCGGTGCGAAATAAAAAACCCCTGCATACCGACGGCATACAGGGGTTGACGCGTATTTGTTATCTTCGTCTTACGTTTATATTATCGACGTAAATTCAGCAATACGCCAATAAATAGCCCAACGGCGGCGGCGGCGCCGACGCTCTGCCAGGGTTTGTCACGCACGTAGGTATCGGCGCAGCCGGCGGCGTCACGGGCGGCCTGCTGAACGCGGTTGTTACCGTTAATGCGCGCGCGGGTCTCTTTCAGCAATGCCTGCGCCTTTTTGCGCGCAGCGTCCGCTTCGTCTTTTGCATCGCTGCCCCACGATTTCAGCACTTCTTCCAGCGTATCCGCTAATTGGCTGACATCGTTATGAATATCCTCAGCGCTTTCATCTACATTGTTGCGATTCACACGGTTGGCCATTGATTTCTCCCTTAATATCATCGATACCCGCCATACTTAAGGTTGTGCCTACGCTGCTGTCGTATTGCAACCAGAATTATTTAGGGTAGAGCCATTAAGTGTAGGACAAGATTTTGAATTATGCTTTAAATCGTGGTTTCTGGAATTTTCCGAAAGCCCTGCCAATCAAGAATAAGGTAAGGTAAATGTGCGGTAAAAGATAACGAGGAATGAGTATGTATTTAAGACCCGATGAGGTGGCGCGTGTTCTTGAAAAAGCCGGCTTCACCATGGATGTTGTGACGCAAAAAGCGTACGGCTATCGCCGTGGCGATAATTATGTTTATGTGAACCGCGAAGCGCGCATGGGGCGTACCGCTTTAATTATTCATCCGGCGCTGAAAGAGCGCAGCAATACGCTGGCGGACCCCGCTTCGGATATCAAGACCTGCGATCATTACGAGCAGTTCCCGCTCTATTTAGCCGGTGATGCGCAGCAGCATTATGGTATTCCACACGGATTCAGCTCTCGTATTGCGCTTGAGCGCTTTCTGAGTGGCTTATTTGGCGAAGCGCAGCCGACGATGTCCCATAGTTAACTCATAGTTAACCGGCGGATTTGCGCATTAACGTGCGGGCAGATTACCGCTGGGGGATGATAACAAGGAAGTGGATGCAGTGAGCGACTGGCGCGGGCCAGTCGCTGGTTGGTCAGCGGCTCAGGCCTTGGCCTGGCGGTAGGCGCTGACGCGGAACAGGCGGCGACAGTAATCAAGAAAGTAGCCATACGCCGCGCCCATCAGCATTGAAACGATGATATTCGAACTCACCGCCGCGGCAATCTGATGCCAGTCGGCACCCACGACAAACAGAATCGCGACGTACACCGGCGACTGGAAGGTCACATAGGCGACAACGTCGGCAACATTCTTCATCCAGCCTGTAGGGCTGATATGGCGCGCCAGGCGCATCGCGCGGTCGCGGTAAAAACCGTAGGGCACCGCAATAATAATGTTTACCGGAATAGCGACCAGACGTGACGATAACGACTGCTCAAAAGTCATTCCGGAGAGGAAAATCTCGATCATCATGTTTACGACGGTGCAGTACACGACCATCGCAAAGGTGTCTGCTACCGCATGACGCAAGCGGGACTGCGCAGAGAACATCGGTATGCTCCTCGAAAATAGAGTCTGTTACGCCAAAAAATGCGCGCTGTTATAGCGTTTTTGGGATGCCTGTAATGATTCGAGTAGGTTATATCTCTAGCTTGAAGGTGGCAACTAGCTGTAAATTTTTATTTAATGGCTTTTTGTCTATAAAATACTCTGTGGAAGGCTGTTCGCTGAGCGTTTCGTTAGTTTTATGCTGGTTGTCGTTTTTATTGTTAATTATCAATAGGTTAATATTGTTATGGTTGTGTTGCAAAAAAGATAATGCTGATGGGGTAGCCCTTAGCCAGCGCGATCTTCGCAGAGAAACGTGATGCTCATCACTTTTAGATTTATTTGGCTATTCCTGGCGAATAACTCAGCATAAGATGCTGTTATGGGCGTTTTTTTTCATTCGCCATTAATGAATGCTTATGCAGGCCCCGGCCGACGTAGCGCACTTCGCCCCTGGCGATATTATGCTAAGGCTTTGTGCATCCCCACTATATACGCATGACGGAGCAGGCGCGCGGCTCAGGGATATTCCTGTTGCGCATCGACGCGCCCTGAGGAGTAATATCAGCGGGCGGTTTGCCGTTACGCTAATCTGAATAACTCGCAGCGGTTGGCGCTATATTGAACCCAGCCCGTAAAAGCCTGCCGCCTGGGTCGTGTATAAATTAATTCACAACGGAATTATCTTTCTGTATTTATACGGGGATATTAAAGGTGGTAATAAATAATCTCAGCTATTAACATGGTCAGGTAATTTTGTTTTATTTGTTATCCGGAGTTTTTTGAAAATTTATGTCTTTAATGTTACAGAAACTGAATAATATCCGCTCGCTGCGGACCATCACGCGTGAATTCTCCATTGACGCTCTTGACGATATGCTGGAAAAACTCAGGATCGTCACTGAAGAAAAACGTACCCGGCAGCAGGCTGAGCATGCGCAGAAAGCTGAATATCAGGAAAAAATTAGCACCTGGCTGGAGCTGATGATGGCCGATGGCATTACGCCTGATGAGCTGCTGGGCCAGAAGACATCGCCGGGAACGAAAGCGCGGCGGCCGCGTCCGGCAAAATATCGTTTTATCGATTTTAACGGTCTGGAAAAAACCTGGACCGGCCAGGGCCGCATGCCGAAGCCGATCGCCCGGGCCATCTCTGCGGGTAAAACCCTCGAGAGCTTCCTGATTTAATATTTATCCCGCCGCGGCAGGCTCTCTGCACCAGGGGAAATAACGGTGGGGTGACCCACCGTAAATATCAGCAAACGCCAAAATCGCCGTCTTCGGTATAGGGCGTAACGTCGGCCGCTTTGAGGGTAAATTTCTCGCCCTGCTCGTTGCTGGCCTGCACGGCGACAATGTGATCGTCGTTGACGGCCACCACTTTAAGCTTTGGACCGCCCGTTCGCGGCTGTACCAGATCGCCAGGTGAATACATTATCTCTCTCCTCTGCATGAATAATCCGACGCCTCATCCTGCTATCTGCCGTGATCCTGCGTCGCGATTGCGGATATTAACCATAGCTCAGCCGAACGGCAGGAGACAACTGACCTGAGGGGGTAGATATCAGCGTCGGTTCCACGGCATCACCGCCAGCAGCCGCGCCATGCCGCAAAAGCCGGTGATACCGGCGAAGGTCAGCCCGGCGCCGACCAACGCGCTCAGCAGGAAAAAGCCGCTGCCGAAGCCGTATCCCAGCACCACGCCGAGGAGTATTAGCCCGCCGGCGGCGATCTGCACCTGACGCATCAGCGGCAGCGGCTGCGATTTATCTTCTGTGACCGGCAGGCCCGCCGCTTTCCAGGCCTGGATGCCACCGGCCAGCAGCCTGACCTGCGCCGGAGCGGCGGCCGCCAGCAGGCGAATGGCGTTGTTTTGCGTCCGCGAGCCGGCCTGGCAGTGGAAAATAATCGTCTCATCGGCGGTGGTGTGCAGCGTCGCGCCGCCGTTCAGGGCGCTGAGCGGGACCAGCTCGGCGTCGGCAATGTGCTCGCGGGCATACTCATCGGCGTCGCGAATATCAATTAATCTGGCGCCCCGGGCGATTTGCGTCCGGGCTTCTTCGGGAGAAAGGGCGGTGATAGTCATGACGGCTCCTTAAGGGCAATAGATGGCCTTCAGCGTGGCGATAATCTGCTGGACGGCAGGATCGGTGATGAAGTAATGGATGCGCTGCGCCTCGCGCCTGCTGTCGATGAGGCCTTCGTCGCGCATACGCGCCAGATGCTGTGAGGTGGCGGAGGGGCTCAGGCCGGTGATCCGCGCCAGCTCGCCGGCGCTGGCCTGCGGCGCGTCGCAAAGCATGCACAGAATCATCAGCCTGTTGGGGTTGCTCATTGCTTTTAACAGGGCCGCGGCTTCCCCGGCGCTGACCTGCAGCTGCTGTGGTGTGTTCATCTCTTTATTTTAGCATTGCCTAAATTTAGCTTATTCTAAAATAAAGGGGCGCAGTACGCCAGCGCGGATATCGGCCTATTTACGTCGTAGCGGCGGCGGGGCGCGGGGCCCCGCAGAGGATTAATTTCGCCCCGACCGCGCGGCCCGGCGATAGAGCGTGCTGCGCGCCACGCCCAGCGCCTGCGCCGCCTTACTGACGTTACCGTTGTAGGTGGTCAGGGTATCGGCAATCAGCTGGCTATCGTGCTGCTGCAGCCCGCGCGGCGCGGCGGGTGCCGGCGCTGCCCGGTACTCAGCGGGCAAATCGTCAACCTCGAGGCGGGCGCCGTCATCGGCCAGCGCCAGCAGGACCTTCATCAGGCTTTGCAGCTGGCGCACGTTGCCCGGCCAGGGCTGGCGGGCGAGGTTGTCCAGCAGGTCCGGCGACAGCTGCACCCGACGCTGCCCCGCGCCGAGCGCCTGCGATAGCCGCTGGATAAACGCCGGCAGCGCCGGCCAGCCGCGCAGCGGCGGAATGGCGAGGGCAAATTCCCGTAGGCGATAGAACAGATCCTCGCGAAACTCGCCGTCGGCGACGCGCTGGGCCAGATTACGGTGGGTCGCACAGATCACCGCGAAGTTAACCGGGGTGCTCTGGCTGGCGCCGAGCGGAGTGACCTCTTTTTCCTGCAGCACCCGCAGCAGCCGCGTCTGCAGCAGCATCGGCATATCGCCAATCTCATCCAGGAACAGCACGCCGCCATCGGCCTCGCGGATTTTACCGATATAGCCGTTTTTACTGGCGCCGGTGAAGGCCCCCGGCTGATAGCCAAAGAGCTCTGACTCAATCAGCGATTCGGGAATGGCAGCGCAGTTGATGGCCACAAACTTACCGCTGCGCCAGCGGCTATGCTGGTGCAGGGTACGGCTGACGTACTCTTTCCCACACCCCGTTTCTCCTTCAATGCACAGGGCGATGCCGGCGTTGAGCAGGCGCACCATTTTTTCCCCTTCGCGCGGGCCGGCGAAGGGAAGGTCGACGGCGGGCGGGCCCGACACCGCCACGGCGCTGCGGGTGGGGGCGCGTAGCCGGTAGTAGTAGCTTTGTCGGCGAACGGTGAGCGGCAGCGGAACGGTGACTGCGGTTTGCGTCAGCAGCGGAAAGAGCTGCTGGAAGGTGATGTGGCCCAGCTGCTCGCTGCCGAGCCCCAGCTCGCGCATCGCCAGCCGGTTGCCGGCGGTGAGAACGTTATCGGAAAAGACCAGCAGCAGCTCCTCAACGCTGTCGAGCTTTTGCGGCTGCGAGTGCAGGCTCATCAGCCACTGCTGCGGGTGCAGGCTCTGTTTTACCCATAAATACTCGATCTGTTTAGCCGCCTCTTTCACCCATCCCAGGGTATGCGGATGGGGGAAATGCGCCGGCCCGGAAATATCCAGCACGCCGGCAATTTGCCCGTCAGGGCTCTGAATGGGGATGGCCGCGCAGTAGAGATCCTGGTTGCTGGTGAGAAAATGCTGGCGGCCGTCAATTTCGCAGCTGTCGTCAATCGCCAGCGCGGTGCCGATGGCGTTAGTCCCGCGGCCGCTCTCGCTCCATAAATTTCCCGGCGCGAGGGCAAAGCTCTGCGCCTTCTGCATGGCGTGCATATTGCCGAAGGTTTGCAGCACCAGGCCGCTGGCATCGGAGAGGATCACCACCGACTGCAGGTCGGCGACTTTACGCGACAGGGCGCCAACCACCGGCTGCGTGAGCTGCTGCAGCCCGCTATGGCTGGCCAGCAGATCCGCCAGCTCGCCGGAGCGCAGGCGCGGGAACTCATCCGTCGTCGGCTGCAGGCCATACAGCTGGCTGCGAAACCACGAATCGCTGAGCAACGGATTAGCTGTTTCCTCCGGGGCGAGGGTAAACGGGTTTCCTTGCACGGAGCACCTCATGGTCGGCTGAGTTATGTTGCAACATTGTAGCTTTGCGGTTTCTTATGTGTTGCGATTTGCGACACAGAAGCAAACATCGCTGCCGCGGAATGTGAGATGTCGACCAGGGGTAAAAGTTAATTGTCTGATTTTATTTGCTATTTTAAAGTGCGATAAAACTGGCATAACCCCTGCAATAGCCTTGTTGCAGCAGGCAAGAGCAAAAAACCAATACGCCGCTGCGCCTCAACCCTACAAGAAGGAGATTGCAATGCGTTATGCTCATCCTGGCACCCCGGGCGCGTTAGTGACGCTCAAATCCGCCTACGGCAACTATATTGACGGCAAGTTTGTCGAGCCGCTCGGCGGCGAATTCTTTATGAATACCTCCCCCGTGGACGGTAGCGACATTGCGCAATTTCCCCGCTCCGATGCCAAAGATATCGATTTTGCCCTCGATGCCGCGCACCGTGCCGCGGAGGCATGGGGAAAAACGTCGGTGCAGCAGCGCTCCAACCTGCTGCTGGAGGTTGCCGATCGCATCCAGAAAAACCTCGAGTACCTGGCGGTAGCGGAGAGCTGGGATAACGGTAAGCCGATTCGCGAAACGCTGAATGCCGATCTGCCGCTGGCGGTCGATCACTTCCGCTATTTTGCCGGCTGCCTGCGCGCGCAGGAGGGCAGCACCGCCGAGATCGACGAAACCACCGTGGCCTATCACTTCCACGAGCCGCTGGGCGTGGTGGGGCAGATCATCCCGTGGAACTTCCCGCTGCTGATGGCGGCGTGGAAGCTGGCGCCGGCGCTGGCGGCGGGCAACTGCGTGGTGCTCAAGCCGGCAGAACAGACGCCGCTCAGCATTACGCTGCTGCTGGAGATTATCGGCGATATCTTCCCGCCGGGCGTGCTGAACGTGGTGCAGGGATTTGGCAAGGAGGCCGGCGAAGCGCTGGCGACCAGCAAGCGGATCGCGAAAATTGCCTTCACCGGCTCCACGCCGGTAGGCCGGCATATTATGGCCTGCGCCGCGGAGAATATTATTCCCTGTACCGTTGAGCTCGGCGGCAAGTCGCCAAATATCTACTTTGCCGACGTGATGGACGGTGAAGACGAATTTATTGAGAAGGCGGTGGAGGGGCTGGTGCTGGGCTTCTTCAACCAGGGCGAAGTCTGCACCTGCCCATCGCGGGCGCTTATTCATGAATCGATCTACGAGCCGTTTATGGAGCGGGTGATGGCGAAAGTGGCGCAAATTCGCCGCGGCGACCCGTTTGATACCGATACGATGATCGGCGCCCAGGCCTCGCGCCAGCAGTTCGACAAGATCCTGTCGTACATTAAGATTGCCCGCGACGAAGGCGGCCAGATCCTCACCGGCGGCGAGCGCGCCAGCATCACCGCGGAGCTGGATAACGGTTACTATATTCAGCCCACCCTGATCAAGGGGCGCAACGATATGCGCAGCTTCCAGGAGGAGATTTTTGGCCCGGTCATTGGCATCACCACCTTTAAAGATGAAGCGGAAGCGCTGGCGATCGCCAATGAGACCCAGTTTGGCCTCGGGGCCGGCGTCTGGACGCGCGATACTAACCTGGCCTATCGCATGGGGCGCGGGATTAAAGCCGGCCGCGTGTGGACAAACTGCTACCACGTCTACCCGGCCCACGCGGCGTTTGGCGGCTATAAGCAGTCCGGCGTCGGGCGCGAAACCCACAAAATGGCGCTGAACGCCTACCAGCAGACGAAAAACCTGCTGGTGAGCTACGGTACCGCGCCGTTAGGACTGTTTTAACTGAGCGACTAAGCCCACGCTGATTTATATCTGCTAAAACCCGCGCCTGCTTTTGAGGCGCGGGTTTTTTTATTAAATCGGTTACCCATGTTATTAGTGTGTGTTTGCCGCGAAGGCGCGGGATTTAATGCACGCGGCGAGTGGGATGGCAACATGAAAGATATTCACGGCCAGGCTTTCATTTGAAATATATTCCGGCAGCAGAACAGTAATTGTTATTTATTAGCATGGTTATGATTTATGTGGTGACAAAAAAATGAAGGAAATGGTTACTAAGATAATTCTTAATTTAGTCCGATACCCCTTGTGCGAGTATGGAAAAAGCAGGGGGGGAGATAGGGTTATTTGATTAAATTTGTTAATTAATTCCCGCTCTTGTTGTGATTTATTGACGCGGCAGCGGATTTTTTGCGGGAAAAATTAACAAGAGAAATAATATCTTTCATCTTTATTTTATGTGTAAAGTAAAATGCTATTTCATTAACATAACAAGATATTGCGTTTTGTTTTTTGGCAGAATATTATTTTCGTGCATGTTAAATGCACATTTATAAATTTTACTTAATGGCTTTTCTTTTTTGAGTAAACCAGCTGAGGTGGAATTCGTCTTTGTATATTTGATAACCTGCGGATGGAACGAACGCATTATTAACAAGGAGACCCGGTAAACAGATTTTCACAGGCCAGGCTGGTGCTGTGCTTTATCTGTATTAAATCTATATTAGCAATGAGATAAATAATGAAAACCCAAGCACGCATTATGGCAATTCTTGTCGGTACTCTGGTGTCCGGCGCAGTATTCGCAAGCCCTTCTCAGCCTTCCAGCTCCGCAATGACCGTCAACCCCGGCGCTGGCGCCGGCACGCAGAACACCGGCGGTCAGGTTGAGTTCACCGGTGAGATTACCGATACCTCCTGCAACGTTGATAGCACCAGCGCTAATCAGGTCGTCGATCTGGGCAAATGGGCAAGCAGCTATTTCACCGGCGCGGGCTCAGAGACCACCAAAACCGGCTTCCATATCAAAGTGAAAGATTGCCCTGCTTCGGTAACCACCGTGGCGGTGATGTTTGACGGCACTCGCGATACCAACAACAGCAACCTGCTGGCGGTAAACGGCGGCGCTCAGGGCGTGGCGATTAAGCTGTATGAAAATGATAAATCGACGGCCATCAACCTCGGCTCGGTCTCGCACCAGCAGGCGGTGACTGCCGGCACTTCCGGGGCCGCCTCCGGGAGCGCCGATCTGCAATTCTTCGCCGACTATATTTCGACCAGCGCCGTGTCCGTCGGCCCGGCAAACGGTACGGCCAACTTCAATATGGTTTACAACTAATACGCCCATGAGCAGGCAACGGGCCTGCTCATTCCCTCCGGCATTCCGACTTTGGTTTAATGGTTATCAATATGAAGCAGCTTATCACTGCGGTTACGGCCGCCTTTTTCCTGTTCTCCGCCGTGGCTCAGGCCGGCATTGTTATGGGCGGCACCCGGGTTATTTATCATGAAGGGAAGCGCGAAGCCTCCATTTCTGTGACCAACGCTGATAACCATTCTCCCTATCTGGTGCAGTCGTGGGTGGAGAATTATGCCGAAGCGGATAAAGGCCCGGTGCCATTTATTGTTACGCCGCCGCTGTTTCGCCTCGACCCGGAGCAGGAAAACGTATTGCGTATTAATTTCATTGGCTCACCGCTGCCCGGCGATCGCGAGTCGGTATATTGGCTGAACGTGAAAAGTATTTCCCCGACGCAAAAAGGGGAGGCCAATAAATTACAGGTCAATATTAAATCCAAATTTAAGATTTTCTATCGGCCAAACGGTTTGCACGGCGATCCGGAGAGCGCATGGCAGCAGCTGAAATTTAAACAGGCCGCTCATCGCTTAACCGTTCACAACCCGACACCCTATTTTGTTTCATTTTTCACGGTTGCCGTTGGCGGCAAAGAAATTACAGAACCCGGAATGGTGGGGCCTTTCGCCGATAAAACGTGGCCGGCCGAAGGTAGCGGAACGGTTAAATGGCGTGCCATTAACGATTTTGGCGGTATTACCGATTACGCCCAGCAGTAGCCCTTCACGCTTAACAGATCGCCTGGTCAGGATATTGTGAAAAAGAAGCTCCCGATTATCCCTCATGCTCGTAGCGTGATGAAGGCCCCCAGCGGGGGGATGTTAGCGCTGGCAACCGTTCCGACGCTGCTTTTTACCCTCTGTCAAAGCGGCGCGGCGCGGGCGGACGACTACTTCGACCCGGCAGCCTTAGAGTTTGCCAATCCGCAGCAAAAGACCGCAGACCTGCGCTATTTTGCCAAATCCGGCGGCCAGCAGCCCGGCACCTACCCGGTGAGCATCTGGCTCAACGACCAGCAGGTAGGCCAGGCACCGGTGGAGTTTGTCGAAGATAGCGGGACGCTACGCCCGGTATTAACCGCCGCGCAGCTGGCGGAGTTCGGGGTCAACGTCAGCGCTTTTTCATCCTTCAACACCCTGCGGGACGGGGAGACCTTTACCCGGATTGAGCGCTATATTCCCGACGCCAGCAGCCGCTTTGACTTTGCCAGCCAGCGCCTCAACCTGAGCATTCCGCAGGCGGCAATGAACGCGCAGAGCCGCGGCTACGTTGACCCGGCGCGCTGGGATGACGGTATTGCGGCGGCGTTTGTTAACTACAACCTGACGGGGGCGCAAACGCAGCAGTCTGAGGACCGCAGCCGCTCAAGCTATTTGAATTTACGCAGCGGCGTTAACCTTGGCGCCTGGCGCCTGCGTAATATCTCGGCGATGCAGTATGACCAGCACTATCGCTGGAGTAGCCAAAGCACCTATTTGCAGCGCGATGTAAAATCCCTCAAAAGCCTGCTGCGAATTGGCGATACCTTCACCACTGGCGAGGTCTTCGATAGCGTGCAGTTTCGCGGCGTTCAGCTGATGTCCGACGATGAAATGCTGCCGGACAGCATGCGCGGCTTTGCTCCGACGATCCGCGGTATGGCGCACAGCAACGCCAGGGTGACCATTTCACAGCATGGCTACGTTATCTACGAAACCTTCGTTGCTCCCGGGGCCTTTGCGATTAAGGATCTCTATCCCACGGCGCAAAGCGGCGATCTTGAGGTGCAGGTAAAGGAGAGCGACGGGTCGGTGCGCACCTTCACCCAGCCCTACTCCGCGGTGCCTTTTATGCTGCGCGAAGGGCGGAGCAAATTTAGCCTCAGCGGCGGGCGTTATCACGCGGGCACGCATTCAGCCCAGTCGCCGGAGTTTTTACAGGGCACCCTGTTTTACGGTCTTCCCGCCCAGTTCACCCTCTACGGCGGCAGCCAGCTGGCGCAGAAGTATCAGGCGTGGGCGCTGGGCGTGGGGCGCGGGTTCGGCGAGCTGGGATCGCTGGGGGCCGACGTCACCTGGGCCACTACCGCCACCGTCAGCGATAAACGCTACGTGGGGCACTCGATTCGCGCGCAGTACCAGAAGGATTTTACCCTCACCGGCACCTCCTTTAACCTCGCCAGCTACCGCTACTCCTCGAGCGGATACTATGACTTCAGCGAAGCCAACGCCCTCGACGACCCGAGCGAGCGGGTGGACAACAAGCGCAGCCGCGAAGAGCTGTCGATTTCTCAATCCGTTGGCGCGGCGAGCAGCCTGGCGATATCCGCCTGGTCGCAGGAGTACTGGCACAGTAAAAGCAGCGATAAGACGGTCCACGTTGGTTTTTACAGCGCGTGGAAGGGCATCTCCTGGGGCGTGGGCTACTACTACACCCGCTCGTCCGACGACCAAAAGGCGGACCGCTCCTGGTCGCTGAACCTCAACGTTCCGCTGGGCGGCTGGCTGAAGGAGAGCGCGGTAAGCTACAGCACCACCACCGACAGCAACGGCCGCTCCTCGCAGCAGGTCGCGATGTACGGCGCGCTGCCGCAGCGGCCCAATCTCTACTACTCGCTGCAGCAGGGCTATGCGAACGGCGGACAGGGCAGTAACAGCAGCGCCGGGCTGGATTATCACGGCGGCTACGGCAGCGCCCAGCTGGGCTATCGGCACGACAGCGCCAGCAACCAGCTGACGTGGGGAGCGTCAGGTTCGGTGGTTGCGCACCCGCATGGCGTTACTCTTGGGCAAACCGTGGGCGACAGTTTTGCCATCGTGCGGGCGCCGGGCGCGGCGGACGTGGCGATCCAGAACGGCACCAACGTGCATACCGACGGGCGTGGATACGCGGTTGTGCCGACGCTCACGGTCTATCGCAAAAACGTAATTACCCTTGATACCGCCTCGATGGCCAACGATACCGACGTGGAGCTGCAGGGACAAACCGTGATCCCCGGCGGCGGCTCCGTGGTGCTGGCTAACTATCAAACCCATATTGGCAACCGCGTGCTGTTCACCCTACGCGATAGCC
Source organism: Klebsiella sp. BIGb0132 (assembly GCF_024810075.1). Lineage (NCBI taxonomy): Bacteria > Pseudomonadati > Pseudomonadota > Gammaproteobacteria > Enterobacterales > Enterobacteriaceae > Klebsiella > Klebsiella sp. BIGb0132. The sequence goes on along the minus strand of NZ_JANUDW010000017.1, from coordinate 45,677 downwards.
GCGGGCCGATCCCCTTTGGCGCCAGCGCGCATCTGCGCCAGCAAGAGGAGGCGGAGGGCACCGCGCCGACAGGAATGGTCGCCGACGGCGGGCAGGCCTATCTGAGCGGGATCCCGGATGACGGTACGCTTGACGTCAGCTGGGACGACCGTAATACCTCGCGAAAATGCGCGCTGCATTTTCATCTGGCTGACCACCAGGCACGGCAAAGCGCGGTAAAAACCGTCAGCGGCCTGTGCCGATAAACCGAAGAGAGATCGCCATGTATAGCGGCTGTCGTACGCTGCAGTTTTTGTTCCTGCTGGCTACGGGGATTTACACGCATTACGGATGGGCCGACAGCTGCGGCGGCAGCGTCGGTCAGATGACCATTAACGTGCAGAATATTAAGTATCTGCCCACGCTGCGGGCCAACACGCAAATGACCAGCGCCATGGCGGACAACGGCGGCGGGATCCACTTTGTCTGCGATCTGCAGCTGCCGACGGCGAGCATGAAGCGCATTATCTATAAACAGCGCAACACCGCCGGCTCGCCGCGGGTGATTAACGGCCAGCACGTCTATGACTCAGCGCTGAGCGGCATGGGCTATTCGCTGGGCTTTCAGTGCGAAGGCGGCGCGATTCGCTACATCGATGGCGGCAGCGCCCCGGCAGGAGGCGAGTCGATGACGGTTTGCGATAGCGCGCAGATATCGACGCTGCTCGCCAGGCGCGAGACGGTGGTCAAAGCCTATATCACCTTTTATAAAACCGGCGATATTCCGCTGGTCAGCGGTAACCACACCAGCGTTGCGGCCCAGCCGCAGGTGGGTAATTTATATATTGAGAAGCAGGATAGTGGGAGCGCGGGCCACACGCTGAGCTCGCCGGTCAGCATCGACCTCTCCGCCCTTAACGTGGATATTGGCGCCAACGGCAGCTGCCAGGTGACCCGCTCGTCGATTGGCGTCAATCTGGGCACGGTCAATAAGGCGGAGTTCAAAGGCAAAACGACCGTCGCCGGCGCAGCGCAGACGTTTAGCATTCCGGTATTTTGCAGCACCCCGGCTGATATCAGGATTGGCTTTTTTGGCGTCACCGCCGATCCCGGCATCGGCGACGCTTTAGCCCTCGCCCAGGTCGTCGGCGCGGCGAGCGGCGTCGGAATCAAGCTGAGCTACGGCAATAACTCCGCCCCGGCGCCCTCTGCCGGAACCCCGATAAAGATCAACGAGGCCAGCAATCTGCCGGTGCTGAAACATATCACGGCGAGCAGCGCCGCCACCGCCGAGAATATCAACTTCAGCGCCCGCTACGTGCAGACGGGAGACCGGGTGACGCCAGGGCGGGCCAATGGCCTGGCGACCTTTGCCCTGGAATATAACTAAGGGAGGGCCGTGCGCCCGGCTACTGAAAGGTGACGGTAATGGTGGCCGTCGCCGAAAATGCGCCTGTTTTGGGGGCGGTAGTGGTCCACAGCACCCCGACGAAGTAGGGCTGGGTTAGAGGGACGCCGACTTTTATCGGGATTTTTTCCGGGGCGTTCATTTCAATGCGCGGCGTCATAGTGGTGCTTTTGGACAAGATAATGCCAAAACCGCTGTCGCTTTCGGGAAGAACGATCGCCGCATCCTGAATTTTGTTCACCGAGCTGAAGGTGGCAAACAGGTCTTCCGTACCGCAGGCGATACCTGAACCCTTCTGGCTCAGGCCATAGGTCACGCTAAAGGATCTGACTCTCTCTATCTGGCCCGGTCGGGCGTTGCCGGCGGAAAGCGTGCCAAAATCTATTTCGCTTGGGGAGATGGCCACCGTCGGCACGCAGGCCATAGCGTTAATCTGGTTAAGGCCGGTAATCAACAGGTTATAGTTATCCCCGACCCTGCCATTGCGTAACCCCCCTTCGCCATCCACCTGGAATAGCGAGAGCTTAAGATCTTTGGCGATAACGCCGCCGTTGGTTATCGCGCTGCCCGTCGCGATGATATAAACCTGATAGTTCAAATCGAAGGTCACCGGGATCGCCGTCTCCGTGCAGTCTCCCTGGCAAATTGTCGCCGGACCGATTTCAACCTTTTGCCCGTTTTGCAGCAAATAGTCGGCGCCGTTATAGGTGATACCAATTTTGATAAAGGCGGGCAGGGTGCCGGCCTTGTTGTCCGGATCCAGCCAAAAATAGGCGCTCTCGCCCTTCGGGTGCTTGTCGGTATCGCTGCAGGTAAAGCGGGCGCTTATCGTCGGCGAGACCCATATTTTTTGCCCCGCGATCAGCTCGCTGCTCGACACCTTAATAATATTGCCGATATCAACGGTTTCGCTGATGGTCGAGGTTGTCGTGGCGCAGGTAAGCGCCCGCGCGGGGAGCGCGCTCAGGCCCAGGACTGCGGCCGCGAAGATGAAAAGTAGATGGCGGATGAAATGCTGCATTATGGCCTCGGTAGGTTATCTGCGCAGACTAAGGTTAATTCGCGATAGGCGATCGTGGTCGGCTCATCGGGCCCGGCCGCCGGCAGCGTGATGGTGCAGCTCTCCTCCGGCAGTTCGCCCCACTTAACCCGCAGGATATCGCCCGGATTGACGCCAGAGACAAACATCTCTCCGCCGGGGCCGACCAGCCCGTTGTTACGCCCGTCGGCGGTATAGAGCAGCGCTCCTGGCGGCGGATAGTCGCCATTGGCTCGCGAACTGTGGATCAGCACGCTCTGGCCGCGGTAGGCCTCAAACTTCACGAGGGCGATCGCCCCGCGGGTCGGAACCGTGCTGCTGACGGCGTTCGGGACGTCGAGCCATTCATCGAAGTCCTGGGTATTGAGCTCAACGGAGTTTGGCCGCCAGGGCAGGGTTTGCGGGACCACCGCGTAGCCGTAGCGATTAATTTTGACGCCGGTCTGGTTGCTGATGCCCACGCCCTCTGCGCCCCTGGCCTCTACCAGGCTAAAGGTAGTGCCCAGCGGCTGGCTGAGGGTAATGCCGCCGCGATGGGCAACCATGCCGCCGGCCAGGTTGGCGCTGACCTGCCTGCTGGCGTTGTTATAGGCGTAGCCGGCGTAAACATTGCCATACTGTCCCTGATAGCCCAGGCTGGCGCTGTTGGTTGATTTTGTCGCCTGGTCATAGGCGGTGGATAAGGCGTAGCTCAGGCGGCCGTCGTCGAGGAGTGAACCGTTGAGCCCGGCCTGCTCGGTCGTCCCCGCGGATTTGCTATGGCTGAGGCTCATCGAGGCGGTGATGCTGTTGCTATCGGCGAAATTAAACGGCACGGAGAGCCTGAGGTTGAGGCTGTTGTCATTCCGGGTGTAGTGATTACGGCTGTTTTGGTAATAGATACCGTAATTTATTTTGCCGATGCTGGAGCTAAACCCGCTCTGCAGGGAGAGATCGCTGCTGGCGCTGTTCCAGTACTTTTGCTGGCTGAAGTTAAGATAGAACGAGCTGTGCTTACCGATTTTCTGGCTGGCCGAGATATCCAGACGATTCTTTTTGTTATACAGCGACGTGCTGTAGTAGGTGTCGGGGCGGTCGTTTTGCCACCGGTAGGGGTCATCGTCGGCAGGCCAGCGATAGTTCGTATAGCTACCATCGTGCCATCTGCGTCTTTCGATAACGGCATCGGAAAAGCTGTAGTAACCGGCGGTTGAGTAGCGGTAGCCCGCAACCTGGAAATCGGTGCTGGTGGCGAGAAAGGATTTGGCATACAGAAAACGGATGCTCCCCCCGTCCCGGCGGTGGCCGTCCGCCAGCTGCGTAGAGGCGAAGGTATAGTCCGCCGAAACTGCGCCCGCGTTCCCCATATTGATACCGACGCCCGCAGCGCCCGCGCGATAGTTTTCCGCCGCCAGCCCGCCGCCGTACAGCGTAAAAGCGTTGTTGAGCCCAAAGGAGAGGGTGCTTTGCATAAAGTCCGGGGCGTAGCCGTCTACGCCGTCGTGATAGCGGCCGGCGGAGATCTGATAGTTCCACATCCCGGAGCGCACCAGCTTTGGCAGCGTGGTATAGGCGACGGTAAAGGTATTGTGGCTACCGTCCGCTTCGATAACCGTGACGGTGAAGTCGCCGCTGCGATTGACGGCGCTGATATCGCTAATCTCAAAGGGCCCCGGCGGAACGTTCTCGGAGAAGATGACGTACTTGTTCTGGCGGACTTCGACCCGGGCATTGCTATTGGCTACGCCTCTGATGACCGGCGCGTAGCCGGTCTGGCTGCCGGGCAGCATTTCGCTATCGCTGCCGAGCTGCGCGCCGCGAAACTGGATGCTGTCAAAGACGTTCGCGTCGGTGCTGGTCTGGCCGATTTCCAGGCGGCTGCGCCACGCAATAATGCTGGTTTCGAGGGTGCTGGAAAGACTTTTCCAGCGATCGGTCTGGTCGCTGGTTTTATTCCAGTAGGCGCTGTTGCGCAGGCGCCAGGCGCCAAGATTGAGCCCGCTGTTTAGCGACAGGTACTGATATCTATCGCTTCCCCAATCGCCGTGAGTCTCATCGTGGGTATAGTTATAGTTAATAAAAGCGGCGTTAATTCCGTCATCAAACAGCGCTGGCGACACGTAATCATAGGGGCGGGTGAGGACAAACTGCTGCGGGAGGGTGATTGCCAGGCGGTGGCTGGCGATATCGACCTCCAGCCGAGCCTGCGTCAGGTTGTCGACGAGCGGATAGCAGCGTTGGCTATCATCATTAATTTTTACGCCGTAGTGAATATATTCCTCGGCGCTGATACAGGGCGCCAGGCGGCCATTTATCGCGTCCGCCGAGAAGGTTATCTCTCTGCTGTCGACGAGCTTTTCGTTAATGTAAATATTAACGTAATAGCGTCCCGGCAGGACGTCGCTTTCGCTGGCGGCAAAATCACGCAGCGCATTCTGATCTATTCCGTTAAGAAAGCGGGCATTATAACGTTCGGCACTCTCAGCGGCGGCGGTGATGGTCATCAGGAGGGCGCTAAACAGATAGCGTAATTTCACTATATCCATCACTCTATCATCCTTAAAGTGAGCGAGACGTTTTAACGCTTAACCGGAATAGCTATTGAAGCGCCGTGGTCATTAATATATTTCATGCTCTTAAGGTGCGCGCCGGCGGGTAGCGTGAGCGACTGGTGGCTATACGGGGAGAGCATGATGCCGTTAAGCGGCACCGTTTTTCCTTTATTATCCGCCAGCTCCATTTTGCTGAGAGTAATATGCAGCGGGCCGTTATTGTTAAAGGTCAGGGTCGTTGCGGAGGACGTCCACTGCATTTTTTGCACTTCATCAGCCAGCGTGGTTTTTATCTCCTGCGGTCGGTAAAAAAGCTTTAGCCGGGTGCGGATTGCGATTTGCAGGACGTTCTCCCCGGCTGCGCTCGGGGGAACTTCCTGAACGTTGACCCAGTACAGGGTCTCGCGGTCGGTCGGCAGTCCGCTACCTGAATAAATAAATCTCAGCAGCGCCGACTGCTCGGGGCGCAGTTTGACCAGCGGCGGCGTGACGATAATTGGACGACTCCCGTTGGGGCTCTCTGTTCCGTTATCCAGCCAGGTCTGGACGATATAGTTCCTGCTGCTGGGGTTATTTATTTTCAGGCTTGCCGAACGCTCTTTTCCGGAGTAGATGACTCGCGAAGCTTCCACCTGAATAGCACCCTGGGCCTGAAATACAAAGGTGGCGAATAGTACTGGCAGCAGAATTTTCATCGTGTTCCCTTTTAAATATGCCGTCCCTGGCCGGTGAATATTATTGCTGAATAACGGTAAATCTCGCGGTGGCGTCAGCGACGCCGGACTTAATGTTTGCGGCCTGACCCCAGGCGTAATATGACGCTTTCAGGTAAAAGGTACCGCCGCCGTTAGCCGAGGTAACGTGGACTACCGGGTCATTATCTTTATTGAGCGGCTGATCCAGGGTGACCGCGTTATCATTACGGTCGGTCAGAATGATGCCGACATTCTGTGCGGTGCCTGGGGCGTCGGCATCATCTAAGGCCAGGACGTTAACTTTGTTGGCTTCCGTGGCTGAGGTACCGTCAAGCACCAGGTAATAATCCCCCTCCTCGCAGCCGGTAATGGTAATGGTGACCCCCACTTCCGGCCCCTTGAAATCCTGGGTCAGCTTGCTGAGAGGAATTTTCCCCATCGCGACGTCAAGCTCCTGGTTATTCATGCCGTTTACCGTGCAGCTGGAGTTAACCACTTCGCCTTTGAACTTCAGCGTGCCGTCGGCCGCGTTAACGTACTGGCAGGTCGCGCCAATCAGCGCCATTGCGAGGCACAGAGATTTCATTTTCATATACAATTCCTTATGTTATATCGACATGCGTGAAGAACGGTTGTTAGCGATAGCCGGGGGCAGCGCTGCCGGTACGCTATTTTTTTATGCTGATGCTGCGTTGTTTATTTCAGTTATAAAGAGTGCAGATAGTTATACAGCCCGGTAATATTTCTGACCTTGAGTTTTTGATAAATATTTCGTCGGTAGTGGCTGATTGTCATATTGCTGATATCGGTTGCCTGAGCGATTCTTTTATTGTTAAGCCCACAGATAATATAGGGCAGCAGCGTATCCTCCTGACGACTCAGCTTTAAATGAATATTGCGATCGACGGACCTAATGGTTTGTTTAAACGTATGGCTGACGGTATGCGGGTAAGTATGCCTGAAATAAGCGCGCAGGCGCTGCGTGGCACTGGCATACTCCAATACCAGGCTTGAGAGAGCGTTAATAACAATGTTCTCAAGGGGATCGAGAAGTAAATCCTCTTTGACGACAAAAATAATATCCCCGGTAATATATTTATTCTTTTGCGCAAGCAGGGATGCAAGATGCTGAATGTTGGGATAACTGTAATCAATAACGATCGTTTTGGCCGAATGCAGGTAGTCCTCCGCGGTGGCGCCGAGGTCAGGGAAAACCGCAACGGCGGTGGCATCGGAATACGCTGATGCAGCGGATTGTGCCACAAGGGAGGTAATTCCGCTGGCGAAGTAACTGTTGGCTGTAATAATAACGATCATAATGTATATCCTTATACATCCTGGCTGGTAAAGAGTATGGCGATTTTCATCCGGCGTTGTAAATAGGATGATGAGCGTGATTGTAAGAATAATCTCAATGGGCGTTGTGGTGTTTTGTGCCTTATGGCAGGAAGACTTCGTGCGGGCAGAGAAATAAATAAAGATACAGGCGAGGATGTATCTTATTTATTATTCACGCTGTTTATATTGTGGTGGTTATTATAGATAAACCGCATCCTTTCACCGGGAAACCAGCGCTGTGAAAGAATGCGGCATCATCGATGCGGCGATAAGCACCGCTGCGATCTGCGGGCGATATCCGCGTTCAGCTCATTACCGCCGTGACGGCAAGGCTTTCCGCCTTCCAGCAGCGGGCGGCGCTGCCGTTGGCCAGCGGGCGCAGGGGCTGCGGTTGCTCACAGCCGGCGCTGGCGAAGGGGCAGCGCTCGCGAAAATAACAGCCTTCCGGCAGATGCCGGTTGCCGGGCAGCTCGGTGTTGCGCGGGGCGTCGCCCAGCGGCGCGCCAATTCGCGGCACCGAATCCATCAGCAGACGGGTATAGGGATGAGACGGCGCGTCGAGGACCCGGCGCGCTTCGCCCATCTCGACGATTTGCCCGAGATACATCACCGCCACGCGGTCGCTCATATGACGCACCACCGAGACGTTATGCGAGATCAGCACGAAGGTCAGGTTCTGCTGTTTTTGCAGCTCAACCAGCAGATTGAGGATCTGCGCCTGCACCGAAATATCCAGCGCCGAGGTGGGCTCATCCAGCACGATAATATCCGGCTTCGCCGACAGCGCGCGGGCAATCGCAATGCGCTGGCGCTGGCCGCCGGAAAAGGCGTGCGGCAGGCGGTCGAGATACTCCGGCCGCAGCCCAACCTGCAGCGCCAGCCGCTCGGCGAGCGCGCGCCGCGCCTTCTCTCCGGGCCGGGACTGGATCCACACCGGCTCGGTGATGGTCCGCCAGACGGGCAGGCGCGGATCCAGCGAGGAGAGCGGGTCCTGAAAGACCATCTGCATTCTTCCGGCGTCGCCCCCGGCCGCGGAGTCCCCACCGCGATCGAAGCGGCCGGAAGAGGGTTTGAGCATGCCCATCAGCAGCCTGGCGAGGGTGCTTTTGCCGCAGCCGGATTCGCCAACGATACCCAGGGTTTCGCCGCGATAGGCCGTCATATCGAGGCCGTTTAGCGCATAGACGCGCTCGACGACCTTGCCGCGCCAGTTCTTGCGCGCCGGAAAGTTAAGATGAACATCGCTCAGCGTTAATAATCTGTCAGACATGGGCGTTCTCCCGTTGCGGATACCAGCAGGCCGCCTGCTGTTCGGTGTCTTCTATCGGTCGCAGCAGCGGGACCGTCCCGCAGCCCTCGCCGGCGGCGAAGCAGCGTTCGCGAAAGGCGCAGCCCCCCGGCAGGCGCGCGAGGTTGGGCACCGTGCCGGGAATCGATTGCAGCGGCGATCGCGGCTCGCCGTTATCCGGAGCGCTGTTCAGCAGGCCAACGGAGTAGGGATGTAGCGGATGATGCAGCACCTGCGGGGTGGAACCGCTTTCGATAACCGCCCCGGCGTACATCACGTACAGCCGATCGCAAACCTGGGAAACGACCGCCATATCGTGGCTGATAAACAGCACCGCGGTTCCCGTGGCCTGCGCCTTCTGTTTTAGCAGGCGCAGAACCTGGCGCTGGACGGTCACGTCCAGGGCGGTGGTGGGCTCATCGGCAATCAGCAGGTCAGGCTCGCAGGAGAAGGCGATGGCGATCATCACCCGCTGGCGCATTCCGCCGGAGAGCTCAAACGGGTAGCGCTCCATCACCCGCTGCGGGTCGGCGATCTGCATATCCGCCAGCAGCGCCGCCGCCCTGGCGCGCGCCTCGCGGGCGGAGAGCGGACGGTGCTGGCGGATAACGTCCACCATCTGTTTGCCAATCCGCCGCGTCGGGTTCAGGGCGGTCATCGGCTCCTGGAAAATCATCGCCACCCTGCGGCCGCGAATAGCGCGCATCTCTTTTTCCGTTGCGCCGAGGATATCGTTGCCCATCAGAGTCACCTGACCGCTGTGGATCTGATAGCTCTCCGGCGGCAGCAGGCGCATCGCCAGCATTGCGGTAACGGATTTCCCCGAACCCGACTCGCCCACCACGCCAACGATTTCGCCGCGGTCGATATGCAGGGAAACGGCGTTCAGGACGTGCACCGCGCCCTGATAGACGGGGAAGCTTAAGCGGACGTTATCGATAGTTAAAACCCGATTATTCATTAGCTGCGTCCTCCGGACTTCGGATCCAGTAAGTCCTGAATCCCGTCACCAAACAGATTAAAACCGACGGCGGTGATCAGGATGGCGGCGCCGGGGAAGGCGCAGTACCACCACTGGTCGAGAACATAGTTGCGGCCGTTGGCCACCATCGCCCCCCATTCGGCGGTCGGCTGCTGGGCGCCGAGGCCGATAAAGCCCAGCGTTGCCGCCATCAGAATGGCGCTGCCGATATCGAGCGAAGCCTGCACCACCAGCGGCGGCAGCGCATTGCGCAGGATATGCCAGCTGATCAGGTGCCAGCGGGAGGCGCCGAAGGTGACGGAGGCCTCCACGAAGCTGTGCTGGCGCACCACCAGCGTCTGCCCGCGGGCGAGGCGCACGTAAAAGGGGATCCGCACGATGGCGATCGCCAGCATGGCGTTGAACAGGCTCGGGCCTAACGCGGCGGCCAGCGCCATCGTCAGCACCAGCGAGGGGATCGACAGCATGATATCCATCAGCCGCATGATCAGCGCGTCGCTGCGTCCGCCAAGCACGCCGGAGAGGCAGCCCAGCAGCGAGCCGCCGATCCCGGCGATCAGCACCACCGCCAGCCCGGCGGCGATCGACTGCTGGCTGCCGATCAGCACCCGGCTAAACAGATCCCGACCCACTTCGTCGGTGCCAAACCAGTGGATCGCCGACGGCGCCTGCAGGCGGGCGGTGAGATCGATGGCGTTAGGATCGTGCGGCACCAGCCACGGGGAGAAGATCATCAGGAACAGCATGATCAGCATAATGCCGCCGCCGATCAGCGTCAGCGGGCTTTTACGTACCAGCCACAGGCGGCGTTTCCACGCGTGGCTGCGGCTAATTTTCACGCCGACGGCGGGGCTTTCCTGGGTCATCATCACTTAGCTTTCTCCCCGACCCATACGCGGGTCTATCCACAAATAGAGCAGGTCAACGAGCAGGTTGACCAGCACGTAGGCAAACGACACCACCACGGCGAACCCCATTACCGCCGGGAAATCGAGCGCCTGAATGGAGGAGACCACGTAGGCGCCCATCCCGGGCCAGGCGAAGACGGTTTCGGTCAGCACCGCGCCGTACAGCAGGTCCCCCAGCGCGAGGCCGAGCACGGTGACCGAGGGGATCAGCGCGTTGGGCAGGGCGTAGCGCATCACGATGGTCCACTTCGGCAGGCCGCTGGCCAGCGCGGTGCGGATATAATCTTCGCTGAGCTGCTCCAGCATCGCCGAGCGAATCTGCCGGGCGACGATCCCCAGGTGGACGAAGGCCAGGGTGGTGGCCGGCAGTATCAGGTGCTGAAGGGCGTTAAAGAACACCTCGAGGTTGCCCTCCAGCAGCGAGTCGATCAGGTAGAAACCGGTCACGTGGGTCGGCGGATCAAACCAGTCGTCAAGACGTCCGCTGCCCGGCAGCCAGTTCAGCTTGCCGTAGAACAGAACGATCACCCCCAGCCCCAGCCAGAACGCCGGGGTAGAAATACCGGTCAGCGCCATCAGGCGCACCAGATGATCGGTCCAGCGGTTGCGGTACACCGCCGAGAGCACGCCGAGCGGAATGCCGACCACCAGCGCGATAAATAGCGCGCATATCGCCAGCTCCAGCGTCGCGGGGAAGAAGGTTTTCAGATCCTCCAGCACCGGGCGCCCGGTACGGATAGAGGTGCCGAGATCGCCGTGCAGCAGGGCGTTGACGTAGTGTAAAAACTGCTGCCAGAGGGGGAGATCCAGCCCCAGCTGCTGGCGGATATGGCGCACGATCTCATCGCTCGCGCGATCGCCCGCCAGCAGCCGCGCCGGGTCGCCGGGAATGAGGTGCGAAATAATAAAGGTGATTGCGCATACGCCGGCGACGACGAGGATCAGTCCCCAGCTGCGTTGTCGTAGTAAACCCCAGAAACTCATCATGGCGTCCTCTGCCGGGCCGATGGCTGCCCGGCATCACAAGGTTAAGGTGCGGCCCGCTATTTGTGCATCTCGGCAATATTGAAGATCTGCTCGAGCATCGGATTAAAGACGAAGCCTTTGACCTCTTTGTTCATCGCCACCTGATAGTTCTTCTGGAACAGATAGACGTAGGCGGCCTCATCGATAACCGTTTTCTGCGCCGCCTGATAATCCGCGGTTCGCTGCGCCTGATCGGCGGTGGAGACCGCCTTCTTGAGCAGGGCGTCAACCTGCGGGTTCTCGTAGAATGAACGGTTGCCCGGCAGCCCTTTCTTATCCGACTCAAACCAGTAGTTCATGAACATATAGGGGTCGGCGAAATCCGGGCTCCAGTTACCGATGGCGATGTCGTAATCCCCTTTGCCAATCCGCTCGCGCATGGTGGCGTTAGCCAGCTTTTCGAGCTTCACCGGGATACCCAGCGCCTGCAGGTTCGCCTGGGTGGAGAGGGCGATAGGCTCCCAGTTAGGGTCATTATCGGAGTAGAGGAACGACAGGGTTTTCGGCTTATCCGCCACTTTTTCCAGCGCGGCTTTGGCTTTGTCCATATCGAGGGAGTACTGCATGGCGCTGGCGTCATAGCCCCACATGCCGTCTGGGATCGGGCCGCGCATCTGCTTGCCGTTGCCGCCGAGAATGCCGTTGACCATCCCTTTATAGTCGGTGGCCCAGGAGACGGCGCGGCGGAGATCGACCTGATTCATCGGCGCCTTGCCGTTGTTGAGGTACAGGTAGGTGACGCGCAGCGCCGGATAGTCATACACCGCGACGTTATTCTCTTTTTTCAGCGCCGCGAACTGGTCTACCGGCAGCGCGTCGGCAATATCCAGATCGCCCTTGGTCAGCTGCAGGCGGCGGGCGGAGCTTTCGCCGATAATCTTCACCGTGACGCGCTTAAAGACCGGCTTAATGCCGGCGTAGTGCGGGTTGGGCACCAGCACCAGCTGCTGGCCTTTCTGCCAGCGCTGCAGCATATAGGCGCCGGAGCCGGCGGTGTGCTCCGCCAGCCAGCCGCGGGCGTCGTCGGCGGCGTTGGCCTTCAGCACCGCCGGGTTGACGATCGACGCGCCGTCGTTGGCGAGGGTGTGCAGGAACGGGGCGAATGGCTCCGGCAGGGTGAAGCGGACCGTGGTGGGATCGACGGCATCAATTTTCAACCCGCTCGGGAAGGCTTCCGAAGGACCTTGCTTAATGCGCATCAGGCGTTCGAACGAGAGCTTGACCGCCTCGGCTGTCACCGGCGAGCCGTCGGCAAACTGCATGCTTTTGTGCAGCGTAAAGGTCCAGGTTTTACCGTCATCGGAGACCTGCCAGCTCTCCGCCAGCTCGCCCTCGACGTCCGTCGAACCTTTCCCGTCATCGGTTTTATATTTCACCAGCCGCTGATAGGCCGGGTAGGTGACCGTCCAGTCGTTGTTATCGATAGTCACGGCCGGATCGAGGGTCTGCGGGTCGGCGGCTTTACCGATCACCAGCATATCTTTGGGGACCGCGGCATAGGCCGGCGCGACGGCGGCGGCCAGCGCGACGGCCAGCAGCAGCGGACGAAAACCGGTTAAGGGGGTACGCATCATTTTCATGGAATTACTCCGTCAGTCTTGGCGGGAGCCAGGCAGGCAAAAACATCATCAAGGAGCGGATAACCGGCCGCGTCCGGTAGTTCGAAGTGCCACCATTCCGTGGAAATACCCTTAAAGCCGCCGCCAAACATCACGGCGTTCAGCAGCAGGCGATGACGCTGAGCGGCGGCAGAAACCGCCGGGTGGTAAGGGTGAGAGAGATCGTCCATCTCATCGAAGGCGGTGCCCATATCCAGCGGCTGGCCGCTTTCATCGAGCAGCGTCACGTCGATAGCGGTGCCGCGGCTGTGGTTCGAGCCCAGCGCAATCGGCACCACATAGTCCTGGTTCGGACAGGCGTTCCACAGCAGCAGCTGAGCCTGCTGCGGACGATAGGCATCAAGAACCTGCAGATGCAGGCCTGCCAGCCGGGCGATGCGCAGAGACTTCTCCAGCGCCGCCGCCGCGTCCGGGTGCAGCAGGCAGCGGGCTTCGGCATAGATGGGCTGGCCGGTAATGTTATCGGCGCTGGCGTACTTGAGATCGATAGCCAGCGCCGGAAACCGCGCGCGGATATCGACCAGGGTGACTTGCTGATTCATCTGTTATTTCCTGTCCTGAAGCCTGGCGAGCAGGCGCTTATTCACGTTCAAATTGACCAAACTCCTGCTGCAGCGCCCGGTTCTCGGCCAGGCGCTGCGACAGCGACGGGCCGAGCCGCTCGACCACCGCCGAGAGCAGCAGGTTGAAAAGGCAGCCGATCGGTGCGAGCGAATCCCAAAAGTGGCCGGTATCGGTTTTAACCTGCAGCAGATCGAGGGGATAGTCGCGGGCCCACGGGCACCAGATATCGGTGACCAGCGCGGTGGCGATGCGCCGCTCGGCGGCCACCCGGCAGAACTGCCTGGCGGTGCTGGAGTAGGCGCGGGTATCGGTGATCACCACGTAGGGATGCTCATATTCAGAGTTCAGCGCCTCCAGCCAGCTGCCGGAGCTGCCGTCGGCGTAGGTCACCCGCGGACGCAGATATTCGAGGTGGCTAAAAAAGGCGTTGGCAAGACCGCGCGTGGACTGGATGCCGATCACAATCACCGCGTCGGCTCGCGCAATCCGCTCGCTGATGCGGGCGAAGGTCTCCTCCTGCGCCAGCTGGTAGACGTAGCGGATAGCGTCGAGCTCCATCTGCAGCGACAGGCTGGCGCGGTCGGGCTGCGCCTGCTGCTGCGCCCAGGAGTCGAGGCGATCGATGACGCCCCAGTGTCTATAGGGCACCGGCGCGCGATCCTTCAGGCTGTTTTTAACATCATCGAGGTTGCGGTAGCCCAGCTTGCGCAGATAGCGTCCGACGGTGATCCCGCTGGTGCCGGTTGCCTGAGCAATGCTGTCTGCGGTCTCAAAGGGGATATGCTGACGATGGCTCAGCAGCCAGCTGCCGATGCGCTTCTCGCTAGGCGTCAGCTGGCTGAAGGTCGCCTCAATGGTGCGAAACAGCTCGTCGCTACTCTCGTTCATCCTTACCCCCCGGTGATATTGGGTTCTCATAAATCATTGCGTTGTTACTCAGATAACAAAGCACGATGCATGCCATCTATTACGCAACACCGTCGTTTGCGGTATGACGGGGAAAAGGCTGGAGGCAGGCGAACTATGAGCGTAGATTTTCGCCAAAACATGCACAAAGAAGGTGCAACGTTTCCTGGTTGTGCATCACAAAAATAAAACATATGGTTAACAAAGTTGTCATTAATGCCCGCGACCGAAAAGAGAAAAACGGCGGGCATCGGGCGCGCACAATTAACATAACTGACTAATTAATAAGGATGATGGTATGAAGGTTAAGGTTTGTATTGCCCTGGCGCTGGCGAGCATTGCCTGCAGCAGCCTGGCACGTGATATGCAAACAATTCAGCACAGCGGCGAGCTGAAGGTCGGCGTGCCGGGAGATTACGCCCCGCTGGCGTTTCATAACGGCGTCGGCGAGCTGCTCGGCTATGACGTTGATATGGCAAAGGATCTCGGCGAGAAGCTGGGGCTTAAGGTGACGTTCGTGCAGACTAGCTGGCCGACGCTGTCGGGCGATCTGCAGGCTGATAAGTTTGATATCGCCATGGGCGGCGTCACCGAAACGCCGGAGCGGGCGAAAGATTTCGCCCTCAGCCATCCGGTGGTGGCCAACGGCAAAATTGCCCTCGCCAGCTGCATGGCTGCGCCGGCGCTGGGGAGCCTTGAAAAAATCGATCGGCCGAACGTGAAGGTGATCGTCAATCCCGGCGGCACCAACCAAAGCTACGTCGATGCGCATATTAAGCATGCGCAGATTATCCGGGTGAAAAACAACGTCGATAACCTTGAAGCGCTGCGGCAGAAAACCGCCGACATGATGGTGACCGACCTGATTGAGGGCATCTATTACCAGAACAAAGAGCCCGGGGTCTTTTGCGTCGCCAACGAGCAGCCCTTCCCGGGAACCGCCAGCTTTAAGGTCTACATGATGAACAAGGATAATCAGCCGCTGCTGGAGAAGGTCAACCGCTGGCTGGATAGCCAGGATAAAAATGTGCTCAAGCAGAAGTGGAAAATTCACGAATAGGCGCTGGCGATTGTCTCGTTGCCGGGTAAAGTGGCTGTTCACACGCCGCGCAGGCGCGCAGCGAAACCGGATAACGAGAATTGATGAACGCTGAGATAACCCTGCCCGTCAGGCAACAGAACAACAATATCATCCGCCTGGCGACCGCCCAGGCGCTGGCGGGGGCCAACTCGGTGGTCTTTTACGCCACAGGGGCGATTGTCGGCAACGCCATTGCCCCGGATCGCGCCCTTGCCACGCTGCCGATCGCCATTTTCGTCCTCGGGATGGCGGCCTGCATTTTACCCTTTGGCCTTCTTGCCAGAAAACGCGGGCGCCAGGCGGTATTTATGCTGGGCACCGGCGCCGGGGTTCTGACCGGCCTGCTGGCCGCTCTGGCGGTGGTGATCGGCTCCTTCTGGCTCTTCTGCGTGGCGGCATTTTTGGGCGGCGCCTACGCGGCGGTGGCGGTCTCGTTTCGCTTTGCCGCCACCGACGGCGTCGGCGTCGAGCGCCGCGCCCGGGCGCTGTCGCTGGTGATGGGCGGCGGCGTGGCCGCCGGGGTGATTGGCCCGATGCTGGTGACCGGGACGATGAACCTGTGGCCGGCGCATACCTTCGCCATGACCTTTCTTGCCCAGGGCGCGGTGGCGGCGGTTTCGGCGCTGGTGCTGCTGGGGGTCAAGTCCGCGGAGCCGGTAGCCCAGGCGAAGAGCGGCGGCCGTCCGCTCGGGGAGATCGTACGCCAGCCGGGTTTTGCCCGCACGGTATTCAGCGGGGCGGTGGCCTATATGGTGATGAACTTCCTGATGACCGCCGCGCCGCTCTCTATGCATCTGCACGGTATTTCTCAGCAGGCGTCGAACCTTGGCATTCAGTGGCACGTGGTGGCGATGTACGGTCCCGGCTTTTTTACCGGCAGGCTTATCGCCCGCTTCGGCGCCGGGCGCATTAACGCGGCGGGGCTGGCGCTTCTCGCGCTGTCGGTGCTGGTTGGGCTGGCCGGCACCGAGGTGATGCACTACTGGGTATCGCTTATCCTGCTGGGCATCGGCTGGAACTTCGGCTTCACCGGCGCCTCGACGCAGATTATGGATTTCCACCGCCCGGAAGAGAAAACCCAGGTGCAGTCGCTGAACGACTTTATCGTCTTCGGCGTGATGATGGTGGGGGCCTTCGCCTCCGGCGCGCTGATGAACCTCTTCGGCTGGAACGCCGTGCTCTGGGGCTCGCTGGTGCCGGTGATGGCGGCGCTGGCGGCGCTGCTGTTCGGCGCGCGCGCCAGGCGCCAGCGCTAAAGCGGGGCGGCCTGGACGATGCGCCCCGACTCCAGCTTGATAATGCGGTCCGCGAGGTGGAAGTAGCGATCGTCGTGGGTGATGGCGACGATGGTTTTGCCCTCGGCCTTCAGCATCGGCAGGAGCTCAAGATAAAACACCGCCTTAAACTCCGGGTCCTGATCGGCCGCCCACTCGTCGAACAGGTACAGCGGGCGCTCCTCAAGCCACGCCTGCAGCAGCGCCAGCCGCTTGCGCTGTCCCTGCGACAGGGCGGTGGTTGAGAAGCGTCCCTCGGCAAAACGAACCTTGTGCTGCAGCTTCAGGAGCCGCAGCAGATGGTTAACCTGCTCCGCCGTGCGCTCGTGGACAAACGCCACGTCGTCGAAGAGGAAAAAGTCGTTAAATACCGCCGAAAACAGCTGGCGGTAGCCCTCCTGCCGATCGCCGGCAAGGGCGCGGCCGTTGAGCACGATCGCGCCGCTGTCCGGCGGATAGAGCCCCACCAGCAGGTTGGCGAGGGTGGTTTTACCGCTGCCGTTGCCGCCGACTATAAACACCAGCTCGCCCGGGGAGAAGCGTATATCGAGCGGGCCGAGGGTGAAGCTTTCCCCATCTTCCCCCCGGTATTGATAGCGAATGGCTTCCAGCGCCAGGGAGCGAAAAGGCTCCGCGGGCAGGGGGCGCTGCGGCTGCTCCGGCGGCAGATCCTCGCGCAGCTGCTGCACCCGCTGCAGCGCGACCCTGGCGCTGGCGAGGGTCGGCAGCGACGACAGCACGCCCTCCACCGGCACAATCATATACAGAAATATCATCACGTAGCCGGTGATGGTCGCGGGCTCCAGCGTCAGCAGGTCGCGCAGGCCGAACAGCACCAGGCCGATAAAGGCGAAGAACAAAATGCTGCCCCAGCTGGTGGCGAGCCCGTACAGCACGTAGCCGCGGGTGCGCTGCTGGCGCACGGCCTCGATGTTATCGGCCAGCTCGCCGGCGACGAAGCGGCGGCGGCGGTCGGCGTTAAGCCGATATTCGCGTCCGCCGTCGAACAGCTTTTTGCACTGCTGAATCAGGGTATCCTCCCGCAGCCGCGACTGGCGCAGCAGCCCCATCGCCCGGCCGTGCGCGGCGCGGTAGCCGAGGCTGCCGAGGGCGATGGCCGCCAGCGCCAGCCCGAGAACGCTGACGGAGAGGGTGGCGAGATAAATCAGGCAGCCGGCGATCACCGCGCCGTAGATGAACAGGTTGGGCAGGCTGACGAAAAACACCACCAGGGTGTCGAGGTCCTGGGTGAGCACCGATATCGTTTTGCTCATCCCGGACTTCTCCAGCTGCAGCCAGCGGGTTTCGCTGACCTGGCGGGTCAGCTCGCCGCGCAGGCGGGCCTTCACCTTCTGGCCGAGGTACATAAAGGTGGTCTGCGAGATGACGCGGGTGGCCAGCATCAGCAGCGCCAGCAGCGCAAACTGGACGCCGGGCCCGAGCCAGCGGTCGGTCTGCGGCAGCGTCAGGCTGTGGTTAATCATCGCCAGCAGCGAGGCGTTGCTAAAGCCGCTAATCAGCCCGGCGACCACCGCCAGCAGCAGCCAGCCGCCGACCATTCGAAACAAAACCAACAACACCGACATGTGAAATTCCTTATTCATTACTCACAATGCGTTATGCGAATTAACGATGGGCCCCGGGGCGGATCAGCGGCCAGACCAGCAGCGGAACGCCGATAAGCGATGCCACCAGCCCAACCGGCAGCTGGCGCGGATAGAGCGCGTTGCGCCCCAGCCAGTCGGCGACCGTCATAATGACCGCCGACAGCAGCGCCGCGGCGTACAGCTGCGCCAGCGGCCCCCTGACGCCGAGCCGGCGCGCCAGATGCGGCCCCAGCAGGCCAATAAACGACACCGGGCCGACCAGCAGGGTCGCCAGTCCGGTCATCACCGCCGCCAGCGCCAGCACGCCAAGGCGGGCGCGGGGCAGGGAAACGCCCAGCGAACCGGCGACGCCGCCCAGTGGCAGCAGCACCAGCCAGCGGCGAAACAGCGGCGCCAGCGCCAGCAGGAGCAGGGTGGCGATAAACAGCACCTGCGCCAGCGGGGCGCTGATGTAGTAGGTGCTGCCGGTCATCAGCGGCAGCAGCACCGCGCTGGCGGCAAGATTGTTGAGCATCACGATGCTCACCGCCGCCTGACAAAGGGCGTTCAGCGCCAGGCCGTTGAGCAGCACCCGCTGCGGATTAAAGGCGCTGCGGCGGCTGTTCCACATCGTCAGCAGCAGGCTGATCAGCGCCCCGGCGAGGCTGCTGAGCAGCAGAAAAGCGCTGCCCTGAGTGGGGAACAGCAGAATATAGGCCGTCACCCCCATCGCCGCGCCGCCGCCGATGCCCAGCACTTCCGGGCTGGCCAGCGGGTTGCCGCTGACCCGCTGCATCAGGACTCCGGCGGCGGCCAGCAGGGCGCCGGCGCTGATGGCTGCCAGCAGCCGGGGGATCCGCAGCGGCAGCAGCTGCGCCAGCTCGCCGCGGGTTGCCCAGTGCCAGTGGCTTATCCCGTGGCCGAGGAACAGCGAAATCACGACCGCCGCCAGGGCCAGGGCCGCCGCCCACGGGATCCAGCGGCCGGCGGGCTGCGCCGGGACCAGCGGCGGCGGGGAGGTATCAATCCCGTGCTGGCGGGCGTGGCGCGCCAGCAGGATCAGCAGCGGCCCGCCGGTTAGCGCGGTCAGCATCCCCACCGGCAGCAGCTGGCCGTTGAACAGCGAGACCTTTGATACGCAGAGGTCGGTAAACCACAGCAGGCCGGCGCCGGTCAGCGCGCTGTGCAGCATCAGCTGGCGCGAGGTGCGGGCGCCGCCAAAGCGCGCAAGGTGCGGCGCGGCGAGGCCAAGAAAGCCAATCACCCCGACGGCGTTGATAATCAGCGCGCTCATCACCAGCGCCAGCGCGACCGCGGCGCCGCGAATGCGCAGCGGCGAGGCGCCGAGGCCGCTGACCATCGTTTCCGGCAGCTGCAGCAGCTCCAGCGGGCGCAGCAGCAGGGCCAGCAGGAGCGCGCAGAGCGCCAGCCACGGCAGCAGCGCCAGCAGCAGATGACCATCTTCCTGCGCCAGCGAGCCGCCACCCCACATCAGGACGGTCAGCAGAAAGCGGTCGTTGACGATCGCGATCAGCATCGTCAGCGCGCCGCACCAGAGGTTGATCATCATGCCGGCCTGAATCATCACCAGCGGGGAGAGGCGCTGGCGCCAGCTCAGGAGCAGCACCAGCAGCAGCGCCGCCAGCTCGCCGCCGATAATCACCGCCATTCGCGGCCCGCCGGTCAGCGCCGGCAGCCACAGCGACGCCAGCCCCATCGCCAGAGTCGCGCCCGAGGTCAGGCCGAGGGTCATCGGCTCCGCCAGCGGATTGCGCAGCGCGCGCTGCATCAGCCAGCCGCACAGCCCGAGCGTTGCGCCGCTGACGATGGCCATTCCCTGACGCGGGAGCCACATGCCGTGCAGGATAATCGCCGTCGGCTGCGCGTTTTGCGCGCTGAATAGCGCATGAAATCCGCCCTGATGCTGCACGTCGCTGGCCGCCAGCAGCAGGGAAATCAGCCACAGCGCGGCGATAACGCCCCACGACAGACGTCGGGAAAAGGATTCAGGCATCGCGCCACCCCGCCATCAGCTGGCTGAAAATATCGGCAAAGCGCCCGGCGGTAATCAGGGATCCGGCGTCGCTGATGGGCTGCTCGATCAGCCCGATCGGGTAGCGCGAGGTCAGCGGCAGCCGCTGCCAGAGCGGGCTTTGCCGCCAGCGGGCCACCGCGTCGCGCCGATCTTCGGCCACCAGCAGGATCAGCCGCGCGTCGAGGGTGGCGATGCGGGTTAGCTCCATCAGCACGCTGCCCTCCGCGCCGCCGCCGTCGGGCCAGCCGTTGCGCATGCCGCAGGCCGCCAGCACGTCGCCCGGCAGGCTGCCGCCGGTATAGAGCTGCAGGTGCAGGGCGTCGACCGGGGTAGCGAATATCACCGGCTGGCGCAGGGTTTGCGCGTAGCCGCGGGCGCGGGCGATTTGCTGATGCAGGCGGGCGAGCAGGCTCTGTGCCTGCGCCTGGCGCTGCAGCGTGGCGCCGAGCCGGCGCGTGGAGTCGATAAACGCGCTCAGCCCGTGGGCGGGAAAAGTCAGGAGCGGGGCGATTTTTTCCAGCGCCGGCTTGAGCAGGGCGTGCTGGGGGGTAATCAAAATGGCGTCCGGCTGCAACGCGTAGAGCGTTTCCAGATTGGGTTGAAACAGCAGCCCCAGGTCCTGCACCGTCTGCGGCAGGGCCGGGGTGGGGATCAGCTTGCGATACCACGCCGGCGCCGAGACGCCGGCCGGCGTCACGCCGAGGGCGAGGATCGTCTCCGCCAGCCCCCAGTCGAGCACCGCCAGCCGCCGCGGGGCAGGCGTACCGCTGGCCCACGACAGGGCGGGGGCCAGCAGGGCAGCAGTTAACAACCTGCGTCGTGAAAGCATGGTTACCACTTGTAGTTCAGGGTGGCGACCAGCTGACGTTTCATCGCATATTCGCAGCCGTTATCCTGGCAGGAGGCGAGATAGGTTTTGTTGGTCAGGTTGGCGGCGTTAAGCGCCACGCCCCACTCGCGCCACTGGTAGCCCAGCCGCGCATCGTACACCGTGGCGGCCGGGACCTTCAGGCTGTTATCGGTGGTGGCGTAGCTGCTGCCGACGTAGCGCACGCCGCCGCCGATGGAGAAGCCGTCCAGCGGGCCGCTGAGCGCATACTGCGTCCACAGCTTAGCGCTGTTGCGGGCAATCCCCACCGGATGCTTGCCTTCGCTGCCGTCGTTGGCGCTGATCACCTGCGGATCGGTTAAGGCCCAGGAGGCCAGCACCGACCAGGCAGGGGTGATGTTGATCTTCCCGTCCAGCTCGATCCCCCGGGAGCGGATCTCGCCGGTTTGCACGCTGTAGTTGGCGTGATCGGGGTCCGGAGTGGCGACGTTGGTTTCGCGCAGGTTAAACAGCGCGAGGGTAAACAGGGCGTCGAGGCCGACCGGATCGTACTTCAGGCCAATCTCCGACTGCTTACCTTCGGTGGGCTTAAAGGCGCGGCCGTAGAAATCGCTGCTGCTGCTCGGCACGAACGACGTGGAGTAGCTGACGTAGGGCGCGAGGCCGTTATCGAAGTGGTAGAGCAGCCCGGCGCGTCCGGTGGTGGCGTAGTCGTTACGCTCGCTGCGGGCGTCGGTAAGCAGGTCGGTGCTTTTGGTTTTCGCCGCGTCGTAGCGCCCGGCGAGGTTGAGGATCCAGCGATCCCACTCCAGCTGATCCTGCAAATAGAGGCCGGTCTGATCCATCGTCGAGTGGGTGCTGCTGTCGAACGGCGGCTTTTCCACCGGGGTGCTGTAGTCCGGATCGAGATAGTTGATCGGGCTGGCGTCGCCGTAGCCGGACTGGCTGCGCACCGAGCTGTGCATGCGGTCAATGCCGGCCAGCAGGGTGTGCTTCAGCGGGCCGGTTTGCAGATGGAACTCCGCCTGGTTATCCACCGCGAAGTTGACCATCGTCTCCTTCAGGTTCATCGAATAGCGGTCGATCAGCGGCGCGTCGGCGTGCACGCCCCACGGATAGACCATCAGGTAGTCGCCGGTGCTGCTGATATAGCGCAGGTTCTGGCGGAAGGTGACCGTATCGTTAAAGTCGTGGCGGAACTGGTAGCCGATGCTGCCCTGCTTGCGCTCGTACTTATCGAAGCCGGGCTGACCGCCGTAGAAGCTGGAGGAGATCTGACCGTTCGGGTTATGCGTCAGCGTGCCGGAGACCGGCATCTGGTTGTAGAAGCCGCTGTCCGGGTCCTTGCGCAGCTGCGCCAGCAGCGTCAGGCTGGTGCGGTCGCTCGGCTGCCAGGTTAGCGACGGAGCAATGGCATAGTGCTGATAGCGGGTGTGATCGACCTGGGTTTCGGTATCGAAAAAGGTGCCCGCAACGCGGCCCAGCAGGGTTTTATCATCGTTCAGCGGGCCGGTCGCGTCGAAGCCGGTACCAAACTGGCTGTGGTTACCGGTGGTGACGTACACCTCGCCGCCGGGCTCGGCCTGCGGGGTCTTGCTGACCATGTTGACGATCCCGCCGGGGTTAGCCTGGCCGTAGAGCACCGAAGCCGGGCCCTTGACGACCTCAATGCGCGACAGCAGGAATGGGTCCCACGCCGGCCGGCTCCACCAGGCTTCGCGCGGCAGGCGCAGGCCGTCGAGATACTCGTCGGCCTCAAATCCTCGCACGATAATGGTGTCGAAACGGGTATCCGGTCCGGAGCTTTCCGACGAGACGCCGGAGACGTAGCGCAGCGCTTCCGGGATCGTTTTCGCCGCCTGGGCTTCAATTTGCGCCTGGGTGACGACCGCAATACTCTGCGCGGTGCGGCTAATCAGCTGGCTGGATTTGCTGGCCGCCGTCGCGCTATGGGTGACGATATTGCTTTCGTCATCCTGCCCCTGGGCGTCGGGAGCGGCGGTGACCACCATCGTCTGTTCTTTTGTGTTATCCTGCCCGTTATCCGCAGTAAAGGCCTGCCCGCTGTATCCTGCGATGATTGTACATACCAGTACTTTCAACGGTTTATCCCTGAAAAACTTGCCAGGTTGTCTCATAGCATTTCCGACTGTTTTTAGAATTGGATGGAAATGATAATTATTCAACTATAAAAGAGAAGCCCGTCCGTGGCAGAATAGCGCCATTGGTCACCGGGATGTCGCCATTCGGACAAAAGTTGTCTCTAAACGCAGCAGTACGCACAAATGGTGAGAATCAGACAAAGGGCAGGTGAAGATGACAACCCAGCACGCGATCGAAGGGCTGCGCCAGCTGAAGTACACCCCGGGCAGCGAAGAGCCGGTTCATCAGCATGAACAGGGGCAGCTGATCTACGCCCTGCGCGGCGTGGCGAAAATTGTTACCCCCCAGCATATCTGGCTGCTGTCGCCGGGGCGCGCCGTCTGGCTGCCCGGCGGCCTGCCGCACGGGCTGCAGGCGGTTGACCACGTGGTCACGCAAAATATCTACTTAACGCCCCCGGCGTCCCGACGGTTCGGCGACCGCTGGCGCGGCCTGTCCGCTACGCCGCTGCTGCACGCGCTTATCGCCGCCGGTCTTGAAGAGGGGCTGACGGCGGAGCGGCAGGCGCTGGTTTACGCCCTGCTGAGCGACGAGCTGGCGCGCCTGCCCACCAGCCTCCTGTGCCACGTGACGCTGCCCAGCGACCGCCGGGTGCGCCAGGTGTGCGATACGCTCTGTCGCGAGCTCGATCACGCGGCGACTCTCGCCTGGTGGGGGCAAAAGGTGGGGGCCAGCGAGCGGACCCTGGCGCGGCTGTTTCGTGAGGAGACGCAGCTGAGCTTTTCCGAATGGCGCCAGCAGATCCGCCTGCTGGAGGCGGTGTGTAATCTTGCCCGCGGGGTGGCGGTGAGCACCCTGGCACACGAGCTGGGCTACGCCAGCGCCAGCGCCTTTATCGCCATGTTTCGTAAAAAGCTGGGCGTTTCGCCCCAGCGCTATATCCAGGCCGCCGGCGTGAAGGGGTAACAAGCCGAATAACTAAATATTATTTATTATCAATGCGTTATTTGTTTAACGGCGTTCTGTGTGTACTCTGTGTGTAAAATTACACACTGATCACAATTCTTAACCCGCCATCGTGATTTAATCCTCTCAACCAAAATGGAGAGGAATACTCATGAAACACATGATGATTTGTTGTGGCGCTGGCGTAGCAACCAGTACCGTTGCCTTAAATAAGCTGCAGGATTTCCTGAAAAAAGAAAATCTTCTCGCTAAGGTGCGTATTTCCCAGGGCACCGTGGCGGAAGCGAAAACGCGCGATGACGTTGATTTTATCGTTTCGACTTCACCGGTTGCGCTTTCCGTTCCGGTTATTAACGCTCTGCCGCTGTTGACCGGCATGGGCACCGATAAAGTTTTCAGCAGCGTGAAAGAATTAATTCTCGCCGAGGGTTAAGCCATGTTTATTGTTGATTATATCGTGGGCCTGGGCGCCTCGGTGATGATGCCGCTGATATTTATGATCCTCGGACTGATATTACGCCTGTCGCTCAGCAAAGCCCTGAAAGCCGGCTTAATGGTCGGGATTGGTTTTATCGGATTAAGCATTACCGTTAACCTGATGATCGACTCCCTGACGCCGGTCAGCCACGCGCTGGTGGAGCGCTTCGGCCTGAACCTCACCGTGCTGGACGTCGGCTGGCCCGCAGCGGCGGCGGTGGCAATGGGGACGCGGGTTGGCGCGCTGGTCATTCCGGTGTGCGTGGCCATTAACGTGCTGATGCTGTACAGCAAAACTACCCGGGTGCTGAACGTCGATATCTGGAACCTGTGGCACCACGCGTTTACCGGTTCGCTGGTCACCATTATTACCGATAGCCTCTGGCTGGGTATTTTTGCGGCGGCGATTAACTGTATTATCACGATGGTTATTGCCGATCGCACCAGCGGCGATGTTGAGAAATACCTGAACCTGCCGTCTATTTCCGTGCCGCACGGTTTCTCCGCCTCATTTGTTCCGGCGGCATGGCTGGTGAATGCGATTGTCGATCGTATCCCGGTGATTCGCGATATTAAAATTGATACCGAAGTGATTCAGAAAAGGCTCTCTATTCTCGGCGATCCGGCGTCGCTTGGCGCAATTATCGGGGCCCTGCTGGGTATTATTGCCGGTATCGAAGTGAAGGCCATATTACAAACGGCAATTACCATGGCGGCGGTGATGACTATTATTCCGCGCATGGCCAAAATGCTGATGGAAGGGGTGTACCCGATCAGCGAGCGTATTCAGGAGATTGCCCAGTCGCGCGCCGGATCGTTCGGTAAAATTGCCATCGGCCTCGACTCGGCGGTTAGCGTTGGCCATCCGGTGACGCTGTCGGTGTCGATGCTGATGATCCCCATTATGCTGGTTCTGGCGGCGATTATTCCGGGCAACCAGTTCCTGCCCTTCGCCTCGTTAACCGGCCTGCCGTTTGCCTTTGTGCTGGTTACTGCGGTATGCCGGGGGGATATGTTCCGCACGCTGCTTACCGGCCTGCTGACGCTCAGCCTGGCGCTGCTGATAGGCACCAACCTGGCGCCGATTGTCACCAGCACGGCGGTGAGCACCGGCTTCTCCCTGCCGCAGGGCACCACCAGCATCAGCAGCGTCGACTACGCCGGAGCCATGCTGCCGTGGGCCATCATTCAAAGCTTCCATCTCAAAGAGATTGGGGTCGGCATTTTAACCCTGTGCACCCTCGCCCTGGTGCTGTGGAACCGGCGCAAGCTGGCGCAGGAAAACGAGCAGTTAGCTGAAGCAAATGCGGAGGTGGGCAAATGATGTTTAGCGCACAGCGGGTGGTGAAGTTCACCGAGGCCGTCAGCCGGACTGACCTCCTGACCCGCCTGGCGGCAGGCCTGCAGGCGGACGGCCTGGTCAAGCCGAGCTTTAGCGAAGGGGTGCTGGAGCGGGAAAAGGTCTATCCGACGGGGATTTTTATGGAGACCCATAGCGTCGCCATCCCGCATACCGAGTTTGAGCACGTCAACCGCACCGGTTTTGCCATCGGCATCAACCTCGCGGGCGTCGAGTTCCAGCGTACCGATGAGCCCGAGGAGGCCGTAGTTCCGCAGATAGTGGTGATGATGGCAATCGACAAAACTTGCGAAAAGGTGGCAATCATTCAATCCTTGTTCGCCTTACTGGCCGATAGCGATCGCGTTAACGAAATCGTTAAAATGACGCCAGAGGAGATTGCAAAAGTGTTCACCGATGCCATCGTCACGCAGTAAGATAAAATGATGGGCTCAATACGGTGATGCCGGAAGCGAAGAGGGACAAGATGTTACGAATCAGCGACGTCATAGAGTTAGCGATGGTGAGTCGTAAAACTATCTATAACGCGATCAACAGCGGCCGGCTGAAGTACCAGCTGGTCAACGTTGATAATCGTCAGGTTCGTATGTTTTTCGAAGAGGACGTCTTCGAAGCGTTCCCCAAAACCAGCCGGGTTAGCACCACTCAGGAACAGGAAGTGCAGGCGCTGCGAGAGGAGGTGGCGTCCCTCAAGTTTGCGCTGGCGGAGCTGCAAAAAGCGGTCAACGCCATGGATCCTGAGGGCAGGTACGAAATGACCAGCGTAAAAGAGTCGTCAAAAACGCCCGACCGCTAGCCGGCGGACGGGCGCCGTATTATCAGACGATATCGTCCACCACGCCGCCGTCAACGCGCAGCGCCGCACCCGAGGTCGCCGAGGCCTGGGTCGAGCAGACGTACACCACCATATTCGCCACCTCTTCCACCGACGCCGCGCGCTGAATCACCGACGCGGGGCGATGGGCCATGACGAACTCTTTCGCCAGCTGCTCCAGCGGTTTCCCGGTCCTCGCGACCTCCTCTTTCATCATGTCGGCAAAGCCGTCGGAAAGGGTGGGGCCCGGCAGCACGCTGTTGACGGTGACGCCGCTGCCGGCGACGTATTTCGCCAGCCCGCGCGCCAGCGACAGCTGGGCGGTTTTGGTCACTCCGTAGTGGATCATGTCCGCCGGCACGTTGCGCGCCGATTCGGAAGAGATAAACACCACCCGACCCCAGCCCTTTTGCACCATTCCCGGCAGCAGCGCCCGCGACAGGCGCACGCCGGACATCACGTTGGTCTGCCAGTAGTTTTCCCAGGTTTCGTCATCGGTTTCATAGAAATCCTGCGGGCCATAGATGCCGGCGTTGTTGACCAGAATATCGATGCCGACCAGCGCCTGCAGCAGCTGATTGACGCCCCCGGCGTCGCTCAGGTCGGCGACCGCCGGACGCGCGCTGGCGCCCGAAACTTCGTTTTGCAAACGGGCGATGGCCTCGTTAACGCTGCGCTCGCTGCGTCCGTTAATCACCACCTCCGCGCCGCTCTCCGCCAGCCCTTTGGCGATGGCAAAGCCGATCCCCGCGGTTGATGCGGTCACCAGCGCGACCTTCCCCGATAAATCAATCTTCATAACCCTGGCCTTAATGTGTAAGCAACGGACCATTAAGCGTAGCAGCTGATGCCGGCGCAGGACGGGGAGAGAGGTTGCAAGGTGTTAATAGCCCGTCTGCTTATCGACCAGATTTTTCAGCGGCAGTGCCTGCTGCTGGCGCTGAATATTTTCCAGCAGCTGACGGGCGATCACCTGCGCCGGGGCGATAGAGGCGATATGCGGGGTGATGACCACCCGCGGATGCGACCACAGCGGGTCGGCGTCCGGCAGCGGTTCGACCGGGAAGACGTCCAGCAGCGCGCCCGCCAGCCGGCCGCTGTCCAGCGCCTGCAGCACGTCGTGATTCACCATATGCTCGCCGCGCCCGCAGTTGATCAGCACCGCGCCTTCCGGGAGCTGGTCGAGCAGGGGGCGCGCGAGGATGCCGCGGGTCTGCTCGGTAAGCGGCAGGACGTTGATCAGCGCGTCCAGCTCGCCGAGGAAGCCGGCGGCCTGCGTATCGCCATGGTAGCAATGCACGCCCGTTAGCCGCTTTTCGCTCCGCGCCCAGCCGGAGACGCGGTACCCCAGCCCGGCAAGGCGGGTAGCGATGTAGCCGCCGATTTCACCGAGCCCCATCACCCCGACGCGAAAATCGGCGGCGGCCCGCTGCGGGTAGCCCTGCCACACCCGCTCGCGCTGATGCGCCAGCGCGCGGTCAAAGTGGCGCTGAAACCACAGCACGCCCCACAGCGCGTATTCGAACATCCCGTGACGAAAATCTTCATCCACCACCCGGCATAGCGGCACCTGGCTGGCGAACACTGATTCTGGAAGGTGGTCAACCCCGGCGGAGGCGGCCTGGATAAGCTTTAGCCCCGGCGAGCGGGCCAGCATCTGAGGGTCGGGAAACCAGCAGCTGGCATACTCCGCGCGACCTGCCGCCGGATGGTCGGGCAGGACCGCCGTCACGTGGGGAAAAAGGCGCAGCGCGTCGCAAATCTCGCGGGCGTAGTGTGGGTCATTGCAGTCGACAACGATAGTCAGGTTAGGCATAGGCATTACTCTTTATAAGCGGTGTCGAGGCGGTTAAGGCGGCGCAGCCACGCCTGCCAGACCTGCTGACGCTCGTGCTCCACGCCCATCAGCTGTTCGCAGGCGTGCTGGCTCAGGTGCGCCGGGATGAGGTGAATCGGGCTGAGCGGGGCGAGCTGGGCGGTCGCCATCTGAATTTCGCAGGCGCGGTTGAGGTAGTACATGATGTAAAACGCATCGGCGACGGTGCGCCCGACCGACAGCAGCCCGTGGCTCTGCAAAATCATGGCGATATTATCCCCCAGCGAGCGCTGAATGCGCGCGCGTTCGTCGAGGTCAAACGCCACCCCTTCATACGGGTGATAGCCGACGCGCTGATAAAACTCGGTGCTGATCTGGTTAAGCTGCAGCAGGCCGTCCTGGCAGGCGGCGACCGCCATGCCCGGCAGCGTATGGGTGTGGATCACGCAGTGGGCATCCTCCCGCGCCATATGCACCGCGCTGTGGATGGTAAAACCTGCCGAGTTTGCCGGGGCGGAGCCTTCCACCACCTTGCCCTGCATATCGACGACAATCAGATTGCTGGCGGTCACCTCGTCGAACATCATGCCGAACGGGTTAATCAGAAACCGCGGCTCGCCGTCGCCGGGCAGGCGCACGGAAAAGTGGGTATAGAGGGTATCTTCCCAGCCAAACAGCGCCGCCAGGCGGTAGGCGGCGGCCAGATCCTGGCGCAGTTCACGTTCAGTAGCCATTTATTGTACTCCCATAAATTCACGGATGCGGGTCAGCCCCGGCTCGCTGGCGCCGTCGCGGATGCGCCGGGGCGGCACATCGCTCACCACCACGCCGTTCTCCATCATCACCACCCGGTCGGAAATGGATAACGCGAAGTCCATCTCATGGGTGACGATCAGCATCGTCATCCCTTCGCGGGCGAGAGACTGAATTACCTTCAGCACCTCGCCGACCAGCTCCGGATCCAGCGCCGAGGTGGGTTCGTCAAACAGCATGATGTCCGGTTTCAAGGCCAGCGCCCTGGCGATGGCAACGCGCTGCTGCTGCCCGCCAGAGAGCTGCCAGGGATACTTTTCACCATGGGCCAGCAGCCCGACGCGATCCAGCAGGTAGAGGGCCTGCTCCTTTGCCACGCGGCGATCGGCGAGCTTGTGATACAGCGGGGCCAGCATCACGTTGTCGAGCACCGTGCGGTGGGGAAAGAGGTTGAAGCTCTGGAAAACCATGCCGATCCGGCGCACGCCGGCGCGCATCTGCGGCTTATCGACGATCGCCGCGCCTTTCAGGTAATCCTCGCCGTAGAGAATAATCTCCCCGCCATCGATGTTTTCCAGGGCGTTGATGGTGCGGATGAGGGTGGTTTTGCCCGACCCGGATGGCCCGATGATGCTGATGACCTCGCCGTTATCGACCTTCAGATCGATGCCTTTCAGCACCTGATGCTGGCCCCAGGATTTTTCGATCGCCCGCAGATCGAGGGCCGGCGGGCTGCCGCTGGTGGGCTCGGCCTTCGCCGCCTGACTCGGCGCTTTCAGGCCCTGGCGCAGGGCCTCGCATTCGGCGTCGTTGAAGGTTTGCGGGCGCTTTTGCTGAATATCGAGCCGGTTTTCCAGCGCCCGGAACAGCCAGGTAAACAGCGTTACCACCATCACGTAGTAGACCGCCACCGCCAGCAGGGTCTCCATCACGAGGAAGTTCTGCGCGTACAGGCGCTGGCCGGTAAGCAGCAGCTCCGGGAGCGAGATCACCGACAAAATCGAGCTGAGCTTAATGATGGTGATGTATTCATTAATGAGCGTGGGCAGCGAAATACGGAACGCCTGCGGGATAATAATCAGGCGCTGAATGCCGATAAAGCTGAAGCTTAAGGCGTGGCCGGCTTCGCTCTGTCCCTTTGCCACCGAGATTAATCCGCCGCGATGAATCTCCGCCATATAGGCCGCCTCGGTGACGGTCATCGAGACCAGGCCGGCAATAAACGGCACCCCGAGCAGCGGCTGGGTTAGCGGAAAGAGCTGCGGCAGGTTATAGACAAACACCAGCAGCACCATCAGCGGCACGCTGCGGAAAAACCAAATATAGAGTTCGACGGGAACCTTCAGCCAGCGCGGGCCGGAGAGCTTCGCGCAGGCTAAAAGAAAACCTAATACCAGGCCAATAAACCACGACAATGAACTGACGACGATGACGGTAACGCACGCCTGCCAGAATGCCCCAATGCTAAATAACGAGAAAAAGTATCCCCAATCGAACTCCATACCGACTCCTGTTGCGCATTGGCTTAAGCGTATTTAATCGATGCGTTCTAAGTTGTATTTCTTGATGATGGCGTCATATTTGCCGTTGGCTTTTAAGGTGGCTAACGTTGATTTAATCGCCTCCACCAGTTCGCTATTGCCTTTGCTGACGTAAATCCCCAGCGGCAGGGGGTAGACCAGCCGGGTGGAGCTAATCGCCAGCCGTCCGCGGCTCTTGTCGACAAGAATTTGCGCCGCCGGAGCGATCTCTAACTGCGCGCTAATATTTTTCGATATCAGGGCCTGGGAGACTTCCGGGGCGGTCGGGAACTCCTGAATGCTGATCGCCGGTTTGCCGTTTTTCAGGCAGTACTCGTCGGAGTGATTCTTCAGGCTGGCGACCCAGCTGGTGCCCTGCTGCAGCCCCACCTTGACGCCGCACAGCTCGTCTTCCGTTTTCGGCTGAATCTCGCCGCTCTTGAGGGCGATAATTGACGCGCCGGAGAGGGCGTAAGGCACCGCGTCGGCCTGTTTAAGGCGCTCCGGCGTGATGTACATCCCGGAGATTACCGCGTCATATTTCTTGCCAATCCCTAAGATCAGGCTGGTGAATTTGGTATCGATCAGCTGCGGTTTGGCCTTCAGCTGCTCGGCAATCAGCGCGGCGAATTCCGGGTCGAGGCCGACGATATTGTTATTGCTGTCGTAAGATTCAAACGGCGGATAGGTCACCTCCATCCCGACCTTAAATACGCCATCCGTCAGCAGCTCTGCGGCCTGGGTCAGCGGAGAGAAGCAGGCGGCGACGGCGATGCCCACCGCCACACGGCGCGAGAGCTTATGGAGCGTTTTTTTCATCATGTATCCTCACGGGTTAGTAACGGTTTTTTGCTGGGCTTGTTTTTTCAGATGACCAAAGGTGTTGGTGCCTCGGGCGCGTTCCGGGAGCTGCAGCTCGCCTTTGTTGACCTTCTCGCGCAGGTAGCGATAGGTCTGCAGCGCCTGGCTCCACATATGCTCGCCAATGCTCAGCTCCTGGTAGTCGCTGGCCTCTCCGGCGGTTAAAAAGTTGGGCAGCGGGCGGATCAGGGTGTGGTAATCGCAGGCGAAGAACAGCGGGAAGGAGTAGCGCTCCTGCGGCACCTTGCGGACACGGTGGGCTGTAGCAACAAACG
This sequence comes from Klebsiella sp. BIGb0132, assembly GCF_024810075.1. Taxonomy (NCBI): domain Bacteria; kingdom Pseudomonadati; phylum Pseudomonadota; class Gammaproteobacteria; order Enterobacterales; family Enterobacteriaceae; genus Klebsiella; species Klebsiella sp. BIGb0132. The sequence continues at coordinate 13,644 of NZ_JANUDW010000017.1, read as the reverse complement.
TGCCAGCGCTTAGCACTTCCAGCATATCGCCGATATTGATAACAAAAGCCTCTTCTCCGGCGGCGCTCTTCGCCGGCGGGGCGTCGATCCAGGCGCTATCTTCATTCAGCACCTCAAGGCCCGGCTGGTCGGCGAGCAGCAGGGTGAAGCACTCGTAATCGGTGTGTGCACCAATACCGGGAACGTCTTCGGCGCTGGCGTCAAAGGGGTAGTGGATCAGGCGCAGCTTCGACGGCGGGCAGGTCACCATCGCCTTGAAATAGCCCTCCGGCAGGCCAAGGGCGAGGGCGAAGGCGTCAAACAGGCGATGGCCGAGGGCAAATACCGCGTCATAGTAGGCCAGCACCCGGGACTGAAACTCGGGCAGCTGCGGCCACTCGTTGGCGCCAATCAGCGGCGTTCCGGCCAGCACGAACGGGTGGTCATCCGCGGCCTGAAAGCCAATATCAAACGCTTCTTTGTGGTCCGGCTTGCCGGAGCCGTAGATCTCTTCCCCTTCCGGGACGTAGCCTTTGTGGCTGCGGGAGTGGCCGATGTAGTACTGCATCTTTTGCTCCATCGGCAGGGCGAAGAGCCGTTTGGCCGCCGTGCGGATCCCGGCGATCAGCTCGGGGGCAATGCCGTGGCCGGTGATGTAGAAAAAGCCGACTTCCCGCGCCGCTTTGCCGATGGTGTCGGCGACGGCCTGGCGTTTCGCCAGACTGTCGCTGACCAGATCGCTGATATCGATGGTCGGTAACTCGGTGAAAGAACTTTTTGCGACGTTCATGGCTGCGGATCCTTTTCGGTTAGCGATAAAAACTCGGCAAAATGCTGCTGTTCATGTTCCGCCATCCACGCATTCAGCGACCACAGATCGGCCACCGGAACGTTGGTAAACGGCAGGTGGTGCAGATAGCCGTCGGGGCCAAACTCGGGGGTCAGCGTGGTCTGCTGATACCCGCGTCGGCGCTGCGACTGCCAGATCTGCTGCCAGAAGCGCTGCTGAAACCGCAGCGCGGCCTGATATTCCGGCGCCGCCGGATGCGGCACCTGCGGCCCCTGGTCGTAGCCGGCGCGGGCCTGAACGTGGTGCACGCGGTCAATAAAGGCGCTGAAATCATCGCAGGGGTCATCCAGCAGACGCTCGCTTACCACAATCCAGTGGCTGATATCGGCGGTAAAGCGCAGCTGCGGCAGCTGCTGGATAATCTCGAGGGTCAGCCACGGGCTATACAGCGAGGTGGCGCGATGGGTTTCAAAGCTGCAGGTCACCTCGCAGGCGGCGGCCAGCTCGTGGGCCCGGCCGAGAAAATCCACCTGCTGCGCCAGCGGCCAGCGGTCGTTGCCGGCCAGCAGATTGACAAAGCGCGGGTTCAGCGCCTTCGCCTCGGCAAAGCGGCTTTTTAAGCGCTCCAGATGCTGGTGCGGCGTCTCGGCCTGCGCCGGGATCACGCCGCCGCCGCTAAAGACGATGGCGATATACTCCAGCTCGGACTCCTGCAGGCGCCGGGCCAGCGTCTGCCGCTCGTCGGCGCTCGGCGGAACCCGCGCCTCGATGCCGCAGCAGCCGACGCTTTTTAGCTCGCTGAGGGTCTGCTGCCACGGGGTGGTCACGCCCCAGAGGGTGCGAAAAACCTTGAGCTGCAGGGTGGGCTGGGCGGTTGGCTGCATTCTGAATCTCCTATGGATATTTCACGCCCGGCAGGACGCAGAGCATTTCATACAGCAGGTTGGCCGCCAGCTGGGAGGTGTTGCCGCTGACGTCGTAGGGCGGGGAGACCTCAACCAGATCGCAGCCAATCAGGTCCAGGCCGCGGCAGCCGCGGACGATCTCCAGCGCCTGAATGGAGGTCAGGCCGCCGACTTCCGGCGTGCCGGTGCCGGGCGCCCAGATCGGGTCGAGGCTGTCGATATCGAAGCTGAGATAGACCGGGCCTTCGCCCATCTGCTGGCGAACCTCGGCCATTAGCGGCGCCAGCGACCGGTGCCAGCACTGCTCCGCCTGCACCAGACGAAAGCCCTGGTCGACGCCCCACTGGAAGTCGCCGGCGGCGTAGCCCTGGGCGCGCTGGCCAATCTGCACCACCCGTTTGAGATCCAGCAGCCCCTCTTCGACGGCGCGGCGGAAGGTGGTGCCGTGGGCGATTTTCTCGCCGAACATCTCATCGTTGGTGTCGGTGTGGGCATCAACGTGAATCAGCCCCACCGGGCCGTGCTTTTTGGTCAGGGCGCGCAGAATCGGCAGGGTGATGGTGTGGTCTCCCCCGAGGGTCAGGGGGATGAGCGGGAAACTATTTAAAGCGGTGTAGTAATCCTCGATGATCTGCACCGATTTGAGCAGGCTGTAGGTATTTATCGGCACGTCGCCGATATCGGCCACCGACAGCGATTCAAAAGGCGCCGCGCCGGTTGCCATGTTGTAGGGGCGAATCATCACCGATTCGGTGCGAATATAGCGCGGCCCGTAGCGGGTACCGGAGCGCTGGGAGGTGCCGATATCCAGCGGGATGCCAACGAAAGCGGCATCAAGGCCCTGTAAATCTTCGATAAAAGGCAGGCGCATCATCGTTGCGCGGCCGCCGAAGCGCGGCATCTCGTTGCCACTCTGCGGTTGATGAAAGACGTTATCCATTTCAGCTCCTGAATCTGAGTCACCAATGCTCGATGAGGAGATAGTGCGAAAGATGCGCTGGACTTTAAATCGCCTGCTGTAAATACTTAGTTCATTTAATGGTGAACTAAGCATGCACAACGACGGCAGTCTCAACATTCGTCAGCTGCAGATTTTTGAGGCGGTGGCCCGCCTGGAAAGCTACGGCAGAGCCCAGCAGGAGCTGGGGATTTCGGTGTCGGCGATCAGCAACGCGATGTCCCAGCTGGAAGGTCAGCTCGGATTTAGCCTGTGCCAGCGCGGGCGCGGCGGCTTTGCGCTGACCGAAAAAGGGCAGCAGTTTTTACAGCAGTCGATTCGGGTACTGGGCGAGCTGAGCGAGCTGGAGCGCCAGTCGGCGCTGCTGAAGGGCGAGCACAGCGGCACGATTTGCATCTCGACCCTCGACTCGATTGAAACCGAAACCGCGCTGTCGCTGCCGGTGGTGCTGCGCAGCTTCAGCGATAAGTTTCCTCACGTGCACATCAAACTGATTATCCGCACCCCGGCGGAGCAGCTGAACGGCGTGCTCAACAACCATATCGATCTGGCGATCGGCAGCTACAACTCCCAGGTGCATAACATCATCAGCGAGCCGCTCTATCGCGAGCAGCACTGGCTCTACTGCAGCGACCTGCACCCGATGTTCTTCAGCCGCCAGCTCGATAAAGAGCACATCAGCCAGTGCCCGCTGGTGACCCGCAGCTACTGGAATACCAGCGATCTGCGGCGGCGCGGCTTCAGCAAAGGCAGCGCCACCGTGGAGACGGTCGATGCGCAGCTGCTGCTGATCCTCTCGGGGAAATATATCGGCTACCTGCCGGAGCACTACGCCTGGCCGTGGATCAAGGAGAACCGGCTGCGGGTGCTGCTGCCCAACGAGTTCGGCTTCCAGTCGCCGTTCTCGGCTATTTGCAAACGCGGGCGCAGCAACGAGCCCTATCTGAAAGAGTTTCGTAATTTACTCAAGAAGAATACCGTCGCCAGGCCGAAGTGGAACTACTAGAGGCCGCCGGGGCATTGCGGCAGCGCGCTATCGGGCGCTGGCCGCGGCCGAAGTGCGGGCGAGGTAGCGAAAATAGCAGTAGTAGCCGATCGATGCCGTCAGGCACAGCATGTAGCCAAACGACTCGCTGCCCTCTTCGACGGCGTTTTTCACCGCCCGGGCGTAATCTTGCGCAAGGATGGCGAACCACAGGCCGTGCATCCCGAACAGGCGCGAGAAGACCAGCACCGCCAGCAGGCCGCTGAGCATCATCCCGTAGTATGGCGTGCGGGTGTACTGCGCCAGCTGCGCAAGGGTTTGACGGTAATGGATGAGCGGATAAATAAGCGTACACAGCGTGGAGAGCAGGGCAAACCAGACCCAGCTGCCGTGGGAGATCAGATCGAAGGCCGCGTCCAGCTCGCGGATCAGCATCGCGAGGAAAAACCCGCCGACGAGAAGATTGCAGTAGCGCAGCAGCGCATATCGCTTTGCCAGGCAGAAGTGAATCAGCACGATTGCCGCCAGCACCAGCTCCTGGATGATTTCGGTAAGCGAGATTTCCGCAATGTTGTTATCGAATACCCGTACGTCAATCCATAGACAGAGTACCGCGACGGCGGAGGCGAAGGCCGCGCCAAGGAAAAAGAGAAGGCTTCTGAGTACAGACATTAGCACCACGTTATATATTGAAAAACAATATGGTAAGTGCTGTATTTATAACTTCCTCTTCACTTCGTGCGCCTTCTCCGCCGTTTTTTAACCAATCGAGCTTTTTCCGCTCTGCCGGCGACGTTCAGCGTCAGGGGGCCCGTGCGGTCCGCGCGTTTACTGACCTAACAGCGTTTTGTACTGGCCTGTAAACTGCGGGGCGTTCCACGCGCCGTCAAAAAGGGTATAGGTGATATAGCCCTTGTTGAGCCAGCCGGAGTCAGTATTGTCGAAGGCTGGCGCGAGCGCCGCCGGGTTGAGGGTCTGCTTCGCCTTGCCGTCGGCCGTCAGCTGATAGCCGATCTGCGGCGTCGGGAACGCTTCGTTATCGACGTAGCGCACGCCTTTGATCTCGGCTTTTGCCAGCGGCGGGTAGTTAATGCTCAGCCCGGACCCTTTGGGTAAGAGGGGCGCGCCCGGGGTTCGTTTGGCGCTGAGAGTATCGACTACGCCCACGACGTAATCGACCGACTCCGGCCAGTATTTATGCGTCGCCGGCCAGCCGTTTTTCATCTCCTCAGCGCTAAAGATATAGCCGATGCTGGCGGCGATCGCCGGGATGCCGTAGCGCACGGCGCGGGCGGCAGCGCTGACGGTACCGGAATTGACCTGCGCCATGCCGGTGTTGGGGCCGTCGTTCACGCCGGAGATAACCAGATCCGGCGGCGCGTCCTTCAGCAGGCCATGAAGCCCAAAGTCAACGGCGTCCGCCGGGGTGCCGGGGAAGCAGTAGCGCCTGTCGGCGACCTTTTGCAGGTCGAAGATCTTACCGGGTTTAAAGGTGATGGCGGAACCTATGCCGCTTTGGTTGGTGGCGGGGGCGACCATCCAGACGTCATAGCCTTTGGCTGCCAGTTTGTCCTGCAGCGAGGTGCTGCCCGGCGAGGCGCAGCCGTCGTCGTTGACGATCAGTATTTTCAGCACGGGCCGGGCCGCCCCGGCGGAGAAGGCGACGGCGGAGAGCAGCGCGGCGGTAAGGATGATTTTTTTCACTTTATATCCTTGTGTTTGATGGAAGGGCTGAATTGGACGCAAAAAAAAACCTAAGACTCCTGCCAGCAGCGCCGCTGCGACGGATATCTTAGGTTTTGCCTGCGTTCAGTAACAATCCCGGATAGCCACGAAAATACGCCATGTGGCGGCCTTCGTCCAGGCAAAGGCTATTTTTTGTGAGCGGCTTCAATAAATAAATCGTTATTAGTCAGGTTCCTTCCGTGAGCCTTTTTACCGCAGGCGATATTTTTGTTTGAGGCTTATTAGCCGATGCGTGAATATATAGTGGAATATATGTCGCTGTCGCTGTTTAATTTGCTGGCGATCACATTTATTAATTTGCCACGAAAAAGTGTGTGGTGTTATTTCGCAAGGGTGATATGGTCGGCGTAATTGGATTGTTACTGTGTATACAGGCAAAACCTACGTCAGATAGCGAAAGCGGTGGTTATCACTTTCGTTATTAGGCGTGGGTTTTTTTGTTTTTATTACAGCTGTGAATAACGCAAGGATATAACATGAAAAGATGGCTAGTAGCTTTAATGATGGTTGCCAGTAGTGCCACTTGGGCGGCGGAAAATAAAACGCCGGCCGCCGGCGATGATACCGTGACGATCTATTTTGCCCGCCACGGGAAAACGCTGCTTAATACCTTTGACCGCGTTCAGGGATGGGCCGACTCCCCGCTGACCGAGGAGGGACGGCGGGTGGCGCGCTATTTAGGTGCCGGGCTCAAGGGGATTAAATTCGACAGTTTCTACACCAGCGATGCCGGACGGCAGCGCGAAACGATGGCGGTTATTATGACCCAGGCGGGGATCGCCGACTCTCGGCCGACCGAGCTGGCGGGCCTTCGCGAAGCGTTCTTCGGCGGGTTCGAGGGCGGCTTGAATCGGGATATGGCCGCCGCGGGAGCCCGTCAGCTGGGGCTTGCCGACGCGGCGGCGCTGTATCGGGAGATGAAGGCCGGTACGCTGTCGGTGCGCGATAGCCAGAACGCGCTTGCCAGCGCCGATCCCAGGGGGATGACGGAGAGCTACGACCAGGTGAAGCAGCGCGTTCAGGCGGCGCTGGCGACCATGCTTGCGCAGGCGAAAGCCGAGGGCGATAAAAATATTCTGGCGATTTCATCCGGTACGGCGATGCAGATAATGATCTCCGATCTCACCGATGACCCGGCGAAAAATAAGCCGTTAGCTAACGCGGCGGTGGTCAAAATCAGCTATCACAACGGCCGCTATCGGGTAGATGAGATCGGCTCGTTAAAATACGTTGAGGCAGGAAAGCAGGCGCTCGGCGAAAAATAAAATAACGCTTACTGCACTCTTTTTGGGCCGCATCTCATTATTACCCGTCGTTGGTAAGGATGCGGTTCGGCCCGACTCTGGGGGATACTATGAATCTGACTCGCGTTACCGCAGCGCTTATCGCCCTTAGCGCTTCGACAGCCGCCTGGGGCGGTAATAATAATGAAGATAAGCAGCCTTCCACGCTAATGAACGGCATGGTTAGTGAGCCTTTTTTCCGCGATTCGCACATGACCTTATCGTTAAAAAACTACTGGAAATATCTTAAGGAAGAGAACGCCAATCCTAAGCGCGTGCATAATGCGTGGGGGCAGGGGATCGCAGTGGATTATCAGTCGGGTTATTTTAACGATATATTCGGCGCCGATATTATCTATTATGGCGCCGTTAAGCTGGGAGCCAGCGATTACTTTAACTCTCGCGGCGTGCTCTACAATAACGGTCCCGGTAATAGTAAAAATAATGCCGAAGGCTTCTCTAAATTTGGCCAGCGTAATCTTAAGCTCAGGTACAGCGTCGCGGATATGCAGCTTAACGCCCGCTGGGGCTGGCAGGTGCTGAAAAACTATGGCGTCATCTCGACCTCGACGCGGCTGTCGCCGACCACCTACTCCGGCTGGAGCGGCGCCCTGAGCTATGACAACCTGACGCTGCGCGGCGCGTACGTGGAAAACTCCATGGACCGCAACTCGCCGGACAAGAAGCATTTCCAGACCAACGCCGGGCGCGAAATTAACCACCTGGCCAGCGGCGAGCTGCTGTGGAAAGGCCGCTATCTGGATCTGCAGTATGGCTATGGCGAAAGCGATAGCTATCTGCGCCGCCACCTGCTGTTTGCCAATCTCAGACCACTGGCTCCGCTGAATATCGGCATGCAGATATATGCGACCCGCGCGCTTGATGAGTATCGCGCGATGCCCGCGAGCAAGCGCGACTTCGATGATAGCGCCCGGCATTTCGCCCTTGATGCCAGCTGGAAAGCGCAGCGCTGGAGCAGCAGGTGGGGCATCGGCTATACCGAGGCTAAAAAAGAGAACGAGGTGGGTTTTTACCCGCGGCATATGAGCAAAAACTCACGCGGCACGTTTATCTCGATGGCCTACGCGGGCGATGACTACATGCGCGACCGGGAGCTGGTGCTGGCGAATATCTCGGACTACCAGCTGACTCCGGAGCTGGCGATCGGCCTGGCCGGCAATATTGCCCAGTTTAGCTACCGGGGCAATCACGTGCGCAGCGGCGAAATTAGCGCCTTCAGCCGCTGGATTCCTTCCGACCCACGCTTTAAGAACCTGACGGTATGGCTGATGTTTGGTCCGGGCTGGTCGTACAAAAGCAGCGGAAAAACGCCGGTGCTGACCGACGGCCGCTACACCCGAACCCACACCCTGGCTTCAGAAGCGATCGTTGAATACCGCTTCCGCCTGTTCTGATTAACTGAGGGGCAATTTGTCGGGCTAACAATCAGCCCGGCGGATTACTGGCTCATGCTTAAAATCGTGCGAATGTTGCGGGCGCTGGTGGCGATGATGTCGACGGCCCCGGTACGCAGGGCACCCATAATCGCCATCGCTTTGGTATTTTCAGACGCAATCGCGATCACGCAGGGGATCTGCTTGAGCTCTTCAACGCTCAGGCCAATCACCCGGTTGTCCATCACCGTGTTGACGTGCTCGCCGCGGGAGTTGAAGAAGTCGTAGCCCGCGACGTCGCCGATAACGCCCTGGTTAATGCTGGCGTCGTTGATCTCCTGCGGCGTGAACCAGCCCAGCTTCACCATGTAGCTCTCTTCGTTCATATCGCCGATGCCCACCAGGGCAATATCGGCCTTGCGCGCGCGGTCGAGCGTCTCTTTGATGGTGCCGTTCTGCAGCAGCAGCTCTTTTAGCTGCATATTTTCGACGTAGGCCGGCGCGTACAGCGACTCGCTGCTGCCGCCAAATTTTTTCGCCAGCAGACGGCTGATATGATCGGCGTTGATGATATCGCCCGGCCGATGGGTGCCGCCGATGCCGCAAATAAAGCGGCAGTCGCGCGCCTGGATGGTGCCGGAAAATTCGGCGACCGCCGCCACGTTGCGACCCTGACCCACCGCCACCACCACGTTATCTTTCAGCATGTTGTTGAGGTGGCTGGAGACGAGGGTGGCAACCTGGCGACGCTGCTCCTCTTCATCGTTATGGTCGAGGGCGATCAGCGCGCGGGTGATGGGGAAACGATCTTTGAGCTGCTTCTCCAACTGGGTGCTGAAGATCGGGTGGTAGCGGACGTTGATCTCGACGATCCCTTCTTCTTTTGCCCGTTTTAGCAGACGTCCGACCTTAATACGCGAGAAGCCAAATTTGTTGGCAATCTCTTCCTGCGTTATTTCATCGCAGTAGTAGGCTACGGCAATCTCGGTGAGTAGCTCATACTCCTGGGACGCGCTCGATTTTTCCATTCGGCTGCTTTCTCCACGCGATAGATTAATGTTTAGGGGGTGAACATTTGCTGAAAGTATATCAGAAACGTTTTTACCTCAAGCAGGGTAAGCGCGACGGTTCTCTGCAAACCCCGTCGCGCTTCGGCAAGGACGGCTAGCTCTCCGGGCGGTCGGCCGCTATCTTCTGCGCTTCGGCAAGAATTGACGCAAAGTCCTCGGGCCGGTGGGCAAAACGGCCGAGGAAAATGCCGTCAACGTCGGGCCACAGGCGGCTGAGCAGGCCGGGGCCCGCGCTTCCGCCGTAGATAACCTGCAGCTGCGGGCCGTATTTTTGCTGCAAATGCGCGCGCAGCTCCCGGCAGACGTGGCGGATATAGTCGTCGCTGGCGGGCTTTGGCGCGCCGATGGCCCACTGCGGCTCCCAGGCAAAAATCGTCGGCGGCAGCGCGCCGTCTCCGCGGTGTGCCAGCAGCGCCCGCACCTGCTCGATGGCGTAAGCGGCGGCCTCTTCGGCGCTCATCTGCCGGTCTTCACCAATACAAATGACCGGCGTGAGATGCGTGGCGTAGGCCATATCGATCTTCTGGTTAATGACGTCGGTGGTTTCGCCGAAGTGGCGCCGCCGTTCGGCATGGCCCAGCTCGACGTAGCGGCAGCCCATCTCCTGCAGCATGGCGGCGCTGCTCTCGCCGGTCCAGGCGCCGGGCGGGGCGGCGCAGATGTTCTGCGCTCCCGTGGCCATAGCCGTTCCTTCAAAGCAGCGCAGCGCCGCGGCGACCGCCGGCATCGCCGGGAAGGTGAACAGCTGCAGCCGCGCCGTCAGCGCTGCCGGCTGCTGACGCAGCAGATCGGCAACCTGCTGGCACCACGCCTGGGTTTGGCCATAGCCAAAATAGGTTTTATGGCTGGTGCCGACGATGGGGCTTAGAGGCATACGTTCTCCCGATGTTGTTCAGTTTCAGGGTTGTCGCTCATGCAGGTGCCTACCGCGGCGATGATCATCGCCAGCGAGACCGCGCCGGCGTCCGGCGTGCCGAGACTGCGTTCCGCCAGCGGGCGGGCGCGGCCGATTTTTGGCAGCAGCTGGGCGGTATCCTGCGCGCTCTGGCGGGCGACGCGTTCGGCTTTGTTCCAGGCCTCTGCGAGAGAGAGACCCTCGTCCGTTGCCGCGCTCAGCGCCTGGCTAAACGGCAGCAGCACGTCGACCAGGGTTTTATCGCCGGGTTTGGCTTTGCCAAAATGCATCACTCCGGCGTTGGCCTGCGAGATGGCCAGCGCCACCCGCGCGGCGTCAGGCTTTTCCTGATTGCCGATGGTGATGCCCAGCGTATTGAGGATCACGCCCCAGATGGCGCCAGAGGTGCCACCGGCCTCGTCTGCCCAGGCGTCAGCGGCGAATTGTAGCAGGGTACCGGCTCCGGCACCCCGTTCCAGCACCTTCTTCGCCGCGCTGCGGGCGGCAACGACGCCGCGCTCCATGCCGATGCCGTGGTCGCCGTCGCCGGCGATCGCGTCGATACGGCCAAACTCTTCGGCGTTATCAATCACCGTTTGCGCGACGGCGTCAATCATCGCCATCACCTTGACGGCGACCTCTTTCGATTCCGCGCTGCCCTGGGGAATGGTGACCTCGCCGCTCTGCGCCAGCTGCTGCGGATCGAGGGGAACGTGCGGCAGAACGGAGCCGCGGCTAAAGGCCGGAGCGGTGGCGGGAGCAAGCCACAGGGCCTCCAGCTCGTCATCAAACCAGACGAAGGTCATCGACATTCCGGCCATATCAAAGCTGGTGACAAACTCGCCAATCTGGATATCGGTCACTTCGACACCGGCTTCCTGCAGCAGCGGCTGCACGTCGTGCCAGAACACGAACAGCTCTTCATACTTCACCGAGCCGAGACCGTTAATGATCACGCCCATGCGCGCGCCTTTGGTTTGCGCGATCGCCTGCGGACGCTCTTCCAGCAGAGTGCGGGTGAGCATCTGCGCCAGCTCGTTCGACGACACGGTGTCCAGTTCGCTAATACCCGGTTCGCCGTGGATCCCCATGCCAAAGCCCATCTTCCCTTCCGGAATGGTGAACAGCGGATGCTCGGCGCCGGGGAAGGTGCAGCCGCTGAAGGCCAGGCCTAGCGAGCGCGTTTGCTCGTTGGCGCGGCGGGAGATAGCCAGCACCTCGGCCAGCGAATCGCCGCGCTCTGCGGCGGCGGCGGCGGCTTTAAACACCACCAGATCGCCGGCTACGCCGCGGCGCTTCTCTTTTTCAGCCAGCGGCGCGCTGGAGATATCGTCGGTAATAGCCATGGTTTCACAGGGGATGCCCTCGGCGCGCAGCCGCTCGCAGGCGAGGCCGAAATGCAGTACGTCGCCGGCGTAGTTGCCGAACATCAGCAGCACGCCGCCGCCGTTGTTGGCCGCCCGCGCGACGGAGCAGATTTGCTGCGCCGAAGGGGAGGCGAAAAGGTTGCCCATGGCCGCGCCGTGGGCCAGGCCCTGGCCCACCAGGCCGGCGAAGGCGGGGTAGTGCCCGGATCCGCCGCCGACCACGATAGCCACGCCGCCCGGCCGGCTTTGGGTGTTGCGCACGACCCCGCCGGGAACCTGGCGCACCATTGACGCGTGCGCGCTGACGAAGCCCGCCACCATTTCTTTGGCAAAGTCTGACGGTCGGTTAAAAATCCAGCTCATTTTGTCTTCTCCAGATGATTTGTATTTAGTTTCCCAGCCGCCAGTTTCTGGCCATTTGTACCATCACAAATGAACGCTATCAGATCACATGATTCAATCAAATGTTCAGCAGGTGGATATGTGATCGCGGTCGTGATTTGCTTAATAAAGCTATTTTTTGTGCAATCCCCCCTTTTTTAGCCGTCGTTTTCTTGCTAAACCTTATTACATACGAACAACTAGTGAGCTTTAGTTCAGTTAAGCGGCCGGGAATTCCAGCCTGAATCCATCACACGAGCGGCTTCTGAACATAAGTTTGATACTAACGCTGTCATTGATGAGGTAAGAAAAATGTTGAAAGTCGCAATCGGCGCGGATGATGCTGCGACCGGACTGAAAAATCTGGTAAAGGAACATCTGCAGCAGCGAGATATCGAGGTCGTTGATTTCAGCCATGACGTGGCGGGAAATGAGCAGATCTACCCGGATATCGCCTTTAACCTGGCTTCGGCTATCCGCCAGGGCACCTTTGAGCGCGGGCTGCTGTTTTGCGGCACCGGCATCGGGATGGCGATTGTGGCGAATAAGGTGCCCGGCATTCGCGCCGCGCAGTGTCATGACGTTTACTCGGCCGATCGCGCCCGCAAAAGCAATAATGCGCAAATTATGACCCTCGGGGCGCGGGTGGTGGGCAGCGAGCTGGCGCTGATGCTGGTCGATACCTGGCTTGCCGCCGAGTTTGAAGCCGGGCGCTCCGGGCCGAAGGTGCAGCGTATCGATTACTATGAAACGCTGGTTCACCCGGACGGTGCGGCCCGCGCAGAAGAATAAAGGAGTCATCACGATGACCATTCTGGAAAAACTGAAAGAAGTGACCACCGTCGTTGCGGACAGCGGCGATATCACCGCTATCCGTGAATACCATCCGCAGGATGCCACGACCAACCCGTCGCTGATCCTGAAGGCCGCCGCGCAGCCGCTCTATCGCCCGCTGATCGAGCAGGCTATCGCCTGGGCCTGCGAGCAGGGCGGCACGGCGCAAACGCGGCTGATTAACGCCGGCGATAAGCTGGCGGTGAATATTGGCCTCGAGCTGCTGGGCCAGGTGCCGGGCAAGGTGTCGACGGAAGTGGACGCCCGCCTCTCTTACGATCGCGGGCTGTGCGTGGCAAAAGCCCGCAAGCTGATCCGCCTGTACGAGCAGGCCGGAATTGACCGCTCCCGCGTGCTGATCAAGCTGGCGGCGACGTGGCAGGGGATTAAGGCGGCGGAGGAGCTGGAGCGCGAAGGCATTCACTGCAACCTGACGCTGCTCTTTTCGTTTGCCCAGGCGCGCGCCTGCGCCGAAGCGGGAGTGTGGCTGATTTCGCCCTTCGTCGGGCGAATCTACGACTGGTATCGCGAACGTAATCTGCTGGAAGACGACGCGGCGGAGAACGATCCGGGCGTGGTCTCGGTGCGCAATATCTATGACTACTATAAGAAGCACCGCTATCCGACGGTGATTATGGGCGCGAGCTTCCGTAAAACGGCGCAGGTGATGGCGCTGGCCGGTTGCGATCGCCTGACCATAGCCCCTGCGCTGCTGGAGGAGCTCAGCCGAATGGAGGGCGATCTTCGCGTTGCGCTGGTGCCTCCGCAGGCCGGTGAGGTGCCGCCGTCGCCGCTGACCGAGTCCGAGTTCTACTGGCTGCACAATCAGGACCCGATGGCGGTTGATAAGCTGGCAGAGGGCATTCGCCTGTTTGCCCAGGACCAGCAAAAGCTGGAGACGATGCTCAGCGAGCTGCTGGAAAAACAGGAGGCGGACAATGTCATCGCGTAAAGAGCTGGCGAACGCTATTCGTGCGCTGAGCATGGACGCGGTACAGAAAGCCAAATCCGGCCACCCGGGTGCCCCGATGGGTATGGCTGACATTGCCGAAGTCCT
>NZ_JANUDW010000016.1:0-77928 GCF_024810075.1 Klebsiella sp. BIGb0132 | reverse complement strand
ATAAAGACATCCCATCAGAAACCGGATATATGGCTGCACCTACTCGTTTTATCACTTAACTGAAAAATAAATTGCATCCCGGGAGCGTCCATATAGGTTACCTTCGTAGGGAACATCATTGCCACTTTCTCCGCCAGGGAAAATGTTGATACTCTTATTTCATGTGTAAGTAAATATGTGTGGGACGGTAACCGCTTTGTATAAAAAAGGGGTATGATATAATACCCCTGACGCTACTTAATTTGCATTCGTATATATAGAGCTATGCATTCCCGGACGCGAGATGTATGACGGGATCCCTTGGGTAATTGGGTTTATATTAATGTTTGATATGGTAATTGTTGGCGAGTTGGCTATTGCATCGTAACCTTTACCTGCAATATAGCCACCTGCAGTTGAACCAAACAGTCCCCCATTTGGTACTCGGCTAAGATTCCCGAGTAATCCACCCGCAATATTGCCTGCAACAACTACTGCTTCACGATCCACTCCTCCACCGGAAATTATTTTTACTTCTTCTTTCGTTAACGCTCTCATTGGTCACTCCTTGTTAGTTAAGTTCGGGAATATTTTTAATAACAACACCCATATAGCTGCGCCAAATAAAGAATAAAACACTGTTTTACCTGTCACTCCGCTACCGGAAATGAGTTGGGTGATATAAAAAACAAAAAACGACTTCATAAACAATACAAATGATGCTTTCATCTGATTACTGCTCCACTTATTCATTTGCGCCCTCTATTATCCGGCGTTCGGGAACATCGTTTTCTCTATTCATTCATGTAGAAAATGTTTGCAGATAGCGCAGGCCACAAAATAAAATGTTGTCCATTCGTTTATCGCTGCGTGAGCATGTTTTTTATTTATGCTGTTTTTAATAATTACCACTTTATTTTTCTGCTGTCAAAACCCAGATTATGAAAGGAGTATGTGTATGATTTTATATATGTTGGTGAGGGTATGAGTGGTGAGAATATAAAAAACATAATGCTTGACCTGCCTCATATTATTCGCACTGCTAATGCTATGTTGATGATATGTTTAGGGTGTGAATATTATAAATTCGCACGCTAGATACTATGATTATTGGAATGATAACAAGATGATTCGGTTATTGCGTTTTAAGATGGAGGATCTTTATCTGAAGGATAATGGCTCGGGTTATTATTGGGCTGTATTTATCTTAAGTCGTAATGTTGTGGAATAGATAAAATTATTTCATATCCTCTAATCTTATAGCGTTACTGAAGATTTCTGGCGAGCCTTGGACGCCTGGCGCAGCGCTATACGGCTAAACAGTCCGCGGGGCGATACGATCAGTTTACGAGCCGGTACCTGCTATCGGCAGCGTAATGAAAACGGTTCGGCAGCGGTCTGGCGATGGAAGGAATAGGCTGTTCATAAAGGTCTCTGCGCTTGCCAGCACCTCCGGAACTCCCTCGGCAAGGCCCCATATGGACTGCACAACAACCGGGTGTGGCTTGATGTATATCAACTGTCATATCAACTATTTCGTTAAGAAACTAAAAAATAGTTGTAACTATAGCGGCTTTTATTCAATTTATACGGTGAATGTTTTAAAGCGCTCCAATAAAAAAAGACATGCGCTTTGAAAACAATTCCTTAAATAAATCAGGGGTAATTTTAGTGGCCAGTGCAAACAAACTCACGCTCTTCATCGTTATCTTCATGCTGATGGGGATACTTTCCGGCGCGGCAATTCACGCCTACGCCTCCCCGACCGCCATCGTGGCATGGTCGGATAACATCACGCTGTTCACCGATATGTTTTTACGCCTGATCAAGATGGTGATTGCACCGTTGGTCTTCAGCACCCTGACCGTCGGCATAATGCGGCTGGGCGAAACCGCCACCATCGGTCGCGTAGGCGGTAAGGCGATGGTGTGGTTTGTCACCTCCTCGATCCTCTCCATTCTGGTGGGATTAGTGATCGTCACCCTCTGGCATCCGGGCAACGGCCTGAATCTGGCGATCCCCAAAGAGTCCGTGGACACCGGGCTGGCGGTCAGCGGGATGAGCCTGAAGGGGTTCCTGTCGCATACCATTCCGACCAGCATTACCGAAGCGATGGCCAGTAACGAAATTCTGCAGATCGTGGTCTTCTCGATGTTCTTTGGCATCGCCGGGGCATCGCTGGGGGAGAAATTTAACGCCCCGCTGGTGGCCGCGCTGAACGTGGTCTCCCACATTATGCTCAAGGTGACCGGGTACGTGATGTACGTGGCTCCGCTGGCGATTTTTGCCGCCATCTCCTCGGTCATCGCCTCCCAGGGGCTGGGCATTCTGCTGAACTACGCCTCATTTATCGGCGGCTACTACGTTGCGGTACTGCTCACCAGCGCGGTGCTGGTGGCGGTGGGCTATATGGTGCTGAAAAAAGAGGTCTTCCGCCTGCTCAATATGCTGAAAGATCCGGTGCTGGTCGCCTTTACCACCAGCAGCTCGGAAGCGGCCTATCCGAAGACGCTGGAGCGGCTGGTGAGCTTCGGCTGCTCGCGCAATATCGTCTCCTTCGTTCTGCCCATCGGCTACTCCTTTAACCTGGTCGGTTCGATGGTCTACTGCTCCTTTGCCTCCCTGTTTATCGCTCAGGCGTATAACATCCACCTCAGCTTCAGCGAAATTACGGTGATGATGCTGACGCTGATGCTGGCTTCGAAAGGGATCGCCGGGGTGCCGCGTTCGGCGCTGGTGGTGCTGGCCGCGACGATCCCCAGCTTCAATATTCCGGTCGCCGGGATTTTGCTGCTGATGGGGATCGACCATTTCCTTGATATGGGGCGCTCCGCTATTAACGTGCTGGGCAACGGTATTGCGACGGCGATGCTGTCAAAAAACGAGGGGCAGCTGCAGGAAGAGGTGCCGGAGGGGGAGCCTCAGAGCGTCCAGGCCTGACGATGGCATACGCGCTCTTGCCGGAGCGCGTATTATTTCTGCCGCGCGGGTGCGGCGAGATAAAAAGATGCCCCTAACAGGCACGCAAGGGGCGATGTGACGAAGTAATAATTCCCCGCTAAATACATTGTTATTATTGTATAACCACGCGGTGAAGCGTCTTTATACCGGGGATGCGCTGATGTTATCCGCTGTCTGGCGGGCATGAGAAGCTATTTTTCCGCACGACGCTTTTTTTTAGGAATCGCCTCCCTGCGCAACCCCATAGATTCCTAAATTTAAACCTGGGCCGCAAATATTCCCCAACGATGACGCAGGCTATCCTCTTTCCCTGAGTAAATTCATAAACTGAAAAAAGTCATGGTTGTTATTAAGCCGGTATTTTTCCATGATCTTACTTTTATGGTAGGTGGTCGTTTTGATACTCACTTTATTGATGGCGGAGATTTTTCTAATATCAAATCCATGAATAAGACCGTGGGCCACCGCGACCTGCGAACGCGATAGCGTTTGGTGCGGGCAGTGGTTGCAGATTAACCCGGGGTCCTTAAATAATTTAATCGGCGGATTTTCAGCGTTCTTTAGCGCCTTCTCGATAATCGCCCGCATCTGCGCCACGCTGGCCGATTTGATGGCGAAAAAGATAACGTCCCTCAGGCAGTTGACGATGCAGTCCTGCTCCGGGAGGGCGTCGTAGCTATGCAGGATAATGACCGAGCTGCCGGGTTTGCGATTTTTTATCAGCGTATTGCACAGGTGAATTTCCCCCGGCAGAAGGTCGGCGAAAATGATGTCCTCGTGCGCCAGGGTATCGCTGCGCGAGGAGAAGTTCACCCGGACGCCGGGGCGCTCCCGGGTGAGCTCATTCACCATGTAAACTAACGCATCGCGAATAAAGGCGCTGCGGGTGTTAAGCGCAATATTAATTGTTTTCATGGCGTGACTTCCTTTATAAGTCAACGTGACGCCATTGCGCGACCGGACCTCCGGCGTAGGCGATGGGGGCTGTGTGTGATGCAGAAAAAAGGCTGCGCATCGGCTTATTACCGCTGCCGGTTATTATTGGGCGCATTATTTTTCGCGTTACCAGAAATCCGCTGGGCGTTATTTTTTACGCCCGTAGGTAAACGGCATCTTCTGTTTTTTTCGATCCTTCAGATAGGACACCAGGCTGTAGACCGAAATACCCAGACAAAATACGCACAGCAGCAGGGCGAACCCCGTTTGCATGTTCATGATGAATTTCCTTTCTCTCAGTGCCTGCCGGAGCAGGCGCTAATAATATTGTGTATGGTGCTAAAAAATAGCTAAGCGTGAATTTTGCTCTACGCTGCCCGCTGCGCCGCGGTTAATGCTCCTGCAAAGTCAGGCAGGGCGGCGTTATCGTTATATTTACCTGGCGGCCGGTATCACGAACGGTGCCTGTCAGACCGTTCGCTAAAGGGGAGACACCGGCAGCCCGCGCTTGATGGCGCAAAATCAGTGTAAGAAAATTCCTAATCGGGGTGTCAGTCTCATTTCTCTCATTTCTCTCAAAAAGTGAGAAAAAATAACAACTACAACAAAATGAATAACGTACCGGCAATGATGACGGCGCGGAAAGGGGCGTTCCGGCCCATCGAACTCAGGAAAGAAACGCCAGCCCTTTGCCGAAAATGGCGCGGATGGGCAGGCTGATACCGTGCAGGCGCGCCTTATGCCGCAGCCGGCTGATGACCACGTCGATGCGGTGCAGCTCGGGTTCGCCTTCGTTGGTGAAGAGCCAGGCGTGCAGATCGACCTTGCTGCACACTTCATTGCGGTTGCGCATTAGGATCTCCATCAGCCGATACTCCTGCTGCGTCAGCGGAAGGATCAGCCCCGATGGCGCCACCAGCCGCTCGGCCTGCAGCGTCCACGGGGAGGAGACCGTCGGGTCGGCCACTCGCGCCGGCGGCGCGGGCGTCACCGCCTGCTGCTCCTTCAGCCGCGCGCCCAGCGCATGGATGGTGGCCGCAAGGTCGGAAAAGTTAACCGGCTTAATCAGGTAGAAGTCTGCGCCGAGGCTTAACGCCTGCAGCTTGTCCTGCTGGTGGCCTCGGGCGGTAATCACGATCAGACCAAACTGGCCGAGCTGGTGCAGATACTCCAGCACGCTGAAGCCATCTTCGCCCGGTAGCCCGATATCGATTAATACAATATCAACCGGATCGGCGTGCAGCTGCCGCCAGAACGCCTCGGCGCTGCGTACGCCCCAGGCTGCAAACCCGCGGTGGCGGAGAAAAGCCTGCAGTTCGTCGAGTAAATCAGCGCTATCTTCAATGATAGCCACGCGTAATGTCATAACCTGGCCTTCTGCTGTTCTGTCAGGGGAAGCGTTAACGCAAATTCGCAGCCGGTCGGCGTGTTCGCCGCCAGCCATAAATCGCCGCCGTGGGCCTGGACTATTTGCCTGGCAACGTACAGCCCGAGGCCGGTACCGGCCGGAGACGCGCCGTGGGTTTCGCCGCGTCGGTAGCGCTCGAAAATCAGCTCGATCGCTTCGCCGGCAATACCCGGGCCCATGTCGCGGATCCTTATCTCGACGTGCCGCTCCTTTTGCGCGATATCGATGCTGATTTCGCCGCAGGGCGCATACTTCACCGAATTGTCGAACAGGTTGGCCAGCGCAACGCACAGCAGCCCGCTATCAATAAACAGCGTCGGTGAGGGGGCGTCGGGCGCCACGAGATGGCCCTCGAGCCTGATCTTGAGGTTGTGCTTCAGCGAGAGGTCCACCACCGTCGCCGCCATCTGAATCACCGGCAGCAGCGCCGCGTCCCGTTTTTCGACGGAAAACGCCTCGGAGGAGAGCCGGGCATCGGCCAGGCAGTTATCGGTGAGCTGCACGAGGCGGGTGGTCGCCCGCTGCATGCGATCCAGCCGGGGCCCCTGCTCGAGGGTTGCGGTGCACAGGCGCAGGTTTTCCAGCGCGGCCTGGATAATCGCCAGCGGCGTTCTGAACTCATGCGCCACCATCCCCATAAACTGGCGCTGGTTAAAGCTGGCCTCGCGCTCGATGCGCAGCTCCCGCGCCAGCTGCTGTTTCTGCAGCAGGCGGCGGTTTTCCGCGCGCACCCGCAGCACGGCGATGATCAGCACGCTGATGATATGGACGATCAGCGCGTACTGCCAGGCGGAGTAGATCGCTTGATGATAGGGAATAATGCCGTGTATCGAGAGCAATACCAGCGCCGCCGAGGCGACGTAGACCGGCGGCAGCAGGCCAAGGAGCAGCGTATTTAAGTCGATTGCTTTGCGCCTCCACAGCATCCAGGAGGTGGTCAGCAGCACCGGGGAGGCAATAAAGAATATCCCCGCCTCAATCTGCATCGCCAGGCCGTAAAAGCCCAGCGGAATGCTCAGCTGGAGCACGACGTTCAGCCCCACCGCCAGCAGCAGCAGGTGATAAAGCCTGGGCATGTTCTTCTTCAGGTCGAACACTTCGGCGTGCAGCCACAGGGCGGTAGCGTAGCTGAGCAGCGACAGGCAGCTTATCATGTAGTCCTGAACGGGCAGCACCGCCTGGCCGAATAGCCACTCCGGATAGCCGTGCAGCGCCGCCACCAGCGGGTAGTTGAGGGAGAAGAGGCAGATCCCCCACAGCAAGCGGCGGCGCAGCGCGATGGCCAGCCACAGGGCAATGCCGCTGGCAATAATGGCGAGGCCGAAATAGAAGCTCCAGAAGGCGGTATCGATGGTGGCCGACTGGACAAACTCCTCGGGGGAGGAGAGGGTCGCCAGCAGGATCAGGGTGCTGCTGCTCTGAAGATGGAACACCACCTCGTAGCCCGCAGGGCCCGGGGGCGGCGGAAAAATCAGTACGCTTTCGCGATAGTCGATATCGCTCTCCCTGGCCGGAGCGTGGTCGCCGAAGGTTTTGCGGATCCAGGGCGCAGCGCTGCCGGCCGGACGATAGAATACCGTCAGGTTGTCGACAAAAGAGGGGCCAACCTGCAGCCAGCGCGGCTCGCCGGCGAAGTAAGATCCCGGCAGGGTGGCCTTAAGCCACCAGGCCTTGCGCGAGTAGCCAAAGGAGGGGATTTTGTGCAGCGGCTGCAGGTCGCTCTCCGGCAGCGAAGCGAAGGTATCCACCGTCATTCGGCCGTCGGCGTCGGCAAACCAGAAGACCGGAATATCAATTCCCAGCTGGTAGGTCTCAGCATGAGCCGGCGCCAGGGTCTGGAAATAGCTCAAAACGCCGCAGCAGACTAAAAAAAGGCACCTGAACCAGGCTACCGGCCTAGCCGTAGCAAAAATAGCGCACACGCGATTCAATCACGCCCCCTTGCGGCATTATTAACGGTATTTTAAATAGCGCGACAGTGAATAACCGGCAGCGTCAATCCGCCGGGATCCCGGGGAAAATGCAGAGGTTCAGACGCGAAAGCATTTTGCTGACCCGCCAGAGAATATTCCAGCTTTATTTCAGTTCGCCGTTTCTGTTGGTCATGACGGGTCAAAGCCTTGCAGCAGCGCCGCGCGCTTAGGGTATATCACGAATGAAAGAGGATGGGAGAGAGCATTTTCTGATATCAGGCGTCCGGACGGGCTGAGAATATTGTTTTATTTGCCGACGAGGTGGCCGATACGGGCGGTAGAAGCGTTTATCGCCTGATGGCAATGCCGCAACATTGACGGACGACGGGGCGGCCGAAGGTGCGGCCGCCCGTAGCGGGGTTAGCTAAAGACCACCTGCGCCCAGCGGGCCAGACCGGCGGTGACCGAGCCAAAGTCATCGCCACCGGCAACGGGAATACCCGGCAGATGGGCCGCCAGCGCTTTCTTAATCAGCGGGGAGCGGGCGCTACCGCCGGTCAGATAGATGACGTCCGGCGTTTCGCTGCTGCTGTCCAGCGCGAGCTGAACCTGCTCCATGATCCGCGCCAGCGGCTGATTCAGCGCGGCTTCCAGCCCCTGCTGGCTGATGGCCGTCGCCAGGTCGGCGCTGATAAACGGCAGCCCGGCGGTGACGCTATCCTGCGCGGAGAGGGCAATTTTGCTCTCCTCGGCACCGCGCACCAGGCGATAGCCGAGGCGCTGGCGCCACACCTTGGTCAGCAGCGCGACCTTCTCGCCGTCGCGGGCGTCGCGGACTAAATCGTTGAGCAGCCTGCCGTTGGCGCTGCTGTAGAAATCCGTCTGCGCCGGGACGTCGTTAATCGCCACCGCGTTCCACCACGGCAGAACCGGCAGGGCAATCCCTTTTTCGGTTTCGCCGCCCATGCCGAGCAGCGGCATCAGGCATTTAAAGGCGAGGGCGATATCAAGATCGTTTCCGCCGACGCGACAGCCGCTGTGCCCCAGCAGGCTTTGCTGGCGATCGGCCTTCTGACGCCACTCCGGGCCCATCAGCAGCAGCGAACAGTCGGTGGTACCGCCGCCGATATCGACAACCAGCACGCGCTTTTCCGCGCCGAGCGTGGCTTCGAAATCGAGCCCCGCGGCAACCGGCTCAAACTGAAACACCACGTCGCGGAACCCGGCACGCTGCGCCGCGCGTTCGAGGATCCCCTGCGCCTGGGCGTTAGCCTCATTGCCGCCGAGCCCCTGGAAGTTAATGGGTCGACCAATGACCGCCTGGTCGATGGTCTCCGACAGCTGGGTTTGCGCCTGCTGCTTAATATGGACCATCATGGCGCAGACCAGATCTTCAAACAGCGCGACCTGCTGCGGCTTCAGGCCGCTGGCGCCGAGGAAGGATTTCGGCGATTTGACGAAGTACACTTCCTCCGGGTCATCGACGTACTGGTGCAGGGAGGCGAGACCAAACTGCACGCTGCTATCGAGAACCTCGATATCTTCCTCGCGGTTAAAGTTCATCGCCCGGCGCAGCAGCGCCTGATTTTCATCACCGTTGGTCGGGACGCTATGATGCCGGTAGAGCCACTCGCTGACCGCTTCGCGGGTCGGCGCAGAGAGCATTGAAGGCAGCAGCTTGCTGCCGTTTTCCAGCGTTAACAGCTGCGGCGTATTGTCGCGCATTACGGCAACCGAACAGTTGGCGGTTCCGTAGTCAAAACCAATAAACATGACCTGAAAATCCCCATGCCAGTGAAGAAGGGGGGCGACTTTAGCGGATTGCCGCCACGGCGACAACTGGAATTTAAAAGCAAGGTGCGGCATCCGCACAGCGGCTATCATTGAGGCAATTCATCAGGAGAAACTATGACGCTATTACCCTGGCACCCGCCCTACGACGGGGAGTGGATACTCGGTTTTCTCGGCGCCCGCGCGGTTCAGGGAATCGAAACCTTTAGCGAAGGGCGCTACACCCGCAGTTTCTCCCTGGCGGGGCACGGCGGGCTGATAACGATCGCCCCGGACGATGCCGCGCAGGGGCTGCGGGTGACGCTCTCCGAGGGACTGCTGCCGGTTGCGGATGAGTGCCTGCGCCGCGTGGCGCGCATGTTTGACCTCGCCTGCGACCCGCAGGAGATTATGCTCGCGCTGGGTCCGCTGGCGCGGCCACGGCCGGGTCTGCGCCTGCCCGGCTGCCTCGATCCCTTCGAGCAGGCGGTGCGGGCGGTGCTGGGGCAGCTGGTTAGCGTAGCGATGGCGGCCAGGCTGACGGCGAAGGTGGTAGCGGCTTTCGGCGAGCCGCTGGCGCAGGCGCCGGGATATTTTCTTTTTCCGTCGCCGCAGAAACTGGCGCTGGCCGACCCGCTGGCGCTGAAGGCGCTGGGCATGCCGCTGCGGCGCGCCGAAGCGCTGGTTTATCTGGCGCAGGCGGCCATCAGCGGCGAGCTCCCGCTGACGGCGCCGAACGATATTGCGGCGGGGATGAAGCAGCTGCAAACCCTGCCGGGCATTGGCCGCTGGACCGCGAGCTATTTCGCCCTGCGCGGCTGGCAGGCGAAGGATATTTTCCTCGCCGATGATTATCTGATTAAGCAGCGCTTCCCCACCCTGACCCCGGCGCGTATTGCTCGCTATGCCAGCCGCTGGCAGCCGTGGCGATCCTATGCGCTGTTGCACATCTGGTACACCGAAGGGTGGAGCCCGCTCGCGGAATAGCCTAACGGGGCGCTTAGCGCTGGTATCGCCGCGCTGAAGCCCCTATAATTGCCGCGTTTGACGCTAAAACGTCACCCTTCCTGTACATAAAATCATTCGAGATGCGTCAAGGCGGCGGGGAAGTGAACCCCCGGAAGCGGGCTAAAGCCAGCGACCGAAGTGCACGACGCAGCTAACGCCGAGGCAGTTTGCAGGATGATGTGTATATATATCCAGGTTAATCAGGTCGCAAAAAGTTATGACTGATACGTCTCATCAGTGCGTCATTATAGGTATTGCCGGCGCATCGGCTTCGGGAAAAAGTCTTATTGCCAGCACGCTCTATCGCGAATTACGCGAGCAGGTTGGCGACGAGCATATCGGCGTTATTCCGGAAGACAGCTATTACAAAGATCAAGGTCATTTGTCGATGGAAGAGCGGGTTAAAACCAACTATGACCATCCCAGCTCCATGGACCATAGCCTGCTGTTTCAGCACCTGCAGATGCTGAAAAGCGGCCAGCCGATTGAATTACCGGTTTACAGCTACGTTGAGCACACGCGGATGCCGGAAACAATTCATATTGAGCCGAAGAAAGTGATTATCCTTGAGGGGATTTTACTCCTGACCGACGTGCGCTTACGCAATGAATTAAACTTTTCCATTTTCGTCGATACGCCGCTGGATATCTGCCTGATGCGCCGTATTAAGCGCGACGTTAACGAACGCGGGCGCTCGATGGATTCGGTGATGGCGCAGTATCAGAAAACCGTCCGTCCGATGTTCCTGCAGTTTATTGACCCTTCCAAGCAGTATGCCGACATCATCGTGCCTCGCGGCGGTAAGAACCGCATTGCGATTGACATTCTGAAGGCCAAGATCAGCCAGTTCTTTGAATAACATTAACGAATTGTGTAACGTGCAAAGAGAACCCATATTGCCCTTATCCCCGGAAGGTGTGAGGGCGCGATGCCTTAAAGGAGAAAGCTCATGCGTCTGTGCGACCGAGATATAGAAGCCTGGTTGGATGAGGGCCGGCTATCCATCAGCCCGCGTCCACCCGTTGAGCGCATTAATGGTGCGACCGTCGATGTCCGCCTGGGCAATAAGTTCCGCACCTTTCGCGGCCACACGGCGCCGTTTATCGACCTGAGCGGACCGAAGGCGGAAGTGAGCGCGGCGCTGGAGCGCGTGATGAGCGAAGAGATCGTGCTGCCGGAAGGCGAAGCGTTCTATCTCCATCCGGGCGAGCTGGCGCTGGCGGTTACCTTTGAGTCGGTGACCCTGCCTGCGGATCTGGTGGGCTGGCTGGACGGACGTTCGTCGCTGGCGCGCCTGGGGCTGATGGTTCACGTGACCGCCCACCGCATCGATCCTGGCTGGTCGGGCTGCATCGTGC
The DNA here is from genome assembly GCF_024810075.1 of Klebsiella sp. BIGb0132. Taxonomy (NCBI): domain Bacteria; kingdom Pseudomonadati; phylum Pseudomonadota; class Gammaproteobacteria; order Enterobacterales; family Enterobacteriaceae; genus Klebsiella; species Klebsiella sp. BIGb0132. The sequence goes on along the minus strand of NZ_JANUDW010000016.1, from coordinate 66,595 downwards.
TCGAGTTCTTTAACTCCGGCAAGCTGCCGCTGGCGCTGCGTCCTGGGATGCCGATCGGCGCACTGAGTTTTGAACCGCTGTCCGGCCCGGCGGCCCGTCCCTATAACCGCCGTGAAGACGCCAAATATCGCGACCAGCAGGGCGCGGTGGCGAGTCGAATCGACAAGGATTGATAACGTAAGCGGCTTGCTGAGGGTGCCATGAGACGAATTCTGACGACGCTGATGATCTTACTGGCGGTAGTTGTCGCCGGGCTTACCGCATTGGTATTGCTGGTCAATCCCAATGATTTTCGCGCCTATATGGTGCACAAGGTGGCGGAGCGTAGCGGTTATCAGCTCAAACTCGATGGCCCGCTGCGCTGGCACGTCTGGCCGCAGCTGAGCATCCTGTCCGGGCGCATGACGCTGACGGCACCCGGTGCGGCCGAACCGGTGGTTCGCGCCGACAATATGCGCCTCGACGTGGCGCTGCTGCCGCTGATTTCCCACCAGCTGCAGGTTAAGCAGGTGATGCTTAAAGGGGCGGTTATCCAGCTGACGCCAAAAACGGAAGCGGTGCGCGATCTGAATGCGCCGGTGGTTCCGCACGACAACACGCTGCCGCAGGTGTCGGAAGACAGCGGCTGGTCCTATGACGTGCGGAAGCTGCAGGTTGTCGACAGCGTGCTCTTCTTCCAGCACGAAAGCGGCGAGCAGGTGACGGTGCGCGATATCCGTCTGCAGATGGATCAGGATCAAAATCATCACGCGACGCTCGATTTCTCCGGGCGGGTCAATCGCGATCAGCGCGACCTGGCGCTCTCCTTCTCCGCCGAGGTGCAGGGCGGCGATTATCCGCACTCCCTGCAGGCCGAAATTACCCAGCTTAACTGGCAGCTGCGCGGCGCCGAGCTGCCGGCTAACGGCATCAGCGGTCAGGGCAGCCTGCAGGCCAGCTGGCTTGAGGAGCAGAAAAAGATCGGCTTTGATAAGCTGAATCTGACGGCTAACGGCAGCACGATTTCCGGCAGTGCCAGCGTGGTGCTGGGCGAGCAGGCCGACTGGAAGCTTAATCTCCACGCCAGTACGCTCAACCTCGACAGCCTGCTGACGCACACCGAGACCGCCGGCGATAGCGCGGCAAGCCAGCAGGGGCAAAGCCAGCCGCGGCAGATGCGTCCGGTGATTGCCGATAGCGATATTCAGCAGGATTACGATAGCCTGCGCGGCTTCAGCGCGCATATGGCGTTGACCGCCGATCGCCTGCAGTGGCGGGGAATGAACTTTACCCAGGTTAAGAGCGATATCACTAACCAGCAGGGGCTGCTGACGATTAATCAGCTGCAGGGCGAGCTCGACGGCGGGCTTATCTCTCTGCCCGGCACGCTGGATGCGCGCAAGGATACCGCTGAGGCTTCTTTCCAGCCAAAACTCGATAACGTCGAGATTGCCACCATCCTTAATGCCTTTAACTACTCGTTGAACCTCACCGGTAAGCTCTCGCTGGCCGGCGATTTTTCCGGTCAGCGTATTGATGCCGACGACTTCCGCCGCAGCTGGCAGGGGCAGGCGCATCTGCAAATGAGCGATACCCGCACCGAAGGGCTCAACTTCCAGCAACTGGTACAGCAGGCGGTTGAGCGCAGCACCAACGTGCAGGCGCAGGAGAACTACGATAACGCCACCCGCCTCGATTCCATGAGCAGCGACCTGCTGCTGGATAAAGGCGAGGTGACGCTGAAGAGCCTGCAGGGGCAGTCTGAGCTGATGGCGCTAACCGGGCAGGGCGGCCTGAATCTGCTGAAAGAAGATTGTGACATGCGCTTTAACGTCCGCGTGCTTGGCGGCTGGAAAGGCGAGGGCAAGCTGATCGAACGACTCAAGCAGACGGCGATTCCGCTGCGCATCTACGGCAAGTGGCAGTCGCTGAGCTACAGCCTGCAGGTTGACCAGATTCTGCGTAAGCAGCTGCAGGATGAGGCGAAGCAGCGCCTGAACGATTGGGTTGAACGTAATAAGAATAGCCAGGATGGCAAAGACGTGAAGAAGCTGCTCGATAAGCTTTGAGCGCTTTGACCTGCTGCTGGACTCCCGGATAGCGGCGTAACCGCCTTATCCGGGCTACGCGATCGTACTCGCCCCGTAGCCCCCGTAAGCGCAGCGCGATCGGGGACGGTCGTCAACGTTCGCCACAGGTGAAATCATCCACCTCTCTATCCGGGCTACGCGATCGTACTCGCCCCGTAGCCCCGGTAAGCGCAGCGCGACCGGGGACGGTCGTCAACGTTCGCCACAGGTGAAATCATCCACCTCTCCGCTCCAGTTAGCAGGATATAGCCCGCGCCGGACATCCCGATGAAAGGTTGAAAATGGCCAGTCCTGTATCTGTTTTACCCAGCCATGTTTGAACGGATTCATGTAGATGTAATCGACGTGACGGCGATAATCCTGCTGATTGCGAATCGTATGTTCCCAGAAACGAGGCTGCCAGACGTTATTCTGACTTAATGTTCTGGAAAATCCTCCCTTTATGTCCCGCCAGCGCCCCGAAAAATCACAGTCGTTGTCCGGCAAGGTCCAGATGCAATGCAGGTGCTCCGGAAGTACAACCCAGGCGTCGATATAAAAAGGCTTTTGCCGTTTAACGGTCATAATCGCGTGACGTAAGGCTGCGACCTGTTGAGTCAGGAGCGCGCTTTTCCTGTTGCGTAAATTGACGGTAAAAAACCAGGTTGCACCATGAATATAGTTGCGGCGATAGGCGACCAAAGAAGGCTCCTTATGTGAGATGTGGTCTCTGCAGTGGGAGAATAAATTGGGATAAGCGCGTAGGCCATGAACAGTAGAAAGGATTGGCAAATGGCTCGCAAAATGCCGGTATACGCAGTGCGGCCGGGGGAAGCAGAAGCAGGCCAGATGCTGAACGCGGGGTTAATGGTTATCACCGATAGCTTCCCGGATAGCGGCGCAAGCGCCTTATCCGGGCTACGCGATCGCATACGCTTCGTAGCCCCGGTAAGCGCAGCGCGACCGGGGGAGGCGGGCCAGATGCTGAACGCGGGTTTAACGGTTATCACCAGGGGCTTTCCCGGATAGCGGCGCAAGCGCCTTATCCGGGCTACGCGATCGCATACGCTTCGTAGCCCCGGTAAGCGCAGCGCGACCGGGGGAAGCGGCCAGATGCTGAATGCGGGTTTAACGGTTATCACCAGGGGCTTTCCCGGATAGCGGCGCAAGCGCCTTCTCCGGGCTACGCGATCGCATACGCTTCGTAGTCCCGGTAAGCGCAGCGCGACCGGGGGACGCGGGCCAGATGCTGAATGCGGGTTTAACGGTTATCACCAGGGGCTTTCCCGGATAGCGGCGCAAGCGCCTTATCCGGGCTACGCGATCGCATACGCTTCGTAGCCCCAGCGAGCGCAGCGCGACCGGGGGAGGCGGGCCAGATGCTGAACGCGGGTTTAACGGTTATCACCAGGGGCTTTCCCGGATAGCGGCGCACACGCCTTATCCGGGCTACGCGATCGCATACGCTTCGTACCCCCGGTAAGCGCAGCGCGACCGGGGGACGCGGGCCAGATGCTGAATGCGGGTTTAACGGTTATCACCAGGGGCGTTCCCGGATAGCGGCACAAGCGCCTTATCCGGGCTACGCGATCGCATACGCTTCGTAGCCCGGTAAGCGCAGCGCGACCGGGGGAAGCGGGCCAGATGCTGAATGCGGGTTTAACGGTTATCACCAGGGGCTTTCTCGGATAGCGGCACAAGCGCCTTATCCGGGCTACGCGATCGCATACGCTTCGTAGCCCCGGTAAGCGCAGCGCGACCGGGGAGTGCCACCATCCTATACTTCGTAATTTAGCTCATCGTCATGCACCGGCGGTGGGATTATCTGTACCTTCTGCACCCGGTGGCTTTCAACCTGCAGGGTGCGCAGAATATAATCGCCAATCTTAACCTCTTCCCCTGCTTCAGGCACATGCTGGAGATATTCCATCAGCAGGCCGGCGATGGTGTGATACTCGCGCTTATCATCGATCGGCAGGGGAACGTACTGGACTAGATCTTCGAGCGGCATATGGCCGTTGACCGTCCAGCTGCCGTCAGGATCCCGGGTAATATCGTGGCGAGCGTCAATCTCTTCCGCCTCGTTCGGCAGATTACCGGCAATCGTTTCCATCACGTCGCTCAGCGTCACCAGCCCCTCAACGGAGCCAAACTCATCGACCACGAAGGCAAAGTGGGTGCGGGCATGACGAAACTGCTCGAGGGCGGGAAGCAGCGGCAGCGTTTCGGGGAACACCAGCGGCTGGCGCAGCAGAACGCGCAGGTTGAGCGGCTCGTTGCGCAGGGACTGCTGCAGCAGGTCGATAACGTGTACCACGCCGAGCAGGTCTTCGTCATCTTCCCCGCCGGTGACCACCAGCCGGGTATGCTGGTTTTTCTCCAGCAGCGCGCGGATTTCGGCTTCCGGTGCGCTCATATCGATATGCTCGATATCATGGCGTGAGGTCATAATGCTGCTGACGGTGCGCTGGTTGAGGTTAAGCACCCGCTCAATCATCCGCCGTTCCTGGGGGTTGAACAGCGGGCCGTCCTGCTGATTGACAATCAGCGCCGCGCTGTCGGTATTCAGCTCGGCGTTTTCCTTATGCCCGCTCAGCAGGCTCATCACCGCTTCCGTGGTGCGCTGGCGCAGCGTCAGATTGGCCGAGAGGAAGCGACGGCGATTGAACAGTGCCAGCTGGTTGAGCGACTCAATGATCACCGAGAAACCGATCGCCGCGTACAGATAACCTTTCGGGATTGGGAAGCCAAATCCTTCGGCGATGAGGCTAAAGCCGATCATTAACAGGAAGCTGAGACACAGGATAACGATAGTCGGGTGGCTGTTAACGAAGCGGGTCAACGCTTTGCTGGCAAGCAGCATCAGGCTTATGGCGATAACCACCGCCGCCATCATTACCGCCAGATGATCGACCATGCCGACCGCGGTAATCACCGAGTCGAGCGAGAAGATGGCGTCCAGCACCACAATCTGCGTCACCACGCCCCAGAACCGCGCGCCTTTGCGTTGAACGGGATTATCGCTGTCCTTGCCTTCGAGGCGTTCGTTAAGCTCAACCGTGGCTTTAAACAGTAAAAATAGCCCGCCAAACAGCATGATCAGGTCGCGCGCGCTGAAGCTCAGATCATGATAGGTCAGCAGCGGCTTTGTCAGGGTGACTAGCCAGGATATCGATGCCAGCAGCAGCAGGCGCATCAGCATGGCCAACAGCAGGCCAATGACGCGGGCGCGGTCGCGCTGAGCGGGGGGAAGTTTTTCGGCAAGAATCGCGATAAACACCAGGTTATCAATCCCGAGCACCAGTTCAATAACGACAAGCGTTACCAGACCGGCCCAGATTGAGGGGTCGGCAATCCATTCCATCATTCGTTAAAACCTTTACAACATAAGCGTGCCATACGTCGATCATGGATAAGCGACTGCTAAATTGCAACTCGAATTATGTCGTATACGGTCGCTCAGACCTCGCCGGCGCTGCGGTCGGAGACAAATAAAAGTAAGCGTGATGAATATTCCAGCGGGTGAAATATAAACGTTATGGCTTATATTTAGGCGAATTAACCGACTTATAAGTGATTGAAATCAGGATGGCTGCCGGGAGGCGGCTTATTGTGACTCTGAGCGCCAGCGGCGTTATATCGCGGCTTACTGCCGGCTATCGTTACGCGATTACAGTTCTCGCGGTACGAAGAGCAGGCGGCTATTTGGCTGTATCATGGCGGTGAATAGTTTTTCCTACTACCTGGTTGCGTAGCTTGTGATATATCCGTTTATATATGAGGATATTGATAGATTTATATGGCAATAGCAGGCGTATCTCCTGGTCAGGTATAGGGAAAATATTTCAAAATATCTCAGCTTAGCGCTCATTTTAACGACACGTTGAGCGCTATTCAGCGAGCGGTTTCTGCAAGCTCAGATTATAAAATATTTAGCTATATCAAATTGTTGTGTGATTTTTGCGTTTGCAGATATATAGCTTAATCTTATGGGTGACGATGGAAGGATAAGTAGGGTCGATCACGATGAGCGCGCCTTGCGATCCAACGAAATAAATGGCATAAGAATTTTCTTAAATCGGCCTGTCGGCCATCATACTTTAAGTGTATTCTCTGGTTAAACGCGTAAATTCAGAATTTGACGGGAAGTCGGGCCGGTCGCAAACCTGTATTATCAGCAATAAATGCCGTTGATACATGCGGTCTGACAGGCATAGAAAGATCTATAACTTACGGATGGATATGAGAATGGCGAGTTTGAAAGCGGTTATTCCGGTAGCAGGGTTAGGTATGCATATGTTACCGGCAACTAAGGCGATCCCCAAAGAGATGCTGCCGATCGTCGATAAACCTATGGTTCAGTACATCGTTGACGAAATTGTTGCCGCCGGCATCAAGGAAATTGTGCTGGTTACCCATTCATCCAAGAATGCAGTTGAAAACCATTTTGATACCTCCTACGAGCTGGAAGCGCTGCTTGAACAGCGCGTGAAGCGCCAGCTGCTGGCCGAAGTGCAGGCTATTTGTCCGCCGGGCGTCACCATTATGAACGTACGTCAGGGACAGCAGCTTGGTTTAGGCCACTCTATCCTTTGTGCCCGCCCGATTGTTGGTGATAACCCGTTTGTTGTCGTGCTGCCGGATATCGTATTAGACGATGCCAGCGCCGATCCGCTGCGCTACAACCTTGCGGCGATGGTTGCCCGCTTTAATGAAACGGGGCGTAGCCAGGTTCTGGCGAAGAGAATGCCCGGCGATCTGGCCGAGTATTCGGTTATTCAGACCCGTGAACCGCTGGAAACAGAAGGGCAAATTGGCCGCATCGTGGAGTTTATCGAGAAGCCGGATGAGCCGCAGACCCTCGACTCCGACCTGATGGCCGTAGGCCGTTACGTTCTCTCCGCCGACGTGTGGGGTGAACTGGAGCGCGCTGAGCCGGGCGCATGGGGCCGTATTCAGTTAACGGATGCCATCGCAGAACTGGCGAAAAAGCAGTCCGTCGACGCTATGCTGATGACCGGCGAGAGCTACGATTGCGGTAAGAAAATGGGCTATATGCAGGCATTCGTTAATTACGGACTGCGTAACCATAAAGAAGGCAACAAATTCCGCGAGAGCATTAAGAAGCTGCTGGCCTAACAGCGTGAAGGCGACAGCGTAAAAATAGCGGGCTACGGAAGCAAAATTAAGAAGGTAAATCCCTCGATGCTTCTGTAGCCGGTTAGATAGTCTTTAGTCTGAAAGAAATATTTATCTAAAAAACATATACAATCAATGTGTTAGCGGTTTTAGATAAGCGTTCCACTGAATTTATGCGAAATAAGCCCTGTGGAATAGGTTGCGCGCGGATAACGGCAAAACTGCGTAATGGTCAGACGAGCAGAATTTAATCTTAATGAAGAACTACTTAGTAAGATTATTCTTAAAACAGATGCGTAGTCCCGGCGAACATAAAAAAATAAAACTTGACTGAGATCATACTTACGCATTAAACAACGGTTATGCATGCATAAAAATGTGAAGTTTATGGATATGCATGCCCACATAGACATCGTGGAAAAACGCTATGAACAGGAGATATCGTCAAAGGATGAAAAGTAAATGAGCTGGCAATTTGTCTCCTTTTTTGGCGATAGCACCGTGCTGCTACCTAGCGCGGCGGTACTGTTGATTGTGTTGTTCCTGCGGGCTCCATCCCGGCAGGTGGCCTGCCACTGGGCACTCTTGTTCGGTATCACTGGCGCAATCGTTAGCGCATCTAAACTGGCCTTTATGGGCTGGGGCATCGGAATTCGGCAACTCGACTTTACCGGTTTTAGCGGACATACCGCTCTGTCAGCCGCATTTTGGCCGATTTTTTTATGGCTCCTTTTCTCTCGCGCAACAACAGCAGTGCGCCGCGCCGCCGCCGTAGTGGGCTATGCCCTTGCGGCGCTGGTGGGTTACTCCAGATTAATGATTCACGCCCACTCTACCTCGGAAGTGGTAGCAGGCCTGCTGCTTGGCGCGAGCGGCAGCGCATTGTTCCTCCTGCTGCAATCGCGGACATCGCGGGCGGGGAATGTACAGCTTTCGTGGAGCGGGGTGTTCAGCGTAATGATGATCCCCGTCTTGCTGCTTAACACTGGCGTAAAGGCGCCAACCCAGTCCTTACTGGGTGAGATTGCGGTGAAGATTGGCCCGCTGGAAAAGCCCTTTACCCGCGCGGATCTGCATAAGCACTTTTATTGATTACGCCAAAGACAGGCGTTGAGCTTGCGGGCATCGCGCAATATCCCAGACATAGCGCTAGCGTCAGGATAGCTGCAGGTTGATTAAGTGGGCATAAGCGGATTCATATTCGTGAAATAAATAACTGTTACTACATCCTGAGCGATACCCATGTTTTTTATAATGCTTGTGAGATGATTCCTAAATAGAGCGATAAGTTTACCGTCTGATTTTAAATTAAGTTTGTCAAGTATAATCATCAAACTAGATCTATTAGATTTTGTAGTTGACCGGAGCGGATAGTGAATGAATTCATTCGCGCCAATAGTTGGGTAAAATGTTTTAAAACAATGGGTTACCTTGTTTTATCGTCTGCGACGAATGTTAAGGGACTAAATTTTAGGATGCTGCTGAATAAGCTTAATGCTAAGCGTGTGATTAGATTTAGCATCAAGGTAGATGGGTTTTAATGAGTGAATAATTTTCATTTGCTCTCCCATTTGACGGCAGAATCTCGTAAACTTGATGCCGCTAAAATTATAGTGTGTGAGTAATTATTCGACGGACATGAAGTCGGTCATTTGGCTTAAAAAAGGAAGTACAGTGCATTGGTAGCTGTTAAGCCAAGGGCGGTAGCGTTTCCGAAAGTGCTCGAATCCTTTCAGCAAGGCCTTCTTCAGGCGTTCGAAATTCCTAAAACCTGCCTCGGCAGGTGTATATCCTGACGACCCGTATATACTGAGTCGCTTTCAGAGAATAGCCGGTGCGATCTGCAGCAACATGCCAGCCAAGGCTAAACACAGTAAAGAATAGTTCTTGATAACGCTACGCGCGTTTTTTGCTTGCATTATATGCGATATGAACGATTATCAACCGCTGAGGCGGCAACGTTTCATCGATGATTTACTCTATCGCTCCCCGGTAATCGTTGCGGCAGTATAGATGTGGCACAAACATACTGAAGGCTGGCGTCAGAGTACGCTCTCACTACCTACATTCCCCGCAACCGTGTCTGTTTGCAGGTGGGGCTAAAAATGGATCTTGTATAATGATGAAAATTGCGCGTATCGCACTTGCTCTCGGGCTGCTTACCTCGGTGAGCTCGCCGGTTTTTGCCGCTGGTCTGGTAACCAATGATAACGAACTGCGTAACGACCTGTCGTGGCTGTCCGACCGGGGCGTTATCCAGCTTAGCCTTTCAACCTGGCCACTGAGTCAGGAAGAGATTACCCGCGCATTGAAGAAGGCAAAGCCGTCCTATTCGTCAGAGCAGGTTGTCCTGGCGCGCATTAACCAACGCCTCTCTTCTCTGAAAGCGGATTTCCGCGTCAGCGGCTATACCTCGACCGATCAGCCCGGAACGCCGCAGGGCTTTGGCCAAAGCCAGCCCGCGGATAACTCGCTTTCGTTGGCCTTTAATAATAGCGGCGAATGGTGGGACGTTCATCTCCAGGGAAATGTTGAAGGCGGAGAGCGTATCAGCAACGGCTCTCGCTTTAATGCGAATGGCGCCTATGGCGCCGTGAAGTTTTGGAACCAGTGGCTGTCGTTTGGCCAGGTGCAGCAGTGGTGGGGCCCTGGTTATGAGGGCAGCCTGATCCGCGGCGACGCCGCCAGGCCGATGACCGGCTTTTTAATGCAACGTGCCGAGCAGGCCGCACCGGAAACCTGGTGGCTGCGCTGGATTGGTCCATGGCAGTATCAGATCTCTGCAAGTCAGATGAATCAATATACCGCAGTGCCGCATGCCAAGATTATCGGTGGCCGATTGACCTTCACCCCATTCCAGTCGCTTGAGCTGGGAGCGTCGCGCATTATGCAGTGGGGTGGGGAAGGGCGGCCTGAATCCTTTAGCAGCTTCTGGGATGGACTGACTGGCAAAGATAATACTGCTGGCAATGATCCAAATGAACCGGGTAACCAGCTTGCCGGGTTTGATTTTAAACTTAAGTTAGAACCGACCCTGGGCTGGCCTGTTAGTCTCTATGGACAGATGATTGGTGAAGATGAGTCAGGCTATTTACCGTCAGCTAATATGTTCCTTGGTGGAGTTGAAGGGCATCATAGCTGGGGAAAGAATGCGGTAAACTGGTATGTAGAAGCACACGACACCCGTACAAATATGAGTCGCACCAACTATAGCTACACGCACCATATCTATAAAGATGGCTATTATCAACAGGGGTATCCGCTTGGGGATGCAATGGGTGGCGATGGACAACTTTTTGCCGGTAAGGTTGAACTGATTACAGAAGATAACCAGCGCTGGAGTTCACGCTTAGTGTATGCGAAAGTGAACCCGAAAGACCAATCAATCAATAAAGCATTTCTACATTCAGACACATTAAAGGGTGTTCAGTTGGGCTGGAGTGGAGATGTCTACAAAACAATACGACTGAATACTTCGTTATGGTATACCGACTCAAATCATAGCGATAGCAATGATGTTGGAGCTAGCGCTGGGGTTGAAATACCGTTTAGTTTATAGGCTGACTGCTGCTATTAATGATAAGAAATCGATGTTCTTTTTCTGAGTCAGGTAGAAACAACCTGGCGGAGAGATAGCAGTTCGGGGATTAGCAATTTTTGGTTTACTGATGATGTGACATTATGAAGAATAAAATGGTTAGGTTTTCGACATTAGCATTAGCACTTAGTTTTTTGGCCGGCTGTACCGTTATTCCTGGGCAGGGTTTAAATAGCTTGCGTAAGAATGTTGTTGAGCTACCGGATAGTGATTATGATTTGGATAAATTGGTCAATGTTTATCCGATGACTCCTGGTTTAGTTGAACGACTCCGTCCTGAAGCGATTATGGCACGTTCTAACCCACAGTTGGATAACTTACTCAAAAGCTATGAGTACAGAATTGGAGTCGGTGATGTGCTGATGGTAACTGTCTGGGATCATCCTGAGTTGACAACACCTGCGGGGCAATACCGAAGTGCAAGTGATACCGGCAACTGGGTTAATGCTGATGGCACGATTTTCTATCCGTATATTGGTAAGGTCCAAGTCGCCGGTAAAACTTTGAGTCAAGTACGACAGGAAATTGCGAGTCGTTTAACGACCTATATTGAAAGCCCTCAGGTTGACATAAGCGTTGCGGCATTTCGCTCACAAAAGGCATATATTACCGGTGAAGTTGCGAAGTCAGGACAGCAACCAATAACCAACATCCCATTAACTGTTATGGATGCTATTAATGCAGCTGGCGGACTGGCTCCGGATGCGGACTGGAGAAATGTTGTATTAACACATAACGGAAAAGATACCAAGGTTTCTCTGTATGCGTTGATGCAGAAAGGAGACTTAACGGAGAATCACTTACTCTATCCTGGTGACATTCTTTTTATCCCACGTAATGATGACCTGAAGGTTTTTGTTATGGGAGAGGTCATGAAGCAAAGCACGATGAAAATGGATCGTAGCGGTATGACACTAGCCGAAGCATTAGGAAATGCAGAAGGGATGTCGCAGGCCATGAGTGATGCGACAGGCGTCTTTGTTATCCGTCAGCTAAGAGGGGATAAACAAGGAAAAATCGCAAATATTTACCAATTAAATGCGCAAGATGCTTCTGCAATGGTGCTAGGTACTGAGTTCCAATTGCAACCATATGACATTGTTTACGTTACAACGGCACCAATTGTTCGTTGGAACAGGGTTGTGTCGCAGCTTGTACCTACGATTAGCGGTGTACATGACATGACAGAAACTGTAAAGTTTATCAGGACTTGGCCATAATTATGTTTGATTCAATTCTGATAGTTTGTACCGGAAATATTTGTCGCTCACCCATAGGTGAGCGCTATCTACGCATGGCGCTTCCACACAAAAAAATAGACTCTGCTGGAACAGGGGCATTGGTGGGGCATGAAGCAGATGAAAGTGCTGTTAATATTTCAATTAAGCATGGACTTTCATTGGATGGTCATTCAGGAAGGCAGCTTACATCATCCTTAGCCCGTAAATATGATCTAATTTTAGTAATGGAAAAAGAACATATTGAGCAAATTAGCAGGATTGCACCTGAGGCTCGCGGGAAAACAATGTTGTTCGGACATTGGCTTGATCAACGAGAAATACCTGACCCCTACCGCAAGAGCGAAGAGGCTTTTGCTTCCGTATATCAGTTGATTGAACGAGCCGGTAAGCTCTGGGCTGAAAAACTGGACGCATAATTATCAGGAATTAAAGCATGTCATTGTTAAAACAAAAAAACATCGTGAAAGAGTCAGATGAAATAGATTTTGGCCGATTAATTGGTGAATTGATTGATCATCGTAAATTGATCATCTCGGTAACATCGCTATTTACTCTTTTCGCACTTGTATATGCATTGTTTTCTACGCCAGTCTATCAAGCCGATGCGCTGATACAAGTAGAGCAAAAACAAGCTAATGCAATATTAAGTAATTTAAGTCAAATGCTTCCTGATAGCCAACCTCAGTCGGCACCAGAAATTGCTTTGCTACAATCACGAATGGTGCTGGGAAAAACGGTAGATGATCTTAATCTCCAGGTTGGCGTAGAACAGCAGTACTTCCCTGTATTTGGGCGCGGCTGGGATAGATTAATGGGAAATAAGCCTGGCACTGTTGTAATTTCTCGCTTGTATATAGATGAGAATAACGAAAATATTCCAGACTTGACGCTCACGGTCAAAGATAAAAATCACTATCATATATCGTCTGATTCATTTGAGTTAGATGGAAGAACTGGTGATTTATTAGATGCGCAAGGCATTACACTTAAAGTCGATAGTATCGATGCAATTCCAGGCACAAAATTCTCTGTATCTTATGTTAGTCATCTAAAAGCAATCACAAATTTGCAAGAAGCCTTTGTTGTGTCAGACCAGGGCAAGGATACTGGAATATTGAATCTTTCGATCACAGGTGACAACCCACAATTAATAGAAAAAATTATAAACAGCATAAGCAATAACTACCTTGTTCAAAATATTTCTCGACAAGCGGCGCAGGATGCAAAAAGTTTAGACTTTCTAAATCAGCAACTTCCTAAAGTTCGTAGTGATTTAGATCTGGCTGAAGATAAACTGAATCAGTTTAGGCGCAAAAGTGACTCGGTGGATTTATCGCTAGAGGCTAAGTCAGTACTAGATCAGATAGTAAATGTCGATAATCAACTTAATGAATTAACATTTCGTGAATCTGAAATTTCTCAGTTATACACAAAAGAGCATCCGACTTATCGCGCGTTAATGGAAAAAAGAAAAACATTACAGGATGAGAAGTCGAAATTAAATAAAAGAGTTTCGGCAATGCCAGAGACTCAGCAAGAAATATTAAGGTTAAGCCGAGATGTTGATTCTGGGCAAGCGGTTTATATGCAATTGCTGAATAGACAGCAAGAGTTGAATATCGCTAAATCTAGCGCAATTGGTAACGTTAGGATTATTGATAACGCGGTGACGCAACCTAAACCTGTGAAACCAAAAAAAGCATTGATTGTTTTAATTGGAATAGTATTAGGCTCGATGGTTTCAATTGCGCTAGTATTATTGAGGGTGTTTTTGCGTCGTGGGATCGAATCGCCTGAACAGCTTGAAGATTTAGGAATTAATGTCTATGCAAGTATTCCTATATCAGAAACTTTCTCGAAAAATATATCCCAAACAGGTGGTTGGCGTAAAAAAAGCCAGAGTGAAATAAATGGGTTCCTTACCGTAGATAACCCTGCCGATCTTGCTGTAGAAGCCATTCGGGGATTGCGGACAAGCCTTCATTTCGCAATGATGGAAGCAAGAAATAATGTGTTAATGATCTCCGGAGCAAGCCCAAACGCAGGTAAAACATTTGTTAGCTCTAACCTTGCTGCAGTTATTGCCCAAACGGGGAAAAAAGTTCTTTTCATCGATACCGATCTTCGAAAAGGGTATACACATAAATTATTTAATATTAGTAATGATAATGGATTATCCGATCTATTATCGGGTAAGGCAAGTATTGAACAAGCTATAAGGCAGGTAACATCAGCAGGGTTTGATTTTATACCGAGAGGAATAGTACCGCCAAATCCTGCTGAATTATTAATGCACAAGCGTTTTGGTGAGGTATTGTTACAAGTAAGTAAACTATATGACTTTGTTATATTGGACACGCCTCCTATTTTGGCCGTAACAGATGCAGCAATTATCGGCAATTATGCAGGAACAACATTACTTGTCGCTCGGTTTGAACAAAATACAGTAAAAGAGATCGAGGTCAGTGTAAAACGTTTTGAACAAAGTGGTGTTACAGTCAAAGGATGCATATTAAATGGGGTGGTAAAAAAAGCCAGCAGCTACTACAGTTATGGATATAACCACTATGGATATTCTTACTCGGACGATGTAAAAAAATAAAATACGAAGCTGGTAGCATAACATTTATGCTATGCTACTGTGCTTTGAAATGTAAAAAATTAGAATTAATTTAATTGGCCATATATTATGCACAAAGTTTATATGAGGTTAGCATATCCCATATTTATTTGGTTTATTCTAATTAAATCATTTGCCGGTCCAATTGGTTTGGTTTTGCCAGCTATAAACTACAGTGGTGTAGTATTTATGACGGGGTTGCTGATTCTGAGATGGATTGGCACACTTTTACATAAACCAACCGTCTTAGTGCTAACAATGTTGTTTATATTATATGTAATAATAGGAATTATAAATACAAAGTTATTACAGGTAGTGTTTGCAATTTATATATTCATCCCCTTTATATATTGCATTGCATTTTCTGAGATATTGTTTGATAAGGTTTTTTATAATAATAAATTTTTCTTATTTTTATCGATTATATCTGCGTTTGGAGTTATTTATGTCAATCAGTTTGGTGCACCTTGGGTGGGTGGCGTATTAAATATCGGCGGACACGAAAAGGTGTTATCTCGCGATTGGACCACAAATGGAGTATCCCGCATACCTGGGTTTACAGGGGCATCATTTGATGCAGCTACAATAATAATGATCAGTGGTTTCTTTGTATTATATGATTTTGTGCAGCGTAAATTATGGGGGGCATTTTTATTTCTAGTAATTTTATTGTCCTACGCTATATATTTAACAACAACTAAGACAGCGATCATAACATTTGGCTTCTTATCATTGATGATATTATTGCCTGCAATATTCTCGAATTTACTATCAAAAATTATTGTCCTAATATCCATAATATTTTCATACATATGCATGTTCAGTATAACTGGTAACAGAGGTGGTTACATTACTAATACTTTCTTGATGCGTATGTATGAGACTTGGCCAGCGGCTTTACGGTTGCTGGATGATAATTTAGATTTGATATTTGGTAGAGGATTTGGTGCCATCGGTACGCCGGCTTTATTTTTTGATCCGAAAAGCTATAACGCTGCAGACAATGCTTTTGTGTATTTATATATTATTGCGGGAATTCCTAGCGTCATATTAGTGTTTGCCTTTCTAGTTAAATACTTTACTGCTGTTTTTAATAATATGATAATTAAAAATGAATATTATCTTTGCTCATTATGCGTATTCATCGGAGGCCTGACATATAATTTGTTTGAATCTGTTTTTTATGCACCATTTGCAGGAATTCTTGTTGGTATTATTTTCCAGAAAAACCATTTTTCTGCAGATACTACTAATTAAATGAGTGCTTTGTTTATTACAAATTAGTTGAGCAAATAACCTATTATGAAAATTTTAATTTTTAATTCTCTATATTATCCTTATCGGGTTGGCGGGGCAGAAAAATCAGTTCAATTATTAGCTGAAACCCTTGTGTCATTTGGGAATACCGTGACAGTGGCAACCTTACATGAAGGGAAGGAAATAAAAGAGGATATAATTAATGGCGTTAGGGTTGTGCGCTTCCCGTTAAAAAATATTTATTGGCTAAACGCTAAAGGGAAAAAAGGAATATTGAAATTTATATGGCATGTCATCGATATTAATAATTTGTTGATGCAATATATAGTTAATAGAAAATTTAAAAAAGAAAGTTTTGATATAGTTCACACTAATAATTTAGCCGGGTTTTCTGTTGCTGTATGGACATGGTGCCAGCGAAAGAAAATAAAGATAATACATACTACTCGCGATTACTATTTGTTAAACCCCAATGGAACATTATTTACTAATGGAATAAATACATCACCAGCCGATTTTAGGGCCTGGGTATTTTCTTGGTTGAAGAAAAAAAAATCACAAAGAGTAAATGCAGTAGTAGGCATTAGCGAATATATTTCTTCCTTACATGCGAATAATTTTTATTTCAAAAATGCGAAGCCATTTGTTATATATAACTCTATAGCAAATATCACTAAATCGAACAAAATTCTTAATGAACAAAAAATAGTGTTGGGTTTTATTGGTAGAGTTGAGAAAGCAAAAGGAATTGAGTTTTTTTTAGATGAAATGATTGCCCTTAAACGAGATTTGATTATAAAAGTGGCAGGAAAAGTAGAGGAAAGCTACTTGGTTTACCTTGAAAATAAATATAAACAGCTCAATGTTGAATTTATAGGATTAGTAGACGCTGAAAAATTTTATCCAAGTATTGATTATACTGTAGTCCCATCATTATGGAATGAACCGATGGGAAGAGTAGTTATCGAATCTTATGCGTATGGTATTCCTGTCCTGGGGAGTTGCAGGGGAGGGATTTCAGAAATTGTCAAACAAGGTGAGACCGGTTTCTTATTCGATGTTGAATGTGCAGGATCGCTTACTTCTATAGTTGAAGATTTGTGCGATTCATCCAGTGCAAAATATCAAAGTCTCTCAGAAAAGGCACAAAATTTCAGTAAACATTTTTCTCAAGATAATATAACGAATAGTTATGCTAATGCATATTATGAAGTAATACATAATAAATAGCATCATGAAAATAAAATATAATCAACTCTAGTTGAGATATTCACGTTAAGGTGTAAGGGGTAATAGTGATCTATGTTAATGCTAGATTCATGACTCAAAAAATTACGGGAGTACAGCGTTTTGCTCGAGAAATTTCTAAAGAATTGGCATGTCAAAGAGATGATTTGATTTTCCTCGTTCCCTCAATTAATAAAATTGTGGATATTGATTCTTTACAGGGGGTTAATATAGAGGAGGTTCGTGGTGCAGAAGGGCACTTGTGGGAACAGGTTACATTGCCGTTATTTTTACTTCGAAAAAAATCCCCTTTATTATTAAATCTATGTAACGTCGCTCCAGTTATATATCGTAATAAAATTAGCACATTACATGATATAACATATATTAAATATCCTCAAAGTTATTCTCTAAAGTTTAGGCTGCTATATAGATTTTTAACGCCACTTATTATCAAAGGAAGTAAGAATATTATCACTGTCAGCGATTTTTCACTAATGGAGATAAGCAAATACTACAATTTGGATCCTAAAAAAATATCAGTTGTATATAATTCAGTTACCAACGAAATAAAAAAAATAAAGAATAAATCAACTGAAAGAAGTAAAGATTACTTATTGGCTGTATCTTCACAAAATTTCCATAAAAATTTTCATACCTTAATTCAGGCGTTTTCTAATTATACGGGTAATCTCAACCTTAAAATAATAGGTGATAAAGCGCAAGCTTTTAGTGGTGTTGAAAATATATGCAGCGATGAACGAATACAATTTCTTGGGCGCGTGAGCGATGAAGAATTATCTGCATTATATACGAATGCTTTTGGGTTCATTTTCCCTTCCCTATATGAAGGTTTTGGTATTCCTCCACTTGAAGCTCAATATTGCGGTTGCCCAGTAATTTCATCAAATAGAGCATCTATGCCCGAGATACTAGGAGATAGTGTGTTATATTTCAATCCTGAGTCTAAGAATGAAATTATATTAGCAATACTAGAAATTGAAAATAATAAAATTATTCATGATCAGCTAATCGAAAAAGGATTTAATAATGTCAGGCGATTCTCTTGGACTGAATCAGCAAAAAAAGTAAATACTATTATCAACAGGCTATTAAATTAAAGAGGTAAAATATGATAAAGGAAAGACTCAGATATTTTATCATGCTTGTTTTTTTGCCATTTTTTGCAACCTCAGGTCCTGAAATAGGAGTCGGCACACATTTAGAGCGATATAAGAATGATAGCGCTGTATATCTAGAATTGCTGCAACAGTACGGCTTCACATCATTTAGAGATGATTATACATGGTCTAAAGTAGAGAGAACTAAAAATATATATCAGGTTGGGAAGAATCTTCAACGGGTTGATTTTGCCTTTATGAACTCCGAGAAATATAATTTGAGCGGAGTTTTAATACTGGCATATGGCAACGCGAATTATGGTTTTGGGAATTATCCAACATCGGATGAAGCTATAAAAGGCTTTGTAAATTACGCTTCTTGGACAGCCCAAAGATTCAAAGGTAAAGTTAAATATTATGAGATCTGGAATGAATGGACATATGGGACAGGAATGCCAAAATTTCGTAATGAAATACCATCTGCTGAAAATTATTATAAATTGGTTAAAGCAACAAGTATAGCCATAAAAAAAATTGATCCAAACGCAATCATACTTGCTGGTTCATTTAATCCCTTAAATGAACGAAGCAAGCTAATAGGTATGTCAGATTCACAATGGTTTGATATTCTGCTTGATAAAGGGATAATGAAATATATTGATGGTGTTTCCATTCATACATACTCATTTTCTAACAGGAATAAAGCTTTAAGAAGCGCTGAAGGAAATATAAGTTTCCTAGATAGGTTTCATCAAAAATATTTAGATGAATATGGTGTCGATATCAATTTTTATATTACTGAGTATGGCGTTCCTATATATGATGGCCCTGGTGGAAGTAATGAAACATCAGCGACTAAAACGATAAGTAAATATATTAGTGAAGTCAAGAAAAGACAATATATAAAAGGCATATGGTTCTATGATCTTATTGATGATGGACCCGACAAATCGAATAAAGAGCATAATTTTGGGATGTTTAATCAAGAAATGCAACCAAAGAGCTCTGCTTTACAGATTCAGTCTTTAAAAGCACAGTGAAACATTGTGAGTACACTATCTTTTTTAACCAACATTAGATTCTAGTAGGAAAAATAATGATCATACCAGTAGTTATGGCGGGTGGAACTGGAAGTCGTCTATGGCCTATGTCGCGTGAACTTTTCCCAAAACAGTTTTTACGATTAACAAACGAAAGGTCTATGTTGCAAGAAACCATTGTTCGTTTGCAAGGGCTTGAGACAGCCGCACCACTGTTGATATGTAATGAGCAACACAGATTTTTAGCTGCTGAACAATTACGTGAAATAAACAAACTTTCCAATAATATTATCCTAGAGCCAGTAGGCCGCAACACCGCACCGGCTATAGCTCTCGCTGCTTTGAGTGCTGATTCGGATGATATCGAGGATCCCATCCTTTTGATCTTGGCGGCAGACCACGTAATAGAAGATGTAAATAAGTTTCATCAAGCCATCAAGCAAGCAATTCCCCTGGCTGAGCAAGGAAAATTGGTCACATTTGGTATTGTTGCCACGGGACCTGAAACAGGTTATGGATATATCCAACGTGGTGAAAATTTATGTGATATTTGCTCAGCGTTTAGTGTGAAACGTTTTGTTGAAAAACCCGATCTTGCAACGGCCCAAGAATATATCAGTAATGGTGAATATTACTGGAATAGCGGAATGTTTTTGTTCAAAGCATCGCGCTACTTGGAGGAACTGCAGAAGTTTAGGCCTGATATACTAGATGCTTGTGTAAGATCTATGGAATCTGTAAAACAGGATGCTATTCAAGATTTCATCAGAGTAGAATCGGAAACTTTTATTAACTGTCCAGATGACTCTGTTGATTATGCTGTAATGGAAAAAACAAAGGATGCTGTAGTTATCCCACTTGATGCAGGTTGGAATGATGTAGGATCATGGTCTGCGCTGTGGAGTATTAATCAGCGTGATGAAAATGATAACGCGATTGAAGGCGACGTTTATACACATAATGTATCTAACTGTTATATTAATACCGATGATAGCTTAGTTGTTGCAATTGGCGTAGAAAATCTAGTTATAGTGAATACTAAAGATGCAGTTCTTATTATAAACAAAGATCAAGTTCAGGATGTTAAAAAGGTTGTTGAATTCTTAAAGCATAATGAGCGACGAGAATATCGGTTACATCGCGAATCATATAGGCCTTGGGGACATCATGATAATATAGTCAATACTCTAAAATATAATGTCAACAGAGTTACGGTTAAGCCTGGCGGAAAGTTTTCATTACAACGCCATCTACATCGTGCGGAGCACTGGGTAGTACTTTCTGGGACAGCTGAGGTTACGTTAGAGGATAAAGTTTTTTACTTGACAGAAAATCAATCTACGTTTATACCAGCTGGATCAACGCACATGCTAGTAAACCCAGGTAAAATACCTCTTGAACTTCTTGAGATTCAGTCTGGTTCATACCTTGGTGAAGATGATATTATTCGAATAAAAGATCATTACGGAATTTAATAAGGAAATGAAATGGCTACTAATTTAACTTGCTTTAAGGCTTATGATATACGTGGGAAATTAGGTTCAGAACTTAATGAAGATATCGCATATCGCATTGGTCGAGCATATGGTGAATATTTAAAGCCGCAAACAATGGTCGTTGGTGGTGATGTTCGTTTAACTAGTGAAGCTCTGAAATTAGCTTTAGCCCGAGGGCTGCAAGACTCTGGCACAAATGTGATTGATATTGGGCTTAGCGGAACGGAAGAAATTTATTTTGCAACTTCATATTTAAATGTTGATGGCGGTATTGAAGTTACTGCAAGCCATAATCCAATGGATTATAACGGAATGAAGCTTGTTCGTGAGAAATCGCAGCCTATTAGTGGTGATACTGGATTACGTGATATTCAGAGGTTAGCGGAGGAAAATAACTTCATTGAACCTGAATCGAACAATTGCGGCAGTTACACTAAAACCTCAACATTAGAAGCATATATCGAAAAGCTTCTTAGCTATATTGAATTTGATAATTTTACCCGTCCTTTGAAACTTGTCGTCAATTCAGGCAATGGAGCTGCAGGACACGTAATTGATGCATTGGAAGAACAGTTTAAAAAGGGTAATATCGCGCTAGAATTAATCAAAGTGCACCATCATCCTGATGGTAATTTCCCCAATGGTATACCAAATCCCTTATTACCGGAATGCCGTCAGGATACAACTGATGCAATTATTCAGCATAAAGCGGATATGGGGATAGCTTTTGATGGCGATTTTGATCGGTGTTTTCTCTTTGATGAGCAAGGACGTTTTATTGAAGGCTACTATATTGTAGGCTTGTTAGCGGAAGCATTTCTTGAAAAAAACCCAGGTTCTAAAATTATACATGACCCAAGATTAAGCTGGAACACAATCGATGTAGTTCAGAAGGCTGGAGGAGTACCTGTAATGTCTAAGACAGGGCATGCTTTCATAAAAGAACGCATGAGACAGGAGGATGCCGTCTACGGCGGCGAGATGAGCGCCCACCATTATTTTAGAGATTTCTTCTATTGTGATAGTGGTATGATTCCATGGTTACTTGTAGCCGAATTACTTTGCATTAAAGGACAAACGTTAAGCCAGCTTGTCAGCGATCGTATGCAATCGTATCCAGCCTCCGGTGAAATTAATAGTACTATACAAGATCCAGACGCTTCGATAGCTCGTGTTTTGTCTGAATATAAATCTGATGCCCTGCTGGTTGATTACACAGATGGAATTAGTGTTGAATTTGATGAATGGCGATTTAATCTGCGTAGTTCTAATACAGAACCCGTCATTCGTTTAAATGTTGAGTCAAGAGGTAACCATCAATTAATGAAAAATAGAACAGAAGAAATTCTGGCAATTCTGCGTAAATAGAAAGAATGCAGATGGCTTAATGCCGTCTGTATTTTATTATTTGGAGAACTATATATTACTGTGTGTAAATTTCAGGAACTTGATATGCTAAAGGATAAAAGTATTGGTATTGTTGCTGACTGGTTAGTTACATATGCAGGATCAGAAAAAGTTATTAAGGAGTTTCTAAGTATTTATCCGGACGCAAATTTATATTCTGTTGTGGATTTCTTAAACAAACAGGACCGTGCCTCTTTCCATGGAAAAGAAGCTACTACTACGTTCATTCAAAGATTGCCATTCGCTAGCAAAAAATATCAAAAATATCTCCCAATAATGCCATTTGCGATTGAACAGCTAGATGTGTCAAAGCATGACATTGTAATATCCAGTAGCCATGCAGTAGCTAAGGGTATACTCACTGGACCTGATCAGCTGCACATTAGTTATGTCCACTCGCCGATACGTTATGCTTGGGATTTACAGCATCAATACCTGCGTGAAGCAGGCCTAACTAATAATCTAAAAGGATTAATTGCAAAATGGATGCTTCATAAAATACGTTTGTGGGACTATCGTACTGCAAACGGTGTGGATCATTTTATTGCAAACTCTCAATTTATTGCAAGACGTATAAAGAAAGTATATGGAAGACATGCGGATGTTATATATCCGCCAGTTGATGTTGAAAGATTTTCTCTTTGTGAAGACAAAGAGGATTATTATTTTACAGCGTCTCGAATGGTTCCATACAAACGCATAGATGTAATCGTTGAAGCTTTTAAGTTGTTACCAGATAAAAAATTAATAGTTATTGGTGATGGTTCTGAAATGGACAAAATTAGGAAAAAAGCAGGGAGTAATGTCGAAATTCTTGGCTATCAACCAAATGATGTAATGACTGAATATATGCGAAAAGCGAAAGCATTTATCTTTGCTGCAGAAGAAGATTTCGGAATAACTCCAGTTGAGGCACAAGCATGTGGGACGCCTGTCATAGCTTTTGGCAAAGGTGGTGCACTCGAAACAATTCGCCCCTATGGTGTGATAAATCCTACAGGCGTTTTTTTCCAAGAACAAGACCCAATATCAGTGAAAAAGGCCGTTGAGTTTTTCGATAACATTCACCAGTTCTTAACTCCCCACAATTGCAGAGAAAATGCTCTTCGTTTCTCTGAGCAGCGTTTTAAAAACGAGATTAATAGTTATATTTCTGAGAAATGGGAGTTGTTTGATAAGGGGAAGAAAGTAGAATATTAACCATTCAACCGCTCTTATTAATAAATGATTGTATGGATAATCACTTATTTATAGATTAATAATTATTCTGATGCTGATAATATATCCATACTACATTTTATCAGAGTATATAGTGAGGATCTATGACTCGTTTAGCCCGCAACTTCTGGACAGGTGCATCTTTAGCACTATCTGATTTTATCGGATTTACTATTGCGATTTTTTTTGCGGTACCATTGTCGAAATTTGCAATTTCTGACGCTGAAACTATTATTTTAAATTCACATATGAATGACTGGATTTTCCTTCACATATGTCTTGGTGGATGCTGTGTCGCATGGTATTCAATACGTTTGCGACACTATTTTTATCGCAAAACTTTCTGGTTCGAATTGAAAGAAATTCTGCGGACGTTAGTTATTTTTGCCGTTATTGAAATTGCTGTTATGGCTTTTGCACATTGGGAGTTCTCCAGAATAGCTTGGGTAGTCACATGGATTTCTGTTGTCATTTTGGTGCCAACATTCAGAATGCTAACAAAAAAAATTCTTGATAGAAGTGGATTATGGAAGCGACAGGCTATCATAGTGGGTAATGGTGAGAATGCTTTTGAAGCTTGGAAGGCAATTAATAGTGAGAAAAATTTAGGTTTTGATGTTATAAGTTTCATTGCTGTAGAAGAGGGAACCAGTGGCTCCAAGTCAATAAGTAATATTCCCGTCATTAGTTGCAGTCCTGCAACCTTGCCAGAATATGTAGATAAAAGAACACAGTTCATAGTTGCATTAGAGACCAGCCAAGGAAATATTCGTAATGCTTGGCTTCGCTACTTTATGATTAATGGTTTTAGATATGTATCTGTAATTCCGACATTGCGCGGAATGCCGCTAGATAGTACTGATATGTCTTTTATTTTTAGTCATGAAGTCATGATATTTCGAGTGCATCAAAATTTAGCAAAATTATCTTCGAGAATTTTAAAACGCACGTTTGATATTGTTGGCTCATTGTCTATTATATGTGCGCTATCACCACTTCTTGCATATATAGCATATAAAGTAAAACGCGACAAAGGTCCAGCAATTTATGGACATGAACGAATCGGAAAAAATGGTAAGCCATTTAAATGTCTAAAATTTCGCTCAATGGTCATAAATTCGAAAGAAGTTTTAGAAGAACTATTGAAATCAGATTCGCAAGCAAAGGCTGAATGGGATGCAACTTTTAAGCTTAAAGATGATCCGCGTGTTACAAGTATCGGTAAGTTTTTGCGCAAAACAAGCTTGGATGAACTTCCGCAACTTTTTAATGTACTCCGAGGTGAAATGAGTTTAGTTGGACCAAGGCCTATCATTACTGCTGAACTTGAACGTTATTCTGATGAGGTGGATTATTACTTACTAGGTAAACCGGGAATGACTGGCCTATGGCAAGTTAGTGGTCGAAGTGATGTTGATTATGAAACACGTGTTTACCTGGATGCATGGTATGTTAAGAATTGGTCAATGTGGAATGATATAGCTATATTGTTTAAAACTATAGGGGTAGTAGTGAAAAAGGATGGCGCCTATTAAGAAGTTATAAATGTTAATAGTGCTTTTTTATTATATGCAACCTGTTTGTTGTTTCATTTCACATGCTATGGGGCCATAGGACTTATTCATGAGGGGTAGAAATGTGTAAGGTAAGTGTCATTATTCCCGTTTATAATATTGAAAAGTTTCTTCCTGAGTGCATAGAGTCACTTATAAAACAAAACTTTGAGAGTTCAGAGTTTATTTTCATTAATGATGGAAGTACTGATTCTTCAGGTAATATACTTGAACAGTATATAAAAAAAGATAAACGAATAAGAGTTTTAAATAAGCCAAATGGTGGAGTGGTGACCGTAAGACCACTGGGTATTAAGGAAGCAAAAGGTGAGTTTATATTTTTCCTTGATGGCGATGATAGTATCCTCCCGGATACACTACACAAGCTTTATGATATAGCGAGTAGCAACCGCTGTGACATTGTTTCAGGAAGTCATTTGGCAGAGCGTGATGCTATTGAAGAATGGCATTTTAGGTGGGATGATAAGTTATACACGTCTAATTTAGATTTTCTAGCCGACTCGATTAAATATAATAATTTCTATATTTGGGGGAAACTATTTAATGCTAAAGTTTTTTCTTCCGAGTTTTATTACGGAGATTCGAACTATGGTGAAGATGGTGTTTTCTTGCTTCAGTTGATAAATCGTGCAAACAGGGTTTATGCAACTAGTGATATTGTATATCGTTACCGCTTGCGGGATAATAGTTTAACCTCTGCCCCAACATTACAGTCATATGTCGGCAGGTATCAATCTTCAAAGTTTATTTATGACTATGTCAGTGCTAATTACCACGATCAAAAAGTCAATTCCATTGCAGAGTATTATTTTTTATGTCAGGTTTATAAAACAATATTAGACTGTGGCAGTGCTTTTGCAGCGCAAAACCCACAATCCGTAATAAATTCTGACATGGTTGAACGACATAAAAAAGAGCTCAAAAATAGATATGCATTGGCTTATGCAATCCTAAGAACATATGCATTTAACGTCAAGCTATCTATTGGGCTTGTTCAAGTGTCTAAGAAACTAAAAAAAATCATCCGCGTAATTAAAAAATGAGAATCACATTTAATGAAAATTAGTACTTTTTTCAAAAGATGCTATCGTTACTATTCTTTTCATTTTCAAGAACCTGTTCTTTCTTTACTCAAAACAAAGCAACTAGAAAAGAAAAATAGGACATCAAATTTAAATCTTAATGACTCAGAAAACATTCTCGAAGATGTGGTTGTTAGCTTAACTACGCATGGCGATAGAATTAATAGCGTTCATATCACTATAGAATCTATTCTTGATGGGAAGAGTGTGCCTTCTAGAGTTATTTTATGGTTAGATAACATCGATACGTTCAATAATTTACCATTATCATTACATCGACTCTTAGAGCGAGGTGTGGAAGTGAAAATGGCTAAAAACTATGGTCCTCATACAAAGTATTATCCTTTCATTTCTGGCGAGGTTCTTAAAAATTATCTTGTGACTGCTGATGATGATATTATATATCCAAGGTATTGGCTATCAAACCTTTATCGGGGTGCTAGTCTCTCTCGCAAGGAAATAATTTGTCATCGTGCACATAAAATAATATTTAATGAGGATGGCGAGTTTTGTTCATATAATAAGTGGGAACCATGTTCAGTTACCAACAAGAGTATTAAGCATTTCGCAACGGGTGTTTCTGGTGTTATTTATCCTCTGCATTTTCAGCAGTGTTTAAAATCTGCAGGTGAGGAGTTTCTAGATAAATGTCCAAAGGCCGACGATGTTTGGCTGCATTACATAGCCTACAGAAATGGCTATAAAGTAAAGCAACTCACTAACAGGAGCATACATTTTCTTACCATTAATAACACTCAGCATCTTGGGTTGATGAATGCTAATGTGTGGGAGAATCAGAATGATATTCAGATAAATAATACATATTCTAGTGATGATATGGCTGGGGTTTATGCTGATAAATAGTTATTTTTAAAATTATTGGTGCTGTAAAATATCACTTTAAATAATCATGAGAAGAGTATGTCTAAAAACAAACTCATAGTGAAGAATACAATTTTTCTGGCCACCAGAACATTATTTTCCTTACTTATTGCTTTTTACACGACTAGAGTTGTTTTACACCAACTAGGTGTATCAGATTATGGGCTTTTTAGTGTCATCTATGGAACTGTAGCTTTTTTCGTTTTTATTGTATCAGCAATGAACGACTCAGTGCAAAGATTCATATCTATTAATTTAGGAAGTAACGATTACGTTGCAGTCAGCAACACAATAAAAAATAGTATCTTGATCTATTTTCTGGGCGGGATGGCTTTTTGCCTTCTATTACTTCTTATTAGAAATTATGTAGTTGAACATCTACTTACAATCGATATTAATGCGTTAGCTATAGCAAAGGATATATATATAATAGCATTGTTATCAATTTTCGTTTCGATTATTCAGACGCCATTCAATGCAATTGTATTAGCACATGAAAAAATGTCTTTTTACGCATATATGGCAATATTTGATTCCTTATCAAAACTTATTGTTTCATTTGTCCTGATTGCTATGCCTTATAATAAGTTGATTATTTATTCATTATTGCTTTTGTTGTCATCCTTGACCAGTTTTGCTATATATGTATATTATTGCTTTAAAAGCTTCCCTTTATCTCTCAAAGGAGGCGAGTTCAGTCGAAAAATCATTAAAGATATTACAATGTTTTCATTTTGGAATACATTTGGTAATTTTGCATATGTTTGTAGAACGCAAGGTATTAATATTGCAATTAATGTTTTTTTTGCAACCACCGTTAATGCTGCATATGCTTTATCATCAACCATTCTTAATGCTATTAACTCTTTAACTCAGTCGCTAGTATCAGCAATACGACCACAGATATTTAAATCTTATGCGGAGAATAATGAAACAAGATATCTTACGTTGGTGACATACTGTTCAAAATATACATTTTCATTTCTTTTTCTAATATCTTGCCCTGTGCTCATATGTACGAAAGAATTATTGTCTTTGTGGTTGGTTAGCATTCCACCTTACACGATAGGATTTGTCCGGTTAGTAATTGTTGTCGCGTTAATTGATAGTTTTTCTTCTAGTTTAATTGCAGGGGTTCAGGCAGTTGGGAAAATAAAAGTATATCAATTGACTGTCAGTTTTTTTGTTTTTATTAGCTTGCCGTTGTCATATTTACTTTTCAAGCTTGGCTTCTCTCCTTTTAGTGCGTATATTCCTTTGATAATAACGGCAATTATAAATTTGTTTCTCAGATCGTATTTTCTTGCCAGATATACAAGTTTCGATTTTATTGGTTTTCTTTTTAAGATTGTTTTGCCATGTGTTTTTTCGGCAACCGTAACTTATGTCATTTCATATTACATTAATGTAACCATCTCGCCTCAGGGGATATTATTGACATTGCTTTTTTGTACTTTTTACTCTTTTGTTTATATGGTGATTGCTTTAATTTTTGTAGTAAGTAATATCGAGAAGAAGATTATTTTATCGGTATTGGCCTCGAAATTTCATGCCTTGTGCGGAAGGAAGTAGATTTGTGCTTTAGGGCCGCTTTTGGGCACGACAGATATTTTGTTTCTTTTTGGAGCTATAATGAAACTGTATTATTATAAAGATGTTGTTGGTAATTTCGGTGATGATTTGAATTCGTGGCTTTGGGACACTCTGCTTCCTGATTTTTTCGATGAAGATGATTCTGTAAGAATGTCAGGAATTGGAACTATTATAAATACAGCAATGCCTAAGGCTGGTAAGTGGATTGTTTTTTCTAGTGGAGTGGGTTATGGGAATCCTCCTGCTAATTTTGGAGATGATTCTTGGGACATTCTATCTGTTAGAGGACCTTTAAGTGCCAAAGTGCTCGGGTTGCCACAAGATAAATATATAACCGATGGTGCAGCCTTATTGAATACACTTGAGGAGTTTAAACCATTATCCGAAGGCGAAAGAAGTGGTGTAATATTTATACCGCATCATCATGCACTTTTAACTGGAAACTGGCAGTATGTATGTGAACTGGCAGGCGTTGAATTTGTAAATCCGCAATGGGATGCTAAGCTTGTTATAAATAAAATTCGGGGGGCAAAGATGGTTTTAGCAGATGCAATGCATGCTGCTATTATTGCCGACGCGATGAGGGTTCCATGGCTTCCTTTAATAACATCTCCTCAGATCAATACCTTTAAATGGTTGGATTGGACTCAGACGATAAAGGAGAGTTATTCTCCAATTGTTTTAGGTAATAGCAGTTTGCGCGAATCACTTCGTAGCAGAGGTCTGGGTTTTTATGGTGAAAATTATCATATCAAAGACTTGACTCTCGATTCTGCCCTTACCGATTTTTATAATAAGAGGAAGTATAAAAGTAAAGTATGGTGGCCGAAATATAATAAGATCGCAAAGAAGGTAGTATCGACGATTCCCGATAAGATTGCATTATCTTTAGGGGAAAATACTCGAAATAAGCTGGATTTGAAATATATTGAAGCCGCCGTTAAAACTTTGGAGTCTTGTAAGGCTGGACAACCTTTTTTAAGCAATGATGATATTTTTTATGAAAACGTAAGTAAGCTTATGTCTTGTGTTGATAAAGTTAAAAAATACAAATCATGATTTGCGTATAAATTCTTTCATGAATTTTTTTGAAGTATTGCTTGCCAAATGGATCTGTTCTTCAAGATGATGATGTAGTTTATGCTATGCGTCATCCATGCTTTAAGCTAATATAATGTTATTTTTTAAACTGCGAACGCGTCGCAGTGACCACACCAGACAGGAGTATGTAATGTCCAAGCAACAGATCGGGGTTGTCGGTATGGCAGTGATGGGGCGTAACCTTGCGCTCAACATCGAAAGCCGTGGTTATACCGTCTCTGTTTTCAACCGCTCCCGTGAAAAGACTGAGGAAGTGATTGCCGAAAACCCTGGCAAGAAACTGGTCCCGCATTATACCGTCAAAGAGTTTGTTGAATCCCTCGAAACTCCGCGCCGCATCCTGTTAATGGTGAAAGCGGGTGCCGGCACTGATAGTGCGATCGATTCCCTCAAACCGTATCTGGATAAAGGCGACATCATCATTGATGGTGGTAACACCTTCTTCCAAGATACCATCCGCCGCAACCGTGAACTGTCTGCTGATGGTTTTAACTTCATCGGTACAGGTGTTTCTGGTGGAGAGGAGGGCGCACTTAAAGGCCCATCCATTATGCCTGGCGGTCAGAAGGAAGCCTATGAGCTGGTAGCGCCAATCCTTGAACAGATCGCCGCTCGAGCGGAAGATGGGGAGCCTTGTGTTGCATATATTGGTGCTGATGGTGCGGGCCACTATGTGAAAATGGTTCATAACGGCATTGAATACGGCGACATGCAGCTCATTGCAGAAGCGTACGCTTTGCTGAAAGGTGGTCTGGCGCTTTCTAATGAAGAGCTGGCTACAACCTTCACTGAGTGGAATCAAGGTGAGTTAAGCAGCTACCTGATAGATATTACTAAAGACATCTTCACTAAAAAAGATGAAGAAGGTAAATACCTGGTTGACGTGATTCTTGATGAAGCGGCCAACAAAGGTACAGGTAAATGGACTAGCCAGAGTTCTCTGGATCTGGGAGAACCTCTGTCCCTAATCACTGAGTCCGTATTCGCTCGCTACATTTCTTCTCTGAAAGATCAGCGTGTTGCCGCTTCTAAAGTGTTGACTGGTCCGCAGGCGCAACCGGCTAGTGATAAAGCAGAATTTATCGAGAAAGTGCGTCGTGCTCTTTATCTGGGTAAAATTGTTTCCTATGCGCAGGGCTTCTCTCAGCTGCGTGCTGCATCTAATGAATACAGCTGGGACCTGAACTACGGCGAGATTGCTAAAATCTTCCGTGCTGGCTGCATCATTCGTGCCCAGTTCCTGCAGAAAATTACTGATGCTTACGAAGAGAATGCAGGGATTGCTAACCTGTTATTGGCACCGTACTTCAAACAGATTGCGGATGAATATCAGCAGGCGCTGCGTGATGTCGTTGCATATGCTGTGCAGAATGGTATTCCGGTACCAACTTTCTCTGCTGCTATCGCATACTACGACAGCTATCGCTCTGCGGTTCTGCCGGCTAACCTGATTCAGGCTCAACGTGATTATTTTGGTGCGCATACTTATAAGCGTACCGATAAAGAAGGTGTATTCCATACCGAGTGGATGGAATAATCACAGCTTGTTAAGCTAATTAAAACCCGGTTATTTCATGGCCGGGTTTTCTCTATCAAGTACTTTCAATCCAAACACTCTTGTTGTGATTGTCCGTCCCCCCTTAAGCTATTCAGTTTGCTCTCATACAAAAAGGTCTGTCTTGACATACAGTCAGTCGGAGAGTAAAACCGCCACAAGTGTAGATTTCCAGGGTGGCAAATTGCCATTGTCCAGTTAACTGAATAAAGTGTGATCGAATGAAAATTACTATTTCCGGTACCGGTTATGTTGGTTTATCGAACGGCATCCTGATTGCGCAAAACCACGAAGTGGTCGCGCTTGATATCGTTCAATCAAAAGTAGATATGCTTAACCAGAAGATTTCTCCGATTGTCGACAAAGAGATCCAGGAATATCTGGCCGAAAAGCCGTTGAATTTTCGTGCGACAACTGACAAGCAGGACGCTTATCGTAATGCTGACTATGTCATTATCGCTACTCCGACTGACTACGATCCAAAAACGAACTATTTTAATACATCTACCGTTGAAGCCGTCATTAGTGATGTAGCAGAGATTAACCCTGCGGCGGTAATGATTGTTAAATCAACTGTTCCTGTTGGTTTTATCCGTGATATTAAAGAGCGTCTCGGGATTGATAACGTTATTTTCTCCCCAGAGTTCCTGCGCGAAGGGCGTGCGTTGTATGACAACCTGCATCCGTCTCGTATCGTTATTGGTGAGCGTTCCGAACGTGCTGAACGATTTGCCAATCTCCTAAAAGAAGGGGCGATTAAGCAGGACATCCCGACGCTTTTTACTGACTCGACTGAAGCCGAAGCGATTAAACTGTTTGCCAATACCTACCTTGCGCTGCGCGTTGCCTATTTTAATGAGCTGGATAGCTACGCAGAGAGCCAGGGCCTTAACAGCAAGCAGATCATTGAAGGTGTGTGCCTGGATCCGCGCATTGGGAACCACTATAACAATCCGTCGTTTGGTTATGGTGGCTACTGCTTACCAAAAGATACCAAGCAACTGCTGGCAAACTACGAATCGGTACCGAACAACATCATTGGCGCTATCGTTGATGCTAACCGTACCCGTAAAGACTTTATTGCCGATTCTATTCTTGCCCGTAAACCGAAGGTGGTTGGCGTCTACCGTCTGATAATGAAGAGTGGCTCAGACAACTTCCGTGCGTCCTCTATCCAGGGCATTATGAAGCGTATTAAGGCCAAAGGTATTCCGGTTATTATTTACGAACCCGTCATGCAGGAAGACGAGTTCTTTAATTCTCGAGTAGTTCGCGATCTGGAAGCTTTCAAGCTGGAAGCTGATGTCATCGTGTCTAACCGTATGGCAGAAGAACTTGCTGACGTCGCTGATAAAGTTTATACCCGCGATTTGTTTGGTAGTGATTAATATAGATGGTATTATGGCGCCAGTGTTTTTTACTGGCTCTTTAATTTTATAATTATAGAGTTTTAGTTCATGCCTTTAACTTTGTCAGTTTTATAACTCCTTTCTTAGGCTTTTCTATGAGGATATGCGTATTTCAAATGCATTTTTTATTTCCGTTAAGTTCTTGTTTGAATTTATGCGGTTTTCTGATGTTTCAATGATTGAGGTGGAATATCAGTAATGAATAATGGTAGTTTAACTCATGAAATTTTTATCCTCAGTGGAAAATTATGGAGTTTTATTGTCATCTTATTTGCTCTCCGCAAGTGATATTTTGATAGTTATGTACTATATTAATTTGTGATGTATTTACTTGTTGGCTTGGCGGTATCTCGTGGTTACAGAATGGTATGAAAATCTACGCTGAATGATCTGAATGTCAGTTCGATAAGCGCAGTGTAGGAAGGCATTTCTTTTTTAATTAAATAAACTACATCAATGTCACAGTTGCAAATATACAAAGAAACTCAGTTGCTTACGTAGAGGTTATTGCATTATACAGTGGAATCTATTTATTCATGAAAGTGCGCAATGATTTGGGATAGTTGCTACTTTACTTTAATGCTCATATAAGCTGTACTAATAATGCTCAACAACTAATTAGCCTTTCTCTATTGTTTTTTATTAAATGATAGTAAGTCATTATTAATGATGATTGTTTTTATCTGATTATTATCCGCAGTCTGCTTGTTATTTTAAATAAAAAATAAAATCAATTATGTTGTTGTATTGTTAAATATTCACTTGAGGGGTGTAATTTATTTTTTTTTTGCCAATCCAAAGTTTATCATTTGATTTTTTATTGCGTTTGTGTTGTCTAATAAATATACTGGGTTTACTTTTATCTTTGGCTGTTCAGGCGCATGCTTTTCCATTTTTTTTTGGCTTTTGGCGTATGTGCTATTGTATGAGAGTGGCACCATTGTCTGCAACAACAAAAATATTCTTAATTATACATTATTCCGATATCTCTTGTTTGAATTGCTGAGGTCTAAATTTATACCTGTTTTATGTAGGCTGTTAATCCTTTTAAATTCCTAACCTAATGTTAGGAATTTAAAAGGATTAACATTAGGTTAGTTCGTGTGACCCTGACCCCGAATATGCCCCAGTCATAATCAGGGATAACCTGCTTCATGTTGGTTGCGTGTTCTGGCAACCGGCAGACTTCTCAGCAAATTCGGATGGCGTCATCCAGCCCTGTGCAGAGTGGGGACGCTTCTGGTTATAGTGTATGCGCCAGGCCTCGATTTTGCGCCGTGCATCCTCCAGCGACATGAACCAGTTCTCGTTCAGACATTCCTGCCGTAGCCTGCCGTTGAACGACTCCACCGTGGCATTGTCCGTCAGTGTTCCCGGGCGTGAGAAGTCTATATGGCTCCCCCGTTCATACACCCATTTGTCCAGCATTTCCCCTTCAAATTCAGAGCCGTAATCGGTTTTCAGCCATTGTGGTAAGGGCCGTCTGAGCGCAATGGTATTCAGCATCTCTGCGACCTCCGTGGAGCGCAGATTCTGCCCCACGCAGATCCCCAGACATGATTCGGATACATCCCCCTGAGGCTGGGGCTGTCGCCGCTTTGCCGATTTATTCCGACGCGGACGTTTGAGACGCAGAGACAACCCCTGCTCGCTGTAGAGCCGGTAAATGCGTTTATGATTATCCCGCCAGCCTCCCGCCTGAGCATGACGTGAACCCTGTGGTAACCATAGTGGACCCGGGTTTCGGTGATCTCCCTGATACGAAGGCGTAGCGCGCTGTCGTCTGCCGCCACTGAACGATACCTGAACGAACTCCGGCTGACCTGCAGAGCAAAGCAGATTTGCCTTTCGCTGGCCCCGTAACGTGCATGCAGGTCCCGGCCCCATTCGCGCGGGCGTGCCAGTGTCAGGTCTTTTTTGCCAGCACGTCCTGCAGTATCGCCTTGTCGAGGCTCAGATCGGCCACCAGTTTCTTCAGCCGCAGGTTTTCCTCTTCCAGCTGACGCATGTGCTTCAACTCCGAGGGAGAAATGCCACCGTATTTCTTGCGCCAGGTATCGAACGTGGCATCGGAAATCCTCAGTTTGCGACAGACGTCCGGTACGGGCGTCCCCAGTTCGGCCTGTTTCAGGGCAAAGACAATCTGCTCTTCGGTGAATCGTGATTTTTTCATCGGCACCACCTCCGTTCAGGGAGTGTAGATCATGCCGGAATGTGTTTCTGAATGGCGCAGGATTTTGGGGCAGGGTCAAGTGGATTTCGATCAAAATCTCTTTGATTTAGTTATAAATACCAATAATACCAGAGTTACAATTTATTATTCTTTTTATTTGATGTATTTAAAATTTAACTCTGAATGTTGACATGTTGTGATTATTGGACTTTTCTTATTACGTAGGTAGCAAACGTAATCGAAAGCTTATCTCTCATCACCCTTTTGTGCAAAATGGGTTTGGTGTCCTTAAAATAATTTTGAGGGTATTAATATGGCAGCTCAAATTTTACTTACACAGCAACAAGTTGCAGCTATTCAATTCGCGGTTTTAGGTAATAATAGTTTCACAACCGGAACTGCATTTGACTCAGTAGCTTATAGTTTCAGAGCCGGAACTCTCTCACAAGAACAATATATTGGAAGCTTGATTGCATCTTCAGTTGGGCAGGCCCTGTATTCAGGAAAAAGCGATCTTGATGTATTGAAAATAGTTTATCTTGCGGTAAATGGCGCCGTAACCAGTGATGCTGCCTTGCAGACATTGCTTAACTCTGGAGGCTTGAATAGCGCCATATCTAATACTATTACAACGTTGTTAAATTATAATGGCTTTGATTCTAATACTTTAACTGCACAGAAAAATTTTGATGCTTCAATTGATATGTTGATGTATCGTGATGCCGGAACAAGCACTGGGAATTTAATGAATTCAGCATTGTCTACTAAAGAAAAACTTGCTGCTGTTTATCTTTCTTTAGCAGACCGCACCCCCGACATGGGGGGGTTAGCTGGCTGGAATAAAACAATTACGATTCAAGGGAAAACTTTTGATTCTGTGTTAGCTCAGATGATAACCTCATCAGAATTTCAAAGTAAAGGAGCAAATCTCACCGGTAATGACTTTATAAATTATGTTTATAAAGGCGTATATGGTGTTTTGCCAACGTCCGGAGTACTTGCTACATATAACGCATTAGGAACTAATAAAGTTACCATTACTAATGCGATAATTAATGACTTGCGCGCCTCCACCGCAACAGACAATACCACTGTCACGAACCAACACGCTTTCGAATACGAAATCGGTACTGGCTTACTATACAAGACCGGTGCAGTCCTCACGACCACGGCTGGCGGCGGCAATGCAACTGGTACAGTCAACACCAACGCGAGTCATCAAATCAGCAATGCCGAAACTGCTGTTTTGACTAATGTTCTTCTCAACGCCAACGCAGCGACAACCGTCAATTTAAAATTTGCCGATCATCTTGCAGATTTGTCGATTGGTGGGGGGAGCGCTGCAACTGTCAATCTTTCCGATAATGGCGTTAACCCAGGCGTTAACGTTACAGTCAATAACGGAAGCATAATATTAAACGCTAGCTCCGGTGCTGATAAGGTACTTTTGACAACTGATGCTGTTGTTGCCTCCGCGACCGGCCAGTTTAATCTTGGTACGGGAAATGATTCGCTGAAATGGTTAGGTAACGGCGTGTCGAATGGGGCTAACACAGTTTCTACCAACATTACGGCCAATGGCGGTCTTGGTGTAGATACCATTTCCGCAAACCTGCTCACTAAAAATATTGCTGTTTCAGCCCCTGGACTGACCCGTACCGTTACTATAAGCACCAACTCCTCGCAGTTTACTAATTTTGAGAAGGTTGACCTTGCAGGCTATATTGGCAAAGCGACGCTTAGCGGTAGTACCAGCGGGGCATCTACTCCGGCGAACCATACTTTTGACTTTGGCATACTGACTGGCAATGCATCCAACGAGTCGGGACTCACTGGCACCCTTACCACTACAGTTAACCAGGCTGCAACATCAACCATCGGCTCCCAGGGCTTTGTGCTATCCGGGCTTGCCGATCAGGTACGCGTGATTAATGCGGCCGGCGGCAACTCAGCACAGCTGGAAGTCACCGGTAATGCAACTGCAGCTAGCAGCGTTGGCATCACTTTCCTGGCAAACGCAACTGACCATTTTAACGTCAATTTTACTGCAACCAGTAATAGCGATGTTAATGCCGGAGCACTGTCGCTAACCAGCAGCAGCACTGTGCTTGGCGGTAATGTGGCGTTGAGTACATTAAATCTTGGTTCCGGTGGTACCGGTAACTTTGACAACATACTGTCCCTGACAGGGACCAATGCTCAGGTACAAAATGTCAATGTTACAGGCGACCATGCTCTGAATCTCACTGTAGGTTCCGGGTATAGCAATGTTCGTAATATCGATGCTTCTGCTAATACCGGTGGTCTTGATCTCAATGCCAACGTAGGTGGGACCGGCGACGGGATCATCACTCAGCTTCTGAAGATCCTTCCATTAAGTGGTGTAACAGTTCCTGTAGTCGATACTTTGCTAAGCCTGTTAGGCCTTAATACCGGCTACCACATCAACGTCGAAGGCACATCTGCTAACGATAGTTTTAACGTGCTGGGTAATACCCTGGTGACAGGCGGAAGCGGCGAGAACTTGTATCAGCTGAAATCCAGTACCGTCAACTCGGGCGTAACCATTTCCGATTTCAGCAGTACGAAAGACACTATCTTTGATGCTACTTCCGGTCTGACGATTAGCGATAATACTGCTGGAACGGCTATTTCCGATTACGGTACACGCACTACAGACGTTGTCGATGCGCTGCTGGGAACGTTGGTCGGGGGGATCACTGGTGGGGTTGTTGCACTTCTGGGGCAAATCCTTGGCGTTGGCGGCAACGGTTCGCTGACGAACAAAGTCGGGCTCGCTTCCGTGGTTTGGTCAGGCCAATCCGATACGGCCAGTTCCTATTTGATTATTGACAATAACAATAACCATAACCTGGACGCTTCGGATACTATCGTTTATCTGTCTGGCCAGAATCATCAGCAGCTGGTTGATAGTCTGCATTACGCATAATAATGATGCTTATTTAGTTAATCATTTCGAGCGTAACTATATTTAAAAGCGGGAAGGGCGACCTTTCCGCTTTTTTTGTGATAGGGATCTAATTAACCCACCTTTAATTTACCTTGTTTATTATGTGACTTTAAGCTGCCGTATTCTCATTGTTTAAATAATTTTATTCGTGAGCTTGATGTTATTCACTTTTGTTATCTATAGTTAAAAAAAAGTATCTGCCGCCTTATGGTTGTTGGGGCACGAGAGTTCTCTCAGGTCAGCTAAGGTGTGAGCGGCTTAAGGTACACATAAACTAAGGGAACAAAGTGGATCAACTTATACCGCGCAATGAAATTGCGGATGTCATACGAACTCGCAGCAAAATATTCTGGACGGTGGGCATCTTTACCGCGTTTATCAATATATTAATGCTTGTTCCCTCAATCTATATGCTCCAGGTCTATGATCGGGTGCTCCCTTCTGGCAATGAAATCACGTTGTTGATGTTAACGCTTATCATGCTTGGAATGTTTGGCATGATGGCATTACTTGAGTATGCCCGCAGTATGGTTGTAATTCGCATCGGTTCGCAGCTGGACATGCGCCTGAATTCGCGAATTTACACTGCTGCCTACGAAGAAAATCTGAAGAATAAATCTGCCGATGCCGGGCATATGTTGAATGATTTAACCAATGTGCGGCAGTTTTTGACCGGAAATGCCCTTTTTGCTTTCTTCGATGCCCCGTGGTTTCCTATCTACCTGCTGGTCATTTTTCTTTTTAATCCCTGGCTTGGGTTATTTGCGTTAGTCGGCTCTTTGGTACTGGTTGCACTGGCTATCATCAATGAAATGGTTTCCAAAAAACCGCTTTCTGAGGCCAGTAAACTTGCTTTGCAGTCAGGGAGTTTGGCAAGTACTAATTTACGCAACGCCGAAGTGATCGAAGCGTTGGGCATGCTACCTAACATAAAAGGTCGCTGGTACGATCTACATCAGAGATTTCTTAATAGCCAGCGCATTGCTAGCGAAAGAGCAACCAGTATTGCGTCAGTGACCAAATTTGTGCGGCTTTCCCTGCAATCCCTGGTTTTAGGGCTTGGCGGCTGGCTGGCTATTGATGGCCATATCACTCCGGGAATGATGATTGCAGGCTCAATTCTGATGGGTAGAACGCTTGCGCCGATTGAGCAGGTGATTAACGTCTGGAAAAGCTGGAGTTCGGCAAAACTTTCCTATCAGCGTCTGGTGAAGTTACTGGAGCAGAATCCTCCGCGAGGAACGAATATGTCCTTGCCCCCTCCACAAGGTGCCGTCGCGGTAGAAAATGTTACTGCAACCCCTCCGGGTTCGCAGGGAGAACCCGTCCTGCACAATGTATCTTTTGCAATCCAACCTGGTGATGTTCTCGGGATTATTGGTCCGAGCGCATCAGGGAAATCAACCCTGGCGCGCCTGCTGGTCGGCATTTGGCCCGTAAGTGAAGGGATCGTGCGTCTTGATAATGCTGATATTTACCAGTGGAATAAAGATGAACTTGGTCCCTATATTGGTTACCTACCGCAGGATATCGAGTTATTTGCAGGAACGATCGCTGAGAACATCGCGCGCTTTAGCGAAATTGATGCTGAAAAAGTTATTGAAGCGGCCAAATTAGCTGGCGTACACGAGTTAATACTGCGATTCCCGCATGGCTATGATTCGATCATTGGTAATGGTGGCGCGGGCTTATCCGGTGGTCAAAAACAGCGTATTGGGTTAGCACGTGCTTTGTATGATGACCCGTCTTTGATTGTGCTGGATGAACCAAATTCAAACCTGGATGATGCAGGAGAGCTGGCATTGAACCAGGCCGTTGCGGCGCTCAGGCAACGAAATAAGACGGTTATTTTAATTACCCACCGAACTAACCTCTTATCGATGACCAGTAAGCTGCTGTTGCTGGTTAATGGCAAAGTAAACGCATTTGGCCCCACCAATCAGGTATTGCAGGCTCTGGCAAATGCGCAGAAGATTCAGGCTGCGCAGCAACAAGCGGTGCAGGCCGTAAATAGTGATATGCATGAAGGCAATATTCCAAAAACGCAACTTAATTAAAACGTGAACTTGCCGGTGGAATAAATCCACCATTCGCAGTTGAAGGAGTGGGTATGTCTACACAAGTCAATATGCCGCAGGATAATCATAGCGAGCAATTTTCAATGGATGAGCGGAGGTTTTCCCGGCTTGGTTGGCTAGTAATCGGAGTAGGGCTGTTGGGCTTTTTCTTATGGGCCGGTTTTGCTCCGCTTGATAAAGGTGTTGCGTCACCGGGCTCCGTGACGGTTGCCGGAAACCGCAAAACAATTCAGTCCCCGACAGGGGGAATAGTAAAAAAAATCGACGTCAAAGAAGGGGACAAGGTTAAAGCTGGCGAAGTGTTGGTACAAATGAGTAAGGTTCAGGCACAGGCCCAGGTAGATTCCTTGCAGGATCAGTATTACACCACCCTTGCTACAGAAGATCGTTTGCTGGCCGAACGAGACAATCTTAGTAAAATCCAGTTTTCAAGCGTATTTGACAGCGTGAAGACACATCCTCGCGTGGCGGAAATTATTGCTCTCCAGATACAGCTGTTCTCGTCCCGCCAGCAGGCATTACGCAGCGAGGTGGATGGGTTTAGGCAATCAATCGACGGAATTCGCTTTCAGCTCAAAGGACTACAGGATTCTCGTAATAATAAGCAAATCCAGTTGAGCAGTATTCGTGAACAAATGAGCAGCATGAAGCAGCTGGCAGCGGAAGGGTATTTACCGAGAAACCGTTATCTGGATGCCCAACGCCAGTTTGCCGAAGTAAATAGCAGTATTGATGAGACTTTAGGACGCATCGGTCAGTTGCAAAAGCAGCTCCTTGAATCCCAACAGCGGATTGATCAACGCTATGCTGACTACCAGCGTGAAGTCAGAACGCAGCTCGCTCAAACACAGATGGACGTTAATGATTTCAAGAATAAGCTTGAAATGGCTAACTTTGATTTGGGCAATACGGCGATTGTTTCGCCGGTTGACGGTACGGTTGTCGGTCTGAATATATTTACCCAAGGCGGCGTAGTGGGGGCTGGGGATCACTTGATGGAGGTAGTCCCAAGCGAGGCTTCGCTTGTGGTTGATTCCCGGCTCAAGGTTGAGATGATAGACAAAGTCTACAACGGTCTTCCCGTTGAGTTAATGTTTACGGCATTCAATCAGAACAAAACACCGAAAATTCCGGGAACGGTAACGCTAATTTCTGCGGACCGACTTGTCGATAAAGGGACAGGAGAACCCTATTACCAGATGCAGGTTACCGTAACGCCCGAAGGTATCAAAATGCTGCAGGGTGCAGATATTAAACCGGGCATGCCCGTTGAAGTATTTGTTAAGACGGGCTCGCGTTCATTGCTGAGCTATTTGTTCAAGCCAATTTTAGACCGTGCTCGTACATCGTTGACTGAGGAATAATCCAGATGCAGGTTAAAAGGCAGATTATGGGTCTGGCCATAAGTTCTTTTGCGCTTATGATGTCTGCACCTGTTTACTCATTAGGCATTTTAGATGCGTACTCTTTGGCTCTGGAAAAAGATCCCCTGTTTCAGGCTGCAATAAAGGAAAAAGAAGCCGGAAATGAAAATGAGAATATTGGCCGGGCGGGTCTTTTGCCGAAAGTCTCGTTAAATTATCAAAATGCGCCACGCAACTGGCAAACTCAGAAGTATCAAAGCAGTGATATCTTTGGGAACGTCAGCGATGTGACTAAACGACAGCAGTACCGCAGTTACGCTGGCTCAGTGATGTTGACTCAGTCCATTTTCGACTATGAGGCGTATGCGAAATATAAGTCAGGTGTTGCGCAATCGCTGATGGCTGATGAAAAGTACCGTGGCAAATATCTCGATCTGGCTGTGCGCGTTATCTCCGCGTATGTTGGTGTGGCTTACGCAAAAGACCAAATAGCGTTAGCGCAGGCCCAAAAGGATGCCTATAAAGAGCAGCTGGCACTGAACGATCGTCTGGTGAGCGCCGGTGAAGGTACCATTACCGATGTTGCCGAAACACAGGCTCGCTACAGCCTGGCTGAGGCCCAGCTTATTGAAGCCCGGGATGTCCTCGATGCAGCACAGCGCGAACTGGAAGTGATAATCGGTATTCCCCTCGACCAGCTGGATGATTTGCAGACTTTGCGTAAGGGTAAATTCCAGGTATCACCTTTACCTTATACCCAGTTTGTTGACTGGGAGAAAGTGGCGATGGAGCGTAACCCGCAGTTAGCGGCATCGCGGCATGGGGTTGACGCCGCCAGGTATGATGTAGAACGCAATCGTTCCGGCTTTATGCCCCAAGTTCAACTTTATGCATCTCATTCTGAGAATGACTCAAGCAGCGACAATACGGTAAACCAGAAATATCGTACTGATAGTATTGGGGTTCAGGTGACGATGCCTATCTATTCAGGTGGCGGTGTTGCAGCATCAACCCGGCAGGCGGCAGCTCGTTATGGTCAGGCTAAATATGAGCTGGATGCACAGGTAGGCGATGTTATCAATGACTTACGTAAGCAGTTTAATCTTTGCATTAGCAGCCAGGCAAAGCTCCTTGCCTATGATTTTGCGGTGAAATCGGCGACAACTCAGGTTGAGGCTACTCGCAAGAGCGTGTTAGCTGGCCAGCGTGTAAACGTCGATGTTCTCAACGCCGAGCAGCAGCTTTATGGCGCGCAGAGAGACCTTGCAGAAGCCAAATACACTTACATCAAAGCGTGGATCTCGCTCTTGAGTGATTCAGGTACCTTGAATGAAAAAAATATAAGTCATGTGGCGTCATACTTTTCGCAGCAAAGGAACTAAGTACGTGCCGCATACTTGTGGTATCAGGTTTCCCCGTTGAGCGAGAGGGATAAAGGAATGGGCTTCTGTCTGCCAGGCCGTTTGTGGAATAGTTGTGTTTTCCCTCGGCTAATCAATAAATGTGATGTAGTTTAAAGTCTGCGCTCAAATGAGTTGCGACTGTCAAACAGGTCGGATATGTTGATTCTACCTTGTGAAGAGCTACCGTCACTGTGATGTAGATGCTGGAGATAAGCGCCGGAAGGTAAAACGAAGCCTGCAATGCAGGCTTTTTTGTGTTTAAAATTCATACACAGCCTGTGTTCTATATAATTTTCTATAATAAGCCGCGAATACTCAACGCTTTGCTGATCAAATGAGTTTCAATGCTACCGCGCGCTGGTTCTGTCATTAAATTAAATATCGCCGGTATTATTATTTATGCTTATTAAGCCACGATCTGGATCTTTTTCGATCGTTTAAATAAGAAATTAAAAAGTAAACGGAAACGGCAAGTAGTATGGCAGCAACAACCAAGAAAAATAAGTTTTCCATAGGATCTACCAGAGCGAAGTTACGGGAGTAAGTGATTAGCTTGCAATTAAAAGATCGATAAAAATTATCTTTATCACACTAACATATCTTCTTTCTAAGAAGATTCCTATGCGCTAATTGTGTTTTTTTTATGGAGAATGAAAAACTATACTTTCAAAAGAAAACTGGCTCGTGCTCCGGCTCTTTGGTGAAAGTGACAATTTTAGTCTGCCATAATGAGGTAAGCGCGCTTCCATTGAAAGAAGGGCAAGGATACCGTGGTTGAAGATATGAGACTTTCCGCACCAGTGAACAAGGTTACGCGTAAGAGGGGAGGAGGGATGCCAGAAGAGAGAACCGCAGCTATGCCGCTGCGGTTGAGAAACTGATTGCCAGATTATTCCTTATAGTAGGTCTTATACCAGTCGACGAAATTCTGCACGCCTTCTTTGACGGTGGTCTGCGGCTTGAAGCCAACAAGATCGTACAGCGGTTTGGTATCCGCACTGGTTTCAAGCACGTCGCCCGGTTGGATAGGCATCATGTTTTTCTCAGCGACCATTCCCAGCGCTTCTTCCAGGGCGGTGATGTAATCCATCAGTTCAACCGGAGAGCTGTTGCCGATATTGTAAACCCGATATGGGGCCGAGCTGTCTGCCGGAGAGCCATTCTCGACGGTCCACTCCGCGTTCGGCTGCGGGATAACATCCTGAACGCGTACAATAGCTTCCACAATATCGTCAACGTAGGTGAAATCACGC
This sequence comes from Klebsiella sp. BIGb0132, assembly GCF_024810075.1. Classification (NCBI taxonomy): domain Bacteria; kingdom Pseudomonadati; phylum Pseudomonadota; class Gammaproteobacteria; order Enterobacterales; family Enterobacteriaceae; genus Klebsiella; species Klebsiella sp. BIGb0132. The sequence continues at coordinate 22,745 of NZ_JANUDW010000016.1, read as the reverse complement.
TTCATCTTGCCGTAGTTGTACACGTCAATACTCTTACCTTCCAGCATGGCTTTGGCGAATTTGAACAACGCCATGTCAGGGCGACCCCACGGGCCGTACACGGTGAAGAACCGCAGCCCGGTAGTCGGTATGCCGTAAAGGTGGGAGTAGGTATGCGCCATCAGCTCATTGGCTTTCTTGGTGGCGGCATAGAGTGAAACCGGATGGTCGACCGAGTCGTCGGTTGAGAACGGCATTTTACGGTTCAAACCGTAGACGGAACTGGACGATGCGTACAGCAGATGTTCGACCTTATTGTGTCGGCAACCTTCCAGAATGTTCAGATAGCCGATCAGGTTGGAGTCGGCATAGGCATGAGGATTTTCCAGCGAGTACCGAACGCCAGCCTGAGCGGCCAGATGGATCACGCGGTTAAACTTCTCTTCTGCGAACAGCTCTGCGATGCCCTGGCGATCGGCAAGATCGACTTTATGGAAACTGAAAAGGGAGGATTGCAGTAAATCCAGACGCGCCTGCTTAAGATTGACGTCGTAGTAATCATTCATGTTGTCGATACCAACAACCTGATGACCCGCCTCAAGAAGGCGCTTGCAGGTGTGGAAACCGATAAATCCTGCGGCTCCAGTGACTAAAAACTTCATGTTCATCCTCCGGGTTCGTTGTTTCCCGCTATATATAATCGTCGATTTTACACCGGGTTGCCTTAGGGGTCATCTGCTTTCCCGTTTCAGGATCTTCATAAAGCGGTCAGAGCGGGGCAGCGCTTGAGGAGCAGCGATCGTTTTTGCGGGATATTTTCTGTATTATTTTCGCAAATAGAAATCATTATCATTTGAATGTATCTTAGCACCATAATAATACCTATAGTTTCTTATACCAATAATTGATGTTTCGCCGATAAAGTACTCAATATGAGATTGAGCGTGCCCTGCTGACTATATTGTTACTGATTATATGATTTCCGAGCATTCCGTCTCCGAATGCTCGTGATTCCTATGTCAATTGAGCCTTTTTTGATTTTTTTAATTACATATCAATTGGTTATGGCCATGATTTTGAATTGTGTAAATAATGTATCCTTATTGTTTGCTTTTCACATGAATTGATTTGCCATGCTTTTTGATTTTTATTCTTAGTTACCAGCGTTATAATGCGCGGATAATCTATGTGTCCCAGGAGTGTTGTTTTGCAAGGTATCGCTTCCTCGGAACATCCGGTGAGCCGTGTGACAAACCCGGAAATGGATACTCTTTATCTGGGGGGGAACAATATGAGCAATGTTCTGGAACGTTGCGTCAGTTTGGCTACCCTTGATGCTTTAGTGATGCGTACAGCAGCTTTACTGGCGCGTGCAGCCGGCTTTCAACGACCGTACCGGTGATGTCGGTGAACCTGGAGCTTGCTAAATGAGAAAGTCCCGATAGATAGCCGGCAGCAAAACGGGGAGAGTAGCGCTCGCGCATTTACTGTCCGGTTGTACGGCGTAGGGCCTGAAAACAGAGATATGGCTTGCGAGATATATCTCTGTTTTTAGTTGTTTATCGCGGGTCTGCCAGCCTGTTTTGTTTACGGCGGCAGAACGCAGCGTAAAGGCCAGCCGTCAGGTAGCAGCAAGAGCATGCTGTGACTGACTGGCCAAAGCCATAATCATGAAAGTAGTACAGCAGCGTTACGCGCTTTGGTTGCGATAGCCAATGGCGGTAGCGTGCCTGAAATTTATGATATATGTTGATTAGCATATAACTATTTGAAAAATGAGATAAAGTATGAAGATCCTTGTTACGGGTGGCGCGGGTTTTATCGGTTCCGCCGTTGTTCGTCATATTATTGAAAATACCCAGGATGACGTTCGCGTCGTGGACTGCCTGACGTACGCGGGTAATCTCGAGTCTCTGGCATCCGTTGCCCAAAATGAACGCTATTCGTTTTCACGCACGGATATCACCGACGCGCAGGGGATCGCCGGGCAGTTCAGTGAGTTTCAGCCGGATATCGTGATGCACCTGGCGGCTGAAAGTCACGTTGATCGCTCTATTGACGGTCCTGCAGCCTTTATCCAGACTAACCTGATCGGCACGTTTACGCTGCTTGAGGCGGCGCGTCACTACTATCAGTCGCTGAACGAAGCGCAGAAACAACGCTTCCGCTTCCACCATATTTCCACCGATGAAGTCTACGGCGACCTGCACGGTACCGATGACCTGTTTACGGAAGAAACCTCCTACGCACCAAGCAGCCCGTACTCGGCCTCGAAAGCCGGTAGCGATCATTTAGTGCGCGCCTGGAACCGCACCTACGGACTGCCGGTGGTGGTGACTAACTGCTCGAACAACTACGGTCCGTATCACTTCCCGGAAAAACTGATCCCGCTGACTATACTCAACGCGCTGGCCGGCAAACCGCTGCCGGTCTATGGCAACGGTGAACAGGTCCGCGACTGGCTGTACGTCGAAGATCACGCGAGAGCGCTGTATAAGGTGGCTACCGAAGGGCATAGCGGCGAAACCTACAATATCGGCGGCCATAACGAGCGTAAAAATATCGATGTGGTCAGAACCATCTGCGCCATCCTTGATAAAGTGGTGGAGCAGAAGCCAGGCAATATCAGCCACTTTGCCGATCTCATTACCTTTGTCAAAGACCGCCCGGGCCATGACCTGCGCTACGCTATCGATGCGGCTAAGATTCAGCGCGACCTCGGCTGGGTGCCGGAAGAAACGTTCGAAAGCGGCATTGAAAAAACGGTGCACTGGTATCTGAATAATCAGACCTGGTGGCAGCGCGTGCTGGACGGCTCCTATGCCGGCGAGCGTCTTGGTCTGAATAACTAATTAAGGTGGATTGCAGGATGAAAGGTATTGTTCTGGCCGGCGGTTCCGGCACCCGCTTGTACCCGATTACTCAGGGCGTGTCGAAACAGCTGCTGCCGATTTACGACAAACCGATGATTTACTACCCGGTTTCGGTGCTGATGCTTGCCGGTATCAGGGACATCCTGATTATTTCCACGCCGGAAGATATGCCGGCGTTCCAGCGTCTGCTGGGCGATGGTTCGCAGTTTGGCGTCAACTTCTCCTATGCAATCCAGCCGTCTCCGGACGGTCTGGCGCAGGCCTTTATCATCGGTGAAGAGTTCATCGGCAATGATTCCTGCGCGCTGGTGCTGGGCGATAATATTTACTTCGGGCAAAGCTTCGGTAAAAAACTGGAGGCCGCGGCCAGCAAAACGTCGGGCGCCACCGTCTTTGGCTACCAGGTTCTCGATCCTGAACGCTTTGGCGTGGTGGAGTTTGATGAAAACTTCAGGGCGCTGTCGATCGAAGAGAAGCCACTGAAGCCGAAATCAAACTGGGCGGTAACCGGCCTCTATTTTTATGACAACGACGTCGTAGAGATGGCGAAGGAAGTGAAGCCTTCCGCGCGCGGCGAGCTGGAAATTACCACCCTCAACCAGATGTATCTGGAGCGTGGCGACCTGCAGGTTGAACTGCTGGGCCGCGGTTTTGCCTGGCTTGATACCGGTACCCACGACAGCCTGATGGAAGCCTCTCAGTTCATCCACACCATTGAGAAGCGCCAGGGTATGAAAGTGGCCTGCCTGGAAGAGGTAGCCTTCCGCAATAAATGGCTGTCTGCAGAAGGGGTTGAGGCTCAGGCCGAGCGGCTGAAGAAAACGGAATATGGCGCTTATTTGAAACGTCTGCTTAATGAGCGTTAATCGTCTGCCGACCAAATACAGGGTATGAATTAATGAAAATTTTACTTATTGGCAAAAATGGTCAGGTTGGCTGGGAGCTACAGCGCTCGCTGTCCACGCTGGGTGAGGTGGTCGCCGTTGACTATTTCGATAAGGAACTATGCGGCGATCTGACGGATCTTGCCGGGATTGCGCAAACCGTCCGCCAGGTTAAACCGGATGTGGTTGTCAATGCGGCCGCACATACGGCGGTGGATAAAGCCGAAAGCGAACGCGAGCTATCCGATCTGCTGAATGAGCGGGGCGTAGCGGTACTGGCGGAGGAGTCGGCGAAGCTGGGTGCCCTGATGGTGCACTACTCCACCGACTATGTCTTTGATGGAGAAGGCGAGCATTATCGTCCCGAAGACGAGGCCACCGGGCCGCTGAACGTTTATGGCGAAACCAAGCGCGCCGGTGAACTGGCGCTGGCGCAGGCGAACCCTCGCCATCTGATTTTCCGTACCAGCTGGGTCTACGCGACGCGTGGGGCCAACTTTGCCAAAACCATGCTGCGCCTGGCGGGCGAAAAAGAGACGCTGTCGATTATTAACGACCAGCACGGCGCACCGACCGGCGCCGAGCTGCTGGCGGACTGTACCGCCATCGCCATTCGTGAAGAGCTGCGTAACAGGGCGGTTGCCGGAACCTACCATCTGGTGGCCAGCGGTGAAACCAGCTGGTATGACTATGCCCGCTTTGTCTTTGATGTGGCGCGTGCCAACGGAGCTGAGCTGGCGGTCAAAGAAGTCAACGGGATCCTGACGGCTGCCTGGCCGACGCCGGCTAAACGTCCGCTGAATTCCCGCCTGTCGAATGAGAAATTCCAGCGGGTATTTGGCGTAACGCTCCCGGACTGGCGCCAGGGCGTTGAGCGCGTTGTTGTTGAAGTTTTAGGTAAGTAGGTAAATACACAAGCATGAATATTATTAAAACAGACATTCCTGAGGTCTTAATCTGCGAGCCGAGAGTCTTTGGCGACGCGCGCGGATTTTTCTTTGAAAGCTTCAGCAGCAAGATCTTTGATGAGGCGGTGGGCCGCAAGGTTGAGTTTGTGCAGGATAACCACTCGCAGTCGCAGAAAGGCGTGCTGCGCGGGCTGCACTATCAGCTGGCCCCGCATGCGCAGGGTAAACTGGTGCGCTGCGTTGAAGGCGAAGTATTCGACGTTGCCGTCGACGTACGTCGCTCATCGCCGACGTTTGGTCAGTGGGTTGGGGTTGTGCTGAGCGCGGAAAACAAGCGTCAGCTGTGGATCCCGGAAGGGTTTGCACACGGATTTATGGCGCTGAGCGAGACGGTGCAGTTTGTCTATAAAGCGACCAACTACTACGCGCCGCAGTCAGAGCGCAGTATTCTCTGGAACGATCCGCAAATTGGCATTGAGTGGCCTGAGCTAAGCGGCTGCGCGCTTTCATTGTCAGAGAAAGATATGCAGGCTCATACTCTGGCAACCGCTGAAGTATATGCCTGACCGTAAGTCATTTGTAGATTTGATATGCTTAACGCATCCTCTTTTATTCATTAAGAATTATAATAATAATTAAATAGCGATGTTTACTCTAAAGGTAATAGATTCATGACTTATGAAGCAATGAAGCCGAAGATAATCGCTTCTATTGTATTATTTAATCATTCCTATGATGATATTAAAGATACGTTGATCTCGTTATGTCATGAGAGTGGTGTTGAAAAAATTGTCTTAGTGGATAATGGCGGATGTCAATGGGTTACAGAGCTGAGCGAACCGAAAATCAGTTATATCAAATCTCCTTATAACTGTGGGTTCGGTGCTGGTCACAATTTGGCAATCAAAGCTAATACTGATTTTGATGGTTATTTTCTGATTTGTAATCCGGATGTTAGTTTTGACAGAGGCGAGCTGGATAAATTATTGTCCTTTGCCTGGGATAACCAATTCCCCTTTGTCTCACCTACCATTCTCTACAAAAATGGGGACCGGCAATACAGCTGTCGCTTACTGCCCACGCCGGTTAACCTGTTTTTAAGGCGTTTTTTACCCACCACTGCGCTGAAGTTTGACGTTGAGTACGAGCTGATGGATGCCGAGTACGATAAGGTTTTCTCACCGCCTTCGGTCTCCGGCTGCTTCATGCTGCTAACGAATAGTTTGCTCCAGAAGCTGAATGGTTTTGATGAGCGCTACTTCATGTATTTAGAAGACGTTGATCTATGTCGCCGCGCGCTGCCGTTCACTAAGATATATTATTTCCCGGATGCGACAATTATTCACCTTTTCAATAAGGGGTCATATAAAAGCAAGCTGTTGCTTTGGTATCATGTTCGCTCTGCGATTTCCTACTTTAATAAGTGGGGATGGTTTTTTGACCGCAAGAGGCATGCGTACAATAAAAAAGCGCTGCTTGAAATTCCCCGGAAGTTAGGTTGATTGTTCAGATAATTTTATTACGAGTTTAAAATGAAAAACCCGCATCAAAAACTTTCATCATCACCCGTAGAGATTGCACGTAGTATTTTTGGCCATCGGGGGATCATCCTCCAGATGGCTAAACGGGATGTTATCGGAAGATACAAAGGTTCGGTGATGGGCCTGCTTTGGTCCTTCCTGAACCCGCTATTCATGCTAACCGTATATACCTTCGTGTTCTCCGTGGTGTTCAAAGCTCGCTGGTCCGCCGGTGGCGATGAGAGCAGAACGCAGTTTGCGATAATCCTGTTTGTCGGTATGATCGTGCACGGTTTCTTCAGTGAGGTCATCAATAAGGCGCCACTGATCATCCTTAGCAACACTAACTATGTTAAAAAGGTCATATTTCCGCTTGAAACCTTGCCGGTGATTTCCCTGCTGGCGGCTCTTTTCCATACCTGCATTAGCCTGTTCGTTCTGCTGGTGGCCTTTGTGCTTTTTAACGGCTATTTGCACTGGACGATTGTGTTCCTGCCGCTGGTTTTCTTCCCGCTAGTCATTTTCTGTCTTGGCTTATCGTGGATCCTCGCCTCATTGGGCGTTTTCCTGCGCGATGTCAGCCAGACTACGGTGATTATCACCACCGTCATGATGTTCTTATCTCCGGTATTTTTCCCGATTAGTGCCTTGCCTGCGAAATATCATATTTGGATTATGCTCAACCCGCTGACCTTTATTATTGAACAAGCCCGAAGCGTTCTGATTTGGGGCGGTATGCCTAATTTCCTGGGTCTTTTACTCTATTCCATGGGCGCCGCAGTTGTCGCCTGGCTGGGTTTTGTCTTCTTCCAGAAAACAAGGAAGGGATTTGCTGATGTCCTCTAATGAAATTGCTATCCAGGTCACTAATCTGAGCAAATGCTATCAGATCTACGCCAGTCCGACCGATCGTTTAAAACAGTTTTTTGTGCCAAAAATTCAGCAGGTTGCCAGAAGAGAACGCAACTGCTATTTCCGCGAGTTCTGGGCATTAGACGATGTCTCCTTCAGCATCAAGAAGGGAGAAACCGTAGGTATTATCGGCCGTAACGGGGCGGGTAAATCGACGCTTCTGCAAACGATCTGCGGAACCTTAACGCCTTCTGCAGGAGAAGTCCGGGTCAACGGGCGTATTGCTGCCCTGTTGGAGCTCGGTGCTGGCTTTAACCCCGAGTTTACCGGGCGTGAAAACGTCTATATGAACGGTTCGGTGCTGGGGTTAACGAAAGAGCAAATTGCGGCAAAATTTGCTGAGATTGAAGAATTTGCCGACATTGGCCAGTTTATCGATCAGCCCGTGAAGACCTACTCCAGCGGGATGTACGTGCGCCTGGCTTTTGCCGTTCAGGCCTGCGTAGAACCGGAGATCTTAATTGTCGACGAGGCGTTGGCGGTTGGCGACATTGGTTTCCAGTACAAGTGCTATAAGCGGATGGAAGCGCTGCGTGCGAAGGGCGTAACGATCATTATGGTGACCCATTCGACCGGCAGCATTCTTGAATACGCGGACCGCTGTCTGGTGATGGAACACGGTAAGCTGATTGGTGATACCACGGATGTGCTGGCCGCAGTTCTGGCCTATGAAAAAGGGATGATCCTTGCTAACGGGAGCGAGAAGCCAGCCGCAAACCGAGCGGCGGACCAGGGTTCAGCTGAAGAAGTTAGCGTCGAAGAGCTGAAAGCCATTCAGCTGCGCACCACCAATGAGGCCACTGGTGAGAAGCGCTTCGGCAGCGCGCGTGCAATTATTGAAGATCTGACGATTTATAAATCGGATGGCACCACTCTGGCCGAAAAGCCACTGATTAAATCAGGCGAAGAAGTGACCTTTGATTTTACCATTCTGGCTAGCGAAGAAATTAAAGATATCGCGTTAGGCATCTCCATGTCGAAAGCGCAGGGGGGCGATATCTGGGGAGACAGTAATATCGGAGCCGGTTCAGCAATTACCCTGCGACCCGGCCGCCAGCGTATCGTATATAAAGCGACGCTGCCTATTAACTCGGGCGATTATCTCATTCACTGTGGCCTGGCCAAGGTTGGCAACGGCGATCGGGAAGAACTCGATCAGCGTCGTCCGATGATGAAAGTTAAATTCTGGTCCGCAAGGGAGTTGGGTGGTGTGATTCACGCTCCGTTGAAAATTATTTCGAATGGAGAGTAATGATGCTGGCTGTATTTTTACCTCCCTATCCGTTCAGGGGGCTTAAGGCCCCTTATTTATGGATGTTTTATAAATATCTTCACTGCGCAACGGATAGCATTCTGTTTATTACCGGTGAGGATTATCTCAGCGTTACTGATGATGAAGCTCAGCGCGCACGCTGGGAATTTGATCCGGCGTCGATGGCCTCGCTTGGCTATGAACTGCCAAATGCGCAAAGCATGGCGCGTCATGAGTACCTGATGCTCGATAACGCCTTCTACGAAACGCTGCTTTCTCGTCACCATCACGATCCGATTAAATCATTTTCGGCGTTCCTGACCGAGCGGATCCCCGACCTGGAGACAGAACTGCACGCTTTGCTGGATAGCAAAAAAGACATAATTGACCAGATCGACACTTTTATCTCTATCTGCAACTGTCCTTCCCTGGAGCATGTCGCCAGGACGCTTGGGAAAGAGGTGATGCACATCGAGATTGGTCCGCTGCGAGCACCGATGTATCGCAACACTGCCTATCTGGACTTTGCCGGCGTCAATGGCGGGACCGAAGCCAGCGCTCGCTATGAAAAATGTCAGGCCGAGTTCGATATCAAGGCCTCGCTGGGCGATTTGCACAACTATTTTCTTGAGGTTTTACCGCCCGCAGAAGCGGCCACTCATTCTGCGGCCGGCGTCGTGCTTCAGGTTGAGGATGACTCCAATCTGATCGCCTACAATCACGACTTTACTAACATTTCGCTGCTTTCGTACGTTCGTCAGCGCTATGAAAAAGAGGACATCCTGGTGCGCGCGCATCCGGGTAGCCTGTTCCGCTTAAGGGACGACGTTTTTACAATCGATGACTCAGCCAATAGCCTTGCCTTCATTAATCAGTGCAACGAAGTCTTCACCATTAACTCAAGCGTCGGTCTTGAGGCAATATTAACCGGCAAGAAAACGACGGTTTTAGGTGACTGCTCTTACGCCTTTATCAATGAATTAGCCGAAGCCTCAGCCACGGTCAATGCTGCCGCGTTTTACCTGTTCTCGTATCTGGTTCCTTTCGATCTGGTTTTCAATCAGGAGTACCTCGAATTCAGATTGGGTCATCCGGAAGAGCGCGAGATTGTCGGCAAGCATATCGAATTTTACTCAGCTGATATGCCGGGTAGCCTTTCACAGGCCGCACATAGCCTGTCATCATTGATAAATGAAGCCATTTCCCAAGACAAAGCGATGAGAAAGATTTTAGAAAACTCCCTGCAGGAACATAACAAACAGCTCGACCTGTTAAAAAACCAGCTGGCTGCAGAAGCGGCCGAACGTGAGAAGCTCGCGGCTACCCTCGCGCAGCTGCAGGATGAGGAAGTCGCCGAACGTGAAAAACTCACCACCACCCTCGCACAGCTGCAGGATAAGGTTGAGGTTGCGGCGCACGCCAAAGCCGGCCTGATGTCGGCTATGGAAACCAAGCAAGAAGAGATCAACCGCATGCGTAACAGCCTGTCATGGAAGCTGACCATGCCGGTACGTATGTCGGGCCGAATTTGCCGCGGTGAATTTTCTACAATAAGGGCGATGACTCGCTATCATGCAACCTCGGGTAACGGGACGCTATCGCGCTTCCTGCTTTCCGGTGGCCTGCTGTCAAAATCGAAGTATAAAACCGCGCTGCGCCTCATTATGTCCGGTAACTGGAAAGGGGCGGCGGACGGTTTTAAACGCGTATTCAACCGCGCGGCGACGGATTCCGCGCCGGCAGCGGCGTTCCTTGATAACGGTGATGTGCGTATTCTCGCAACGCAGCACACATTATTCGTTGCTCATCTTATCGAGAAGAGTCTGCTTGAGAATGGCCTTACTGCGCAGGTCAGTACGTCATACGTTGAGGAACATGACAGCGGTCAACTGCATATCGTCGTCTGTCCACAGATGTTTAAGCAGCTGCCTAAGCACTATATCGCTTTCCAGATGGAACAATCGGTCAACTCAAGATGGTTTACCGAGGAGTATTTTGCCCGCCTGAATAACGCGGTAGCGATATTTGATTACTCGCTGAAAAATATCGAATACCTTCTGCAGCAGGGAATTCCCTATCAGAAGCTGTTCTATATGCCGATCTCCAGCTACGCGGACTATCCCGCTTATCTCACGCAGATCGGCTATGACCTGAGCGATCGCAAGGGCGATAAGGCTGCTGATGTTTTATTCTACGGCGATCCCAATTGCGAACGTCGTAAGGCGTATCTGCAGGAGCTGAAGAAGCATTTCAACGTTACCGTTGCTTCCGAAGTGTTTGGCGATCGGTTGACCAAAATGGTCAAGGACGCGCGGGTTGTTATTAATATCCATTACTATGAGGATGCGCTGCTTGAGACGACGCGTTTGTATGAAACGCTGTCATTAGGCACGCCGATCGTGAGTGAAAGCAGTGCGGATATTGAAGAACATCAGGACCTGCAGGGGGTGATTGATTTCTGCCCGGTTGGCGATATTCAGGCGATGGTAGAAAAGCTCCAGACGCTGCTGTCTGATGAGCAACACTACCGCGAGAAGCGGGCGGACATTGCGCGCTTCACCGCTGAAGATAAGAAAAATAACGTCTATCTGAAGCGTTATTTGCTGTCGATTGATAAGCTCACGTTCTCACAGTACGAAAGCAGCTACGCCTTCGATGATATCGAGGAAAGCGATATGCCGCGTCTGTGCCTGTCGCTGTCGGAAACGCCGGTGCGTAGAAAGGCCTTCTTTAAAAGTCCTTCCCACGGATTCAGCTTCTTTGACGGTATTCGCTACCGTATTGGCTGGATTGGCTGTGGGATGAGCTATAAATATATGCTTTCCAGGATGCTGGCCAGCAGGGCGAAAATGGGCATTATCTGTGAAGATGACGTTATCTTCCCGCTTGATTACGACCAGAAGCTCAATAAGATTATCGACCACCTGCAGGCCACTGAGATCAAATGGCATATTTTTGCCGGTATCATCGCCCACCTTCATGACGATACCAAAATCATTGATGTCAGGGAGATTGACGGTATTGAATACGTCTACATCGATAAAATGACCAGCATGGTGATGAATATCTACTCCCGTAGCGGGATGGAGTTGATCTCAAATTGGGATGAAACGAACATCAATGCTGAGACCAATACTATCGACCGCTACGTTGAATCGGCAGAAGATCTGGTGGTTGTGACCACGGTTCCGTTCCTGGTGGGCTATGCGGAAGAGCAGCAGTCTACGCTGTGGGGCTTTGAAAACTCGCAGTACACCTCGCTGATCAAGGCCAGTGAAGAGCTGCTGGCGAAGAAGGTCGCGGAGTTTAAGCGCAACCGCTAGCCATCGTCGACGGCCTCAGGTGCTGCATAGCAAAAGGCCGGAAGCTGAACGGGATCCTTCATAAGGATTGTTCAACTTCCGGCCTTTTTTATGCCTTAAATCCGCCGGGTTTACTGATGACGGCTTTTTAAGTTGGCGATGATGTCTTGCAGGGAGAGCTCCTGATCCTGCAGCAGCACCATCAGGTGATACATCAGGTCCGAGGCCTCGTTCTTCAGCTCAAACCGGTCATGGACCGTAGCGGCCAGCGCCGTTTCCACGCCTTCCTCGCCAACCTTCTGCGCAATGCGCTTGGTGCCGCTGGCGTACAGCTTCGCGGTATAGGAGCTCTCCGGGTCGGCGTGCTTACGCTCGGCCAGCAGCTGCTCGAGCTGATACAGGAACAGCCACTGGTGTCCCGCTTCGCCGAAGCAGCTGGACGTGCCCTTGTGGCAGGTTGGGCCAATCGGATTAACCAGTACCAGCAGGGTATCGTTGTCGCAATCCGGCGTGATGCTCACCACGTTGAGGAAGTTGCCGGAGGTTTCGCCCTTGGTCCACAGGCGCTGTTTGGTGCGCGACCAGAAGGTCACCTTTCCGCTCTCTTCGGTCTTCGCCAGCGCTTCCTGATTCATGTAGCCATGCATCAGCACTTCGCCGGAAATAGCGTGCTGTACGATGACCGGCATCATGCCGTCGGTTTTTTGCCAGTCCAGCTGTTCAGTTAACATACCCTAATCTCCACGCCCTGTGCTGCCAGGTACGCTTTCAGTTCACCAATATTAATAATCTGCTTGTGGAACACCGATGCTGCCAGCGCGCCGTCGACGTTGGCGTCGCGGAAGGCTTCAAGGAAGTGTTCCATCGTGCCGGCGCCGCCGGAGGCGATCAGCGGCACGTGGCACACGGCGCGGACTTTGCTCAGCTGCGCAAGATCGTAGCCGTTACGCACACCGTCCTGGTTCATCATGTTCAGCACGATCTCTCCGGCCCCGCGCTTCTGCACTTCCTCTACCCAGTCGAGGGTTTCCCACTGGGTCACCCGGGTGCGGGCTTCGTCGCCGGTGTACTGATTAACGTGGTACTTGCCGGTATCGGCGTCGAACCAGGTATCGATACCCACCACGATGCACTGCACGCCAAAGCGATCGGCGAGGCGGGTAATCAGCGTCGGATCGGCCAGGGCAGGGGAGTTAATCGAAATCTTGTCTGCGCCAAAAGAGAGGATCTGCGCCGCGTCTTCCAGCGACTTAATCCCACCGGCGACGCAGAACGGAATATCGATAACTTCCGCCACGCGGGAAACCCAGCTTTTATCGACCACCCGGCCGTCGCTGGAGGCGGTGATATCGTAGAAGACCAGCTCATCCGCGCCTTCGTCGGCGTAGCGCTTCGCCAGCGGGACGATATCGCCGATGATTTCATGATTACGGAACTGCACGCCTTTCACTACCTGGCCGTCGCGAACGTCGAGGCAGGGGATTATCCGTTTTGCCAGCATTGAATGGCCTCCGTTACGTTGAATTTATCTTCCAGCAGGGCACGGCCGACAATGACGCCGCGAACGCCGGTTCCGCGCAGGGCGGCGATATCGTTAAGATCGCCGATGCCGCCGGAGGACTGGAACGCGACCTGCGGATAGCGGGCGCACACCTCTTCATATAAAGAGACGTTAGAACCAGCCAGGGTGCCGTCGCGGGAGATGTCGGTGCACAGCACGTGCTGCAGGCCAACCGGCAGATAGCTTTCTACCAGCTCCTCGAGGGTTACCCCGGAGTTTTCCTGCCAGCCGCTGACCGCCACCTGCTTATTACCCTCGGCATCGATGCGCACGTCGAGCGCCAGCACCAGATGCTGCGGGCCGAAACGTTTGAACCAGCCCTTCACCGTCTCCGGCGATTTCACCGCCGTAGACCCTACCACCACGCGCGCGACGCCGGCATCGAGCAGGGCCGCGACGTCCTCTTCCGTACGTACGCCGCCGCCAACCTGTACCGGTACGTCAACGCCGGCAACCAGCGTTTTGAGCAGCGCAATCTGACGCTTTTCGGGATCTTTCGCGCCGGTCAGATCGACCAGGTGCAGCACTTCCGCGCCCTGAGCGGCGTAGGACTGCAGGCGCGGCAGCGGATCGTTACCGTAGTCGCGCTGCTGGCCGTAATCGCCCTGGTGGAGGCGGACTACCGTGCCGTCAATTAAATCTAAAGCCGGAATTATCATCACATCTCCAGGAAATTTTTCAGCAGCTGGGCGCCGGCGCTGCCCGAGCGCTCCGGGTGGAACTGCACGCCAAAAAAGTTATCTTGCTGTACCGCGGCGGTGAACGGCTCGCCGTAGTTGCACTGGGCGATGGTGTGCGGATTGACCGGCATCGCGTAGCTGTGGACGAAGTAGAAATAGGCCCCGTCCTCGATACCGCTGAACAGGCGATTCCCCGCTTTCGGGTACACGCGGTTCCAGCCCATATGCGGCAGCGGCAGCCCGTGGTCGGTCATCTTCGGCACGTCTTCGTCAATAATGCCCAGCAGATCGACGCCGTTGCTCTCTTCGCTGCGCCGGCCAAGCAGCTGCATGCCGAGGCAGATCCCGAGCACCGGCTGGGTGCAGGCCTTCACCAGCTCAATCAGCTCGCGGTCGCGCAGCTGGTCCATCGCCGCCTGGGCGGTGCCCACGCCGGGTAAAAACAGCTTGTCGGCGCGCAGCACCACATCCGGATCGCGGCTCACCGCCGGCTGATAGCCGTGGCGGAGAATTGCCGACTTCACCGAATTGAGGTTGGCGCATCCGGTATCGAGGATCACCACGTTCATTACAGCACCCCTTTTGAAGATGGCAGCGTGTCGCCCTGGACGCGGATTGCCTGACGCAGCGTGCGGCCAAAGGCCTTAAACAGGCTCTCGACGCGGTGATGATCGTTCTTCCCTTTGGTTTTCAGGTGCAGCGTCACCGCCATGGTGTAGGAGAGCGAGCGGAAGAAGTGCTCCACCATCTCCGTGCTCAGATCGCCGACGCGCTGATAGGCAAAATCGGCCTTATATTCGAGGTGCGGACGCCCTGAAATATCCAGCGCACAGCGGGCCAGGCACTCGTCCATCGGCAGCACAAAGCCAAAGCGGTTGATGCCGCGCTTATCGCCCAGCGCCAGCTTCAGCGCTTCGCCCAGCGCCAGGCCGGTATCTTCCACCGTGTGGTGATCGTCAATATAGAGGTCGCCGCCGACGTTAATTTCCAGGCGGAAGCCGCCGTGGGTGGCTATCTGATCGAGCATATGATCGAAGAAGCCGACGCCGGTGTGGATTTTGCTGCCGCCTTCGCGATCCAGCCAGACCTTCACATCGACCTGGGTCTCTTTGGTGATGCGCTCAACGTGGGCGTAGCGGTCGCGGCGGGTAAGCTGCTCGCAGATGGTCGGCCAGTCGAGGGTCTCGCGGTCGTAGCGCAGGCCGATAATGCCCATATTTTCCGCCAGCTCGATGTCGGTGGCGCGATCGCCGATGACGTAGCTGTTGGCTTTGTCCAGCACGCCTTCTTCCAGCCACGGCAGCACCAGCTGGGTTTTCGGCTTGCGGCAGTCGCAGCCTTCCGTCGGCAGGTGCGGACAAATCAGCACCTCTTCAAAGTTCACGCCCTGGGAAGCAAATACCTGCATCATCAGGTTGTGCGGGCCGTCAAACTCATCCTGCGGCAGGCTGTCGGTGCCCAGACCATCCTGATTGGTGATCATCACCAGCCGATAGCCTTCCTGCTGCAGCTTCAGCAGCGCAGGGATCACCTGCGGCTCAAAGGCCAGCTTTTCAAAGCGGTCTACCTGAAAATCAACCGGTGGCTCGGAAATCAGCGTACCGTCACGGTCAATAAAGAGAAACTTCTGGGTCATACATTCTCCGCAGTCAAAGCGTCAATCACGCGCTGGCTCTCTGCACGGGTACCGATAGTGATACGCAAACAGCCGCTTAATGAGGGTTGTTTATTCTGGTCTCGTAAGATAATGCCCTGATCCCACAAAGATTTAAATACCGCGCTGGAGGCTTTGAAGCGCACGAGCACGTAGTTGGTCTCGGAGTCGAACACGCGTTCAACGCAGGCGATGTTGCGCAACTGGCCAACCAGGTACTCGCGCTCGTCAACGATCTGCGCGACGCGGGCGCGCATGGCGGCAATACCCTGCTCGTTGAGTGCCTGGGCGGCGATATCGGCGACCGGGGTGGAGAGCGGGTAGGGGGCGATAACCTTCATCAGCAGGTTAATCACCTCGGCGTTGGCCAGCGTAAAGCCGCAGCGCAGGCCGGCGAGGGCAAAGGCCTTCGACAGCGTGCGCAGCACCACCAGGTGCGGATAGTCGCTCAGCCAGCCGGCCAGCGTCGCCTGCGGGCAGAATTCGATATAGGCCTCATCGGCCACCACGATCGCCTTGCCGCGGGTCATCTCCAGCAGGGCGCGCAAATCGTCCGGGTTAATTATCTGCCCGGTTGGGTTGTTGGGGCTGCAGACGAAGACCACCTTCACGCCGTCGAGGCTGGCGGCAATGCCCGGCAGGTCGAGCTGCCAGTCGCTCAGGCTTGGCACCGTCCGGCAGGCCACGCCGATAGTCTCGGCGCTGACGCTGTACATGCCGTAGGTTGGCGGGCAGTAGAGCACCGCGTCCTGTCCCGGCTCGCAGAAGGCGCGGATCAGCAGCTCGATACCCTCATCGGCGCCGCGGCTGACCAGCACCTGCTCGGGCTTAACCCCGGCATACTGGGCGTAGTTCTCAATCACCGCTTTTGGCTGACATTCCGGATAGCGGTTGAGGGTCTGCTGGGTCAGCTGAAACTCAACCGCAGTCGGGAATTCGTTGGCGTTCAGCCAGACGTCGCCGTTACCGCCCAGGCGACGAGCAGACTGGTATGGCGTCAGGTCACGGACGTTAGCGCGGGCTAAATCTTCGATGCTCATGCTTGCTCCTTAAGCGCTGCAACGCGCAGCGTAACGGCATTTTTGTGGGCGGTCAGGCGCTCGGCGGCGGCGAGAATTTCAATCGTTGACGCCAGGGCGGAAAAGCCTTCGCGGGACAGCTCCTGCACCGTCATGCGCTTCTGGAAATCCGCCAGGCCGAGGCTGGAACAGGTAGAGGTATAGCCGTAGGTCGGCAGCACGTGGTTGGTGCCGGAGGCATAATCGCCCGCCGACTCTGGCGACCAGTCGCCGAGGAATACCGACCCGGCGCTGGTGATGCTGTCAACCAGCTCGCGCGCCCTGCGGGTCTGAATAATCAGGTGCTCCGGGCCGTACTGGTTGGAGATCTCCACGCACTGCGCGAGGTCGCGCGCCACGATAATGCGGCTGGCTGAGAGCGCCTCGCGAGCGGTTTCCGCCCGCGGCAGCTCCGCCAGCTGGCGCTCAACGGCCTGGGCGACGCGGCGGCCCATTTCAGCGTCCGGGGTCAGCAGAATAACCTGCGAATCCGGGCCGTGCTCGGCCTGCGACAGCAGGTCTGACGCCACGAAGTCCGGCGTCGCGCCGCTGTCGGCAATCACCAGAACTTCTGACGGACCGGCGGGCATGTCGATCGCCGCGCCGTCGAGACGCTGGCTGACCTGACGCTTAGCCTCGGTAACGAAGGCGTTACCCGGGCCAAAGATTTTGTCCACTTTGGCAATCGATTCGCTGCCGAAGGCCAGCGCCGCAATCGCCTGCGCGCCGCCGACGTTAAAGACGTTACGCACGCCGCACAGCTGGGCGGCATAGAGAATTTCATCGGCAATGGGCGGCGGGGAGCACAGCACCACCTGCTGACAGCCGGCGATGTGCGCCGGCGTCGCCAGCATTAATACGGTAGAGAACAGCGGCGCCGAGCCGCCGGGAATATAGAGGCCGACGGAGGCGATAGGACGGGTGACCTGCTGGCAGCGCACGCCCGGCAGCGTCTCAACGTCCACGCCCGGAAGCTGCTGGGCGTTGTGGAAGGTTTCAATATTGCGTACCGCAACCGCCATCGCCTGCTTGAGCTCGTCGCTCAGGCGCTCGCCGGCGGCGGCGATCTCTTCGTCGCTGACCTTCAGCGCCTTGACGTCGGTCTTATCAAACTTTGCACTGTACTCGCGCAGCGCCGCGTCGCCGTTTTGTTTGACGTTATCAAGGATCTCAGCAACGGTGCGTGTGATGCTGTCGGAAGCGGAAATTGCCGGGCGCATTAATAGTTGTTGCTGTTGTTCGGCGCTACAGCTATTCCAGTCGATGATTGTGTTGAAGCTCATGATCGTTTCCCCTGTTTAATCTCTGAGACAGGCCCGGTGGGGCCTGAGCTGGCTGGATTACTCCATCATCTTCTCAATCGGCAGAACCAGGATCGAGCTGGCGCCGAGCGCTTTCAGTTTTTCCATGGTTTCCCAGAACAGGGTTTCGCTGCTGACCATGTGCATCGCGACGCGCTGCTTATCGCCCGCCAGCGGCAGGATCGTTGGGCGCTCGGCGCCTGGCAGCAGAGCCACGACTTCTTCCAGACGCTCGGTCGGCGCGTGCATCATGATGTATTTCGATTCCCGCGCCTGGATAACGCCCTGAATACGGGTCAGCAGGCGGTCAATCAGCTGCTGTTTGGCATCGGCGATTTCGCCATCGCGCTGAATCAGGCAGGCTTTGGAGCGGAACATTACTTCCACTTCGCGCAGGCCGTTGGCTTCGAGGGTTGCGCCGGTAGACACCAGGTCGCAAATCGCATCGGCGAGGCCCGCGCGCGGGGCGACTTCAACGGAGCCGTTCAGCAGGCAGGACTTAAACGAAATGCCTTTCTGATCGAGGTAGCGCTTCAGCAGGTGCGGGTAGGAGGTGGCGATACGCTTGCCGTCCAGCGCCGCCGGGCCGTCCCAGCGTTCGTCCGCCGGCGTAGCCAGCGACAGGCGACAGCCGCCGAAGTCCAGGCGACGCAGGGTGAAGTAGCGCGGGTCTTCGCCCTGAGCGCGGCGGCTCAGCAGCTCTTCTTCCAGCACGTTTTCGCCGATAATGCCCAGATCGACCACGCCGTCCATAATCAGGCCCGGGATATCGTCATCACGCACGCGCAGAATATCGATCGGCATATTTTCTGCCAGCGCAATCAGGCGCTGAGTGTGCAGATTCACTTTGATGCCGCAGCGGCTCAATAATTCGCGTGAATCTTCGCTCAGGCGGCCTGATTTTTGAATAGCTATGCGTAAACGGCTGTTGTCTAACATTCTTCTTTTCCTCTTATACCTGTCTGAATCTGTCCGAATTTAATTCAAAAAAAAGCCCCCGGAAGTAAATCTTCCGGGGGCTCTCTTTGCGTTCATGCACCTCTGGAAGATCCAAACGTCTTCCAGCACACATCGCCTGAAAGACTAGTCAGGATGATGGTGATGATGGTGGTTTTTAGATTGAACGCAGTTCATAAAATTCTCTTTGAATGACTATGCATTTGATGCCTTTAACCTAAACCAGTTCAGCGGCATAAAGCAAGGGCTTTTTACTATCATTAATTCATTTCATATTCACCGAAGAAATTGTCAGCCGCCGCCGGCTGGCGTAGCCTTAAGTCAGCACAGCGAAAGAGCCAGGAGCCAGAGTATGAAAAAGGTCGCGATTGTCGGATTAGGATGGTTGGGTATGCCCCTTGCGCTATCGTTGATGGCGCGTGGGTGGGAGGTGACCGGCAGTAAGACGACGCAGGATGGCGTGGAGGCGGCGCGGATGTGCGGAATTGACGGCTATCCGCTGCGTCTTGAACCGCAGCTGGTTTGCGACACCGAAGATCTGGATGCATTAATGAACGTCGATGCGCTGGTGATCACCTTGCCGGCTCGCCGTACCGGGCCGGGGGAGGATTTCTACCTGCAGGCGGTGCAGGAAATTGTGGATACCGCGTTAGCCCACCACGTTCCGCGGATCATTTTTACCAGCTCCACCTCGGTGTATGGCAACGCCAGCGGCACCCTGAAAGAGGGCGCCCCCCGCAATCCGCAAACCGCCAGCGGCAGGGTGCTTAAAGAGCTGGAGGACTGGCTGCATAACCTTCCGGGAACCTCGGTCGATATTTTACGCCTCGCCGGGCTGGTGGGGCCATCGCGCCATCCGGGACGTTTCTTTGCCGGTAAGTCGGCGCCGGACGGCCAGCAGGGGGTCAATCTGGTCCATCTGCAGGACGTTATCGCTGCGATTGAGCTGCTGCTGCAGGCCCCGAAGGGCGGACACATCTATAATATATGTGCGCCAAAGCATCCCGCTCGCGGCGTCTTCTATCCGCAGATGGCCCGCGAACTTGGCCTGCCGGCGCCGGTGTTTGCCGATAACCCGGACGGCGATACCGGCAAGATTATCGACGGCAACCGCATCTGCTACGAGCTGGGGTTTGAGTATCAGTACCCGGACCCGCTGGTCATGCCGATGGAGTAATCAGTCAGCGGGAAATCGCGAACCGTAAGGGGGCGGCGATGAAACCACTGCTGGATGTCCTCGTTATTCTCGATGCGCTGGAAAAAGAGGGGAGCTTTGCCGCGGCGTCGGCAAAGCTTTATAAAACGCCCTCCGCGCTGAGCTACACCATTCATAAGCTGGAAAGCGATCTTAATATTCAGCTGCTTGACCGCAGCGGACACCGCGCGCGCTTTACCCCCAGCGGCCAGCTGCTGCTGGAAAAGGGGCGTGAAGTGCTCCACACCGCGCGGGAGCTGGAAAAACAGGCGATTAAGCTGCACCAGGGCTGGGAAAACGCGCTGGTCATTGCCGTGGACGCCACCTTTCCCTTCTCTTTACTGGCGCCGCTGGTGGGCCAGTTTTATCAGCAGCACCAGCTGGCGCAGCTGCGCTTTAGCCGCGAGACCGTTAGCGACCGCTGGGAGGCGCTGGTCGAGGGGCGGGCGGATATCGTGCTCGGCGCGTTAAGCGATCCGCCCGCCCTCAGCGGCTACGGTTTCACTTCGCTCGGCGAACTGGAGCATATTTTTGTCGTCGCCCCGCAGCATCCGCTGGCGCAGCTGCCGGAACCGCTGAGCTGGCGGGTGATGAAGCGCCACCGGGCCATTATCTGCGGCGGCGGCTGGCCGTCCGCTGACGATCAGGAGAATCTGGCGGCGTTTGATTTTCCCGGCCTGCTGGCGCTGGTTTCCGCCGGTCTTGGCTGGGGCTATCTGCCGCGCTACCTGGCCCAGACCCAGCTTGACCTCGGCGAGCTGATAATGAAGGAGGTTGCCGCCCATCAGCCGCTCTACCGGGCGTGGATTGGCTGGCATGAGGACGCATCCGGCCTCGCCAGCGAATGGTGGCAGAATGCGGTTTTAGCAAATAATGCTATTCGCAGGATATACAATACTAAAATTGTATGAATATTAGGCTGTTAAATAATTTCTGCAATTTTTTGGCTCTCCTACGGCTTGTCATCCGGCCAGTAAATGTTGCAAAATACGCGGCCTGAAAAACAGAAACTAGCCGACGCTTTTTAAAGTGTCGGTTATTTTTTTGCTTTAAAGACACATCATTCAATACCAAGAGGCCGGGCTTCGTACCGGATAGATATTTACTAAAAACCGACAGTTGTTGTCGCTGAGGAATACACAGAAATGGGGCAATTTTTTGCTTACGCGATGGCTTTCGCCGTAAAAGGGGATGACCACAATGTCGCATAACGCTACTCCAAAAACCTCTCGCGTGGAATTACGTAAAACGCTTACGTTGATTCCGGTTGTCATGATGGGCCTGGCCTATATGCAGCCGATGACGCTGTTCGATACGTTTGGTATCGTCTCTGGATTGACTGACGGTCACGTTGCGACGGCCTACGCCTTCGCGCTGATCGCAATTCTTTTCACGGCGCTGAGCTACGGTAAACTGGTTCGTCGTTTTCCGTCTGCAGGCTCCGCCTACACCTACGCTCAGAAATCTATCAGCCCGGCCGTAGGCTTTATGGTTGGCTGGTCATCGCTGCTCGACTATCTGTTTATGCCGATGATCAACATCCTGCTGGCGAAGATTTACTTTGAAGCGCTGATGCCTTCCGTTCCGTCGTGGATCTTCGTGGTGGCGCTGGTCGGCTTTATGACCGTGTCCAACCTGCGCAGCATCAAGGCCGTGGCGAACTTCAATACCCTGATTGTGGTTCTGCAGATGGGCATCGTGGCGGTTATCGTCGGCCTGATTATCTACGGTATCATGCACGGTGAAGGCGCCGGTACGCTGACCAGCACCCGTCCGTTCTGGTCCGAAGGGGCTCACGTGGTGCCGATGATTACCGGTGCGACCATTCTGTGCTTCTCGTTCCTCGGCTTTGACGGGATCTCTTCTCTGTCTGAAGAGACCAAAGACGCAGAGCGCGTGATCCCGAAGGCTATCTTCCTGACCGCGCTGATTGGCGGGATGATCTTCATCGGCGCCTCTTACTTCCTGCAGCTGTACTTCCCGGATATCTCGCGCTTTAAAGATCCGGACGCGTCGCAGCCTGAAATCATGCTGTACGTAGCGGGCAAAACCTTCCAGTGGGGCGTGCTGATCTTCTCCAGCGTGACCGTTCTGGCTTCCGGTATGGCCGCACACGCGGGCGTTTCCCGTCTGATGTACGTGATGGGCCGCGATGGCGTATTCCCGACCAGCTTCTTCGGCTACGTTCACCCGAAATGGCGTACCCCGGCGTTTAACGTGCTGCTGGTGGGCGCCATTGCGCTGCTGGCGATTAAATTCGACCTGGTCACCGCGACGGCGCTGATTAACTTCGGGGCGCTGGTGGCCTTCACCTTCGTTAACCTGTCGGTCATTTCGCAGTTCTGGATCCGCGAGAAGCGTAACAAGACTCTGAAAGACCACGTTAACTACCTGGTGCTGCCAACCTGTGGCGCGCTGACCGTTGGCGCACTGTGGGTCAACCTGGAGCAGAGCTCTATGGTTCTGGGCCTGATTTGGGGCACCATCGGCCTGGTCTACCTGGCCTGCGTAACCCGTCGTTTCCGTAACCCGGTTCCGCAGTACGAAGACATTGCCTGATCGCGTATCAGAATGAAAAAAGCCGGGGGGAGACCTCCGGCTTTTTTGTTTCCGTTGACCCGTCCTGAATAGCGTTGACACATTTTACTCACACACTGAGGAAGATGTGATGAACCAATATGTTAAACGCACACAACGCGATTACCCTCT
>NZ_JANUDW010000015.1:0-84271 GCF_024810075.1 Klebsiella sp. BIGb0132 | reverse complement strand
CCTGACCCCATGCCGAACTCAGAAGTGAAACGCCGTAGCGCCGATGGTAGTGTGGGGTCTCCCCATGTGAGAGTAGGGAACTGCCAGGCATCAAATTAGCAGTAAACCGGGGCAATAAACCGGTTGTTGTAAAGAAATTCGGTGGAGCGGTAGTTCAGTCGGTTAGAATACCTGCCTGTCACGCAGGGGGTCGCGGGTTCGAGTCCCGTCCGTTCCGCCACTTATTAGAAAATTAAGCCTGCTTAACTAGCAGGCTTAATAATAAGCAGTATTTAGGGGCGTAGCTCAGTTGGTAGAGCACCGGTCTCCAAAACCGGGTGTCGCGAGTTCGAGTCTCTCCGCCCCTGCCATATAATAATCCTTTGCTTCGGCAAAGGATTTTTTTTGCCTGCAACTCCCTGGCATTGCGATCGCCCAACGCTCTCCGTCCCTGGAGAGATGTGCTTATTCCAGAATGCTGGTTTTTAGAATCTCACGGATCTGCGCCTGTTTATCACTGTTTTGCAACCAGATGGCGTACAGTGGGCGTGAAAGCGTGGTGCCATCCGTTACCGGGTAAAGCGCGCTCTTACCCTTTGCCCAGTGCGTTGGTAGCCACGTGCAGCCATTGAGAGGAGCGAGCTGCTGATACGCCAGCTCAGCGGAACTGGTGGTGAGCAACGGTACGTCATCACTGCCAATCAACCCGACTTCATTTTGTTGAAAGTCCGGACCCCATTCCAGTCGCAGGTAGTTCAATTCGCTTTTATTTTTAACCGGCACAGCGCAATAAAGGGTTAGGGTGAAATTACCAAGCAACTGGCTACTTAACTCATCCATTTTCGGCGATTCTGTCGTGATCAGCAGGTCAAGCTGCCGTTCATGCAGCTGTTTGACCAGCGACTGACGCTGGGCAATACGAGCCTCGAACTGCAGGTCATAGGGCTCCCTGTACAGTTTCCCCAGCCATCCGTTAAGCATGCACTCCCAAAGAGATGCGCTGCCGCCAATCGAAAACTCATTGTGTCGGGCAGAGTTGGCAACCTCTTTACGCGCCGCCTGCCAGGTATTCATCAGGGTTTCAGCGTAGGGCAGCAGCTTCTCTCCGGCTGGGGTCAAACGGATATTGTTGCGATGACGGGTAAAAAGGTTAACGCCAAGCTGATTCTCCAGCTGACGAATACGAAAGCTAACCGCTGACTGCGTCAGGTAAAGCGCCTCCGCTGCTCGCCCAAAGTGGCGAGTTCTGCTCACCTCAAGGAAAGTTTTGAGCAATTCCGTATCCACACTCTTCTCCGCAAAATTATTTGTCGTAATGATTTAAATCTTTTGTTTTACACTCTGTCAAGCGTAACTAATACTCCGCGCCATAAATAGCTCGGCCAAAGAATCAGGAGCGTGTAGGATGGCGGAAAGCTTTATGACGACTAATCGTTTTTTCGATAATAAAAATTATCCGCGCGGGTTCTCCCGTCATGGTGATTTCACCATCAAAGAGGCGCAACTGCTGGAACAGCATGGTTATGCCTTTAACGAACTGGAACTGGGTAAACGCGAACCTGTCACTGAAGATGAAAAACAGTTTGTTTCGGTATGCCGCGGCGAACGTGAGCCGGTAACCGAAGTAGAGCGTGTGTGGATTAAGTACATGGCGCGTATTAAGCGGCCTAAGCGTTTCCATACGCTCTCCGGCGGTAAACCGCAGGTAGAAGGCGCTGAAGATTACACAGAAAGCGATGATTAAGAAAAAGGGCGAAAGCCCTTTTTTTATGGCATAAGCTTTTGCAGATGGTTCAACATCCGGTCTATCGCCCGATAGCCTAGCGCCTCCTGCAGATGATGGCGTTCTATACGCGGATCGTCCTTTATATCGGCAATCGTCCTCGCCACCTTAAGCAGCCGTTGCCAGGCCCGTATAGAGAGTCCCAGCTGCGTCAGGGTCTGTTCAAGCCAGATGGCATCGTTCTTATTCAACGCACACCAGGTTTTCATCTCATTATTGTCTAAATCAGCGTTGAGCTTATTCTGTCGGTCCAGCTGCCTCTCGCGCGTAGCAAGAACCCGCAGTCGTACCGTCGCGCTGTCCTCTCCACCACCGCCTTGCTGGCTGAGTACTCCAGGCGGCGGTAGCGGTATTTCCAAAGAGAGATCGAAGCGATCAAGGAAGGGGCCGGACAGCCGCCCCAGATAGCGCAGCGTCTGCTCGGGAGAAGCGCGATTGTGATGACCCTGATAATGTCCGGTTGGGCTGGGATTCATGGCCGCAATCAGCTGGAAATGCGCCGGATAGTCAATTTTCGCCCGGGTGCGAGAAATATGTATTTTTCCCGATTCAATTGGCTCGCGCAGGGCATCCAGCACTCTGCGTTCAAACTCCGGCAACTCGTCAAGAAACAGCACCCCATTATGGGCCAGTGAGATCTCGCCAGGCGCAGGTATGGCGCCACCGCCGACCATAGCCGCGACCGAGGCGCTGTGATGCGGGGCGCGAAACGGCCTGTGGCGCCAGCGAGTGGTCGCGTAGTTGGTGCTCACCAGACTGAGAATAGCAGCGCTTTCAAGCGCCTCCTGATTGCTTAACGGGGGCAGTAATCCCGGTAACCGACTGGCAAGCATCGTTTTCCCTGTACCTGGGGGGCCGATTAACAGCAGGTTATGCCCGCCGGCAGCGACGATTTCCAGCGCGCGCTTGCCCTGCTGCTGGCCAATGACGTCGCACAAATCGTGGCGTGTTTCCTGCGGATCTTCCGCTGCGGCCACGGGAGGAGAGAGCGGATGCTGTCCTGCCACAAAGGCGCAGACCTCCTGCAGGTGTCCGGCGATAAGGCAGTCGCTACCGCCAATCA
Organism: Klebsiella sp. BIGb0132; assembly: GCF_024810075.1. NCBI lineage: Bacteria > Pseudomonadati > Pseudomonadota > Gammaproteobacteria > Enterobacterales > Enterobacteriaceae > Klebsiella > Klebsiella sp. BIGb0132. The sequence goes on along the minus strand of NZ_JANUDW010000015.1, from coordinate 81,446 downwards.
GCCCCACTTCGGCAGCGTTATCTTCGGCAACAATAATCTGTCGTCCGGCCCTGATGGCCTCCATTGCGCTGGAGATAGCGCCGGGAACGCCGCGTAGGGCCCCTGTAAGCGCGAGCTCGCCGATAAACTCATATTGATTCAGTCCGGGAGCCTCTAGCTGCTCGGAGGCGACCAGAAGCGCGAGAGCGATAGGGAGATCGTACCGCCCTCCTTCTTTTGGCAAATCGGCAGGTGCGAGGTTAATGGTGATTTTTTTCGCCGGGAAGGTATAGCCACTGTTAATGATTGCGCTGCGCACCCGGTCACGCGCCTCCCTTACGGTAGTTTCCGGCAGCCCAACCATCGTTAGTCCGGGAAGGCCGCTGCTGATATGAACCTCAATAGTAATAAGCGGGGCGCTGATACCGAGAGCGGCCCGAGTGTAGACGATCGCGAGTGACATAGTGCCTCCTGAATGTGGGCATCATGTCGGGAACCCTGCTATTAGTCACCTGCAGGAACTGTGCTTTACGCGTCACGTTCCAGATAATTCACCGCAGATCGTTACATACTTTTCGTTATTGCACCCGGCTCGCAGGTTGCCGCAAGGGCAGGACAGCATGTCGTAAAAAGCCATAGGGCAACGCGATAAATTGAAATATCTTCACTTTATATTTTTCCCATTAAAAACAATTGTTTTACTGGAAATTGTTAGCGTGATCAGAAAGCGAGCCATAAAAAAATCTTGTGTTTAACGTGACGTCTGTGGTACCTCTTTAGGTATTCCTTCGAACAAGAAGCCAGAAAGTACATAAAATGACAGCCCTTCTACGAGTGATTAGCCTGGTCGTGATTAGCGTGGTGGTGATTATTATCCCACCGTGCGGGGCAGCACTTGGACGAGGAAAGGCATAGAAATCAAGCCTTAACGAACTAAGACCCCCGCACCGAAAGGTCCGGGGGTTTTTTTATAACTTAAAAATGACAGACGGGGAGCAGAGAATGAATAACAGCATAAAATTCTGTTTCTTCCGATCTATGACGGGGATGTAACTATGAATGGCGCGCAGTGGGTAGTACATGCTTTGCGGACACAGGGAGTCGAGACGGTTTTCGGCTACCCGGGTGGCGCGATTATGCCGGTTTACGATGCGTTGTATGACGGCGGCGTGGAACACCTGTTGTGCCGTCACGAGCAGGGTGCAGCAATGGCGGCCATCGGCTATGCGCGGGCAACAGGTAAAACGGGCGTTTGCATCGCGACCTCCGGCCCTGGAGCAACTAACCTGATCACCGGCCTGGCGGATGCCCTGCTGGACTCTATCCCCGTTGTCGCGATTACCGGCCAGGTGGCGGCACCGCTTATCGGTACCGATGCTTTTCAGGAAATTGACGTGCTGGGCTTATCGCTGGCCTGCACCAAACATAGCTTCCTGGTGCAATCGCTGGAAGAGCTTCCGCGCGTCATTGCTGAAGCTTTCCTGGTCGCGAACTCAGGCCGCCCAGGCCCGGTACTGGTAGACATTCCAAAAGATATCCAGCTGGCGACAGGCGAGTTCGAACCCTATTTTTCCACGGTAGCCGATGACGTTGCTTTCCCTCACGCCGAGGTTGAGCAAGCGCTGCAGATGCTGGCTCAGTCGCAAAAGCCGATGCTGTACGTCGGCGGCGGTGTCGGTATGGCGCAGGCAGTTCCCGCTCTGCGCGAGTTTATTGCGGTCACGCAAATGCCGGCGACCTGCACGCTGAAGGGGCTGGGCGCGGTTGATGCTGACTATGCCTATTACCAGGGGATGCTGGGCATGCACGGGACGAAGGCGGCTAATCTGGCGGTTCAGGAGTGCGACCTGCTGATTGCGATAGGCGCGCGTTTTGACGACCGCGTAACCGGCAAGCTGAATACCTTTGCTCCGCATGCCAAAGTTATCCATATGGATATCGATCCGGCGGAGCTGAACAAGCTGCGTCAGGCGCACGTTGCCCTGACCGGCGATCTCAATACGCTGCTGCCGGCACTGCAGCAGCCGCTGGCCATTGACGCCTGGCGTCAGCACAACGCGGAGCTGCGCGCCGAACATGCATGGCGCTATGACTACCCGGGTGAAGGCATCTACGCCCCGCTGCTGCTCAAGCAGCTTTCCGATCGCAAACCGTCTGACAGCGTGGTGACCACCGACGTGGGCCAGCATCAGATGTGGTCTGCACAGCATATGACCTACACTCGTCCGGAGAATTTCATTACCTCCAGCGGCTTAGGAACGATGGGCTTCGGTCTGCCTGCGGCGGTAGGTGCCCAGGTCGCGCGTCCGAACGATACGGTAATCTGTATCTCCGGTGACGGCTCCTTCATGATGAATGTTCAGGAGCTGGGCACCGTAAAACGCAAGCAGCTGCCGCTGAAGATCCTGCTGCTGGATAATCAGCGTTTAGGCATGGTTCGTCAGTGGCAGCAGCTGTTCTTCCAGGAGCGTTATAGCGAAACGATCCTCACCGATAACCCCGATTTTGTCACTTTGGCCAGCGCCTTCGGCATTCCTGGCCAACATATCACCCGTAAAGACCAGGTTGAAGCGGCTCTCGACACCATGCTTTCGAGCCAGGGGCCATACCTGCTTCATGTCTCAATTGATGAACTTGAGAATGTCTGGCCGTTGGTGCCGCCCGGCGCCAGTAACTCAGAAATGCTGGAGAAATTATCATGATGCAACATCAGGTCGCCTTGCAGGCCCGCTCCAACCCGGAAACCTTAGAGCGCGTGCTGCGCGTAGTGCGCCATCGTGGCTTTCAGATTTGCGCCATGAATATGGAGACCGCCGCGGACACCCGCAATATAAATATCGAATTGACCGTTGCCAGCCAGCGGCCCGTCGAATTACTGTTTAGTCAATTAAGCAAACTGGTGGACGTTGCCTGCGTCGAAATCCAGCAACCCACATCACAACAAATCCGCGCATAGGCGCAAGGGAAGAAAAATGACGACGAAAAAAGCTGATTACATTTGGTTCAACGGCGAGATGGTTCCTTGGGGAGAAGCTAAGGTCCACGTTATGTCGCATGCCCTGCATTACGGCACTTCCGTTTTTGAAGGCATCCGCTGCTATGACTCGCACAAAGGACCGGTGGTGTTCCGTCATCGTGAACACATGCAGCGTTTGCATGATTCAGCCAAAATCTACCGTTTCCCGGTTTCACAGAGCGTTGATGAGCTGATGGAAGCCTGTCGTGAAGTGATTCGTAAAAACGGCCTGACCAGCGCCTATATTCGTCCGCTGGTATTCGTGGGTGACGTGGGCATGGGCGTAAACCCGCCGGAAGGATATACCACTGACGTGATCATCGCGGCGTTCCCGTGGGGAGCCTATCTTGGCGCCGAAGCGCTGGATCAGGGGATCGATGCCATGGTCTCTTCCTGGAACCGCGTGGCGCCGAATACGATCCCGACCGCAGCAAAAGCCGGCGGTAACTACCTTTCCTCCCTGCTGGTCGGCAGCGAAGCGCGTCGACATGGCTACCAGGAAGGCATCGCGCTGGACGTTAACGGCTACATCTCCGAAGGGGCGGGTGAGAACCTGTTTGAAGTGAAAGATGGCGTTCTGTTTACCCCGCCGTTTACCTCTTCGGCGCTGCCGGGTATTACCCGCGATGCCATTATTAAGCTGGCAAAAGATCTGAATATCGAAGTTCGTGAGCAGGTCCTGTCTCGCGAATCCCTGTACCTGGCGGATGAAGTCTTTATGTCCGGTACCGCAGCAGAAATTACCCCGGTGCGCAGCGTTGATGGCATTCAGGTCGGCGAAGGCCGCTGTGGCCCGGTGACTAAGCGTATTCAGCAAGCATTCTTTGGCCTCTTCACCGGTGAAACCGAGGATAAATGGGGCTGGTTGGATCAGGTTAATCAGTAAATATCCGTCATATTTTAAGCTGCATGTGCTTTGGCTGCGCTCGTTTACCGCAGCCGGCCGGAGATTCTTTCTCCTGCCGCCTTCCTGCAGCCTGGACTATTTAGGGTAGATAAGCATAAAAGACGGGGCGACACGCAGCGCCCCGTTTAACAGACACTGGGAGTAAAAGCATGCCTAAGTACCGTTCCGCCACCACCACTCATGGCCGTAATATGGCGGGTGCCCGCGCGCTGTGGCGCGCAACCGGGATGACCGACGCTGATTTCGGTAAACCGATTATCGCCGTTGTGAACTCCTTTACCCAATTCGTCCCTGGCCACGTGCACCTGCGCGATCTGGGCAAGCTGGTCGCCGAGCAAATTGAAGCCTCTGGCGGCGTTGCTAAAGAGTTCAACACCATCGCGGTGGATGACGGGATCGCCATGGGTCACGGGGGCATGCTTTATTCACTGCCATCCCGCGAGCTGATCGCCGACTCGGTAGAGTACATGGTCAACGCACACTGTGCCGATGCCATGGTCTGCATCTCCAACTGCGACAAAATCACCCCAGGGATGCTGATGGCCTCCCTGCGCCTGAATATTCCGGTGATCTTTGTCTCCGGCGGTCCGATGGAAGCGGGTAAAACCAAGCTTTCTGACAAGATCATCAAGCTCGATTTGGTCGATGCGATGATTCAGGGCGCGGACCCGAAAGTATCCGACGAACAGAGTGACCAGGTTGAGCGTTCCGCCTGTCCGACCTGCGGCTCCTGTTCCGGGATGTTTACCGCCAACTCAATGAACTGCCTGACGGAAGCGCTGGGCCTGTCTCAGCCGGGCAACGGCTCCCTGCTGGCCACTCATGCCGATCGTAAACAGCTGTTCCTCAACGCGGGAAAACGCATTGTCGAGCTGACCAAACGCTACTACGAGCAGGACGATGCCTCCGCGCTGCCGCGTAACGTCGCCAACAAAGCGGCGTTTGAAAACGCCATGACCCTGGATATCGCCATGGGCGGCTCCACGAATACCGTACTGCACCTGCTGGCCGCCGCTCAGGAAGCTGAAATCGACTTCACCATGAGCGATATCGATAAGCTGTCCCGCAAGGTGCCGCAGCTGTGCAAAGTGGCGCCGAGTACGCAGAAATACCATATGGAAGACGTTCACCGTGCCGGCGGCGTGCTGGGGATCCTCGGCGAGCTGGATCGCGCCGGTCTGCTGAACCGTGAGGTGAAAAACGTGCTGGGTCTGACCCTGCCGCAAACGCTCGATAGCTACGACATTATGCTGACCAAAGACGATGCGGTGAAAGAGATGTTCCGCGCCGGCCCGGCGGGTATCCGCACCACTCAGGCGTTCTCTCAGGATTGCCGCTGGGATACGCTGGACGACGATCGCGCTGAAGGCTGTATTCGTTCGCTGGAGCATGCCTACAGCAAAGACGGCGGCCTTGCCGTGCTGTACGGCAATTTTGCTGAAAATGGCTGCATCGTAAAAACTGCAGGCGTTGATGACAGCATCCTCAAGTTTACCGGCCCGGCAAAAGTGTATGAAAGCCAGGATGATGCGGTAGAAGCTATCCTCGGCGGCAAAGTCGTCGCGGGCGATGTCGTGGTGATCCGCTACGAAGGGCCGAAAGGCGGTCCAGGCATGCAGGAAATGCTCTATCCGACGACGTTCCTGAAATCAATGGGCCTCGGTAAAGCCTGCGCGCTGATCACCGACGGCCGCTTCTCCGGCGGTACTTCCGGTCTGTCGATTGGTCACGTTTCACCAGAAGCGGCGAGCGGCGGCAATATCGCCCTGATTGAAGACGGCGATATGATTGCCATTGATATCCCGAACCGCGGCATTCAGCTGCAGCTGAGCGACGCCGACATTGCCGCACGCCGTGAAGCGCAGGAAGCCCGTGGCGATCTGGCCTGGACGCCGAAAGCGCGTGAGCGTCAGGTTTCCTTCGCCCTTCGTGCGTACGCTAGCCTGGCAACGAGCGCTGATAAAGGCGCGGTACGCGATAAATCGAAACTTGGGGGCTAATCATGGCCGAATCACAACCCCTGTCCGCCGCCCCTGAGGGGGCGGAATATCTCAGAGCGGTGCTCCGTGCGCCGGTCTATGAAGCTGCGCAGATTACGCCGCTGCAAAAAATGGAAAAAATCTCCTCGCGGCTGGATAACGTCATTCTCGTGAAGCGGGAAGACCGGCAGCCGGTCCATAGCTTCAAGCTCCGCGGCGCTTACGCGATGATGGCGGGGCTGAATGAAGCGCAAAAAGCGCGCGGCGTGATCACCGCTTCCGCGGGTAACCATGCCCAGGGCGTCGCGTTTTCCGCTTCTCGCCTCGGCGTTAAGGCGCTGATTGTTATGCCTACCGCCACGGCCGACATCAAGGTTGATGCCGTGCGCGGGTTTGGCGGCGAAGTGCTGCTGCACGGCGCTAATTTTGATGAAGCGAAAGCGAAAGCCATCGAGCTGGCGCAGCAGCAGAATTTCACCTGGGTCCCGCCGTTCGATCATCCGATGGTCATTGCCGGGCAGGGTACGCTGGCGCTCGAATTGCTGCAGCAGGACGCCCATCTCGACCGCGTTTTTGTGCCGGTTGGCGGCGGCGGACTGGCGGCGGGCGTGGCGGTACTGATCAAGCAGCTGATGCCGCAGATCAAAGTGATTGCGGTTGAGGCCGAAGATTCAGCCTGCCTGAAGGCGGCGCTGGAGGCCGGTCATCCGGTGGATCTGCCGCGCGTTGGGCTGTTTGCTGAAGGCGTTGCGGTGAAGCGCATCGGCGACGAGACCTTCCGCGTCTGTCAGGAGTATCTCGACGATATTATCACCGTCGACAGCGATGCCATCTGTGCGGCGATGAAAGACCTGTTTGAAGACGTTCGCGCAGTGGCTGAACCTTCCGGCGCGCTGGCGCTGGCGGGGATGAAAAAATATATCGCGCAGCACAATATTCGCGGCGAACGGCTGGCGCACGTCTTGTCCGGGGCCAACGTTAATTTCCACGGCCTGCGCTACGTTTCCGAACGCTGCGAGCTGGGCGAGCAGCGCGAGGCGCTGCTGGCGGTGACTATCCCGGAAGAGAAGGGCAGCTTCCTGAAGTTCTGCCAGCTGCTGGGCGGTCGTTCGGTTACCGAGTTCAACTATCGCTTTGCGGATGCCAAAGATGCCTGCATTTTTGTCGGCGTTCGCCTGAGCCGCGGGCTGGAAGAGCGTAAAGAGATTCTGGATCTGCTGAACGAGGGGGGCTATAGCGTTGTCGATCTTTCCGATGACGAAATGGCCAAGCTCCACGTGCGCTACATGGTCGGCGGGCGTCCGTCGAAGCCGCTGCAGGAGCGCCTGTTTAGCTTTGAGTTCCCGGAATCACCGGGCGCACTGCTCAAGTTCCTGCATACGCTGGGTACCCACTGGAACATCTCTCTGTTCCACTACCGCAGTCACGGTACCGACTATGGCCGGGTACTGGCGGGCTTTGAGCTGGGCGATCATGAGCCGGATTTTGAAACCCGACTACATGAGCTGGGCTACGACTGCCACGACGAAACGCACAATCCGGCATTCCGCTTTTTCCTCGCCGGCTAGTGGCCCGGGTTGGGTAAAATCGACCAGAATGCATCGATAAGCGGCTCATACAGCCGCTTTTTTTGTGCGCATACGCCGAGCTCAAAGGGCGTTTTCTCATCGCTGCGCTCTAAAATCATCACCCGGTTGCGCACCGGTTCCGGGCTGTTCTCCAGCACCACCTCTGGCAGGAGCGCGACGCCGCAGCCGAGGGCGACCATGGAAACCATCGCCTCGTGGCCGCCCACGGTGGCATAAATCGATGGATTGCTGATTTTATGCCGCCGGAACCACAGCTCAATGCGCCGACGTACCGGCCCCTGATCGGCCATGATAAACGGCACGGTCGACCAGTCGGGCTGCTCCTGGGTGACCTGGTTACGCACCGGGCAGGCTAAGGCCGGGGCGATCAGCACCACTGCCAGATTTTCCAGCATCGAGAAGGCTACCGATCCGGGCAGCGTTTCCGGCTTCCCGGCAATGGCCAGGTCCGCCTCGCCGGTGACGACCTTCTCCATTGCGTCGGCGGCATCGCCGGTCGAGAGCTTGATCTCCACCGAAGGATGGGCGGCGCGAAAGCGATCGAGAATTGGCGGCAGATGGCTATAGGCCGCGGTCACGGAGCAGAAGATATGCAGCTCGCCGGAGAGCGATGGTCCCTGCTGGTCGATAGCGTGGCGCAGCTGCTGATACTGCAGCAGGGTCTGCTGGGCGAAAAGGCGCAGCTCTTCGCCCGCTTCGGTTAGCGTTACGGTGCGGTTATCGCGCACGAACAGCGGCTGGCCGAGGTCCTCTTCCAGGCGCTGGATCTGCCGTGAAAGGGTCGAGGGACTAACGTGCATGGCCCGCGCGCTGCGGCCAAAATGACGGCTTTCGGCCAGGTGCAGGAAGGTTTTCAGATCGCGTAAATCCACGGGCCGCACTCCACGATTTTATATTGCAGATATTGCAACATAACGTTGTGAATATATCAATTTCCGCAATGAATTTCCTGTCATATAGTGGGTTCATTCTCGCAAAAGCGAACCGAACAATAAGACACACAACATCACGGAGTACATCACCATGGCTAACTACTTTAATACACTGAACCTGCGCCAGCAGCTGGCACAGCTGGGCAAATGTCGCTTTATGGCGCGCGAAGAATTCGCCGATGGCGCGAGCTACCTTCAGGGTAAAAAAGTGGTCATCGTCGGCTGCGGTGCTCAGGGTCTGAACCAGGGCCTGAACATGCGCGACTCCGGTCTGGATATCTCCTACGCTCTGCGTAAAGAAGCGATTGCAGAAAAGCGCGCTTCCTGGCGTAAAGCGACCGAAAATGGCTTTACGGTCGGCACCTATGAAGATCTGATCCCGCAGGCCGACCTGGTCGTTAACCTGACGCCGGACAAACAGCACTCTGACGTTGTTCGTTCCGTACAGCCGCTGATGAAAGACGGCGCGGCGCTGGGCTACTCCCACGGTTTTAACATCGTTGAAGTCGGCGAGCAGGTTCGCAAAGACATCACCGTAGTGATGGTGGCGCCGAAGTGCCCGGGTACCGAAGTTCGTGAAGAGTACAAACGCGGTTTCGGCGTACCTACGCTGATCGCGGTTCACCCGGAAAACGACCCGAAAGGTGAAGGCATGGCCATCGCGAAAGCGTGGGCAGCGGCCACCGGCGGCCACCGTGCGGGCGTGCTGGAATCCTCCTTCGTTGCGGAAGTAAAATCTGACCTGATGGGCGAGCAGACCATCCTCTGCGGCATGCTGCAGGCGGGTTCCCTGCTGTGCTTCGATAAGCTGGTGGCGGAAGGTACCGACCCGGCATACGCAGAAAAACTGATTCAGTTCGGCTGGGAAACCATCACCGAAGCGCTGAAGCAGGGCGGCATCACCCTGATGATGGACCGTCTGTCTAACCCGGCGAAACTGCGCGCTTACGCGCTGTCAGAGCAGCTGAAAGAGATCATGGCGCCGCTGTTCCAGAAGCATATGGATGACATCATCTCCGGCGAATTCTCCTCCGGCATGATGGCTGACTGGGCTAACGACGATAAGAAACTGCTGACCTGGCGTGAAGAGACCGGCGCCACCGCGTTCGAAACCGCTGAGCAGTTTGAAGGTAAAATTGGCGAGCAGGAGTACTTCGACAAAGGCGTTCTGATGATTGCGATGGTGAAAGCGGGCGTTGAGCTGGCGTTTGAAACCATGGTTGCATCCGGCATTATCGAAGAGTCCGCATACTATGAGTCGCTGCACGAGCTGCCGCTGATTGCCAACACCATCGCGCGTAAGCGTCTGTATGAAATGAACGTGGTTATCTCCGATACCGCCGAGTACGGTAACTACCTGTTCTCCTACGCTTGCGTACCGCTGCTGCAAGAGTTCATGACCACGCTGCAGACCGGTGACCTGGGCAAGGCGATTGCCGAAGGCGCCGTAGATAATGCTCAGCTGCGCGATGTAAACGAAGCGATTCGCAACCACGCAATCGAAAGCGTCGGCCACAAGCTGCGCGGCTACATGACCGATATGAAACGTATCGCTGTAGCAGGTTAATCTCCGCCGTCCTGCGGCCCGCGGGCCGCATCGACCAGCAAATCATCAAAAGGCCCGGTAGCGCTTGCGCTTACCGGGCCTGTTTATTTACGCCTTAGCGCAATCACCGAATCTGATACCTCTCCCTGCTCGCCTTCCGGCCCGCGCATCGTGCGCGAAACGTCGTCGCAGAAAACGGTTTCCCAACCTTCAGGCAGCGGCTCAAGCGATGCGAGGGTTTCTTTTGCCGACTGGAATGGACGATCGGCATGCTTTGACCATGACGGCGGCCTGGCGTGGGAGGTAATCAGCAGCATGCCTGCTGGCGCAACGTGGGCAAATGCGGCGCGGAAGATGCTACGGCGATCGAAGGCGAGCGGCGATTCCAGAAAAGAGGCGGCAATCAGATCGAACTCACCCTCAGGAAAAGCTTCGGTCAGATCGTATTGGGTGAAGGTAATACGATCGCTGACCGCGGCTCGTTCGGCGTTTCCTGCGGCGTATTCCAGCGCCCGCGAGGATAAATCCACGGCGGTGACCTGCCAGCCTTTTTTCGCCAGCCAGACGCTGTCGTCTCCGCGCCCGCAGCCAAGTTCCAGCGCTTTGCCCGGCGCTAATCCTTCGGTAAAGCGCAGCAGAATTTTGCCGGGGATACCACTGGAAAGCGGAGACATGGCGTCGTAATGCGATGCCCAAAATTGTTCCGGCGTCTGTTCCTGATTGTGCATATCGACCTCATCGTTAACGGAATAAATCATGTAATATTAAAAGTAACATAAGATTTATTTTGGTCAATAACGCAGTGTAAAAATATAAAAAACTTTAATTATCATTATTTTATATGAATTTCTGGTTTTATTTCACCGGAGGGAATTGCGCAGCATGACGTTTATGTAATATCGTAAATTACATGAAAACAAATAACTCATTCTCAGCAACGCTGCACATCCTGCTGCACCTTGAGCAGATGGATAAGCCCCTGACGTCGGAGCAGATGGCCGCCTTTATTGACGGTAATCCGGCATTTATCCGCAAGCTGCTCGCCGGCCTCAGGGAAAAAAACATCGTCTGTGCCACTAAGGGGCACCACGGCGGCTGGCGGCTATGTCGGCCGGTGACGGAGATTACGCTTTACGATATCTACATGGCATTAGGTGAACCGGCGCTGTTTGCGCTGGGCAACCGCAGCGAGAACCCACAATGCCTGGTGGAGCAGGGGGTCAACCGGGTGATGTCGGCAACGCTTGCCGATGCGCAAACGCTGATCCTCGATCGTTTTAAAAGCCTGACGCTACAGGATATCGGCGGCGAATTTATCAGCTACTTCAACGACAAAGGCCATAACTCATGATTGCTACCTTAACGACCTGCCTGATGATTGCCCTGGCGGCCAGCAGTATTTCGATAACGGTGACGCAGACGGAGTTGTTTGCCTCATTTCGCGAGTGGACGGCAAAAAAGAATGCGCTGGTGGGTCATCTGTTTCAGTGCTTCTACTGCTTAAGCCACTGGGTGGTCTTTGGCGGGATGGCGGTATATCGCCCGGCGCTGTTAAACAGCGGCTTTGCGCTGGTTGACTGGGTAATGACGGCATTTATCACCATCACCTTCGCGACGCTGATTAGCGGACTGATGTTTAAGGTGTTCCAGGCAGCTATCGGCATGCATGTCATGAAGCATGAAGCACAAAAAACGCTGCAGGCGAAATAAGGGAAAAGCCTCTCTGCACCAGAGAGGCTTTAATGCATTAGTTACGGTACAGCACTTTAATGATGTGGTAACCGAACTGGGTGTGCAGCGGGCCGGTCGGCTCCAGCACCGGGCAGGAGAAGACCACTTTATCAAATGCCGGAACCATCTGACCCTGGCGGAATTCGCCCAGGTGACCGCCTTTCTTGCCTGACGGGCAGGTAGAGTGTTTCTTCGCCAGCTTCTCGAAATCGCCGCCGTTTTTAATTTGTTCCAGCAGGTCGAGTGCCAGCTTCTCTTCTTTCACCAGGATGTGCATTGCTGCCGCTGTTTTAGCCATGATTGTGCCTTGATAGGTTGCGATGAATCAGGGCGCAATATTAGCATGCGTTAACGGCGATACAGCACCTTAATGATGTGGTAGCCAAAGCGCGTTTTGACCGGGCCGTAGGGTTTCAGCAGCGGGCAGGAGAAGACCGCGCTATCAAACGGCCCAACCATCGCGCCCTGTTGGAATTCGCCTAAGTCGCCGCCGTTGCGCCCGGAGGGGCAGCGTGAATAGCGCTTCGCCAGATGGTCGAAGCTGACGCCGCGTTCCAGTTTGGCGAGGATCTCCTGCGCCAGCTTCTCTTCTTTGACCAGGATGTGCAGGGCCGCTGCGGACTTTGCCATGGTTTCGCTCTCAGGATGACGGGTGTGGCCAACACTTTACCATTAGCCGGTAAATCTCCTCCCGGCTTTCTGCTACAATCCTCACCCCGTTCGAAGATTGAGCAAGACTCCCATGCGTTTAAACCCTGGCCAACAACAAGCCGTCGAATTCGTTACCGGACCGTGCCTGGTGCTGGCGGGCGCCGGTTCCGGTAAGACCCGCGTTATCACCAATAAAATCGCGCACCTGATCCGCGTCTGCGGCTATCAGGCGCGCCATATCGCGGCGGTGACCTTTACCAACAAAGCGGCGCGCGAAATGAAAGAGCGCGTCGGGCAAACGATGGGACGCAAAGAGGCGCGCGGCCTGATGATCTCCACCTTCCACACGCTGGGGCTGGACATTATTAAGCGCGAATATGCCGCGCTGGGGATGAAATCTAACTTTTCCCTGTTCGACGATACCGACCAGGTGGGTTTGCTCAAGGATCTGACCGAAGGGCTGATCGAAGACGACAAGGTGGTGCTTCAGCTGCTGATCTCGACGATCTCCAACTGGAAAAACGATCTGCGCACGCCGGCGCAGGCGGCGGCAAGCGCGCAGGGCGAGCGGGATCGGATCTTTGCTCACTGCTATGAGCTGTACGATGCGCATATGAAAGCCTGCAACGTGCTGGACTTCGACGATCTGATCCTTCTGCCGACGCTGCTGCTGCAGCGTAATGAAGAGGTCCGCGAACGCTGGCAGAATAAGATCCGCTACCTGCTGGTGGATGAGTATCAGGATACCAACACCAGCCAATATGAGCTGGTGAAGCTGCTGGTGGGGCAGCGGGCGCGCTTTACGGTGGTGGGCGATGACGATCAGTCGATCTATTCATGGCGCGGCGCCCGGCCGCAGAACCTGGTTCTGCTGAGCCAGGATTTCCCGGCGCTGCAGGTTATCAAACTGGAGCAGAACTACCGCTCTTCCGGCCGGATACTGAAAGCGGCAAATATTCTGATCGCCAATAACCCGCACGTGTTTGAGAAGCGCCTCTTTTCCGAGCTGGGCTATGGCACCGAGCTGAAAGTTCTCTCCGCCAACAATGAAGAGCACGAAGCGGAGCGGGTGACCGGGGAGCTGATTGCCCACCACTTTATCAATAAAACCCAGTACAAGGATTATGCGATCCTCTACCGCGGCAACCATCAGTCGCGGGTGTTTGAAAAAATGCTGATGCAAAACCGCATCCCCTACAAAATTTCAGGCGGCACCTCATTCTTCTCCCGTCCGGAGATCAAAGACCTGCTGGCCTACCTGCGGGTGTTGACCAACCCGGACGATGACAGTGCGTTTCTGCGCATCGTCAATACGCCGCGGCGTGAGATTGGCCCGGCAACGCTGCAAAAGCTCGGCGAGTGGGCGATGACCCGCAACAAAAGCCTGTTTACCGCCAGCTTTGATATGGGCCTCACCCAGACGCTGACCGGGCGCGGCTATGATTCGCTCACCGGCTTTACGCAGTGGCTGGCCGAAGTTCAGCGGCTGGCGGAAAGCGAGCCGATTGTCGCAGTGCGCGATCTGATCCGCGGCATTGACTATGAATCCTGGCTGTATGAAACGTCGCCCGGCCCGAAGGCCGCGGAAATGCGGATGAAAAACGTCAACCAGCTGTTCAGCTGGATGACCGAGATGCTGGAAGGCAGCGATATCGATGAGCCCATGACGCTCACCCAGGTGGTCACCCGCTTTACCCTGCGCGATATGATGGAGCGCGGCGAATCAGACGAGGAGCTGGATCAGGTTCAGCTGATGACTCTGCACGCTTCGAAGGGGCTGGAGTTTCCGTACGTCTATCTGGTTGGCATGGAAGAGGGGCTGCTGCCGCACCAGAGCAGTATTGAAGAAGATAACGTCGATGAGGAGCGCCGGCTGGCTTACGTGGGCATCACGCGGGCGCAGAAAGAGCTGACGTTTACGCTGTGTAAAGAGCGCCGCCAGTACGGCGAGCTGGTGCGTCCGGAGCCAAGCCGTTTTCTGCTGGAGCTCCCGCAGGACGATCTTATCTGGGAGCAGGAGCGCAAGGTTATCTCGGCGGAAGAGCGGATGCACAAAGGACAGGCCAACGTCGCCAACATCCGGGCGATGCTGGCAAAGGCGAAAGGAAAGTAGCGCGCTCGCCCCGGTAAGCGCCGTGCTGCCGGGGGAAGGTATCAGACGACTTCTAAGGCCCAGTGGACATAGCTTTGCCACTGGCACTCTTGCTCAACCATCTCGCTGCCTAGCGGATGGTTTTCCAGCCAGCCTTCCGGCAGCCTCAGCATCAGCTTTTCATCCTCGGCGGTCAGGGTGACGGACGGCAGCAGATCGTCCCGACGGCGGCTGGCAAACAGAATAGCCAGACGCAGCAGGCGGCATAAATGCTCCGCAACCCGAGGCTTGACCGCGTTCTGCTGGTGGAGCGAAGAGAGATCGACCGCGTTGGTTTGGTTGAGCAACAGCGTGGCGAGCAGCTTTTTCTGCGCCGGCGTGAAGCCGGGAAGATCGAGATTGCGCACCAGGTAGGCCGCGTGCTGCGGAGCGGACTTAAAATCAACGCTCAGGCCAATCTCATGCAGGGCGCAGGCGCTCACCAGCAGGTCGCGGCTAAGCGGCTCCAGCTCCCAGTAGCTATCCAGCTGGCTCACCAGGTCTGCCGCCAGGCGGCCGACGCGCTGGGCCTGCTCGGTATCGATCATAAAGCGGCGCTGAATGTTACGCAGCGTCCGGCTACGAATATCCTGATCGACCGCCAGGTGCAGCATGCCGTAAACCAGGCCTTCGCGCAGCGCGCCGCCGGCCAGGGTCATGCAGCGAATATTTAGCTCGCTAAATATAGCGATGAGAATGGCTAAACCGCTGGGGAAAACTAACGCTCGCTCGAGGGTCAGGCCTTCTATTTCAAGCTCTTCCAGACGCCCGCACTGAATCGCCCGCTGTTTGAGCTGCTGGAGTTTAGCCAGCGTAATGCGCTCATCCATACCCTGCGCCATCATGATTTCCTGCAGGGCCTGAACGGTACCCGAGGCGCCGACGCACACTTTCCAGCCGTGATAGTTCAGCGTATCGGTGATAGGTCGCAGGACTTCGCGCGCTGCATTTTCAGCAAGTTCGAAGTTGTCTTTCGTCAGATTACGATCGGCGAAGTAGCGTTCCAGCCAGGTGACGCAGCCCATTGGCAGGCTAAAAAGAGAGGTGGTTTGCGCGCCGGTTCCGGTGACCAGTTCGGTACTGGCCCCGCCGATATCGACCACCAGGCGCTGGTCTTCACCGCCGGTGGTATGCGCTACGCCCTGATAAATCAGGCGCGCTTCTTCCTCGCCGCTAATGACCTGCACCGGGCAGCCGAGAATATCTCTGGCCTTAGCCAGAAACTCATCGGCATTAACCGCCAGACGCAGCGTCGCGGTCGCGACGACGCGGATTTGCGCCGGGGGGATATCCTGCAGACGCTCGGCGAACAGCCGTAAGCACTGCCAGCCGCGCTCCATCGCTTCCGCGGAGAGCGCATTGTCGCTATTCAGGCCCGCGGCAAGCCGCACTTTGCGCTTGATACGGCTGAGAGTCTGAATGCTCCCGGCCACCTCGCGAACAACCAACATATGAAAGCTATTAGAGCCAAGATCTATAGCTGCATAAAGCGAGGTGGAACTCATACACTTCATCCTTCAAATTGCCTCTGCGAAAGTAGCGTGCTTATTCGGCCCATCCCAGGGACTCACCCCGATGGGGCCGCTGCAAGCAGCGTTCAAATCCGTCAGACACAGATTTGTCACCCGAACCACTTACTAAAGTAAGTCATTCGGGATTCGCTAACCTGGCGCCTTGATGCATCCCGAACGATTTTGTGTATGACATACTTTATTAGCCTGAACGACGGCGATTGCGAGGCGGTCCGTTGCGGCGCGGGCCGTTGCCCGTGCGTGGACGCGCCAGGCGCAGCGGCCGCGGCAGATCGGTCATCAGCACATCTGGGTTGTACTTGCTTACCGGGATTGAGTGCCCGATATAGGTTTCAATCGCCGGCAGATTCAGCGCGTACTCTTCACAGGCCAGGCTGATGGAGTGGCCGCTGGCGCCTGCACGACCGGTACGGCCAATGCGGTGTACGTAGTCTTCGCAGTCGTCCGGCAGGTCGAAGTTAAAGACATGCGTGACGGCCGGGATATGCAGACCGCGTGCCGCAACGTCCGTCGCGACCAGAATATCGATATCGCCACGGGTAAACTCTTCGAGGATACGCAGGCGTTTTTTCTGCGCGACGTCACCGGTCAACAGGCCAACGCGATGACCGTCCGCGGCGAGGTGGCCCCAGATATCTTCACAGCGATGCTTGGTGTTGGCGAAGATAATGGCGCGATCCGGCCACTCTTCTTCGATCAGCGTCTGCAGCAGGCGCATTTTCTCTACGTTGGAAGGATAGAACAGCTCTTCCTTAATACGGTGACCCGTTTTCTGTTCTGGTTCGACTTCAACGTATTCGGCGTTGTTCATCTGCTCAAACGCCAGTTCGCGGACCCGGTAGGAAAGGGTGGCGGAGAACAGCATGTTCAGGCGCTGGTTAGCCTGCGGCATACGACGGAACAGCCAGCGGATATCTTTAATAAAGCCGAGATCGTACATGCGATCGGCTTCGTCGAGGACGACAACCTGAATCGCGCCAAGGTTGATATGATTTTGTTTGGCGTAGTCGATAAGACGACCGGTAGTCCCGATCAGAATGTCGACGCCGCTCTCCAGCACTTTCAGCTGCTTGTCGTAGCCATCGCCGCCGTACGCCAGACCGAGCTTCAGGCCGGTGGCCTGCGCCAGCGGTTCTGCGTCAGCATGGATCTGTACCGCCAGCTCACGCGTTGGCGCCATGATCAGCGCACGCGGTTGGTTAACCTGGCGTTCAGCGATAGCAGGGTGAGAGAGAAGATAATGAAACGTTGACGTCAGGAACGCCATCGTTTTACCGGTACCAGTTTGCGCCTGCCCGGCGACGTCTCGACCTTCCAGCGTTAGCGGAAGAGCGAGTGCCTGAATGGGCGTACAATTATGAAACCCTTTCTTTTCAAGGGCTTCGATAACTGCCGGGTGCAGGGCGAAGTCGGAAAACTTCTGTTCTGTTAAATGTGTTTTGCTCATAGTGTGGTAGAATATCAGCTAACTATTGCATTAAGAAAGCGTATCCGTTGAAATAACGTCAACCTTTCGTTGGCTATACGCGAAATTACTGAAGGTGCTCTGCGGCAACCGAATGAATCCTCGAAAGCTTAGACTACTAAGCGGACCGGCGGTGAATAATCTACCGGTAACGGGTTTGAAGACGGTTTGCTTTGACTCCTGCACGGCGAGGTCCATGATGGACCGGGTCGCACAGGCTGTCAGTTACAGAGGCATCCTGAAGGATAACGTGTATAACGTAGCATTAACGCGTCGTTGATGTCTGCGACACCAGCACACCAGGCTTATTCCTGTGGAGTTAAATATGAGCGATAAAATTATTCACCTGACTGACGACAGTTTTGACACGGACGTACTCAAGGCTGACGGGCTAATCCTCGTCGATTTCTGGGCAGAGTGGTGTGGTCCGTGCAAAATGATCGCCCCGATTCTGGATGAGATCGCTGGCGAGTATCAGGGCAAGCTGACCGTTGCGAAACTGAACATCGATCAGAACCCGGGCACCGCGCCTAAATACGGCATCCGCGGCATCCCGACTCTGCTGCTGTTTAAGAACGGCGAAGTGGCGGCAACCAAAGTTGGCGCACTGTCTAAAGGCCAGCTGAAAGACTTCCTCGACGCCAATCTGGCGTAATCAGTTTGCCATTCCGGCGTCCGGATTCCTATTTTTTGCGGAACTCTGGACGCCCGGCTTGAGTCGTGCTAAGTTAAGTTCAGACTTCGTTTTAAACATACCTTTATTGTTTGAATCTTGCTTTACCCGAAGCATCCCGCAGAAATGCGCGTGAAGCTAAAAATTCCGGGCTTATCACTCATTCCGTTTTGTCGTTTCAGCTCTGCGTTCTTTCCTGTGACCAGGCAACGTACAGACACGAGATGTAGGCCGCTAACAGGCATGGATGTTCCTGCCATACCATTCACAACATGAAGTTCGAGTTCTACCCCGAGTTTAAGAACCCACACCATTATGAATCTTACCGAATTAAAGAATACGCCGGTTTCTGAGCTGATTACTCTCGGCGAAAATATGGGGCTGGAAAACCTGGCCCGTATGCGTAAGCAGGATATTATTTTTGCCATCCTCAAGCAGCATTCGAAGAGTGGCGAAGATATCTTTGGCGATGGCGTACTGGAGATACTGCAGGATGGATTTGGTTTCCTCCGCTCCGCAGACAGCTCCTACCTCGCCGGTCCCGACGACATCTACGTATCCCCTAGCCAAATCCGCCGTTTCAACCTTCGCACTGGTGACACCATTTCCGGTAAGATTCGTCCTCCTAAAGAGGGTGAGCGTTACTTTGCGCTGTTGAAAGTCAACGAAGTTAACTACGACAAGCCGGAAAACGCGCGCAATAAGATCCTGTTCGAGAACTTAACGCCGCTGCACGCAAACTCACGTCTGCGTATGGAGCGTGGTAACGGCTCGACTGAAGACTTAACCGCTCGCGTCCTGGATCTGGCCTCGCCGATCGGTCGCGGTCAGCGTGGTCTGATTGTTGCTCCGCCGAAAGCCGGTAAAACGATGCTGCTGCAGAATATTGCGCAGAGCATCGCTTACAACCATCCTGACTGCGTGCTGATGGTCCTGCTGATCGACGAACGTCCGGAAGAAGTGACCGAGATGCAGCGTCTGGTTAAAGGTGAAGTTGTTGCTTCTACCTTTGACGAACCCGCATCCCGCCACGTTCAGGTTGCCGAGATGGTTATCGAGAAGGCCAAGCGCCTGGTTGAGCATAAGAAAGACGTTATCATTCTGCTCGACTCCATTACCCGTCTGGCTCGCGCCTACAACACCGTCGTACCGGCTTCCGGTAAAGTTCTGACCGGTGGTGTGGATGCGAACGCCCTGCACCGTCCGAAGCGTTTCTTCGGTGCTGCGCGTAACGTCGAAGAGGGCGGCAGCCTGACCATCATCGCTACGGCGCTGATCGACACCGGCTCCAAGATGGACGAAGTTATCTACGAAGAGTTCAAAGGCACCGGTAACATGGAGCTGCACCTCTCGCGTAAGATCGCAGAAAAACGCGTCTTCCCGGCTATCGATTACAACCGTTCCGGTACGCGTAAAGAAGAGCTGCTCACCACTCAGGAAGAGCTGCAGAAGATGTGGATCCTGCGCAAAATCATCCATCCGATGGGTGAAATCGACGCGATGGAGTTCCTCATCAACAAGCTGGCTATGACCAAAACTAACGATGACTTCTTCGATATGATGAAGCGTTCGTAAGTTTAAAAAAGCTGAAAAACGCCACGCAACCGCGTGGCGTTTTGTTTTTGGGATTTGTATGATCCAGAAAGGGAAACCGGAGCGGTTATTATCGTATGATGAACGCGCCTCTCCTGGCAGAGATAACTTTAACAGACTAAAATCTATACAATAAATTTGTAATGATCTGCATTACCCCTTCAGGAGTTGAGACATCGTCGTTATACTTCCCGGATTAACCATGCTGAGAGCACATGCGTTGTGAATTTACTCACTGCTATTACTGAATTAATCAGTATTTTCTTATTCACTACCCTTTTTATATTTGTGGCTCGCAAGGCGGCAAAAAAGGTTGGGTTAGTCGATAAGCCTAACTATCGAAAACGGCATCAGGGTCTGGTTCCGTTAGTGGGTGGCATCTCAGTTTACGCGGGTATTTGTTTTACATTTGCGATCGCAGATTATTACATTCCCCATGCTTCGCTATACCTGGCGTGCGCCGGTATTCTGGTCCTGGTCGGCGCGCTGGATGACCGATTTGATATCAGCGTAAAAATTCGTGCGGTTATGCAGGCCGCCATTGCCGTCGTCATGATGATGGCAGGAAACCTGCATCTTAGCAGCCTCGGTTTTATTTTTGGCTCATGGGAGCTGGTGCTCGGCCCCTTCGGTTTCTTCCTCACTCTTTTTGCCGTTTGGGCGGCAATTAACGCCTTTAATATGGTTGATGGCATCGACGGTCTGCTCGGCGGTCTGTCATCGGTCTCCTTCGCGGCAACGGGCATCATCCTGTGGTTTGATGGCCAGTACAGCCTGGCAATGTGGTGTTTTGCGATGATTGCCGCCATTCTGCCCTATATTTTACTTAACCTCGGTGCGCTTGGCCGTCGCTATAAGGTCTTTATGGGCGATGCTGGCAGCACCATGATTGGCTTCACCATTATTTGGATCCTGCTGGAAACCACGCAGGGTAAAACGCATCCCATTAGCCCGGTTACCGCGCTGTGGATTATTGCGATTCCGTTGATGGATATGGTGGCGATTATGTATCGTCGCCTGCGCAAGGGCATGAGTCCGTTCTCTCCGGACCGCCAGCACATTCATCATTTGATCATGCGCGCTGGGTTTACTTCCCGGCAGGCATTCGTCCTGATCACGCTGGCCGCCGCTTTACTGGCGCTGGTAGGGGTGGTGGCGGAATATACCCGTATCGTTCCTGAATGGGTGATGTTAATACTCTTTTTGTTAGCCTTCTTCCTTTATGGCTACTGCATTAAACGCGCCTGGAAAGTGGCGCGCCTGGTTAAGCGCATCAGACGCAGAATACGGCGACACAGCAGCAATAATCCAAAATTAACCAAGTAGAACTGGGGACGTGATGACTCAACCATTACCGGGAGCACAAGCAGTGAACGTTGAGAATGAGCTGGATATTCGCGGGCTGTTTCGCGCCTTATGGGCAGGGAAAATTTGGATAGCAGGGATGGCCGTGCTGTTTGCGCTGATCGTACTGGTTTATGCCTTTTTTGCTCGCCAGGAGTGGAGCGCGACGGCAATTACCGACCGGCCAACCGTAAATATGCTGGGCAGCTACTACTCGCAACAGCAGTTTTTACGCAATCTCGATATCAAAGCCAATCTGGCGTCGGTCGATCAGCCTTCGGCAATGGACGACGCCTACAAAGAGTTCATCATGCAGCAGGGGTCCTGGGATACCCGGCGTGATTTCTGGCTGCAAACCGACTATTACAAACAGCGCCAGTCGGGTAACTCTCGCGCCGATGCCGCGCTGCTGGACGATCTGATTAACAATATTCAGTTTATGCCGGGTGATGCGGTAAAGAATACCAACGATAGCGTCAAGCTGACGGCTGAGACCGCGCCGGATGCCAATAATCTGCTGCGCCAGTACGTGGCGTTTGCCAGCCAGCGCGCGGCGGGCCACCTGAATGACGAGCTCAAGGGCGCCTGGGCGGCACGTACCGTGCAGATGAAAGCGCAGGTTAAGCGTCAGGAAGAGGTTGCGCGTGAGATTTTCAACCGCCGTACCCATAGCGTGGAACAGGCGCTGAAAATCGCCCAGCAGCATAATATTTCCCGCAGTGAGACCGATATTCCTGCCGATCAGCTGCCGGATTCCGAGCTGTTTTTACTCGGCCGGCCGATGCTGCAGGCGCGGTTAGAAAATCTGCAGGCCGTCGGTCCGGAATACGATCTTGACTATGACCAAAGCCGCGCGATGCTGAATACCCTGAACGTCGGGCCGACATTAGATCCGCGTTTTCAGACTTACCGGTATTTGCGTACGCCGGAAGAACCTGTAAAACGCGATAGCCCGCGCCGCGTATTTCTGATGGTGATGTGGGGGATTGTGGGCGCGCTCATCGGCGCAGGCGTGGCGCTATCGCGACGTCGTATCCAGTGAATGCGGCCTGTGATGAAGGTCATGCGGACTTCATCACCTAATCGAAGAGAATCGATGTGAAAGTACTAACTGTATTTGGCACAAGACCCGAAGCCATCAAAATGGCACCGCTGGTTCATGCGCTGGCCAGGGACCCTCATTTTGAGGCAAAAGTGTGCGTAACCGCGCAGCATCGGGAGATGCTCGATCAGGTGCTGAAGCTGTTTTCTATTGTTCCGGATTACGACCTGAATATCATGCAGCCGGGTCAGGGCCTGACGGAGATTACCTGCCGCATCCTTGAAGGGCTGAAGCCGGTTCTGGAGTCGTTTAAGCCTGACGTTGTGCTGGTGCATGGCGATACCACCACCACGATGGCGGCGAGCCTCGCCGCTTTCTATCAGCGAATCCCGGTGGGGCACGTTGAGGCGGGACTGCGCACCGGCGATCTCAGTTCGCCGTGGCCGGAAGAGGGTAACCGGACGTTAACCGGGCGGCTGGCAACCTGGCATTTTGCGCCGACGGAGACCTCGCGGCAGAACCTGCTGCGGGAGAACGTTGCCGATAGCCACATCACGGTCACCGGCAATACGGTTATCGATGCGCTGTTCTGGGTTCGCGATCGCGTATTGGGCGATGAGGCGCTGCGCATCGAGCTGACGCAGCGCTATCCGTTCCTGGCTAACGGAAAGAAGATGATCCTGGTCACCGGCCACCGTCGCGAAAGCTTCGGCCGCGGGTTTGAGCAGATCTGCCACGCGCTGGCGGAAATTGCGGCCAGCCATCCCGATGTACAGATTGTCTATCCGGTGCACCTGAACCCAAACGTCAGCGAGCCGGTAAACCGCATTCTTGGTCATGTTGATAACGTGATTTTGATCGAACCGCAGGATTACCTGCCGTTTGTCTGGCTGATGGATCGCGCATGGCTGATCCTCACCGACTCCGGCGGTATTCAGGAAGAAGCCCCTTCGCTGGGCAAACCGGTTCTGGTGATGCGCGAGATGACGGAACGGCCGGAAGCGGTAGCCGCAGGCACCGTGACGCTGGTCGGTACCGATAGCCAGCGCATCGTCGCGGAAGTGACGAATCTGCTGAACAACGATGCCGCATACCAGGCGATGAGCCGGGCGCACAACCCCTACGGCGATGGGCAGGCATGTAGCCGCATTGTGACCGCACTTAAAAATAATCAGGTAACGCTATGAGTTTTTCTACCATTTCAGTGATTGGCCTTGGGTATATCGGTTTGCCAACCGCTGCCGCGTTCGCCTCCCGGCAAAAGCGGGTGGTGGGCGTTGATGTTAATCAGCACGCGGTGGAGACCATTAACCGCGGCGAGATTCATATCGTGGAACCGGATTTGGCCAGCGTGGTTAAGACCGCGGTCGAGCAGGGCTATTTAAGCGCCACCACCCTCCCGGTGGAAGCGGACGCCTATCTGATTGCCGTCCCGACGCCGTTTAAGGATCTGCACGAGCCGGATATGGTCTTCGTCGAGTCGGCGGCAAAATCAATCGCGCCGGTGCTGAAGAAGGGTGCTCTGGTTATCCTTGAGTCCACCTCCCCCGTCGGGGCGACGGAGCTGATGGCGGGCTGGCTGGCCGAGCTGCGCCCCGATCTGAGCTTCCCGCAGCAGGCAGGCGAAGCGGCGGACGTCAATATCGCCTACTGCCCGGAGCGCGTGCTGCCGGGCCAGGTGATGGTTGAGCTGATTAAAAACGACCGCGTGATTGGCGGTATGTCCCCGGTCTGTTCTGCCCGCGCCAGCGAGCTGTATAAAATTTTCCTCGAAGGCGAGTGCGTGGTGACCAACTCCCGCACCGCAGAGATGTGCAAGCTGACCGAAAACAGCTTCCGCGACGTCAATATCGCCTTTGCTAACGAACTGTCGCTGATCTGCGCCGAGCAGGACATTAACGTCTGGGAGCTGATTCGCCTGGCGAACCGCCATCCGCGCGTCAATATCCTGCAGCCGGGGCCGGGCGTTGGCGGCCACTGTATCGCGGTCGATCCGTGGTTTATCGTGGCGCAAAATCCGCAGCAGGCGCGGCTGATCCGCACTGCGCGTGAGGTCAACGACCATAAGCCGGAATGGGTTATCGAGCAGGTGAAGGCGCGGGTGGCCGAGTGTCTTGCCGCCAGCAACCGACGCGCCAGCGAACTGAAAATCGCCTGCTTTGGCCTGGCCTTCAAGCCGAACATCGACGATCTGCGCGAAAGCCCGGCGATGGCTATCGCCATGCAAATTGCGGCCTGGCACAGCGGCGAAACGCTGGTTGTTGAACCCAATATTCACCAGCTGCCGAAGAAGCTCGAGGGTCTGTGCACCCTGGCATCGCTGAGCGATGCGCTGGCAAACTCCGATGTGCTGGTGATGCTGGTCGATCACCATGAGTTTAAAGCGGTAGGCGGCGACAGCGTAACCCAGGCATTTATCGTCGATACCAAAGGGGTATGGCGGTGAGAACGATTCTGGTCACCGGTATGAGCCAGGGCCCGATCCCTGGCTTCGGCTATGGCCAATACTTACTGGATCTCGTCCGTGTCCGTCCGCGCCAGTATTGAACCCCTGGAGTGGGAAAATCGCTTCTTTGGCGTTAACAGCGCGATCGTGCGCTTTCGCCACGATGCCCCGCCGCTGACGAGCCAGGCGCTGGCCGGCTGGTCGCGGCTGCAGGCGAAGATTGCGGCGGACGATACCGAACGGCTGGATGCCTTACAGCAGCTGGGCTTCCAGCTAGTTGAAGGGGAAGTCGATCTGGCGCTGCCGGCCGGGACGGCCGACGATCTCGGGTGCGAAATCGCCACCGCCGCGGACATCCCGCGCCTGCGGGAGCTGGCGGCGCAGGCGTTTGCCCTCAGCCGCTTTCGCGCGCCGTGGTATGCCGCTGATGCCAGCGGCCGTTTCTACGCCCAATGGATTGAAAATGCGGTGCTGGGGACCTTTGATAACCAGTGCCTGATTTTTCGCACCTCCGACGGCGATATCCGCGCTTTTGTCTCCCTGCGTCAGCTCAACGCTTCGGATGCCCGGATCGGCCTGCTGGCCGGTCGCGGCGCCGGCGCTGAGCTGATGCAGGCGGCGCGAAGCTGGGCCGGATCGCGCGGGCTCTCTACACTGCGGGTGGCGACCCAGATGGGTAATACCGCCGCGCTTAAACGTTATATTCTCAGCGGTGCGAATGTGGAAAACACCGCGTACTGGTTATACAGGTGACATGATGATTCCATTTAACGCGCCGCCGGTGGTGGGAACCGAGCTTGATTATATGCAGTCTGCGATGGGCAGCGGCAAGCTGTGCGGCGACGGCGGATTTACCCGCCGCTGCCAGCAGTGGATGGAGCAGCGCTTCGGCACGGTAAAAGCGCTGCTGACCCCGTCCTGTACCGCTTCGCTGGAGATGGCGGCGCTGCTGCTGGATATCCAGCCGGGCGACGAAGTCATTATGCCGAGCTATACCTTCGTTTCTACCGCCAACGCCTTTGTGCTGCGCGGAGCCAAAATTGTCTTTGTCGATATCCGCCGCGATACCCTGAATATCGACGAAACGCTGATCGAAGCCGCCATCACTGAGAAGACCCGGGCGATTGTGCCGGTTCACTATGCCGGCGTTGCCTGCGAGATGGACACCATCATGGCCATTGCCAGCAGGCATAACCTGTTCGTGGTGGAGGATGCCGCGCAGGGCGTCATGTCGACCTACAAAGGGCGCGCGCTGGGCACCATCGGGCACATCGGCTGCTTTAGCTTCCATGAAACCAAAAACTATACCGCCGGCGGCGAAGGCGGGGCGACGCTGATCAACGATCGCCAGCTGGTCGAGCGCGCGGAAATCATTCGCGAGAAAGGCACCAACCGCAGCCAGTTCTTCCGCGGTCTGGTGGATAAGTACACCTGGCGCGATATCGGCTCCAGCTATCTGATGTCCGACCTGCAGGCCGCCTATCTGTGGGCGCAGCTGGAAGCGGCGGAGAAAATTAACCAGCAGCGCCTGACGCTGTGGCAGAGCTATTACGACGCGCTGCTGCCGCTGGCGCGCGCCGGGCGCATCGAGCTGCCGATTGTCCCTGCCGACTGCGGGCACAACGCGCATATGTTCTATATCAAGCTGCGGGATATCGACGACCGCAGCAGGCTGATCGCGTGGCTGAAAGAGGCCGAAATTCTCGCCGTCTTCCACTATATCCCGCTGCACAGCTGCCCGGCAGGGGAGAACTTCGGCGAGTTCCGCGGCGAAGACCGCTTTACCACTCAGGAGAGCGAGCGCCTGCTGCGCCTGCCCCTGTTCTACAATCTGTCGGCGGTTAACCAGCGGACGGTGATTAACTCGCTGCTGAGCTACTTCTCCTGATATGTCGCTGGCAAAAGCTTCCCTGTGGACCGCGGCGTCCACCCTGGTCAAAATCGGCGCCGGACTGCTGGTGGTTAAGCTGCTGGCCGTCTCCTTCGGGCCGGCGGGCGTAGGCCAGGCCGGTAACTTTCGCCAGATGGTCACCGTGCTTGGCGTTCTCGCCGGGGCCGGTATTTTCAACGGCGTAACCAAGCTGGTGGCGCAGCATTATGACGATAGCCAGCAGTTGGATAAGGTAGTCGGCACCTCCTCTTCGATGGTGCTGGGCTTCTCGACGCTGCTGGCGATTATCTTTTTACTCGCCGCGGCGCCGATTAGCCAGGGGCTGTTTGGTCATACGCAGTACCAGGGGCTGGTGCGGCTGGTAGCGCTGGTGCAGATGGGCATTGCCTGGGCTAACTTCCTGCTGGCGCTGATAAAAGGCTTCCGCGATGCGGCGGGGAACGCGGTATCGCTGATTGCCGGTAGCCTGATCGGCGTGGTGGCATACTATGCCTGTTACCATTTCGGCGGCTACCAGGGCGCGCTGCTAGGGCTGGCGCTGGTTCCCGCGCTGGTGGTGGTTCCGGCGGCTATCGTGTTGTGGCGGCGGGGGAGTATCCCGCTTAGCGCGCTGCGCCCGCGCTGGGATAACGGCTTCGCCGGGCAGCTGTCAAAATTTACCCTGATGGCGCTGATTACCTCGGTAACGCTGCCGGTCGCTTACGTGATGATGCGTAACCTGCTGGCGGAGCATTACGGCTGGGAGGCGGTGGGGATCTGGCAGGGGGTGAGCAGTATTTCCGACGCCTATCTGCAGTTCATCACCGCGTCGTTCAGCGTCTATTTGCTGCCTACGCTCTCCCGGCTAACCGCCAAAGCGGATATTACCCGCGAGATCGGCAAATCGCTAAAATTTGTTCTGCCGGCGGTGGCGGCGGCAAGCCTGACCGTCTGGCTACTCCGCGACTTTGCCATCTGGCTGCTGTTTTCCGAACGCTTTACGGCGATGCGTGACCTGTTTGCCTGGCAGCTGGTGGGTGACGTCCTTAAGGTCGGGGCCTATGTCTATGGCTACCTGGTGATCGCCAAAGCGTCACTGCGTTTTTATATTCTGACGGAAATCAGCCAGTTCACGCTGTTGACCGCCTTCTCACACTGGCTTATCCCGGCGCACGGTGCAGTTGGCGCAGCGCAGGCGTATATGGCTACGTATATTGTTTATTTCGCCCTTTGTAGCGGCGTGTTTTTACTTTGGCGTAAACGGGCATGACAGCACTGATACACGTACTGGGATCGGATATTCCGCACCACAATCAGACCGTTCTGCGGTTCTTTAATGACCAGCTGGCCGCCGGCGACGCGCGGGCGCGCACGTTTATGGTGGTCGGTGACGCAGCGGGCGTCCGCGAGGCGTATCCGGCGCTATCCATCACCTGCTATCCCGGAAAGAAATCGCTGGCGCAGGCGGTCATCTCCGCGGCGAAAGCGGATCGGCGCCAGCGCTTTTTCTTCCACGGTCAGTTCAATACCGGCCTGTGGCTGGCGCTGCTCGGCGGCGGAATTCGCCCTTCCCAGTTCAACTGGCATATCTGGGGCGCCGATCTGTATGAGAATTCGTCCAGCCTGAAGTTCCGGCTTTTCTATCCGCTGCGCCGTATGGCGCAGGGGCGCGTGGGGCGCGTTTTTGCCACCCGCGGCGACCTGAGCTGGTTTGCCCGCCGCCACCCTAAGGTTGCGGGAGAGCTGCTCTATTTCCCGACCCGGATGGATCCGGCGCTGAATACGCTGGCGGATAGCGCCCCGCGCACCGACGCGCTGACCATTCTGGTGGGCAACTCCGGCGATCGCAGCAATGAACATATTGCGGCGCTGCGCGCTATTCATCAGCAGTTTGGCGATACGGTAAAGGTGATCGTCCCGATGGGCTATCCGGCCAACAATGCGGAATATATTAACGAAGTGCGCGCGGCGGGGGCGGCGTTGTTTAGCGCCGGGAATTTACAGGTGCTCAGCGACAGGCTGGAATTCAACGATTACCTGGCGCTGCTGCGCCGCTGCGATCTGGGTTATTTCCTCTTTGCCCGCCAGCAGGGGATCGGTACGCTGTGCCTGCTGATTCAGGCGGGTATTCCCTGCGTACTGAATCGGGAGAATCCGTTCTGGCAGGATATGACGGAGCAGAATATTCCGGTACTGTTTACCGGCGATACCCTGGATGTTGCCGTGGTACGCGAGGCCCAACGTCAGCTGGCGAACGTTGATAAGAACCAGATTGCTTTCTTCCGGCCAAACTACCTGACGGGCTGGCAGCGGGCATTGCAGATTGCCTCGGGGGTGAGCGCATGACATTAATGCAATTTAGCGGGCTGCTGGTGGTCTGGCTGCTGTCGTCGCTGTTTATTGCCACCGCCACGTACTTTGAGTTTCGCCGGGTGCGCTTTAACTTCAACGTCTTCTTTTCACTGCTGTTTCTGCTGACTTTCTTCTTCGGCTTCCCGCTGACCAGCATTCTGGTCTTCCGCTTTGACGTCAGCGTTGCGCCGCCGGAAGTGCTGCTGGAAACTCTGCTGGTGTCGGTGTGCTTTTACGCGGTGTATTACGTCACCTACAAAACGCGGCTGCGTTCGTCCGCTCACGATAGCCAGCGCCGCCCGCTGTTCACCATGAACCGCGTGGAGACCCATCTGGCATGGATGATTCTGCTGGCCGTTGCGCTGCTGTGCGTCGGCATTTTCTTTGCCCACAACGGATTCCT
Organism: Klebsiella sp. BIGb0132; assembly: GCF_024810075.1. Lineage (NCBI taxonomy): Bacteria > Pseudomonadati > Pseudomonadota > Gammaproteobacteria > Enterobacterales > Enterobacteriaceae > Klebsiella > Klebsiella sp. BIGb0132. Next base: position 52,265 of record NZ_JANUDW010000015.1, on the reverse strand, counting down.
GCTGTTCAGGCTCAACTCCTATAGCCAGATCTTTTCCAGCGAAGTGTCCGGCGTGGCGCTGAAGCGCTTTTTCTATTTCTTTATTCCGGCGATGCTGGTGGTCTACTTCCTGCGCCAGGACTATAAGGCGTGGATTTTCTTCCTTATCAGCACCACCGCCTTTGGCCTGCTGACCTACGCTATCGTCGGCGGCACGCGGGCGAACATCATTATCGCCTTCGCCATCTTCCTGTTTATCGGCATTATTCGCGGCTGGATAAGCCTGTGGATGCTGGCTGCGGCCGGCGTGCTGGGGATCGTCGGTATGTTCTGGCTGGCCCTGAAGCGCTACGGGATGAACGTCAGCGGCGATGAGGCGTTTTATACCTTCCTGTACCTGACCCGCGATACCTTCTCGCCGTGGGAGAACCTGGCGCTACTGCTGCAGAACTACGATAAGATAGCGTTCCAGGGGCTGGCGCCGATGATCAGGGATTTCTACGTCTTTATTCCCAGCTGGATGTGGCATGGTCGACCGTCGATGGTCCTCAATACCGCCAACTACTTCACCTGGGAAGTGCTGAATAATCACTCCGGGCTGGCCATCTCCCCGACGCTGATTGGTTCGCTGGTGGTGATGGGCGGGGTGTGGTTTGTTCCGCTGGGGGCGGTCGTGGTCGGGCTGATTATTAAGTGGTTTGACTGGCTGTATGAGCTTGGCAACCGGGAGAGTAACCGCTACAAGGCGGCCATTCTGCATAGTTTCTGTTTTGGCGCTATCTTCAATATGATCGTGCTGGCACGCGAAGGGCTGGACTCTTTCGGCTCTCGCGTGGTGTTTTTCCTCGTGATCTTTGGTATCTGCCTGCTGGCGGCGAAGTTGTTGTACTGGTTCCTGGATAGCGTAGGGCTGATTCATAAGCGGACCAAACCGCTTTCGCAACCTCAGGTCTGATAAGGATTAACATGTCTGAGAGTACTTCCGCGCCGTTGTACCTGCTGAGAGGTTTACAGCTCATCGGGTGGCGCGACATGCAGCACGCACTGGATTTTCTCTACGCTGACGGCGCAATTCGTCAGGGTACGCTGGTGGCTATCAACGCCGAAAAGATGCTGGCAGTCGAGGACGATCCTGAGGTTCGGGCGCTGATTGAAGCGGCCGAATTTAAATATGCCGACGGTATTAGCGTGGTGCGTTCATTACGTAAAAAATATCCTCAGGCCCAGGTATCGCGCGTGGCGGGGGCCGACCTGTGGGAGGCCCTGATGGAGCGCGCCGGAGCCCAGGGCACGCCGGTCTTTCTGATCGGCGGCAAGCCGGAGGTGCTGGCCCAGACCTGTACGCAGCTGTGCCAGCGCTGGAACGTTAACATCGTCGGCAGCCAGGACGGCTATTTCTCCGCCGACCACCGTCAGGCGCTGTTTGAGCGCGTCCGCGACAGCGGGGCCAAAATTGTCACCGTGGCGATGGGTTCACCGCGCCAGGAGATCCTGATGCGCGACTGTCGGCAGGTTTATCCGCAGGCGCTCTATATGGGCGTGGGCGGCACCTACGACGTCTTTACCGGCCACGTTCACCGGGCCCCCAGGTTCTGGCAGAACATGGGGCTGGAGTGGTTCTATCGTTTGATATCACAGCCCAGCCGGATTAAAAGACAGATCAGGCTGCTGCGATATTTACGTTGGTATTATACCGGCCAGCTCTAATATTCCACTGCAAACTGGCGAGTTTTCACCCATATTCTGTGTAATCCATTCACCTGGCTGATACTTTATTTGCCATTTCGGCAAAATTAATTAACCATTCGCATGCTTAATGCGCGCCGGCACGCTTTGCCGGCGTGCTGGCAGGGCTATTTCCTTTCACACATTTATAAAAATAACCGGTATATGCGCGGGACCTTCAGAAGGGCATCAGGGCGGCTTATCAGCTGACTTTCCGACATCCATCATGATGACGGAGGGACGGGTGCGTGCTGCCAATAGCGAGGCCGTTCGGCGGGGAACGAGTAAAACCCGGAGCAGGGCAAACACAAGAGGGTATATGACTGAGAAAAAAGCGGAACTTCAGCGCGGGCTGGAGGCCAGGCACATTGAGCTAATCGCCCTTGGCGGTACGATTGGCGTCGGTTTATTTATGGGATCGGCGAGTACGCTGAAGTGGGCCGGCCCGTCGGTCCTGCTGGCGTATATTATTGCGGGCTTATTTGTCTTCTTTATCATGCGCTCGATGGGGGAGATGCTGTTCCTCGAACCGGTAACCGGCTCGTTCGCCGTTTACGCTCACCGCTATATGAGCCCGTTCTTCGGCTATCTGACCGCCTGGTCCTACTGGTTTATGTGGATGGCGGTAGGGATATCGGAGATTACGGCCATCGGGGTTTACGTCCAGTTCTGGTTCCCCGATATGGTGCAGTGGATACCGGCCCTGATTGCCGTTGGGCTGGTGGCGTTGGCGAACCTGGCGGCGGTGCGCCTGTACGGTGAGATCGAGTTCTGGTTTGCGATGATTAAGGTCACGACCATCATCGTGATGATTGTGGTCGGGCTGGGGGTGATTTTCTTTGGCTTTGGTAACGGCGGGCACTCCATCGGCTTTGGCAACCTGACCGAACACGGCGGCTTCTTTGCCGGCGGCTGGAAGGGCTTCCTGACCGCGCTCTGTATTGTCGTTGCCTCCTACCAGGGCGTTGAGCTTATCGGTATTACCGCCGGAGAAGCGAAGAATCCGCAGGTGACCCTGCGCAGCGCGGTCGGCAAAGTTCTGTGGCGTATCCTTATTTTTTACGTAGGCGCCATTTTCGTCATTGTGACTATCTTCCCGTGGAATCAGATTGGCTCCGGCGGCAGCCCGTTCGTGCTGACCTTCGCGAAGATTGGCATCACCGCCGCAGCGGGCATTATCAACTTTGTGGTTCTCACGGCCGCGCTTTCCGGCTGCAATAGCGGAATGTACAGCTGTGGCCGCATGCTCTACGCGCTGGCAAAAAACCGCCAGCTGCCGGCGGCAGTCGGCAAGGTCTCCCGCAACGGCGTACCGGCGGTCGGCGTCGCGCTGTCGATCCTGATCCTGCTGGTGGGCTCCTGCCTGAACTATATCATTCCCAACCCGCAGCGGGTGTTCGTCTACGTCTACAGCGCGAGCGTGCTGCCGGGTATGGTGCCGTGGTTTGTGATCCTGATTAGCCAGCTGCGTTTTCGCCGCGCGCATCAGGAGGCGATGGCCAGCCACCCGTTCCGCTCGCTGCTCTTCCCATGGGCGAACTATATTACGATGGCGTTTCTGGTTTGCGTGCTGATCGGCATGGGTTTTAACGAAGATACCCGGATGTCGCTGTTTGTCGGAATTCTTTTTCTGGCCCTGGTTACCCTTATTTATAAGGTTTTTGGCCTCGGGCGGCATGGAAATGTCGATAAAGCGGCTGAATAAGCAGCAAAGCGCATAAAGTGTGAGCAAACGGAAATTTTATTTAAAAAGGCACTAGACAGCGGGGGGGGAAGTCCGTAATATCCGACCCCGCAACGGCGCTAAGCGCCCGTAGCTCAGCTGGATAGAGCGCTGCCCTCCGGAGGCAGAGGTCTCAGGTTCGAATCCTGTCGGGCGCACCATTTAACCCGGTGCTTGAGCTGCGGTGGACTGTTTAAGACAGTGCCGCGTGAAAAGATTTGTAGTGGTGGCTATAGCTCAGTTGGTAGAGCCCTGGATTGTGATTCCAGTTGTCGTGGGTTCGAATCCCATTAGCCACCCCATTATTTGATAGAGTTGTGAATTGCGAAGGTGGCGGAATTGGTAGACGCGCTAGCTTCAGGTGTTAGTGTCCTTAGGATGTGGGGGTTCGAGTCCCCCCCCTCGCACCACGACTTTAAAGAATTGAACTAAAAATTCAAAAAGCAGTATATCGGCGAGTAGCGCAGCTTGGTAGCGCAACTGGTTTGGGACCAGTGGGTCGGAGGTTCGAATCCTCTCTCGCCGACCAATTTTGAACCCCGCTTCGGCGGGGTTTTTTGTTTTCTGATATCGCAAAAAATCCTCGTATCTCCCTGATTTGAAAAATAAAACCTCCTTGCTTCTACCACCATTATTTGTCCAGAAAACTCCCAATTCACCATCAGGGGAGATGTCATCTCCACAGAACCTGTGCGATAATAAACGGGTAGATGCTCATTCCATCTCTTATGTTCGCCTTAGGGCCTCATAAACTCAGGAATGACGCAGAGCCGTTTACGGTGCTTATCGTCCACTGACAGATGTCGCCATTATCTGGTCTCATCAAACACCATGGACACGACGTTGAGTGAAGCACCCAATTTGTTGTCAAACAGACCTGTTTTAACGCCCGCCCTGATTATCAGTGCGGGCGTTTTTTTCTTTCAGGGGCTGGTAAGAAAAGGGCAGGGGATAAACGGAGAAGGCGGCGCGCAGAGAGAAGAGCGCTGTCGCCCCTGATGAGGCGACAGCGGCAGGGACGGCTACTGCGGCGTATTGTTCTTCAGGGTTAACAGCAGGCCATCGCGGCGCAGAGTGGCGGCCTCTTCCGGCTGGTGCAGCCGGTCGAGCGTATCGGCCAGCCAGGCGTAGTCAAACGCATCCGGGCGCTGCTTCAGGGCGGCGCGGAACGCGATGCTGGCCTCCTGCCATTCGCCATGGCGCATCAGCGATTGCCCCAGCGTACTCCACAGCAGCGGACGATCGCCGACGGCTTTGATCTGCTGGCGCAGCACTTTTTCCAACTGTTCCGGATTGTTGGTCTTCAGGCGCGGGATAAGCATCACCAGGCGATCGTCATACTGCTTTTTCAGACCATCGATAATAATCTGCTGCGCGGTATCGTGGTCATCGCTCTCAATGAGCAGATTGGCCATCGCCACCTGCAGCGCGACCTGGCCACGCGTTTTGCGGCTTTGGTTTTTCCACCATTCGCGCAGGCCTTCGCTGCCCCGATCGGCCAGCGTCTTATCCATTAAACCAATCCACGCCTGCTGCTCCAGCGCGGCGCGATGCTCTTCATCGCTGACGTTGGCTTTGGCCATCGACGGGATGATGTCCAGCAGCGAGTGCCAGGCGCCGGTGCGGGTGTAGGCCTGCTCCGCGAGACGCAGGACTTCAGGATGGCGGGGAGTGATTTCCAGCAGCTTATCAATACCGTGGCGCGCCGCATGATTTTCATTGCGCGCCAGCTGCAGGCGCACGCGGGCAATCTCTACCGGGATCAGATCGTCCCCGGCGAGCTCCGTTGCGCGCTCAAGATGCTGATTGGCGCGGGCTTCATCGCCGCGCTGCTGGGCTGCTTCCGCCGCCAGAAGATAGTTAACCACCGGCTGCTCGGCGTGATCGGCATTTTTGGCCATCAGCTTTTCAACCTGCTGGTAGTCGCCTTCCGCCAGTTTTAGCAGCGCCTGCTCGGTTTGCTTGCGCGCGCGGCGGCGTTTACGCCCTACGAACCAGCCGCGGGTATGGGCGCTGGTGCGAAAAATACGCCGCAGCAGCCATTCGATGGCAAACAGCACCACCATTGTGAGGATCAGTACGATCGCCAGGCCGGTGACGCTGGTTTCAATGTTGTAGTTATCGGTTTGGATCAGCACGTAGCCCTGATGGCCGGAAATGATCGGACCGATAACGATCCCGGCGATCAGCAGTGCGAAGAGTAAGAGAATTTTCAACATGCGTTACTCTCCTTGTGGCGCAGGGGCTGGTGCCGGCACGGCTGGCGTCGGGGCAGGAGCCGGAGCACCGCTCTGTGCGACGGCGGGTTGTGCCATCAGGTTACGTACTCGCGTCTGCATCAGCTTCTCGAGTATGGCCTGACTCTGCAGATTTTCCGGTACGCTCATGGTGATGCTCTGCTGGCTCAGCTTATCGACCTCCTCAAGGAAGGCTTTGGTGGTGGCATCGTCAGTGTCGTAATAGGCGCGAACCCAGGTCGATACGTTTTCCAGGGCCTGCTTGTAGGTCTCTTCCTGATGGCGCGGAACCGCCTGCGCGGCGACCAGCAGGCGGGAGCGAATATTCTCGCGCAGGTAGACGTCCTGGTTTGGCGCCAGCAGCGGCACTGCCGTTTCATCGCGGCGGCGGATGGTGATAAAGCTGTCCATAAAGCTCTGCCAGCTCTTCTGCAGGTTAATGCGCCACTCGCCGATGGAGCTGGACAGCTCTTCGCTGTCGGAATCCATCGGGGAGTCGTCGTCGTTATTATCCGCCAGACGCAGGTTGTCTATCTGATTAGCGAGCTGATTCACTTTAAGAATGATGCCGTCGTAGTCGACCTGGCTTACCGCCGAGAGCGAGGCGATATCGTCGGTGATGGCGCGGCGGGCGCCAATCAGGCTGGGGTCGTTCATGTCGGCGAGGCTGGCATCGGCGCTTTTGAGCAGCGCGGCGGCGGTGGTGACGTCCTGATCGCTCCACAGCTTGCGTCCGGCAACTTTCACCAGGAAATCAGCCTGCGCCAGCAGCCAGGTTTTAGCGTCGCTGCCGGAGATAACGGCCACTTTCTGCTGCACTTCTTCCAGCTGCTTCGCCAGCGCATCCTGCTGACTTTTGGCTGCGGTCAGCTGGTCAGCCTGCTGCCTGATGATGCCTTCGAGTTCGGTTTTTTGGCCTTCCTGCGATTTCTGCAGGGCCGCAATCTGCGCGGCTAATGCTGAGCTGGCCGCGTTCTGTCGGGATAGCTGCTGCTTGTGCACGCTGTAAAGACCCACGCCGGCGGCGAGGGCAATAGCGATAGCGACCGCGCTCAAAACAAGACTGGTTTTATTCCCGCCCTTTTCCTTCCCGGTTTTCTCTGGCTGTGGCGTCTTTTCCACGGCCTCCCTGGTCTCTTCAACCACGGCGGATTGATTTTGTTGTTCCGTCATTATGGCTTCCAATGTTGAGAGTTATTGTAATGCGCGTAGCAGCGTATCGTTGTCGGCGCTTTCGGCAACCTGGATATCCTGCCAGCCCAATTCCCGTGCCTGCTGGGCCAGGCGCTCGCTGACAACTAAAATGCGACAGCGGAGGAGCCACCGTTCTCGATACCATTGCGGGATCAGCGTCCAAAGCTGTTGCAGCATCTCACCGCTGGTGATGACCAGCGTCGAGACGCCGCGAGACTGCCAGCGCATTGCTTCTTCTGCACCATCATAATGCTTTGCACAACGTTGATAGCACTCACAAAAAGTGACATCAGCGCCGCGCTCGCGGAGCGTTTCGCCGAGTAGTTCCCGGCCGCCGTTGCCGCGAAGCAGGAGGGCCTTCTTACCAGCAATGTTTTGTAATTCAGGTAATTGTAGCAAGACTTCGCTGATTTCCCGATCTAATGGGTAGCGAATATTCTGGCTGCTGACCTTATGCAGGGCCAGCGCCGTGGTGCGGCCAATGGCGAAATAGCCGGGAGCCAGCGGCCAGCGCAGGGCCTGCTGCTGCAGGCGAGCGTGGGCAAACTCCACGGCATGCTGCGAGAGGGCGAACAATAGATCGCCCGCGGAGAGAGCCGCCAGCCGGTCGCCGAGCGTGTGCAGCTCGCGGCCGGGCGTAAATTCAATCAGTGGAAAGCTCCAGGCCACGCGTCCCAGCCCGCGCAGGCGGCTGACCAGCTCTTCGCCCTGCGGCAGCGGACGGGTGACCAGGATACTCATCGTGGCGCTTCTCCGGCATAAACGGCGGTCAGGATCTCCCGGGCACCGTTATCCAGCAGTTCTTCCGCCAGAGAGACGCCAAGGCGCTCGGCGTCTTCAGGGCGCCCGCGGCGTTCGCCGTGAACCAGCTGGGAACCGTCCGGCGCGCCGACCAGCGCGCGTAGCCACAGCTCGCCGTCAATAAGCTCGGCGTAGCTGCCGATCGGCACCTGACAGCCGCCCTCAAGGCGGGTGTTCATCGCCCGCTCGGCGCGAACCCGTATCGCCGTAGGCGTATGGTTCAGCGGTGCCAGCAGCGCCTGCGTCCACTCGTCGTCAAGACGGCACTCAATGCCGACTGCGCCCTGCCCGACGGCAGGGAGAGATTGTTCAGGGCTTAACGGCTGGCGAATTCTCGCTTCGAGCCCGAGGCGTAGCAGCCCCGCCGCGGCGAGAATAATCGCGTCATACTCACCGCTATCCAGTTTGCCCAAACGGGTACCGACGTTACCGCGCAGGGAACGAATCTGCAGATCCGGGCGCCGTGCGGCCAGCTGACACTGGCGGCGTAAACTTGACGTGCCAACGATGCTGCCCTGAGGCAGCGCGTCAATAGAGGCATAGTGATTTGAGACAAAAGCGTCGCGCGGATCTTCTCGCTCACAAATCGTTACCAGCCCGAGGCCCTCGGGAAACTCGACGGGAACATCCTTCATAGAATGGACGGCGATATCGGCGCGCCCTTCCATAATGGCAAGCTCTAACTCTTTGACAAACAGGCCCTTGCCACCCACTTTTGCGAGGGGTGTATCAAGGAGCACGTCGCCGCGAGTGACCATGGGTACCAGTTCAACCTTGAGCTGCGGATGGCAGGACTCAAGGCGCTCTTTCACATAATGCGCCTGCCATAGCGCAAGTGGGCTTTGCCTTGTGGCAATTTTCAAAACTTTGTCTAACATGCTTGTTACCGTCATTGTCGACCACAAACCATCCTAACATTGTTGTCTTATGGATGTTAGTTTTGTGGGTCAGGGCCTCGGCCATCTCTTTATTGGCCTTTTATGCGCATACCGGTTGCCGAACCGTAGAGAGGAATTTACACGCAGTAAACGGTGCTACACTTGTATGTAGCGCATCTTTCTTTACGGTCAATCAGCAAGGTGTTAGATTGATCACGTTTTAAACCATTTGTCCGTCAGCAGTTCATCACAACCACACCGACGACGAATGGTGACGGTTTTTGTTGAAATACTGAAACCCGGTACTGGCTATGGTACGTCGGGTTTTTGAACATCAGGCGATATGTCTTGTACCTCTATATTGAGACACTGAAACAGAGACTGGATGCCATCAACCAACTGCGCGTAGATCGCGCGCTTGCTGCCATGGGACCCGCTTTTCAGCAGGTTTACAGTCTACTGCCGACATTACTACATTATCATCACCCGTTGATGCCGGGTTACCTTGACGGTAACGTTCCCCGAGGCATTTGCCTTTACACGCCTGATGAAACCCAACGCCACTACCTTGACGAGCTTGAGCTAAACCGCGGAATGCTGACGCAGGAGCCGCCGAAAGGCGAGCTGCCGATTACCGGCGTTTACTCCATGGGTAGCACCTCATCCGTCGGCCAAAGCTGCTCTTCCGACCTTGATATCTGGGTTTGCCACCAGGCCTGGCTCGATACCGACGAGCGCCAGCTGCTGCAGCGTAAATGCAGCCTGCTGGAGAGCTGGGCGGCATCGCTTGGCGTGGAAGTCAGCTTCTTCCTGATCGATGAAAACCGCTTCCGCCATAACGAAAGCGGCAGCCTGGGCGGCGAAGACTGTGGCTCTACTCAGCATATCCTGCTGCTGGACGAATTCTACCGCACCGCCGTGCGCCTTGCCGGCAAGCGTATTCTGTGGAACATGGTGCCGTGCGACGAAGAAGAGCACTATGACGATTACGTCATGAGCCTCTACGCGCAGGGCGTGCTGACGCCGAACGAATGGCTGGATCTCGGCGGCCTGAGCTCGCTGTCGGCGGAAGAGTACTTCGGCGCCAGCCTGTGGCAGCTGTATAAAAGCATTGATTCGCCTTATAAAGCGGTGCTGAAAACGCTGCTGCTGGAAGCCTATTCCTGGGAATACCCCAATAACCGCCTGCTGGCGAAAGATATTAAACAGCGCCTGCACGACGGCGAGATCGTTTCATTCGGTCTCGATCCCTACTGCATGATGCTGGAACGCGTCACGATCTACCTGCAGGCCATTGAGGATGAGACGCGCCTCGACCTGGTACGCCGCTGTTTCTACCTGAAAGTGTGCGAAAAGCTGAGCCGCGAGCGCGCCTGCGTGGGCTGGCGTCGCGAGGTGGTGAGCCACCTGGTGAAAGAGTGGGGCTGGGATGAAAAGCGTCTGGCGATGCTGGACAACCGGGCCAACTGGAAGATCGACGAAGTACGCAAAGCGCACAACGAACTGCTTGATGCGATGATGCAGAGCTACCGCAACCTGATTCGGTTTGCGCGTCGCAACAACCTCAGTGTTTCCGCCAGCCCGCAGGATATTGGCGTGCTGACCCGCAAGCTGTACGCGGCGTTTGAAGCGCTGCCGGGGAAAGTGACCCTGGTGAACCCGCAGATATCGCCGGATCTCTCCGAACCGAATCTGACCTTTATCCACGTGCCGCCGGGCCGCGCTAACCGCACCGGATGGTATGTCTATAACCGCGCGCCGGATATGGAATCGATCGTTAGCCATCAGCCGCTGGAATATAACCGCTATCTGAACAAGCTGGTGGCATGGGCGTGGTTTAACGGCCTGCTGACGTCGCGCACCCGCTTGTTTATTAAGGGCAACGGCATTGTCGACCTGGCGAAGCTGCAGGAGATGGTAGCCGATGTTTCTCACCACTTCCCGCTGCGTCTGCCTTCGCCTACGCCGAAAGCGCTGTATAGCCCCTGCGAAATCCGCCATCTGGCGATTATCGTTAACCTTGAATACGATCCGACCGCCGCGTTCCGCAATCAGGTGGTGCATTTTGACTTCCGCAAGCTGGACGTATTTAGCTTTGGCGAAGAGCAGAAGTGCCTGATAGGCAGCGTGGACCTGCTGTATCGCAACTCGTGGAACGAAGTGCGAACCCTGCACTTCAACGGCGAGCAGGCGATGATCGAAGCGCTGAAGACCATTCTGGGCAAAATGCACCAGGACGCGGCGCCGCCGGATAGCGTTGAAGTGTTCTGCTACAGCCAGCATCTGCGCGGGCTCATCCGCACTCGCGTGCAGCAGCTGGTCTCCGAGTGCGTTGAGCTACGCCTCTCCAGTACCCGTCAGGACACCGGCCGCTTCAAGGCGCTGCGCGTCTCAGGGCAGACGTGGGGCCTGTTCTTCGAACGTCTTAACGTCTCGGTGCAGAAGCTGGAAAATGCCATTGAATTCTATGGCGCTATCTCGCACAACAAGCTGCATGGTTTGTCGGTTCAGGTAGAAACCAACCACGTCAGGCTGCCGCAGGTGGTGGATGGCTTTGCCAGCGAAGGGATTATTCAGTTCTTCTTTGAAGAGGCGGATAACGACAGCGGGTTTAATATCTACATTCTCGACGAGAGCAACCGCGCCGAGGTTTACCATCACTGTGAAGGCAGTAAAGAGGAGCTGGTGCGCGACGTTAGCCGCTTCTACTCCTCGTCGCACGACCGGTTCACCTACGGCTCCAGCTTTATCAACTTCAACCTGCCGCAGTTCTACCAGATCGTTGACGTTGACGGCCGGCCGCAGGTCATTCCCTTCCGTAGCCAGGCCATCGGCGCCGTGACGGCACCGGTCAATCAGGATGCCGCGGCGTCGCCGATGCTCCAGCAGCACTACTCCTGATATCGCGTCCTGATATCGCGAAGTGTTCCCCGGCTGCGCGCAGCGTACCGGGGATACCGATGAGCGTAGCCAGCTAGCCCGCTTTAACGAAAGCTCACCGCTTCGCCTGCCTGATGCGTTGCCGCCTGCTCCAGCAGATCCCAGAAGGTTTCGCCGCTGCGATCGCAGATCCACTCGTCGCCTTTGAGGTCAAAATGGTAGCCGCCCTGCTTGGTCGCCAGCCAGACCTGATGCAGCGGTTCCTGACGGTTAATAATGATTTTGCTGCCGTTTTCAAAGCTAATGGTCAGCACGCCGCCGTTAATTTCACAATCGATATCGCTATCGCCGTCCCACTCGTCCAGGCGCTCTTCGATAGTCATCCACAGGCTGTCGGCCAGGCGATGGAATTCACTGTCATTCATGGTTCTACCCTGCTTTTTTGAAGATGGCGGCAGTATAGCGCGAAACAAAAGCGCGCGCAGTCGGATGCTAAACGCTTGCTTTTACGTCTTCTCCTGCGATGATAGAAAGCAGAAAGAATGACTCACGGGCAACTATCAATGAAAAACGCTTTTCCTACGCTTGCCGTTCTGCTGGCGATCTTCAGCCTCACCGGCTGTGGTCTGAAGGGGCCGCTCTATTTCCCACCGGCGGATAAAACGGCGCCGCCGCCGACCAAACCGGTCGATAGCGGTATCCAGAGCGCGACGCCAGATCGTAACGATCGCGGCGATAGCGGTGGCCCGACCCAGGTAGACTACTGACGCTACTCCCCGGGACGAACGGCCTGCCGTCCTCCTGAAACGCAAATTAGTTAGAGTACAGATGATGCAGTTTTCTAAAATGCATGGCCTGGGTAACGACTTTATGGTCGTTGACGCGGTAACACAGAATGTTTTTTTCTCTCCGGAGCTGATTCGCCGGCTGGCAGACCGGCATCTTGGCGTGGGCTTCGATCAGCTGCTGGTTGTCGAGCCGCCCTACGATCCGGATCTGGATTTTCATTACCGCATCTTTAACGCTGACGGCAGCGAAGTGTCGCAGTGCGGCAACGGCGCGCGTTGCTTTGCGCGGTTTGTACGTCTGAAAGGCCTGACCAATAAACGTGATATCCGCGTCAGCACGGCGAACGGTCGTATGGTATTAAGCGTAACGGAAGACGATCTGGTGCGCGTGAATATGGGCGAGCCGAACTTTGAGCCGTCCCAGGTCCCGTTCCGCGCGAACAAAGCGGAAAAGACCTATATTATGCGCGTCGCTGAGCAGACAGTATTGTGCGGCGTGGTCTCAATGGGGAACCCGCACTGCGTCATCCAGGTCGATGATGTGGAAACCGCGGCGGTGGAAACGCTTGGCCCGGTGATGGAAAGCCACGAACGCTTCCCGGAACGCGCGAACATCGGTTTTATGCAGATAGTCGAGCGTCATCGCATTCGCCTGCGGGTCTTTGAACGCGGCGCGGGCGAGACCCAGGCCTGCGGCAGCGGCGCCTGTGCGGCGGTCGCGGTCGGTATCCAACAGGGGCTGCTGGCCGAGGAAGTACGCGTGGAATTACCAGGCGGGCGTCTTGATATCGCCTGGAAAGGCCCGGGTCAACCGTTGTTTATGACTGGCCCGGCGGCACACGTCTACGACGGATTTATTCATTTATGAAACAACTCGGGGAAGAACAGCAGGATACGATCGGCGCGCTGGATGACCGTGCGGTGGTGGACTATCTGTTGCAACATCCTGAATTCTTTATTCGTAATGCCGCTCTTGTGGAGCACATGCAGGTTCCTCACCCGGTTCGGGGGACCGTTTCGCTGGTCGAGTGGCACATGGCTCGCGCACGTAATCATATCAACGTGCTGGAAGAGAACATGTCGCTGCTGATGGAGCAGGCGACGGCCAACGAAAGCCTGTTTCAGCGGCTCCTCCATCTGCAGACGCGGCTGGCGGCGGCAGAAAGCCTCGATGAGATGCTCAATCGCTTTCATCGCTGGGCCCGCGAGCTCGGCCTGGCCGGCGCAACGGTGCGTCTGTTCCCCGACAGCTGGCGGCTCGGCGCGCCCTCAAAATTCACCCACCTTGCGTTGACCCGCCAGGCCTTTGAACCCGTGCGCATTCAGCGTCTCAGGCAGGAACGCCACTACCTCGGTCCGCTGAACGGACCGGAGCTGCTGGTGGTGCTGCCGGAGGCGAAAGCCATCGGCTCGGTGGCGATGTCGCTGCTGGGCGGCGATGATGCGCCCGGCGTTATGCTGTTCAGTAGCCGCGATGCGCAGCACTATCAGCAGGGGCAGGGCACACAGCTGCTTCAGGAAATTGCCCTGATGCTGCCAGGCCTGCTGGAGCGCTGGGTTGAACGCGCATGACCGACTCTCCGCTGTTTACCGCCGTTGCCCGCTTCCTGCGCTATCTTGGCGTGGAGCGTCAGCTTAGCCCGATTACGCTGCTTAACTACCGACGCCAGCTTGATGCGCTGGTGGCGCTGGCTGAAAACGCCGGCTTAAAAAGCTGGCAGCAGTGCGATGCGGCTCAGGTGCGCGGTCTGGCGGTGCGGAGTCGAAAACAGGGGCTGGGCCCGGCAAGCCTGGCGCTGCGCCTCTCGGCGTTGCGCAGCTTCTTTGACTGGCTGGTGGCGCAGGGTGAGCTGAGCGCCAACCCGGCAAAGGGAATTTCGGCGCCTAAAATACCGCGCCATTTACCGAAAAATATCGACGTCGACGACGTTAACCGGCTGCTGGATATCGATCTGAACGATCCGCTGGCGGTACGCGACCGGGCGATGCTGGAAGTGATGTACGGCGCGGGCCTGCGTCTTTCTGAGCTGGTGAACCTCGACATTAAGCACCTCGACCTGGAGTCAGGAGAGGTGTGGGTGATGGGGAAAGGCAGCAAAGAGCGCCGCCTGCCGATTGGCCGCAGCGCGGTGGCGTGGATTGAGCACTGGCTGGATCTCCGCGGCCTCTTCGGCACCGATGACGATGCGCTGTTTTTGTCGAAGCTTGGCAAACGCATCTCCGCGCGCAATGTTCAAAAGCGTTTTGCCGAGTGGGGAATTAAGCAGGGGCTGAACAGCCACGTTCATCCGCACAAGCTGCGCCACTCCTTTGCCACGCATATGCTGGAATCGAGCGGCGATCTGCGCGGCGTGCAGGAGCTGTTGGGCCATGCCAATCTCTCCACCACTCAAATCTATACCCATCTTGACTTTCAACACCTTGCCTCGGTGTACGATGCGGCGCATCCGCGCGCCAAACGGGGGAAATAATGCGTTTTTACCGACCTCTGGGCCAGATTTCAGCACTGACGTTTGACCTGGACGATACCCTTTACGACAACCGCCCGGTCATCGACCGGACGCTGCACGAGTCGCTGGCCTTCGTGCGCAGCTACCACCCTTCGCTGAGCCAGTTCGATGCCCATCACCTGCAGCAGCTGCGCCAGACGCTGCTGGAGACCGAGCCGGATATTTACCACGACGTGACCGAATGGCGACGGCGTGCTCTGGTGCTGGGGATGATGAACGCCGGACTCTCTGCCGCGCAGGCCGAATCCGGCGCCGATGCGGCGATGGCGAACTTTGCCCACTGGCGCAGCCTGATTGACGTACCGCAGGAAACCCACGATACCCTGGCCGCGCTGGCGGAGAAGTGGCCGCTGGTGGCGGTGACTAACGGCAATGCGCAGCCGGAACTGTTCGGCCTGAGCGACTATTTCCGCTTTGTGCTGCGCGCCGGGCCGGACGGGCGTTCTAAGCCGTTTGCCGATATGTATCATCTGGCGGCGGAGCGTCTGGCGCTGCCGCTGGGGCAGATACTCCACGTCGGCGATGACCTGACCACCGACGTGGCGGGCGCTATCCGCTGCGGCATGCAGGCCTGCTGGATTAAGCCGCAGGGCGCCGACCTGATGCACACCACCGACAGCCGGCTGCTGCCGCACATTGAAATTTCGCGGTTGGCATCTCTGACCTCGCTGATATAATCACCATTAGTTCTGTATATATTAACAGTATGCCCGCCAGGCCAAGCGCTGCCGGGCTGCTCATTTCCGGCGGTGCCAATGGACGTTTCTTACCTGCTCGACAGCCTTAATGATAAACAGCGTGAAGCCGTCGCGGCCTCGCGCACCAATATGCTGGTTCTGGCTGGAGCGGGCAGCGGTAAGACCCGCGTACTGGTGCATCGCATTGCCTGGCTTATCAGCGTAGAAAACTGTTCGCCCTACTCCATTATGGCGGTGACCTTTACCAACAAAGCGGCGGCGGAAATGCGCCACCGTATCGGCCAGCTGATGGGCACCACCCAGGGCGGCATGTGGGTAGGCACCTTCCACGGCCTGGCGCACCGTCTGCTGCGCGCCCACCATCTTGATGCCAACCTGCCGCAGGATTTCCAGATCCTCGATAGCGAAGATCAGCTGCGCCTGCTGAAGCGGCTGATCAAAGCGATGAACCTCGACGAGAAGCAGTGGCCGCCGCGTCAGGCGATGTGGTACATCAACAGCCAAAAAGATGAGGGGCTGCGCCCGCACCATATCCAGAGCTACGGCAATCCGGTGGAGCAGACCTGGCAGAAGGTGTATCAGGCCTACCAGGAAGCCTGCGATCGCGCAGGGCTGGTGGATTTTGCCGAGCTGCTGCTGCGCGCGCACGAGCTGTGGCTCAACAAGCCGCATATTCTTCAGCACTACCGCGAACGCTTTACCAATATCCTCGTCGACGAATTCCAGGATACCAACAATATTCAGTATGCCTGGATCCGTCTGCTGGCGGGCGATAGCGGCAAGGTGATGATCGTCGGCGATGATGACCAGTCGATCTACGGCTGGCGCGGCGCGCAGGTTGAGAATATCCAGCGCTTCCTGACCGATTTCCCCGGCGCCGAGACCATTCGCCTGGAGCAGAACTACCGCTCAACCAACAATATCCTCAGCGCCGCCAACGCCCTGATTGAAAATAACAGCGGACGTCTGGGCAAGAAGCTGTGGACCGACGGCGCCGACGGCGAACCGATCTCCCTGTACTGCGCCTTTAACGATCTCGACGAAGCGCGTTTCGTGGTTAACCGGATTAAAACCTGGCAGGAAAACGGCGGGGCGCTGGAGCAGTGCGCCATCCTTTACCGCAGCAACGCCCAGTCGCGCGTGATGGAAGAGGCGCTGCTGCAGGCCAGCATGCCGTACCGTATTTACGGCGGCATGCGCTTCTTCGAACGTCAGGAGATCAAAGATGCGCTCTCCTACCTGCGCCTGATTGCTAATCGCAACGATGACGCCGCGTTTGAGCGCGTGGTCAATACGCCGACCCGCGGCATCGGCGATCGCACCCTGGACGTGGTGCGCCAAACGTCGCGCGACCGCCAGCTGACGCTGTGGCAGGCGTGCCGCGAGCTGCTGAAAGATAAAGCCCTTGCGGGCCGCGCCGCCAGCGCCCTGCAGCGCTTTATGGAGCTGATCGACGCCCTGGCGCAGGAGACGGCGGATATGCCGCTGCACGTCCAGACCGACCGGGTGATTAAAGATTCCGGCCTGCGCATCATGTACGAGCAGGAGAAGGGCGAAAAAGGCCAGACGCGTATCGAGAACTTAGAAGAGCTGGTGACGGCAACGCGCCAGTTCAGCTACAACGATGAAGATGAGGATTTAATGCCGCTGCAGGCGTTCCTTTCTCATGCCGCGCTGGAGGCGGGCGAAGGGCAGGCTGATACCTGGCAGGATGCGGTCCAGTTGATGACCCTGCACTCGGCGAAAGGTCTGGAGTTCCCGCAGGTGTTTATCGTCGGCGTGGAGGAGGGGATGTTCCCGAGCCAGATGGCGCTCGACGAGGGCGGGCGCCTGGAAGAGGAGCGCCGCCTTGCCTACGTGGGCGTAACCCGCGCGATGCAGAAGCTCACGCTGACCTACGCCGAAACCCGTCGCCTGTACGGCAAAGAGGTTTACCATCGTCCGTCGCGCTTCATCGGCGAGCTGCCGGAGACGTGCGTGGAAGAGGTGCGCCTGCGCGCCACGGTGAGCCGTCCGGTGAGCCATCAGCGCATGGGCACGCCGATGGCGGAGAACGATACCGGCTACAAACTGGGTCAGCGCGTGCGCCATCCGAAATTCGGTGAAGGCACCATCGTGAATCTGGAAGGCAGCGGCGAGCATAGCCGTCTGCAGGTGGCTTTCCAGGGGCAGGGCATCAAATGGCTGGTGGCAGCCTATGCGCGGCTGGAAACAGTGTAACAGTAAGAAAAATATCGTTTTTTTGTAATAATCTGCTAGCCTTATATGCTAAAGGGCAGGATTTGCTCTTTAGCGTTTCGTTGCGTGTTGACGCCGTTTTTGCGCTGGCGTAACATGCGCGCACGATTACGCTAAGAGGACATTCGCCTTGGACACACCCAGTAGATGCTGGCTCAACTTCCTGTCCGTCAGGAACAACTCCTAAGGCTATCCTCTTATGCTGATAGCCTTAGCGGTTGTCAGCGACCCGTCATTCCCGTCGCTCTGAGTCAGGCTTAATGGTCTGAAACCCCTTTTGTTTCTGTGTGCCCACCGAACTGTCCGATAATTTTTTTGCATTGGGAGTCCCGGTCATGCTGAGCGCATTTCAACTGGAAAATAATCGTCTGACGCGCCTGGAAGCCGACGAGATCAAGCACCTTGCCAGCTCGGTGTGGGTCGATCTGGTCGAGCCTGACGATGAAGAACGTAGCCGCGTGCAGACGGAACTGGGTCAGAACCTGGCAACCCGTCCGGAGCTGGAAGATATCGAAGCGTCGGCGCGTTTCTTCGAAGATGAAGACGGTTTACACATTCACTCATTTTTCTTCTTTGAAGATGCAGAGGATCACGCCGGCAACTCCACGGTGGCGTTTACCATCCGCGAAGGGCGCCTTTTTACCCTGCGCGAGCGTGAGCTACCCGCATTCCGTCTCTACCGCATGCGCGTGCGCAACCAGTCAATGGTTGATGGTAACGCCTACGAGCTGCTGCTCGATCTGTTCGAAACAAAAATCGAACAGCTGGCGGATGAAATTGAAAATATCTACAGCGACCTGGAAAAGCTGAGCCGGGTGATTATGGAAGGTCGCCAGGGCGACGAGTACGATGACGCGCTCTCTACCCTGGCGGAACAGGAAGATATCGGCTGGAAGGTGCGCCTGTGCCTGATGGATACCCAGCGGGCGCTGAACTTCCTCGTGCGCAAGGCGCGCTTGCCGGCGGGCCAGCTGGAGCAGGCGCGTGAGATCCTGCGAGATATCGAATCGCTGCTGCCGCATAACGAATCGCTGTTCCAGAAGGTGAACTTCCTGATGCAGGCGGCGATGGGCTTTATCAACATCGAGCAGAACCGCATCATCAAGATCTTCTCGGTGGTCTCCGTGGTCTTCCTGCCGCCAACCCTGGTGGCATCAAGCTATGGGATGAACTTTGAGTTTATGCCCGAGCTGCACTGGAGCTTTGGTTATCCGGGGGCGATCGTCTTTATGATGCTGGCCGGGCTGGCGCCATACCTCTACTTTAAGCGTAAAAACTGGCTTTAAAACAATAAATTATATCAAAACCGGCTGCCTTATAAGGTGGCCGTTTTTTTTCACCTTTATGTCAGCCGCCGCGCCGGAGAACGGAAACAGGCTTTGATTATCGCGAGTGACTTAATTCTCTGCGCATCATAAGTGTGGGCAATAAGTCACATAACGGCTGAGGGATAATTGTTACCATCGCAATATTCCCGATAAACAAAGGTGAAATTTTAGAATGAAAAGTATCTTTACACTACCCTTCCTGGCCCTGGCCTGCCTCTCCGTTAATGCACAAGCTGTTGAAAAACTTGCTGGTAATGAGATTCTTGCGGTTCAAAAAGGCGGCGTTGCGGATAAGGTCTACGCCGAGAATTATCCTCAGCTGAAGATTGCGACCTATAACATCGGCAAGAATGAAGCGTCCGATAACGTGGCGGATTTTACCTCACTCAATTTAGCGATTAAGCACATCGGCGCCGATATTATTGCGGTTCCGGAGGTCGATAATAAAACCGCCAGAAGCCAAAAGATCGATCAGCTAAAAACTATCGCGGACGCCAACCACTATCACTATGCCTTCGGCAAGGCGCTGGATTTCGACGGCGGAGAATATGGCGTCGGTATTCTGTCCAAATATAAAATTGACCATACCCAGGTGATTAAGCTGCCGTCGGGGGATGCCGAGCAGCGAATCGCGCTGCTGGCGCAAATCGCCGTTCCCGGCTTTGACAGCCCGGTGCTGGTGATGGTGACCCATCTCGACTGGCAGAAGGATCCGACGATGCGCGTGGAGCAGGTTCGCCATCTTCTGGACGTGAGCATCGGCGATGCCCCATCCGACTTTAAAGATATCGCCTCATCGATCAAAATCCTGGCGGGTGATTTTAACTCCACGCACGATGAGCAGCCGTTAAAAGAGGTGGGTTATTTCTTTAACCCCGTAATGAAGCAGGGGACGGATTACCGCACCTGGCCCGCGGTTAACCCGGCAATCGATATTGACCATATTTTTACCTTCAAGGGGCAAAAATGGAATGTGAAAAAAATCGAGGTGCCGCATAACTCGCCGGCCTTTGCCTGGTCATCCGCCAGCGATCATTTACCCCTGATTGCCGAGCTGGAGCTCACCGAGCAGTAAAAATAACGCGCCGGCCTCTGTGGATGAGAGGCCGGCGCGTGAGGCGGACGCGACGGCGCTAAGCCCGACGCAGCCGGCGCTGGGTGTACAGCGCGTCGACGATAAACACCGCCAGCGCGACCCAGATAAAGGCGAAGGTGACCATCTTATCTGCCCCCGGAACTTCCCCGTAAAACAGCACCGCCAGCAGAAACATCAGCGTTGGGCCAATGTACTGGAAAAAGCCCAGCGTGGAGAGGCGCAGGCGGGTGGCCGCGCCGGTAAAGCACAGCAGCGGGATAGTGGTCACGACGCCGGCAGCCATCAGCAGCAGGTTCAGCGACCACGGGTTTTGGCCCATATGGCTGGTGGGGCTATCGGCAATACCGAACAGGTAAAGGGCGGCAACCGGCAGCAGCCACAGGGTTTCAAACAGCATCCCGGTTTGGGCATCAACGGCAATCTTCTTGCGCACCAGCCCGTAGAAAGCAAAGCTAAACGCCAGTCCGAGGGCAATTATCGGCAGCGAGCCAAAGGTCCATAGCTGCACCAGCACCCCGCAGAACGCCAGCAATACCGCCAGCCACTGCATGCGGCGAAAACGTTCGCCGAGGAAAAGCATCCCCAGCACAATGTTGACCAGCGGGTTAATAAAGTAGCCCAGGCTGGCTTCCAGCATATGGTGGTTATTCACCGACCAGATGAAGAGCAGCCAGTTGCCGCCAATCAGCACCGCCGACAGCGCCAGCAGGAGCACCTTTTTTGGCGTCTGCAGCAGCTTTCTCACCTGCGGCCACTGGCGGCTAAGGCTGATAAGCGCCAGCATAAAGAAGAAGGACCAGATCACGCGGTGAGTCAGAATTTCATCTGCGGGAACGTAGTAGATAAGCTTGAAATATGCGGGTGCAATACCCCAGATAAAATAGGCGGCAAGAGCCAGAATAACGCCAAGCCGCGTTTGTTTTGCATCCATCGGTAAAATCCGTTACGCCAAAACAGCGATGTTACTCGATTTACGCCGATCAACCCACCATATACGTCGCCGTGGCGCTGGCGATATAAACCTGATCTTCGTTATGTAATTCTACGCGGGCGACCGCCACTTTATTCCCGGCGCGCAGCAGGCTGCTGGTGGCGGTGAAGTGCTCTCCGCGGCCCGGCCGCAGGTAGTCGACGCGCAGATCGATGGTGCCCATACGCGACAGGCGCTGGCGCAGCTCTTCTTCGTTGATGGTCTCATGGCGGGTCAGCGTACTGCCGACGCACACCAGGCCGGCGGCAACGTCCAGCGCTGAGGCAATCACGCCGCCGTGCAGAATGCTTTGCGCCCAGTTGCCGACCATCATAGGCTGGTTTTTAAAGCTCAGCTGGGCGAACTCTTTTTCGTAACGCTCCAGCTTCAGGCCTAAGGCGCGGTTAAACGGCATATGGTTGACAAAAATTTCTCCCACCAGCTTTAGGGCGGCTTCGGAAGTGAGTTCAGACATAGCGGGTGTATCCATTCGTTAATGAGATGTTGATTTTATGCCTCTAAAATATTGATTTCCACTTTCGGAACGGATAACCGAGCAGGGAGTCCATAAACAGGTAAAATGAGCCCGGTGTAAAATAGAAATAAAAATCACTCTTTCAGGAGAACAGTAATGCGTATCTCTTTGGCCTGGCTGCTGGCGCTGGTTGCGCTCCCGGCCGGCGTTTTGGCGCAGGACGCGCCGGTTGCTCATCAGGTTCACGATACGCCCGCGGTGCGCGGCAGCATTATCGCTAACCTGCTGCAGGATCATGATAATCCGTTCCTGCTCTATCCCTATGAGAGCAACTATTTGCTCTATACGTGGAGCAGCGATATCAACAAGGAAGCGATCTCCAGCTATGACTGGGCCGAAAATGCCCGCAAGGATGAGGTGAAATTCCAGCTCAGCCTCGCCTTCCCGCTGTGGCGGGGGATCCTCGGTGATAATTCGCTGCTCGGTGCCTCCTATACGCAGAAATCCTGGTGGCAGCTCTCAAACAGCAAGGAGTCTGCACCGTTTCGCGAAACGAACTATGAGCCGCAGCTGTTCCTCGGCTTTGCGACGGATTATCGGCTTGCCGGCTGGACGCTGCGCGATATTGAAGTAGGCTATAACCACGACTCCAACGGCCGCTCCGATCCCACCTCCCGCAGCTGGAATCGCCTGTATACCCGCCTGATGGCGCAAAACGGCAACTGGCTGGTGGAAGTGAAGCCCTGGTACGTTATCGGCAGCACCGATGATAATCCGGACATCACCAAATATATGGGCTATTACCGGCTGAAAGTTGGCTATCAGCTAGGCGATGCCATCCTCAGCGCGCAGGGGCAATATAACTGGAATACCGGCTACGGCGGCGCAGAGGTTGGCGTCAGCTATCCGATTACCCGCCACGTGCGTTTTTATACCCAAGTCTACAGCGGCTATGGCGAGTCGCTCATCGACTATAACTTTAACCAGACGCGCGTCGGTGTCGGCGTGACGCTCAACGATCTGTTTTAATCGTTGCACTCTGGCTCACGGGCGCTGAAAATAGCGCCTGTTTTTCTTTTCAGGCAGACGGGGTCAATGTGGCACAGGCGGAAGTATTGAATCAAACATTGCTGGCAAAGCAGGTTTTACAGGAAACCTTCGGCTACCAGCAGTTCCGCCCGGGTCAGGAAACCATTATCGACACGGCGCTGGAAGGGCGTGATTGCCTGGTCGTGATGCCAACCGGCGGCGGCAAATCGCTGTGCTATCAGGTGCCGGCGCTGGTGCTGGGCGGCCTGACGGTGGTGGTATCGCCGCTGATCTCGCTGATGAAAGATCAGGTCGATCAGCTGCTGGCGAACGGCGTGTCGGCGGCCTGCCTGAACTCAACCCAGAGCCGCGAGCAGCAGCAGGAGGTCATGGCCGGCTGCCGCAGCGGACAGATTCGCCTGCTCTACATCGCCCCTGAACGCCTGATGCTGGATAATTTCCTCGAGCATCTCAGCCACTGGAACTTGTCGATGCTGGCGGTGGATGAGGCGCACTGCATTTCCCAGTGGGGGCATGATTTCCGTCCGGAATACGCCGCCCTGGGGCAGCTGCGTCAGCGGATGCCGCAAATCCCGTTTATGGCGCTGACCGCCACCGCCGATGACACTACCCGTCGCGATATCGTTCGCCTGCTGGGGCTGAACGACCCGCTGATTCAGGTCAGCAGCTTCGATCGCCCCAACATCCGCTATATGCTGATGGAAAAATTTAAGCCGCTGGACCAGCTGATGCGCTACGTGCAGGACCAGCGGGGCAAGTCGGGCATTATTTACTGCAACAGCCGCTCGAAAGTAGAAGATACCGCCGCGCGCCTGCAAAGCCGCGGCATCAGCGCGGCGGCCTACCACGCCGGGCTGGAGCATCAGGTCCGTGCCGATGTGCAGGAGAAGTTCCAGCGCGATGACCTACAAATCGTGGTGGCGACGGTGGCCTTCGGAATGGGCATCAATAAGCCGAACGTCCGCTTTGTGGTGCACTTTGATATTCCCCGCAATATTGAGTCCTACTATCAGGAAACCGGCCGCGCCGGGCGCGATGGCCTGCCGGCGGAGGCAATGCTGTTTTACGATCCGGCCGATATGGCGTGGCTGCGCCGCTGCCTTGAGGAGAAGCCCGCCGGACCGCTGCTGGATATTGAACGCCATAAGCTGAACGCCATGGGGGCCTTTGCCGAGGCGCAAACCTGCCGCCGCCTGGTGCTGCTGAACTACTTTGGCGAAGGGCGTCAGGAGCCGTGCGGCAACTGCGATATCTGCCTTGACCCGCCGAAGCAGTACGACGCGTTAATGGATGCGCGCAAGGCGCTGTCGACGATTTATCGCGTCAACCAGCGGTTCGGGATGGGCTACGTGGTGGAGGTTCTGCGCGGCGCCAATAACCAGCGTATTCGCGATATGGCCCACGATAAGCTGCCGGTTTACGGTATTGGTCGCGATCAGAGCCACGAGCACTGGGTGAGCGTGATTCGCCAGCTGATCCACCTCGGGCTGGTGACGCAGAATATCGCCCAGCACTCGGCTCTGCAGCTTACCGAAGCCGCTCGCCCGGTGCTGCGCGGCGAAGTTCCGCTACAGCTGGCGGTGCCGCGCATCGTGGCGCTGAAGCCGAAAGCGATGCAAAAATCATTCGGCGGCAACTACGACCGCAAGCTGTTTGCCAAGCTGCGCAAGCTGCGTAAAGCCATTGCCGACGAAGAGAATATCCCGCCCTATGTCGTCTTTAACGATGCGACGCTGATCGAAATGGCCGAGCAATCGCCGATTACCGCCGGCGAGATGCTCAGCGTCAACGGCGTCGGTACGCGCAAGCTGGAGCGCTTCGGTAAAGAGTTTATGGCGCTGATCCGCGCGCATGTTGATGGTGAAGAGGAGTAGTCAGGCGGGCGAAAAGGTGCCAGGATGTTCTCTTCATCCTTCAAGCTGCTCTGCGTTGACTGCGCTCACTCACCCTCGTCGCCGGCTGTTTTTCGCGCCTGGGAATGTCCTCATTTGTCACCCTGACGCATCTTGATCACTCTATTCCAGTGGGTTAACTATGCTGATGCTTTTTCTTACCGTCGCGCTGGTGCACATCATCGCGCTGATGAGTCCGGGCCCGGACTTCTTCTTCGTTTCGCAAACTGCCGTCAGCCGCTCGCGCAAAGAGGCGATGATGGGCGTACTCGGGATCACCTGCGGGGTCATGGTCTGGGCGGGCGTGGCGCTGCTCGGTCTGCACCTGATTATTGAAAAAATGGCCTGGCTGCACACCATTATTATGGTCGGCGGCGGGCTCTATCTCTGCTGGATGGGCTATCAGATGCTGCGCGGCGCGCTGAAAAAGAGCGAGGCACCCGCCGCAGAGCCGCAGGTTGAACTGGCCCGCAGCGGGCGTAGTTTCCTCAAAGGGCTGCTCACCAACCTGGCTAACCCGAAAGCGATTATCTACTTCGGCTCGGTTTTCTCGCTGTTTGTTGGCGATGGCGTCGGCGCGGGCGAGCGCTGGGGTATTTTCCTGCTGATCGTCCTGGAAACGCTGGCGTGGTTTGCGGTCGTGGCCAGCCTGTTTGCGCTGCCGGCGATGCGCCGCGGCTACCAGCGGATGGCGAAGTGGATTGACGGTGTGGCCGGCGCGCTTTTCACCGGGTTTGGCATTCACCTGATTATTTCACGCTAAGTCCGAAGACCCGCCAGGCTGTGCCTGGCGGAGTTATTCACCTCAGGCGTGGCGTGCCGAAGCCAGCAGCGCGCCAACCAGCATAAACAGCGATCCAAAGACCTTGTTCAACGCCGTCATCTGCTTCGGCCCCTTAATCCATGCCGCAATGCGCTGCGCCAGGGTGGCATAGCCGATCATCACGATGATATCGACCACAATGGTAGTGACCCCCAGAACCAGATACTGCATCACCTGGGGCTGATGCGGCACGATAAACTGCGGGAACAGGGCCGCGAGGAACACGATGCTCTTCGGGTTGGTCAGATTAACGAAAACCGCCCGCTGGTATAATTTCCCCTGGGTCTGCGCCCGGGCCAGGGTGGTCAAGTTGATTGCCCCCGCGGCCCGCCACTGCTGAATGCCCAGCCAGATAAGATAGGCCGCACCCGCCCATTTCAATACTTCAAAGGCCAGCACCGAGCGGGAAAACAGCGTTCCCAGGCCAATACCCACCAGAACGATGTGAATCGCCAGCCCGGTCTGCAGGCCGGCAATCGAGGCCGTTGCCCCGCGGTAGCCGTGGCTGATTGAGGTGGTCATGGTATTAATCGCCCCTGAGCCCGGGGACAGGCTGAGAATAATCGATGTCAGCAGATAGGCGAACCACCACTCGAACGTCATGAGAAACTCCCTGGTTGTCTGTTTTTATGCCACAATACGCTATTGTGTAAGCCTTGTGTGATACACGGTAAAAAAACGATTTCTGGCGGTTAACAGGGGTGTAAACCCGATGTTTTGGCAGCAAAAGGATTGGGACACACGAGAAAACGCGTTTGCGGCTTTCACTATGGGGCCTCTGACCGATTTCTGGCGACAGCGGGAAGAAGCGGAATTTACGGGCGTCGACAGCATCCCGGTCCGCTTTGTTCGCTTCTGCGCCAAACAACACGACCGGGTGGTGGTTATCTGCCCTGGGCGTATCGAAAGCTACGTGAAGTACGCCGAGCTGGCCTACGATCTGTTCCACAGCGGTTTCGATGTGATGATTATCGATCATCGCGGACAGGGGCGATCGGGGCGCATATTAACCGACAGCCACCGTGGCCACGTCGTTAACTTTAGCGATTATGTTGACGATCTTGCTGCGCTTTGGCTGCAGGAAGTTGCGCCAGGCCACTGGCGAAAACGCTTTATACTGGCTCACTCTATGGGCGGCGCAATCGCGACCTTATTTTTGCAACGCCACCAGCAGCATTGTGATGCCATCGCGCTGTGCGCGCCGATGTTCGGGATAGTTATGCGCTTTCCGGACTGGATGGTGCGCCATATTCTCGACTGGGCTGAGGGCTATCAGCGCATTCGAGAAGAGTACGCCATTGGCACCGGCCGCTGGCGGGCGCTGCCCTTCTCGGTCAACGTCCTGACGCATAGCCGCCAGCGCTACCGGCGCAACCTGCGCTTTTATGCGGACGAACCCCAGCTGCGGGTGGGCGGGCCAACGTACCACTGGGTGCGCGAGGGGATCCTCGCGGGCGAAGAGGCGCTGGCTGGCGTAGAAAAAGATATTACCCCCACGCTGTTGTTGCAGGCTGAAGAAGAACGCGTGGTCGACAACCGTATGCACGAGCGCTACTGCGAACTGCGGGCTGCGGCGGGCCACCCCTGCGAAGGTAATAAGCCGCTTGTTATAGAAGGGGCATACCATGAGATCCTTTTTGAAAAGGACGCCATGCGCTCAGTCGCGCTAAATGCCATCGTCGATTTTTTCACTCGACACAATTAGAGCCTTTCCCGGCAGGTGTAAATTGTTGCCGCCTGTGGGGCATGGACAGCGCGAAACCACCGAAACGTACAGGCCGTACGTGAGGATGGTGAGTGCTGCCCGGGTCCGAAATGGCAAATAAAATAGCCTGATGGGATAGGCCCTTAATCCGACGAAGACACTCGTCGCCCTGCTTAGAGGTTAAAATTTTTATGTACCAGGTTGTTGCGTCTGACTTAGATGGCACGCTGCTTTCCCCCGATCACACCCTAAACCCCTACGCGAAAGAGACGCTGCAGCTGCTGACCGCTCGCGGCATCAACTTTGTTTTTGCTACCGGCCGTCATTACATCGACGTCGGGCAGATTCGCGATAATCTCGGCATTAAGTCCTACATGATCACCTCCAACGGCGCGCGCGTGCACGATAGCGAGGGCAATCAGATATTCGCCCATAACCTCGATCGCGATATTGCCAGCGATCTGTTTGAGATGATGCGCAGCGATCCGCTGGTCGTCACCAACGTCTATCGCGACGACGAGTGGTACATGAACCGCCACCGCCCGGAAGAGATGCGCTTTTTCAAAGAGGCGGTGTTTAACTACAAGCTGTACGAGCCCGGCGAGCTTGATTCCCAGGGGATCAGCAAGGTGTTTTTCACCTGCGAGGATCATCAGCATCTGCTGCCGCTGGAGCAGGCGATCAACGCCCGTTGGGGCGATCGCGTGAACGTCAGCTTCTCAACGCTGACCTGTCTCGAAGTGATGGCGGGCGGCGTATCGAAAGGTCATGCCCTCGAAGCGGTTGCCAAAATGCAGGGCTACGCCCTGAAGGACTGCATCGCCTTTGGCGACGGCATGAACGATGCAGAGATGCTGTCGATGGCGGGCAAGGGCTGCATTATGCTGAATGCGCACCAGCGCCTGAAAGATCTTCACCCCGAGCTGGAGGTGATTGGCAGCAACGCTGACGACGCGGTGCCGCACTATCTGCGCAGGCTCTATCTCTCCTGATAAAGATTGACGACTGGCGATTTATTCTCCAGTTGTCAACCTGACTCTTCGCTACAATGAGCGTTCTTCCTCCTGAGAGACATTCATTGTGGCGCTACTGATTATTACCACCATCCTGTGGGCCTTCTCCTTTAGCCTGATCGGCGAGTACCTGGCGGGCAGCGTTGATAGCTACTTTTCGGTGCTGATGCGCGTTGGGCTGGCGGCGCTGGTGTTCCTGCCGTTTTTGCGCACCCGCGGGCAGTCGCCGCGGACTATCGTGCTGTATATGCTGGTAGGGGCCATGCAGCTTGGCATTATGTATCTGCTGGCGTTCCGCGCTTACCTCTACCTGACGGTCTCCGAATTTCTGCTGTTTACGGTGTTTACGCCGCTCTATATCACCCTGATTTATGACCTGATCAGCGGGCGCAGGCTGCGCTGGGGCTATCTGCTCAGCGCCGGGCTGGCGGTGCTGGGAGCGGCCATTATTCGCTACGATAAAGTGAGCGATCATTTCTGGACCGGGCTGCTGCTGGTTCAGCTGTCAAATATCTGCTTTGCCATCGGCATGGTGGGCTACAAACGCCTGATGGAGCTGCGGCCGATGCCCCAGCACAACGCTTTTGCGTGGTTCTATATGGGGGCGCTGCTGGTGGCGGTAGCGGCCTGGCTTATGCTGGGCAACCCGCACAGGCTGCCGACGACCACGGTGCAGTGGAGCATTCTGGTATGGCTTGGCGTGGTGGCTTCAGGGTTGGGGTACTTTATGTGGAACTACGGCGCGACGCAGGTGGATGCCGGAACGCTGGGCATCATGAATAACGTCCATGTTCCAGCCGGGCTGCTGGTTAACCTTGCCATCTGGCAGGAACAGCCCCACTGGCCGAGCTTTATTATCGGGGCTCTGGTGATCCTGGCCTCGCTGTGGGTCCATCGCCGTTGGGTCGCTCCGCACTCCGGACAAACGGCAAATGATCGCAAGCGTGGTTCCGCGCTGAGCGAATAAATGCTTCGGTAACCGGCTGACGCTGCTCGCCGTCGCGCACGGCGGAGTACAGCCGGCTCCACAGGCCTTCACCCAGGGTTTTGGTGACCACCAGACCCTGGCGTTCAAAATTCTCCACCACCCAGTGCGGCAGCGCCGCGATGCCCATCCGCGCGGCAACCATCTGAATGAGCAGCAGCGTATTATCGACGCTCTTCAGCTGCGGGCTGATACCTGCCGGCTGCAGAAAGTGGCGCCAGATATCCAGGCGACTGCGTTGCACCGGGTAAATCAGCAGCAGCTCTGCGGCCAGGTCTTCCGGCACAATCCGCGTTTTCAAGGCTAGCGGATGATCCGGCGCCAGCACCAGGCGCACTTCAAAATCAAACATCGGCGAATAGTGCAGCCCGCTGCGCGGCAGAATATCGGACGTCATCACCAGATCCAGCTCGCCCTGCTGGAGCGCGGGCTGCGGGTCAAAGGTCACCCCGGACTGGAAATCAACCTCAACGTGCGGCCAGCTGGCGCGGAAGCTCTCGAGCGCCGGCGTCAGCCACTGAATGCAGCTATGACACTCAATGGCAATGCGCAGCCGGGTTTGCTGCGGCTCGTTACAGTCCTGCAGGGCGCGGGCGATTTGCGGCAGCACCTGGTGTGCCAGCTGCAGCAAAATCTCGCCCTGCGCGGTGAAGCGCAAAGGCTGACTTTTACGCACAAACAGACGGAAGCCAAGGCGCTGTTCCAGATCGCTGAACTGGTGGGACAGGGCGGATTGGGTCTGGTGCAGGGCCGCCGCAGCGCCCGCCAGTGAACCGCTATTCCGCAACGCCAGCAGCGTTTTCAGGTGTTTAATTTCGATCATGAAAGTCCTTCACTTCGGCATGAATAATTTGCGCTTGAGGAATATACAGTAACCGCCAATTATGGATGTGTAAACATCTGGACGTCTAAATCCTTTATCTTTCGAATTTATGGTGCGTTGGCCGCACTTCCTCACCCCAGGCTCTTACTTCAGTAAGCTCCCGGAGATGAGCCAGTTTGCCGCCTTCTCTGAATTTAAAATCCTTTGGATTTGCACATCATGAGGCTCAAAAAATGACAATTATCAATCACACCCTCGGTTTCCCTCGCGTTGGTCTTCGCCGCGAGCTGAAAAAAGCGCAAGAGAGCTACTGGGCGGGTAACGCAACCCGTGAAGAGCTGCTGGCAGCGGGCCGTGAGCTGCGGGCTCGCCACTGGGATCAGCAACAGCAGGCGGGTATCGATCTGCTGCCGGTGGGCGATTTCGCCTGGTACGACCATGTTCTGACCACCAGCCTGCTTCTGGGCAACGTGCCGGCTCGTCATCAGAACAAAGACGGCTCCGTCGATATCGATACGCTGTTCCGCATTGGCCGCGGCCGTGCGCCGACCGGTGAACCGGCGGCAGCGGCGGAAATGACCAAATGGTTTAACACCAACTATCACTACATGGTGCCGGAGTTTGTGAAAGGTCAGGCGTTCAAACTGACCTGGACCCAGCTGCTGGACGAAGTTGACGAAGCGCTGGCGCTGGGCCATAAGGTGAAGCCCGTGCTGCTTGGCCCGGTGACTTATCTGTGGCTGGGTAAAGTGAAGGGCGAGCAGTTCGATCGCCTGGCGCTGCTGAATGACATTCTGCCGGTCTATCAGCAGGTGCTGGCTGAGCTGGCAAAACGCGGCGTTGAGTGGGTGCAGATTGATGAGCCGGCGCTGGTGCTGGAGCTGCCGCAGGCGTGGCTGGATGCCTTCAGGCCGGCATACGACGCGCTGCAGGGCCAGGTTAAGCTGCTGCTGACCACCTATTTTGAAGGGGTGAGCGCCAACCTCGACGCCATCACCGCGCTGCCGGTACAGGGTCTGCACGTTGACCTGGTTCACGGTAAAGATGATGTTGCCGGGCTGCACGCGCGCCTGCCGTCAGACTGGCTGCTCTCCGCGGGCCTGGTCAACGGTCGTAACGTCTGGCGTGCGGATCTGACCGAGAAATATGCGCAAATTAAAGAAATCGTCGGCAAACGTCAGCTGTGGGTCGCCTCCTCCTGCTCCCTGCTGCACAGCCCGATCGACCTGAGCGTGGAAACCCGCCTGGATGCGGAGGTGAAAAGCTGGTTTGCCTTCGCCCTGCAAAAATGCGCTGAGCTGGCGCTGCTGCGCGATGCGCTGAACAGCGGCGATACCGCCGCCATTGAGGCGTGGAGCGCGCCGATTCAGGCCCGCCGTCACTCAACTCGCGTACACAACGCCGCGGTGGAAAAGCGTCTGGCGGCCATTACCGCCCGGGACAGCCAGCGCAACAGCCCGTACGCAGAGCGTGCCCAGGCCCAGCGCAGCCGCTTTAACCTGCCGGCGTGGCCGACCACGACCATCGGCTCTTTCCCGCAGACCACCGAAATTCGCGGCCTGCGCCTGGACTTCAAGAAAGGCAATCTCGACGCTAATAACTACCGTACCGGCATCGCGGAGCATATTAAGCAGGCGATCGTTGAGCAGGAGAGTTTAGGTCTCGACGTGCTGGTGCACGGTGAAGCCGAGCGTAACGACATGGTGGAGTATTTCGGTGAGCACCTCGACGGCTTTATCTTTACGCAAAACGGCTGGGTGCAGAGCTACGGTTCGCGCTGCGTCAAGCCGCCGGTGGTTATCGGCGACGTCAGCCGCCCGGAAGCTATCACCGTTGAGTGGGCGAAATACGCGCAGTCTCTTACCGACAAGCCGGTGAAAGGCATGCTGACCGGCCCGGTGACGATTCTGTGCTGGTCCTTCCCGCGGGAAGACGTCAGCCGCGAAACCATCGCGAAGCAGATTGCGCTGGCGCTGCGTGACGAAGTGGCGGATCTGGAAGCGGCCGGTATCGGTATCATCCAGATTGATGAACCGGCGCTGCGCGAAGGTCTGCCCCTGAAGCGGAGCGACTGGGATGCATACCTGCAGTGGGGCGTGGAAGCCTTCCGTATCAACGCCGCCGTGGCGCAGGATGATACCCAGATCCATACCCATATGTGTTACTGCGAGTTCAATGACATCATGGATTCTATCGCCGCGCTGGATGCGGACGTGATTACCATTGAGACCTCGCGTTCCGACATGGAGCTGCTGGAGTCGTTCGAGGAGTTCGAATATCCGAACGAAATCGGCCCGGGCGTGTATGACATCCACTCGCCTAACGTCCCGAGCGTGGAGTGGATTGAAGCCCTGCTGGAGAAGGCCGCTCAGCGCATCCCGGCGGAGCGTCTGTGGGTTAACCCGGACTGCGGACTGAAAACTCGCGGCTGGCCGGAAACCCGTGCGGCGCTGGCGAACATGGTCAAAGCCGCGCAGAACCTGCGTGAATCCGCATAAAGAGCCGCCGCGGTAAAAATCAGCGGTAACGCAGTAACAGGTAACGCAGAAATCGATCGTGCGGTAATAAAAAGAGGAGGCGAATGCCTCCTCTTTTATATTCATCGGGAGCGCAAATTTAAGCCTTCTTTCCCCCGCCATACTGAGCAAACCACGCCAGCATGCGCTGCCAGCCGTCCTGCGCCGACTCTTCATGGTAGCTGGCACGATAGTCGGCATTAAACGCGTGGCCGGCCTGCGGGTAGACCACGATCTCCGCCGTTGCGTTGGCGGCGCGCAGCGCCTGGCGCATGGTTTCAACCGTATCCTGCGGGATGCTGTCATCCTTCGCGCCGTAGAGTCCCAGCACCGGGGCGTTAAGATCGACGGCGACGTCCACCGGATGCTTCGCGGAGTTCAGCGTTTTCTGCCCGACCAGCTTGCCGTACCAGGCGACGGCGGCCTTCAGCTGCGGGTTATGCGCGGCATAGAGCCAGGTAATGCGTCCACCCCAGCAGAAACCGGTGATCAGCAGGCGATGAGCATCGCCCCCGTGACGTCCCGCCCAGCTGGCGACATGATCAAGGTCTGCCAGCACCTGCGAGTCCGGGACTTTGCTGACCAGCTCCTGGAATAGCGTCGGGATATCGGTGTACTCGTTCGGATCGCCCTGGCGAAAGTACAGCTCTGGGGCGATCGCCAGATAGCCCTCCAGCGCCAGACGACGGCAGACGTCGCGGATGTGCTCATGGACGCCGAAAATTTCCTGCACCACGATCGCCACCGGAAGCGGGCCATCGCTATTTTTCGGCCGGGCATGGTACGCCGGCATGTTCTCGCCCTGAGAAGGGATCGAGGTTTCTCCAGCGGTAATGCTCTCTTCCGGCGTATAAACGGCGGTAGAAGCGTGCGGGGTGGCTGCAGGTGCAAAGCCGGGTTGCTTGGTTGTGGTCATGGTATTCTCCGTACCCTTAATTTATTAGCGCATCGATAACTATAGACTCTTAAGACCGGACGTTAACAAATCACAGTGCCCGAAACAGGCTATCTTTTGTTCAGGCACGGTGAATATAACTTGTTAATGTGACGTAACTCACTATTTAATGGAATATTGTTGCAATGATTTTCATTCATGGTGATTGGTGTCACAAAATTAAGCGGATGGCTTCTGTAAAGTACCGTTTTGCTTCTGCTGATAATTCGACCCACAGAGGAGTTTTTTATGTCTAAGTCTGATGTTTTTCATCTCGGCCTCACCAAAAACGATTTACAAGGGGCTACGCTGGCTATCGTCCCTGGCGATCCGGAGCGTGTGGAAAAGATCGCCGCGCTGATGGATAAGCCGGTCAAGCTGGCATCACACCGCGAATTTACCTCCTGGCGCGCCGAGCTTGACGGCAAGCCGGTGATCGTATGCTCTACCGGTATCGGCGGTCCGTCGACGTCGATTGCCGTTGAAGAACTGGCTCAGCTGGGAATCAATACCTTCCTGCGTATCGGCACCACTGGTGCCATCCAGCCGAATATCAACGTTGGCGACGTGCTGGTGACCACGGCATCCGTACGCCTTGACGGCGCGAGCCTGCACTTTGCGCCAATGGAATATCCGGCCGTCGCTGACTTTGCCTGCACCACCGCGCTGGTGGAAGCGGCTAAATCAATCGGCGCAACGACCCATATCGGCGTGACCGCCTCTTCCGACACCTTCTATCCGGGCCAGGAGCGCTATGACACCGTTTCCGGTCGCGTGGTGAGCCGTTTTAAAGGCTCGATGGCAGAGTGGCAGGCGATGGGCGTCATGAACTACGAAATGGAATCCGCCACGCTGCTGACCATGTGTTCCAGCCAGGGCCTGCGCGCCGGGATGGTTGCCGGGGTTATCGTTAACCGTACCCAGCAGGAAATTCCTAACGCCGAAACCATGAAGCAAACCGAAAGCCATGCGGTGAAAATTGTCGTTGAAGCGGCCCGCCGTCTGCTGTAGTTCCTCCCCTTATCGTGAAGGCCGGCTCGCCCGGCCTCTCTTTTTTGCGCTGCGCCTCGCAGGAAATTCCTTTTAAACTGGACGTTTGTACAGCACAATTCTATTTTTGTGCCGTAGGCGGTTGCAGTAGCAGGGGGCGTTGTGGATATCTCAATTATTATAAGTGCCATCGCGGCGCTGGTCGTAGGGCTGGTCGTCGGCTGGCTGGCGACGAAGGCCGCTGCCGATCGGACGCGTGCCGACCTCATCGAAGAGCGGCGCGAGCTGGATATTGAGCTGAGCTCGGCCCGCCAGCAGGTGGTGCAGGCGGCCCACTGGCGCGATGAGTGCGAGCTGCTGAATAATGAGCTGCGCAGCCTGCGCGATATCAATAGCTCGCTGGAGGCTGACCTCCGTGAAGTCACTACCCGCCTCGAATCCACCCGGCTAAATGCGGAAGAGAAAGTTCGCCAGATGATGAACAGCGAACAGCGCCTCAGCGAGCAGTTTGAAAATCTGGCGAACCGCATTTTCGAGCACAGCAACCGCCGGGTTGATGAGCAGAATCGACAAAGCTTGCACGGCCTGCTGACGCCGCTGCGTGAACAGCTGGACGGCTTTCGTCGCCAGGTACAGGACAGCTTCGGCCAGGAGGCGCGAGAGCGCCACACTCTGGCCCATGAAATCCGCAATCTGCAGCAGCTGAATACCCGGATGGCGCAGGAGGCACTCAACCTGACCCGCGCGCTCAAGGGCGATAACAAAACCCAGGGCAACTGGGGGGAAGTGGTTTTAACCCGCGTGCTGGAGGCTTCCGGGCTGCGGGAAGGCTACGAATACCAGACCCAGGTCAGCATTGAAACGGAAAACCGCTCGCGGATGCAGCCGGACGTGATCGTCCGTTTGCCGCAGGGAAAAGACGTGGTCATTGATGCCAAAATGACGCTGGTGGCCTATGAGCGTTACTTCAACGCTGAAGATGATTACGCCCGCGAGGCGGCGCTGCAGGAGCACATTGCCTCGGTGCGCAGCCATATCCGCCTGCTTGGCAGGAAAGACTATCAGCAGCTGCCGGGGCTGCGATCGCTCGACTACGTCCTGATGTTTATCCCCGTTGAGCCCGCATTTCTGCTGGCGATAGACCGCCAGCCAGAGCTTATCAGCGAAGCGCTGCAGCACAATATTATGCTGGTCAGCCCCACCACGCTGCTGGTTGCGTTACGCACGATAGCCAACCTCTGGCGCTATGAGCATCAGAGCCGCAATGCGCAGAAAATTGCCGAACGCGCGGGCCGCCTGTACGACAAGATGCGGCTGTTCGTCGATGACATGTCCGCAATAGGCCAGAGCCTCGACAAAGCGCAGGATAATTACCGCCAGGCGATGAAAAAGCTGGCCTCCGGTCGCGGCAACCTGCTGGTGCAGGCTGAAGCCTTTCGCGGCCTCGGGGTGGAGGTTAAGCGCGGGATTAATCCGGACTTAGTCGAACAGGCAACCGCCCAGGACGATGAATACCGGCTGGACGACGATGATAACCCATCGGAAAGTAACGGTTTTTCATCCGAATCTTCCGCCGCATCGATGTCGGGCGAGGGTTCTCAGCCGCGTTGAACCGTATGGGAAATGCGCTAAATCTGTTACACTCGGCGAACATTTTCTTGATAAGCAAGCAGGCATTGAGATGGTTGAGGATTCACAAGAAACGACGCACTTTGGCTTCCAGACGGTTGCCAAAGAGCAGAAGGCGGACATGGTTGCGCATGTATTCCATTCTGTGGCCGCGAAATATGATGTGATGAACGATTTGATGTCGTTCGGTATTCATCGTTTGTGGAAGCGTTTCACCATCGATTGCAGCGGCGTGCGTCGCGGGCAGACCGTGCTGGATCTGGCCGGCGGCACCGGCGACCTGACGGCAAAATTCTCCCGCCTGGTCGGTGAATCTGGCCGCGTCATGCTCGCCGATATTAACGATTCAATGCTGAAAATGGGCCGCGAAAAGCTGCGCAACGTCGGCATCGTCGGCAACGTTGAGTACGTTCAGGCCAATGCCGAAGCGCTGCCGTTTGCCGATAACACCTTTGACTGCATCACTATTTCATTCGGCCTGCGTAACGTCACCGATAAAGAAAAAGCGCTGCGCTCTATGTACCGGGTGCTGAAGCCGGGCGGACGCCTGCTGGTGCTGGAGTTTTCAAAACCGATTATTGAACCGCTGAGCAAAGCGTACGACGCCTACTCCTTCCATATCCTGCCGCGCGTGGGCGAACTGGTAGCCAGCGACGGCGAAAGCTATCGCTATCTGGCGGAATCTATTCGCATGCACCCCGATCAGGACACCCTGAAGGGCATGATGCAGGATGCGGGCTTTGAAAGCGTCGACTACTACAACCTGACGGCAGGTATCGTGGCGTTACACCGCGGTTATAAGTTCTGACAGGGGGGACGCTATGCCTTTCAAACCACTGGTAACCGCCGGTATTGAGACGGTTCTGAATACCTTTCTCTGGCGTGATAAAGCCTTGAAACCGGCGCGTCAGCGTCTGTCAGGGAAAGTGCTGCGCGTGGAGCTGCAGGAGCTGGCGACGCCGGTGGTTCTGGCCTTTAGCGAGCGCCAGGTCGATGTGCTCGGCGCGTGGGAAGGCGAAGCCGACTGTACCGTCATCACTCGCCTGAGCGTCCTGCCGCAGCTGCGCAATCGTCAGCAGCTTACCGCGCTTATCCGCAGCGGTGACCTGCAGGTGCAGGGCGATCTGCAGGTGGTACAGAATATGGTGACGCTGTGCGATCTGGCGGAGTTTGATCCCGCTGAGCTGCTGGCCCCGTATACCGGCGATATTGTCGCCGAGGGCCTCAGCAAAGTATTCCGCACCGGCGCTCGCTTCCTGCTGCACGGCGCGCAGCGCCAGCAGCGGTATGTTGCTGAGGCGCTCACCGAAGAGTGGCGTCTGGCGCCGGGCCCGCTGGAAATGGCCTGGTTTGGGGAAGAGACCGCCGCCGCGGAACGCGCCCTGGCTGCGCTTGAAAAACGGCTGGAAACGCTGGAGGGCAAATGACGCCAGGAGAATTACGGCGCCTGTATCTTATTATCCGCACCTTTTTGAGCTACGGGCTCGATGAGCTGATCCCCAAAATGCGTATCACGCTGCCGCTGCGTATCTGGCGGCGTACGCTGTTCTGGATGCCAAATCGTCACAAAGACAAACCTCTCGGCGAGCGCTTACGCCTTGCGCTGCAGGAGCTGGGGCCCGTGTGGATCAAGTTTGGCCAGATGCTGTCAACCCGTCGCGACCTCTTTCCGCCGCAAATTGCCGATCAGCTCGCGCTCCTGCAGGATCGCGTGGCGCCGTTTGATGGCCAGCTGGCTAAAAAGCAGATCGAGCAGGCGATGGGCGGCCTTCCGGTTGATGCCTGGTTTGATGATTTCTCGATTGAGCCGCTGGCCTCCGCCTCGATTGCTCAGGTGCATACCGCGCGCCTGAAAGAGAACGGCAAAGAGATTGTGATTAAGGTTATCCGCCCGGACATCGTGCCGGTTATCAAAGCGGATATGAAGCTTATCTATCGCCTGGCGCGCTGGGTACCTCGCCTGCTGCCCGACGGCCGCCGCCTGCGCCCGCAGGAAGTGGTGCGCGAGTATGAAAAGACGCTGCTCGACGAGCTCAACCTGCTGCGCGAATCGGCAAACGCCATCCAGCTGCGGCGCAATTTTGAAGATAGCCCGATGCTCTACGTTCCGGAGGTTTACTCCGATTACTGTAGCGAAGGCATGATGGTGATGGAGCGGATTTACGGCATCCCGGTTTCCGATGTCGAGGCGCTGGAAGCTCAGGGTACCAACATGCAGCTGCTTGCAGAGCGGGGCGTGCAGGTCTTTTTCACCCAGGTATTCCGCGACAGCTTCTTCCATGCGGACATGCACCCGGGCAATATTTTTGTCAGCTATGAGCATCCGGAGAACCCGAAATATATCGGCATTGACTGCGGTATCGTGGGCTCGCTGAATAAAGAAGATAAGCGCTATCTGGCGGAAAACTTCATCGCCTTCTTCAACCGTGACTATCGCAAAGTTGCCGAGCTGCACGTCGATTCCGGCTGGGTGCCTGCGGATACAAACGTTGAAGAGTTCGAGTTTGCCATCCGCACCGTCTGCGAACCTATCTTCGAAAAGCCGCTGGCTGAAATCTCCTTTGGGCACGTACTGCTGAACCTGTTCAATACCGCCCGGCGCTTCAATATGGAAGTGCAGCCGCAGCTGGTATTGCTACAGAAGACATTACTTTACGTAGAAGGGGTAGGCCGCCAGCTCTATCCTCAGTTAGACTTGTGGAAAACGGCGAAGCCTTTCCTTGAGTCGTGGATTAAAGATCAGGTCGGCATTCCGGCGCTGGTACGCGCGTTTAAAGAAAAAGCGCCGTTCTGGATTGAAAGAATGCCGGAGATACCGGAGCTGGTGTACCAAAGCCTGCAGCAGAGCAAACAGCTGCAGCACAGCGTTGATACGATTGTCCGCGACATCCAGGTGCGGCACGCTCGCCAGGGACAGTCCCGTTATCTGTTTGGTATAGGCGCCGTTTTATTACTCAGCGGTACGCTGTTATTTATCCACCGGCCGGAGTGGGGCCTGATGCCCGGCTGGCTAATGGTCGGTGGCGTTGTGACCTGGCTGATTGGCTGGCGGAAAACGCGCTAAGCGGTATGGCCTCCATCACGGCGCATTCGTTGTTGCGCGAAGTCATGCGAGCGGCCTGACGAAGAGGCAGCCCGCAGGATGACGTGTATAATGCGTCCCATTAATTCATCATCTGTCATAGGGGAATGTGTATGGGTGGTATCAGTATCTGGCAGTTATTAATTGTTGTCGTCATCGTCGTTCTGCTTTTTGGGACAAAAAAGCTGAGCTCGCTGGGATCGGATTTAGGCGCATCCATCAAGGGCTTTAAAAAGGCTATGAGTGATGATGAAAAAGCTGAAAACGGGACTCCGGACGCGGATTTCGCGGCGAAATCTATCGCTGATAAACAGGATGATGCGAAAAAAGACGAGACAAAACGCCACGACAAAGAGCAGGTGTAATTCGTGTTCGATATCGGTTTTAGTGAACTACTGCTGGTGTTTGTGATTGGCCTCATCGTACTGGGGCCACAGCGACTGCCTGTAGCGGTAAAAACGGTGGCTAGCTGGATCCGCACGCTGCGGTCGCTGGCGGCCACCGTGCAAAATGAGATCACTCAGGAACTAAAACTGCAGGAGTTTCAGGAGAGCCTGAAGAAAGTCGAAAAGGCGAGCCTGGATAACCTGACGCCTGAGCTGAAGGCCTCAATGGACGAGCTGCGTGAAGCCGCCGAATCCATGAAACGCTCCTATTCCGCGCACGATCCTGAGAAAGCCAGCGACGAAGCGAACACTATCCATAACCCGGTGGTGAAAGGCAGCGAAGAACAGCGCCAGGACATCACGCCAGCGACGGCTGAACGCCAGGCCAGCGCACCGGTTCATGCGCCAGCCAGCGCTGTCGATGAGCCGCTGACGCCGTCGAGTGAGCTTCCTGAAGCCAAAGAAAAGGCTGCCGTAAAAGCTACCGATTCCTCCCCCGCATCGAGTGATAAACCGTAAACATGGGCGTAGACGATACTCAACCGCTAATTTCGCATCTGATTGAGCTGCGTAAGCGTCTGATCAACAGCATTCTCGCGATTCTGGTGATTTTTCTGGCGTTGGTTTACTTTGCCAACGACATCTATCAGCTGGTTTCGGCCCCGCTTATCCGGCAGATGCCGGTTGGCGCGACGATGATCGCCACGGACGTAGCCTCTCCTTTCTTTACGCCGATCAAGCTGACATTTATGGTCTCGGTCATTTTGTCGGTGCCGGTCATTCTTTATCAGGTCTGGGCGTTTGTGGCGCCGGCCTTGTATAAGCATGAACGCCGGCTGGTGATGCCGCTGCTGGTCTCCAGCACGCTGCTGTTCTACATCGGTATGGCCTTCGCCTACTTTGTGGTGTTCCCGCTGGCGTTTGGCTTCCTGACGCACGCGGCGCCGGAAGGCGTGCAGGTCTCCACCGATATCCGCAGCTATCTCGACTTCGTCATGGCGTTATTTATCGCTTTTGGCGTCTCGTTTGAAGTGCCGGTGGCCATCGTGCTGCTGTGCTGGATGGGCGTCACCACGCCGGACGATCTGCGCAAGAAACGGCCCTATGTGCTGGTCGGCGCCTTCGTTGTGGGTATGCTGCTGACGCCGCCGGACGTATTCTCGCAAACGCTGCTGGCGATTCCGATGTACTGCCTGTTTGAAGTTGGAGTCTTCTTCGCCCGCTTCTACACCGGAAAACGCCTGACGCGCGATGAAGATGCCGCCGCCGAAGAAGCGGGCAGTAAAGAAGAGTAACTAACCGCCCGTCAGGGCGGTTGTCATATGGGAGGGGCGATGTTTGATATTGGCGTAAATCTGACCAGTTCACAGTTTTCTCGCGATCGTGATGAGGTCGTTGCCCGCGCTCAGGCAGCCGGCGTGACCGGCATGCTGCTGACCGGCACCAATCTCCATGAAAGTGAACAGGCGCAGCAGATGGCGCGGCGCTATTCCCGCTGCTGGTCAACCGCAGGCGTGCACCCGCATGACAGCAGCTGCTGGACGGAGTCGGTCGCGGCGGCGATCGGCGAGCTGGCGCGCAGGCCGGAAGTGGTGGCAATCGGCGAATGCGGTCTCGATTTCAACCGTAACTTTTCGACTCCGGCGGAGCAGGAAGCGGCGTTTAGCGCCCAGCTGGCGCTGGCGGCCGAGCTTTCGCTGCCGGTATTTTTGCACTGCCGCGACGCCCACGAGCTCTTTCTGACGCTGCTCTCGCCGTGGCTGGATAAGCTGCCCGGCGCCGTGCTGCACTGCTTTACCGGCAGCCGTGATGAAGTACGCGCGTGTCTGAAGAGAGGTTTGTATATCGGGATCACCGGCTGGGTATGCGACGAGCGTCGCGGCCTCGAGCTGCGCAATCTGCTGACGGAAATCCCGGCCGATCGCCTGCTGATTGAGACCGATGCGCCCTATCTACTGCCGCGAGACCTGAGCCCTAAACCCAATTCCCGGCGCAATGAGCCCGTGCACCTGCCACACATTCTGACCCGAGTTGCGGGCTGG
Organism: Klebsiella sp. BIGb0132; assembly: GCF_024810075.1. Taxonomy (NCBI): domain Bacteria; kingdom Pseudomonadati; phylum Pseudomonadota; class Gammaproteobacteria; order Enterobacterales; family Enterobacteriaceae; genus Klebsiella; species Klebsiella sp. BIGb0132. Next base: position 10,875 of record NZ_JANUDW010000015.1, on the reverse strand, counting down.
CGCGGGGAGGAGGCTCAGCGGCTGGAGGCGGTGACGGATGCCAACGCCAGAACGCTCTTTGGCGTTCGCTTTTAGCCGCGCGGTCAGATTTTATGGAAGTCGGTATTTTTGACGCTCTGCAGCACCTGCTTGTTAAGCAGGTTCAGCAGCAGCATAGAGCGCGTTTCGCCATCCGGCTCGCTGAAGATCGCCTGCAGGCCTTCGAACGCGCCGTCGGTAATCAGCACGCTATCGCCGCCATGCGGCGTTTCCGGATCCGTAATGCCTTCCGGTTTATAGATAGAGAGCTGATGGATAACCGCCGACGGTACGGTAGCCGGCTGGGCGCCAAAACGAACGAAGCTGTTCACGCCGCGCGTAGCGCTAATGGTCGTGGTATGGATAACTTCCGGATCGAATTCGATAAACAGATAGTTAGGGAACAGGGGTTCGCTGACCGTAGTGCGTTTACCGCGGACGATTTTTTCCAGTGCGATCGTCGGCATCAGGCAATTGACCGCCTGCCGTTCGAGATGTTCCTGGGCGCGCTGAAGCTGCCCACGCTTGCAATACAGTAAATACCAGGCTTGCATAATAACTCTTTCCACTCGATTAGTAGCAAGCATAACAAAAGCCTGGAGCGATCGCGAAAGCCATTATAAGTGAAAACTAAAATTCTATATTCTTTCACGCTAATTTAACAAAAGTACAGCATGGCACCGGCGAACACCGTATAATCAGCCGCCTGTATAGAGGTCAATAACAACTCCATGAAATACCACGATCTACGCGACTTTCTGACATTACTGGAGCAGCAGGGGGAACTGAAAAGGATATCCCTGCCGGTCGATCCTCATCTGGAAATCACCGAAATTGCCGATCGCACTTTACGTGCCGGCGGCCCGGCTCTGCTATTCGAAAATCCTAAAGGTTACACCATGCCGGTGCTGTGTAATCTGTTTGGCACGCCTAAGCGCGTGGCGATGGGCATGGGGCAGGAAGACGTTAGCTCGCTGCGGGAGGTGGGCAAGCTGTTAGCTTTCCTCAAAGAACCTGAGCCGCCAAAAGGCTTTCGCGATCTCTTCGATAAGCTGCCGCAGTTCAAGCAGGTACTGAACATGCCGACTAAGCGCCTGCGCGGCGCTCCCTGTCAGCAGAAAATTATCGAAGGCGAGAGCGTCGACCTGACGCAGATCCCGATTATGACCTGCTGGCCGGATGATGCCGCGCCGCTGATTACGTGGGGGCTGACGGTCACCCGCGGCCCGCATAAGGAGCGGCAGAACCTGGGCATCTATCGCCAGCAGCTGATTGGCAAAAATAAGCTGATTATGCGCTGGCTATCCCATCGCGGCGGCGCGCTGGATTTCCAGGAGTGGTGTGCGGCGCATCCGGGAGAGCGTTTCCCGGTCTCCGTGGCGCTCGGCGCCGACCCGGCGACCATTCTTGCGGCAGTGACGCCGGTTCCCGATACCCTTTCAGAGTACGCTTTTGCCGGCCTGCTGCGCGGAACGAAAACGGAAGTCGTGAAGTGTATTTCTAACGATCTGGAAGTACCCGCCAGCGCTGAAATTGTGCTGGAAGGGTATATTGAACCGGGTGAAATGGCGCCGGAAGGGCCGTATGGCGATCATACCGGCTATTACAACGAAGTGGACAGCTTCCCGGTGTTTACGGTGACCCATATCACCCGACGCGAAGATGCCATTTACCATTCGACCTACACCGGAAGACCGCCCGACGAGCCTGCCGTATTAGGCGTGGCGCTAAACGAAGTCTTTGTGCCGATTCTGCAAAAGCAGTTCCCGGAAATTGTCGATTTCTACCTGCCGCCGGAAGGGTGCTCCTACCGCCTGGCGGTCGTCACGATGAAGAAACAGTACGCCGGACATGCTAAACGCGTGATGATGGGCGTATGGTCCTTCCTGCGCCAGTTTATGTACACCAAATTCGTTATTGTCTGCGATGATGACGTTAACGCGCGCGACTGGAACGATGTGATCTGGGCGATTACTACCCGGATGGACCCGGCTCGTGATACGGTACTGGTAGAAAATACGCCAATTGATTATCTGGATTTTGCCTCGCCGGTTTCCGGCCTGGGTTCAAAAATGGGGCTGGATGCCACAAACAAATGGCCAGGCGAGACCCAGCGAGAATGGGGCCGCCCAATCAAAAAAGATCCTGAGGTGACGGCGCGCGTCGACGCCATCTGGGACGAGCTGGCTATCTTTAAATAACAGTAAGCGGGGCTAACGCCGCTGTTTTGCTCTATAGACCCGACAGAGGGGACGCATGACAACCTTAAGCTGTAAAGTGACCTCGGTGGAGGCGATTACCGATACCGTGTATCGCGTTCGATTAGTGCCAGAAGCGGCTTTCTCTTTCCGCGCCGGCCAGTATTTGATGGTGGTAATGGATGAGCGCGATAAGCGTCCGTTCTCTATGGCCTCTACGCCAGCGGAACAGGAGTTTATTGAACTGCATATCGGCGCTTCTGAGCTAAACCTGTATGCGATGGCGGTCATGGATCGCATCCTGAAAGAGCGTGAGATCGAGGTTGATATCCCGCATGGCGAAGCCTGGCTGCGTGAAGATGAGGATCGTCCGCTCATTCTCATTGCCGGGGGAACCGGTTTTTCATACGTGCGTTCCATTTTGTTAACGGCTCTGGCCCGCAATCCGAATCGCGATATTGCCATCTACTGGGGCGGCCGCGAGGCGAAGCACCTCTACGACCTGTCTGAGCTGGAAGCGCTGAGCATTGAGCATCCTGGCCTGCGCATCGAGCCGGTTGTTGAACAGCCGGAAGAGGAGTGGCGCGGACGTTCCGGAACCGTGCTGACCGCGGTGCTGCAGGATTACGGCACCCTGGCGGAGCATGATATCTACATCGCCGGTCGCTTCGAGATGGCTAAAATTGCCCGCGACCTGTTCTGTAACGAGCGTCAGGCGCGTGAAGATCGCCTGTTTGGCGATGCCTTCGCGTTTATCTGATTATCGGCGCCCCGTTCTTACGGGAAGGGGCGGCTGATGGTGAATTGCAGAAATAAAAAACCCGCCCCTGACAGGCGGGAAGAACGGCAACTAAACCCCCTCCCCGTCATAATTCACGCGGTCTCTTTGTTGGCTGGCCTTGTTCACCCCGGTCACATAGTTATCTATGCTGCCGGGGATTTACCTGGTTACCGCCGCGATGCCGCAGGAATTATTCAGGGATTAACTCTTTAATCAAACCCGCTCAAATACCGTCGCAATCCCCTGACCTAAACCAATGCACATGGTGGCCAGCCCAAACTGCGCGTCTTTGCGCTCCATCTGATTAATTAACGTGGTACTGATACGCGCGCCGGAGCAGCCCAACGGGTGGCCCAGGGCGATCGCACCGCCGTTAAGGTTGATCTTTTCGTCGATCTGCTCCATCAGGCCCAGATCTTTTATGCACGGCAGGATCTGCGCGGCAAACGCTTCGTTCATTTCAAAAACGTCGATATCGCTGGCGCTCAGTCCGGCCTTTTTCAGCGCCAGCTTTGAGGCCGGAACCGGTCCGTAGCCCATGATGGACGGATCGCAGCCAACAACGGCCATTGAGCGTACGCGGGCGCGGGGTTTCAGCCCCAGCTCCCGGGCGCGGCTCTCGCTCATTAGCAGCATGGCGGCAGCGCCGTCGGAGAGGGCGGAAGAGGTGCCTGCCGTGACGGTGCCGGTGACCGGATCAAAGGCGGGGCGCAGCGCGGCCAGCGCCTCTACGGTGGTTTCCGGGCGAATGACTTCATCATAGTTAAATGATTTCAGTACCCCGTCGGCGTCGTGACCGCCCGTGGCGACAATCTCATTTTTAAAGGCGCCGGATTGCGTCGCAGCCCATGCGCGAGCGTGGGAGCGTGCGGCAAACTGGTCCTGCATTTCGCGACTGATGCCGTGAAGACGCGCCAGCATCTCTGCCGTCAGGCCCATCATGCCGGCCGCTTTGGCGACGTTACGGCTAAGGCCCGGGTGGAAATCGACGCCGTGGCTCATCGGCACATGGCCCATATGCTCCACGCCGCCAATCAGGCATACGCTTGCATCGCCGGTCATGATCATGCGCGCCGCATCGTGCAGCGCCTGCATCGATGAACCGCACAGGCGGTTAACCGTTGTCGCGGGCACCGAGTGCGGGATCTCCGCCAGCAGTGCAGCGTTACGTGCGATGTTAAAACCCTGCTCCAGCGTTTGCTGTACGCAGCCCCAGTAGATATCGTCAATCGTGGTCGCGTCGAGCGCTGGATTACGCGATAGCAGGCTACGCATCAGGTGCGCGGAGAGATCTTCCGCACGCACGTGGCGAAACGCGCCGCCTTTTGAACGGCCCATCGGGGTACGAATTGCATCGACAATGACAACCTGTTCCATTGTGACTCCTTAAGCCGTTTTCAGAACACCCGCCGGGCGGGCTGGTTCTACCGGAGGATAATACGGTTCGTTATGGCGTGCTTTGCTGCGCAGACCTTCCGGCACCTCATACAGCGGGCCGAGGTGCTGATACTGCTGTGCCATATCGAGATATTTTGCGCTACCCAGCGTATCCAGCCAGCGGAAGGCTCCGCCGTGGAATGGAGGGAAGCCGAGGCCATAAACCAGCGCCATATCCGCTTCCGCCGGGCTGGCGATAATGCCTTCTTCCAGGCAACGCACCACTTCGTTGACCATGGGAATCATCATGCGGGCGATAATTTCTTCGTCGCTGAAATCGCGCTTCGGCTGGCTTACGTCCGCCAGCAGGCCGTCAACGGCCGCGTCCTCTTCTTTCTTCGGTTTGCCTTTGCTGTCCTGGGTATAGCGCCAGAAGCCAAGGCCGTTTTTCTGGCCGAAGCGGGTTGCGTCGAACAGGGCGTCAATCGCATCGCGATAATCTTTCTGCATGCGCTGCGGGAAGCCGGCGGCCATCACCGCCTGCGCGTGGTGAGCGGTATCGATGCCGACCACGTCGAGCAGGTACGCCGGGCCCATCGGCCAGCCGAACAGCTTCTCCATGACCTTATCGACCTTGCGGAAGTCCGCGCCATCGCGCAGCAGCTGGCTGAAGCCGGCGAAGTAGGGGAACAGCACGCGGTTGACGAAGAAACCGGGGCAGTCGTTAACCACGATCGGCGTTTTGCCCATCTTGCTGGCCCAGGCCACCACTTTGGCAATCGTCTCGTCCGAGGTTTTTTCGCCGCGAATCACTTCAACCAGCGGCATACGGTGCACCGGGTTAAAGAAGTGCATACCGCAGAAATTCTCCGGACGCTGCAGAGCGTCCGCCAGTTCACCGATCGGGATCGTAGAGGTGTTGGAAGCCAGCACCGTATCCGGGCGCACTTTGCCTTCGGTCTCAGCCAGCACCGCTTTTTTCACTTTCGGGTTTTCGACAACGGCCTCAACGACCACGTCCACGCGCTCAAAGCCAGAGTAGTCCAGCGTTGGCTGAATGGTGCCGATGACGCCAGCCAGCTTCAGGCCGTCAATCTTGCCGCGCTCAAGCTGTTTGTTAAGCAGCTTGGCGGCTTCATTCATGCCGAGCGTCAGCGATTTGTCGTTAATATCCTTCATGATGACCGGCACGCCTTTCCAGGCAGACTGATAGGCGATACCGCCGCCCATAATCCCGGCGCCCAGCACGGCGGCCTGTTTCGGGGTTTCAACGTCTTTGGTGAGCTTCTTCGCTTTGCCTTTGACGTACTGATCGTTGAGGAAGATGCCGACCAGCGCGCGGGCTTCTTTGGTGTGCGCCAGCGGGACGAAGCTTTGATTTTCCAGCTTCAGCGCCTCATCGCGGCCGAGTCGGGCGGCAGCTTCGATGGTTTTGACGGCGGTCATCGGCGCCGGATAGTGTTTCCCGGCGGTCTGGGCAACCATGCCTTTCGCAATGGTGAAGCTCATGGCTGCTTCGATTTTGCTGAGCTTCAGCGGCTCCAGCTTCGGCTGGCGCTTCGCCTGCCAGTCGAGATCGCCGCTAATGGCCTGGCGTAAAATGCTGAGCGCGCCGTCGCGCAGTTTCTCTGGCTTGACGATGCCGTCGACGAGGCCGATTTTCAGCGCCTGATCCGCACCGACGTCTTTGCCGGCAGCGATAATTTCCAGCGCGCTATCGGCGCCGAGTAGACGCGGCATACGCACTGAACCGCCGAAGCCCGGCATGATGCCCAGCTTAGTTTCCGGCAGGCCGATGCGCAGGTCCGGCGTGGCCAGACGATAGTCCGTTGCCAGCACGCACTCGCAGCCGCCGCCCAGCGCATAGCCGTTGACCGCTGAAACGGTGGGCACCGGTAAATCTTCGAGGCGGTTGAAAACGCTATTGGCAAAATGCAGCCATTGGCTCAGCTGCTCCTGCGGGACCAGGAACAGGGAGAGAAATTCGGTTATATCGGCACCGACGATAAAGGCCGCTTTTTCAGAGCGCAGCAGCAGCCCTTTAAGATCTGTTTGCTTTTCGAGCACGTCCAGCGCATGGCCGAGGCTGGCTACGGTTGCGGTATCGAGCTTGTTCACCGAGCCGGGGGCATCGAACACCAGTTCGGCAATGCCATCTTCCAGCCAGTCGAGGTACAGGTTGTCGCCTTTGTAGAGCATGTCAGTCTCCTGAATCCAGCAATATGATCTGGTCGTACCAGATGAATCGGAGTGTGGGATTTATGTTAAAGAATTGCAAACAAGTCTTTAAATAAATGCTGGTCGGATCACACCCGGCGGAAATCGCCCTGCCTGAAGTCGATGTGCTAAGATGCGGAGAGTCACGATCTAATAAAATCAAAGGATAAATAGATGGAATCACTAGCCGTGCTCTATAAAAACCATATTGCTACCCTACAAGAACGTACCCGTGATGTTTTATCTCGCTTTAAGCTCGATGCCTTACTGATTCACTCCGGTGAGCTGGTTAACGTTTTTCTTGACGATCATCCCTACCCGTTCAAGGTCAATCCGCAGTTTAAAGCGTGGGTGCCCGTCACGCAGGTTCCTAACTGCTGGCTGCTGGTGGATGGCGTCAATAAGCCGAAGCTGTGGTTCTACCTGCCGGTTGATTACTGGCATAACGTTGAGCCGCTGCCGACTTCATTCTGGACCGAAGAGGTGGACGTGATTGCGCTGCCGAAGGCGGATGGTATCGGTAGCCAGCTCCCGGCGGCGCGCGGCAACATCGGCTATATCGGCCCGGTCCCTGAGCGCGCGCTGGGGTTAGAGATCGCCGCGGATAAAATCAACCCGAAAGGGGTTATCGACTATCTGCACTACTACCGCTCCTATAAAACGGATTACGAGCTGGCCTGCATGCGCGAAGCGCAGAAATCAGCGATCAACGGTCATCGGGCGGCGCATGAAGCCTTCCTGTCCGGAATGAGCGAGTTCGATATCAACCAGGCCTATCTGACCGCGACCGGCCACCGCGATACCGATGTACCGTACAGCAACATCGTGGCGATCAATGAGCACGCCTCCGTGCTGCACTACACCAAACTGGATCACCGCGCGCCGGCGGAAGCGCGCAGCTTCCTGCTCGATGCCGGTGCGGAATATAACGGCTATGCGGCGGATCTCACGCGCACCTGGGCCGCGCACGGCGATAGCGACTTTGCCCAGTTGATTAAGGACGTTAATGACGAGCAGCTGGCGCTGATTAGCACGCTGAAAGTCGGCACCAGCTACGTGGATTACCACGTCCAGTTCCATCAGCGCATTGCTAAGCTGCTGCGTAAACATCAGATCGTCACCAACATGAGCGAAGAGGCGATGGTCGAAAACGACCTGACCGGGCCGTTTATGCCTCACGGCATCGGCCACCCGCTGGGCCTGCAGGTGCATGATGTCGCCGGCTTTATGCAGGATGATTCCGGTACCCATCTGGCGGCGCCGTCTAAATATCCGTACCTGCGCTGCACGCGCGTGATCCAGCCGCGTATGGTGCTGACCATCGAGCCGGGTATCTACTTTATTGAATCCCTGCTGGCGCCGTGGCGCGAAGGGCAGTTCAGCAAGCACTTCAACTGGCAGAAAATTGAAGCGCTGAAACCGTTTGGCGGCATTCGTATCGAAGATAACGTCGTTATCCATGAAAGCAGTGTCGAAAATATGACGCGTGATCTGAAGCTGGCCTGATGGACAGCTGGTTGATACCGGCCGCGCCGGTGAGCTTTGTCGAAGAGATTAAGAAGAGCCGGTTTATTACGCTACTGGCGCATACCGATGGCGTAATGGCGGCAAAGGCGTTTGTTGAATCAGTAAGAGCGGATCACCCGGACGCTCGCCACCACTGCGTGGCGTGGGTGGCCGGGCCGCCGAATGATTCACAGCAGCTGGGTTTCTCCGACGATGGCGAACCGGCGGGAACGGCAGGTAAACCGATGCTGGCACAGCTTATGGGCAACGGTGTCGGTGAGATAACTGCCGTCGTAGTGCGTTACTACGGCGGTATTCTGCTGGGTACCGGTGGTCTGGTGAAGGCCTATGGCGGTGGCGTACACCAGGCGCTTGCTCAGCTGACAACGCAGCGCAAGACGCCGCTGACCGCATATACTTTGCAGTGTGAATACGGGCAATTAGCCGGTGTTGAAGCGCTGTTGGCCCAGTTCGCAGGGCACATTGTCGAAAGCGAATATCAGGCGTTCGTCCAGCTGCGTGTTGCGCTTCCTCAAGCTGAAGTGGCGTCATTTTCAGCAAAACTGGCTGATTTTAGCCGTGGCTCGTTGCAATTACTGAAGATTGACGAATAATCCCCACCTGATTTTTTGCATATCAAAGGAAGCGCCAGAGATGCATTTTCGCGCGATTACCCGAATCGTTGGACTGCTGGTCATTTTATTTTCGGGGACCATGATCCTCCCGGGATTAGTGGCCCTGATATACCGTGATGGTGCCGGGCGGGCGTTTACCCAGACCTTTTTCGCCGCTTTAGCTATTGGCTCTCTACTATGGTGGCCGAACCGCCGTGAAAAGGGTGAGCTGAAATCCCGCGAGGGCTTCCTGATCGTCGTCCTCTTCTGGACCGTGCTGGGCAGCGTCGGTGCGCTACCGTTTATCTTCGCCGAGCAGCCAAACCTGACGGTAACCGATGCATTTTTTGAATCCTTCTCTGGCCTCACCACCACGGGCGCAACCACGCTGGTTGGCCTCGACTCGCTGCCTCATGCCATCCTTTTCTATCGCCAGATGCTGCAGTGGTTTGGCGGGATGGGGATCATTGTGCTGGCGGTCGCGATCCTGCCGATACTCGGCGTCGGTGGGATGCAGCTGTACCGGGCGGAGATGCCCGGGCCGCTGAAGGATAACAAAATGCGCCCGCGAATTGCCGAAACGGCAAAAACGCTGTGGCTCATCTACGTTCTGCTGACCGTCGCCTGCGCGCTGGCGCTGTGGTTTGCCGGGATGCCGGCGTTTGACGCCATCGGTCACAGCTTTTCGACCATCGCTATTGGCGGCTTCTCCACGCATGACGCCAGCGTCGGCTACTTTGACAGTCCGACGATTAACTCGATTATCGCGGTCTTCCTGCTGATCTCCGGCTGTAACTACGGCCTGCACTTTTCATTACTCAGCGGACGAAGCCTGAAGGTGTACTGGCGTGATCCCGAATTCCGCATGTTTATTGGCGTACAGCTGACGCTGGTGGTGATTTGTACGCTGGTGCTGTGGCTGCATGATGTCTATAGCTCCGCGTTAACCACCTTGAACCAGGCGTTCTTCCAGGTTGTCTCAATGGCCACGACGGCAGGCTTCACCACCGATAGCATTGCGCGCTGGCCGCTGTTCCTTCCGGTGCTGCTGCTGTGCTCGGCATTTATCGGCGGCTGTGCCGGTTCGACGGGCGGTGGTCTGAAGGTTATTCGTATCCTGCTGCTCTTTAAGCAGGGGAACCGCGAGCTGAAACGCCTGGTACACCCAAATGCGGTGTACAGCATCAAGCTGGGCAACCGCGCGCTGCCGGAACGCATCCTCGAAGCAGTATGGGGATTCTTCTCCGCCTATGCGCTGGTGTTTATCATTAGTATGCTGGCGATTATTGCTACCGGCGTCGATGACTTCTCCGCATTTGCTTCGGTCGTCGCAACCTTAAATAACCTGGGGCCGGGCCTGGGCGTCGTGGCGGATAACTTTGCGACGATGAATCCGGTCGCAAAATGGATCCTGATTGCTAATATGCTGTTTGGTCGTCTGGAAGTATTCACCCTGTTGGTGCTGTTTACTCCCACTTTCTGGCGTGAATAGCTGGAGTATTTGTGAAAACGTTGATTCTATTTTCCACCCGTGACGGGCAGACTCGTGAAATTGCCTCCTTTCTGGCATCCGAGCTGAAAGAGCTGGGCGTCGATGCGGACACCCTCAACCTTAACCGCGCCGATGCGGTTGCATGGCACGACTACGATCGCGTGGTGATTGGGGCATCTATTCGCTATGGCCACTTCCATCCTGCGGTTGACCGCTTCGTGAAGAAGCACCTGCAGTCGCTGAACGCGCTGCCCGGTGCGTTTTTTTCGGTTAACCTCGTGGCGCGTAAACCAGAGAAGCGTACTCCGCAAACCAATAGCTATACGCGCAAGTTTCTGCTCGGTTCACCGTGGCAGCCGCAGCGTAGCGCGGTGTTTGCCGGGGCGCTGCGCTATCCGCGCTATAGCTGGTACGACCGCATAATGATCCGCCTGATTATGAAGATGACCGGCGGTGAAACGGATACCAGTAAAGAAGTGGTCTATACCGATTGGCAGCAGGTCGCTAATTTTGCGCGAGAGATCGCACAAATGAGCAGCAAATAGCGGATAAAATCACCGTGATGATGGCAAACTGAGCGGTTGAAAAGTTTTTTGCAAACAGGGCTTGTCAACGTCGGAGAACTCCCTATAATGCGCCTCCACTGACACGGAACAACGGCTTACAGGCCGC
>NZ_JANUDW010000014.1:0-84277 GCF_024810075.1 Klebsiella sp. BIGb0132 | reverse complement strand
CGCACCCTGCAGTGGGTACTGCGCTCTCAACTGGGTAATGGTCCGCTGGCGCTTCTGGCGTTACGCAACTTCAGCCTGCCGGAGCAGATATTCAGTGTCGACAGCGCGGCCACTGCGCAGGCGCTGATGGCCAACACCGAAAACAGTGACATTGATGGAGTCGAATAATGAGCACTCTGCAGAATCTGGTCGCCGCCTGTTAGTCTGACGACACGCAGCTGCGAACAGGCGCAGACACGCACGGATAACTGGCAGCCTGGCTTGCTCCGGTAAGTGACGTCAGTCAGACCGGAGAATACCCCGGCTATGACGATGATTTTCGGCGTATCCGGGAGGAGGTCAATAAACTTTCCGGTATCGATACCGGGTTGATTTGCACGCTTGCCGAAAAACTGCTGACCACCACTGCAAAGATATCCGGATTGCCACCTATTACTGCTGGGCGCGTCTTCACCAAAACGGGGAAACCGGCTTTGCCGAAGGGCTTGAACTGCTGGTGGGATTGATACAGCGTTATGGAACGCAGCTTCATCCTCAACGTGAACGTAGCCGTAAACCGGCGATGGTGTGGCTCGCAGGCTCCCGCGTTCTGGACAGCCTGTCACTCTGGCCGGAAGTGGTACGCGACGATGCACTGCGCACAGCAGGTGCGCTGTTGCTTATCCGCGACACTCTGGAGTCAGAGTCGTAAGCATCTCGGCCAGAGCTGAATGCCCTGTATAGCACGCTGGAATCTCACCGGATCAAGGCCGGTGGTGTGGATGCCGTGGTACCGCATAACGCAGGTAATAAGGCTCAGTCACAGACCTCCACGCATGCAACCGAGTCAGATGCGCCGGTTCTGAGCCGCATTACCTCCGGTCAGGATTTACTGGCTCAGGCCCGCACCCTGACGGGATATCTGCATGAACAACCGGATGGTTGGCTTGCCGCCCACCGACTGATGAAAAGCCTGCGTCACGACACGCTTAGTGCTATGCAGGCATCGGATGCAGAAGGGAAACGCGCATCGAACCGCCCCGGGCTGACCAGCGGGCCATGCTCAAACGCCTGTACCTGCATCAGAGCTGGCTGAATATTCTGGAGCAGGCAGACAGCACTTTCTCGCGTGGCGCCAATCACCTCTGGCTGGATAGCACCCACCAGGCACTGGTGAAATTGGGGCAGGATGTACTGGCCGACATCATTACCGCCGACCTGAAAGGGCTGCTGCGCCGCCTTACCGGACTTGAAACGCTGGCGTTTAACGACACGACAGTGCGCCATTTGCTGATGAGATCACGCTGAACTGGATTAATGAAAAAGTACTCGATGATATGTCCGGCTGGCGCGATGAGCCGGTCAGTGCCACCAGCATGGCTGACAACGATATCCAGGGGCTTGAGCCGGAAGTGCTGAAGAAAGCCGACAGCGAAGATCTGGATGCCACGCTCCACTGGCTGCAGACACGCCCGAGTACCGACGCCATAAAAGACAAATGGCTGCTGCGCCCGCCGATGGCCCGTGTGGCCGAGCAGAAAGTTTTGGGGGCTTGCCGGAGGTTGAACAGGATCGGTCTGCCAAATGTTTGCTGATTCAAGTTGAATCAGGTAGACGTTACACCCGGGATTAAGCGTTTTTTGCCGGCCATCAGGGGATTTTATCGAATTCGATAGGTATCAGGAGAGGCCGAAATGGTGTCCATGCAGGAATCAAATTAATATTTAAGTTAATGATTTTAAATAATTTTTGTGGTTTTATTTTTTATATGCCCCCGCGTGTGCCCCCATTTTTTTCTTTCAATTGAAACAATATGCTTTTATTCCTTTAAATAGGTATTACAATGATACGACTAGATCTAAATAATAGGATTTTATGTGAAAATTGAACTTCTAATTCTTATAAAGAATGATGATTCTTTTTGTAATACAAAAAAAGCTTTTGTTGATTTTCTTAAATTAGATTCTCTTATATCAATAACTGGGAAAAAGCTCACATACAAAAAAACAGCAAGGGCTAAGCCATTAATTACAGTTAATTTTGATGTTGAAACGAACAACATACCATCAAATAAAGAAAGGTATTTTATTATTGCTTTAGAAAATAAAAACGATGAGTTGATTGATGCATTCTATGAGTTGGGGAATAAAATAAAAGAACTTACTAAGAGAATCAATACAGAAACAACAATAGTCAATGTTCTTTGGGATGATGTTGGTAGGCATTATGCTTATAAGGCATACCCATTAATAAATGATGTTGAAAATGTAATGAGGAAGTTAATTAGTAAATTCATGTTGATTAATGTAGGTATGGAGTGGTCTAAGGAAACAATTCATCCTGATTTGGTCAAAAAAATTGAGAGGTTTGATGAAGATGATGTATATCTTAATGATCTATACAAACTTGACTTTATAAATTTATCTGAAGTTCTTTTCCAGAAAAAAAGAGATATAACGTTAGAAGAACTAGATAAAATCATTATCAAAACTAAATTCGATGATATAGATAAAGATAAAATATTAAAATATGTACCTAGGTCTAACTGGGAGAAATACTTCTCAGAACTTTTGGGTGAAGAAGCGAAAAGTCTTGAAGCACAATGGAAGCTATTATATAAACTAAGGAATAAAGTAGCTCACAATAGATTTTTAACTTTGGAAGATTATAATAGAATTAAAGGGTTGGCTTTAAAAGTAAAAGAAGTTCTTATTGTTGCAATGAATAAGTTAGGTGAAATAAATCTAGATGACGAGGATCGCAATCAAATAATATCTGGTTATCAATCGAAAGATCCGTATGCATTCTCATTTTTATCAGAGAAGTTAGTGGCTGAGTTTTACATGGAAAATGGATTCAAAGTTGAACAGCCTGAATTAAAAAATGGAAGGGCGCTTGTGGATTTTATAATTAGGAACTCTGATGAAATTATTGCAGTCGAGATTAAATCATTACAATCGTACTCTTCAATTGCTCGTGTGAATCATATTTTAAAGCGGGGAGTGAGGAGTGTCGAGGATTTCATTGAGCAAAATAATATAGCGAAAGGCATAGTGGTTTTGACGATAAGAGCTGATGCTGATGAAAGTGAAATATTTAAACTTATAGATTCATTGAAAATTATTAATAATGAAAATAATCCTAAGTTAAAAATAAATATAGGTATTGTTTATGAGGGAGATCATATTGAATTCATAGAATTATAGTTTCATTTTCGTGGTATGAATCATGATTTTTAAGAGGTTATATTATATCAGCTATGGTTAATTATAGTTGATATAATGTAGAGTGGTTTTTTTTACTTAACTAAAAATGATTATTCATTTTTTATTTTCAAAACTGTCTGAGTACTAATTCCATGCTTCTCCGCTGTTTTACGAATAGACATTCCAGATGCTAAATTGCTTTTAACTGCTCTGCGATCGATTGTAACGCTTTTTCCTCTCCCTGTAATACGTCCAGCTTGCTTAGCTGCTTCGTAGCCTTCTCGTTGACGTTCAAGCATAAACTCACGTTCCATCTGGGCGACCCCGGCAAGTACAGTTAACATAAAGTTACCAAACGCACTTTCTTTGCCTGTTTTGAAACCCTCTTTGTGAAACTGGACGATTACGCCACGTTTCGTTAGTTCCTCAACGGTTGCCAGCAAATCAGAAGTTTTACGACAAAGACGATCTGTAAGCATACCCGTTTTAGTTCCACACACTTTTTGAGATTTCCGTTTTTTCAGCCATCAGCCGGTACTCCTCCGGCGTCAGGTCATTCAGGGATTCATGAGGGCGCTCGCTGTTATATTCAGCCAGCCAGCGCTCTGTGATTTCCCGTGCTTCATTCAGCGTCCTGAACAGATAAAAATCCAGTATTTCTGTCCGGTACGTCCGGTTGAACCGTTCGATAAAGGCATTCTGCGTGGGCTTGCCGGGCCTGATAAATTCCAGCATCACACCATGCTCTTCTGCCCATTGTGCCAGCGTCAGCGAGATCAGCTCCGGACCGTTATCCATCCGCATTTTCAGCGGATATCCGCGGTTCGCCACGATCCTCTCCAGCACTCTCACGACCCGCTGCGCGGGGATATTCAGGTCAATTTCGATCGCCAGTGCTTCGCGGTTAAAATCATCCACCACGTTGAAGGTTCGGAAGCGTCTGCCGCACACCAGTGCATCGTGCATAAAATCGATGGACCAGCTCTGGTTCATCGCCTCTGGCGTCGCCAGCGGAGCCGGATTACGTACCGGCAGGCGCTGTTTTCCCTTACGGCGAAAATTCAGTTTCAGCAGGCAGTAAATACGGTGAACTCTTTTATGGTTCCAGGTATTGCCCTGCCTGCGCAGCACCTGAAAAAGCTTTTTAAATCCGTATCGCGGATAGCGTTCAGCCGCCACAGTCAGTGCCATAATGACCGGCTCATCACGTCGCGTATCCGGCTCATAACGAAATACCGTCCTGCTCAGCGACAATGTCCTGCATGCCTGACGTAAGCTCATGGCAAACTGCGCGGTCAGATAGCTGACCAGCTCACGTTTTATCGCTGGTTTTAAAGCTTTTTTTCAATAACGTCTTTCAGGGCGCGGCACTCGAGACTCAGGTCCGCAAACATCTGTTTAAGCCGGCGGTTTTCATCCTCAAGGTCCTTCATCTTTTTGATATCAGAGGCTTCCATGCCGCCGAACTTCGCTTTCCAGTTGTAGTACGATGCCTCAGAGATCCCGGCCTCGCGGCAGACATCCTTAACGGTGCGTCCGGCTTCGACGGATTTCAGAACGGCGATGATCTGGTGTTCGGTGAATCGTGCTTTGCGCATGGCGATCTCCTCCGGGGACATAATCAGTATGCCGGAAGATCTCTAAAAGTGAATGGTCCGGATTACCGGGATGCTTACAGATGTTTCTGTTCATTTTGGGGGCATATTTTACATCGAACCGGAAGTGCCCCGGATTATGCCCCATACATGCACTGGATTTCAATAGATGTAACTGGACGTCAGGATAACGAAAACCCTTTAATAATCATGGTTTGATGGGGTTTTGTAGACTAGGGGATATGTGGCTGGATGTCGATATGGTGTCCCCTGCAGGAATCGAACCTGCAACTAGCCCTTAGGAGGGGCTCGTTATATCCATTTAACTAAGGGGACGAAGCGGCGGGATTATAGCGTTTTTTTCCTTACAGGTTAAGCAGCTATCGGCTGACTGCTCAATCTATCGCCACTTAGCGCGTTTTTTTAGCTTTAGCCCGCTCTTTTTTCTCATTACTGATGTCGTTACGGATCTGGGCATGGCTGAGCAGGGCGAAAATAAACGTCCCGCCGCAAATATTGCCGGCCAGCGTCGGCAGGGCGAACGGCCAGATAAACTCCTGCCACGGCAGCGAGCCGTTGAAGACCAGATAAAATATCTCGACGCTGCCGACCACAATATGGGTGGTATCGGCGAGTGCAATAAGCCAGGTCATCATAATTATGACCACGATCTTTGCCGCACCGGCGGCGGGGAACATCCACACCATCGTTGCTACCAGCCAGCCGGAAATAATCGCGTTGGCAAACATTTCGCCCGGCGTGTTCTGCATGACCTTCAGGCTGATTTTCTCAAAGGCGTCGCGGGTGGCAGGGTCAAATATTGGCATAACATCAAAGGCCCACGCGGCGATGGCCGTGCCGATGAGGTTGCCCGCCAGCACGATGCCCCACAGACGTAATAACAGGCCGATATTACCGAGGGTGGGTTTATGCATGATCGGCAGCACGGCGGTCACGGTATTCTCAGTAAACAGCTGCTGGCGGGCCATGATAACGATGATAAAACCGAAGGTGTAGCCGAGGTTTTCCAGCAAATACCCGCCCGCTACGTCGGTAAGATGCACGTGAAAAATGCCTTTTGCTACCAGCGAGGCGCCCATCGACAGGCCCGCAGCGACCGCTGACCAAAGCAGAGCCATGCCGTCGCGCTCAAGCTCCTTCTGACCCTCCTGGCGGATCTCTTCATGCGTGGCCATGGCGCGAGAGGGCAGACGATCCTCATCCACCTCTATTTCCTCGCCCTGCTGTTTCTCGTCGCTCTCAACTTCTATCTCTTCTTTACCGCTGTGGCGATCGGGCGATTCTGGGCGTGGAGTCATGCCGTTTCCCTCAATGATTTTTCAGTATCATAAGCGTAGAGATATTTTTCGCGTACTGTGCTGGTGAACCTCCTATTTTTTAGGCAATGACAAGAATAGCAATACGGATATTGCAAAATATGTATAGAATCAGGACGCAATACTTATACCAAAGAGGGCTATGCTGAAAGCAGGCACCAGAGTGCACCTTGCTTCGGGCGATATCTTCATGGAGGCTGCAGTCCCCGGATGACCCACAGCGATAGCCAAAATTAACAGGGAGACACACCTATGAATTATCGCCTGTCGGCGCTTGCGCTCGGCGCCACACTGCTGGTGGGATGTGCCAGTTCCACCCCTGGCGATTCGCCACAGGGGCGTTCAGACCCGCTTGAAGGGTTTAACCGTACGATGTTCAACTTCAACTTTAACGTGGTGGACCCGTACGTTCTGCGTCCGGTAGCCGTGGCATGGCGTGACTATGTCCCGCAGCCTGCGCGTAATGGGCTGAGTAACTTTACCAGCAACCTTGAAGAACCGGCGGTGATGGCCAACTACTTCCTGCAGGGCGATCCCTATAAAGGTATGGTGCACTTTACCCGCTTCTTCCTTAACACTATTCTCGGGATGGGCGGCCTGATTGACGTCGCCGGGATGGCTAATCCGCAGCTGCAGCGCGTCGAGCCGCATCGCTTTGGTAGCACTCTGGGTCACTACGGCGTTGGCTATGGCCCGTACGTGCAGCTGCCGTTCTACGGAAGCTTTACGCTGCGTGATGAAGGCGGTGATATGGCCGATGGGCTCTATCCGGTGCTCTCCTGGCTGACCTGGCCGATGTCTATCGGTAAGTGGGCGGTTGAAGGGGTAGAGACCCGAGCCCAGTTGCTGGATTCCGACGGCCTGCTGCGCCAGTCCTCAGATCCGTATATCCTGGTGCGTGAAGCCTACTTCCAGCGCCATGACTTTATCGCTAACGGCGGCAAGCTCACGCCGGCAGATAACCCGAACGCCCAGGCGATTGAGGGCGATCTGAAAGATATCGACTCGCAGTAATCTGTTGATATAAATAAAAAGGGTGAACATCGCGTTCACCCTTTTTTTATGCCGTCAGCTTATCAGAAGCGGTAGTTGAAGTTTGCGCCGTACAGCCAGGCCTTACCTTCAGAACGGAAGGTGTAAGGACCTTCTTTGATCTCTACGTGCTGGCCGTGCATGTAGGAGACGCCAACGTCTACGGATGCATCTTTATTGAAGGCGTAGGTGGTACCGGCGCTCAGCCACAGACGGTCCTGATCCGGAATGGAGATGGAGCGGTTAGAGGCTGGAACCGGGCTATCATCAAAGGCGATACCGCTACGGAAGGTCCAGTTATCGTCGTAGTAATAGGTGGTACCCAGCGCGATGCGGTAGGCATCCTTAAAGCTCTCATCTTTATAGAACAGCGTCTCGCCGTTGCTGCCGGTCGCTTTCAGCTCCTGGAACTGGCTCCAACTGGTGTAGGTCAGGCTATAGTGAACCGCCCACTGCGGTGCGACGCGGTTGTAGCCGGACAGCTCCCACATTTCAGGCAGGTTCAGGGTCAGAGAACCATCGGTCGTCTGACCGTTGGTCCCGGCCGGAAGGCCGAAATTGCCGAGGATTTGGTTATACGCTGACGGCAGGCTGCTCTTGTAGTTACCGTCAAAGTCGATTTTCACTTCAGAACGGTAGGTGAAGCCATAGCGGTTATTCTTATCAAGTTCATAAAGAATACCGGCGTTCCAGCCGAAGCCCCAGGCGTTACCGTTCAGGTGCGCAATCTGCGTATCCGCAGGGATTTGCGATACCGGGCCCGCCAGCTGCGGCGGCAGGGCGCCTGAACCGGCAACGATCTGCCCCAGATCGCCCGCGTAGCGCTCGATCTTGGCTTTCGCATACACCGCGTCAAACCCTAAGCCAAAGCTCCAGTGGCTGTCCAGGCGATAGGCGCCGCTTAGGTTGAAGTTGGCGGTGGTTAAATCGGTTTTTCCCCCCATGCTGCCGGCGGCATAATCGTCGGCGTACTCGGTAGCCAGACCGTAGTTAGAGGTAATCGATGCCCCCCAGCCAAACTGATCGTTAATCGGCGACACGAAGTGGAAGTTAGGTACCCATGCGGTTGGCGCAATATTTTTGGCGTTCAGGCTTTTGCCCGTTGGCGAGTTGCCCGACATGTTGACATCAGGATCGACAAATACCGCGCCCATAGACATGGTTGGACGATCGAACATCATAATCAATGCTGGGTTACGGCTGGCATTGCCCGCATCGTCAGCAATTGCGCCTTCACCGGAGTAGGCGCGACCAAGGCCTGATGAAGAGAATTCGTTTAACTGAAAGCCTGCTGACCAGGCCTGTGTGGAAACAAGTGCTACAGCCACTGCGAGGGCAGATTGGGTAAAGCGGGTTTTCTGGCTCATGCCCATAACCTCATTGAGTTATTTTTATTTAAACTATGTTACATGCCGTAACAGAAGCGCGAAGTGTAGGGTCTGCTTTACGACAGAGAAATCAGACCAGTGCGCTGAGTATAGGTCTGACCAGATGAGATGTTGCAAGTTTGTTTATGAGATTTTTCAATTGTGATACGAAAAAAGCGATCCAGCCGGCAAATTTGCCTTCACCCAGGGGGGCTGATTCGGGTAATTCTTGTTTTGGATCATTTTTAAGTGTGATTTCGGTCACTTAGCGCCGTTGTCATCATTAACGACTGGAGGCACTCCTCGCCCGGGCGTAAAATAAGCCTATTAATTGTCTGGCACCCTTGTGTGCATATACAGAGGAAATCTACGATGAGTAAAGTTAGTGCAGATGAAACCCCGGTTTGCTGCTGTATGGATGTTGGCACCATTATGGACAACACCGATTGCACCGCTTCCTATAGCCGCGTGTTTGCCAACCGCGCTGAAGCCGACGAAACCCTGGCGGCGTTGAGCGAAAGAGCTCGCGGCGTGGAATCCGATCCGTGCAAAATTATCCCGACCTTTACCGAGGTTGAAGGCGGCGTGCAGCTGGATATCGATTTTGTATTCTGCTGCGAAGCGGAAACCCTGATTTTCCAGCTTGGCCTGCGTTAATTCGGTTCTGACGCCCCCTTTCTGCGGGGGGCGTTATCTTCTCCTTTCAATGTGTTTTGGCTCCCACTTTTTTGCTTCTCCGATTGGCTTAATGTAAAAAATTAGTTAAAACTGTTATCAGGTCAGACCACTTGGTTTTATCGGTTAACAGGGGAGAGTTATGAGTCAGGCACTACCGCTTGTCACCCGTCAGGGCGATCGCATTGCCATCGTCAGCGGTTTACGTACGCCGTTTGCCCGTCAGGCAACGGTATTTCACGGCGTTCCCGCGATTGATTTGGGAAAAATGGTCATCAGTGAAATGCTGGCTCGCAGCGATATTCCCCCGCAGATTATTGAACAGCTGGTCTTTGGCCAGGTGGTACAGATGCCGGAAGCGCCGAATATTGCGCGCGAGATCGTGCTTGGCACCGGCATGAGCGTGCACACCGATGCCTACAGCGTCAGCCGCGCCTGTGCGACCAGCTTCCAGGCCGTCGCCAACGTCGCCGAAAGCCTGATGGCCGGGACGATCCGCGCGGGCATTGCCGGCGGCGCCGACTCCTCATCGGTACTGCCTATCGGCGTAAGCAAAAAGCTGGCCCGCACGCTGGTGGATGCCAATAAGGCGCGCACCCTCGGCCAGCGGCTGAAGCTCTTTTCCCGCCTGCGCCTGCGCGATCTTTTACCGGTACCGCCCGCCGTCGCCGAATACTCGACCGGGCTGCGGATGGGCGATACCGCCGAGCAGATGGCAAAAAGCTGGGGCATCAGCCGTGAACAGCAGGATACGCTGGCGCTTCGCTCACACCAGCTGGCGGCCAAAGCCTGGGAGGAGGGAAAGCTTTCAGCAGAAGTGATGACCGCCTACGCGCCGCCGTTCCGCGAGCCTGTAGAAAGCGATAACAATATTCGTAAGAATTCTACCCTCGCTGATTACCAAAAGTTACGTCCGGCCTTCGATCGCAAGCACGGCACGGTCACCGCGGCCAACAGTACGCCGTTAACCGACGGCGCCGCGGCGGTGATAATGATGACGGAATCCCGGGCGAAAGAGCTGGGATTAACCCCGCTGGGCTATCTGCGCAGCTACGCCTTCACCGCCATCGGCGTTCAGCAGGACATGCTGCTGGGGCCGGCGTGGTCAACGCCTCTGGCGCTGGAAAGGGCGGGGCTAACCCTCGCCGATTTAACCCTTATCGATATGCATGAGGCGTTTGCCGCGCAAACGCTGGCCAACCTGAAGTGTCTGGCAAGCGATCGTTTTGCCCGCGAAGTGCTGGGCCGCTCGCAGGCCACTGGCGAAGTGGATGACAGCAAATTTAACGTCCTCGGCGGCTCTATTGCCTACGGCCATCCTTTTGCCGCGACCGGCGCGAGGATGATCACGCAAACGCTGCACGAACTGCGGCGCAGAGGGGGCGGGTTTGGTCTGGTCACCGCCTGTGCGGCGGGCGGTTTAGGCGCAGCCATGATTCTGGAGGTGGAGTAATGACTCCTGCATCAGCGTTTACTCTTGATATTCGTCCGGACAACGTGGCGGTTATCACCATCGATACGCCCGGCGAAAAAATGAACACCCTGAAGGCCGAGTTTGGCAGCCAGGTGCGGGCTATTATCCGCCAGATCCGTGATAACAAATCCCTGCGCGGCGTGGTGATCATTTCTGCTAAACCGGACAACTTCATCGCCGGGGCGGATATCAATATGATTGCCCGCTGTACCAGCGCGGAAGAGGCGGAGGCGCTGGCTCGTCAGGGGCAGCAGATCATGGCAGAGCTCCACGGGCTGACTATTCCGGCGATCGCCGCTATCCACGGTGCCTGCCTTGGCGGAGGCCTTGAGCTGGCGCTGGCCTGCCACGGGCGAGTCTGTAGCGATGATGATAAAACCCGCCTTGGTCTGCCTGAGGTGCAGCTGGGCTTACTGCCGGGTTCCGGCGGCACGCAGCGGCTGCCGCGGTTGATTGGCGTCAGCAGCGCGCTGGAGATGATTCTCACCGGCAAACAGCTGCGCGCCAGACAGGCGCTTAAGGCCGGGCTGGTGGACGATGTGGTACCGCAGGCTATTTTACTGCAAACGGCGGTGGAGCTGGCGCTGAAAGGGCGTCCGGCAAGCCGTAACATGCCAATGCGCGAGCGCGTTCTTGCCGGCCCGCTAGGGCGTAATCTGCTGTTTCGCCTGGTGGCGAAAAAGACGCAGCAGAAGACCCAGGGCAACTATCCCGCCGCGAAAAAAATTCTGCAGGTTATTGAGAACGGGCTGGCTCATGGCTGCAGCAGCGGCTACGCCGAGGAGGCGAGAGCCTTCGGCGAGCTGGCGATGACGCCGCAATCGCAGGCGCTGCGCGCTATTTTCTTTGCCAGCACCGAGCTGAAAAAAGATCGCGGCGCCGAGGCTGAAGCCGGGCCTTTAAACAGCGTCGCCGTTCTCGGCGGCGGCCTGATGGGCGGAGGGATAGCTTACGTTACCGCCAGCAAAGGCGGATTGCCGGTGCGAATCAAGGATATTCAGGCCAGCGGGATTAACCATGCGTTGAAGTACAGCTGGGCGCTGCTGGACAAGCAGGTGCGCCGCCGCTATATGCGCGCCAGTGAGCGCGACCGCCAGCTGGCCCTTATCTCCGGGACCACTGATTATCAAGGGTTTGCCCACCGCGACGTGGTGATCGAAGCCGTATTCGAGGACTTAGCGCTTAAACAGCGCATGGTCGCCGAAATAGAACAACATTGCGGCCCGGAGACGATCTTTGCCTCCAATACGTCGTCGCTGCCGATCGCCGGGATCGCGGCGCAGGCCAGCAGGCCTCAGCGGGTGATTGGCCTGCACTATTTCAGCCCGGTTGAAAAAATGCCGCTGGTGGAGGTTATCCCGCACCAGCATACGGACCCGCAGGCCGTCGCCACGGTGGTCCGGCTGGCAAAAATGCAGGGCAAAACGCCGATCGTGGTGGCGGATAAAGCCGGCTTCTACGTTAATCGCATTCTCGCTCCCTACATTAACGAGGCGATGCGTTTACTGATGGAAGGTGAACCCGTTGAGCATATCGATAACGCACTGCTTAAATTCGGCTTTCCGGTAGGGCCTATCCAACTGCTCGATGAAGTGGGTATCGACACCGGCACCAAAATTATTCCCGTTCTGGAATCGGCGTGGGGAGAACGTTTTAGTCCGCCTGCAAATATCATTAATGCGATCTTGAATGACGATCGCAAAGGCAGAAAAAATAGCCGCGGTTTCTATCTTTATGAGAAAAAAGGGCGTACAAGCAAAAAACGACCCGATGCGGCAATTTATTCGCTACTGGGGATTTCTGCTCCGCAGGCGCGATTGTCAGCGCAGCAGGTGGCGGAACGCTGTGTGATGATGATGCTCAATGAAGCGGCGCGCTGCTTCGATGAGCAGGTTATTCGCAGCGCCCGCGATGGCGATATCGGCGCCGTGTTTGGTATTGGCTTCCCGCCGTTTCTTGGCGGCCCGTTCCGCTATATGGATACATCCGGGGCGGGTGAAGTGGTTGCAATTTTGCAGCGTCTGGCCGCTCAGTACGGCCCGCGTTTTACGCCATGTGAAAATTTATTGCGCATGGCCGAGCAGGGGGCGACATTTTGGCCCGCTGGCGAACGGACGACCTAAGTTCTGGTCAAAGAAGATAAATCCGACGATGAATGACGCTGTCGATTGGCTGTTTTGTCAACAATCATTGACTATACTTACGCCACTGAGGTAAAAAACAGCGTTTCATTCGTTGGATGGATCAGGCACAATGCCCGGCCACTGAGTCGACTGCGTATTACCTTCGCGGGCAAGACTACGGTGCTTCTGGTTAACAAAAGCGGTGCAATATGCAAGTTTTTATCATGCGTCACGGCGACGCTGCCCTCGATGCAGCCAGTGACTCGGTTCGTCCATTAACCGCATGCGGTTGTGATGAGTCTCGTCAGATGGCAACCTGGCTGAAAGGTCAGAAAGTGGATATTGAGCGGGTTCTTGTGAGTCCTTATCTGCGTGCAGAACAGACGCTGGATATCGTAAGAGAGTGCATGAACCTGCCGAAGAACGTCGACGTCATGCCGGAGCTGACGCCGTGCGGCGACGTTGGCCTGGTCAACGCCTATCTTCAGGCGCTGGCGAATGAAGGGGTGGCAACGGCGCTGGTCGTTTCTCACCTGCCGTTAGTGGGGTACCTCGTCTCAGAGCTCTGCCCGGGAGAGACTCCCCCGATGTTCACGACCTCGGCCATTGCCTGCGTGACGCTCGATGCCAACGGCAAGGGCGAATTCAACTGGCAGATGAGCCCCTGCAACCTGAAGATGGCGAAAGCTATCTAATCTCCCCCCGGAGCCGACGTATTACGGAAGCTCCGGCGGTTGCCACTCTTCAATCTCAATCAGCACCAGCAGTGCGGCGTCTCCGCCGTACTCTTTTGGCGCCTGATGGAAGGCCATAATATGCGGATGCTGTGCCAGCCATAATGGCGTTTGCTGCTTCAGAATATGCTTTCCGTGGCCGTGCATCACGCAGGCGCAGAATACGTGTTCCCGGCGGCATGCGGCAATCAGCGCGCCCAGCTCCTGCTTTGCCTGCTGCTGGGTTAAACCGTGCAGGTCAAGAAACAGCTCGGGCGAATAGTCTCCGCGGCGCAGCTTTTTCAACTCAAAGTGGCTCACGTCCGCACGGACGTATTTTACCGATCCCTCGGTATTCAGCAGCGGCTGAAACTCATCCGAAAAGTAGTGGCTGTTGTCGGCCTGCTCCTGAAGCAGCCGCTTCGGCGGCACTTCGGTTATTTTCTTGCGCAGCGGGCGGTGAACGATAGTGTCCTGCTTAATCTTACGCGTACCGGTCATGAGCTGACGGAACAGCGTCTGATCCTCCACGCTAAGCGATGTTTTCTTTTTCATTGCCCACTCTCATCTTTTCTTTGCGCTAGTTTACCCGACCCGGAGTAGATCCAGGCAAGCAAAACGTACTTTTCCCCCTCTGCCTGACGTAAGAATGCTGATTTATCGCCGTCTTCGTGGCAAACTAGCCGCCGAATTTACAGTAGAGCGTGTCCTGGAGGATGGCGTGGATAAAATTTTTGTTGATGAAGCAGTCAATGAGCTGCAGACCATTCAGGACATGCTGCGCTGGGCGGTAAGCCGCTTCAGCGCGGCGAATATCTGGTACGGTCACGGCACCGACAACCCGTGGGACGAAGCGGTGCAGCTGGTGCTGCCTTCGCTGTACCTGCCGCTGGACATCCCGGAAGACATGCGCATTGCGCGCCTGACCTCCAGTGAAAAGCACCGCATCGTTGAGCGCGTGATTCGCCGCGTCAACGAGCGCATTCCGGTCGCCTATCTGACCAACAAAGCCTGGTTCTGCGGCCATGAGTTTTACGTCGATGAACGCGTGCTGGTGCCGCGCTCGCCGATTGGCGAGCTTATCGAAAACCAGTTTGCCGGACTGATCGACCATCAGCCGCAGCACATCCTCGATATGTGCACCGGCAGCGGCTGTATCGCCATCGCCTGCGCCTATGCCTTCCCGCAAGCGGAAGTCGACGCGGTGGATATCTCCCCTGACGCGCTGGCCGTCGCCGAACAAAACGTGGAAGAGCACGGGCTGATCCATCAGGTTACGCCGATTCGCTCCGATCTGTTCCGCGACCTGCCGAAGGTGCAGTATGACCTGATCGTCACCAACCCGCCGTACGTCGACGAAGAAGATATGTCCGATCTGCCGGGTGAATATCGCCATGAGCCGGTGCTTGGGCTGGCCTCAGGCAGCGACGGTCTGAAGTTAACCCGCCGCATTCTCGCCTGCGCCCCGGATTACCTCAACGATGACGGTATTCTGATTTGTGAAGTCGGTAACAGCATGGTACATCTGATTGAACAGTACCCGGATGTCCCGTTCACCTGGCTTGAGTTCGATAACGGCGGAGACGGCGTGTTTATGCTGACCAAACCGCAGCTGATCGCCGCCCGAGTGCATTTCGGTATTTATAAAGACTAAAAAGCAAAAACAACACGCAAACATGACGGAGCCGTGATGGCAGGAAATACAATTGGACAACTCTTTCGCGTAACCACCTTCGGCGAGTCGCACGGCCTGGCGCTGGGCTGCATCGTCGACGGCGTACCGCCAGGCATCCCGCTGACCGAAGCCGATCTGCAGCACGATCTGGATCGTCGCCGTCCCGGCACCTCGCGCTATACCACCCAGCGCCGCGAACCGGACCAGGTTAAGATCCTGTCCGGCGTATTCGAAGGCGTCACCACCGGCACCAGTATTGGTCTGCTGATTGAGAATACCGACCAGCGTTCGCAGGATTACGGTGCGATTAAAGACGTTTTTCGTCCCGGCCACGCGGATTACACCTACGAGCAGAAGTACGGCCTGCGCGATTATCGCGGCGGCGGACGCTCGTCGGCGCGCGAGACCGCGATGCGCGTTGCGGCAGGGGCGATCGCCAAGAAGTTCCTCGCGGAGAAGTTTGGCATCGTCATCCGCGGCTGCCTGACCCAGATGGGCGATATCCCGCTGGCCATTAAAGACTGGGAGCAGGTTGAACAGAACCCGTTCTTCTGTCCCGATCCGGATAAAATCGACGCGCTTGATGAGCTGATGCGTGGCCTGAAAAAAGAGGGCGACTCGATTGGCGCAAAAATCACCGTCGTAGCCGATGGCGTGCCTCCGGGACTCGGTGAGCCGGTATTCGACCGCCTGGATGCCGACATTGCCCACGCGCTGATGAGCATCAATGCGGTGAAAGGCGTTGAGATTGGCGATGGCTTTGAGGTGGTTAAGCTGCGCGGCAGCGAAAACCGCGATGAGATAACCAAAGCCGGTTTCCAGAGCAACCATGCGGGCGGCGTGCTCGGTGGGATCAGCAGCGGTCAGCAGATTGTCGCGCATATTGCGCTGAAGCCGACCTCCAGCATCACCGTGCCGGGGCATACCATTAACCGCTTTGGCGAAGAAGTCGAGATGATCACCAAAGGGCGGCACGATCCGTGCGTGGGGATCCGCGCGGTGCCGATCGCGGAAGCGATGCTGGCGATTGTGTTAATGGATCACTTTATGCGTCAACGCGCGCAAAACGGCGACGTGACGACATCAATTCCACGCTGGTAATCGATGAAAAAAACCATTATCGCTCTGCTGGCGCTCGTGGCCAGCTCTGCCTGCTCTGCGGCAACGCCGTGGCAAAAAATCACTCAGCCGATAGGCGGCAGCGCGCAGTCTATCGGCGCTTTTGCTAACGGCTGTATTGTGGGAGCCCAGGCGCTGCCGCTGAACTCGGTAAACTACCAGGTGATGCGTACCGACCAGCGCCGCTATTTCGGTCACCCCGATCTTGTCCGGTTTATCCAGCGCCTGAGCAATCAGGTGCATAGCCGGGGAATGGGCACGATGCTGATTGGCGATATGGGCATGCCCGCCGGCGGGCGTTTTAACGGCGGCCACGCCAGCCATCAGAGCGGCCTTGACGTGGATATTTTCCTCCAGCTGCCGCAGACGCGCTGGAGCCCGGCGCAGCTGCTGAAGCCACAGGCGCTGGATTTGGTCTCCGGCGACGGCAAGCGCGTTGTCCCGGCGCGCTGGAGCCCGCAAATTAGCCAGCTGATCAAGCTGGCGGCGGAAGATAGCGAGGTCACGCGCATCTTCGTTAACCCGGCCATCAAACAGCAGCTCTGCCTTGATGCCGGAAGCGATCGCGACTGGCTGCATAAGGTTCGCCCGTGGTTCCAGCACCGTGCGCATATGCACGTTCGTCTGCGCTGCCCTGCCGGAAGCCTGGAGTGCGAAGAGCAGGCGCCGCCGCCTGCCGGCGATGGCTGCGGCGCTGAGCTGCAAAGCTGGTTCGAACCCCCGAAACCCGGATCAACCCCTCCTGTGAAGAAGACGCCGCCTCCGCTGCCGCCTTCCTGCCAGGCGCTACTGGATGAGCACGTTCTTTAATGGATAGTTTTATCGACCTGTTTATGGTTTCGCCCACGGTGCTGGTAGTGCTTTTCTTCGTTGCTATTCTCGCCGGATTTATCGATTCTCTGGCCGGCGGCGGCGGGCTGTTGACCGTCCCGGCGCTGATGGCTGCGGGGCTTCCTCCGGCGCAGGCGCTGGCGACCAACAAGCTGCAGGCCTGCGGCGGCTCGCTCTCGGCGTCGCTCTACTTTATTCGCCGCAAGGTGGTGAACCTCGCCGATCAGAAGCTTAATATTGCGATGACCTTTATCGGCTCTACCGGCGGTGCGCTGCTGGTTCAGCACGTGCAGTCCGATATCCTCAGGCAGATTTTGCCGATCCTGATTATCGGGATTGGCCTCTATTTCCTGCTGATGCCGAAACTAGGCGAGGAGGATCGCCAGCGTCGTTTGTACGGCCTGCCGTTCGCGCTTATTGCCGGCGGCTGCGTGGGGTTCTATGACGGCTTCTTCGGCCCGGGCGCCGGCTCGTTCTACGCCCTGGCCTTTGTGACCCTGGCGGGGTTCAACCTTGCAAAATCAACCGCTCACGCGAAGGTGCTCAACGCGACCTCCAACCTTGGCGGGCTGCTGCTGTTTATTATTGGCGGCAAAGTGATTTGGGCCACCGGATTCGTGATGATGGCGGGGCAGTTTATCGGCGCCCGCGCGGGCTCACGGCTGGTATTGAGCAAAGGGCAATCGCTGATTCGACCGATGATCGTGGTCGTGTCCGCAGTGATGAGTGCGAAACTTCTTTATGACAGCCACGGGGTGGAAATCCTGCAGTGGTTGGGAATGAATTAATGCAACAGCAACACCATTATGAGCAGCTGATCGCTATTTTTGACGGCTGCTTCGCCGACGATTTTAATACCCGTCTGATTAAAGGCGATGACGAACCGATCTATCTTCCGGCTGATGACGACGTACCTTTTAACCGTATCGTCTTTGCCCACGGCTTTTATGCCAGCGGCCTGCACGAAATTTCGCACTGGTGTATTGCCGGGAAAGCGCGTCGTGAGCAGGTTGATTTCGGCTACTGGTACTGCCCGGACGGCCGGGATGCGATGACTCAGTGTCAGTTTGAAGATGTCGAAGTGAAGCCCCAGGCGTTTGACTGGCTGTTTTGCGTGGCGGCGGGCTTCCCGTTTAACGTCAGCTGCGACAACCTGGAAGGGGACGTCGAGCCCGATCGCATTGCCTTCCAGCGGCGGGTCCATGCCCAGGTCATGAGCTATCTGGAGCAGGGGATCCCGGAACGTCCGGCACGATTTATTCAGGCATTACAAAAATATTATCAAACGCCGCCACTGACGGCAGAACAATTTCCGTGGCCGGAAGACCTGCACTAAGGCCACGCTTTACACTAGAAGAGGAAAGACAATGCTCGCGGAGTTTGAATCACGCATTCTGGCGCTAATCGACGAAATGGTAGACCACGCCAGCGATGATGAACTGTTTGCCGGCGGCTATCTGCGTGGCCACCTGACGCTGGCGGTAGCCGAGCTGGAAGGCGGAGACGATCACTCGCCGCAGGCGATCAGTGACCGGGTGACTCATAGCCTGGAAAAAGCGATCGGTGCGGGAGAGCTTTCGCCGCCGGACCAGATCCTCGTTCAGGATATGTGGAATAAATTGTATCAGCAGGCAAAACGCTAAACAGCCTGCTCGATAGCCCTGGCCGCGCGTTGCGAGGTCGGGGAATAGCCCGGAGAGTGCCGTCCGGGCTACCTCAACGGATTATTTCACCGCTTTTCCCTTCAGCAGTTTCCTCACCCATAGCCGATTGGGATTGAGCGCCGCCAGCGTTTCGCGATCCATTGGCAGCGGTTCACCGCTCATCTGTGCCGCCAGAATTTCCGCCGTTAACGGCGCGGAGCACAACCCGCGCGATCCCAATGCCCCAAGAAGATAGAGATTGCTGTGCACCGGCGCAGAGGGCGCATCCTCCTTCTGCCCGGCAAGCTGAGCGTACCGGGCAAGCGTAGCATCATAGTCAGGCACGTTGCCGACCATCGGTAAGTGGTCGCGGGTGGCGCAGCGCACGCCGCAGCGAGCCTCGTTGGCGCTGGTATCGACCTCCTGGGCCCACTGCGCATCGGGGAAGCAGTCTACCAGGCGCTGACGGTTCTGCCGCTGGTCCTCGGCGCTGAACGCCGTTTCCGTCTGTCCGCGATGATAGCTGGCTCCGATACAGTGCTGCTGGTTACGCGGGTTTTGCGGCGTCAGGTAGCCGTCATAGCACAGCACCTGGCGCAGCTGAGAAAGTCCCGGCGTCGTCGGGATATGGCTAACCTGGCCGCCCACCGGATAGGCCGGCAGCAGCGCGGTTTGGCTGAAGGTTGTCAGCTGATGGCCGTTCGCCAGTACCACCACGGCATGCTGCTGGCGCTGGTTCAGCTGCCAGCCGTCGCCCTCGGCGGTGAGTGTCTCCACCTTAAAGCCATAGCGCGTCTGTAGCCCTCGGGTCGCCGCCAGCGCGAGGAGTTCGGCCGTCAGCTGCTGCGGGCAGAGCCAGCCTCCTGCGGGATAGGCGATCCCGCCGCAGCCGGTCTCGACGCCGGTCGTCTGTGCCACCGCCTCGGCGCTGACGGCGGCGGCAATTTCCGCCGGCAGATTGAGCTCAAGCATCTGGGCGATTTTTTGCCCGCTTTTCTCATCCCAGGCGAGCTGCGTCACGCCGCACCACTGGTGGTCGAAGGTGACCGGCAGCGCGTCGTAAATCCTGCGCGCGAAGGTAAATGCGGCGGGGAAGAAGCGGGTCAGGGCCGGGTCGTGCTGGCTGAGCAAAGGATACAGCGCTCCCTGACGGTTGCCGGATGCGCCTTTGGCAGGGGCATCGTCGGCGCAATAGAGCGTCACCTGCCAGCCGCGGCGCAGCAGCGCGAGTGACAGCAGGGCGCTGGCAATTCCACCGCCGATAATCGCCACCTCGCGTTTTTCGCTGGCGGTGCGGGCAAACCACGGCGCGTGCGCGGGCAGGTTCAGCTCGCGGCTCATCTCGCCGATCAGCATCTCTCGCTTGCGGCCGAAGCCTTTATGCTTATGCATGGTGAAGCCGGCTTCCTGCAGGCCGCGACGCACGAAGCCTGCGGAGGTGAAGGTCGCCAGGGTTCCGCCCGGTTTTGCCAGCCGGGCCATGGCCGCGAAGAGCTCTGGCGTCCACATATCCGGGTTTTTTGCCGGCGCAAACCCGTCGAGAAACCAGGCATCGACCTGCTGGTTGAGGGAGTCATCAAGCTCAAGGGTCAGCTCGTTGATATCGCCGAACCATAAATCGAGGATCACGCGTCCGTCGTCAAGCAGCAGCCGGTGGCAGCCGGCAACGGGAAGCGGCCACTGGGCCTGCAGCTGCTCCGCCCACGGCGCCAGCTCCGGCCAGTGCCGGTGGGAGAGGGCCAGATCGGCGGCGGTGAGCGGAAATTTTTCGAAACTGATGAAATGTAATCTTTGCAGGGTAGCTTCGGGGTAGTCACGGTGAAAAACGTCGAACGCCTGCCACAGCGTAAGGAAGTTGAGGCCGGTGCCGAATCCGCTCTCCGCCACCACAAACAGCGGCTGGGAATGAACGGGAAAGCGTTCACCGAGGCGGTTGCCGCCGAGAAAAACGTAGCGGGTCTCTTCCAGACCGTTGTCATTGGAAAAGTACACGTCGCCGAAATCTCGGGAAACAGGTGTACCCTCAGCGTTGAATTCCAGGTTGGCAGGTTGTATGGCGTTTTGTTTCACGTAAGTTACTCGAATCTCAAGGCGTAGAACGATCTTAACGATGTGTGCCGGGAGGCGCAAATTTATACACAAAATGGCTGATCGGACTTGTTCGGCGTACAAGTGTACGCTATTGTGCGACTCGAAACTTAAAATAGTGCGACTTACAGAGGTATTGAATGAAACGTGCAGTTATTACTGGCTTGGGCATCGTTTCCAGCATCGGTAACAACCAGCAGGAAGTCCTGGCATCTCTGCGTGAAGGACGTTCAGGGATCACTTTCTCTCAGGAATTTCAAGATTCAGGTATGCGCAGCCACGTATGGGGCAACGTTAAGCTGGATACCACCGGTCTGATCGACCGTAAAGTGGTTCGCTTTATGAACGATGCCTCCATCTACGCCTATCTCTCAATGCAGCAGGCTGTAGAAGATGCTGGATTGAAAGAAGAAGTTTATCAAAATAACCCGCGCGTCGGTCTGATCGCCGGTTCCGGCGGCTCTTCAAAATACCAGGTGTTTGGCGCAGATGCGATGCGTAGCCCGCGCGGCCTGAAGGCCGTTGGCCCGTACGTGGTGACCAAAGCGATGGCCTCTGCCGTTTCTGCCTGCCTGGCCACGCCGTTCAAAATCCACGGCGTTAACTACTCTATCAGCTCCGCCTGTGCGACTTCCGCACACTGTATCGGCAATGCCGTAGAGCAGATTCAGCTGGGTAAACAGGATATCGTTTTTGCCGGCGGCGGCGAAGAGCTGTGCTGGGAAATGGCCTGCGAATTCGACGCAATGGGCGCGCTGTCCACCAAATACAACGAAACTCCGGACAAAGCGTCCCGTACCTATGATGCGAACCGCGACGGTTTCGTTATCGCTGGCGGCGGCGGTATGGTTGTGGTTGAAGAGCTGGAGCACGCTCTGGCACGCGGCGCACACATCTATGCGGAAATCGTCGGCTACGGCGCAACTTCCGATGGCGCTGACATGGTTGCCCCGTCTGGCGAAGGCGCAGTCCGCTGCATGCACATGGCGATGCAGGGCGTTGACACCCCGATTGATTACCTGAACTCCCACGGTACCTCAACGCCGGTTGGCGACGTGAAAGAGCTGGGCGCAATCCGTGAAGTCTTCGGCGATAACAGCCCGGCAATCTCCGCAACGAAAGCGATGACCGGCCACTCGCTGGGCGCGGCTGGCGTACAGGAAGCTATCTACTCTCTGCTGATGCTGGAACACGGCTTTATCGCCCCAAGCATCAACATCGACGAGATGGACGAGCAGGCCGCTGGCCTGAACATCGTGACTAAGCCGACTGAACGTGCGCTGACCACCGTGATGTCCAACAGCTTCGGTTTTGGTGGCACCAACGCCACCCTGGTGATGCGTAAACACGACGCATAGTCAGTGAATAATTGAAAAGGGAGCCAGCAGGCTCCCTTTTTTGCATTATTGATAAAGCCTGGCGCAGGGAGGCACACTCACCTCGTCTTACTCTGCGAACTGGAGTAAAGCATGTCCGCAGCGACAAAAACAACGAATCCCTCTTCGGCGAATATTTCGCTATTTCGCATTACGTTCTCCGTCTTTCTGACCTACATGACCGTTGGCCTTCCGCTGCCGGTGATCCCCCTTTTTGTGCACCACGAGCTCGGTTTTGGCAACACGATGGTTGGCATCGCCGTTGGAATACAGTTTCTGGCGACGGTGCTGACGCGGGGCTACGCCGGTCGCCTGGCCGACCAGTACGGGGCGAAACGTTCGGTGCTGCAAGGGATGCTCGCCTGCGCGCTGGCCGGCGCCGCATGGCTGCTGGCGGCGCTGCTGCCGGTATCGATTGTGGCAAAATTTGCGCTGCTGGTGCTTGGCCGCCTGATCCTTGGCTTTGGCGAAAGCCAGCTGCTAACCGGTAACCTGAGCTGGGGGCTGGGCCTCGTGGGGCCGACGCGCTCGGGGAAAGTCATGTCATGGAACGGAATGGCCATATACGGATCGCTGGCGGCCGGCGCCCCGCTAGGGCTGCTGATCTACACGCAGTACGGCGTTGCCGTGCTGGCCTGCGTCACCATGGCGCTGCCGCTGCTGGCGCTCGCGATTAACGGCACGGTCCGCAGAGTTCCGGCGCACGGCGGCGAACGTCCGTCGCTGTGGAGCGTTGTCGGTATGATCTGGCGTCCAGGGATCGGCCTTGGCCTGCAGGGCGTCGGATTTGCGGTGATTGGCACCTTCGTCTCGCTCTACTTCGCCAGCAACGGCTGGGCGATGGCTGGCTTTACGTTGACCGCTTTTGGCGGCGCCTTCGTGCTGATGCGCATCCTCTTTGGCTGGATGCCCGATCGCTTCGGCGGGGTGAAGGTGGCGATGGTCTCGCTGCTGATTGAGGCCGCGGGTCTGACGCTGCTGTGGCTGGCGCCGGATGCCTGGACCGCCTTAGCCGGCGCCGCGCTGACCGGCTGCGGCTGCTCGCTTATCTTCCCGTCGCTGGGCGTGGAGGTGGTGAAGCGCGTTCCGCCACAGGTACGGGGCACCGCGCTCGGCGGCTATGCGGCGTTTCAGGATATCTCATACGGTATCAGCGGTCCGCTTGCCGGACTGCTGGCGACGTCTCTGGGTTACTCCTCCGTCTTCCTGGCGGCGGCGGTCTGCGCCGCGCTGGGTATCGTCGTCACCCTGGTATCACTACGAAAATAGCCTTATGGCTCGGTCCTCGGAGAGTGAGGGCCGGCCGCCTTGCGCGGAAGATAGTACTTCACCTGAAACTCAAACATGTTGGTATAGAGGATCGAGTAGTCGATAGGCTGGTGCTGTTCGTCTATCGCCTGGGTCTGCATGCGGATGATGGGATCTTTGGCGCTGATATGTAACAGTTTAGCCAGCTCGGGGGAGGGGAGAATGGGGACAATCGATTCGTAGCATCCGTCTATTCTCACCCCGCAGTCATTTTCAATATAGGCAAACTTCGATTTTTTCATATGGGCAATCGTCAGGTCCGGAAAGCGCGTTGCCGAAAGCCAGGTCTCTTCTAATTGCATGGCAATATTGTCGATAAAGCGCAGTCTTTTAGCATAATAGACAGGTTCTCCGTGCTGCAGCTGCAGGCCTTTAGCTATTTCCTCTGATGCCGACTGTAATTCAAATTTGAGAATTTGGCTGGAAGGGGTTTTGCCTTCATTACGGGCGATTTCAGTAAAACTGTCTAAATGGGTGACCGAAGCCTGAAAATGTTTATTTCGGATCCACGTCCCGGATCCGTGACGGCGCTCAATTAAGCCGTCCTCCTCCAGCGTTTTTAGCGCCTTGCGCAGCGTATTGCGTGAAACATTATAAAGTTCTGCCAATTCCTTTTCTGATGGCAGAAGATCTCCGACGCTATAGGCTGGACTATTAATTTTATTCTTTAGTAAATTAACTACATTTTTATAGACCACTTTCGCACCTCTTAAATCCCTTTATAAACATCATGTTGTCATCACTGTACGATGAAGTTACGTCAACACGTTCATTTATTTCTTTGCTTTTGAACAACTTTTGCATTGCTAACTGTGATCAAAACTGCGGATAAGAAAATTAACAATTATTACAGTGCTCGTCAATTGAGCTTCTTGAACAGGAAAAGGCAAAGGGTATGAAAAATATATTGTTAGTGTGCGCCGCCGGGATGTCCACCAGTATGCTGGTAAAACGAATGCAGGATCGCGCCGATGCGGTTGGTATTGCCGCTAATATCAATGCACTGGCTATTTCTGAAGCCAAGGAAAAAATCAAAAAAAATGAGGTTGACGTTGTGCTGTTAGGGCCTCAGGTGCGCTTTCAGAAAAATGAAATAGAAGAAATCGCGCAAGGAAGAATACCGGTAGCAGTCATCGATATGAAAAGCTACGGGCAAATGGATGGCCAGGCCGTTTTAGATAATGTGCTACAGCTACTGGCACACAAGTAATTACGCTAAAATTGCTCCGCCCCGCAGGTCTGGTATTGATATCCAGCCCGCCGGATGTGAATGCCTTCATCAATGATTCGCTATTGAACGTTAATTATTAGAAAAGGGTTTATCATGAGTTTTATGGATAGCTTTGAACGCGGTATGGAGAAAATTTTGGTGCCGGTGGCCATCAAATTAAACTCTCAGATCCACGTCTCAGCAATTCGGGATGCGTTTATTTTATCTTTCCCGATCGTTATGGCCAGCTCGCTAATTATTCTTATTAATTTCGCGATACTTTCACCCGATGGCTTTATCGCCAGTATTTTGCATCTGGGAACGCTCTTTCCGAATTTGGCCGACGCACAGCAAATTTTCACCCCGGTAATGAACGGGTCGGTCAACATTATGGCGATACTGATTACCTTTCTTGTCGCGCGTAATATCGCAATAAGCTACCAGCAGGACGATCTGCTGTGCGGGCTGACGGCGATCGGCGCCTTTTTTGTGGTCTATACGCCGTACGTTATCATCGACGGGCAGGCCTATCTGACGACAAAATATCTCGGGCCGCAGGGGCTGTTTGTGGCGATTATCGTCGCCATTATCTCCAGCGAAGTATTTTGTCGCCTGGCGCGCAACCCGAAAGTGACGATTAGTATGCCAGCCGCGGTGCCGCCGGCGGTGGCGCGTTCATTCAAGGTGCTGCTGCCTATCTTCTTCGTGATGATCTCTTTTTCGATTATCAACTACCTGCTAACCCGCATTTCGCCAAACGGTCTTAACGATCTGATCTATACCCTGATCCAGGCGCCGCTAAAGGACATGGGCACCAATATCGTCACCGTTCTGGTGCTCGGACTGGTGGCGAACTTCCTGTGGGTGCTGGGGATCCACGGTCCGAATACGGTAGCGGCAATTCGTGAAGCTATCTTCTCGGAAGCGAACCTGGAAAACCTCTCCTGGGCCGCCTCACACGGCAGTACGTGGGGAGCGCCGTATCCGATTACCTGGACCGGCATCAATGATGCGTTCGCTAACTGTGGCGGTTCCGGTATGACGCTGGGCCTGCTGATCGCGATTTTTATTGCCTCCCGACGTAAGGATTATCGCGATCTGGCGAAGATGGCTTTTGTTCCCGGGCTGTTTAATATTAACGAGCCGGTCATGTTTGGCTTACCGATTGTGCTGAACCCGATTTTGGTTATTCCGTTTATCTTCGTGCCTTTTATTAATTCGCTCATTGGCTACTTCTTTATCAGCATGGAGTTTATTCCGCCAATCGCCTACGCGGTTCCGTGGACCACGCCGGGCCCGCTGATCGCCTTCTTTGGCACCGGCGGAAACTGGCTGGCGCTGTTTGTTGGGATCCTGTGCCTGGCTGTATCAACGTTGATTTATTTACCGTTTGTCATTGCGTCAAATAAAGTGAATACCGCCGCTGCGGCACAGTAGCGCGCACCCCTCTGGCTTTACCTGCCTTCGGCCTCATGGCTGAAGGCAAATTATAAAAATATAAAAGGTACCCTATGTATTCAAGTAAATTGAAGGTTAGCTTATTGTCTTTATCCGTTCTTCTGGCTATTTCGTCAAACAATACGGTGGCGGCTAAATTAACGCTTGAACAGCGTCTTGAATTGCTGGAATCAGAGCTGTCGGCGAATAAAAAAGAATTACAGAAAACGCAATCGCAGCTCTCGACGTATAAAGATAAAGTGGCCGTGCTGCAGAAAAGTATTAAGGAGAATGAACAGCGCAAGGTCACGGCCGTCTACCCAACGGCGGCCTCGCCGGTGGCTGAAAATATCGTCAATGAAAATAACGAAGTCGGTGAAAAATCGGCACCGGCGCAGGTGAAGGCGACGCAGCAGGTGGCGGTTATCAATACCGACGGCAAGAAGACCAGAGTGGAGAGTATTACCATGAAGGATCTCAGCAAATTCGTTAAGGACGATATTGGCTTCAGCTATCAGGGATATCTGCGCTCGGGGTGGGGAACGTCTAACCACGGCTCGTCCCAAACCTATGCCGCCGGCTCTCTGGGCCGCTTTGGTAATGAGATGAGCGGCTGGTTTGACCTGACCCTTAATCAGCGGGTCTATAGCCAGGACGGCAAAACGGCTAACGCCGTGGTGACCTTCGATGGCAACGTGGGCGAGCAGTATAACGACGCATGGTTTGGCGATACCAATAACGAAAATATTCTCCAGTTCAGCGATATCTTCCTGACGACGAAAGGTTTCCTGCCGTTTGCGCCGGAGGCTGATTTCTGGGTAGGGAAGCATAAATTGCCCGAATATGAAATTCAGATGCTTGACTGGAAATCGCTGACTACCGATGTTGCTGCGGGTCTCGGGATCCAGAACTGGACGCTGGGCGTTGGCCAGCTGGACGCCTCGCTCAGCCGCAATGACGTGGATGTCTATTCGCGCGACTTCTCCCGGACCACGCAAATGAATACTAACTCTGTCGATCTGCGCTATCGCAACATCCCGCTGTGGCAGAAGGGCTCGCTGTCGTTAATGGGGAAATATGCCTTTGCCAATAAGAGTGACGAGCAGAAGGAAAATGAGGATAACAGCGGCTACTTCAAGCTGAAAGACACCTGGATGGTGACCGGTATTGTACGCCAGGAGCTGGAGCGTAAAGGATTCAATGAGTTTACGCTGCAGGTAGCAAATAACTCTTACGCCAGCAGTTTCTCGAACTTCTCCGGCGCCAGCAACTCGATGGCGCATGGCCGCTACTATTATGGCGACCACAGCAACGGGGTAGCCTTACGCCTGATTTCGCAGGGGGAAACGTACCTCGCCGATCGAATTATTATGGCGAATGCGCTGGTCTGGTCGCACGGTAACGATATCTATAGCTACGAAAGCGGCGCGCACAGCGACTTTGACAGCCTCCGGGCGGTCATCCGTCCGGCCTGGATTTGGGATACCTGGAACCAGAGCGGGGTGGAGCTGGGCTGGTTTGCGCAGAAAAACAAAACTCAGCAGGGCAAGGACTTGAAAGAGTCGGCGTATAAAACAACGCTCTACCATGCGCTAAAAGTGGGGCCAAGCCTGTTGGGATCGCGTCCGGAAATTCGCTTCTACGGCACCTATATTAACATTCTCGATAATGAGCTGTCGCAATACCGCTTTAACGACAACAGCAAGGATGAGTTTATGCTGGGCGTGCAGGCTGAGGTCTGGTGGTAATCGTCGTCTGACCAGAGTAACGCCCGCCTTGCGCGGGCGTTAGCGTAACGGCGACTTTAGCCGCCCGTCACGCTTTTCTGCCGTCCGGCGACGGCGTTTCTCTGGCGGCAGGCGCTACGCAACCATCAGCCATATCAGTACCAGCGCGGCCAGCGCCAGCAGGATAAGCCACGGCTTTTTGAGCCGCGCCCAGAGCGGGGTGGCCTCCGTTTGCAGCGAGGGGATCGCCAGGGTTTCCTGGGCGCGCGCCACCCGCAGCACGAAAACTTTGTTTAACAGCGTCAGTATCTGGCTGGAGCTCAGCGCCGACTGCGGCGTCACGTGCCAACTGTTGCGGGCAAAATCGGCGATCTTCTGCCACTCCTGCGCTTCAAGCGGCTGCTTCAGCGCGGCCTGCAGCGAGTTGAGCGTTGGGCTGGCCTGGCTGCTTAGCGTTTGCCGCGCCTGAAGCCAGTAGGAGAGCGGGGTAAAATGCGTTGCCGGGATCAGCTCGCCGGTTTTCACGCCGCACAGCTCCAGCATCGATTGCCAGATAAGTTTACCGGGCTCGCCGGTTGCGGCGGCAAGACGGGTCACCAGCTGATTCAGCGTGTTGTGCTCCGCCGGCAGCAGCGGGCGCAGCGTAGGCTGACGCTGCTGGGGCGACGGAATCGACAGCCGGCCGTTTTGCAGCAGCTGCAGCACGTTCTCAAGCTGCTGCTGGGTCAGCGCGTGTAGCGTAGTTTGGCCATAATTCTGGCGAATATAATCGCTCACCGCCTGACGATTGTTGCCCTGGCTCAGCAGCTCGCCGAGCTGCGCCAGAGTCTGACGGTGGTGATGGTTTTGCTGCGCAACGGTCAGGCGCTGGTTCAGGTGACTTTCGGCGGCGGCAAAATGGCATGCCAGCAGCGGCGCATCGCCTTTCAGTCCCAGATCGTGCTTGATTCCGGCCCACACTTCCGCGTTCTGCTGCGATGTTAGCGCCACCAGGCGGGTAATCAGTCGCTCGAGAACGGTGCGTTGTTGGGTGGTCAGCGAAAGCTCCCCGGCGACGGGCGCACCGGAGGGAGCCGTCCCCGGAGGGCGATCGGACATACCTGAAACGGGTTGTGTCATGATTAATCCTTTCCGTATTACTGTACTGAGGCCCGGTGATGATGTTCCTGGCGGCGAGATTATGGCACACTTCCCCGGTTTACTCTCGTTCTCAGACAGGTACTGAACCGTGAAAATCCTCGTTGATGAAAATATGCCCTATGCCCGTGAGCTTTTTAGCCGTTTGGGCGAGGTGAGGGCGGTCCCCGGCCGCCCAATTCCGGCTGAAGCGCTGACCGATGCCGACGCGCTGATGGTCCGCTCCGTCACTAAAGTCAATGAAGCACTGCTTGCCGGTAAGGCTATTCAGTTCGTCGGCACCGCGACCGCGGGCACCGATCATGTCGATCAGGCGTGGCTCCAGCAGGCGGGGATCGGATTTTCCGCCGCGCCGGGCTGCAACG
This sequence comes from Klebsiella sp. BIGb0132, assembly GCF_024810075.1. Classification (NCBI taxonomy): domain Bacteria; kingdom Pseudomonadati; phylum Pseudomonadota; class Gammaproteobacteria; order Enterobacterales; family Enterobacteriaceae; genus Klebsiella; species Klebsiella sp. BIGb0132. The sequence continues at coordinate 54,860 of NZ_JANUDW010000014.1, read as the reverse complement.
CGATTGCGGTCGTTGAGTATGTTTTCTCGGCGCTGCTGATGCTGGCCGAGCGCGACGGCTTTGCGCTGACCGATCGTACCGTCGGGATCGTCGGGGTGGGCAACGTCGGCGGACGGCTGCAAAAACGTCTTGAAGCGCTGGGGATTAAAACGCTGCTTTGCGATCCGCCGCGCGCGGATCGCGGTGATGAGGGCGATTTCCGCAGCCTCGACGAGCTGGTTCAGCAGGCCGATGTGCTGACGTTCCACACGCCTTTATATAAAGAAGGGCAGTACAAGACGCTGCACCTCGCGGATGAGGCGCTGATTAGCCGCCTGAAGCCGGGAACGGTGTTAATTAACGCCTGCCGTGGTCCGGTGGTGGATAACGGCGCGCTGCTGAAGTGCCTGCAGGCCGGGCAGCCGCTGAGCGTAGTGCTGGACGTCTGGGAGCCGGAGCCGGATCTTAACCTTGAGCTGCTGGATCGCGTGGATATCGGGACCGCGCATATCGCTGGCTATACCCTTGAAGGGAAAGCGCGCGGGACGACCCAGGTGTTTGAAGCCTACAGCGCGTTTATTGGCCATCCGCAGCAGGTTGCGCTGGATACCCTGCTGCCGGCGCCGGAGTTTGGCCGTATCACCCTCCACGGCGCGCTCGATCAGGCAACCCTGAAAAGGCTGGTCCATTTGGTGTATGATGTGCGCCGCGACGATGCGCCGCTGCGAAAAGTGGCCGGTGCTGCGGGTGAATTTGACAAGCTGCGCAAAAATTACCAGGAACGCCGTGAATGGTCTTCGCTGTACGTACAGTGCAGCGATGAGCAGGCGGCGACGCTGTTGCGACAGCTCGGCTTTAATGCCATACATCACCCTGTTCGTTAATATCTTCTTAATGACCCTGTTGGATACTCCTGCAGGGTCGCTTTTTTCTGGAGTAAACCACCATGTCTGAAGGCTGGAATATTGCCATACTGGGCGCAACGGGCGCCGTCGGCGAAGCCCTGCTCGAAACCCTTGCTGAACGTCAGTTCCCGGTGGGTGATATTTACGCCCTGGCGCGTAACGAAAGCGCGGGCGAACATCTGCGCTTCAACGGTAAGTCGGTCATCGTACAGGACGCCGCGGAGTTTGACTGGACCCAGGCCCAACTGGCCTTTTTCGCCGCCGGCGTCGAAGCTACGGCGGCCTACGTTGATGAGGCGACTAACTCAGGCTGTCTGGTTATCGACCTCAGCGGCCTGTTCGCGCTGGAGCCGGATGTCCCGCTGGTCGTGCCGGACGTCAACCCATTCGTGCTGGCTGATTACCGCAATCGTAACGTTATTGCCGTGGCCAACAGCCTGACCAGCCAACTGCTGGCCGCGCTGAAACCGCTGATTGACGAAGGCGGCCTGTCGCGTATTCAGGTCACCAGCCTGCTCTCCGTTTCCGCCCACGGTAAAAAAGCCGTCAGCGCGCTGGCAGGTCAGAGCGCTAAGCTGCTCAACGGCATGCCGATTGATGAAGATGATTACTTTGGCCGTCAGTTGGCGTTCAATATGCTGCCGCTTCTGCCCGATCGTGAAGGCAGCGTGCTGGAAGAGCGCCGTATCGTCGATGAAGTGCGGAAGATCCTGCAGGACGAAGGGCTGATGATCTCCGCAAGCGTGGTCCAGTCGCCGGTATTCTACGGCCATGCGCAGATGGTTAATTTCGAAGCCATGCGTCCGCTGGCCGCAGAAGAGGCGCGCGATGCCTTTGCGCGCGGGGAAGATATCGAGCTGTCCGAAGCGCGTGAGTTCCCGACCCAGGTTGGCGACGCCTCCGGCACCACCCATCTCTCCGTCGGCTGCGTGCGCAACGATTACGGGATGCCGGAGCAGGTTCAGTTCTGGTCCGTTGCCGACAACGTCCGTTTCGGCGGCGCGCTGATGGCGGTCAAAACCGCCGAGAGGCTGGTGCAGGAGTATTTTTACTGATGTCTGAGATGGAGCAGCTGCCGGTCTATAAAATCGCGCTGGGCATCGAGTACGACGGCAGTAAATATTACGGCTGGCAGCGGCAGAACGAAGTACGCAGCGTGCAGGAGAAGCTGGAAAAGGCGCTCTCGCAGGTGGCGAATGAACCGATTAACGTCTTCTGCGCGGGCCGCACCGACGCCGGCGTTCACGGCACCGGCCAGGTGGTGCATTTTGAAACGCGCGCGCTGCGTAAAGACGCGGCCTGGACGCTGGGCGTGAATGCGAATCTGCCTGGTGACATTGCCGTGCGTTGGGTGAAACATGTGCCGGACGCGTTCCACGCGCGCTTCAGCGCAACGGCGCGCCGCTACCGCTACGTTATCTATAACCACCGGCTGCGCCCGGGGGTATTAAGCCAGGGGGTGACCCATTATCACCAGCCCCTGGACGCCGAGCGGATGCAGCGCGCGGCGCAGTGCCTGCTGGGCGAGAATGATTTTACCTCGTTCCGCGCGCTGCAGTGCCAGTCGCGTACGCCCTGGCGCAACATGAAGCACATTAGCGTCACGCGTTACGGCGCATATGTGGTGGTCGATATCAAAGCAAACGCCTTTGTACATCATATGGTAAGGAATATTGTCGGCAGCCTGATGGAAGTAGGGGCCGGTAACCAGCCAGAGAGCTGGATTGCAGAACTTCTGGCGGCAAAAGACAGGAAGCTAGCCGCCGCGACGGCCAAAGCCGAGGGATTGTATCTGGTGTCGGTTGATTATCCGGCCCATTTCGATCTGCCGGTGATGCCGATGGGCCCGCTATTTCTGGCGGACTGACGTATACGCCTCATCCTTCAGGCCGCCGCTTTGCCGGCCGCGCTTGTTTTCCCGGACCCGCTTTTTTGCGCGGTCCGGGAGCCGTCGCTCGGCCGCCTGCTGCGCCGCGAAGGATTTTACGTATTGCTATTAAGGACTAAAACGGTATGGACCTGATCCGCTTTTTAATTGATTTCATCCTGCATATAGATGTACACCTGGCCGAACTGGTTGCCGAGTACGGTATCTGGGTTTATGCCATTCTGTTTTTGATTTTGTTTTGCGAAACGGGTCTGGTGGTGACACCGTTCCTGCCGGGAGATTCGCTGCTGTTTGTTGCCGGGGCGCTGTCAGCGCTGCCGACTAACGATCTGAACGTGCATCTGATGGTGGTGCTGATGGTTATCGCGGCGATTATCGGTGATGCCCTGAACTACACGATCGGCCGGCTGTTCGGTGAAAAGCTCTTCAGTAATCCTGATTCTAAAATCTTCCGCCGCAGCTATCTGGACAAGACCCACGCGTTCTACGAGCGTCACGGCGGCAAAACCATTATCCTCGCTCGCTTCGTGCCGATTGTCAGAACCTTTGCGCCATTTGTGGCGGGAATGGGCCACATGTCCTATCGTCATTTTGCGGCCTATAACGTTGTTGGCGCGCTACTGTGGGTGCTGCTGTTCACCTATGCAGGCTACCTGTTTGGCGATTTACCGATCGTCCAGGAAAACCTGAAGCTGCTGATTGTGGCTATTATTCTCCTGTCCGTGCTGCCGGGGGTGATTGAAATCATTCGCCACAAGCGCGCGGCGGCGAAGCAGTCAAAATAATCACCGTAGCCTAATCATCTTCGGGCGGAGCGCCGTCGCCCGAAGAGTGAAGTGTGAGCGGTACGACCACTTTTTTATCCCATGTGACGGGATGTTATGATTTAATGTGCAACATTCATGGTCTGTAAGGGTCAAAAATGGCATTATGCGCCCCTTACGACAAAACTGGCATCGACCAGGTTCAGGCAGAAAGGTTATCAATGAGCTGGATTGAACGAATTAAAAGCAATATAACTCCCACCCGCAAGGCAAGCATTCCTGAGGGTGTATGGACCAAGTGCGACAGTTGCGGTCAGGTATTGTACCGCGCAGAGCTGGAGCGCAACCTGGAGGTTTGCCCTAAGTGCGATCACCATATGCGTATGTCGGCGCGTAATCGCCTGCATAGCCTGTTGGACGAAGGTTCCCTCGTGGAGCTGGGAAGCGAGCTCGAGCCGAAAGATGTGCTGAAGTTCCGCGATTCGAAAAAATACAAAGACCGCCTGGCGTCGGCTCAAAAAGAGACCGGCGAGAAAGATGCGCTGGTGGTCATGAAGGGCACTCTGTACGACATGCCGGTTGTCGCCGTTGCTTTTGAATTCGCCTTTATGGGCGGTTCGATGGGCTCGGTGGTGGGCGCGCGCTTCGTACGTGCCGTTGAACAGGCGTTGGAAGACAACTGCCCGCTGGTTTGCTTCTCAGCGTCCGGCGGCGCGCGTATGCAGGAAGCGCTGATGTCGCTGATGCAGATGGCGAAAACGTCAGCCGCGCTGGCGAAAATGCAGGAGCGCGGTTTACCGTATATCTCCGTGCTGACCGACCCGACGATGGGCGGCGTATCGGCGAGCTTTGCGATGCTCGGCGATCTCAACATCGCGGAACCGAAAGCGCTGATCGGCTTTGCCGGTCCTCGCGTTATCGAGCAAACCGTGCGCGAAAAGCTGCCGCCAGGATTCCAGCGCAGCGAGTTCCTGATTGAAAAAGGGGCGATCGACATGATCGTACGTCGCCCTGAAATGCGCCTGAAGCTGGCCAGTATTCTGGCGAAGCTGATGAATCTCCCGGCACCGTGCCCGGAGGTTCCTCATGAAGGCGACGCGGTACCACCGGTACCGGATCAGGAACCAGAGGCCTGATGATGCAGAGGGCAGGCCTGACGGTGCTGCCCTTTTTTTATATTCAAATAGCTACGCGACATCATCCTGACCTGACCGCTTCGCGGCACGCTGAAGGATGAGCGTATTTACCGTTAACTCTTGCGGACATCATGGAAAAAGAACCTATTCCTCAGGCCACGTCGCCCCTGGCTACGTGGCTTTCTTATCTGGAGCATCTGCACAGCAAAACTATCGATCTCGGGCTGACGCGGGTGAACGAAGTTGCCGGGCGGATGGCGGTAGTGAAACCCGCACCTTTCGTCTTTACGGTGGCGGGAACCAACGGTAAGGGGACCACCTGCCGTACGCTGGAGTCGGTGCTGATGGCGGCGGGCTATAGGGTCGGCGTCTACAGTTCCCCGCATCTGGTGCGCTATACCGAACGCGTTCGCGTGCAGGGAGAGGAGCTGCCGGAAGCGGCGCATACCGCCTCTTTCGCCGAAATCGAAGACGCGCGCGGTGAAATCTCCCTGAGCTATTTTGAGTTCGGTACGCTCTCCGCGCTGTGGCTGTTTAAGCAGGCGCAGCTGGATGTCGTTATCCTTGAGGTCGGTCTCGGCGGTCGCCTTGATGCGACAAATATCGTTGATGCCGACGTGGCGGTGGTGACCAGCATTGCGCTCGATCATACCGACTGGCTGGGGCCGGATCGCGAAAGCATCGGCCGCGAAAAGGCCGGTATTTTCCGCTCAGGCCGGCCGGCTATCGTCGGTGAACCGGATATGCCCCATACCATCGCCGACGTTGCGGCCGAGAAAGGCGCGGTGCTGCGGCGTCGCGGCGTTGACTGGCGCTATGCGAGCGGCGAGCAGGGGTGGGATTTCAGCGATGAGCAGGGGATGCTGGCGGGACTGCCGCTGCCTCAGGTGCCCATGCCGAATGCGGCGACGGCGCTTGCCGCGCTGCGCGCCAGCGGGCTGACGGTGAGCGAGCAGGCGATTCGCGACGGCATTAGGCAGGCGATGCTGCCCGGGCGTTTCCAGATAATTGGCGAGGCGCCGCGCGTGATCCTCGATGTTGCCCATAATCCGCACGCGGCGGCCTATCTGGCCGGGCGTCTCAAAAGCCTGCCGAAAACGGGGCGCGTGCTGGCGGTTATTGGTATGCTGCATGATAAGGATATTGCCGGTACGCTGGCAAACCTGATGGCTGAAGTTGATTGCTGGTACTGCGCGCCGCTGGAAGGGCCGCGTGGGGCAACGGCGGAGCAGCTACTGGAGCATTTGCGTACAGGGAGAGCCTGCGCAGACGTCACTCAAGCATGGCATGCGGCCATGGCCGATGCCGGACCTGAAGATACGGTGCTGGTGTGTGGCTCATTCCACACGGTAGCGCACGTAATGGAAGAAATAGACGCGGGGAGAATCGGTGGCGAGTAAGTTTCAGAACCGTTTAGTCGGGACGATTGTGCTGGTGGCGCTGGGGGTCATTATCCTTCCAGGGCTGCTTGACGGTCAGAAAAAACACTATCAGGATGAGTTTGCGGCGATCCCGCTGGTGCCAAAGCCGGGCGATCGCGATGAGCCTGATATGCTACCGGCGGCAACGCAGGCCTTGCCTGCCCAGCCTCCGGAAGGGGCGGCAGAAGAGGTGAGGGCCGGAAATGCGGCGGCGCCGTCGCTGGATCCGTCGCGTATCCCGGTAAACAATAACAGCTTCGATGATGTCCAGGAGCCGGTTGTCGCGCCGAAGCCGCAGCCGAAACCTCAGGCCCAGCCGAAGCCGCAACCTCAGCCTCAGCCGCAGCCTAAGCCGGTCGAGAAGCCTCAGCAGCCGCAGCAGCAGCAAACTGCCGCCCAGACGCCGGCGCCGAAGCCAGCTGAAATTCCTGCGCCGACCGGCAGAGCCTACGTGGTGCAGCTGGGCGCGCTGAAGAACGCGGACAAGGTCAACGAAATCGTCGGTAAGCTGCGCTCCTCCGGGTTCAAGGTTTACACGTCGCCTTCAACGCCGGTGCAGGGGAAAATCACCCGCATTCTGGTTGGCCCTGATGCCTCGAAAGATAAGCTGAAAGGCCAGCTTGGCGATCTGAAGCAGCTGTCGGGTCTGAGCGGCGTGGTGATGGGATACACGCCAAACTAGCCTTGCTATTCAGTCTGATAGCGTTGAAGAACGCCGAGGCTTGTGCCGGGAAAGGAGGTATTCTTCCTTGCGCGGTCAGGGTCGGGCAGAACGGTGGGCCGTCGGGCCCGCCACCCCGCTTGCTGTCGGCGAGCGAAGGGGCTGAATCCCTTACCTGACGCGCCCTGCAGAGGCGAAAGGCAGCATGGCGTTGAATGTTTTTTCAGCGCCATTTTTATTTCTGTAGGGCACGGAAATCCCTACGCAAACGTTTTCTTTTTCTGTTAGAATGCGCCCCGAACCGGACGACAGGGCGTAAAATCGTAGGATGTATATGGTCTGGATTGATTACGCCATTATTGCGGTGATTGGTTTTTCCTGTCTGGTAAGCCTGATCCGCGGCTTTGTTCGTGAAGCGTTATCGCTGGTAACCTGGGGATGTGCTTTCTTTGTTGCCAGTCATTACTACACTTACCTGGCTGTCTGGTTCACGGGCTTTGAAGACGAAATGGTCCGCAATGGGATTGCTATCGCGATACTGTTTATCGCAACGCTTATCGTCGGCGCTATCGTTAACTACGTGATTAGCGCACTGGTAGAGAAAACCGGCCTGTCGGGTACCGACAGGGTGTTAGGGATCTGTTTTGGCGCCCTCCGTGGCGTGCTGATTGTCTCGGCGATCCTGTTCTTTCTCGATAGTTTTACCGGTATGGCGAAAAGCGAAGACTGGCAAAAGTCGGAGCTTATCCCGCAGTTCAGTTTCGTTATCAGATGGTTTTTTGACTATCTGCAGAGCTCGTCAAGTTTCTTGCCCAAAGCATAAGCGTTGGGATGTAGCTGAACGAGGAAAAGACGTATGTGCGGTATTGTCGGTATCGCCGGTGTTATGCCGGTCAACCAGTCGATTTATGACGCGTTAACGGTGCTTCAGCATCGTGGCCAGGATGCCGCAGGCATCATCACCATTGATGCAAATAATTGCTTCCGCTTGCGTAAGGCAAACGGGCTGGTGAGCGATATTTTTGAGGCTCGCCACATGCAGCGTATGCAGGGCAACATGGGGATCGGCCACGTCCGTTACCCTACGGCTGGTAGCTCCAGCGCCTCCGAGGCTCAGCCTTTCTACGTTAACTCGCCGTATGGCATTACGTTAGCGCATAACGGTAACCTGACCAACGCGCACGAGCTGCGTAAAAAGCTGTTTGAAGAAAAACGCCGCCACATCAATACCACCTCCGATTCTGAGATTCTGCTCAATATTTTCGCCAGCGAGCTGGATAACTTCCGCCATTATCCGTTGGAAGCCGACAATATCTTTGCGGCAATTGCTGCGACCAATCGGCAGATTCGCGGCGCCTATGCCTGCGTGGCGATGATTATCGGCCACGGTATGGTGGCGTTTCGCGATCCGAACGGTATTCGCCCGCTGGTGCTGGGCAAGCGTGATATTGGCGACGGCCGTACCGAGTACATGGTGGCCTCCGAAAGCGTGGCGCTGGATACGCTGGGCTTTGAGTTCCTGCGCGACGTTGCGCCGGGTGAAGCGGTGTACATCACCGAAAAAGGCCAGCTGTTTACCCGCCAGTGTGCGGAGAACCCGGTCAGCAATCCGTGCCTCTTTGAGTACGTCTATTTTGCCCGTCCGGACTCCTTCATCGATAAAATCTCCGTCTACAGCGCGCGCGTGAATATGGGGACCAAGCTGGGCGAGAAGATTGCCCGCGAGTGGGAAGATCTGGACATTGACGTGGTCATTCCGATTCCGGAAACCTCCTGCGACATCGCGCTGGAAATTGCCCGTATTCTCGACAAGCCTTATCGTCAGGGCTTCGTTAAAAACCGCTACGTCGGCCGTACTTTTATCATGCCGGGCCAGCAGCTGCGCCGTAAATCAGTACGTCGTAAGCTCAACGCTAACCGCGCCGAGTTCCGTGATAAAAACGTCCTGCTGGTCGATGACTCCATCGTTCGCGGCACCACCTCGGAACAGATTATCGAGATGGCGCGCGAAGCGGGTGCGAAGAAGGTCTATCTGGCTTCCGCTGCGCCGGAAATTCGCTTCCCGAACGTCTACGGCATCGATATGCCGACGGCCACCGAGCTGATCGCTCACGGTCGTGAAGTTGACGAAATTCGGCAGATCATCGGCGCTGACGGCCTAATCTTCCAGGATCTGGACGATCTGATCGACGCCGTGCGGGCCGAGAATCCGGATATTCAGCAGTTTGAGTGTTCGGTATTTAATGGCGTGTACGTCACTAAGGACGTCGATCAGCAGTATCTGGATTATCTCGACTCCCTGCGTAACGACGATGCCAAAGCGGTGCAGCGTCAGAACGAAGTGGAAAACTTAGAGATGCATAACGAAGGCTAAACCGCGCCTTTGTTGTCAAAGCCCGCCGTCGTCAGACTGCGGGCTTTTTGTTTTTCGGGCCGCGGTTAGCGGGCCACCGGACTTGCGTCCGGTGCTATAATCCGGCAAAGTCTGCGACTCTAAGCAGAAGGGGCAACCATCGTGAAACGACTTATCATTGGAATTTCTGGCGCCAGCGGTGCCGTTTACGGCGTGCGGCTGCTCCAGATATTGCGTGATGTCGCGGATGTTGAAACCCATCTGATCATGAGCCAGGCGGCGCGGCAGACTTTGGCGCTGGAGACCGACTACTCGCTGCGTGAAGTTCAGGGGCTGGCTGACGTCGTTCACGATGCCCGCGACATCGCCGCCAGCATCTCTTCCGGCTCGTTTAAAACGGCCGGGATGGTGATACTCCCCTGCTCGATGAAAACGCTTTCAGGCATTGTTCATAGCTACACCGATGGTCTGCTGACCCGGGCGGCGGACGTAGTGCTGAAAGAGCGTCGTCCGCTGGTGCTCTGCGTGCGCGAAACGCCGTTCCACCTCGGACACCTGCGTCTGCTGGTCCAGGCGGCGGAAATGGGCGCGGTAATCATGCCCCCGGTGCCGGCCTTCTATCACCGCCCGCAAACCCTGGACGACGTGATCAATCAGACGGTCAATCGCGTTATCGATCAGTTCGATATCACGCTGCCGCAGGACCTGTTTGCCCGCTGGCAGGGGGCCTGAGCGCGCGCTAAAATAGTGCGCTTTATGATTCTTTGCGCCCAGATGGTGCAATTTTGTCGCCCCGATCAAATCCTCAACATTTAATTTGTTTTTTTGCGTTTCGACGCTGCGGTTTCTCCGTTAATACTGGTATCTTCCCTTTCAAGACAATCCTGCAACTTTATATTAACAAATTTAACGCTGTTTCCAGCACGCACTGAGAAAATGGCACAAAAACTGCAGGATACGTCGGCACTACACATAACTAACAACGCACCGCATAACAACATCACGACACTTAAGGGTATTGTATGAAGAAGACGATCCTGGCCCTCTCTTTAATTATGGGAATTAGCAGTGCTTCCAGCGTCTTTGCAGCTCTGCCGCAAAGCATCCGCATCGGTACCGATGCCACCTACGCGCCATTCTCCTCTAAGGATGCCAAAGGTGATTTCGTCGGCTTTGACATCGATTTGGGTAACGAACTCTGTTCGCGTATCAAGGTAAAATGTACCTGGGTAGGGAGTGATTTTGATTCACTGATCCCGTCGCTGAAGGCGAAGAAAATTGACGCCATCATCTCTTCATTATCGATTACCGAAAAACGTCAGCAGGAGATTGCCTTCTCTGACAAGCTGTATGCCGCAGACTCCCGTCTGATTGCGCCGAAAGGCTCCTCTATCCAGCCGACTCTGGAGTCGCTGAAGGGCAAACACGTTGGCGTGCTGCAGGGCTCTACTCAGGAGTCTTACGGTAACGAACGCTGGCGCAGTAAAGGCGTTGACGTGGTGGCCTATCAGAACCAGGACCTGATCTACTCTGACCTCGCCGCCGGCCGCCTTGACGCCGCGCTGCAGGATGAAGTGGCCGCCAGCGAAGGGTTCCTCAAACAGCCTGCCGGCAAAGATTTCGCCTTCGCCGGTCCCTCAGTCAAAGACAAACAGTTCTTCGGTGATGGCACCGGTATTGGGCTGCGCAAGGCGGATGGCGAGCTGAAAGCTGCCTTCGACAAAGCGTTGGGTGAAATGCGTAAAGACGGCACCTACGACAAGATGGCGAAGAAGTACTTCGACTTTAACGTTTACGGTGACTAAGCATGCCGCGGGCCCGGTATACCGGGCCCTTTAGCGTGGCGATAGCTATCGATGCCCCTTATTGGTGCATTCGTCGTATCGGCGTCTCATTTTGGTGCAAAAAATGCATAGTTAAGCGTTTATGATGCGAAAAAATTTGCTCCCCGGCGCAGAATGTTTTGCCATATCGGGGAGAAAAGTGGCACGATAACTGGCTTAAGTACTTCTAATAAACCCATTAGAATGACAGTTTGTTGAGGATAGTTATGAAAAAACTGGCGTTGTCTCTTTCTTTAGCGCTGGCCCTTTCCAGCGTCTCCACGGTATTCGCAGCAATTCCGCAAAAGGTTCGTATCGGTACAGATCCCACTTATGCCCCGTTTGAATCGAAAAATGCGCAGGGTGAGTTGATTGGTTTTGACATCGATCTGGCCAAAGAGCTGTGTAAGCGCATCAATACGCAATGTACCTTCGTTGAAAACCCGCTGGACGCGCTGATCCCCTCTTTAAAAGCGAAGAAAATCGATGCGATTATGTCTTCGCTTTCTATTACTGAAAAACGCCAGCAGGAAATTGCCTTCACCGACAAACTTTATGCCGCCGATTCCCGCCTGGTGGTGAAAAAGGGCAGTGATATCACGCCGGATCTGACTCGTCTGAAGGGCAAGCGTATCGGCGTGCTGCAGGGCACAACTCAGGAAACTTACGGCAACGAGCACTGGGCGCCAAAAGGGATTGAGATTGTCTCCTATCAGGGCCAGGACAATATCTATTCCGACCTGACCGCTGGCCGCATTGACGCTGCGTTCCAGGATGAAGTGGCCGCCAGCGAAGGCTTCCTCAAGCAGCCGGTAGGTAAAGACTATCAGTTCGGCGGCCCGTCCATTAAGGACGAGAAGCTGTTTGGCGTCGGTACCGGCATGGGCCTGCGTAAAGACGACAACGAGCTGCGTGAAGCGCTGAACAAAGCCTTCGCTGAAATGCGCAAAGATGGCACCTACGACAAGCTGGCGAAAAAATATTTCGATTTTAACGTGTACGGCGACTAACCATCACGCGTACGCCACCGCGCGTCTCTTTGCGCGCGGTGGTCGATGATAGACAGGGCAGACAGCATGCTGTACGGGTTTTCACAGGTAATATTGCAGGGCGCTCTTGTCACGCTGGAGCTGGCCCTTAGTTCGGTTGTGCTGGCGGTCCTGATTGGTCTGGCCGGCGCCGGCGCGAAGCTATCGAGCAATCGACCGCTGGCGCTGGTATTTGAAGGCTACACCACCTTAATTCGCGGCGTGCCGGATCTGGTGCTGATGCTGCTGATTTTCTACGGGCTGCAGATCGCGCTGAACACGCTCACCGATGCGCTGGGAATGTCGCAGTTTGATATCGACCCGATGATTGCGGGCATCATCACGCTGGGCTTTATCTACGGCGCGTACTTTACGGAAACCTTCCGCGGCGCTTTCCTCGCGGTACCGAAAGGACATATCGAAGCGGCGACCGCCTTTGGTTTCAGCGGCGGGCAGACGTTTCGGCGTATTCTGTTCCCGGCGATGATGCGCTATGCGCTGCCGGGGATCGGCAACAACTGGCAGGTTATCCTGAAAGCCACGGCGCTGGTTTCGCTGCTGGGGCTGGAGGATGTGGTGAAAGCGACGCAGCTGGCGGGGAAAAGCACCTGGCAGCCGTTCTATTTTGCCATCGTCTGTGGCCTGATTTATCTCGTATTTACAACGATTTCCAATGGTGTGCTGCTGCTGCTTGAACGCCGTTATACCGTGGGCGTGAAGAGGGCTGACCTGTGATTGAGATTATTCAGGAGTACTGGAAATCCCTGCTGTGGACCGACGGCTACCGCTTTACCGGCGTCGCCATCACGCTGTGGCTGTTAATCTCCTCGGTGGTGATGGGCGGCGTACTGGCGATTTTTCTCGCCATCGGGCGCGTCTCCAGCAATAAGTACATTCAGTTTCCGATCTGGCTTTTTACCTATATTTTCCGCGGCACGCCGCTCTACGTGCAGCTGCTGGTGTTTTACTCCGGTATGTATACGCTGGAAATTGTCAAAGGTACCGAGCTGCTGAACGCCTTCTTCCGCAGCGGCCTGAACTGCACGGTGCTGGCGCTGACGCTGAATACCTGTGCCTATACGACGGAGATTTTTGCCGGGGCGATTCGTTCGGTTCCCGCCGGTGAAATTGAGGCGGCGCGGGCGTATGGTTTTTCATCGGCCAAACTGTATCGCTGCATTATTCTCCCCTCCGCGCTGCGCATCGCGCTGCCGGCGTACAGTAATGAAGTGATTCTGATGCTGCACTCCACCGCGCTGGCCTTTACCGCCACGGTGCCGGATCTGCTGAAAATTGCCCGTGATATTAACTCGGCGACCTATCAGCCGTTTACCGCCTTCGGCATTGCCGCGGTGCTGTACTTAATTATCTCGTATGTGCTGATTAGCCTGTTCCGCAAGGCGGAAAAGCGCTGGTTGCAGCATATAAAACCTTCTTCGACGCACTGAGAACGCCATGTCCGACAATAAATTAAACGTTATCGATCTTCATAAACGTTACGGCGAGCATGAGGTACTGAAAGGTGTCTCGATGCGGGCAGAAGCCGGGGACGTTATCAGCATCATCGGCTCATCGGGTTCCGGTAAAAGTACCTTTTTGCGCTGTATTAACTTTCTTGAGAAACCGAGCGAAGGCACGATTGTGGTGAGCGGGCAGAATATTGGCCTGGTGCGCGACAAGGATGGTCAGCTTAAGGTTGCGGATAAAAACCAGCTGCGCCTGCTGCGCACTCGTCTGACGATGGTATTCCAGCATTTCAACCTGTGGAGCCATATGACGGTGCTGGAAAACGTCATGGAAGCGCCCATTCAGGTGCTGGGGCTAAGCAAGCAGGAAGCGCGAGTGCGGGCAGAGAAATACCTGGCGAAAGTCGGCATTGACGAGCGTCAGCAGATCAAATATCCGGTGCATCTCTCCGGCGGTCAGCAGCAGCGCGTTTCCATTGCGCGCGCGCTGGCGATGGAGCCTGAAGTCCTTCTGTTCGACGAACCGACCTCCGCGCTCGACCCCGAGCTGGTGGGAGAAGTGCTGCGCATTATGCAGCAGCTGGCGGAAGAGGGGAAAACGATGGTGGTGGTGACGCACGAAATGGGCTTTGCCCGCCACGTTTCCTCGCACGTTATTTTCCTCCATCAGGGCAAAATTGAAGAGGAAGGCCATCCTGATGAGCTTTTCGGTAATCCGAAAAGCCCGCGTCTGCAGCAGTTTCTCAAGGGGTCGTTAAAGTAAATTTCACGCTCTCCCCGGCGGGGTTAACCCTGCCGGGACAGGATCGGCGCTCCAGGCGATAGATCCAGTCATCGTAGTCAACGCCGTCCAGATGCCAGGCCTTCTCGAGGATCTGGATCCGCCGGAAACCGTGCTTTTCCAGCAGCCGCGAAGAACCTGAATTATCCCCGATGACCCACGCATTAATCGCGTTAACGCCGAGCCGGGCAAATCCATAGCGGCAAACCGCCTCCAGCGCTTCGCTGGCATAGCCATTCCCCTGAGCCTCAGGCAGCAGAGCGTAGCCGACGTCGGCTTCGTGCGGATTTTTACTGCTGATGCGCAGGCCGATGTCGCCAAGAGCCTCGCCGTGGCTATCGCGTAGCACGAATACGCCGGATGCTTCACGCCGCGCATCGAAGACGTTTCGCAGCGCTTTCTCGTCAAGGATCGGCCCCATAAAGCGCATCACCTGAGGGTTACTGCGCAGGCGCAGGAAAAAGGGCCAGTCGGATTCGGTGAACGGGGAGAGCAGCAGGCGCGAGGTGGTTAGCGTAATCATAAGCGGGCCATGACGGAGGATCGTCCGTTAACCTTAACACCAGAAAGTCCCGGATAACACGATCCTGTCCCGATCGTTGCGGCGGTTACCCGGCGGCCGGTGAGGCTGGCTGCAGCTTGTCGAGCCCGCGAAAATAGTGCATCACGGTTTCGCTCTGCTGAGAGGCCCGCAGCTGCAGGGCCAGATTCAGGCTGTCGAGGACTTCCGCGTGTACCACCAGCGGTGAGTCTGCCGCAATTCTTGCTTCCGCGACCAGCCAGCTGACAATGGTTTTCCAGCGCCACAGCGGCGAGTTGCCTTTTACGCGCTGTACGGGGCCGGGGAATTTGCCGGAGCCGCGCGCCCCGTCTTTCAGCAGGGCAACGGCCTGTCGTGAAAGACCGGTGAGTTCGGCGATATCGCTTAGGCCCACCAGCGTGGCATCAACGGACTCGACCCGGGCATTCAGCTTCGATGCGGATTCGATGTTATCGATAGCAGACAGAATCGCCCGTTCGAGCGATTCGCTTTCGCGATCGAACTCCAGATACACCGCCGTTCCGTAAAAACAAACCAGCGCGTCGGCACAGCCGGCGCGATACAGCGCGTCCTCGAGATCTGGCGTGTGGGCGCTAACGCCTGAAAGCGTCAGGGTAAAGTTATAGAGGGTCATAGTTTGCGCTCCTTATGATTAAACCAGGCCGTCGACGTTGAACGACAGCGGTCGACCATCCTGATAATTTGCCTCGCGTGGTTCTCGGGAACGGCAGGAGTAGACCAGACGCTCATCATGTGTTCGCGATGATTGGCCGTACCGCACCTGAGCCGTCCGAAGCAGTGCGCGCTTTTCCCGCCAGCAATAAAAATCCACCCCCGGGCGCGAGCATAGTCGATGGCTGCCCTAATGTGCTTATCCGGATGTTCCTTCATCAATGTGTCCTCTGATACTGAGCGTTATGTTGACGGTTGTCAACAGTGTTGTGTCGAAAAAACAAACACCGGGACGTTATGACAGAGAGCGGGAAAGAACGCTGGAACGAGCTTCACGGCAATAAGTGAGCGGTGGTGGGAGATTGGATTACTGCGAGATAGCTTCCACGGGCGGCAGGCGAGCCCGGGAGAGCATTAAATCTCCCGGGATTAAATTGGGTTAGCCAAGGACGTCTTTTAGCGCTTCTTCTAAATCGTACCAGCGAAAGCCAAAGCCCGCGGCTTCCAGGCGTTTTGGCAACGCGCGCTGGCCGCCGAGCACCAGTACCGATGATTCACCCATAAGCAGGCGTATCGCCGCCGCCGGGACGCGAAAAATGGCCGGGCGATTTAGCGCCTGGCCAAGCGCGTGGGCGAACTGTTCGTTGCGTACCGGATAAGGCGAAACCATGTTAAAGGGGCCGCGCAGGTCGTTATCCAACAGCCACAGAATAGCGTTAACCATATCGTCGATATGGATCCACGCCAGATACTGCCTGCCGCTGCCGATAGGGCCACCAAGGCCGAGCTTAAAGGCAGGGGTCATTTTGGCAAGGATGCCGCCTCTCGATGCCAGCACAACGCCGGTTCGCAGCAGGCAGACGCGGGTGCGGTCGCTTTGCGCTTCACAGGCCAGCTGTTCCCAGCGGGCGCAGAGTTTGTGGGTGAACTCATTGTGCGGCGGCTCTTCTTCGGTGACAACAACCTCCCCCAGGTCGCCATAATAACCTGCCGCAGAGCCGCTAATCAGCACCGCAGGCGGGGTGTCGCTGGCGTTGATGAGCGCCACCAGCTTTTGCGTGATGTCCCAGCGGCTGTGGCACAGGCGCTGCTTTTGCTCCGCCGTCCAGCGCTTGTCGGCGATAGGCTCGCCCGCCAGATTGATAACGGCATCAATGTCGTTGAGGTGCTGGTGATTGTCAAAGCCGCGCCACAGCGTGACGCGGGGATCGAGCCGGGCACGGGCTTTTTCCGGGCTGCGCGTGGATACCGTTACGTTATGCCCCAGCTCAAGCAGCCGGGGGATGAGATGCCGACCAATCAGGCCGGTACCGCCGGTAAGCAGAATCTTCATAGCACCTCCCTAAGAAGCCTACCGCCGCCAGCTCATGGTCATGGATACCGAGTCGGCGTAGCGTAGTGCATAAAGTTTATCGATCTCAACTTCAGCATAAGTGACCCAGTGATGTTCGCATGCGATATCGAGCACATCCTGAGTTAATTTTTCCAGTAAGGAGAAGCGGTTATTCTCTATATGGCTGATGATACGCTTGGTGATGGTGCGGTAATTCAGCGCATCGTTGATATCTTCGCTGTTGCGCGATTGATCCGCCGGGTAGTGAATGGCGACGTTGACCACCACATCCTGGCGGTTAGCAATCTCTTCCTCTTTAATACCAATAAAAGTACGCAAGCGTAGGTTTTTTATACGAATAATGGCGTCTGGCTGAGACATTGCAGGCTTCCTCCGTGTTGTAATTTCCGCAATCATACATGAAAGCAGGTCGTGCGAGCAGGGGGTTAAGATTGCTGAATTTTCAGCAACGCCTCGGCGGTTGCAGGGCGCTGGCGAATACGCTCAAACCAGTTATGTACCGCCGGGAAGTTTGCCAGATCGATACGCTGTCGCTGATGCGCGTTAATCCACGGCCAGCAGGCGATATCGGCAATGCTGTAGCGCTCGCCGCCGAGCCACGGGCTGACCTCCAGACGCCGGTTGAGCACGCTATATAGCCGCTGCGTTTCCACCTGATAGCGCTCAATGGCATAGGGAACCGTCTGCGGCGCTGAATGGTTAAAGTGCTGATTTTGCCCAAGCATCGGCCCCAATCCGCCCACCTGCCAGAACAGCCACTGCAGTGTAACGTGGCGCTCGCGCAGCTCGCCGCTCAGCAGCTTTGCCGATTTCTCGGCGAGATAGAGCAGAATGGCCCCGGATTCGAACAGGCTTAGCGGCGCTCCGCCGTCAACGGGAACGTGGTCGACTATCGCCGGGATTTTATTGTTGGGTGAGAGGCTGAGAAACTGCGGGCGGAACTGTTCGCCCTTGTTGATATCGACCCGAATCAGCCGATAGGCCAGCTCAGCCTCTTCGAGGAACAGAACGATTTTTTGGCCGTTTGGAGTGGGTGCGTAGTAAAGATCGATCATGATGTCTCCCGCCGTCGTGGGTCGCCAGTTTTCGAGTATAGGTGACCTGACGTATTACGGGAGCGCAGGGGGGAAATTCAGCGCGCCGCGGTGGAAGGTGCCCTCATTTCGCGCACCAGGGCGATAAACGCCTGCAGCCCCGGCGGGATATGGCGGCGGCCCGGGTAGTAGAGAGAGAGGCCGCCAAAAGATGGGCACCAGTCGTCCATCACGCTGATAAGCCTGCCGCCGGCAAGATCGTCCTGGATAAACCAGTCAGAAATAAACGCCAGCCCGATCCCCGCCAGCGCCGCGCGGTGAATGGCCTGCATCTCGCTAAGAATAATGCGCGGCGGGACGTTAAGCGCCATTTTTTGCCCATCCCGCTCGAGCTCCCAGCGATAAATTCCGCCGTGAGACATACGCATGCCGATCCCCTGATGATGCATAAGATCGTCCGGACCGAATGGAACGCCATGCCGGGAAAAATAGTCCGGGGTGCCGACGATCAGCATCCGCGCGTTGGGCGTCAGGGCGACGGCAATCATGTCCTGCGGCAGCGACTCCGCCAGGCGGATCCCCGCGTCGTAGCCTTCGGCAACGATATCCACCAGCCGGGATTCGGTGGTGATATCCAGGCGCATGGATGGATAGCGCTTGAGGAAGGTCTCGAAAATATCAAACAGCAGGGCAACGCTTTCGCGCGGCGCGTTGATCCGCAGCATCCCGCTCGGCATTTCAGGCCGGGTGGCGACCTCCTCCGAGGCGCGCTGGATTTCGGCTACGGCGGGCGCTATCCGCTCAACGTAACGCTGTCCGGCTTCGGTCAACGCGACGCTGCGGGTCGTACGATTGAACAGGCGCACGTTCAGGCGGGCCTCCAGTCCGGCAACGGCGTTGCTGACGGCGGTCGCCGACATACCGAGCTCCCGGGCCGCTGCCCGAAAGCTTTGCCGGTGCGCGACGGCGAGGAGGACTTCGAGTTCGGTAATACCGCTACGCTGCATAATTATCCCGATTTTCGTAACAGACTGTGTTGATTATACCCGCTTATCGCGGCAATACGACGACCCTATACTGCCGGGTATCCAACAAGATGGGGAGAGCGTTATGCAGAACATCGAGCAAATTTATATCAACGGCCAGTTTGTCACGCCGCACGGTAGCGAAGAGTTTGCGCTGTTTAATCCGACGACCGAAGCGATGATTGGCCGGGTCCGGCTGGCTGACGAACGGGACGCAGAGCGGGCGATTGCTGCGGCAAAAGCGGCATTTCCGGCGTGGTCGCGGACGACGAAAGAGGAGCGTTTGGCGGTGCTGGAACGCATGTATCTTGCCGTTCAGGCGCGGGAGGCCGACCTGCTGGAAGCGATTGTTACGGAATACGGCGCACCGGCTTCCCGCTCGCAGTGGATGGCGACGTGGCCGGCGCAAACCATCAGGCAGGCGATGGTCACGCTGGAGCGCTTTGAGTTCGTTGAGCAGGCCGGGCGTGCCCGGGTGGTGATGACGCCGGTCGGCGTCGCGGGATTGATTACGCCGTGGAACAGCGATGCCGGTTTTATTTGCAGCAAGCTGGCGACGGCGATGGCTGCGGGCTGTACGGCGGTGATTAAGCCGAGCGAGATGAGCGCCTGGCAGACGCAAATTATTAGCGAAGCGCTGCACGCGGCCGGGATCCCGGCGGGGGTATTTAATATCGTCACCGGGCGCGGTGAGATCGTGGGGGATGTGATTAACCATCACCCCGATATCGCAAAAATTTCGTTTACCGGCTCAACCGCCGTCGGCAAACATATTATCGAAAGCGGGGCGCAAACGCTCAAGCGCGTGACGCTGGAGCTTGGGGGCAAGTCGCCCACCGTGATTCTTGATGATGCGGATATCGAACAGGCGGTTCCGCTGGCGCTGGCGGCCGGGTTTATGAACAGCGGGCAGGCGTGCGTTGCCGGCACGCGTATTTTGGTGCCCGCCCGGCGCCAGGCCGAGTTTGAGCAGGCCATCGTGCAGGCCGTGGAAGCCGACTATACGTCTGGCGACCCGCGCGATCCGCGGATCGTGATTGGCCCGATGGTCAGCCATAAGCAGTGGCAGCGGGTGCAGGATTATATCCGTCTTGGCCAGCGGGAGGGCGCCCGGGTGCTGACGGGAGGCGTTGGCCGGCCGCAGGGCATGGAAAAAGGCTGGTGCGTTAAACCGACCGTGTTCAGCGATGCGCATAATCAGATGCGTATCGCGCGGGAAGAGATTTTTGGCCCGGTACTGGTCATTATCCCTTATCAGGACGAGGCTGAAGCGATTGCGATCGCTAACGACACCGCGTACGGACTGAGCGCGCTGGTACTATGCGGCGATCGCCAGCGCGGGACGGAGGTGGCGCTGGCGATTGAGTCCGGGCGCGTGCTGGTTAATACCCTCGAACATGAGCCGCAGGCGCCGTTTGGCGGGTTCAAGCAATCCGGGGTGGGGCGTGAAATGGGGAGATGGGGAATGCAGGCCTATCTGGAGCCGAAAACGCTGCTCGTTGGCTAGTGCAAAATCCTCATGGTGCGGTAAGTGACATCCCTCAGAAGACAGGATATGTTGCTTTATCGCCCCATTATTAATTGAGGATGCCATGAGCCAGCCGGTCATTACCCTGTGGTCCGATTCCGATTTTTTCTCTCCGTACGTGATGTCAGTCTACGTTTCCCTGCAGGAGAAGAGCCTGCCTTTTACGCTTAAAACCGTCAATCTGGACAGCGGCGAACACCTGCAGGCGGGCTGGAAGGGATACTCCTGCACCCGGCGCGTGCCGCTGCTGGAAGTTGACGATTTTGCCCTCAGCGAATCGTCCGCGATTAGCGAATATCTCGACGAGCGCTTTGCGCCGCCGGAGTGGGAGCGGCTCTATCCCCACGATCTGCAAAAGAGGGCCCGCGCCCGCCAGGTTCAGGCCTGGCTGCGCAGCGATCTGCTGCCCATTCGCGAAGAGCGCTCTACCGACGTTATCTTCGCCGGGCAAAAGAAACCGGCCCTTAGCGCGGCGGGGCGCAGGAGCGCGGAAAAACTATTCGAGACCGCTTCCGAACTGCTGGCCCACGGCGGCACCAATCTGTTCGGCGAATGGTCAATTGCCGATACTGACCTCGCACTGATGCTCAACCGGCTGGTGCTTAACGGCGATGAGGTGCCGGAGCGGCTGGCAGATTACGCCGCCTTCCAGTGGCAGCGGGCGTCCGTTCAGCGCTATGCCGCACTGTCGGCCAAACGAGCCGGCTGATTCGCGTTCGCGGTTCCGCTATCATGGGGCATCGTAATGCGTGGAGATGAAAAAATGCGGCTGATGTTTGCATCGGATATTCATGGCTCTTTGCCCGCCGCCGAGCGCGTGCTGGAACGGTTCGCGCAGAGCGGGGCGCAGTGGTTGATTATTCTGGGTGACGTGCTCAACCACGGGCCGCGTAACGCTCTCCCTGAGGGCTACGCGCCGGCTGAAGTTGCCGGCAAGCTCAATGGCGCTGCGGCGCGCATTATTGCCGTACGCGGCAACTGCGACAGCGAGGTCGATCAGATGCTGCTGGACTTTCCCATCACCGCGCCCTGGCAGCAGGTTCTGACTGAACGGTGTCGGCTGTTTCTGACTCACGGACATCTGTACAGCCCCGAAAAATTGCCGTCGCTCTGCGCTGGCGATGTCCTGGTTTATGGTCATACTCATATTCCGGTAGCCGAGAAGCGCGGCGATATTTTTCTCTTTAACCCCGGTTCCGTGAGCATCCCCAAAGGGGGATTTCCCGCCAGCTATGGCCTCCTTGACGGGGATCGGTTGCAGGTTTTAGCACTCGATGATCATCAGGTTATTGCAGAGGTGGCAATTAACCCGTAATTTACCCCCAACCGTAAAGACGCGCCGCAAGAGCGCTTTAAAAAGTAAGGTTTCCTGATGGCGGAACAGAACGATTTGGCAAGCACAGAATGGGTAGATATCGTTAATGAAAACAATGAGGTAATAGCGCAATCGAGCCGCGAGCAAATGCGCGCGCAGTGTCTGCGCCATCGTGCAACCTACATTGTCGTTCATGATGGGATGGGCAAAATTCTGGTGCAGCGTCGTACCGAGATAAAAGATTTTCAGCCGGGCATGCTGGATGCCACCGCCGGTGGCGTGGTGCAGGCCGACGAGCAGCTGCTGGATTCAGCGCGTCGCGAGGCCGAAGAGGAGCTGGGCATTGCTGGCGTCCCCTTCGCCGACCACGGCCAGTTCTACTACGAAGATAAACACTGCCGCGTCTGGGGAAGCCTGTTTAGCTGCGTGTCGCACGGTCCCTTTGCTTTGCAGGAAGAAGAGGTCAGCGAAGTGTGCTGGCTGACGCCGGAAGAGATCACCGCCCGCTGCGATGAGTTCACCCCGGATTCGTTAAAAGCGCTGGCGCTGTGGATGACCCGCAATGCCAACAACGAGTCGGCAAAACCAGAAAAGCAGGAAAAGCAGGAAGAGGCCGAGTAGCCGCCTAGCAGCTATCCCGCAGGCATAAACTGGAGACGATGGGTTTTCTGCCGCTCCAGTTTCCTTCATTAAGGCGCTCCAGAAGGGCGCGTCCAGCTTCAATACCAATCTTGTGATGCGGTACCGCCATCGTGGTTAGCGGCGGCTGGCAGACCCGGCTGACATCGCTATCGCCGAAGCCGACGACTGCCAAATCGTCGGGGACTTTAATACGTCGACGCTGGCACTCATACAGCGCGCCGCACGCCAGCTCATCAGAAACGCAGACCAGCGCATCCAGCTCCGGCCACGCCAGCAAAAATTCCGGTAGCTGCGAAGCGCCGGTGGAAAAACTGGGAGGAAGCGCGGCGTTAATTACCCGATTCGGCGACATGTGGTGGCGCAACATCGCTTTGTACCACCCCTGCAGATGCTGCTGAAAAATCCACTGCTCCTGGTTGGCGCACAGCAGGCCGATATTCTGATAGCCGCGATGGATGAGCATTTCGGTGAGTTCGAACATGGCGGCAACGTTATCAATGCCGATATTCATGTCAATCGGGTCGGCGCGCATGGCGCCCATCTCCATCACCGGAATCGACGCGTTATTCAGCCAGTGGCGTACGGTGTCGCTATGTTCAACGCTGAGCAGAATGGCGGCCGCAATGTTCGACGCCAGCAGCGTTTCCAGCAGCTTCTCTTCCTGTTCAAGGCGATGCTGCGACTCCGCCAGCATAATCTGATAACCCGCCGGCTGCAGCACCTGCTGAAGCCCGGCAAACATCGCGGAGCAGCCCGCTTCGGCAAGATTTGGCACCACCATGGCTATCGTTCTTGAGGAGGCGGAAGCCAGCGCGCTGGCGGCCAGATTGGGCATATATCCCAGCTCCTGCACCGCGGCTTCGATTTTTTCACGAAGCTTGTCGGAAACCTGCTCCGGCGTGCGCAGCGCACGGGAGACGGTCATCGTGCCCACGCCGGCAAGCTGGGCAACATCGGCGATCGTCACCTTACCGGTACTACGCCGTTTTCGGGTTAGAGACATACACATTCCTGCTGAACAGACGCTTTTCATTAGCATCCATCACTTTACGTTTCAGGGAGTATACGCCTTAAATCCACATTTTTGCTGCGTTTTCATATGATGATTGCGAATTGATAGCGCTATCACAATTTTGAATGTTATCTGTTGGTAGCGCTATCTTTGTGATCGCCGTCGCAGCTAACTGCTGTGCGCTTGAATAAAGTTTGCCCATCTTTTGCTAAAAGACGGGGGAGATAAAATGCTCAGTAAATGGATCTTTGATGCCACTATCACGCTCCGGCAGAGCGTAGAAGAGTGGCCTCAGGCTCTTGAGGTTTGTGCCAGGCCGCTGCTCGAGGCTGGCGTTATTGCGCCCGAGTACGTGACCGCGATTGTGGAACAACATGCGAAGCTGGGACCCTACTATGTGTTGGCGCCAGGGCTGGCAATGCCGCATGCGCGGCCGGAAGAGGGGGCCAGAGGCCTCGGCCTTTCGCTGCTGAAGCTGGAGCAGGGCGTGTCGTTTGGTTCAGAAGAGTTCGACCCGGTCGATATTATTATTATGCTGGCGGCGCCCGACAAGCATAGTCATATCGAGATGATTTCCGCGCTGGCTGAATTATTTTCCAGTGACGAAGATATGGAGCAATTACATCAGGCGAAAACCCTGGAGGAAATTAAAACGATAATCGCGCGATTCTGATCTTATTCATAACCTGATTTATAACCCATTACGCCCGGCGTGATGCGGACCAACTGTACCCAAAAAAGGTGATAACAATGAAAATTATGGCGATTTGCGGTTCTGGCCTGGGCAGTAGTTTTATGGTTGAAATGAATATTAAAAAAGTGCTTAAAAAGCTCGAAATTGAAGCGGAAGTTGAACACTCCGATCTCTCATCGGCAACGCCGGGAGCGGCAGATTTATTCGTGATGGCTAAAGATATCGCCGCCAGCGCCAGCGTGCCGGAAAGCCAGCTGGTGGTGATTACCAACATCATCGACATCAATGAACTCGAAGCGCAGCTGCGCGCGTGGTTCGCCAAACAATAACTATTTGTAGCGAGGCGGATATGTTTATCCTTGAAACGCTGAATTTTGTTGTTGATATTCTGAAAGTGCCCTCGGTGCTGGTGGGGTTAATTGCGCTGATCGGCCTGGTGGCACAAAAAAAATCATTTTCTGACGTCGTCAAAGGAACGATTAAAACCATTCTGGGCTTTATTGTTTTGGGCGGTGGGGCGACGGTATTAGTTGGCTCGCTGAATCCGCTGGGAGGCATGTTTGAACACGCCTTCAATATTCAGGGGATTATT
Organism: Klebsiella sp. BIGb0132; assembly: GCF_024810075.1. Classification (NCBI taxonomy): domain Bacteria; kingdom Pseudomonadati; phylum Pseudomonadota; class Gammaproteobacteria; order Enterobacterales; family Enterobacteriaceae; genus Klebsiella; species Klebsiella sp. BIGb0132. Next base: position 30,246 of record NZ_JANUDW010000014.1, on the reverse strand, counting down.
CCAAATAACGAGGCGATTGTTTCTATTGCCCTCGAAAAATACGGCGCGTCAACCGCGCTGATTATGGCCTTTGGGATGGTTGCGAATATCATCGTCGCCCGCTTTACGCGGCTGAAGTATATCTTCCTGACCGGGCATCATACCTTCTATATGGCCTGTATGATCGGCGTGATCCTTACCGTGGCGGGCTTCGAAGGCGTCGGGCTGGTGTTTACCGGCTCGCTGATCTTAGGCCTGGTGATGGCGTTCTTCCCGGCGCTGGCGCAGCGCTATATGAAGCGAATTACCGGAACCGATGATATCGCCTTCGGCCACTTCGGTACCCTCGGCTACGTGCTTTCGGGCTGGATTGGCAGCGTCTGCGGAAAAGGCTCCCGCTCCACCGAAGAGATGAATCTGCCGAAGAACCTCAGCTTCCTGCGCGACAGCTCCATCTCTATCTCCCTGACGATGATGATTATCTACCTGATCATGGCCGTAAGCGCCGGGCGTGAGTATGTAGAAAGCACCTTCAGCGGCGGCCAGAACTATCTGGTCTACGCCATCATCATGGCGATTACCTTCGCCGCCGGGGTGTTCATCATCCTGCAAGGGGTGCGTCTGATCCTCGCGGAAATCGTGCCGGCGTTTACCGGCTTCTCAGAAAAGCTGGTGCCGAACGCGCGTCCTGCGCTGGACTGCCCGGTGGTTTACCCGTATGCGCCCAACGCGGTGCTGATCGGCTTCCTGTTCAGCTTCCTCGGCGGTCTGGTGGGGCTGTTCCTGCTCGGACAAATGAATCTGGTGCTGATTCTACCGGGCGTCGTGCCGCACTTTTTCACCGGCGCGACGGCGGGAGTCTTCGGCAACGCCACCGGCGGTCGTCGGGGCGCAATGATTGGCGCGTTTGCCAACGGCCTGCTGATCACCTTCCTGCCGGTGCTGCTGCTGCCGGTTCTGGGGGCGATCGGTTTTGCCAATACCACCTTCTCTGACGCCGACTTCGGCGCAATCGGCATCGTGCTCGGCAACCTGGCGCGCTACCTGTCGCCGTTTGCGATTACGGGTCTTGTTGTGGCGCTGTTCGCTCTGCTGGTTGCGTACAACGTCTTTGCGAAGAAGAAATCTGCGGGCAATGGCGCGCAGGAGAATACCGGAGCGAAATCATGAATGTGCAAGAAGTGACCCAACTGGCGCGCGACATTCGCGTCGCCACGCTTAAATCGCTGACCAATTTGGGTTTTGGCCACTATGGCGGCAGCATGTCGGTGGTCGAAACGCTGGCGGTGCTGTACGGCGCGGTGATGAAAATCGACCCCGCCGACCCGGACTGGCCGGAGCGCGACTACTTTGTGCTGTCAAAAGGCCATGCCGGTCCGGCGCTCTACAGCACCTTAGCCATCAAGGGCTATTTCCCGATGGAAGAGCTCAGCACGCTGAACCATAACGGCACCCGTCTGCCGAGCCACCCGGACCGCCTGAAAACGCGGGGAGTCGATGCGACCACCGGTTCGCTGGGGCAGGGGATTTCCATCGCCGGCGGCATGGCGCTCTCGCATAAGCTGGCCGGGCGCCCGAATCGGGTATTCTGCATTGTCGGCGACGGCGAGCTCAACGAGGGGCAGTGCTGGGAGGCGTTTCAGTTTATCGCCCACCATCGCCTGAATAACCTGACGGTGTTTGTTGACTGGAACAAGCTGCAGCTTGACGGCACGCTCGACGAAATTATCCGCGCCTTTAACCTGGAGGAGAAGTTCCGCGCCTTTGGTTTTGACGCCATCACCGTGAAGGGGGACGACATTGTCGGGCTGCTGGAGGCGGTACAGCCCGTTCCGGCCGCCGATGCCCGCCCGCGGGTGGTGATCCTCGACAGCATCAAAGGGCAGGGCGTGCCGTATCTCGAGCAGCTCAGCAACTCCCATCACCTGCGCCTGACGGATGAGATGACTGCGGCGCTGAATGAGACGATTCGTCAACTGGAGGCCGCACATGATTAACGTCGCACCCGCAGGACAAAAAGACGCCGTAGAAATGCGCAAAGTATACGCCGGCTTTGTCGCCCGGCAGATTGAGGCCGGGAGCGACATTATCGCCCTCGAGGCCGATCTGATGAGTTCGATGGCAATGGACGGCGTGGCGCGGGATTATCCGCAGCACGTGATCAACTGCGGCATCATGGAGGCCAACGTTATCGGGACCGCCGCCGGCCTGTCGCTGACCGGACGCCAACCGTTTGTTCATACCTTTACCGCGTTTGCCAGCCGCCGCTGCTTCGACCAGCTGTTTATGGCGCTGGATTATCAGCGTAACAACGTCAAGGTGATTGCCTCCGACGCCGGCGTTACCGCCTGCCATAACGGCGGCACCCATATGTCGTTTGAAGATATGGGGATTGTTCGCGGCCTTGCGCACTCGGTGGTGCTGGAGGTCACCGATGCGGTGATGTTCGACGATATCCTGCGCCAGCTGATGAAGCTTCACGGTTTCTACTGGGTGCGTACCATCCGCAAGCAGGCGCCGAGCGTCTACGCCCCGGGCTCAACGTTTACCATCGGCAAGGGCAACGTGCTGCGGGAAGGCGAAGATATTACCCTGATTGCCAACGGCATTATGGTGGCCGAGGCGCTGGAGGCGGCGCGACAGCTCGAACAGGAAGGCGTCAGCGCGGCAGTAATCGATATGTTTACCCTCAAGCCTATCGACCGCATGCTGGTGAAAAATTATGCCGAGAAAACCGGGCGCATCGTGACCTGCGAAAACCACAGTATTCACAACGGGCTGGGCTCAGCCGTCGCCGAGGTGCTGGTGGAAACCTGTCCGGTGCCGATGCGTCGCGTGGGAGTGAAGGAGCGCTATGGTCAGGTCGGTACCCAGGATTTCCTGCAGAAGGAGTATGGCCTAACGGCCCATGATATTGTGTCGGCGGCGAGAGAGCTGCTGTAAATAAAAAAGGCGACCACGTGGTCGCCTTTGTTGTTACCGACCGGCGCAGGCGCCGGCGGTGAGTATTACTGCTGCTGCTGAGACGACTGAATCGCGGTCAGCGCGATGGTGTAGACGATATCGTCTACCAGCGCGCCGCGGGACAGGTCGTTCACCGGCTTACGCATACCCTGCAGCATCGGCCCGATGGAGATCAGGTCGGCAGAACGCTGTACGGCTTTGTAAGTGGTGTTACCGGTGTTCAGATCCGGGAAGATGAACACGGTCGCGCGGCCGGCAACCGGAGAGTTCGGCGCCTTGGATTTTGCCACGTCAGCCATAACGGCGGCATCGTACTGCAGCGGGCCGTCGATCATCAGGTCAGGACGTTTTTCCTGCGCCAGACGCGTTGCTTCACGCACTTTTTCGACGTCGCTACCGGCGCCGGAGGTGCCGGTGGAGTAGGAGAGCATCGCCACGCGCGGTTCAATGCCAAAGGCAATTGCGGAGTCCGCGGACTGAATCGCGATCTCTGCCAGCTGTTCTGCGGTTGGGTCCGGGTTAATCGCGCAGTCGCCGTACACGTAAACCTGTTCCGGCAGCAGCATGAAGAACACGGAGGAGACCAGAGAGCTGCCCGGCGCCGTTTTGATCAGCTGCAGCGGCGGACGGATGGTGTTGGCGGTGGTGTGTACCGCGCCGGACACCAGGCCGTCGACTTCGTCCTGTTCCAGCATCAGGGTGCCGAGAACCACGTTGTCTTCCAGCTGCTCGCGAGCAACCGCTTCGGTCATGCCCTTGCTCTTACGCAGTTCGACCAGGCGAGCCACGTAGCTTTCGCGAACCACTTCCGGATCGACGATTTCGATACCAGAACCCAGCTCTACGCCCTGAGCGGCGGCAACGCGGTTGATCTCATCCGGGTTACCCAGCAGCACGCAGGTTGCGATACCGCGTTCAGCACAGATTGCCGCGGCTTTAACGGTACGCGGCTCGTCGCCTTCCGGCAGAACGACGCGTTTGCCCGCTTTGCGCGCCAGCTCGGTGAGCTGGTAGCGGAAGGCCGGCGGAGAGAGGCGACGGCTGCGTTCGGAGGTCGCAGTCAGGGACTCGATCCAGTCGGCGTTGATGTAGCTTGCCACGTATTCCTGAACTTTCTCGATGCGCTCGTGATCGTCAACCGGAACTTCCAGGTTGAAGCTCTGCAGGCTCAGAGAGGTCTGCCAGGTGTTGGTGTTCACCATGAATACCGGCAGGCCGGTGGCAAACGCGCGTTCGCACAGCTTGCTCACGCGGGCGTCCATTTCGTAGGCGCCGGTCAGCAGCAGCGCGCCGATTTCTACGCCGTTCATCGCCGCCAGGCAGGCTGCAACCAGGACGTCAGGACGATCGGCGGAGGTCACCAGCAGGGAACCTGCGCGGAAGTGTTCCAGCATGTGCGGAATGCTGCGCGCACAGAAGGTAACGGATTTCACGCGGCGGGTGTTAATGTCGCCTTCATTGATGATGGTGGCATTCAGGTGGTGCGCCATATCGATTGCGCGGGTGGCAATCAGATCGAAGCTCCACGGCACCGCGCCGAGGATCGGCAGCGCGCTGCCGTTCTGCAGCTGAGCCGGATCGATCTTGACCACTTTCGCTTTCGATGAGTCATCGAAAATTTCAGACAGGTCAGGACGGGTACGCCCCTGCTCGTCAACCGGCGCGTTCAGCTTGTTGACGATAACACCGGTAATGTTGGTGTTCTTCGTGCCGCCGAAGCTGTTGCGGGTCAGTTCGATACGCTCGTTCAGCTGTTCCTGGGTATCGGTGCCCTGAGACATCACGAAGACGATTTCAGCGTTCAGGGTTTTGGCGATTTCGAAGTTCAGCGACTGGGCAAACTGGTGTTTACGCGTCGGAACCAGGCCTTCTACCAGCACGACTTCAGCATCCTGAGTGCTTGCGTGGTAGTTAGCGATGATCTCTTCCATCAGCACGTCTTTCTGGTTGCTGGACAGCAGCGACTCGACGTGGCTCATCTTCAGCGGCTCTGCGGCCGGAAGGTTGGAATTCGCGCGCACGATAGCGGTCGTCTGGTCAGGCGCATCGCCGCCAGCACGCGGTTGTGCGATAGGTTTAAAGACGCTCAGACGAACGCCTTTACGTTCCATAGCACGGATAACACCGAGGCTGACGCTGGTCAGGCCTACGCTGGTTCCGGTAGGGATTAGCATGATTATACGGGACACGATATATCCTCTTTCGTTACCGCCAGTATCAGGCGGGATACAAAAACAGCACCCCAGCTTCCCGTCATACCTCAAGCTGCATACTTGTTGGCTTTTGCCCTTGCGGGCCGCCGCGACGACGGATTTGTCGCTCACCCCGGTCACGTACTTTTCTTACGCTCCCGGGGATTTGCTGCGTCGCCGCTTTCCTGCAACTCGAATTATTGAGGGTTATCGCTGGTGGTGTGCAATCAGGCGGTCAGACGGTTGGCGTCTTGCGCGATAACCAGCTCTTCGTTGGTCGGGATGACCAGTGCAGGGCGGGTACCTTCTTTGTTGATGAAGCCGGACTTGCCGAAACGGGCTGCCAGGTTGCGTTCATGGTCAACATCGAAGCCCAGTACGCCCAGTTTGCCCAGAGACAGTTCACGCACCATCGCCGCGTTTTCACCGATGCCGCCGGTGAAGATAACCGCGTCCAGACGACCGTCCATCAGCGCGGTGTAGGAGCCGATGTATTTTGCCAGGCGGTGGCAGTAAACGTCCATCGCGCGCTTAGCGTCTGCTTTATCCGCGTAGTTGTCTTCAACATAACGACAGTCGCTGGTGACTTCAGTCAGGCCGAGCAGGCCGGACTCTTTGGTCAGCATTTTGTTGATAGCATCAACGCTCATGCCCAGGGAGTCGTGAAGATGGAAGATGATTGCCGGGTCGATATCGCCTGAGCGGGTACCCATGACCAGGCCTTCCAGCGGAGTCAGACCCATAGAGGTATCAACGCACTGGCCGTTACGGATAGCGGAAACAGAACCACCGTTGCCCAGATGGCAGGTGATGATGTTCAGCTCTTCAACCGGTTTGTTCAGGACTTTTGCTGCTTCCTGAGTCACGTAGAAGTGGCTGGTGCCGTGGGCGCCATAGCGACGGACGCCGTGCTCTTTGTAGAGGCTGTACGGCAGGGCGTAGAGGTAAGACTCTTCCGGCATGGTCTGATGGAACGCGGTGTCGAACACGGCAACGTTCTTGTTTTTCAGGTGCGGGAAGGATTTCAGCGCTTCAGCAATACCGATCAGATGCGCCGGGTTGTGCAGCGGAGCGAAAGAGGCGGAATCTTTGATGCCCTGAATGACGGAATCGTCAATCACCACGGAACTGGTGTATTTCTCACCACCGTGAACGATACGATGGCCAATTGCGGTCAGCTGAGCAGACAGTTCTGGTTTTTGTGCCAGAATAGTGTTAACGATAAAGTTAAGCGCTTCACTGTGAGCGGCGCCAGCGCCTAAATCTGCTTCTTGTTTGCTGCCATCCATTTTCCATTTGATACGAGCTTCAGGAAGATGGAAACATTCGGCTAAACCGGACAGATATTCGTCACCGTTGAGAGCATCAATGATAGCAAATTTCAGTGAGGAACTACCGCAGTTCAGAACCAGTACTAGCTTACTCGACATGGAAGTACCTTTTATGATACGTGGCTAAAAAAACGTCATTGTGTCACAAAGCGTAGCGCAGGATGACATCGACATTTATGATTAACATCATGCCTTGTTCTGTTTCCGGGCACGATGAGATAAGTACATTTGATTTTATGCCATTTTGGATAATTTTCAGACAATGGCAGAATATGCGATAATTTGACTAACCTGGTAAAAGGGTCTATCGCCCTTTCAGGTGGGCACAGGATACCTGATTGCCGCACCCATTGCCAAAATGTTTTGAACGTTGTCATGCACAGTTGGTGTTTTGCACGAATATTTTAAGATTTATATGTAAAGTTGAGGTACAGCCATGTCGACACCCGAGAATCGTCCCGTTAGCTTTTTCAGCTTGTTTCGCCGCGGGCAGCATTACACAAAGACCTGGCCTTTAGATAAACGCCTCGCCCCGGTGTTTATTGAAAACCGCATTATTCGCGCCACCCGCTACGCGATTCGTATCATGCCGCCGGTCGCCGTCTTTACGCTGTGCTGGCAAATTGCCCTCGGCGGCCAGCTGGGTCCCGCGGTCGCCACGGCGCTGTTTGCGTTGAGTCTGCCCATGCAGGGACTGTGGTGGCTGGGTAAACGGTCGGTGACGCCGCTGCCGCCGTCAGTATTGAACTGGTTTTATGAAGTTCGCGGCAAGCTGCAGGAGGCGGGACAGGCGCTGGCGCCGGTTGACGGTAAGCCGGATTACCAGGCTTTAGCTGACACGCTTAAGCGCGCCTTCAAACAACTGGATAAAACTTTCCTTGATGATTTGTAATTCCCTAAGGAAAACGCATATAAAAGAAGGCGCATAATTAATGCGCCTTCTTTTTTCACGCCGTAAAGTGCCACAGGAGTCAAAAAATGGAAATGACCAATGCGCAGCGCCTGATTTTGTCAAATCAGTACAAGATGATGACGATGCTCGACCCGGACAACGCTGAGCGCTATCGCCGTCTGCAGACCATCATCGAGCGTGGCTACGGGCTGCAGATGCGCGAACTGGACCGCGAATTCGGCGAGCTGACCGAGGAAACCTGCCGTACCGTCATCGATATCATGGAAATGTATCATGCGATGCACGTCTCCTGGACTAACCTCAAGGACGGCAGCGAAATCGACGAGCGTCGGGTGACCTTCCTGGGGTTCGACGTGGCCACCGAAGCGCGGCTTCTCGGCTATGTGCGCTTTATCGTCAACGTCGAGGGGCGCTACAGCCACTTTGACGCCGGCACTCACGGCTTCAATTCGCAAACGCCGATGTGGGAAAAATATCAGCGTATGCTGGCCGCCTGGCACTCATGCCCGCGCCAGTACCATTTGAGCAGCAACGAAATTAATCAAATTATCAACGCCTGATGGAGGTTTCCGTGCAGTGTAAAGGTTTTCTGTTCGATCTTGACGGGACGTTAGTCGATTCTTTGCCGGTGGTGGAACGCTCGTGGTGTACGTGGGCGGATCGTTTCGGCATCCCGCATGATGAAGTGCTGAACTTTATCCACGGCAAGCAGGCGATAACCTCTCTACGCCATTTTTTACCCGGGCGTAGCGAAGAGGAGATTCAGGCGGAATTCCGCTACCTCGAAGCGGTAGAGGCGCAGGATACCGACGGCATTACGGCGCTGCCGGGGGCGGTTGCGCTGCTGACTCAGCTGGATAGCGCAGGCATCCCGTGGGCTATCGTCACCTCCGGTTCGGTGCCCGTCGCCCACGCGCGCCATCGCGCGGGGGGCCTGCCCGACGCTAAAATTTTTGTCACGGCGGAGCGGGTTAAGCACGGCAAGCCGGCGCCCGATGCCTATCTGCTTGGGGCCGAGCTGCTGGGGCTGGCGCCGCAGGCGTGTGCGGTGGTTGAGGACGCGCCAGCGGGATTACTTTCCGGGTTAAGCGCCGGATGCCGTACGATTGCCGTTAACGTGCCTGCCGACGCGCCGCGTCTCGATGAAGCAGATTTTGTGCTGACCAGCCTCGAAGAGCTGGAGATTGTCCGCCAGCCAGACGGCAACGTTAGCGTTACGCTTAAAGCATAATCTCATGATTTAGCCCCGCGCTGGCGGGGCTTTTTTGTGCCACAATTTCGACTCCATCTTCAGACAAGGATAAGTTGTGAACGGTGAACTGATTTGGGTGCTGTCTCTTCTTGCCGTTGCGGTCGTGCTGTTTGCCACCGGAAAAGTGCGCATGGATGCTATCGCGCTGCTGGTGATCGTCGCCTTCGTTCTCAGCGATACGCTGACTCTCAGCGAAGCGTTTTCCGGTTTTAGCGATCCGAACGTTATTCTTATCGCCGCGCTGTTTATCATCGGTGACGGCCTCGTGCGCACCGGCGTCGCAAGCAAAGTCGGCAGCTGGCTGGTGAAGGTAGCGGGCAGCAGCGAAACAAAAATGCTGATCTACCTGATGCTGACCGTCGCCGGGCTGGGCGCGTTTATGAGCTCCACCGGAGTGGTGGCTATCTTTATTCCGGTGGTGCTGAGCGTTTCTGCACGCATGAATACCTCCCCGTCGCGCCTGATGATGCCGCTGAGCTTTGCCGGGCTTATCAGCGGGATGATGACCCTGGTGGCAACGCCGCCTAACCTCGTCGTCAACAGCGAGCTGATACGCGAAGGGCTGCAGGGCTTTAGCTTTTTTAGCGTGACGCCCATTGGCCTGGTGGTTTTGCTGCTGGGCGTTTTCTACATGCTGGCGGTTCGCTTTATGCTGAAAGGCGACGAGAGCGAGCTGTCGCGCGACGGGCGTAAGAGAAGCACCTTTCGCGATTTAATCAAAGAGTACCATCTAACCGGCAGGGCGCGTCGCCTGGCGATCCGCCCCGGTTCGCCGATGATTGGCCAGCGCCTCGACGATCTTAAGCTGCGCGAACGCTACTGCGCTAACGTTATCGGCGTGGAGCGCTGGCGTCGTTTTCGCCGGGTGATTGTGAACGTTAACGGGGTATCCGAGTTCCGCGCCCGCGACGTTCTGCTGATTGACATGTCGGCTTCGGACGTCGATTTGCGCCAGTTCTGCGGGGAGCAAATGCTTGAGCCGATGGTGCTGCGCGGGGAGTATTTCTCCGACCAGGCGCTGGATGTCGGCATGGCGGAGGTGACGCTGATCCCCGACTCGGAGCTTATCGGCAAAACGGTACGTGAAATCGCCTTCCGCACCCGCTTTGGTCTCAATATCGTCGGCCTGAAGCGGGACGGTAAAGCCCTCGATGGCGCGGTGGTCGATGAGTCCCTGCAGCTTGGGGATATCATGCTGGTGGTCGGCAACTGGCGCCAGATTGCCCTGCTGGCGAAACGCGGGCGCGATTTTGTGGTGCTAAATATGCCTATCGAGGTGAACGATGCCTCACCGGCCCACAGCCAGGCGCCGCACGCTATTTTCTGCCTGGTACTGATGGTGGCCCTGATGCTCACCGATGAAATTCCCAACCCCATTGCCGCTATTATCTCCTGTCTGTTGATGGGGAAATTTCGCTGCATCAACGCCGAGAGCGCCTATAAGGCGATTCACTGGCCGAGCATTATTCTGATCGTCGGGATGATGCCTTTTGCGCTGGCGCTGCAAAAAACCGGCGGCGTGGATTTAGTAGTTCAGGGACTGATGGACGTTGCCGGCAGCAAAGGACCCTATTTAATGCTGGGCTGCCTGTTTGTGATGTGCGCGGCCATTGGCCTGTTTATTTCAAATACCGCAACGGCGGTGCTGATGGCGCCGATTGCGCTGGCGGCGGCGAACTCAATGGGCGTGTCGCCTTACCCCTTTGCGATGGTGGTGGCGATGGCGGCTTCGGCGGCGTTTATGACCCCGGTATCTTCACCGGTTAACACCCTGGTACTGGGTCCCGGTAAATACTCGTTCAGCGATTTTGTGAAGATCGGCGTGCCTTTTACCGTGCTGGTGATGGTGGTTTGCGTGCTGCTGATCCCGGTCCTGTTCCCGTTCTGAGCCCCGTTTCCTCATGGCCCGGCCGCAGGCCGGGCTAGCGTCGATTTTACAGCGGGGAGTCCTGGCTGATTTCATCCAGAGAGAGATGAAAGCTCGGGACAAACACCTGCATAAAATAATCCATTTCATCGCTGCGGCGGGATTCCAGCGTTTTCTCGAGCCGGCCTTTGGCCAGTAAAAATTCGTTATTTCCGGCCGACAGCTCTTCGAGGCATTTCAGATAGGCGCAGAGCGCATCGGCCTGCTTGACGATTGATTTTTCCTCTTCGCTGTAGCTGTGTTCATCAATCAGCGGCGCAAAAATATCGCGCAGCTCGTCGGGGACCATATCGATCAGCTTCTGCTGGGCAATTTTCTCAATGGCCTTATATTCCTGGGCGATCTGCGAGTTGAAATATTTTACCGGTGTCGGCAGATCGCCGGTTAAAACTTCCGACGCATCATGGTACATCGCCAGCAGCGCGATCCGCTCGGCGTTAACGTTGCCCGCAAACTTACGATTCTTAATTGCCGCCAGCGCATGGGCGACCATGGCGACCTGCAGACTATGCTCGGACACGTTTTCGGTGCGCACGTTGCGCATCAGGGGCCAGCGGTTAATCAGCTTCAGGCGGGAGAGGTGGGCAAAGAAATGACTCTGACTCATAAGGACCCTTAATCAGTGACGACATCGGGTTCCATTGTGCGCAGGGATTGCCGCCGGATGCAAATACCGGCGGCGGGTTCGACTTATCAGAGCTGGTGATAGCCGGAGAGGAAGCGGCCGAAACGTGAAATGGCCATTTCCAGATCGTCTTCGCGAGGCAGGGTCACGATACGCACGTGATCCGGCCACGGCCAGTTAAAGGCGGTACCCTGTACCAGCAGCACTTTCTCCTGCAGCAGGAAGTCGAGCACCATCTTCTGATCGTCGTGAATGTTAAAGCGCTTAGCGTCAATTTTCGGGAACATATAGAGCGCGCCTTTCGGCTTCACGCAGGAGACGCCCGGGATCTCGTTAATCAGCTCCCAGGCGCGGTTACGCTGTTCGTACAGGCGCCCGCCGGGAACAATAAACTCGCTGATACTTTGATAACCGCCAAGTGCCGTTTGGATGGCATGCTGCGCCGGAACGTTGGCACACAGGCGCATGGAGGCCAGCATTTCCAGGCCTTCGATATAGCCCTTAGCGTGTTTTTTCGGTCCGTTCAACACCATCCAGCCCTGGCGGAAGCCGGCGACGCGATAGGTTTTTGACAGGCCGTTAAAGGTAATCGTCAGCAGATCGGGAGCCAGCGCGGCGATCGAGTGGTGCTGGGCTTCGTCGTACAGGATCTTGTCGTAGATTTCATCAGCAAAGATGATCAGATTATGCTGGCGAGCAATTTCGACGATCTCCAGCAGCAGCTCTTTTGAATAGACCGCGCCGGTCGGGTTGTTCGGGTTAATAATCACGATCCCGCGGGTGCGTGGGGTGATTTTTGCGCGAATATCGTCGAGATCCGGGAACCAGTCGGCGGACTCATCGCAAAGATAGTGCACTGCTTTACCGCTGGAGAGCGATACCGCTGCCGTCCACAGGGGATAATCCGGCGCCGGGACCAGCATTTCATCACCGCTGTTCAGCAGCGCCTGCATGGCCTGGACAATCAGTTCCGATACGCCGTTGCCGATATAAATATCTTCAACCGTCACGTCGCGCATGCCTCGGGCCTGATAGTGCTGCATGATAGCTTTGCGCGCCGAGTAGAGGCCTTTAGAGTCGCAGTAGCCCTGGGCGGTCGGTAAATTACGAATGACGTCAACGAGGATTTCATCCGGGGCATCGAAGCCAAACGGCGCCGGGTTGCCGATGTTCAGCTTGAGGACTTTATTGCCTTCTTCTTCAAGGCGCTTCGCTTCTTTGAGAACCGGGCCGCGGATGTCGTAACAGACGTTGTCTAACTTGCTGGATTTTTCGATAGGGGACATGAATCTTTGCCTTTTTAGCTGTTATCGCCACTCCCTGCCGTGGAAGTCAGCTCGGAACAATGTACTCTTCATCCCCGCTGTTTTGAAGGGTTAGCAGGAGAAGATTTTGCTAATGTTCTTTTTTTAGGGTAATCGATTTATCTGTTGATTGGCTTTAGTGTTTATAGAATATGCCTTTAAGTCGTATTTTATTGGTCAGATCTTGTGGTTTTATCGCCATATGATGAGCGTTTATCTGGTTTGAGGCGACGGGGAGGTCCTGCGCTGATACTTTTTTGCTCACAAAAAATCACTATGCTTTTAACTGACGGGGAACGACTGTAGCGGTAATGTTAAATATACTTAATAAAAACATCTAAGAGATTAATGAGTCTTATTTTTTGGCAATGAATAATCCTGGTTTTGTTAATTTAATTAAAGTCCTGAAAAAATGTTTAAAATTATCCTTAATAATACTGATTTGCCCTTATAAATAAGGTGGTTTTCGGTTAGGATGTTGTTGTTAATATCAAGTAAACCTCGTAAATAATGCGGCTTTTCTTATTAATATATTGTTATTGCAGGCTTTTTGTTTGTCGTTCAGCAAGCTTTTGCGCAGGCAGACAGCGTATTGACGTGCAGGGCTGCGCTGTAGATGGCTTTTTTGAATCAGGTCACATAAAGCGGCTCGCCGTAATTAGAAAAGGCTTAGGCGTACGAACAAAATATGACTCAGAGGTTCCGCACAATTGACGCGGACGAGCACTTTCAAATGCAATAACGTTCTTCCAGCTGTCGCCCGTTTCCTTTTTGCGGATGACACGAGGCTCAAGGAATAGCCGGAAACCTGGAGCACAGCATCAACAAGGCAGGTCAGCGATAGCTACCTGTGAGTGAAGCAACATGATAAATGCAAATCGTCCAATACTAAATCTCGACCTCGATCTGCTGAGAACGTTTGTTGCCGTTGCCGACCTGAGTACGTTTGCTGCCGCCGCTACGGCGGTGCGTCGTACTCAGTCTGCGGTGAGCCAGCAGATGCAGCGGCTGGAGCAGCTGGTCGGAAAGGAGCTCTTTGCCCGCCACGGGCGCAATAAGCTATTAACTGAGCAGGGCATTCAGCTGCTCGGATATGCGCGTAAAATTCTGCGCTTTAACGACGAAGCCTGCATGTCGTTGATGTTTAGCAGCCTGCAGGGGACGTTGACTATCGGCGCCACCGACGAAACGGCGGATACCATTTTACCGTTTTTGCTTAATCGGATCGGCAGCTTCTACCCGAGGCTGACCCTCGAAATTAAGGTTCTCAATCATGCCGAGGCGGTGGAGAGGCTGGCAAACGGCGCGATAGATCTCGCGTTGACCACCCATCAGTCTGACAGCTTTGAAATGCTGACGCTGCGCACGTCGCCAACCCTGTGGTACTGCGCGGCGGACTACGTGCTGCCGCACGAGGCGTCGGTACCGCTGATCCTGCTTGAGGGGCCCGGGCCCTTCCGGGATGATATTACCTCGGCGCTCAATAGCGCGCAGACGCCGTGGCATTTGGCCCATTCGGCATCCTCACTGGCGGGCGTTAAAGCGGCGGTGAAAGCCGGGCTTGGCGTAACGGCGCGGCCGGTTGAGATGATGAGTCCCGAGCTGCGGGTGGTTGGTAAGAGCGACGGCCTGCCGGGGTTACCGGATACTCGCTACGTTTTGAGCTGCGATCCGCAGAGCGTGAGCGAACTGGCGCAGGCCATCTTTCAGTCGCTGAGCCAGGACCATAATCCCTGGTCGTCGGACCCGCTCTTTACCCCCGAAGGGGGAGGCCATACCCTCATCACCTGAGGGGGATTTAAGCTACATTGGTCACAAAAAGCTGGTAACAAAATGTAAATGCAAAAAGGAGCCGCTGAGGTGAGAATTAGACCCTGCGGCTCTTTTTTTTCTTATTTTACAGTGATTTTTAATATATTGTTGTTTTATTGTTATGTATATCAGTCGGTTAGCGACAGTCCGACCGACACTTCGCTACTTTTCCCTGCACTTTCAATAGTTCATGCTAATGTTAAAAAACCGGCCAGTTTGTTGCTGTTTTTTTGGTTCAATTAACAAAAGCGTGTCACAGATCAAGAAAATACCCCTCCTTAGGGGGAGGAATCGAGGCTAAATCCTGTCAAAATAGACGGGTAATTATGATTTACAATGGAAACGGACACGATTCAACAACACTAAATCCAATTGGTATGCAAGGTTATTTCGCATAAAAGGGCATTTAATGTTAATGAAAAAAACCTAATGTAAATTAATGTTGTTAAAACTTTTGTTGAAGTTGACAAAAGGTTAAAGAAAGGGGTAAAAAGCCAGCGCATATGGCCTTCTACGATAAGTAGGGACGCTTTTTTGCAAGGTTATTTTTTTATTCCTCCCCGTGAAACGCTGTGGCGTTCATCTGCCAGTAAGAGCAGAGGGTTTAGCGCTACACTTTTTTGGTTAAGCAATGCGTATGTCAACATCCACTGAAGTCATCGCTCATCATTGGGCATTCGCTATATTTCTCATCATTGCCATCGGCCTGTGCTGCCTGATGCTTGTCGGGGGCTGGTACCTCGGCGGTCGCGCGCGCGCGCGAAGCAAAAACACGCCGTTTGAATCGGGGATCGACTCCGTTGGTTCGGCTCGCTTACGTCTTTCTGCGAAGTTTTATCTGGTTGCCATGTTCTTCGTTATCTTCGACGTGGAAGCCCTGTATCTCTACGCATGGTCGACCTCTATCCGTGAAAGCGGTTGGGTTGGCTTTGTGGAAGCCGCAATTTTCATTTTAGTGCTACTGGCTGGTCTGGTTTATCTCGTACGTATCGGCGCACTGGACTGGACGCCTGCGCGTTCCCGTCGCACGCTGGTTAACTCAGAAACAGACAGTCCCACTAACCGTCATATGCAGTAAAAGCGAGGCAATAAGATGGATTATACGCTCACCCGCATAGATCCTAACGGTGAGAACGACCGTTACCCCCTGCAAAAACAGGAGATCGTAACTGACCCCCTGGAGCAAGAAGTCAACAAAAGCGTGTATATGGGGAAACTCGAACACGCGCTGCATGACATGGTGAACTGGGGCCGTAAGAACTCAATCTGGCCCTATAACTTCGGCCTTTCTTGCTGCTACGTAGAAATGGTGACGTCATTCACCGCGGTGCATGACGTCGCGCGTTTTGGCGCCGAAGTTCTGCGTGCCTCTCCTCGTCAGGCTGACCTGATGGTGGTCGCGGGCACCTGCTTCACCAAGATGGCACCTGTTATTCAGCGTCTTTACGATCAGATGCTGGAGCCGAAATGGGTTATTTCCATGGGGGCGTGTGCCAACTCCGGCGGTATGTACGATATTTATTCTGTCGTGCAGGGCGTAGATAAATTTATTCCGGTTGATGTTTACATCCCGGGCTGTCCGCCGCGTCCGGAAGCTTATATGCAGGCGCTGATGCTGCTGCAGGAATCTATTGGTAAAGAGCGCCGTCCTCTCTCGTGGGTGGTTGGCGATCAGGGCGTTTATCGCGCCAACATGCAGTCGGAACGTGAGCGTAAACGCGGCGAACGCATTGCAGTGACCAATCTGCGGACTCCGGACGAGATTTAATTTGCGCCTGCGGGCGGCGGCAAAATACTTCGCAAATCAATCTACAACAGCGCGAAGCGTCGCCCGGCAGTCACCACGGACCTTTTGCAATGGTGAACAATATGACCGATTTAAACGCGCATGACGCCGCACCAGCCTGGCAAACCCGCGATCACCTTGATGACCCGGTGATCGGCGAACTGCGCAATCGTTTTGGCCCGGATGCCTTTACCGTTCAGCCAACCCGTACCGGCGTACCGGTAGTTTGGGTGAAGCGCGAGCAGCTGCTCGAGGTGGCCGATTTCCTGAAGAGATTGCCAAAACCTTACATCATGCTGTTCGATCTGCACGGCATGGACGAACGTCTGCGCACCCACCGTGACGGGCTACCCGCCGCGGATTTTTCCGTTTTCTATCACCTGATTTCTATTGATCGCAATCGCGATATCATGCTCAAGGTAGCATTATCCGAAAACGATCTGCGCGTTCCGACATTGACCAAACTGTTCCCTAACGCCAACTGGTATGAGCGTGAAACGTGGGAAATGTTTGGCATTGATATCGAAGGCCACCCGCACCTGACGCGCATCATGATGCCGCCGACCTGGGAAGGCCACCCGCTGCGTAAAGACTATCCGGCACGCGCCACCGAATTCGACCCGTTTGAGCTGACGAAAGCGAAACAGGATCTGGAAATGGAAGCGCTGACCTTCAAGCCGGAAGAGTGGGGCATGAAGCGCGGGACCGAAAATGAGGACTTTATGTTCCTTAACCTCGGCCCGAACCATCCCTCCGCGCACGGTGCTTTCCGTATCGTTCTGCAGCTGGATGGCGAAGAGATCGTCGACTGCGTTCCGGATATTGGCTACCACCACCGCGGTGCTGAAAAAATGGGCGAGCGCCAGTCGTGGCACAGCTACATTCCTTACACCGACCGTATCGAATATCTCGGCGGCTGCGTCAATGAGATGCCGTACGTGCTGGCGGTAGAAAAGCTGGCGGGTATTACCGTGCCGGATCGCGTCAACGTGATTCGCGTGATGCTCTCCGAGCTGTTCCGCATCAACAGCCACCTGCTGTACATCTCCACCTTTATTCAGGACGTTGGCGCCATGACGCCGGTGTTCTTTGCCTTTACCGATCGCCAGAAAATCTACGATCTGGTAGAAGCCATCACCGGTTTCCGTATGCACCCTGCGTGGTTCCGCATCGGCGGCGTCGCGCATGACCTGCCGCGCGGCTGGGATCGCCTGCTGCGTGAATTCCTTGAGTGGATGCCAAAGCGTCTGGATTCCTACGAAAAGGCCGCGCTGCGTAACAGCATTCTGATTGGCCGTTCGAAAGGGGTGGCCGCTTACAATGCGAAAGAAGCGCTGGAGTGGGGCACCACCGGTGCTGGCCTGCGCGCGACCGGCATTGGCTTCGACGTGCGTAAATGGCGTCCATATTCAGGCTATGAAAACTTCGACTTTGAAATCCCGACCGGCGGCGGCATCTCCGACTGCTACACCCGCGTGATGTTAAAAGTCGAAGAGCTGCGCCAGAGCCTGCGCATCCTTCAGCAGTGTCTCGATAATATGCCGGAAGGGCCGTTCAAGGCGGATCATCCGCTGACCACGCCGCCGCCGAAAGAGCGCACGCTGCAGCATATCGAAACCCTGATCACCCACTTCCTGCAGGTTTCCTGGGGCCCGGTTATGCCGGCCAACGAATCCTTCCAGATGGTTGAAGCGACGAAGGGTATTAACAGTTACTACCTGACCAGCGACGGCAGCACCATGAGCTATCGCACCCGTATCCGCACGCCGAGCTATGCGCACCTGCAGCAGATTCCGGCGGCGATTCGCGGCAGCCTGGTATCCGATCTTATCGTATATCTGGGTAGTATCGATTTTGTTATGTCAGACGTGGACCGCTAATTATGCACGAGAATCAACAACCACAAACCGAGGCTTTTGAGCTGAGTGCGGCAGAGCGTGAGGCAATTGAGCACGAGAAGCACCACTACGAAGACCCGCGTGCGGCGTCCATCGAAGCGCTGAAGATCGTTCAGAAACAGCGTGGCTGGGTGCCGGATGGCGCGATCTATGCGATCGCCGACGTACTGGAGATCCCGGCAAGCGATGTCGAAGGCGTTGCGACCTTCTACAGCCAGATCTTCCGTCAGCCGGTTGGCCGTCACGTCATTCGCTATTGCGACAGCGTGGTGTGTCACATCACCGGCTATCAGGGGATTCAGGCAGCACTTGAGCAAAAGCTGAATATCAAGCCGGGTCAGACAACGTTTGATGGCCGTTTTACCCTGTTACCGACCTGCTGTCTGGGTAACTGTGATAAAGGCCCAAGCATGATGATTGATGAAGACACCCACAGTCATCTGACGCCGGAAGGAATTCCTGATTTGCTGGAGCGGTATAAATGAAAAACGTTATCCGAACTCCCGAAACGCATCCGCTAACCTGGCGCCTGCGCGATGACAAACAGCCGGTATGGCTGGATGAGTATCAGAGCAAAAACGGCTACGAGGGCGCCCGTAAGGCGCTGCTGGGCCTGGCGCCGGATGAGATCGTCAACCAGGTAAAAGACGCCGGCCTGAAAGGGCGCGGCGGCGCGGGCTTCTCCACCGGTCTGAAGTGGAGCCTGATGCCGAAAGACGAATCCATGAACATCCGTTACCTGCTGTGTAACGCCGATGAGATGGAGCCGGGCACCTATAAAGACCGCCTGCTGATGGAGCAGCTGCCGCACCTGCTGGTGGAAGGCATGCTGATCTCCGCGTTTGCGCTGAAAGCGTACCGCGGCTACATCTTCCTGCGCGGCGAATATATTGAAGCGGCGGTTCATTTACGCCGCGCCATTGCCGAAGCGACCGAAGCCGGCCTGCTGGGCAAAAACATTCTCGGCACCGGTTTCGATTTCGAACTGTTCGTGCACACCGGGGCAGGGCGCTACATCTGCGGCGAAGAGACCGCGCTGATTAACTCCCTCGAAGGTCGTCGCGCCAACCCGCGTTCCAAGCCGCCGTTCCCGGCGAGCTCCGGCGTGTGGGGTAAGCCGACCTGCGTCAACAACGTCGAAACCCTGTGTAACGTCCCGGCCATTCTGGCCAACGGCGTCGAATGGTACCAGAACATCTCTAAGAGCAAAGATGCGGGTACCAAGCTGATGGGCTTCTCCGGTCGGGTGAAGAACCCGGGCCTGTGGGAGCTGCCGTTCGGCACCACCGCGCGTGAAATCCTCGAAGACTATGCAGGCGGTATGCGTGATGGCCTGAAGTTTAAAGCCTGGCAGCCGGGTGGCGCAGGGACTGACTTCCTGACCGAAGCGCATCTCGACCTGCCGATGGAGTTCGAAAGTATTGGCAAGGCGGGCAGCCGTCTGGGTACCGCGCTGGCGATGGCCGTCGACCACGAGATCGGCATGGTTTCGCTGGTGCGTAACCTTGAAGAGTTCTTCGCCCGCGAGTCCTGCGGCTGGTGTACGCCCTGTCGCGATGGCCTGCCGTGGAGCGTGAAGATCCTGCGCGCCATTGAGCGCGGCGAAGGTCAGCCGGGTGATATCGAGACACTTGAGCAACTGTGTCGATTCCTTGGGCCGGGTAAAACCTTCTGCGCGCATGCGCCAGGCGCGGTCGAACCGCTGCAAAGCGCCATTAAATATTTCCGCGACGAATTCGAAGCAGGCATTAAGCAGCAGTTCAGTAATACCCATGCAATCAACGGGATTCAGCCGAACCTGCTTAAGACGCGCTGGTGATTCCCACCGACTCATTCAGCCGGTGCCAGGGCGGCAGCTGAGTGAGGAAGTGGTAACGATTTTTTTAATTTGGAAGCATGCTAATGGCTACGATTCATGTAGACGGCAAAGAATACGAGGTCAACGGAGCGGACAACCTGCTAGAGGCTTGTCTCTCTCTCGGTCTTGATATTCCATACTTTTGCTGGCACCCGGCGCTCGGCAGCGTCGGCGCTTGCCGCCAGTGTGCGGTGAAGCAATATCAAAACGCGGAAGACACGCGTGGTCGCCTGGTGATGTCCTGTATGACACCGGCATCCGATGGTTCCTTTATTTCTATCGACGACGCAGAAGCGAAACAGTTCCGCGAAAGCGTGGTTGAGTGGCTGATGACCAACCACCCGCACGACTGTCCGGTCTGCGAAGAGGGCGGTAACTGCCACCTGCAGGATATGACCGTGATGACCGGTCATAGCTTCCGTCGCTACCGCTTTACCAAGCGCACCCACCGCAATCAGGATCTGGGGCCGTTCATCTCGCACGAAATGAACCGCTGCATCGCCTGCTACCGCTGCGTACGCTACTACAAAGACTATGCTGACGGCACCGATCTGGGCGTTTATGGCGCTCACGACAACGTCTACTTCGGTCGCCCGGAAGACGGCGTGCTGGAGAGCGAATTCTCCGGCAACCTGGTTGAGGTCTGCCCGACCGGCGTATTCACCGATAAAACGCACTCCGAGCGCTACAACCGTAAATGGGATATGCAGTTTGCGCCAAGCATCTGTCAGCAGTGTTCCATCGGTTGCAACATCAGCCCGGGTGAGCGTTACGGCGAGCTACGTCGTATCGAAAACCGCTATAACGGCACCGTCAACCGCTACTTCCTCTGCGACCGCGGTCGTTTCGGCTATGGCTACGTGAACCTGAAAGACCGTCCGCGTCAGCCGGTTCAGCGCCGCGGCGACGATCTGATCGCCCTCAACGCCGAGCAGGCCATGCAGGGTGCGGCGGATATTCTGCGCCAGTCGAAAAAAGCGATCGGCATCGGCTCTCCGCGCGCCAGCCTCGAAAGCAACTTTGCGCTGCGCGAGCTGGTTGGCGCCGAGAACTTCTATACCGGCATCGCTAAAGCCGAGCAGGAACGTCTGCAGATGATGCTGACGGTGCTGCGCGACGGCGGTATTCATACCCCGGCGCTGCGCGACATTGAATCCTACGATGCGGTACTGGTGCTGGGTGAAGATCTTACACAAACCGGCGCCCGCATTGCGCTGGCCGTACGCCAGGCGGTGAAAGGTAAAGCGCGTGAAATGGCCGCGGCGCAGAAAGTCGCCGACTGGCAGATTGCCGCGATCCTTAATATCGGCCAGCGTGCGAAGCATCCGCTGTTTGTCACCAATATCGACGACACCCGTCTGGACGACGTCGCCGCGTGGACCTACCGCGCGCCGGTTGAAGATCAGGCGCGGCTGGGCTTTGCCATTGCGCACGCGCTGGATGAAACCTCGCCGGCGGTGGAAGGCCTGAGCAAAGATCTGCAGGGCAAAATTGACGTGATCGTCCAGGCGCTGGCCGGGGCGAAGAAACCGCTGATCGTCTCCGGAACCAACGCCGGCAGCATCGAGATTATTCAGGCCGCGGCGAACGTCGCTAAGGCGCTGAAAGGTCGCGGCGCAGACGTCGGCGTGACCATGGTTGCCCGCGCGGTGAACAGCGTCGGTCTGGGTATGATCGGCGGCGGTTCACTGGAAGAGGCGTTGAGCGAGCTGGAAACCGGCGCTGCCGATGCGGTTATCGTGCTGGAAAACGATCTGCATCGTCACGCTTCCGCCGCGCGCGTAGACGCTGCGCTGGCCAAAGCGCCGCTGGTGATGGTCGTTGACCATCAGCGTACCGCGATCATGGAAAAAGCGCATCTGGTGCTCTCTGCGGCAAGCTTTGCAGAAAGCGACGGCACGGTGGTCAACAACGAAGGCCGCGCCCAGCGTTTCTTCCAGGTTTATGACCCGGCCTACTACGATGCGAATACCGTGATGCTGGAGAGCTGGCGCTGGCTGCATTCGCTGCACAGCACCGTCGACAACCGTCAGGTTGACTGGACGCAGCTGGACCACGTCATTGACGCGGTAGTGGCTAAGCTGCCGCAGCTGGCAGGCATTAAAGATGCCGCGCCGGACGCGAGCTTCCGCATTCGCGGTCAGAAGCTGGCCCGTGAACCGCATCGTTACAGCGGCCGCACGGCGATGCGCGCCAATATCAGCGTGCATGAACCGCGCCAGCCGCAGGACAAAGACACCATGTTTGCCTTCTCGATGGAAGGGAACAACCAGCCGTCCGCTCCGCGTTCGCAAATTCCGTTTGCGTGGGCGCCGGGCTGGAACTCCCCGCAGGCGTGGAACAAATTCCAGGATGAAGTGGGCGGTAAGCTGCGCCACGGCGATCCGGGCGTGCGCCTGATTGAGGCTTCCGCCGAGGGGCTGGATTACTTCACCGCGGTGCCGGAAAGCTTCCAGGCCGAAGAAGGGAAATGGCGGATTGCGCCGTACTACCATCTGTTCGGCAGCGACGAGCTGTCGCAGCGCTCGCCGGTGTTCCAGAGCCGCATGCCGCAGCCGTATCTCAAGCTTAACCCGGAAGATGCGGCGAAGCTTGGCGTCAACGCGGGGGCGATGGTCTCCTTCAGCGTTGAGGGTCATCTGCTTAGCCTGCCGCTGATTATCTCTGCGGGCCTGACGGCAGGGCAGGTTGGCCTACCGATGGGCATGCCTGGCATTGCGCCGGTTCTGACCGGAGCGCGTATTGATACTCTGCAGGAGGCAAAAGCATGAGTTGGTTAACACCGGATCTCATCGACATTCTGTTAAGCATCCTGAAGGCGGTGGTCATTCTGCTGGTGGTTGTCACCTGCGGCGCGTTCATGAGCTTCGGCGAACGTCGTCTGCTCGGGTTGTTCCAGAACCGCTATGGGCCTAACCGCGTCGGCTGGGGCGGTTCGCTGCAGCTGGTTGCCGACATGATCAAAATGTTCTTTAAAGAGGACTGGGTTCCGCGCTTTACCGATCGCGTGATCTTTACTCTGGCACCGGTTATTGCCTTTACCTCGCTGCTGCTGGCCTTTGCTATCGTGCCGGTCAGCCCGTCGTGGGTGGTGGCCGACCTGAACATCGGCATCCTGTTCTTCCTGATGATGGCAGGCCTGGCGGTCTACGCGGTGCTGTTTGCCGGCTGGTCGAGTAATAACAAATACTCGCTGCTGGGCGCGATGCGCGCCTCCGCGCAGACGCTGAGCTACGAAGTGTTCCTCGGCCTCTCCCTGATGGGCGTGGTGGCGCAGGCGGGATCGTTCAATATGGGCGATATCGTCAACAACCAGGCGCATCTGTGGAACGTTATCCCGCAGTTCTTTGGCTTCGTTACCTTTGCGATTGCGGGCGTGGCCGTGTGTCACCGTCACCCGTTTGACCAACCGGAAGCTGAGCAGGAGCTGGCCGATGGCTACCACATTGAATATTCCGGCATGAAGTTCGGCCTGTTCTTCGTCGGTGAATATATCGGGATTGTCACCGTATCGGCGCTGATCGTGACGCTGTTCTTCGGCGGCTGGAATGGCCCATGGTTACCTCCGTTCATCTGGTTCGCGCTGAAAACCGCGTTCTTCATGATGATGTTCATTTTGATCCGCGCATCATTACCGCGTCCACGTTATGACCAGGTAATGTCCTTTGGCTGGAAGGTATGCCTGCCATTAACGCTGATCAACTTGTTGGTAACGGCGGCTGTCATTCTCTGGCAGGCGCAATAAGGGGTGAATTGACCATGACCTTAAAAGAATTATTGGTGGGGTTCGGCACCCAGGTCCGCAGTATCTGCATGATCGGGATGCACGCCTTCGCCAAACGTGAAACCCAGATGTATCCGGAAGAGCCGGTATATCTGCCGCCGCGCTATCGTGGCCGCATCGTGCTGACGCGCGATCCGGACGGCGAAGAGCGTTGCGTTGCCTGTAACCTGTGTGCGGTAGCGTGTCCGGTAGGCTGTATCTCTTTGCAAAAAGCAGAGACCAAAGACGGCCGCTGGTACCCGGAGTTTTTCCGCATCAACTTCTCACGCTGCATTTTCTGCGGTCTGTGTGAAGAAGCGTGCCCAACCACGGCGATTCAGTTGACCCCGGACTTCGAACTGGGTGAATACAAGCGTCAGGATCTGGTGTACGAAAAAGAGGATCTGCTGATTTCCGGTCCGGGTAAATACCCGGAATATAACTTCTACCGGATGGCGGGTATGGCAATCGACGGCAAAGATAAGGGCGAAGCAGAGAACGAAGCTAAGCCTATCGACGTCAAGAGCCTGTTACCGTAAGGAGAGGGCAATGGAATTCGCTTTTTATATCTGTGGCCTTGTCGCCATCCTCGCAACCCTGCGAGTGATCACCCACACCAATCCGGTGCACGCGCTGCTGTACCTGATTATTTCGCTGTTAGCGATTGCTGGCGTGTTCTTCTCGCTGGGCGCGTACTTCGCCGGGGCGCTGGAGATCATCGTCTACGCCGGGGCCATCATGGTGCTGTTCGTCTTCGTGGTGATGATGCTTAACCTTGGCGGCAGCGAAATTGAGCAGGAACGTAAGTGGCTGCAGCCGGGGATCTGGATCGGCCCGGCCATCCTCTCCGCGGTGCTGCTGGTGGTTATCGTTTATGCCATCCTCGGTCTTAACGATCAGGGCATTGAAGGCACCGCGATAAGCGCGAAAGAAGTTGGTATTGCGCTGTTTGGCCCGTACGTACTGGCGGTGGAGCTGGCCTCCATGCTGCTGCTGGCCGGTCTGGTTGTTGCCTTCCACATCGGCCGCGAAGAGCGTGTCGGTGAAGTGCTGAGCAACCGCCAGAACGATAGCGACAAAAGAAAAACGGAGGAGCACGCATGATCCCCTTAACACATGGACTGATCCTCGCCGCGATCCTGTTTGTTCTCGGTCTGACGGGTCTGGTGATTCGCCGCAATCTGCTGTTTATGCTGATTAGCCTGGAGATCATGATCAACGCCGCGGCGTTGGCCTTCGTGGTTGCCGGAAGCTACTGGGGTCAGGCCGATGGTCAGATAATGTATATTCTCGCCATCAGCCTTGCGGCTGCGGAAGCGAGTATCGGTCTGGCGCTGCTGCTGCAGCTCCATCGTCGCCGCCAGAACCTGAACATCGATTCAGTAAGTGAGTTGCGTGGATGAACATGCTTTCCTTAACCATTCTTTTGCCATTGATTGGCTTTGTGCTGCTGGCCTTTTCCCGCGGGCGCTGGTCGGAAAACCTCTCCGCCACCGTGGGGATGGGGTCGGTAGGCCTGGCCGCGCTGGTTACGGCCTTCGTTGGGATGGACTTCTTTGCTAACGGCAGGCAGGCGATCAGCGTTCCGCTGTGGACGTGGATGTCGGTGGGCGATTTCAACATCGGCTTTAACCTGGTGCTGGACGGTCTTTCCCTGACCATGCTCTCTGTGGTTACCGGCGTCGGTTTCCTGATCCACATGTTCGCCTCCTGGTACATGCGCGGGGAAGAGGGCTACTCCCGCTTCTTCGCCTATACCAACCTGTTTATCGCCAGCATGGTGGTTCTGGTGCTCGCCGATAACCTGCTGCTGATGTACCTCGGCTGGGAAGGCGTGGGCCTGTGCTCCTATCTGCTGATCGGTTTCTACTATACCGATCCGAAGAACGGCGCTGCGGCGATGAAAGCGTTTGTGGTGACCCGCGTCGGCGACGTGTTCCTCGCCTTTGCGCTGTTCATTCTCTACAACGAGCTGGGAACCCTGAACTTCCGCGAAATGGTCGAGCTGGCGCCTCAGCACTTCGAAGCCGGCAACAACATGCTGACGTGGGCGACCCTGATGCTGCTTGGCGGCGCGGTGGGTAAATCCGCGCAGCTGCCGCTGCAGACCTGGCTTGCGGACGCGATGGCGGGCCCGACCCCGGTCTCCGCGCTGATCCACGCCGCCACCATGGTGACCGCGGGCGTGTATCTGATTGCGCGTACGCACGGCCTGTTCCTGATGACGCCGGAAATTCTGCATCTGGTGGGTATCGTCGGTGCGGTGACGCTGGTGCTGGCAGGGTTTGCCGCGCTGGTACAAACCGACATCAAGCGCGTGCTGGCCTACTCGACGATGAGTCAGATTGGCTACATGTTCCTGGCGCTGGGCGTTCAGGCATGGGACGCGGCGATTTTCCATCTGATGACCCACGCGTTCTTCAAAGCGCTGCTGTTCCTCTCCTCTGGTTCGGTGATCCTCGCCTGCCATCACGAGCAGAACATCTTCAAAATGGGCGGTCTGCGTAAATCGATTCCTCTGGTGTACGTCTGCTTCCTGGTGGGGGGCGCGGCGCTGTCCGCACTGCCGCTCATCACCGCAGGCTTCTTCAGTAAGGATGAGATCCTCGCCGGCGCGATGGCTAACGGTCATCTCAATCTGATGGTTGCCGGCCTGGTCGGCGCGTTTATGACCTCGCTGTATACCTTCCGCATGATCTTCATCGTGTTCCACGGCAAAGAGCAGATTCACGCTCACGCAGGCAAAGGGATTACCCATCACCTGCCGCTGATTATTCTGCTGGTTCTCTCCACCTTCGTTGGCGCCATGATTGTGCCACCGCTGCAGGGCGTACTGCCGCAGACCACCGAGCTTGAGCACGGCCGCGTAATGACGCTGGAAATCGTCTCCGGGATTGTGGCTATTGCCGGTATCCTCATCGCTGCATGGCTGTGGCTAGGTAAACGCACGCTGGTGACCTCCATCGCCAACAGCGCGCCTGGCCGCCTGCTCGGCACCTGGTGGTACAACGCCTGGGGCTTCGACTGGCTGTACGACAAGGTGTTCGTGAAGCCGTTCCTCGGCGTGGCGTGGCTGCTGAAAAGCGATCCGCTGAACTCGATGATGAACATTCCGGCTATCCTCTCCCGCTTTGCAGGTAAAGGCCTGCTGTTAAGCGAGAACGGCTATTTACGCTGGTATGTCGCGTCAATGAGCATCGGTGCGGTTGTCGTGCTGGCGCTGCTGATGGTACTGCGTTGAGTTTGTTGGCTGGGTGAGCGATTGCCGGATGGCGCTGCGCTTATCCGGCCGACAAACCCTAAAAGAATTTTAGAATTCGTTGAAAATCTGTTCCTGAGGTACAGGCGTCATCGGCGAAGTCAGACCGGAGACCGCCAGCGCAGAGCAACCGCAGCGTACGAAAGTGCGCGAGGAGTGCGAGCACTGCCGGAATTCGGGCTGGCGAGCGAGATAGCCTGAGCAGGAGTAAATATAAGGGACATACTCAGCTATGTTATTACCCTGGTTAATACTAATCCCCTTTATCGGCGGGTTCCTGTGCTGGCAGACCGAACGCTTTGGCGTGAAGATGCCGCGCTGGATTGCGCTGATTACCATGGGACTGACGCTGGTTCTCTCACTGCAGCTGTGGCTGCAGGGCGGCTATTCTCTGACACAGGCCGCGGGTATCCCCCAATGGCAGTCTGAATTTGTCATGCCGTGGATCCCTCGCTTCGGTATTAGCATTCATCTGGCTATCGACGGTCTGTCGCTGCTGATGGTGGTGCTGACCGGCCTGCTCGGCGTACTGGCCGTACTCTGTTCATGGCGCGAGATCGAAAAGTATCAGGGCTTCTTCCACCTCAACCTGATGTGGATCCTGGGCGGCGTTATCGGCGTGTTCCTTGCCATCGACATGTTCCTGTTCTTCTTCTTCTGGGAGATGATGCTGGTGCCGATGTACTTCCTGATCGCGCTGTGGGGCCACAAGGCTTCCGACGGTAAAACGCGTATCACGGCGGCCACCAAGTTCTTCATCTATACCCAGGCGAGCGGGCTGGTGATGCTGATTGCCATCCTGGCGCTGGCGTTCGTGCACTTCAACGCCACCGGCGTGTGGACCTTCAACTATGAAGATCTGCTGAAGACGCCGATGTCCCACGGCGTGGAATACGTGCTGATGCTGGGCTTCTTCATCGCCTTCGCGGTGAAAATGCCGGTGGTACCGCTGCACGGCTGGCTGCCGGACGCGCACTCCCAGGCGCCGACCGCCGGTTCCGTTGACCTCGCGGGGATCCTGCTGAAAACCGCGGCCTACGGTCTGCTGCGTTTTGCACTGCCGCTGTTCCCGAACGCCTCTGCCGAATTTGCGCCCATCGCTATGTGGCTGGGTATCATCGGTATTTTCTACGGCGCGTGGATGGCCTTCTGCCAGTACGATATCAAACGCTTGATTGCCTACACCTCGGTTTCTCATATGGGCTTCGTGCTGATTGCCATCTATACCGGCAGCCAGCTGGCCTATCAGGGTGCGGTGATTCAGATGATTGCGCACGGCCTCTCCGCTGCCGGTCTGTTTATCCTTTGCGGCCAGCTCTACGAGCGCCTGCACACGCGTGATATGCGTCAGATGGGCGGCCTGTGGAGCAAAATTAAGTGGCTGCCGGCGCTGTCGATGTTCTTCGCCGTGGCGACCCTCGGGATGCCGGGTACCGGTAACTTTGTCGGTGAGTTCATGATCCTGTTCGGCAGCTATAAAGTGGTGCCGGTGATTACCGTGATCTCCACCTTTGGTCTGGTGTTCGCTTCCGTCTACTCGCTGGCGATGCTGCATCGTGCCTACTTCGGTAAAGCGAAGAGCGAGATTGCGGCGAAAGAGCTGCCGGGAATGTCGCTGCGCGAGCTGTCGATTGTTCTGCTGCTGGTGGTTCTGCTGGTGCTGCTGGGCTTCTTCCCGCAGCCGATTCTGGACACCTCACATGCTGCGATGAGCAACATTCAGCAGTGGTTTGTTAATTCTGTTTCTACTACAAGGCCGTAATTCGCCATGACAATAACTCCACAACAACTGATCGCACTGCTACCGCTGCTGATCGTCGGCTTGACGGTGGTGGTTGTGATGCTCTCCATTGCGTGGCGACGCAATCATTTCCTTAATGCCACGCTGTCGGTTCTCGGGCTTAACGCCGCGCTGATATCGCTTTGGTTTGTCGGTCAGAACGGCGCGATGGACGTTACGCCGCTGATCCGCGTTGACGGCTACGCCATGCTCTACACCGGGCTGGTGCTGCTGGCGAGCCTGGCGACCTGTACTTTTGCCTATCCGTGGCTTGAGGGTTACAAGGACAATAAAGAAGAGTTCTACCTGCTGGTGCTCATCGCCGCGCTGGGTGGCATTCTGCTGGCGGGGGCAAACCATCTGGCGGCGCTGTTCCTCGGTATCGAATTGATTTCGCTGCCGCTGTTCGGCCTCATTGGCTATGCTTTCCGTCAGAAACGGTCTCTGGAAGCCAGTATCAAATACACCATCCTCTCCGCCGCAGCCTCTTCTTTCCTGCTGTTCGGTATGGCGCTGGTGTACGCGAACTCCGGCAATCTCTCCTTCCTGGCCCTCGGTAAGAGCCTGGCGGATAACACCCTGCACGAGCCGCTGCTGCTGGCGGGTCTGGGTCTGATGATTGTGGGTCTGGGCTTTAAGCTGTCGCTGGTGCCGTTCCACCTGTGGACGCCGGACGTTTATCAGGGCGCGCCGGCGCCGGTATCAACCTTCCTGGCCACCGCCAGCAAGATTGCTATCTTCGGCGTGGTGATGCGTCTGTTCCTGTATATGCCGGTAGGCAACAGCGAAGCGGTGCGCATCGTGCTGGGTCTGATAGCCTTTGCGTCCATCATCTTCGGTAACCTGATGGCGCTGAGCCAGACCAACATCAAGCGCCTGCTCGGCTACTCTTCGATCTCGCATCTCGGCTATCTGCTGGTGGCGCTGATCGCCCTGCAGAGCGGCGAAATGTCGATGGAAGCCGTCGGCGTCTATCTGGCCGGCTACCTGTTCAGCAGCCTCGGCGCCTTCGGCGTGGTGAGCCTGATGTCCAGCCCGTACCGCGGCCCGGATGCCGACTCGCTGTACTCCTATCGCGGCCTGTTCTGGCACCGTCCGATTCTGTCTGCGGTGATGACGGTGATGATGCTGTCGCTGGCCGGTATTCCGATGACGCTGGGCTTCATCGGTAAGTTCTACGTGCTGGCGGTCGGGGTGCACGCGCACCTGTGGTGGCTGGTTGGCGCCGTGGTGGTGGGTTCGGCGATTGGTCTTTACTACTACCTGCGCGTCGCGGTGAGCCTCTATCTGAGCGCGCCGGAGAAACTGAACCGCGATGCACCGTCTAACTGGCAGTACAGCGCCGGCGGTATCGTGGTACTGATCTCGGCTCTGCTGGTGCTGGTACTCGGCGTCTGGCCGCAGCCGCTGATTAGCATCGTACAGCTGGCAACGCCGCTGATGTAAAGCGGCTACGGCTTGACTAGTCCTGGAATAGGTTGACACTTTTTCAGCCCTGTAACGCCCGGTGAACTTCATCGGGCGTTTTGTATTGTAGCGACAGATGGGGCCGCTGTGTGTTGTAAATTCCTACTGACTCCCTGACCATCCTTCTTGCCTGCTC
>NZ_JANUDW010000013.1:0-102671 GCF_024810075.1 Klebsiella sp. BIGb0132 | reverse complement strand
TCCGTGTCAGTGGAGGCGCATTATAGGGAGTTCTCCGACGTTGACAAGCCCTGTTTGCAAAAAACTTTTCAACCGCCTCTTTTTTCACCAAAACGCGCCTAAACTGGCAGTTTTTCCAGCGTTTCAAAGCCGTAGCGCTGTAAAACGGGTAAAAGCTGTTCAGTTTCCGCCGTCAGCGCCATGCAGTATGCCAGGTTTGGATCGCTGGATTTCGCATCCGGCGCCTCATGTTCCAGCAGCCAGACGGTGCGACGGGCGATGGCGGCACCGGAATCAATCATTCTCGTCCCTTCCGGCATCACCTGCTGCAGCTCTTCCTGTAATAGAGGGAAATGGGTGCAGCCCAGCACAACCGTATCAGGTGGTTCGGCCATTCTCAGCCACGGACGAAGAATGCGTCGTAGCTCCTCCAGCGGAACCGGCTCACCGTGCAGCTTCGCTTCCGCCAGCTCAACCAGCTCTGCGGAGCCAAGCATCTCTATCTTGCATTCATTTGCAAAGCGGCTGATCAGCTCGCGCGTATAGGGCCGTTTGACCGTACCGCGTGTCGCCAGCAGGCCAACGACGCCGTTCGCCGTCAAACGGGCCGCAGGCTTAATCGCCGGAACCACGCCCACTACGGGGAAAGCAAAGCGGTCACGAAGGGCAGGAAGAGAAACGGTACTTGCGGTGTTGCAGGCAATGACGGCCAGTGCCAGCGGATAACGCCGTTGAACCGCGGTGACAATTTCGAGCACGCGCTCAACGATGAACTCTTCGCTCTTCTCCCCGTAAGGAAAAGCCACGTTATCGAAAGCGTAGATGTAATGCAGATTCGGCAGCAGCTGCCGAATCTCATTATAAACCGACAACCCACCGACACCGGAATCAAATACCAGCACGGTGGGGCGTGGATCAGAAGGTGTAGCTGCCAGACAAGTAGTATTCTCGTCCTGCAGTTTGGTAGCCATAAGCTGTCTCGTAATCTTTATCGAACAGGTTGGCTATTTTACCACGAACTGTCAGGCGATCGGTGATCGGATACGCGGCAGAAACATCAAGCGTGCTGTAGCTTGGCAAAATCCGCTGCGTATTGTTGTACTGAGAGGTGTTGTTATCGTAGCGCTTACCGTAATACTGCCACGACACATCCATATCGACGTTAAACATCGTCCAGTCCACCTGATACTTCGCCTGTCGCTTGGAGCGTCGGGCAAGGACCTCACCGTTATCATCATTACGCGGGTCGACGTATTGCAACGTAACGCGATGGCTGAAAATACCGGTATCCACGCTTCCCGTCCATTCAACGCCCTTGATCGTCGCGGCGTTGATATTGTCATATTCGCCTTCGAAGGTGACAGGGTCTGAATAGTAGGTAATCAGGTTAGTAATCTTGTAGTGATACGCCGAGAGGCGCCAGTCCAGCGGCCCGGTGAGCCCTTCAAGCCCGGCTTCCCACTGCTGCGACTCTTCAGGCTTCAGGTTTGGATTTGAGCTGATTCCGAAGCGGGTAGAACCAAACTGCTGTCCCAGCGAAGGAGCGAGGAAGCCAGTACCGTAGCCCAGGGTCACGCGATAGTTTTCGACAAACTCCCAGCCGGCAGTGGTCTGCCATGTTCCGTGCCAGCCAAACTGTTCGTCGTGATCTTCACGGCCGGAGGCTTCAAGGGTCACATCACCAAACTGCTGCTGCCCGGTCAGATACAGGCCGGTGTTATCACGCTTGTAGGTGTCCGATAGTACCGTATCCGAGGAGGTCAAACGCTGCTGCTGCCAGTCCACGCCAGCGCTCACTGAACCATGACCGACAATAAGGTTGTTACCCCACTGCAGATTACGCTGGGTCATTCGATCGAGCGTGGTGCCATCATTATAACGGCCATAGATGCTGCTGTAGTTGTAGTCTTTGACCTTCTGATAGCTGGCAACGAGCTGCGATGAGTAGATCCCGGAGCTGTACTTCAGTCCCGCGTCCCAGCTCTGATTATAGAGCTGCTCTTCATCTGCGCTGTAGGCTGGGGTGTACGGCGGGCTTCCCAAATCGTAGTCAGAGTTGTTGGTGTAGCTACGACCGCGGAAGAAGCCATCAAAGCTATCGTTAAATTTATGCTCCAGGCTGCCCCAGAACGCTTTGCTGCGGAAGCCGTCGCGATCCTGGTCGTGGTCCCAGCTTGAGCCGGGCTGGACGTTAAAGCCTTTATTACCCTCATAAGAGCCGGCCACCGTGGCAACCGTATCGCCAAAGCGGTGACGCAGGGTGCCATCATATTGCTGATAGCCTTCAGAACCGACGCCGGCGGTGATCTTAGATTGTTCTTTATCGGAATGGGTAATGACGTTAATCACGCCCCCCATTGCGCCGGAACCATAAATAGCCGAACGCGGGCCGCGGATGTATTCCACGCGCTGTACCAGCGACAGCGGGATTTGGTTCAGGTCGGGGTTATTCGTAATACCCGGGCGGGACATGGGGATACCATCGACCAGCACCAGCACCTGCTTAGCCTCAGTACCGCGAATAAACAGGGAAGACGTCTGCCCCATTCCTCCGTTCTGCGCGACGTCAACGCCCGGCAGACGACGCATGACGTCATTTAAATCCTTTGATTGCCAGCGATCGATATCTTCACGCGTTACCACATCGGTCGGCGCAAGGACCGTACTGACCGGCTGTTGAAAACGATTTGCTGTCACTACTAACGTGTCTGAATTGCTGTCTTGCGCCCAGCCGGAAAATGCCGTGACGGAGAGAGCCGTCATCAGCGAAGCTTTTTTAATCATTGTAAAAGCATCCGTAACATATAAAGGATGCCGCGGGTTTCATCAGTAGCACGCGATGATAGAAACCAAATGCGACGTATACCGGCAGGTCTTCGGGCTCGGGGCGTTTTATGGATGAGGACTTCCCACCAGATAGCGGCAGTGTCTGCAAATTGCGTTCATCCCACCTTCCTTACCGCTGCGCGTCAGCCCCAGATTTACACTGGGTTCCCTTTTAACTCACAGGACCGGTTACACAATGCTATAATCAGAAACATATAGAAGTCCAGACTTCTATAATTATATTTGATCCCTCATCCGGGCTGGACTTCCCTGATGCTTTCCCTACAATCCCCGCGTACTTATTTTATTCAGGATGCATCATGACCCCCGAACACCTTCCAACCGAACAATATGAAGCGCAGCTGGCAGAGAAAGTCATTCGTTTGCAAAAAATGATGGCACCTTTTGCCGCACCGGTTCCGGAGGTATTTCGTTCGCCGGTCAGCCACTATCGCATGCGCGCAGAGTTCCGCCTGTGGCACGATGGGGACGATCTCTACCACATCATGTTTGACCAGCAGACCAAATCGCGAATTCGCGTCGATAGCTTCCCGGCGGCCAGCGAGCTTATCAATCAGCTGATGGTCGCCATCCTCGACGGCGTGCGCGATAACCCGATTCTTCGCCATAAACTGTTCCAGGTCGACTACCTGACGACCATGAGCAACCAGGCCGTGGTAACGCTGCTGTATCACAAAAAACTCGGTGACGAGTGGCGTCAGCAGGCGGAAGCATTGCGCGACGCGCTGCGCGCGCAAAATCTCAACGTGCACCTGATTGGCCGGGCAACCAAAACGAAAATCGAGCTCGATCGGGACTACATCGATGAACGTCTGCCGGTAGCCGGCCGGGAGATGATCTACCGTCAGGTAGAGAACAGCTTCACCCAGCCAAATGCGGCGATGAATATTCAGATGCTGGAGTGGGCGCTGGAGAGTACGCAGGGGGCAACCGGAGATCTGCTGGAGCTATACTGCGGCAACGGCAACTTCTCCCTGGCGCTGGCGCGTAATTTCGATCGCGTGCTGGCCACGGAAATCGCTAAACCTTCCGTCGCCGCGGCGCAGTACAACATTGCGGCCAACCATATCGATAACGTGCAGATTATCCGTATGGCGGCAGAGGAGTTTACTCAGGCAATGAACGGCGTGCGGGAGTTTAACCGCCTGCAGGGTATCGATCTGCAAAGCTACCGCTGTGAGACGATTTTTGTCGATCCGCCGCGCAGCGGGCTGGATAGCGAAACCGAGAAAATGGTGCAGGCGTACCCGCGAATTCTGTACATCTCCTGCAACCCGGAGACGCTGTGTCAGAACCTGGAAACCCTCAGCCAGAGCCACGATATTACGCGTCTGGCGCTGTTCGATCAGTTCCCGTACACCCATCATATGGAATGCGGCGTCTTATTAACCCGCAGGTAGGCGATGTTCACAGAACCCGGCGCCGCGATGCCTGCCGGGTTCTGACATAAAGCGGTTACTCTGCCGCCGCATCCTTCCGATTACGCATCCGGTAGCCTATCCAGAATACCGTAATGACCGACAGCACGGCCGGGAAGAAGTTAGAGCCGATGTCCGGATATTCCGCGCGCACCACGGTGCTATATAGCAGAACCCCAAGAATGAAACAGGCAGCAGCCAGGCCCGGCAGCCCCACGGGCATACTCCGGTTCTGATAGCGCTGGTGCAGACAGTAGACCGTCAGCAGCAGAGACAGTGCCGGGAAAATGGAAAAGGGAACAATCGAGCTGAACAGCGCGGCGAAGGTTCCGTTAATCGACAGGCCAGCGATCAGCGCCAGCAGCAGCGTACCTTTATCTTGAACTGAGTGTTTCATTGCTCGTCCTTCACGTTATTCGGAATGATTTGATATTTTTTCTTGTTCACGGCGATACCAGTAATACGCGCCTTTCGAGATCATTCTCAGCTGCAGCACCAGCCGTTCTTCCAGCTGTCGGCGCTGTTCAGGCCCGACGTCCAGCGCCTCAGCGCCGGCGCTAAATACGATGGTGACCATCGCTTCAGCCTGCGCTTCAGTAAAGGCGCGCGGCATGTGGTTTTCGATTTCTAAATAGTCGGCAAGTTCCGCGATGAAATGCTGGATCTCGCGCGCCACGGCGGCACGAAACGCCGCAGATGTACCGGAGCGTTCGCGCAGCAGCAGGCGAAAAGCGTTCGGGTTATTGCCGATAAACTCCATAAAGGTGGAGACCGAGGTGCGAATCACGCTGCCGCCTTTGGCAATACGCTGGCGCGCCTGGCGCATCAGCTGACGCAGCATCAGCCCGCTCTCATCGACCATGGTCAGACCGAGCTCATCGACATCGCGAAAATGACGATAAAAGGAGGTCGGTGCGATCCCCGCCTCGCGCGCAACTTCACGCAGGCTTAAGCTGGCGAAACTCCGTTCGGCGCTAAGTTGGCTAAATGCCGCTTCTACCAGCGAACGCCGGGTTTTCTCTTTTTGTAGCGCTCTTACGCCCATCACGTTGTATGAATCCTTCCAATAGCCCTGCTGGCACTATACCAGAGATAAAACTAATCGGTTTACACTGGTTTGTGAAAGATTGTTTACGAGCCGATCATGCTTTTATGCCGCAAAAAAGCACAACGATAATTGGGTTAAACTGCGGCGAATGTTATCATCGTGTTTATTTTCTGTATAAAACAGGTGAGTAATGCCATGTCGCACTCTTGGGATTATGATGCAATAGTAATTGGTTCCGGCCCCGGCGGCGAAGGCGCTGCGATGGGACTGGTTAAGCAGGGAGCACGCGTTGCCGTTATTGAACGCTACCATAACGTCGGCGGTGGCTGTACCCACTGGGGAACCATCCCGTCGAAAGCGCTCCGCCACGCCGTCAGCCGTATTATCGAGTTCAACCAAAACCCTCTCTACAGCGACCACTCCCGCCTTCTTCGCTCCTCCTTCGCCGACATTCTTAACCATGCCGACAGCGTCATTAACCAGCAGACCCATATGCGTCAGGGATTCTATGAGCGCAACCACTGCGAAATCCTGCAGGGCAACGCGCACTTCGTTGATGAACATACGCTGGCCCTGGAGTGTCACGACGGCACCGTTGAAACGGTCACCGCAGAAAAATTCGTTATCGCCTGCGGCTCCCGCCCGTATCACCCGGCAGATGTAGATTTTTCCCACCCGCGCGTGTACGACAGCGACTCCATCCTCAGCCTTCAGCACGAGCCGCGCCATGTGATCATCTACGGCGCAGGGGTCATCGGCTGCGAATACGCGTCAATCTTCCGCGGTATGGAAGTGAAGGTGGATCTGATCAACACCCGCGATCGGCTGCTGGCGTTCCTCGATCAGGAGATGTCCGACTCCCTCTCCTATCACTTCTGGAACAGCGGCGTGGTGATTCGTCACAACGAAGAGTACGAGAAGATTGAAGCCGTGGATGATGGCGTAATCATGCATCTGAAATCGGGCAAAAAGCTGAAGGCGGACTGCCTGCTGTATGCCAACGGTCGTACCGGCAATACCGACTCCCTGGCGCTGGAAAATATCGGTCTGCAGACCGACAGCCGCGGCCAGCTGAAGGTCAACAGCATGTACCAGACCGCGCTGCCGCATATCTATGCCGTTGGCGACGTCATTGGCTATCCGAGCCTGGCTTCGGCCGCTTACGATCAGGGGCGCATCGCCGCGCAGGCGCTGATTAAAGGCGAGGCTTCGGCCCATCTGATTGAAGATATTCCGACCGGTATCTATACCATTCCGGAAATCAGCTCGGTGGGTAAAACCGAACAGCAGCTGACCGCCATGAAGGTCCCTTATGAAGTGGGCCGCGCGCAGTTCAAGCATCTGGCGCGCGCGCAGATCGTCGGCATGAGCGTGGGAACCCTGAAAATCCTGTTCCACAGGGAAACCAAAGAGATCCTGGGTATTCATTGCTTTGGCGAGCGCGCGGCCGAGATTATTCACATCGGCCAGGCGATTATGGAGCAGAAAGGTGGCGGTAACACCATTGAGTACTTCGTCAACACCACCTTTAACTACCCGACGATGGCGGAAGCCTATCGGGTAGCCGCGTTAAATGGCTTAAACCGCCTGTTTTAACGCTTCGTCGAAGTGGCCATCCATGGTGCTACGGATGGCCTCCGCCAGATGTTCATAGCGGCTGCGCAGCGGCGAACCGGGGCGATAAACCAGCCCAATGGTGCGTCGCGGCTCGGGCTTAATGCACGGAATGTACACCACGCCATCGCGTCTTCTCTCCTGCGGCACCGCAAGCGCAGGCAGCAGGGTAATCCCGCTCCCGGCAGCAACCATGTTGCGCAGCGTTTCAAGACTGGTGGCGCGGAAATGGGTATCTTCATCGGCGCCGGCCTCAAAACAGAAGCCCATCGCCTGATCGCGCAGGCAGTGGCCATCTTCCAGCATCAGCAGCTTTTCCCCGGCTAAATCGGACATCGGCACGCGGTCGCGGTTGGCCCACGGGTGATCTTCATAGATAGCCAGCATCATCGGCTCATCAAACAGCGGCACCTCAATAAAGGCTTCGCTCTCTTTAACCAGTGCCAGGATAGCGCAGTCAAGCTTGCCGCTATCCAACTGGGCCAGCAGCTGATGGGTTTGGGCTTCATGCAGATACATTTCCAGCTTGGGAAAAGTCTGGTGCAGCATTGGGATAATCTGCGGCAGCAGATACGGGCCAATCGTCGGGATCAGGCCTATATGCAGCGGCCCGGACATCGTCTCGCCCTGTTGGCTTGCCATTTCCTTGAGCACTTTTACTTCGCGCAACACCGTACGCGCCTGATCCACCAGCAGCAGTCCCGCCTGGGTAAACAGCACTTTACGGCTGGTACGCTCCAGCAGCATGACCCCAAGCTCATCCTCCAGCTTGCGGATTTGCCCGCTAAGCGTAGGTTGGCTGACGTGGCAAGAGTCCGCCGCGCGCCGGAAGTGGCGGTGCTCGGCTAGCGCAACCAGGTATTCAAGATCGCGAATATTCATTATTCATCCTCCGTCGCCATGATAGTTCATGGCGATAGATAGCATAGCAACGAACGATTATCCCTATCAAGTTTTCTGTTCAATAATAAACCCAGAAACGAGGCCGGTATCAGAAAATCACCGTATAGCCTCAGCGCTTTCCCTAACCGAACAACTAAAGCCAACGTGAACTTTTGCGGACCTCGTGTCCGCTTTTTTTTTGCATAAAAAAGCCCGAGCATCGCTCGAGCTTCTCATTTTCGTTGCCTGAGACACCGCTCAGGGCCAGCGGGCTACCGGTTTACGCCAGGCGCTGCTGCGCATCGGCGATCGCCTGCGCAACCTGCTTCGGCGAAACGCCGCCTTTGGCCGCGCGCTTATCCAGGCAGGACTGCAGCGACAGAATCGGGTAGACATCATCGGCAATCACGCTGCTAAATTTCTGCAGGTCGGCCAGCGCCAGCGCTTCCAGCGGCTTACCTTGCGCAATCGCCTCGACTACCGCTTCGCCGACAATATGGTGCGCTTCACGGAAAGGTACGCCTTTCGCCACCAGGTAATCCGCCAGCTCGGTCGCATTGGCGTAACCCTGCTGCGCCGCTTCTTCGCAACGCGGACGCTTCACCTGAATGCCGTCCAGCACCAGCGCGGCCATATGCAGGCAGTCAAGCCAGGTGTCGAGCGCGTCAAACAGCCCTTCTTTATCTTCTTGCATATCCTTGTTGTAGGCCAACGGCAGGCCTTTCAGCGTCATCATCATCCCGGTCAGCGCGCCCTGAACGCGGCCGCACTTGCCGCGGATCAGCTCCAGCGCGTCCGGGTTTTTCTTCTGCGGCATCAGGGATGAGCCGGAGGTCACGCGATCGGAGAGCTCAATAAAGCCCGCTTCGCCGGTATTAAAGAAAATCAGGTCTTCAGCAAAACGCGACAGGTGCACCATCCCAATCGAGGCGCCGGAGAGCAGCTCCAGCACGTGATCGCGGTCGGAGACGCTATCGAGGCTATTGCGGGTCGCCGAGGCGAAGCCCAGCCAGCCGGCCAGCTGCTCGCGATCGATTTCATAGGCGGTCCCCGCCAGCGCACCGCTGCCCAGCGGGCTGACGTCGAGGCGCTTCAGGGCGTCCTGCAGACGGCTTTCATCGCGCGCCAGCATCTCTACATAGGCCAGGCACCAGTGGGCAAAGGTCACCGGCTGCGCGCGCTGCAGGTGGGTGTAGCCCGGCATCACGGCATCCTGATTGCTCTGCGCCGTTTCAACCAGCGCGCCCTGCAGCTGGCGATTCGCAGAGAGCAGCTCGGCGATAGTGTCCTTGCACCACAGCTTGAGGTCCGTCGCCACCTGATCGTTACGGCTACGGCCGGTATGCAGCTTTTTACCCAGTTGGCCGACTTTGTCGATCAGCTTGCCTTCCACCCAGCTGTGAATATCTTCAGCATCGCTTTCAAGGATTTGCTGCGGGTTAGCCCGCACCTCTTCCAGCAGGATGCCCAGCGCCTCTTCCAGCTCCAGCTGTTCGCTGGCGCTCAACACGCCAACCGTCACCAGCGCTTTGGACCAGGCAACAGAGCCAATGATATCCTGCTCCGCCAGGCGATAGTCGAAGCGCAAAGAGTCGTTGAACTGTTTGAACCGCTGATCTGCTGCCTGAGTAAAACGCCCGCCCCAAAGTGCCATAATGTGATTCCTTCAAATTTGTTTATTTCTGCCGGGAAGCCCTGCGCTCCCCGTCTGCAAATGTTTTCAATCAGGCCAGAATACGCGTGCCGATCGGCGTGCCGTTAAACAGCGCCGGCAGCTGCTCCGCGTGGCGCCAGGAGGCAATATCCACCGGGCGACCCAGCGCGCGTGCTGCATCCAGCGCGGCGTTCACTTTTACGATCATGCCATCGGTAATAATACCCTGTTCAATCAGCTGCTCCGCCTTCTCCGCGGTCATCTCCGCGATGCGCTGACCTTTGCCATCCAGGATACCGCTGACGTCGGAAAGCAGGATCAGATCGGCGCCGAGCGTTGCCGCCAGTGCGGTCGCGGCCTGGTCGGCGTTGACGTTCATCAGCTGCCCTTCATCAGTCACGCCGATAGAGCTCACCACCGGCAGGTAGCCGCCCGCCAGCAGGGTATTAAT
The DNA here is from genome assembly GCF_024810075.1 of Klebsiella sp. BIGb0132. Lineage (NCBI taxonomy): Bacteria > Pseudomonadati > Pseudomonadota > Gammaproteobacteria > Enterobacterales > Enterobacteriaceae > Klebsiella > Klebsiella sp. BIGb0132. The sequence continues at coordinate 92,778 of NZ_JANUDW010000013.1, read as the reverse complement.
CAGCGCCGGCGAGCCCGGCTGGGCCAGGCCAACGTGCCCCAGATCTTCGGCAAGCTGGGTCACCTTAACGCTATCACCATCGCCGAGGAACAGGCCAACGCTGGCAATGCCGTGCTTTTTCGCCCACGCCAGCAGCGTTTTATTGGCGGTACCCGCCAGCGCGCCGGTAATAATGTCGATTTGATCCGCCGGCGTTACCCGCAGCCCATTTTTCTTGCTTACCGGCAGGTTAAGCTGCTTCATCAGCTCATCGACCACGCAGCCGCCGCCGTGCACGATAATCAGCGGACGCTGATGCGTTTCACGGTAGTTCACCAGCGCGGTAAACAGGCGCTCCAGCGCTTCTTCGCTATCCAGCAACACGCCGCCGAGTTTGATAATTAATGGGTTCATCATCACACCTTAAATAAGAGACTGCGTCTCAGCGAAGCCGAAACGAATATTCGCGCACTGTACTGCCTGCGCCGCTGCGCCTTTAAGCAGGTTATCTTCCGCCGCGACCACGATGATATGCTGATCCTGGACCGCAAAACCGATATCACAGAATGGCAGACCCACGACGTTTTTCAATGCCGGCAGCGCTTTATCGTATAAACGTACCAGTGGTTTATCGGCGTAAGCCTGCTGGAAAACGGCGGCCACCTGCTCTTTGCTCACGCCCGGCTTCAGGCGACAGGTGATGGTTTCCAGAATGCCGCGCTTAAAGTTGCCCAGATGCGGGGTAAAAATAACCTCAGCACCAAGGTGAGTAGAGATTTCCGGGTGATGACGATGGGTGAAGACGCCGTACGGCTGCAGGCTCACTTCACAGAAGCTGTTGCCGATCGCCGCCTTACGGCCCGCTCCGCTCACGCCGCTGGTCGCGTTGATCACCGGCCACTGAGTCAGATCCAGCAGCCCGGCATCGATCAGCGGTTTTAACGACAGCTGGGCCGCGGTCGGGTAGCAGCCAGGAACGGCGACTAAACTGGCCTCTTTCAGCCGCTCGACGCTCCACTCGGCCAGGCCATATACCGCCTGCTCAAGCAGCGCCGGATGCTGATGGGTAAAACCGTAGTATTTCTCGTAAAAGGCGCCGTCGTTCACGCGGAACGCGCCGGAGAGATCGAACACCACGCAGCCGGCGGCAAGAAACTGCGGCGCCAGGTCGTGGCTCACTTCATGAGCGGTCGCGAGGAAAACGACATCCACCCCGTCGCTAAATTCGCTGATATCTGACATTGGCTGCAGCGGCAGATCGACAATGCCTTTCAGCTGCGGATGTAAATCGGAAATTAATTTCCCCGCATCATTACTTTGCGAGGAGACCGTCAAAGCGGTTATGGTCATATGAGGATGGCGATTTACATAGGTCACTAGCTCTGCGCCGGCATAGCCGCTGGCACCCACTATCAGCGTATTCAACATTGGGGCTCTTCACCTTCTTACATCTGTTTGCCTGGGAAGACCGTTATCTTCCTCACCCTGTTGAGCCGTAAGAGTATTTCCTTACATTCGATGGGTTTTCTTACGCTCAACGATAATGTATTTTTATTCACAAATACTGCATGAATATTGATACTATCATGACCCGAGGTGTGTCAACAATGAAAAACAATTTACCGCCGTTCATCGAGATTTACCGCGCATTGATCGCCACACCTTCCATCAGCGCAACCGAAGAGTCGCTGGATCAGAGCAATGAGACTTTAATCAATTTGCTGGCAGGCTGGTTTCGCGAAATTGGCTTCAATGTCGAAGTTCAGCCGGTGCCGGATACGCGCAATAAATTTAACATGCTGGCCAGCACCGGCCAGGGCGCCGGCGGCCTGCTGCTCGCCGGGCATACCGATACCGTGCCGTTCGATGATGGCCGCTGGACCCGCGATCCGTTCGTCCTTACCGAGCACGACAACAAGCTTTACGGTCTCGGCACCGCCGACATGAAGGGCTTCTTCGCCTTTATTCTTGACGCCCTGCGCGATGTTGACGTCAGTAAACTCAAAAAGCCGCTCTATATTCTGGCCACCGCCGATGAAGAGACCAGCATGGCCGGGGCCCGCTACTTTGCCGAAACCACCCGGCTGCGCCCGGACTGCGCGATTATCGGTGAACCAACGTCCCTGCAGCCGGTGCGAGCGCACAAGGGCCATATCTCCACCGCCGTTCGCGTCCAGGGCCAGTCGGGTCACTCCAGCGATCCGGCGCGCGGGGTTAACGCCATTGAGCTTATGCACGACGCCATTGGCCGCATCATGCAGCTGCGCGATGTGCTGAAGGAGCGCTACCACTTTGCCGCCTTCACCGTACCCTACCCGACGCTCAACCTCGGATCGATTCACGGCGGCGACGCATCTAACCGCATCTGCGCCTGCTGCGAGCTGCATATGGATATTCGTCCGCTGCCGGGCATGACGCTCAACGATCTCAACGGGCTGCTGGATGAAGCGCTGGCGCCGGTCAGCGAACGCTGGCCGGGTCGTTTAACCGTGAGCGAGCTCCATCCGCCAATCCCCGGCTACGAGTGCCCGCCGGATCATCAGCTCGTACAGGTGGTTGAAAAACTGCTCGGCGCACAAACCGAGGTCGTCAACTACTGTACCGAAGCGCCGTTTATCCAGACTATCTGCCCGACGCTGGTTCTCGGTCCTGGCTCAATCAACCAGGCCCACCAGCCGGATGAATATCTGGAAACCCGGTTTATTAAGCCGACTCGCGAGCTGATAACCCAGGTCGTGCATCATTTCTGCTGGCACTAAAATCGCGCTTTTCCCGCCCTGTATCCAGGGGCGGGACAGTGACAATTGTCACATTCCCATAAGCAATGCTTATCAAGCGACCTCTGAGTTAAATTTCGCAAATTGCCGCCATTTATTCGTTTGCTGAAGCGATTTCGCAACAATTGACGTGGGGGTTTTTACGTGGCTTTATAAAAGACGGCTGCTTATCCGCGACTCATCGTTGCCGAGTCGCGGATATAACAAAATAAAATGAGATGGGGTGTCTGGGGTAACATGAACGAACAATATTCCGCTTTGCGTAGTAATGTCAGTATGCTCGGTAAAGTGCTGGGCGATACCATCAAGGATGCACTGGGAGAGAACATTCTTGAACGTGTCGAAACTATCCGTAAATTGTCCAAGTCTTCTCGCGCGGGCAATGAAGCCAATCGCCAGGAACTGCTCACCACGCTGCAAAACTTGTCCAACGACGAGCTGCTGCCGGTAGCGCGCGCCTTCAGCCAGTTTCTGAACCTGGCCAATACCGCTGAGCAGTACCACAGCATTTCGCCAAACGGCGAAGCGGCCAGCAATCCGGAAGTGATTGCCCGTACCCTGAGAAAGCTCAAAGGCCAATCCCATCTCAACGAAGACACCATTAAAAAAGCGGTGGAGTCCCTGTCGCTGGAGCTGGTATTAACCGCCCACCCGACCGAAATCACCCGCCGCACGCTGATCCACAAAATGGTGGAAGTGAATAACTGCCTGAAGCAGCTCGATAACAAAGAGATCGCTGACTACGAGCACCACCAGCTGATGCGCCGCCTGCGCCAGCTGATCGCCCAGTCATGGCATACCGATGAAATCCGCAAATATCGCCCGACGCCGGTTGATGAGGCGAAATGGGGCTTTGCGGTCGTCGAAAACAGCCTGTGGGAAGGCGTGCCGAACTACCTGCGCGAGCTGAACGAACAGCTGGAAGAAAACCTCGGCTATCAGCTGCCGGTTGATTTCGTCCCGGTGCGCTTCACCTCCTGGATGGGCGGTGACCGTGACGGTAACCCAAATGTGACCTCCGATATCACCCGCCACGTGCTGCTGCTCAGCCGCTGGAAAGCCACCGATCTGTTCCTCAAAGATATCCAGCTGCTGATTTCCGAGCTGTCGATGGTCGAGTGTACCGACGAGCTGCGCGAAATGGCCGGCGCCGAAGGGGCACAGGAGCCGTACCGCTATCTGATGAAAAAGCTGCGCACCCAGCTGATGGATACGCAGTCGTGGCTGGAAGCGCGCCTGAAAGGGCAGAAGCTGCCGAAACCTGCGGGCCTGATTACCCAGAACGAACAGCTGTGGGAGCCGCTTTACGCCTGCTATAAATCCCTGCAGGCCTGCGGCATGGGCATTATCGCCAACGGCGAGCTGCTCGATACCCTGCGCCGCGTGAAGTCATTCGGCGTGCCGCTGGTTCGCATCGATATTCGTCAGGAAAGTACCCGCCATACCGAAGCGCTGGGCGAAATGACCCGCTATCTCGGCATCGGCGATTATGAAAGCTGGTCAGAAGCCGACAAGCAGGCGTTCCTGATCCGCGAGCTGAACTCCAAGCGTCCGCTGCTGCCGCGTCAGTGGGAGCCAAGCAATGAAACCCGCGAAGTTCTCGATACCTGCAAAGTGATCGCCGAAGCGCCGCACGGATCCATTGCCGCTTACGTAATCTCCATGGCGAAGACGCCGTCTGACGTGCTGGCCGTACACCTGCTGCTCAAAGAGGCCGGTATTGGCTTCGCGCTGCCGGTTGCTCCGCTGTTTGAAACCCTGGACGACCTGAATAACGCCAACGACGTGATGACCCAGCTGCTGAATATCGACTGGTATCGCGGCTTTATTCAGGGCAAACAGATGGTCATGATCGGCTACTCTGACTCGGCGAAGGATGCGGGCGTCATGGCCGCTTCCTGGGCGCAGTACCAGGCTCAGGACGCGCTGATCAAAACCTGCGAAAAAGCCGGGATTGAGCTGACGCTGTTCCACGGTCGCGGCGGCTCTATCGGTCGCGGCGGCGCCCCGGCGCACGCGGCGCTGCTTTCCCAGCCTCCAGGCAGCCTGAAAGGCGGCCTGCGCGTCACCGAGCAGGGCGAGATGATCCGCTTCAAGTTCGGTCTGCCGGAAGTCACCATCAGCAGCCTGTCGCTGTATACCAGCGCGATTCTGGAAGCGAACCTGCTGCCGCCGCCGGAACCCAAACCGGAGTGGCGCAATATCATGGCCGAGCTGTCCGACATTTCTTGTGAAATGTACCGCGGCTACGTGCGTGAAAATAAAGACTTCGTACCTTACTTCCGCTCCGCTACCCCGGAGCAGGAACTGGGCAAACTGCCGCTCGGCTCACGCCCGGCGAAACGCCGCGCTACCGGCGGGGTAGAGTCTCTGCGCGCGATCCCATGGATCTTCGCCTGGACGCAGAACCGCCTGATGCTGCCGGCCTGGCTGGGCGCCGGCGCCGCGCTGCAGAAAGTCGTGGAAGATGGCAAACAGAGCGAGCTGGAAACCATGTGTCGCGACTGGCCGTTCTTCTCAACCCGTCTTGGGATGCTGGAAATGGTGTTCTCGAAGGCCGACCTGTGGCTGGCGGAATATTACGATCAGCGCCTGGTGAAACCGGAGCTGTGGGGCCTCGGCAGCGAGCTGCGCGAGCTGCTCTCTTCAGGTATTAACGTGGTACTCGATATCGCCAACGATTCTCATCTGATGGCTGACCTGCCGTGGATTGCCGAGTCTATACAGCTGCGTAATATCTATACCGACCCGCTGAACGTCCTGCAGGCAGAGCTGCTGCACCGTTCGCGTCTGGCGGAAGAGCAGGGCCAGGATCCGGACCCGCGCGTTGAGCAGGCGCTGATGGTCACCATCGCCGGCGTGGCTGCGGGTATGCGTAACACCGGCTAACCTCCGCCCTTCGTCAGCATAAATCCCCGGATAGTGCCGTACGCGCGCTATCCGGGGATTTTTATTAATGGTGCAGCATCTCGTCGACAATCTGCTCTTTATGCAGCGCGTAGGGGTAGTACGTCGGCCAGTTATCCATCTCTTTCAGCAGCGACTCCTGTGAATCATTGCCCATAAAAATATGGAAGTGCTGCGATTTTCTCGGGCCAATTGTGTGATCGCTAAACTGGACGAATTTCGGTGCTTTCGAGTCTGCCTGCTGGCACTCAAATAAATAGCGCACGCCCTTCTTGCCGGAAGCATATTGCAGGATCTTATAGCCGGAATAGGCGTACCGACAGGCGTTAACCTCTTTCCCGACGTGGAACTCCATCACGTTGTCTTCAATCCCAATTTGGTCAACGTCGGTGGCGTACCCCTTCTTATAATATTCCCGATACTCGGCGACGCTTTTCGCCCCCGCTTTTTTGGCCTTCTGCTCCAGCACCGGATCCAGGTCCCCCTTGAGCAGATACGGATTCACCGATTGCCAGATACCATCCCAGTCGCTTAACGGGCGATCCTTAACGTCTTTATCGGCAAAAATACCTTCGCTCGCCTTAACTTCCGCCTCGGTCAATGCCGGACCGTGGCTGTGGTTCCCGTGAGCAAAAGCCTGGCTACCGGCCAGCAGCATGCCAACGCCAAGCGCAAATACGGGTATCTTTCTGGTCATCACTCTCTCCTGAGTTAACTTTTGCAATCGATCGTTACGATATAACATAACATTTATGTTGTGCAACATCTGATGCGCGCAGATTCGCCCGACTTTGGCCCTTCCCGCGATGTCGGGTATGATAAAAACGTGGGCTTTTTAAGGAGCAGGAATGGACGGCCATCTCAGTCAGCACATCGATGCTTTAATTAACGGCCCGACGGCAATCAGGCAGGTTCGCTTTACCACCGAGCATCGCCCGGCCTCGGGGCTGGCGGTGCAGGTCGATTTTCCGCGCCTCGACGTTATCCTCGAAGGCCAGCGCGGCGATCCCGGCATCAAGGCCGAGCCGGCGCTGCTTTGCCGCTATGATGTGCTGTATATCCCCGCAGGCGGCTGGGATCTTGCGCAGTGGCAGGCGCCCTGCACCGCGTTGAGCATTCAGTTTGGTAAGCAGCAGCTGGAGTTCACCCTTCAGCGCTGGGACGGCGAGACGCTGCATATTGAAGAGAGAGTGCAGACGCCGCGCCGCGGTCCTCGCGTGGGCTCCTTTCTGCTGCAGGCGCTCAATGAAATGCAGATGCAGCCGCAGGAGCAGCAAACCGCACGCTACATCGCGATCGGCCTGCTCAGCCACTGCGCCGATCTCCTCGGCAGCCAGGTGCAAACCGCTTCCCGCAGCCAGGCGCTGTTTGAAGCCATCCGAAAATATATCGATGCCCGCTTCGCCGAACCCTTAACCCGCGAGTCGGTCGCCGAGGCGTTCTATCTCTCCCCCAACTATCTCTCTCATCTGTTTCAGAAATGCGGACCGATGGGCTTTAACGAATACCTGAACCACGTGCGTCTCGAGCAGGCCCGAATGCTGCTAAAAGGCCACGATATGAAGGTTAAGGATGTCGCCCGCGCCTGCGGCTTTGCCGACAGTAACTACTTCTGCCGCCTGTTTCGTAAAAATACCGAACGCTCGCCGTCAGAATATCGTCGCCAGTATCATAGCCAGCTGACGGAAAAGCATCCGCCGACGGAGAACTAGATTTTTGTAAGTTCGTTATAGCAACCACGCCCCGATTCTCTCCCGATATGCCAGGCAGCGGCGAATAAACGTGATCTAAATCACCGTTACCCGCAATGCGTACATTTATCCAGTTTTTGGCAAATTTGTCATCTGGCGACCCGCCGGGCCCAGGCCGTATCCTTATCTCAACGTCACTGAATTACGCATTGAGGAAAGGTTATGGAACTCTATCTGGACACCGCGAACGTAGCAGAAGTTGAACGCCTGGCACGCATCTACCCACTGGCCGGGGTAACCACCAATCCGAGCATCATCGCCGCAGGAAAAACGCCGGTTTGGGACGTTCTGCCCCGCCTGCAAAAAGCCGTTGGCCCGGATGGGATCCTCTTTGCCCAGACCATGAGCCGTGACGCGCAGGGCATGGTTGAAGAGGCAAAACGCCTGAGTAACGCCATACCCGGCATTGTGGTAAAAATCCCGGTTACCGCCGAAGGCCTCGCCGCGATAAAGCTGCTGAAAAAAGAGGGCATCACCACGCTCGGTACCGCGGTCTACAGCGCCTCTCAGGGTCTGCTGGCAGCGCTGGCCGGGGCAAAATACGTCGCGCCTTACGTCAACCGCGTTGACGCCCAGGGCGGAGACGGCATCCGCATGGTACAGGAGCTGCAAACCCTGCTGGAGCTGCACGCACCGGGCAGCAAGGTGCTGGCGGCCAGCTTTAAAACTCCGCGTCAGGCGCTGGACTGCCTGCTGGCCGGATGTGAAGCTATCACCCTTCCTTTAGACGTAGCGCAACAAATGCTCGGCACGCCCGCGGTAGAGTCAGCAATAGAGAAGTTTGAGCAAGACTGGAATAGCGCTTTTGGAAATCTGAACCTGTAACCCGATCGGCGAACCGCCCGCGGGCGGTATCGCGATCATCCAGGAGGAATAGAAATGGATCGCATTATTCAATCGCCAGGCAAATACATTCAGGGTGCAAATGCTCTCACCCGCCTCGGCGGCTACCTCAAACCGCTGGCCGAGCGCTGGCTTATCGTTGGCGACAAGTTTGTGCTGGGCTTTGCCGAAGAAAAGCTGCGTCAAAGCCTGACCGAAGCCGGCCTGGTCGCCGAAATCGCCCCGTTCGGTGGCGAATGCTCGCATAATGAAATCAATCGCTTGCGCGATATCGCCGGCTCAGCCCGCTGCAATGCCGTACTGGGTATCGGCGGTGGAAAAACGCTGGATACCGCAAAAGCATTAGCACATTTTATGAATCTACCGGTGGTGATTGTCCCCACCATCGCCTCCACCGATGCCCCCTGCAGCGCGCTCTCGGTTATCTATACCGACGAGGGCGAGTTCGACAGCTATCTGATGCTGCCGCGCAACCCCAACATGGTCATTGTTGATACCCAGATTGTTGCCGGCGCACCGGCGCGCCTGCTGGCGGCCGGTATCGGCGATGCGCTGGCCACCTGGTTTGAAGCCCGCGCCTGTTCACGCAGCGGCGCCACCACCATGGCCGGCGGAAAATGCACCCAGGCGGCGCTGGCGCTGGCTGAACTGTGCTACCACACGCTGATCGAAGAGGGAGAAAAGGCGATGCTGGCGGCGGAGCAGCATGTTGTCACGCCGGCGCTGGAAAAAGTGATCGAGGCCAACACCTACCTCAGCGGCGTCGGCTTTGAAAGCGGCGGCCTGGCAGCCGCACATGCCATCCACAACGGCCTGACCGCCCTGCCGGACGCCCATCATTACTATCACGGTGAAAAGGTCGCCTTCGGCACGCTGACGCAGCTGGTGCTGGAAAACGCGCCGGTAGAAGAGATTGAAACCGCCGCCGCGCTGTGTCACAGCGTGGGCCTGCCGCTCACCCTGGCCCAGCTGAACATCAAAGAGGATATTCCGGGTAAAATGCGCATCGTTGCCGAAGCCGCCTGCGCGGAAGGAGAAACTATCCATAACATGCCTGGCGGAGCCACGGCGGATCAGGTTTACGCCGCGCTGCTGGTCGCCGACCAGTACGGTCAACGTTTTCTGGAGGAGTGGGAATAAATAAAAATGGCCCTCGAAGAGGGCCATTTTTTTACACCGCCGGGCGCACGCCCAGGGTGTGGCAAATCGCGTAGCTCATCTCCGCGCGGTTTAAGGTGTAAAAGTGGAAATCCTTCACCCCTTCGCGGCTTAAAATTTTGACCATGTCCATGGCGATGTTCGCCCCCACCAGCTGGCGAGTTTCCGCATCATTATCCAGACCTTCAAACATTTTCGACATCCACGTTGGAATGCGCACGTTGGTCATATCGGCAAATTTCTTCGCCTGCTTGAAGTTGGATACCGGCAGGATGCCCGGGATAATTTCGACATCAATCCCCGCGGAGACGCAGCGATCGCGAAAGCGCAGGTAGCTTTCAACATCAAAGAAGAACTGGGTGATCGCCCGGTTAGCGCCGGCATCGACCTTACGCTTCAGGTTCAGCAGATCCGCCTGGGCGCTTTTCGCTTCCGGGTGCACTTCCGGGTAAGCCGCAACGGAGATATCAAAATCGCCCACTTCTTTCAGCAGCATAACCAGGTCCGCGGCATACATATCCGGCTTACCGCTGCCCGGCGGCAGGTCGCCGCGCAGGGCGACGATATGGCGGATCCCGTTGTTCCAGTAATCCTGGGCAATCGTACGCAGCTCGTCGCGGCTGGCGTCGATACAGGTCAGGTGCGGTGCCGCCTCAAGCCCGGTACGCTCTTTTATACCTTTGATGATGCTGTGGGTACGGTCGCGTTCACCGGAGTTAGCGCCGTAGGTCACCGAAACAAATTTTGGCTTCAGGCTGCTTAAGCGATCGATGGATTTCCACAGGGTTTGCTCCATTTCACTGGTCCGCGGCGGAAAGAATTCAAAGGACACATTAATCTGGCCCTGCACTTCTGCCAGGCTCTGATTCAGGGCTTCCCGCTGATTGGCGTGAAAAAAGCTCATACCTTACCTCATCAATCGCATTTTATTGTTTGTTGTGTTGCGAACTTCTATACGTTTAGACGTCCAGATGTAAAAATGACGGAAAAGAGCCCGGGCGTCAATAGAAAAATCAGCGTAAAGAGTGAGGAATATTCAGGGAAGATGAAAATGATTCACGTCGTTTATGCTAAACGCCGCAGGGGTCGGCGCTAAGCTAATGATTCTTCAAGCAAGGGGAGCAGCCACGCGCGCAAAGCGTCATTCTGCGGCAGCGTGACCACACCCAGCGTCAGCGGAAAATGCAGGCTGGCCTCATCCAGCGGATAAAAGACCACCCCCTGACGCTGGATAGCCGCAAAGGATGCCGGCAGCAAAATCATCCCTTCCCCGCGCGCGATGCGGGCCAGCAGAACGTCATGCTCCGCGGGCTCTTCCACGTAGGCAGGCGTATACCCCGCCCGTTCAAACATCCGCCGGGTGTAGTCAAAAAATGCCGGGTTGCGCTCGCGTTTAAACCAAAACAGCGGCCGATAGTTAAAGGCCTTTAGGGCCAGCCCGGCGACGCTGGATTCCGGCCATGACGCCGGCAGCGCGGCGATCAGCGGCTCCCGATAGGGCAAGGGAGACAGAACCAGCCCGCTGGCATCGAGGGGGAGCGCCACCAGCGCCGCGTCCAGCCTGCCCTTGCGCACCTGCTGCGCGAGGGATGGCGAGCCGTGACGGCTCATCTGCAAAGGGCGGCCACTCTCCCTCAGCGCGGCTTCGGCAGCGGTAAACACGCCCTGCTCAAAGGCGGTCGTCAGCCCAATCCGCAGCGGCGGCTGCCCGCTATCGGCGAGCTGGCCCAGCGCGGTTAAGGTTTGCTCCTGTAGCGCCAGCAGGGGGCGAATGATATCCAGCACCCGCTGGCCCTCCTCCGTGAGGATCAGGCCCCGGGTATGGCGCACGAATAGCGCGGTTCCCAGTTGCTCTTCCAGGTGACGGATATGGCGGCTAAGCGGCGGCTGCGAGATAAACAGGCGCTGCGCGGCCCGGCTAATATTGTTCTCCTCCGCCACCACGGCAAAATAGCGCAGCAGACGAAGATCCAGAGAAGAGAGGCGTGAATTTGTCATACCGAAAAGGTATCACGAAAAGGGTATTACTCAAGTCCGGCAAACTTTCTTAATCTCCTCATCACACCCTATCACTATGAGGAAAGATCGTGACTTCATCACGTTTTACTACCGGCCTGGAGATGCTGCAGCGCGTTGACGGCAAGGGCGGCGAAGCCGTCGTTAACAGCCTGAGCGACATCGCCCCTGATTTTGCCCGCTATCTGGTTGAGTTCCCTTTTGGCGATATTTACGCCAGACCCGGGCTCGATTTACGCAGTCGTGAAATCGCCACTATTGCCGCCCTGACCGCTTCAGGCAACGCGGCCCCGCAGCTCAAGGTGCACATCGCAGCCGGGCTGCACGTCGGCCTGACGCAGGAAGAGATCGTTGAAGTGATCATGCAGATGGCGGTGTATGCCGGATTCCCGGCCGCCCTCAACGGGCTGTTCGCCGCCAAAGAGGTGTTCGCCGGGCGCTAGCGGCAAAAGAGACCGGGCGTCCGTCCGGCCTCTCTGACAGGGAGATTACAGCAGCTGCGCCAGGCGATTAATATCCGATTGAATCGCGCCGGCGGTCACATCGCGCCCGGCACCCGGGCCGCGGATCACCAGCGGATTATCACGATACCAGCGGCTGTCGATAGCGAACACGTTATCGCACGGCAGCAGCGCCGCCAGCGGATGCTCCTGGCGCACGGCTTCAACGCCGACGCGCGCCTTGCCGTTGGCGTCAAAACGCGCGACATAGCGCAGCACCAGCCCCATTTCACGGGCGGCCTCAAGGCGCTGCAGCATCTGCTCGTTCAGCTCTTCACCATTCTCAAAGAAGTGATCGACGGACCCTTCTTCGCAGTGCGCCGGCACCAGCGATTCCACGCGCACCTGGTCAGGCTCGATATCATAGCCCGCCTCACGCGCGAGGATCACCAGCTTGCGCATCACGTCTTTGCCCGAAAGGTCAACGCGCGGATCCGGTTCAGTTAGCCCCTGCTGCCATGCCTGATCGACCAGGTCGGTAAACGGCACCGTCCCGTCAAACTGCAGGAACAGCCAGGAGAGCGTCCCGGAGAAAATACCGCTCAGCGCCAGAATGGTATCGCCGCTATCGATCAGATCGCGCACCGTGTGGTTTACCGGCAGCCCGGCGCCAACGGTGGCGTTGTAGAGCCAATGACGCCCCGTTTTCTCAAACGCGTCGTGGATCTGACGATATTTATCGCTGCTGCTGGCCCCGGCCAGCTTATTGGCGCTGATCACGTGGAAACCGTGGCTGGCAAAATCAAGATACTGATCCGCCAGCTGTGCGCTGGCGGTCACGTCCAGCACCACTAAATCGTCGTACGGGTGGGCGCGCATCCACAGGAACAGCGATTCTTCATCCTGCTCAACGGCTTCATCATGGAAGAAGGCCAGCGCGCGGCTGGCGTCCAGCCCTTCGTAATTCAGCAGGCTGCGGCGGCTATCCACCACCCCGGCGAGAACAAACTCAAAGCCGGTGCGGGCGGAAAGCGTGGTTTGCTCGCGAGCAAACAGCTCCAGCCAGCGGGAACCGATGTTGCCTTTGCCAAACAGCACCAGGCCAATACGCTTTTCCGCGCGGAACAGCGACTGGTGCAGGCCCTGAATCAGGCTCTCGGTTGGGCCCGCGCGCAGCACGGCAACCAGGCTAATCCCCTCTTCAGACTGCCATGTAAACTCAACCGGCTGCCCTTTCAGCTGCTGCCAGAAGCGGTGGCAGTGCAGCGGATTGCGGGTAACGCCTGCGCCAACCATCGCCACCAGCGCCAGCTTCTGGCGTAAACGCAGCTCGCCAGGCAAACCGGCTTCGTCGAGCAACCGCAGCGCGCTGTCCGCCACTTCGGCGGTATAGCAAAACTGCAGCAGCTTGCGGTCGGCATGCACGCCAACGGCCAGCGGGCGCAGCTGCGCGCGTTTAAAGATAAGATCCAGTTCCTTGTGCGCCAGCTTGAAATCCTGGCCCGCGGGCACCTGGAACTCAATCAGGCACACGTCGTCATGGCTGGTGACGATCCGCGCCCCGGTCCCGGAGGCCAGAACGCGTTCAATACGCGTCGAACCCTGCTCAGGGGTGTAGCTACAGCGCAGCTGCAGGTCGATATCGCTGCCGGAGACCGGCTGGAGCGTACGAGCGTGCAGCACCGGCGCCGCCAGGCGAGCCAGCTCGCTGGCTTCATCCAGGCGCAGCAGCGGCAGCAGGCAGGCATCCTTCACTTTACGCGGGTCGGCGCTGTAGACGCCGGCAACGTCGCTCCAGATAGTGACGCGGGACGCGCCGGCCAGAGCACCGATTTGGGTGGCGGAGTAGTCGGAACCGTTACGCCCCAGCAGCACGGTTTCTCCGGCGTTGTTACGCGAGATAAAACCGGTCACCACCAGACGTTTGTTCGGATGCTGCGCCATAAGCTGCTGCAGCAGCGGGTAGGATAAACCTTCATCCACCTGCGGCTGCGCCGAACGCTCGGCGCGCAGGAAGCTGCGCGCATCAAGCCACGCGGCCTCCAGCCCCAGCTGATTGAGGACCGCGGCCATCAGGCGCGCGGACCAGACTTCGCCGTGGCCAACCACTTCAGCGTATACCGCGTCGGTGACGCCGCTATCCAGCAGACCCGCCAGTCGTTCAAGGTCGTGAACAAAGGTCGTGATAAGCGTGTCGGCAGCGTCTGCCGACAGCAGGCCGGAGATCAGCTCCATGTGATAACGACGCAGCGACTGCTGTACCTGATGCGCAGAGAGGCGATCGGTCTGGCTGAGCTTCAGCCAGCTAATCAGCTGGTTGGTGGTGCTGCCAGCGGCGGAGACAACCATCATGTCGCCTGCCTGCGAGTATTCCGTCATGATCCCCGCGACGCGCAGGTAACATTTCGCATCCGCTAAACTACTCCCACCAAATTTGTGCAGCTGACGACCCTTCGCCCCTGCCTGCGCAATCACACTCATGTTTATTCCTCGTTTGCTGCCCGGAAGCCATTTTCCAGGTCGGCAATTAAATCTTCACCATCTTCAATACCGGTCGAAATACGCAGAAGCGTTTCTGAGATCCCCGCAGCCGCGCGCGCTTCAGGCGCCATGCCTGCGTGGGTCATCGTCGCAGCGTGAGAAATCAGACTTTCTACGCCTCCCAGCGACTCCGCCAGCGTAAATAGCGATAATCCGCTCAGGAAACGACGCAGCGTCTGCTCATCGCCATCCAGCTCGAAGCTTAGCATCGCACCAAAACCTTTTTGCTGACGCGCAGCAATCTCATGCCCCTGATTTTCCGGCAGAGATGGATGATACAGTTTTTTCACCAGCGGCTGGGTTTTCAGATAGTCGACGATCGCCTGCGCGTTGCGCTGGGCCACCTCCATACGCGGGGAAAGCGTACGCAGACCGCGCAGCAGCAGGTAGCTATCGAAGGCCCCGCCGGTGACGCCAATATTATTCGCCCACCATGCCAGTTCGGTGACAGTCTGCGGATCTTTGGCAATCACCACGCCGGCGACAACGTCTGAGTGGCCGTTCAGGTATTTGGTGCACGAATGCAACACCAGATCGGCTCCCAGCGCCAGCGGATTTTGCAGTGCCGGGCTCAGGAAGGTGTTATCCACCACGCTTACCGCCCCCGCTTCACGCGCCAGCGTGCAGATTTTCGCAATATCCACCACTCTCAGCAATGGATTACTTGGGCTTTCAACCAATACCAGCTTCGGTTTTTCCGCCAGCGCGGCGCTCAGCGCCTGCTCATCGTTTTGATCGACAAACAGCACGCGGTAGCAGCCGCGTTTCGCCAGGCTATCAAACAGACGATAGCTGCCGCCGTAGCAGTCATGCGGCGCCACCAGCAGATCGCCCGGCTTCAGATAAACGGTGGTCACCAGCAGAATAGCCGACATGCCGGTATTGGTCAGAACCGCGCCCGCACCGCCTTCCAGCTCCGCCAGAGCGCGCTGTACCACGTCACGCGTTGGGTTACCGCGACGGGAATAGTCATGGGCACGAGGTTCGTTAAAGCCGGTGAAGTTATAGGTGCTGGAAAGGTGGATCGGCGGGACAACGCAGCCGTACTGTTCGTCGTCATTTAAACCGCTACGCACTGCGATGGTGGCCTGTTTACGCGTCATGTTGGGCAGTTCCTGGGCTGAATCGGTGAAATGTCAGACTCCAGAGTAATCATTGTCACAATAGACGTCAATACATCTGGACATCTAAACTTCTTTGCGTATAGATTGAGCAAACAGGAAATAGCCGTTAAAATTATATGCATTAGCGCACATCCGTATCGGCTTATCTCATGTCAGAAAGACGACTCATGCGGTAAACTACGCGCGATTATGGCCCGGACTCAAGATTCAGGCCCTTAACTAATGACTAGAGGATTAAAGGTATCTCATGGCTGAATGGAGCGGCGAATATATCAGCCCATACGCTGAGCACGGTAAGAAGAGTGAGCAAGTAAAAAAAATTACGGTTTCCATTCCTCTGAAGGTGTTAAAGATCCTCACAGATGAACGCACGCGTCGTCAGGTCAACAACCTGCGTCACGCCACCAACAGCGAGCTGCTGTGTGAAGCGTTCCTGCATGCATTTACCGGTCAACCGTTGCCTAACGATGAAGACCTGCGTAAAGAACGCAGTGATGAAATTCCGGAAGCGGCGAAACAGATTATGCGTGAGATGGGCATCGACCCGGATACGTGGGAATACTAAGCCAATAAAAAAGGGCAGAAGAAAGCTTCTGCCCTTTTTTATTTCTCCGCGTTTGACGGCGAGAGAAACAAAAAAGCCGCCCTGAGGCGGCTTCTTCTTCCGGCAACTTACTTGCTGCTGCCCGGTACGCTGAAGCGCTTGTTGAAGCGGTCAACACGGCCACCGGTAGCAACATCACGCTGTTTGCCAGTGTAGAACGGGTGGCATTTACCGCACACGTCGAGGTTCAGGTCGTGACCTACGGTAGAGCGGATTTTCATGACGTTACCGCAAGAGCAGTTAGCAGTAACTTCTTCGTATTTCGGGTGAATATCTTTTTTCATGGGAGAACCTCAGTTAAGGCCGCGTCGCTCTTCCAGCCCTAACGCCAGACACCACGCGATGTTAATAATTTCCCGTAGACTTTCCGCCGTGCGGAACTCATGGGTAATAGTATACGCTTTGATGCTGCACGAAGCACACCAAAGGCGGCGAATCATACAGAATTTGACCGACGGATGCAAACTGATCCGCGAGCCCTTATCACAATGTGTATACTAACCGGCCAGATTTCAAGTCAGGAAGATGACATGCCCGTCGCCCACGTAGCCCTGCCCGTTCCGCTGCCCCGTACCTTTGACTATTTGCTCCCTGAGGGCATCACGGTCAAAGCGGGCTGTCGCGTGCGCGTGCCGTTCGGTAAACAGGAGCGCATCGGCATTGTCACCGCGATTAGCGAACGCAGCGAGCTGCCGCTGGACGGGCTCAAGCCGGTTGCAGAAGCGCTGGACGCCGAGCCGGTCTTTTCTTCCTCTATCTGGCGGCTGCTGCTGTGGGCGGCCGACTACTATCATCATCCGATTGGCGACGTGCTGTTTCACGCCCTCCCCATCGCCCTGCGCCAGGGAAAGCCGGCCAGCGCGACGCCGCTGTGGTACTGGTTCGCCACCGAGCAGGGCCAGGCGGTAGACATCAACGGCCTCAAGCGTTCACCGAAGCAGCAGCAGGCGCTGGCCGCGCTGCGTCAGGGAAAAATCTGGCGTCATCAGGTGGCGGAGCTGGAGTTCAGCGATGCGGCGCTGCAGGCGCTGCGCGGGAAAGGGCTCTGCGAGCTGGCAAACGAAGCGCCGGCCATCACCGACTGGCGGACGAGCTTCACCGTCCCCGGAGAGCGGCTGCGCCTGAATACCGAGCAGGCCACCGCCGTCGGCGCGATCCACAGCGCCGCTGACCGCTTTTCCACCTGGCTGCTGGCGGGGATCACCGGCTCGGGGAAAACCGAAGTTTATCTGAGCGTGCTGGAAAACGTGCTGGCGCAGGGTCGCCAGGCGCTGGTAATGGTGCCGGAAATCGGCCTGACGCCGCAAACCATCGCCCGCTTTCGCGAGCGCTTTAACGCTCCCGTTGAGGTCCTGCACTCCGGACTTAACGATAGCGAGCGCCTCTCGGCGTGGCTGAAAGCCAAAAACGGCGAGGCGGCGATAGTTATCGGCACCCGCTCTTCGCTCTTTACCCCGTTTAAAGACCTCGGGGTGATCGTGATTGATGAAGAGCACGACAGCTCCTATAAGCAGCAGGAAGGCTGGCGCTATCACGCCCGCGACCTCGCGGTGTGGCGCGCCCATAGCGAGCAAATCCCGATTATTCTCGGCTCGGCAACCCCGGCGCTGGAGACGTTACACAACGTTCGCCAGGGAAAATATCGCCAGCTCAAGCTAACCAGGCGCGCGGGTAACGCCCGTCCTGCCCAGCAGCACGTGCTGGATTTAAAAGGCCAGCAGCTGCAGGCGGGGCTCTCTCCGGCGCTTATTGCCCGGATGCGTCAGCACCTGCAGGCCGATAATCAGGTCATCCTGTTTTTAAACCGTCGCGGCTTCGCCCCGGCGTTGCTGTGCCATGACTGCGGCTGGATTGCCGAATGCCCGCGCTGCGACAGCTATTACACCCTGCACCAGGCGCAGCATCATCTGCGCTGCCACCACTGCGACAGCCAGCGGCCTATACCGCGTCAGTGCCCTTCCTGCGGCTCGACGCATCTGGTGCCGGTAGGGCTCGGCACGGAGCAGCTGGAGCAGGCGCTGGCGCCGCTGTTTCCCGAAGTGCCACTATCCCGCGTTGACCGCGATACGACCAGCCGTAAAGGGGCGCTTGAACAGCATCTCTCCGATATTCATCGCGGCGGGGCGCGTATTCTGATTGGCACCCAGATGCTGGCAAAAGGTCACCACTTTCCGGACGTCACCCTGGTCTCTCTGCTCGACGTCGACGGGGCGCTGTTTTCCGCCGATTTCCGCTCGGCGGAGCGCTTCGCCCAGCTCTACACTCAGGTATCCGGCCGCGCGGGCCGCGCCGGGAAACAGGGCGAGGTTATCCTCCAGACCCACCATCCTGAGCATCCGCTGCTGCAAACGCTGTTGTATAAAGGCTATGACGCCTTCGCGGACCAGGCGCTCGCCGAACGCCAGGCGATGCAGCTGCCGCCGTGGACCAGCCACGTGCTGATTCGTGCGGAAGATCATAACAACCAGCAGGCCCCGCTGTTTCTACAGCAGCTGCGTAACCTGTTGCAGGCCAGCCCGCTGGCCGACGAGAAGCTGTGGGTGCTTGGCCCGGTTCCGGCGCTGGCGCCAAAGCGCGGAGGCCGCTGGCGCTGGCAGATCCTGCTGCAGCACCCGTCGCGCACTCGCCTGCAACACATCGTCAGCGGTACGCTGGCCCTGATCAATACGCTGCCGGAAGCGCGCAAGGTGAAGTGGATGCTGGACGTCGATCCTATTGAAGGTTAAGCCTTCTCTTGCGAGGCGGATCGAAAAAATTCAATGCTCATCACGTTTTTCATGAAAATTCTGTAACTCTCTGCAGCGACTATCTGCTAAAAATGTTGTTGATGTCAGATCACAAGGGATGTGTCTGCGCCAGTCAGCGAGGAGAAAACAGGTGAAGCCCAAAAAACAGGTGGTTGCCGCCACGATGAAAGACGTCGCCCTGAAGGCTAACGTTTCAACGGCAACCGTATCCCGAGCGCTAATGAATCCCGATAAGGTTTCACAAACTACCCGTAATCGGGTGGAGCAGGCGGCGCTGGAAGTCGGCTATTTGCCGCAGTCGCTCGGGCGAAATATGAAACGCAACGAATCGCGCACGATTCTGGTGATTGTGCCGGATATTTGCGATCCCTTTTTCAGTGAAATCATCCGCGGTATCGAAATCACCGCGGCGGAACAGGGTTACCTGGTGCTGATCGGCGACTGCGCCCATCAAAACCGTCAGGAAAAAACCTTTATCGACCTGATTATTACCAAGCAGATCGACGGTATGCTGCTGCTCGGCTCCCGCCTGCCGTTCGATGCCGGCGTAGAGGAGCAGCGCAATCTGCCGCCGATGGTAATGGCAAACGAGTTTGCGCCAGAGCTCGAGCTGCCCACGGTGCATATCGACAACCTCACCGCCGCGTTCAACGCCGTCAACTACCTGCACGAGCTGGGGCACAAGCGTATAGGCTGTATCGCCGGTCCGGAAGAGATGCCGCTGTGCCACTACCGTCTGCAGGGTTACGTCCAGGCGCTGCGCCGCAGCGGGATAACCGTCGAGCCGCAGTATATTGCCCGCGGTAATTTTACCTATGAAGCCGGCTCTAACGCCCTCGAACAGCTTTTATCGCTGCCCGTGCCGCCAACGGCGGTGTTCTGCCACAGCGATATTATGGCGCTGGGGGCTCTGTCGCTGGCAAAACGCCGTGGCCTGAAAATTCCTGACGATTTGTCTATTATTGGTTTCGATAACATCTCTTTGTCTGAATTTTGCGATCCGCCATTGACGACCGTTGCGCAACCGCGCTTTGATATCGGCCGCGAAGCGATGCTGCTATTGCTGGACCAGCTGCACGGTCACAGCGTCAGCAGCGGCTCGCGACTGCTTGACTGCGAGCTGATCGTTCGTGGCAGTACGCGAAAAATCAGAGCATAACCATCAGGCTTTCGGGCCTGCTCTTCTGGTCAAAGGCCCGCCGCTTAAGTAACATGGCGGGCTGACGAATGAATAAGACAGCGAAACGATAGTGGCACAACGAGATTATGTACGCCGCAGCCAACCGGCTTCTTCGCGGCGCAAAAAGAGCAACACCCGAAGCTCAAGGAACAAGCAAAGCGGCCTTTCTGCTATTTCACCTACCATGGTGGCAATCGCGGCGGCCGTGCTGGTGGCCTTTATCGGTGGACTGTACTTCATCACGCACCACAAAAAAGAAGAAGCTGAAGCGCTGCAAAACCGCCAGGCGGCAGGTAACGGCCTACCGCCGAAACCGGAAGAGCGCTGGCGCTATATTAAAGAGCTGGAAAGCCGTCAGCCTGGCGTACGTGCACCAACTGAACCAACGGCCGGCGGCGAAGTGATGAAGCCTGAACAGCTGACCAACGAGCAGCGCCAGCTGCTGGCTCAGATGCAGGCCGATATGCGCCAGCAGCCTACTCAGCTGACCGAGGTGCCGTGGAACGAACAGACCCCGGCGCAGCGTCAGCAGACGCTGCAGCGTCAGCGTCTGGCTCAGCAGCAGGTACAGCAGCAGTGGGCGCAAACCCAGCAGCAGGCGCCGGTGCAGCAGCCGCGCGTACAGCAGCGGGTGGCAGAACAGCCGGTACAGCAGCCGAAGCCGGTACAGCAGCCGAAACAAACGGCGGCAGCGACGCAGCCGTATCAGGATCTGCTGCAGACGCCAGCGCATACCGCAGCGGCACCTAAAACACAGGCGGCCGCGCCGGTTGCACGAGTTGAAGAGGCGCCAAAAGCCGCAGCCGAGAAGAAAGACGATCGCAGCTGGATGATCCAGTGCGGCTCCTTTAAAGGGGCTGAACAGGCAGAAACCGTCCGTGCGCAGCTGGCCTTTGAAGGCTTTGCCTCGCACATCACCACCAACAACGGCTGGAATCGCGTGGTCATTGGGCCGCTGAAAGGCAAAGAAAATGCCAACGACATGATCGGTCGCCTGAAAATGGCCGGGCATGCAAACTGCATTCGTCTCGCCGCCAGGGGTTGAAACCCTCAAAATCCCCCCCATCTATAATTGCATTCCGCCCCGCGTAAAGCGCGGGGCCCCTATTCCGCTTTTGTAACCAAGGGGTCTGCTCGTGACAACAATAGTTAGTGTTCGCCGTAACGGCCATGTGGTTATTGCCGGTGATGGCCAGGCCACGCTGGGCAACACCGTAATGAAAGGCAACGTGAAAAAAGTCCGCCGTCTCTACAATGACAAAGTGATTGCGGGCTTCGCCGGCGGCACCGCAGACGCCTTTACGCTGTTTGAACTGTTTGAACGTAAACTGGAAATGCACCAGGGCCATCTGGTCAAAGCCGCCGTTGAGCTGGCGAAGGACTGGCGTACCGATCGCATGCTGCGCAAGCTGGAAGCGCTGCTGGCGGTTGCGGATGAGAACTCGTCCCTGATCATCACCGGTAACGGTGACGTGGTGCAGCCAGAAAATGATTTAATTGCTATCGGCTCCGGTGGTCCCTACGCCCAGGCCGCTGCTCGCGCTCTGCTGGAAAATACCGATTTGGGCGCTCGCGACATCGCAGAGAAGGCGTTGAATATTGCAGGCGATATCTGCATTTATACCAACCATTTCCACACCATCGAAGAATTAGCCTCTAAAGCGTAAGGATCTCCCATGTCTGAAATGACCCCACGCGAAATTGTCAGCGAACTGGACAAACATATTATTGGTCAGGACGCCGCTAAGCGTTCTGTCGCTATCGCCCTGCGTAACCGCTGGCGCCGCATGCAGCTTAGCGAAGAGCTGCGCCATGAAGTTACGCCGAAAAACATTCTGATGATCGGCCCAACCGGCGTCGGTAAAACCGAAATCGCGCGTCGCCTGGCAAAACTGGCCAACGCGCCGTTCATCAAAGTGGAAGCAACCAAATTCACCGAAGTGGGCTATGTCGGTAAGGAAGTGGATTCCATCATCCGCGATCTGACCGATGCGGCGATCAAAATGGTCCGCATGCAGTCCATCGATAAAAACCGCTACCGTGCGGAAGAGCTGGCGGAAGAGCGTATTCTTGACGTGCTGATCCCACCGGCGAAAAATAACTGGGGCCAGGCTGAGCAAACTCAGGAGCCGTCCGCGGCGCGTCAGGCATTTCGCAAAAAACTGCGCGAAGGCCAGCTCGACGATAAAGAAATCGAGATTGACCTTGCCGCTGCGCCAATGGGCGTAGAGATCATGTCCCCTCCAGGCATGGAAGAGATGACCAGCCAGCTGCAGTCCATGTTCCAGAACCTGGGCGGGCAGAAGCAGAAGCCGCGCAAGCTGAAAATCAAAGACGCGATGAAGCTGCTGATTGAAGAAGAAGCGGCCAAACTGGTTAACCCGGAAGAGCTGAAGCAGGACGCTATCGACGCGGTCGAGCAGCACGGTATCGTATTTATCGACGAGATCGACAAAATCTGTAAGCGCGGTGGCAATAGCTCCGGCCCGGACGTATCTCGTGAAGGCGTCCAGCGCGATCTGCTGCCGCTGGTTGAAGGCTGTACCGTCTCAACCAAGCACGGCATGGTGAAAACTGACCATATCCTGTTTATCGCCTCCGGCGCATTCCAGGTGGCCAGTCCGTCAGACCTGATCCCTGAACTGCAGGGTCGTCTGCCGATTCGCGTCGAGCTGAAAGCGCTGACCACCGAAGATTTCGAGCGCATCCTGACCGAGCCGAACGCCTCGATTACCGTACAGTATAAGGCGCTGATGGCCACCGAAGGCGTGAGCATTGAGTTTACGCAAGACGGCATCAAGCGTATCGCTCAGGCCGCATGGCAGGTCAACGAAACCACCGAAAACATCGGCGCGCGCCGTCTGCATACCGTCCTGGAGCGTCTGATCGAAGATATCTCCTACGATGCCAGCGAAATGAACGGCCAGAGCATCACTATTGATGCTGAATATGTCGGTAAACATCTCGATGTTCTGGTGGCAGATGAAGATCTGAGTCGTTTTATCCTATAATCCGGTTCAATATATTTTCATCACTATAGATGGGGCTATAGATACCCTAAATCATTCAAGCTGCGTCAAGGCGGCTAGCCTGAGAATCTCCGGGAGCTTACTCAAGTAAGTGACCGGGGTGAGCGGGCGAAGCCAACAAAGAGGCAGTTCGAAGGATGACGGGTATAGCCCCATTTTTATTGGCCGGAACCTATGACTGAACAACCGATAAACCGCACCCAGGCCTGGCTGGAAAGCCTGCGCCCAAAAACGCTGCCTCTGGCCTTTGCCGCCATCGTTGTCGGCACCACGCTTGCCTGGCACCAGGGTCATTTCGATCCCTGGGTGGCTCTGCTGGCACTGATTACCGCCGGTCTGCTGCAAATTTTATCTAATCTGGCGAACGATTACGGCGATGCGGTAAAGGGCAGCGACAAGCCCGATCGCATAGGCCCGCTGCGCGGTATGCAAAAAGGAGCGATCAGCCAGGCGCAGATGAAGCGTGCGCTCATCCTCACCGTGGTGCTGATTTGTCTTTCCGGACTGGCTCTGCTGTTTTCCGCCTGGCAAACCATGGCCGATTTTATTGGCTTTATGGTTCTGGGCAGCCTCGCCATCGTCGCGGCAATCACCTATACCGTCGGCACCCGCCCTTATGGCTATATCGGCCTTGGCGATATTTCGGTGCTGGTCTTCTTTGGCTGGCTGAGCGTGGCGGGAAGCTGGTACCTCCAGGCCCACACGATTGCCGCCAGCGTCTTCCTGCCCGCAACGGCCTGCGGCCTGCTCGCGGCGGCGGTGCTCAATATCAATAACCTGCGCGATATCGATAGCGACCGGGAGAACGGTAAAAACACCCTGGCCGTGCGCCTTGGTCCGATCAACGCCCGCCGCTACCACGCCTGCCTGTTAATCGGCGCTCCGCTGTGCCTGGCGCTATTTAATCTGCTTTCTCTGCACAATCCGTGGGGCTGGCTGTTTATCCTCGCTACGCCGCTGCTGGTGAAGCAGGTGCAGTTTGTCATGCGCGAGCGCGAACCGGTGGCGATGCGCCCAATGCTGGAACGAACGGTAAAAGCGGCTCTGTTAACCAACCTGCTGTTTGTCATCGGGATTATTTGCAGCAAGCTGCTGGGTTAACTGACAAATATCAATTAACAATTGATGATTTTGCCAACAATGGGTTTCGCGAGATATACTAAAAACTCTCGCAGCAACTGAACGTTAAGCCTATGAAATACGATACTTCCGAGCTTTGTGACATCTACCAGGAGGATGTCAACGTAGTGGAACCGCTGTTCTCCAACTTTGGAGGGCGGTCGTCGTTTGGTGGACAAATCATCACGGTGAAATGTTTCGAGGATAACGGGTTGCTATACGATATGCTCGAACAGAACGGCCGTGGTCATATTCTGCTGATCGATGGCGGCGGTTCCGTCCGACGGGCGCTGATTGACGCGGACCTGGCGCGTCTGGCGGTGCAGAATGAGTGGGAAGGACTGGTGGTTTACGGCGCGGTGCGTCAGGTAGACGATCTGGAAGAGCTGGATATCGGCATCCAGGCGCTGGCAGCCATTCCCGTAGGTGCCGCAGGTGAAGGCATCGGCGAAAGCGACGTCCGCGTCAACTTCGGCGGCGTGACCTTCTTCTCCGGCGATCATCTGTACGCCGATAATACCGGCATCATCCTCTCCGAGGATGCGCTGGATATCGAATAGCCCGCCCAATAAAAAAGGCCTTCTCTCTGAGAAGGCCTTTTTGTTTTACGCCGAAACTTAGTACAGTTTCTTCGCGCAATCCAGCCAGTCATTTTTGAACGGACGCTTCATGTTTTCGATAGCGTCGATAATGTCATGATGAACCAGCTTCTCGTTCTGAATACCCACACAGCGGCCGCCGAAGCCCTGCAGCAGCAGGTCAATCGCGTAGGCGCCCATGCGGGATGCCAGGATACGGTCATAAGGAACCGGGGAGCCGCCGCGCTGAATGTGACCCAGAACGGTTGCACGCGTTTCACGACCGGTCTCTTTCTCAATGTAGTCAGCCAGCTCGTGGACGTCGCACATGTGCTCTGTGATGGCCACAATCGCGTGTTTCTTACCTTTGGCGATACCCGCTTTTATTTCAGCGACCAAATCGTCGCGGCTGTAATCAACCTCAGGCACCATGACGAATTCACAGCCGCCGGAAATAGCCGCCGCCAGCGTCAGATCGCCACAATAGCGGCCCATCACTTCAACGACGGAAATACGCTGGTGTGAGGAAGAGGTATCACGCAGACGGTCAATCGCTTCAACAACGGTGCTCAGCGCGGTGAAGAAACCGATGGTGTAGTCGGTGCCTTTAATGTCGTTGTCGATGGTGCCCGGCAGACCGATGCACGGGAAGCCCATTTCGGTCAGGCGCATCGCCCCCATGTACGAACCATCACCGCCGATAACAACCAGCGCATCCAGACCGCGCTTTTTCATGTTCTCAAGGGCCACGGCGCGAACGTGCTCTTCGCGGAATTCCGGGAAACGTGCTGAACCCAGGAAGGTGCCGCCACGGTTGATCATGTCGGAAACGCTATAGCGGTCGAGCTGGATCATACGATCTTCATACAACCCGAGGTAACCATCATAGATTCCAAAAATTTCCAGACCTTCCGTTAATGCCGCGCGCACAACGCCGCGAATTGCCGCGTTCATGCCCGGCGCATCACCGCCACTTGTCAACACACCGATTTTCTTAATCATGACTACCTCTGAACTTAGGAAGCAAAAAATAATCCTGTTGCCTGAAGCGCTCCCTTATCAGGAGTGCACGACGATAATTGCAATAGTATATCAAACGCTTCTGGCTGAATTGATTCAGGTCAGACCAAACGGCGGTAATTTATACAAATAATGCCGGCCTGCCCCACATTTTTACATCGAGTTTACAGACTATAACTCAAAGCTTAAAAAACGCCCTGCCGCGCCAGCGGCACCACAGAACAGGGGTCCTGATGGATAATGACATCAGAACCCGGAAAACGGTGCAGAATCGCCTGCTCCACCTGGTCGGCAATGACGTGTGCCTGAACCAATGGCAGGTTATCTTCCATTTCCAAATGTATTTGAATAAAGCGAGTCGGCCCTGACTGCCGCGTCCGTAGATCGTGTGCCCCGCTGACGCCAGGCCATGCGGTCACGATATTGATAATGTCCTGACGTTCCTCATCAGGCAGCGCGCGGTCTAACAGCGACTGGACGGCCTCATAGGCCATGCGCAGCGCGCTATACAGAATATAGACGCCTATCCCCAACGCAAATAGCGCATCGGCACGATGCCAGCCGTACCAGGAGAGGCCCAGCGCCACCAGAATAGCGCCGTTCATCATAACATCAGACTGATAATGAAGCATATCTGCTCGCACCGCCTGACTCTGCGTTTTTCTCACCACCCAGCGCTGGAAGGTCACCAGCACCAGCGTACTGAGCAGCGCAATCAGGGTCACAATCATCCCGACGCCCGCCGCCTGCATCGGTTCCGGGCGGGCCAGGTGCTGAATACCTGTCAAAAACAGGAACAGCGCCGACCCGGAGATAAACATACTTTGCGCCAGCGCCGCCAGCGACTCGGCCTTGCCGTGGCCAAAGGTATGCTCTTCATCGGCAGGTTGCAGCGAATAGCGCACCACCAGGAGATTGGTTAACGAGGCGGCAATATCCACCAGCGAGTCCACCAGCGCAGCCAGAATACTCACAGAACCGGTATACCACCACGCAAAAATTTTAATCAAAAGTAACGCGGAAGCCATCACCGTCGCCGCAATGGCCGCACGACTCACCAGCCGCCCATAAGATTGATTCATAAACGCTCCTTCACCCGCTGTGCGCTTAGTATAACCCGATCTATTGCGACGACGGATGACAAGCGGGAGGTCGTTTAGCTGAATGACAGGCAAAAAAAACCCCCACATCATGTGGGGGAAGACAGGGATGGTGTCTATGGCAAGGAAAACAGGGTTTGTTACTGGGGTTGCACGGTATTGCTACTACTTGAAAGCATCTTCGCTGAGCCTTTCTGCATCCTTACAACCTCACGCAACTGATCCATTCGCTGCTGGTGCTTAGCATTTAAAACCGCTTGCTGCTCTGGCGTTAACAGGTGGTACATCTGGTTGCGAACCTTCGCCATTTCGATCTGGCGGTCAACCTGTTCCTGCGCCATCTTATCGGCCTGAGCGCGCACAGCGTTTTCATCAAATTTTTCTGCGGTGACAAGGCTATGCATTGTCTCCATTTCGCTAACATTAACGGGTAACCTATCGTGGCGTGCCCGTTGCATAAGATCTCGTAACTGCTGTCGTTGCTGTTCGGTTAAACTTATGCCATCAAACATGTGGCCCTGGATGCTGCGCTGCGCCCCTTCTTCTCCGGGGAGCCAGTTAACGCTGGTAACGACTTCAGCGGCCTGGCTATTAGCACTTAGCGCCAGCGTTGAGGCCATGACGGCAGCAATAACATTGCGCATCACATACTCCCAAAACGTTTGTGTCGCGATTCAACGAGAGACAGTTTACGATTCGGGCTGCAAACATGCGTCAGGGGGTGTAAAACAACGTAAAGTCATGGATTAGCGAGCCTTGATGACGTAATTTCTGCCTCGGAGGTATTTAAACAATGAACAAAATCCTGTTAGTTGATGATGACCGGGAGCTCACCTCCCTGTTAAAAGAGCTGCTCGATATGGAAGGCTTTAACGTGCTCGTAGCCCATGATGGGGAACAGGCGCTGGCTCTCCTGGACGACAGCATCGATTTACTTTTACTTGATGTGATGATGCCGAAGAAAAACGGTATCGATACGCTTAAAGAGTTGCGTCAGACACACCAGACTCCCGTTATCATGCTAACTGCCCGCGGTAGCGAGCTGGATCGCGTTCTCGGCCTTGAACTGGGCGCGGATGATTATCTACCTAAGCCGTTTAACGATCGTGAGCTGGTGGCGCGCATACGCGCGATTCTGCGCCGCTCCCACTGGAGCGAGCAGCAGCAAACCACCGAAGCCGGCTCACCGACGCTGGAGGTTGACGCATTGAGCCTCAACCCGGGCCGTCAGGAAGCCAACTTTGATGGTCAAACTCTGGAGCTTACCGGAACGGAGTTCACCCTGCTGTACCTGCTGGCGCAGCATCTTGGCCAGGTGGTCTCTCGTGAACATCTGAGTCAGGAAGTATTGGGAAAACGCCTGACGCCGTTCGACCGCGCCATCGATATGCATATTTCTAACCTGCGGCGTAAGCTGCCGGAGCGTAAAGACGGCCACCCGTGGTTTAAAACCCTGCGCGGGCGCGGCTATCTGATGGTTTCAGCTTCATGATTGGAAGTTTAACCGCACGCATCTTCGCTATTTTCTGGCTCACGCTGGCGCTGGTGTTGATGCTGGTTCTGATGCTGCCCAAGCTGGATTCGCGCCAGATGACCGAACTTCTGGAAAGCGAGCAACGCCAGGGCATCATGATTGAGCAGCACGTTGAGGCCGAGCTGGCGACCGATCCACCCAACGATCTGATGTGGTGGCGTCGTCTGTTTCGGGCGATAGATAAATGGGCTCCGCCGGGACAGCGCCTGCTGCTGGTCACCAGCGAAGGGCGCGTTATCGGCGCAGAACGCAACGAAATGCAGATTATTCGCAACTTTATCGGCCAGGCCGATAATGCCGATCATCCGCAGAAAAAACGCTACGGTCGTCTGGAAATGGTCGGCCCGTTTTCCGTCAGGGATGGTGAGGATAATTATCAGCTCTATCTGATCCGCCCCGCCAGCACGTCACAATCCGATTTCATCAACCTGCTGTTTGACCGTCCGCTGCTGCTGCTTATCGTCACCATGTTGGTCAGCGCTCCGCTGCTGCTATGGCTGGCGTGGAGTCTGGCAAAACCGGCGCGTAAGCTGAAAAATGCCGCCGACGAGGTCGCCCAGGGGAACCTGCGCCAGCATCCGGAACTGGAAGCCGGCCCGCAGGAGTTTTTGGCCGCCGGGACCAGCTTTAACCAGATGGTCACCGCCCTGGAGCGGATGATGACCAGCCAGCAGCGTCTGCTCTCCGATATCTCCCACGAGCTGCGCACGCCGCTTACGCGACTGCAGCTGGGCACCGCCCTGCTGCGCCGCCGCAGCGGCGAGAGCAAAGAGCTGGAGCGTATTGAGATGGAGGCGCATCGGCTGGACAGCATGATCAACGATCTGCTGGTGATGTCGCGCAATCAGGCCAACAACGCGCTGGTCAGCGAGACGGTAAAAGCCAACCAGCTGTGGGGCGAGGTGCTCGATAACGCCGCCTTCGAGGCCGAGCAGGTAGGAAAATCGTTCACCGTGGAGTATCCGCCGGGTCCGTGGCCGCTGTACGGCAACCCCAACGCGCTGGAAAGCGCGCTGGAGAATATCGTACGCAACGCGCTGCGCTACTCGCATACCCGAATTTCGGTGAGCTTCTCGGTGGATAAAGACGGCATCACGGTTAACGTCGATGATGACGGTCCGGGCGTCAGCCCTGAGGATCGCGAGCAGATTTTCCGCCCGTTCTACCGCACCGACGAAGCGCGCGATCGCGAGTCAGGCGGTACCGGTCTGGGACTGGCGATTGTCGAAGCCGCTATTCAGCAGCATCGCGGTTGGGTGAAAGCCGACGACAGCCCGCTGGGCGGCCTGCGGCTGACCATCTGGCTGCCGCTGTATAAGCGCACCTGACGCGGCGTACCCCGGTCTGCGCACGAAGCCGGGGAAGCCTTATTTCCCCGACAATCGGCGGGAATTATCTTCGATCTTGCCGCTTAAACGCCGCTTCTGCATGGTACGGCTCCAGCTTACCGACAGCCCTGCGGCACTGAGCAGGCGATGATACTGCTCGTCATCAAACGGCATAAGCCAGGCAATCGCGCCGGCCTCATGTACGCTGATATCGCTCACCCTGGAGACCAGCTCCAGCGGCGCGTCGCAGGAGACCACGCCCCCCGCCACCACCCGATACAGCCAGCCGGTTTTACCGCTATTCTGCATGCGCTGGGCCATATCGCTGATGGCAAAATGAAAGTTGAGCTTAAAACACGGCGATCGCGGCTGCGTTACCTGAATCAGCGCCTCGCCCCAGCGAAAGATATCCCCGATATAGACGTTTTTCTCGGTCATTCCTTCAGCAGAAAGGTTTTCGCCAAAGGCCGGCGCGCAGAAAAGGTCGGCCTGCTGGGGGAATTCGCGGATCCAGTCGGCATAGTGCTCGCGCGGGTACTGGCAGAGCGCGCGATCCGGGCCGCCGTGAATTTTCTTTTCCGCCTGCTCATCGCCTTCCAGCCCCAGATCGCCGAGGGTTAACTCACCGTCGACCTGGATTTTCCCGATGGCGCTCGGACGGCTTCCTTCGTAATCCCTTATCTTGCCCACAAAGACGTTCACCGGATAGTGCATCTGCTGCCCCCTGCTACAGGTATAAAAAAAGCGAGTCATCAGACTCGCTTCTCATTCAGCACAATGCAACCTTATTTTTTGGCGGCAAAACGCGCTGCTGCTTCGTCCCAGTTAACCACGTTCCAGAACTCTTTGATGTAGTCCGGGCGGCGGTTCTGGAATTTCAGGTAGTAAGCGTGTTCCCACACGTCCAGGCCCAGGATCGGGAAACCGGAAGCGCCGGAGATAGCTTCACCCATCAGCGGGGAGTCCTGGTTCGCGGTAGAAACCACGGCCAGCTTGTCGCCTTTCAGTACCAGCCACGCCCAGCCGGAGCCGAAACGGGTGGCTGCAGCTTTTTCAAACTCAGCTTTGAAGTTATCAACGGAGCCGAAATCGCGCTCGATAGCCGCTTTCAGGTCGCCCTGCAGGGTGGTACCGGTTTTCAGGCCTTTCCAGAACAGGCTATGGTTAGCGTGGCCGCCCGCGTTGTTACGCAGAGGACCTTTTTTGTCAGCCGGCAGCTGATCCAGTTTAGTAATCAGCTCTTCAACAGACAGATCGGCGAATTCCGGCAGGCTTTCCAGCGCAGCGTTGGCGTTGTTAACGTAAGCCTGGTGGTGCTTAGTATGGTGGATTTCCATAGTCTGCTTGTCGAAGTGCGGTTCCAGGGCGTCATAAGCGTACGGCAGGGCTGGCAGTGTAAAACTCATAATCATCTCCATTATTGTCGAGCGGCTGAAAGTGTTAAGGCCGCGTAAGCAGTTGGTTCATTATAGTTAATTAAATGATATTGAAAACGCTTATCAATGCCGTATTTTTAATAAGGTTATAACAGAGTGTGATACCCGCGATTTTGTGAGCTGGAACAAGTAATTAAGCCGTTGGTTGCCAGGGTTTACCCACACGTGGCAACAGCCTGAAGGCGATAAAACTGACCGATTTTTACACTCATCGGGTCGGAAGAAGATTTATCCGATAAAAAATAGATGAGGATAAAATCAATGAATCACGCGATTACGATGGGTATTTTTTGGCATTTGATAGGTGCGGCCAGTGCAGCCTGTTTCTATGCTCCGTTCAAACAAGTTAAGCAGTGGTCATGGGAAACCATGTGGTCTATCGGCGGGATTGTCTCGTGGCTGATCCTGCCCTGGACTATCAGCGCCCTGCTGTTGCCTGATTTTTGGGCCTATTACAACTCCTTTAGCGCCTCGACTCTGCTGCCGGTCTTCCTGTTCGGCGCGATGTGGGGTATCGGCAATATCAACTACGGCCTGACCATGCGCTATCTCGGCATGTCGATGGGGATCGGTATCGCCATCGGCATTACCCTGATCGTCGGTACGCTCATGACCCCGATTCTCAACGGTCAGTTCGAGGTTTTAATCAATACCAAAGGCGGTCAGATGACGCTGCTCGGCGTGCTGGTCGCGGTGATTGGCGTCGCCATTGTCACCCGAGCGGGGCAGTTGAAAGAGCGCAAAATGGGCATTAAGGCCGCAGACTTCAACCTCAAAAAAGGTCTGGTCCTGGCGGTCATGTGCGGCATTTTCTCGGCGGGGATGTCGTTTGCAATGAACGCCGCCAAACCGATGCACGAAGCCGCCGCGGCGCTGGGGGTTGACCCGCTGTACACCGCCCTGCCTAGCTACGTGGTGATCATGGGCGGCGGCGCGCTGGTGAACCTCGGATTCTGCTTTATTCGGCTGGCAAAAGTGAAAAACCTGTCGATAAAAGCGGACTTCTCGCGGGCAAAACCGCTCATCATCGCCAATATCCTGCTTTCCGCGCTCGGCGGCCTGATGTGGTACCTGCAGTTCTTCTTCTACGCATGGGGCCACGCCAGCATTCCGGCACAGTACGACTATATGAGCTGGATGCTGCATATGAGCTTCTACGTTCTGTGCGGTGGGCTGGTGGGGCTGGTGCTGAAGGAGTGGAACAACGCCGGACGGCGTCCGGTGGGCGTACTCAGCCTCGGCTGCGTGGTGATCATTATTGCCGCCAATATTGTCGGCCTGGGAATGGCGAACTAATTCTCGCCCCTGCCGCATCGGCAGGGGCAAGCTTTTAACGCGCGGAGATCTCCCCGGTTTCGCTATTCAGGTGGAAATTTCGTGAAGGGTTGCCGCGCAGATATTTATCGATAACGCTAAAAATACTGCCAAAACGCAGGCGGAAAATGGACTCGAAATCGCTATCCGGCATCACCGCTGAAGCCTCATCAGGTAAGGACTGCGCCAACGTGTGGGTCAACAGCTGATATTCACGTAAGCGTTGCGCGGGAATATCACGCAGCGCCAGCTCATCGGCATTGCGCAGGCGATAAAAATCCACCGCTAAATCAAAGCCGTTCCAGGATGCAAACCGCTCCATCGTCATGCCAGCATCCCGGGCCAGGGCTTGCGCTTTTTGCTGCGCAAGCTGCCATGCTGCGGCATTTTTTTGCAGGTAAATTTGTCCGATAGCCCTGACAGGAGGCTCGTCTCCTTTAGCACACACGGCACGATCGCCGCTCATCGGTACGGTCAGAACATCCTGCCAGGAGGTATGACTGCTCAACTGGCTCAGCGTTAGCATTTCCGCGCCGTTCAGGCTGAAAAGCATCTGCCGAATTTCACACGGCCACTCTTCGGGAATAAAGCGCAGCCGGGTAAGCTCGGTGATGTGCCAGTTAGTAAAGTCATAGTAATCCTTCGCGCCCAGCACCGCTTTGTTCCATAAATGCGCAGAGCCCGTTGCTTTCAGATGCTCCCACTCTTGCTGATAATGTTCAAAAAGCTCATTAAAGCGCGGCACGCTGTCCAGGATAACGGTCTGAACATCGATTTCGCTACGGTTAGCGAAATTGAGGATTTTATACGCCGGAACGTAGGCCGCCATGGAAGGCGCCTGAATGTTAAAGAGCAGGCTGCCGTCAGGATATTTACGCACGCCGGTATCGTTAAAGTGCATATGTCCGCCGACGTGTACGCCAATACCCGTTTTCGCTAACGCATGGCTGGTATCCTCCTTCGGGGCCCGCTTCAGCTGAAATTTACCTTCGCCAAAGATGGACTCCAGATCGCTGGCAGCGCCGTTATCGAACTCCACCATCGGGAAGTGGCTAAAGGTGATCAGCGTCTTGTTCTGCTCCTTCGCTCGCCTGGCAACGGACGTCATCCACGCCACCACCTGCTGCTTATGAGTGAGCATTTTGTTGTAGCCAGCATCGCCTGAGCCCGCGAAGTTTTTAGCGGACTGTGGATTCGCCTTATCCGCATCCTCACGCGGCACGTAGACATTCGCATCAACGGCCAGCAGCCATAGTCCAGGGATCGGCTCAACAAGATAGCTGCTGTCAGCAACGGTAAAACAGGGGCCATAGTCCGGCTGCCGATATGCGCCTCCGGTTCCCTGGGCGCAAATCTCATACTGCCGCTGACGGAAATCGCTGGCCTGCTTTGCTTTGGCAAACGTGTAATCCTGCTGCTCATAGGATGAGTAAGGCGTTTCCCAGTAAATATCTTCCGGCTGCGGGTCGATACCAAACGGGGCCATCATGTCCATGATGTACTCATACCCGCGGCTCACCATCTCCTCGCTGCAGATGGTTGGCAGTTCCGCGCCTGTTGGGATAAGCGCGGTTTTCCCGTGATAACCCGTACACTCTTTGGCGCCAAAACTAAAAATACGCTGCGTTTTTCCTCCCTGCCCTAAGAAATCCTCCTCCCCATCGGGTAAATCAAAGGGCCGGTTAGGATCATGATTGCCCGGCGTCGCAAAGAATCGCATGGCGTATTTTTGCTCATACTCCTTCAATAAGGCCACTAATCCACGAATATGCACGGACTGGCCGTCGTCGCTAAAATCACCGGGAAGCGCGATCAGCTTGATCCCCTTTTTCCCGGCATCATCCAGCGCCGCGCGCAGGGCAAAGTAGTTTTCATTGAATAAGCGCGTCGAGGTCAGCTGCGCATACATGGTGCGAATCATCGCATTCTGCCCGCTCTTACTATTTTTCAGGCCGCTAAATGCGCCGTCCTGAAATTCACCGTAGACATCATGAAAATGGATATCCGGCATAAATGCGACACGATATTGATAATTTTCTGTAGCCGCAACGGCATGGCTACAGAGGAAAAATGCCGCTATTCCGGCAATGGAAATTATTCTCATTGCATCTCCTTATTTTTATCAAAGAAAAATTAGAAGTTATAGGTAATACCTACGCGATAACGCACCTCCCAGGCATCACGATAAGTTTTGCCATCTTTTACATAAGAACCATCATCATATGAAACATACCCTAATTCGACATACGGCACCCAGGTTTTGTTTCCTCTCCAGGCCACCGTCACATTATGCACATAATCTTTTTCTTTACCGCGTAACGCCGGGTAGTCGGTATCGAATTTATATTCAAAGTCATAATCAAAAGAGACATCATAAATCCGGTAGCCAAGATAGAAGTTTGCCTGCCAGTAGTGCTGGCTGGCTCTATCCGGGTCATACTCTCGTTCATAATCACGAACAGCGTAGCGCAGCCTGGCTCCGCTAGAGAATGCGTCGGTCCAGTTATAGACGCTCTTCACGCTAAACTTGTACGCCGTGTCACGCTCTCCTGAATCCAGCGCGAAGGAGGGAGTGATGGAGAGGTTGTCCAGTAGTTTATATTTGTAACCAAGTTCAAATTCGTTGCCTTTTGAGGAGAGATTATCCCAAAAGCCGCCCTGTTTACTCTCCCACTTACCCTCGACGCTAAAGTAAATACCGTTATTTAAAGAATGTCCCATTTTGATCCGATCTTCTTGTCGATGCTGATCGCCCAGCCACTCATGCCGGTAATCAATATAGGTTGCATGCGAGGAAAAGCTGGCGACCAAAAATAGTCCACCGAGGTATTGTTTTTTCATAATAATTGTCCATTTTATTTATTTATTTATTTATTAAAATAAGAAAACCAACTAAAAAATAACCCTCCTTTTGGTTACAAACGAAATCATTAATAAATACGGGCAGCACGATGCCGCTGCCCTGAGGCAGATAAAAATCAGTACATAAATAAACTAGCGTTCAGTAACGGCCAAAATACTTACAACGCAATCTGCCGTTGCAGTAATTCAGCAACCGCCTGCGGGTTATTACCCTCCAGTAATTGCTGGCGAAAATCGGCATGCATTAATTTTCTTGCCAGCCGCGAGAATATCTTCATGTGATCGTCTTTTTCCTGTTCGCTCACCGTCAGCATGATCACCAGCGATACGGAAACTTCCTCATTCCAGGCCAGCGGCGAGGCGAGACGCATAACCGACACGCTGCTGCTGGTAACGGCGGGCGATTTACAGTGGGGGAGCGCAATAGCAAAGCCCAGCGCGGTAGAAAAGATGGCCTCGCGCTGCCAGATTGCCGCTTCCACTTCCGCTCCGCAGCGGACGCGCTGCTCAATTTCAAGGTTATCGGTCAGGCGCTTAATCACCTCAGCCTTAGTATCAACGGCCAGATCGAGCAAGATCAGCCGGGGATCGAACACCGGATAAGCGGTTATCGACTGTTTCTTCAGAAGAGCCACTACCTCTTGTGCGCTCTCGCCCGCCACCGCCTGTTGCAGCATCTGCTGGCATTCAGCGACGGAAAGCGTAGCCAGCTGCGCTTTCGCGCTACCGATACGGCTGGCGGACATACTGATATGGCGCAGCCCGGCTCCCAGCAGCAGCGGCAGCGCCTGCAGATCGCCGCCCATTTCGCCGCACAGGCTAATCTCCAGGCCAGCGCGATGCGCCCGCGCCGTCATCTCTTGCAGCAGCTGCAAAAATGCCGGATCGAAGTAGTTATAAAGATGGCGCACGCTGGCATTACCCCGATCGCAGGCCAGAAAGTACTGCGCCAGGTCGTTGCTGCCAATAGAGATAAAATCAATCCAGGCGGCAGCTTTATCCAGTATATAAAGCACCGAGGGGACTTCAGCCATAATGCCCAATGACCAGGTTCCGGTCGCCACGCCCTGCGCCGTCAGTTCAGCCTGAGTCTGCTGAAACTGCGTATGCAACCACTTAACCTCCTCCAGCGTCGCGACCATCGGAGCCATAATATGCAGCGGCCCGGCGGCGCTGGCGCGTAATAGCGCCCGCATCTGGGTGGAAAAAAGCGCCATCAACGCGGGATAAAGGCGCACCCCGCGCCAGCCGAGGAACGGGTTCTCTTCCTCAGGTAAATTCAGGTAGTCGCAGGGCTTATCACCGCCAATATCCAGTGTACGGATCACCACTTTGCGGCCCTGCGCCTGTTCCAGTACCTGACGATAGGCCTGATACTGCTCTTCTTCATCAGGTGGTGAGCTGCGCTCGCAGAACAGCATTTCCGTGCGGAATAGCCCAATCCCCTGCGCTCCGGCAGCAAACGCCGCCTCGGCTTCCACCGCCAGCGCAATATTCGCCAGTAGCGCTACGCGCTCGCCATCCTGCATGACTCCAGGCTGGCCGATAAACGGCTGCAGGCGGTTAGCAATACGCTGATATTTTTCCGTTTCCAGTTGATACCAGCGCTGCGCCTGCCCATCAGGCGAGAGGATCGCCACGCCATGACGAGCATCAAGCAGCAGCGCTTCACCGCCGGGGATCTGCCCTGAATCCGCCATCGACACGCTGAGAAGCGGGATCCCAAACGAACGCGCCAGAATCACCGTATGCGATGTTTCGCCGCCATCACCCATAATAATCCCCTTCAGCCTGGGGCCCCGCAGCGCCAGAAGCTGGCCGGGCGTCATCGGCGTCGGGCTTATTACAATCGTATCCTGCTGTAGAGGCGCAAGCGTGATGAGCGGTTGCGCTGTCAGATGCGCCGCAAGGCGCAGCCCGAGGTCCTGGAGGTCCAGCACCCGCTGGCGTAAATAGGCGCTTCGGCTTTCACGCAGCGGAGCGCAGAGTTCATCCAACGCCTGAGCCAGCGCCGCTACCGCGTTTCTCTGCTGGCGCGGCGCAAGTAATGCGCTTTCCAGCAGTGCGTCATCAAGCAGCTTGATATGTGCCAGCAATACCGCTGCCGCGTCCCCTTGCGCATCATGATGCTCCTGGCGCAACTGCAGGCGAACCTGAGCCAGCGCATGTTGCATGGCCTCATGCTGAGCTGCGGGTTCTTCAGGCTCTTGCCGCTGCGCCAATGCATGTAAATCAACCGTCCCCAGCAGCAGCGCTTCGCCCTGAGCCAGACCCGAGCTGACGCCGCTACCGCACACAAACGGCGATGTCGTCTGCGCAAGAAACACCGGCAAAGGCTGCTCGGGGCGATCGGCAACCGCCACAACGGGCGTATCGCACCCGGCAAATTCATCATGAATAAACCGGCTTAGCATCTGGTACGCCGCATCTTCGTCCAGGCCATCAACCACCAGCTCGCACGGGTCCTGATAGACCACATCCGCGCCAATCATTGCCAGCACGCTGCGCGCGTCCGCCCGTCGTTGGTTCCGCAAGTTACACAGCTCAATCCGGGCAGCAAATGCGCTGACGCGTTGCTCCAGTTCACTGGCGGGCCGGGCATGTAGCCCGTTTTCCAGCGGGCAGATAAAAGGAATTTTCAACACAACGTTATCCTCTGGAATTCGGCGCAATGCGCCAGGTTACAGGTGCGCAAGCAGGCACCAGCGTACGCGGGAGGACGCCAGACTGCTCGGCAAGCGTAACCTCGCGCAGCTCGCCCACCGTTTCAGGCGCGGGGCTGCTAACCGGCTGCGAACCGGAGTTCCAGCCGCGCAAAATGAGTGCGTCTTCGCACTGCGCCTTTTTCAGGGTGCTGAAATGCAGCGACGTTTCCCAGCTCAGCAGGCTGTACATCGCCGGGAAATTCAGACCAGAGGGATTCGTTTTGAATCGCGCCCAGCCGGAATCCAGCCAGCCGATAGCGGGCGTATGCCAGGTCTCCACTTCTCGCCAGAACGCCGGGCTTTCACCATCGTGCAGCGGAATCAGTGCAAATCGCGCGGTAAATTCCCCTGGCATTTGCGAATCCGGCGAGGGGAGGGCCATACCGGAAGCCCGGCCCGGACGCCAGGGCATACCGGCTTTACCCAGCCATCCCACGCTGCGCAGCAGGGTGATCGCCAATACGGAAGGGCGCTCTTCGGGGATCTCATATTCGCGTAATCCCTCCGTCACCACGCTCATTCCTTGCTGACCATCGTGCATCATGACCAGACTCTGCATCGGCCAGAGGGCGGTCGGCGCTTCGCTCCACTTTTCCTGTTGCCAGACATCCAGCGTCGAAGGCCGATTATCACGGCGAATCAGGCCGAAAGGCTGATCGGCGAAATGTACGCTTTGCGCGACGTCGGTGGGAATTTCAACCTGCAGGCGATGATCGCGCAGGGTATTGTTAACATGGACCTGCACATCAAGCGCAGGCCGCTGATGCTCCAGCGTAATCAGCATGCTCACATCGAGCCGCGCATTACGCTGACGACGCTGGCGATCCTCCAGCGTTAGCGGCGCGGCAATAGACCAGCTCAACTCCAGCGTATCGGCCAGCGCACCCTGCTGCCAGTTAACGGACACCAGCGCACCTTCCGTGCTTATTCGCCAGTCAAGTTCCGGCGGTGAATAGTTATAGGTGTCGCCCGCGTCGCCGCCATCCACTAGCTGAATTAAGTCCGCCCAGCGTTTGCCGCTGCGTTTATCCAGCAGAACAACGCGCCCCTGCTCAAGCGTCAGGCGCAGCCAGGGGTTCTCCAGCACGCCGTTTGCCGATGCCGGAGCGGCAAAACCGCATGCCAGCCCTTCTTGCAGATAATACGTCGTATAGCCGCAGGCAGGCAAAGCGCAAGCCTCCAGTAAAATCTCGCATTTACGATAAAAAACCGCTTCGCTGCCGTTCGACAGCTCCTGGACAATCACCGACATATCCTGCGAGGTTTCGCGCATGATTTGCCAGCGGCAGGGCTGCCCGTCGCCATCCACGATGCGAAAATCCTCGCCGGGAAGGTATAGCGTTAGCGCCACCAGGCCATCACGCTTATAGGGTAACGCATTAAAAATCAGGATCTTCTTGCCCTGTTGCTGAGCGCTAATGCCCTTCGCCAGCATCTGCATATTCAGCTCATAGAGCTGATTTGCTTTCTCCTGACCGGATAACAGGCGGGCTTTGACCATCGCGTTAACCCGGTCAGAGTTGCAGCCGCCGATGCTATCGTGGGCGTGAGATTTCATCATTTCGCGCCAGATGGTCTCCACCGTCTGCTGCGGATACGGTAGCCCTAAACGCCAGGCGACGCTAAGCAGCGGTTCAAGCTGGCGGCTGAGGAAGTTCTCCAGCCGGGCATTCGCCTGTTTGATATCCATTCGGGTGGAGAAGATCCCGCGGTGGATACGCATATATTTCGGACTGAGCAGCTCGCCTTCGAAGGTGTCCAGCGGCGTGTCAGACTGCGCAAGCGCGGTAAAATAGCGATTGAAATCACTGCGGATAAACCGATAGCGCGTTTGTTGCGCGTTCAGCGACTCCAGCATCGCGGGTACGCCATATTCAAAAGGCGACTGATCGTTACCGTTGGGCAGCAATAGCTGCGAGCTCCGGCTAAAGAGGCACTGCTTTTCCAGGATCGCGGACAGCAGTGGCCAGGCCTGCTGCGGCTCGGTGGGTAACCATTTCGCGCAGCCATAGCCCTGAGGTAGCACCGCCGTTGTGACGCTGCTGCCGTCCTGGCTACGCCAGCAAAATTCGCTGTTTGCGCTATCGTATTCGCTCCATCCACGCCAGATCACGGCATGCTCAATGGCGAACTGGTTGAGGAACATCGGCAGCTGCGCGCTCTGACCGAAAGAGTCCGGGACATAGCCCACGGCCATGCGCGGCCCCATTTTTTCACAGTCCAGCATACCCAACAGTAAATTGCGGGTGATGGACTCCGCTCCGACCACCAGAAAATCCGTCTGGGTATACCATGGGCCAATGAGCAACCGCCCCGCCGCCACCAGCGCCTGCACCCGCTCGCGATTTTCCGGCGCCAGCTGAAAGTAATCTTCGAGGACTACCGTTTGCCCATCAAGCATAAACGGACCTAATGTTTTATCCGCTTCCAGACGAACCAGCAGATCGGCCATAAAATAATAGAGCAGGACCTGAGAATCATTCTCCGTAAAATACCATTCGCGATCCCAGTGCGTATGCTGAATTAAATGAACGGTTTTCATTACGTATATTCCTTTTTTCAGGCATGGGTATCCCGTGCAAATATTTATCCACACTGAATAGAGACAATTAAAATTCAGATGCGCGCGGCGCGCATCTATCGACTGGCTTTAAATTTGGGCGCCGGTGAGTTTTTTTTCACGCGGTCTTTCTCTGTATTCTCTGCAATGCCGCGAAAAATAAGTAGCGATCCGACCGCGATAATCGCTGAGCCGCAGGCGATAGACAGCACGTAAACGGGCCAGCTCTCAACGGCCAACCAGCCATAGAATCCGGAGATCGGCGCGTGGTTTACCGAGCCCAGCCCTACCGCCATCGCCGCCCCAACCGCGGAGCCAATAACGTTAACAATGATGATACGCGGATTAGCCAGCGCAAAGGGTATCGCCCCTTCTGAAACGCCGATCAGTCCCATTAACGTCGAAGCTTTCCCCGCTTCACGCAGCGACTCAGGGAATCGCGATGACCAGATTAACGTCGCCACGCCAAGGCCTATCGG
This sequence comes from Klebsiella sp. BIGb0132, assembly GCF_024810075.1. Classification (NCBI taxonomy): domain Bacteria; kingdom Pseudomonadati; phylum Pseudomonadota; class Gammaproteobacteria; order Enterobacterales; family Enterobacteriaceae; genus Klebsiella; species Klebsiella sp. BIGb0132. Next base: position 51,647 of record NZ_JANUDW010000013.1, on the reverse strand, counting down.
CGGCACAATTATCGCAACCTGCGCGGCGGTGTTGGGATCGTAAATACCGGAAGCCAGCAGCGCCATCGCCGTAGTGACCGCCGCCTTGTTGACCGGCCCGCCGAGATCGAACCCCACCATCCCGCCAATCACCGCCGCCAGCAGAACCTTATTCGTCCCGGACATCGACAGCAGCCAGCTCTCCATCCCGTGATTCAGTGCCGCCAGCGGCGCACCGATCACGAAGGCCATAATAATGCAGGTCAGCAGCGTCCCACCAACCGGCAGGATAAAAATCGGCCCGGCCGACGCCAGCGCTTTGGGTAATTTTACGTAGCGATTTAGCGCCCGCACGATATAGCCCGCGACAAACCCCGCCGCCAGCGCCCCCAGGAAGCCGGTTCCCAGATTGCTGGCCAGCAGCCCGCCAACCATACCCGGCGCCAGTCCCGGCTTATTCGCCAGCGCAAAGCTAATGTATCCCGCTACCACTGGCAGCATCAGAGACAGCGCCAGACCGCCAAAACCATCGAACTTATGCAGGGCCTGCACCACAATGCTGGCGGCCTGCTCATGGCTGGCGTCCCAGATATTATCGATACCCCAGGCAGAAGCACCGATGCGGGCAATCCCCATCAACACCGCCCCGGCAATAACAAACGGCAGCATCCAGGAAACGCCGGTCATAATCGCATTTTTCACTTCCGCGCCTGCCGAAGCCTTTCCTCCCCCCTGAAACTTAGCCATTCGCGACCTCCTGCTCTACCGCTTCAAACACGGCATCGCCAAATTTAATCGGATCGGAAACGGCGCACTCCAGTTTAATCATGCCGTCAAAGCGCTCTTTACCCTCAATAGCGACATCGGCGGCGATAATCACGGCGTCCGCCCGCGCCAGGTCATCATCGGTAATGACATTCTCCGCACCAAGGCTACCCTGCGTCTCTACCTTCACTTCATGACCGCGACTTTTACCCGTCATTTCAAGCACTTCTGCAGCCATATAGGTATGGGCTACGCCCGTTGGGCAAGCGGCTACACAAACAATGTACATAACGCATCCTTCTGGTCGATTCAGGCAATAAAAAAAGCACAATGGCGAAAACGCGCATTGTGCTTTGAGGAAGGTAAATCAGGTTATTCACGACGCTGTCGCTATCGGCACCGCTGGCATGGCGGCACACCACGAGCTGATGCAGGCTGGAAATACGGAAGCTGAATACCAGCTCATCGCGCTTACGCGAGCACAGTAAAGCCTGCGGCAGCAAGCGGCGGGAACGACCTTTTTTCTGGCCAGGCCGACTAAAGCCGGAACACAGCGCCTGACCCGCGCAATCCCAAAGCTGGGACCATTTTTGGGTTATTTGGCTTTCGGCACCAGGCACGGGAGCAATATCACTTTTAGCCAGGTCGTTGACGGAATTAAACCAGCATGAATCAGCAAGCATGACTTTAATTTTGCTATCGATTGAGAGCAAAATTAAAGTCATGCTTTTTAATACTCGCGATATAAATGAGGTTAACATAAGGCCTCCATGAAATAGTACAGCGAGTGTAGAGTAAAAAAAGGGCAATAACTGTGATTTATTGCACAGAGCATTAAATATTTATTCTGTTTTTTATTAATAGCAGAATAAACATTTCAGATGCCATATTAGAAAATCTAATCAATTATACTCCTACACGACTGCGTTGCCGCCACTGCCCCGGCGTCATGCCAATCTCACGGTTAAAGACCACCGAAAAGTAGTTACTGTCTTCAAATCCGCACAGCATGGCGATTTCGCCAATCAGCCGCTCCGTATGCTGCAGCAGGTACTGCGCGTGGCAAATTCTCAGCTGACGTAAATAGTGGTTGATCGTCATACCCGTCTGCTGGCGAAACTGCTGGCGCAGGGCGCGCTCGCTGCACGCTTCCCGCGCGCAAAAGCGATCGAGGAAAAAGGGTCGGTTCAGGCTACCGGCCAGCTCGGTCAGCAGTTTATCGAGGAGGGCTTCGCTCTGGGTCGCCGCCAGGTTGTCGGTCGCGTAGCGATGTCGGTGCAGAATGAGCGCCAGCTGGGCGAACAGCAGCTCGGCCATCTGATTGGCCTGGGGGTCGCTGCGGGTGCTCTCCTGTTCAAGCTGGGTAATCACCTGCCGCACCTGGGTCATACCGGAGCTGCCGATTCGCCAGTGCGGAACCCACGGCGTACCAAATAGTCCGGGAATATGGGCCGCCCAGTCAAAGTTGAGCCGCAGCCGGTCCGGGCAGTAGATGACGTTTTGCAGGACTAAATCGTTCACCGACGCATAGGAGTGCTTGTCCTGCGCGCGGATATAGAACAGATCGCCGCGGGTAATGCGCCACGGGCGATCGTTAAGCACGTGCAGGCCGTTTCCCCGCCATACCAGCACCAGTTCGCAGAACTCATGGGTATGCTCGGCGAAGACGTTTTGCGGGTAGCGATCCGCTACCGCCACCGCCTGAGAAGGCGAGGCAAAAAACTCATCTTTGCGAAGAATCAACTGACCGGCCACCGCGACAACTCCAGGCACAAATAACGTTTCATTATTCGCGATTTTGCTCGCTAAAACGTTGACTGCTCTCGCGTTACTGAAGAATGGCGTCGCGTCCCTGGCGGATATCACGCGGTGACCAGGAAAACTCGCGGCGAAAAAGCGTCGAAAAGTGGTTACTGTCGCCGAATCCGCAGTGATAGGCGATATCCGTTACGCTGTCATCGCTGTGGCGCAGCAGATGGCGCGCCTTCATCAACCGCACCCGGTTCAGGTAGCGCTGCGGCGTCAGGCCGGTCTGCTGCTTGAGCTGACGATGCAGCGTGCGCAGCGACAGCGAAAACTGTCCCGCCACCTCTTCCCAGCAGACATCCTCGGCAAAGTGATCTTCCAGCCACGCCATCAGGTGATTGAGCCGCGCCTCGCTATCGGCGGCCCCTTCCGCGAGGCTGCTTCTGCGCAGCAGCACCAGCAGCTGCATAAACAAAATTTCCCGGCTGGCAATGGTATGCACATCCGACTCGCCGCCGAGGCTTTCCATCTGGCTGACGATCTGCCGCACCTGCTGCAAAGCCCCCTGATTAACCCGCCAGTGCGAGAGATAGTTGCCTTCCTGCTCCTGCGGCAGCAGCTGGCTGACGCCGCTCAGAAAGCGAAAGGCATCCGGTGCGCGGTAGAGCACGTTGGTCAGGCACAGGTTATCGGTATGTTCATAAAGATGGCGATCGTGATCGCGAATAAAACAGACCGAGCCGCCGCTGATGGTATAGGGCTGGCCGTTGAAAACGTGGATCCCCGTCCCGTGCTCGACGATAACAATTTCATGGAAATCGTGGTGATGCTCCGGAAACGCCGACTGAGGGAGGCGTGGCTCAATGGCAACAGCAGAAGTACCGGACTTAAAGAAATCCACACTGTGCAATACGGTCATAGCAGCTCCCTCGAAATGAGAAATGTTATCAATCAGTGTCGCAAATAGTAATTAAGGACCGGCAATCCGGCCTTCAATTTTCAACCGCAAACGACGTAAAGCCTGCCGCTTTTTCAAGAAACAGCCGGAAAGATCGGGAACTGCGGAGAGCGTCACATCCCCCGCGTCGATAGCGACAGAATGAAATTGTGAGCTCTCTCACGGTCACCTTTGCTTTCTTGCCAGCGGAGAAATTTCCCTGTCCGTGGCAAGAAGGTGCGCAACCGGCGACTTTTTTAGACTGCTGGCAATGATTTTCAGAAGGATCTCTGCCATGAGTTTTCGACATTGTGTCGCCGTTGATTTAGGCGCCTCCAGCGGGCGGGTGATGCTCGCCAGCTATGAAAGCGGACAGCGTGCGCTGACGCTGCGTGAAATCCACCGTTTTACCAACAGCCTGCACAAGGTGGATGGCTACGACTGCTGGGATATCGATAGCCTGGAAGGCGAAATTCGCCGCGGGCTGGCGCTGGTGTGCGCTCAGGGCATCCTTATCGACAGCATCGGCATTGATACCTGGGGCGTAGATTATGTCCTGCTCGACGGTCAGGGCCAGCGCGTCGGCCTCGCGGTTTCCTATCGCGACGACCGCACCCACGGCCTGATGCAGCATGCCGAAGCGCAGATAGGCCGGGCGGATATCTATCGCCGCAGCGGCATTCAGTTTCTGCCGTTCAACACCCTTTACCAGCTGCGCGCCCTGGTTGAGCAGCAGCCGGAGCTGGTGAGCCAGGCCGCGCACGCGCTGCTGATCCCGGACTACTTCAGCTTCCGTCTGACCGGTCGGATGAACTGGGAATACACCAACGCCACCACCACCCAGCTGGTCAATATCAACAGCGATAGCTGGGATGAGGATCTGCTGAACTGGAGCGGCGCGCCGCGCGAGTGGTTCGGTACCCCGACTCATCCCGGCAACGTGATCGGCCACTGGATTTGCCCGCAGGGCAACGCGATCCCGGTCGTCGCCGTCGCCAGTCACGATACCGCCAGCGCGGTGATCGCTTCTCCGCTGGCCGGTAAAAATGCGGCCTATCTCTCCTCCGGCACCTGGTCGTTAATGGGCTTTGAAAGCAAAACCCCCTGCACCGGCGACGATGCGCTGCGGGCCAATATCACCAACGAAGGCGGCGCCGAAGGCCGCTATCGGGTGCTGAAAAATATTATGGGCCTGTGGCTGCTGCAGCGGGTGCTGAAAGAGCAGAACGTCAGCGACCTGCCGGCGCTGATTGCCCAGACCGCCGACCTCCCGGCCTGCCGCTCGGTGATTGACTGCAACGATGAGCGTTTTATCAACCCGGCCAATATGAGCGCTGAGATTCAGGCTGCCTGCCGTGAATCCGGACAGCCGGTGCCCGACGGCGACGCCGAGCTGGCGCGCTGTATTTTTGACAGCCTCGCCCTGCTGTACGCCCGCGTGCTTGGCGAGCTTGCCCGGCTGCGCGGCCAGCCCTTCAGCCAGCTGCATATCGTCGGCGGCGGCTGTCAGAACGCGCTGCTCAATCAGCTGTGCGCGGACGCCTGCGGCATAACGGTTATCGCCGGCCCCGTCGAGGCCTCTACCCTCGGCAATATCGGCATCCAGCTGATGACGCTGGATGAGCTGAACAACGTCGATGATTTCCGTCAGGTGGTGCGCGACAACTACGCGCTCACCACGTTTACCCCTAATCCTGAACATGAAATTGCCCGCTTCGTTGCGCAGTTTCAGCAACAACAGACCAAGGAGCTTTGCGCATGACCACTCAACTTGAACAAGCCTGGGAAATTGCTAAACAGCGCTACGCCGCCGCCGGCGTGGATGTCGAGGAGGCTCTGCGCCAGCTGGACCGGCTCCCGGTATCCATGCACTGCTGGCAGGGCGATGACGTCGCGGGCTTTGAAAACCCGGAGGGGAGCTTAACCGGCGGGATTCAGGCCACCGGCAACTATCCGGGTAAAGCCCGCAACGCGGGCGAGCTGCGCGCCGACCTCGAGCAGGCGCTGAGCCTGATCCCCGGTCCGAAACGGCTGAATCTGCACGCTATCTATCTGGAGTCTGATGTCCCGGTGGCGCGCAACGAAATCAAACCGGAGCACTTTAAAAACTGGGTAGAGTGGGCCAAAAGCAACGGCCTGGGGCTCGACTTTAACCCCTCGTGCTTCTCGCATCCGCTGAGCGCCGACGGTTTTACCCTCTCGCACGCTAACGATGAAATCCGCCAGTTCTGGATCGATCACTGCAAGGCCAGCCGCCGGGTTTCCGCCTATTTCGGCGAGCAGCTGGGCACCCCGTCGGTGATGAATATCTGGATCCCGGACGGCATGAAGGACATCACCGTTGACCGCCTGGCGCCGCGCCAGCGCCTGCTCAACGCGCTGGATGAGGTCATTAGCGAGAAGCTCGATCCGGCGCATCACATCGATGCCGTGGAGAGCAAGCTGTTTGGTATCGGCGCCGAAAGCTACACCGTCGGCTCCAACGAGTTCTATATGGGCTACGCCGCCAGCCGGCAGACCGCGCTGTGCCTGGACGCCGGGCACTTCCATCCCACGGAGGTCATCTCCGACAAGATCTCCGCCGCCATGCTCTACATTCCGCGCCTGCTGCTGCACGTCAGCCGCCCGGTGCGCTGGGATAGCGATCACGTGGTGCTGCTGGATGACGAAACCCAGGCTATCGCCAGCGAAATCATCCGCCACAACCTGTTTGACCGCGTGCACATCGGCCTCGATTTCTTCGACGCCTCCATCAACCGCATCGCGGCGTGGGTGATTGGTACCCGCAACATGAAAAAAGCGCTGCTGCGCGCGCTGCTGGAGCCGACGGAACAGCTGCGCCAGCTGGAAGCCGACGGCGATTACACCGCCCGCCTGGCGCTGCTGGAAGAGCAGAAATGCCTGCCGTGGCAGGCCGTCTGGGAGATGTACTGCCAGCGTCACGATACCCCGGCGGGCAGCCAGTGGCTGGATAGCGTTCGCGGCTACGAGAAGGCCGTTCTCAGCCAGCGCGGGTAGCCCGGCATCCGACAGATAAACAACCTATTCAGGGCGCGGGGTCAACCCCGCGCCGAATCAACAGGAAGCACAAGACTATGCACACGATTATCGACTCCTGGTTCGTCCAGGGCATGATTAAGGCCACCACCGACGCGTGGCTGAAGGGCTGGGATGAGCGCAACGGCGGTAACCTGACGCTGCGCCTCGACGAGGCCGATATCGAACCTTTCGCGGCGGATTTCCACGCCAAACCGCGCTATATCGCCCTGAGCCAGCCGATGCCGACGCTGGCCAACCAGCCGTTTATCGTCACCGGCTCCGGTAAATTCTTCCGCAACGTGCAGCTCGATCCCGCCGCCAACCTCGGCGTGGTCAAAGTGGACAGCGACGGCGCGGGGTATCACATCCTGTGGGGCCTGGAGAACGAGGCGGTGCCGACCTCCGAACTGCCGGCCCACTTCCTCTCCCACAGCGAACGCATCAGGCTAACCGGCGGCAAAGATCGCGTGATCATGCACTGCCACGCCACCAACCTGATCGCCCTGACCTACGTGCTGGAGAACAACAGCGATCTCTTCACCCGCAAGCTCTGGGAAGGCAGCACCGAATGCCTGGTGGTGTTCCCGGACGGCGTCGGCATTCTGCCGTGGATGGTGCCGGGTACCGACGAAATCGGCGGAGCCACTGCGCTGGAAATGCGTCAGCATTCGCTGGTGCTGTGGCCGTTCCACGGCGTCTTCGGCAGCGGGCCGACGCTGGATGAGACCTTTGGCCTGATCGATACCGCCGAGAAATCGGCTGAAGTGCTGGTGAAGGTTTACTCCATGGGTGGCATGAAGCAGACCATCACCCGCGAAGAGCTGATTGCCCTCGGCAAGCGCTTTGATGTGCAGCCCGTGCAGTCCGCGTTAGACCTTTATCAATAATAACATCGCGCCCCGCTCACCGAGACGGGGCGAACTCTGTCACCTGCAAACCCTACCCTAACACTTTCGCCCTGCGGCAGACCACGCATCGGCAGGATGAAAGATAAGGGGAAACTAACTCAATCATGTGGAGTAAAAGCAATGAAAATAAAGACAAGCTTGATCCTCACCGTTGCCGCTCTGGCGTTATCCGGTTCCGCTTTAGCAGAAGTTAAAATTGCCCTCGTGGCAAAATCATTGGGGAATGGATTCTTCGAGGCAGCGAACGTCGGCGCGCAGGAAGCGGCGAAAGAGTTAGGCGATGTGAAAGTGATCTATACCGGCCCCACCACCACCACCGCCGAAGCGCAGATCGAAGTGCTGAACGGGCTGATCGCCCAGGGGGTGGATGCGATCGCCATTTCCGCCAACGATCCGGACGCCGTGGTGCCGGTGCTGAAAAAAGCGATGCAGCGCGGGATCAAAGTGGTCTCCTGGGATTCCGGCGTTGCGCCAGCGGGCCGCCAGATCCACCTGAATCCTTCCAATAACGCACTGATTGGCGAGACCAACGTCAGGCTCGCCGCGGACGCCCTGAAGGCGCTGAACGTCGAAAAAGGCGACGTGGCGATCCTCAGCGCGACCCCCACCTCAACCAACCAGAACATCTGGATCGAAGAGATGAAGAAGGTGCTGCCGAAGTACCCTTCCGTCAACCTGGTCACCGTTGCCTACGGGGACGATCTCTCCGACAAGAGCTACCGCGAAGCGGTCGGCCTGCTGAAGTCGTATCCCAATCTGAAAGCGATCGTCTCGCCTTCGTCGGTGGGGATCGTTGCCGCCGCCCAGGCGGTGAAGGATCAGGGCAAGATTGGCAAGGTGTACGTCACCGGGCTGGGGCTGCCGTCTGAAATGGCCGGAGCGATTAAGTCCGGCGCCAGCAAAAGCTTTGCTATCTGGAACCCCATTGACCTCGGCTACGCCGCCACCTACCTGGCCGACGATTTAGTCAAAGGCACGGCAACCAAAACCGAAGCCAGCATGGGCAGGCTCGGCAAGGTGAAGCTGGATGCCGACGGCAGCGGCGCGATGGCGGAGCCGTTCGTTTACGATGCCGGCAACATCGATAAGTTTTCCAAAATTTTCTAATCCTCAGCCCCCGTTTCGCCTGGAAACGGGGGAAAAACCGGAGACTTATCATGACGGCGTCCACCCCGCTGCTGTCGCTTAAGGGCATCACCAAGGTTTTCCCCGGTGTGCGTGCCCTTGAGAACGTACAGCTCGATCTCTGGCCCGGCAAAGTGACCGCCTTAATTGGCGAAAACGGTGCCGGCAAATCCACGCTGGTCAAAGTGATGACCGGCATTTATCAGCCCGAAGAGGGCGAAATCCTTTATAAAGCGATCCCGATTCAGCTGCCTCATCCGGAGTCGGCGCACCGGGTCGGGATCACCGCCATTCACCAGGAAACGGTGCTGTTTGACGAGCTCTCGGTGACGGAGAATATTTTTGTCGGCCAGTATCTGCATAAAGGCCTGCTGAAAAAGCTCGACTGGCCGGCAATGCACCAGAAAGCCTGGGATATTCTTCGCCGCCTGGAAGTGCAGATCGACCCGCGCGCGACGCTAAAAACGCTGAGCATCGCCCAGCGCCACATGGTGGCTATCGCCCGAGCGCTCTCCTTTGAGGCGCAGGTGGTTATCCTTGACGAGCCGACCGCCGCGCTCTCACAGCACGAAATTCTGGAGTTTTATCAGATAGTCGAGCGCCTGAAGCAGGACGGTAAGGCCATCCTGTTTATCTCGCATAAGTTTGACGAAATCTTCGAGCTGGCGGACTACTACACCATTTTACGCGACGGCGTATACGTGAGCTCCGGCGCCATCAACGAGATCACCGAAGAGCGGATGGTGTCGATGATGGTCGGGCGGGCCATTACCCAAACCTACCCGAAGGTGAGCTGCACCCCGGGAGAAACGGTGCTGGAGGTCAGCAACCTCTGTCACCCCACCGAGTTCGCCAATATCAACTTCAGCCTGCGCAAAGGCGAGATCCTCGGCTTCTACGGGCTGGTCGGCGCCGGGCGCACCGAGCTTATGCAGGCGCTGTCCGGCGTATCGCACCCTTCCTCCGGCGAAATGGTGCTGAATGGCAAAGCGGTGCGCTTTCGCCAGCCGGCGGACGCCATTCAGGCCGGTATCGTCTGCGTGCCGGAAGAGCGGCAGAAGCAGGGGGCGATCGTCGCCCTGCCGATCGCGCAGAACATCAGCCTGCCCCAGCTCGCCAGGCTCAACCCCCGCGGCGTGCTGAACGACGCGCGCGAATGGCGGCTGGCCGATGAGTATGCCTCGCGCCTGCAGGTCAAGGCCTTTAGCTGGCAGCAGGCGGTAGAAACCCTCTCCGGCGGCAACCAGCAGAAAGTGGTGATCGGCAAATGGCTGGCTACCCATCCGCAGGTGATCATTCTCGATGAACCGACGAAAGGCATCGATATCGGTTCAAAAGCGGCGGTGCATCAGTTTATGTCCGAGCTGGTGGGCCAGGGGCTGGCGGTCATTATGGTCTCATCAGAGCTGCCGGAGGTCATGGGAATGGCTGACCGCATCATCGTGATGCACGAAGGGCTGATGGTGGCCGAATATCGCGCCGGCGAAGCGACGGCGGAAACTATCGTCAGCGCCGCCAGCGGCACTGCCCGGGAGGCTGCGTGATGTGGCGACAACTGCTTAAAAACCGCGAAGCGCTGCTGGCGGCGGTCATTATCCTGATGGTCGCGGGCATCGGCAGCCGGGTACCGTCGTTCATCGCGGCGGAAAACCTGGTCGAGATGTTTAACGACACCTCGATTCTGATCGTCCTCGCTCTCGGCCAGATGATGGTGCTGCTGACCAAGGGGATCGACCTGTCGATGGCCGCCAACCTGGCACTGACCGGGATGATCGTCGCCCTGCTTAACGCCCACCACCCGGACATTCCGGTGTGGGCGCTGCTGATGCTGGCGACCCTGCTCGGCCTGCTGATGGGGGTGATTAACGGCCTGCTGGTCTGGCGTCTCGGCATACCGGCGATCGTGGTCACCCTCGGCACCATGAGCATCTATCGCGGCATTATTTTCCTGCTCTCCGACGGCGGCTGGGTTAACTCGCATCAGATGAGCGCGGACTTCCTCGCCCTGCCGCGCGCCTCGCTGCTGGGGCTACCGCTGCTGAGCTGGTGCGCCATCGCCGCCCTGCTGCTGGTGGGCTACTTCCTGCGCTACAGCCGCACCGGGCGGGCGCTATACACCGCAGGCGGCAACGCCACGGCGGCGTACTACACCGGCATCAACGCCGGGAAAATGCAGTTCATCAGCTTCTGCCTTTCCGGGGCGCTGGCGGGATTTTGCGGCTATCTGTGGATCTCCCGCTTTGCCGTCGCCTACGTTGACGTTGCCAACGGCTTCGAGCTGCAGGTCGTGGCCGCCTGCGTCATCGGCGGCATCAGCACCATGGGCGGGACCGGACGCGTAGTCGGCTGCCTGTGCGGCGCGCTATTCCTCGGGATTATCAACAACGCGCTGCCGGTCATCGGTATCTCCCCCTTCTGGCAGATGGCTATCTCCGGCGCAGTTATTGTCATCGCCGTGGTGCTTAACGAGCGTGGGAACAAACGTCAAGGACGGCTCATTCTGCGCAGCGCGGTGCTGGCTTCGCAAAAACAGACGGTGAAACCATGAGCAAAATAATGACCACTGACGAGATGACCGGCCGCCCGACGGCGTCGTCGCCGCTGCGCCGTCTGCTGTGCTGGGAAGGCTTCCTGCTGGCGGTGACCCTAGCCGTTTTTGCCGCCAACGCGCTGGCGTCGCCCTACTTCCTTAATATCTGGAACCTCTCTGACGCCACCTTCAACTTTACCGAGAAGGCGATTATCGTCCTGCCGATGGCGATGCTGATTATCGCCAGAGAGATTGACCTCTCGGTCGCCTCCACCATGGCGCTGAGCTCCACGGCGATGGGCTTTTGCGCGGCGGCGGGGATGGATACGCCGCTGCTGGTGGCCGTCGGGCTGGGAGTGGGCCTGCTGTGCGGCCTGTTTAACGGCATCCTGGTGACGCGCCTGAACCTGTCGTCGATCGTTATCACCATCGGCACCATGAGCCTGTACCGCGGCCTGACCTACATCCTGCTGGGCGATAAGGCGCTAAACCACTATCCGGACAGCTTCGCCTGGTTCGGCCAGGGCTACGTCTGGGGGGCGCTCTCGTTTGAGTTTGCGCTGTTCCTGCTGCTGGCGGCCGCTTTTACCTTCCTGCTGCATAAAACCAACTTTGGCCGCCGCACCTACGCGATTGGCAATAATCCGACCGGCGCCTGGTTTTCCGGGATCAACGTTAAGCGCCATAACCTGATCCTGTTTGCCCTGGTTGGGCTGATGGCGGGGTTGGCCGCGGTGCTGCTGACGTCACGGCTCGGCAGCACTCGTCCCTCGCTGGCGGTGGGCTGGGAGCTGGCGGTCGTGACGATGGCGGTGCTCGGCGGCGTCAATATCCTCGGCGGCTCCGGCAGCATGGTGGGGGTGATTATTGCCGCCTTCCTGATGGGGCTGGTGACCTTTGGCCTGAGCCTGCTCAACGTACCGGGCATCGTGATGTCGATAATCATCGGCGCCATGCTGATAGCGGTGATTTCGCTGCCGATTATCGCCCGGCGGGTGCTGCAGCGAAGACATTAGCCCTTCGCCTGACGGTGGGGGGAACGGGATTTCATTAACAGGAGAGTTATCATGAGCTTTATGTTGGCATTGCCGAAAATCAGCCTGCACGGCGCGGGCGCCATTGGCGATATGGTCAATCTGGTCGCCGCTAAACAGTGGGGAAAAGCGCTGATCGTCACCGACGGTCAGCTGGTGAAGCTGGGCCTGCTGGACAGCCTGTTTGCCGCGCTCGACGCGCACCAGATGTGCTGGCACCTGTTTGATGAGGTGTTCCCGAACCCCACCGAAGCGCTGGTGCATAAAGGCATTACCGTCTTCCACGATGCGCAGTGCGATTACATTATCGCCTTTGGCGGCGGCAGCCCCATCGATACCGCGAAAGCGGTTAAAATCCTCACCGCCAACCCGGCCCCTTCCACCGCCTATTCCGGCGTCGGTAAGGTGAAAAACGCCGGCGTCCCGCTGGTGGCGATAAATACCACCGCCGGAACGGCGGCGGAGATGACCAGCAATGCGGTCATCATCGATTCCGCGCGCCAGGTAAAAGAGGTGATCATCGATCCGAATATTATTCCGGACATCGCCGTCGATGACGCCAGCGTGATGCTGGACATCCCGGCCTCGATCACCGCGGCCACCGGAATGGACGCCCTGACCCACGCTATCGAAGCCTTCGTCTCGGTCGGCGCCCACCCGCTCACCGATGCCAACGCCCTGGAGGCCATTCGGCTGATTAATCTGTGGCTGCCGAAAGCCGTCGACGACGGGCACAACCTTGAGGCGCGCGAGCAGATGGCGTTTGGTCAGTATCTGGCGGGCATGGCGTTCAACAGCGCCGGTCTCGGCCTGGTCCATGCGCTGGCGCATCAGCCTGGCGCAACCCACAATCTGCCCCACGGCGTATGCAACGCCATCCTGCTGCCGATCATCGAAAACTTTAACCGCCCGAACGCCGTTGCCCGCTTTGCCCGCGTGGCGCAGGCGATGGGCGTCGAGACCCGCGGCATGAGCGATGAGGCTGCCAGCATGGCGGCAATCGAGGCGATTCGCGCCCTGAGCAAACGCGTCGGCATTCCGCAGGGCTTCAGCCAGCTTGGGGTGACCAAAGCCGACATCGAAGGCTGGCTGGACAAAGCCCTCGCCGACCCGTGCGCACCGTGCAACCCGCGAACCGCCAGCCGCGACCAGGTGCGCGAGCTCTATCTGGAGGCGTTATGATCCGCAAGGCGTTTGTGATGCAGGTGAATCCCGACGCGCACGAAGAGTATGAGCGTCGACATTCGCCAATTTGGCCGGAGCTGGAGGCGGTTCTGAAGGCGCACGGCGCGCACCGCTACGCAATCTATCTCGATAAAGCGCGCAGCCTGCTGTTCGCCACGGTGGAGATTGAATCTGAAGCCCGCTGGAACGCGGTCGCCGAAACCGAGGTCTGCCAGCGCTGGTGGCGGCATATGCGCGACGTCATGCCGGCAAATGCCGATAACAGCCCGCTTAGCGCCGAGCTGAAGCCGGTATTCTATCTGGATTAAATCCCCGGCGGCCCCGCCGGAACAGGTTTAGCGGGGCCGCTTTTACGGTCTTCAGAAGAAGTATTTAAAGCGCACGCGCGCGCCGTAGCGGTCGTCGTCATCGCTCTTATTGGCCTGCACATCGCTATCAAGAATGGAGTAGTAGGCCCCGAGATAGATATTAAAGTTCTGCATATTCATCACGTTCGGAATTTGATACGAGGCGTGGAAGGTATGAATATTGTAGGTCCCCTCATCCTTAATCCAGCAGTCGTTATCGCAGATCACCCCGTCATAGTCGTTGATTTTGTTATGGGCGTAGATATAGCCCAGCTCAAAGCGCTGCCATAGCGCGTTAACCCCGGCGGTGAAGTCTTTTTCATTGTTGGCATCCATATACGCGGTGTTCACGTTCACCACCACCCCATCGGCCGGATTGGTTTTCAGGCCATTCCACGTCATGGTCAGGCCGTAGCCGGTACGATCGGACTGATCGACAAACTCTCCCCGCGCGTTGCTATAGCCGTAGGCGTTTTTCACCACGTTCGACTCCATCGCCGCGGCGACGGAGAGTTCATCTTTCGCCCACGAGACAACCGGGCGCAGGTAGGCGACGTTCTTTTTCTGCTCCATGTCGCGGCCGTGGTAGTCACCGCCGTCATACAGGGAGGTGCCGTCCTCCAGCAGCGTATTCAGCTCGAAGTACCAGTTATCCAGCTGCTTGCTGAGCAGGAAGTTACCGCCCGCGTCGGATCGCCCGCGTCCCTCTTTCATCATGTAGATATAGCCGTGGCCGTCGCTGTAGAGATCGTTGGCGGTATTACCCGAATGCTCGACGAAGGTATCCTGGTTCAGCGGGAACATGTCATAGGCTTCAAAGCGCCCAACTTTTATCTTCCAGTCCTTCTCCTGACCGAAGAAGAAGGCGGCATCGTCAAGGTTCATTGAGCCGGTCATATCGGCCAGCGGTTGAATCGAGAAGCCGGCAAAATAGCCGTTGCTCATGGTGCGGATACCGTCAAAGCCCAGCAGAATACGGCCGTTTAAGTCCCAGTTATCGTAGGTCGGGTCGCTGCCAACATCGGCGTTGGTCATCGCCAGCAGGCCGTGCTTGCTCTCCGCGTCCATGTTGAACTCAACGTCACCGTAGATCTTCAGATCGCCATAGCCGGAGAGCTTAAGCTCCGGCGCGGTAATATTCTTTTTGCTCTCCTCGACCGCCGCGACGCGTTTTACCGCAACGGGCGGTTGTGCCAGCGCAATAGCGGTGCGCTGTTTCTCCTGTAATTCCCGCACCTGGCCTTCCGCCACCGTAGCCCGGCTTTCCGCCGCGGCCAGCCGCGCTTCCAGCTGTTCCATACGCTGTTCAAGCGTCAGAGAATTATTTTTAGCAACTGCCGAACTTGCCATCAAACATAAACTCATCGCTAAGGCTATCGTCTTTTTATTCATTTTTATTTTCCGGAGGTAACGGGGAGGTAAGGTGAGTGAATAACCCACCTTTCTATCTTCATTATTTTTATATGCAAACGAGTGCTAATTAATATGTGACCTATGTTTATTGGCCGGTATATAACTGATGTTTATTTTTATCCTCATCGGTAATATCTCTTAATACCCGGCAGGGCACCCCGGCGGCAACAACGTTCGGTGGAATCGAGCGATTAACCACGCTGCCGGCGCCAATCACCGAGTTTTTGCCAATGGTAACGCCGGGATTAATAATCACGCCGGAACCCAGCCAGACGCCATCCTCAATAATCACCGGCAGAGAGAACTGCTGCTGCGTGTGGCGCAGATCCGGATGCACCGGATGACCGGCGGTAGAGATCGTCACGTTCGGTGCGAACATCACGTTATTGCCGATAATAATCTCCGCGTCATCCACCAGCGTCAGGTTGAAGTTTGCGTAGAAGTTATCGCCAATAGTGGTGTGAGTTCCGTAAGCAAGATTAATCGGCGGCTCAATCCAGCACTGTTTACCCACGCTCGCAAACATGCGCTGGATAATATCCTCTCTTAGCTCCTGACCGAATGGGTGCGAGTGGTTATATTCATAGGCCCGCACCTTTGCCATTAGCCGCTCCTCCGGCAACCCGTAGCCGCCATCAGTATATAATTCACCGCTGTTCATTCTTTTTTTAATATCCATAGTCAATATGTTCTCCCGTTTATTCAGCACATCCCTGTGAGAATTTATTCTGTTAATTGATCAAATGGTCATTGCTTTATTACTGACGCTGCCGGGCGCGGACTTCCCTGAAAGCGTAAAGGCCGATATTAAGGTGACGGAGAGCGCAATACCGCCGAGGATCATATAGGTCTCCTGGAAACCGATCCGGTCATACATATTGCCGGCAAATGCGGAGAGGAAAATCGCCGCTACCTGTTTGGAAAACTGGAAGCCCACCAGATAAATCGTCGCCGACAGCCGGACGTCAAATACGCCGGTAATATATTTAAACGCCCCCACCAGCAGGAACGGCACTTCCAGGGCGTGGAGCATCTTCAGCGCCACCACCTCCGCCGCGGTGGTGGCGAAGGATGAGCCGATCATCCGCGCCGCCATCACCATCCCGGCAATCAGCAGGGTGTTCTTCGCACCGATGCGGTTAATAATCCACGGCGAGCTGAACATAATGATAGCGTTGCAAATCTCCCCGGCGGTGGTCGCAAAACCAAAGGCGCGGGTACCCGATTCCGGCGTAGCGAAGAAGGATTTAAAGAAGGTGGCAAACTGCTGATCGAAGACGTCGTATACGCACGCCACGCCGACCACATACAGAATAAACATCCACATTTTGCGCTGGCGGAACATCCGCAGGGCGCTTTTTAAATCCACCGATGGGCGATTCGCGCCCAAAGAATCCATGACCTGAGCGGCCTGGCTGGCCTGCGGTTTCGCGATAGCCACCAGCACCACCAGCAGCAGCGCGGCGGCCGATCCCATCCAGAATACCCACTCGGGATTGACGCTAAACAGCATCCCCGCGGTCGTCGCGCACAGCGCCCAGCCAAGGCAGCCAAAGGTACGCGCTTTACCGTACTCAAACCCGCTGTTGCGGCTGATGCGTTCGATATAGGCTTCCATCGCGCCGGCGCCGGCGGAGAACACAAAACCAATATAGGCGCCCCCGCTTAATGCCCCCAGCCAGATATTGGTTTTCAGCAGCGGCGCAAAAACATAGAGGAAGAACGGCGCAATCAGCACCAGCAAAATCGTCACGATCCACATCAGGTGTTTTTTCAGCCCCAGCTTATCGGAAATCACCCCCAGGACGGGCTGGAAACAGATCGCAAACAGGGAAAGGCTGGAGAAAACGATGCCGGTCTCGGTTTTATTCAGGCCAATAACGTCCGACAGCCAGATCGGCAGGAACGGAAAGCAGGTGGCCATAATGAAAAAGTAGAGAAAAAAGAACAGGCCGAAAATCCAGAAGTTAGGGTTGTTTTTGTGGGTACAGGCAGTCGGGTTCATTTTATATTCCTCAGTCAGGGCCGCCTGGCGGCCCGTCACCATTACACGCGTTGCAGGCCAATCAAAATGGCGCTTTCCGGATCGAGGATTGGCAGCGCCAGCCCCGCCTGCTGTAGCCACTCGCCGCTCACCGTTTGCGGGGTCACCATCCATTCCGGCAGCTTGCGCATGGTATGACCGCCCTCTCCCGTAATCTGAATATCCGGGTGATCGAGCAGCGTAACCTGATAGCGGGCGCCCGCCTCCAGCCCCGCAACGCGCAGCGGCGCCATCAGGGTGTAATCCGGCATCGCCAGCTGGCTGACGAGGAAAATCGCCTGGCTCTTATCTTCGCTGACCACGCCGTGTGCCAGCGTGGTGGCGTCCGGCATATCCATACGCCACTGCACACCGTGATGAATGACGTCGCGCCACTGCTTATGCAGGGCGGCATACTTGCGGTAGCCCGCGCGCTCCTGCTCGTCGGCGCTCACCGGATCCAGCTCCAGCCCCATATGACCAAACAGCGCGGTCAGGCCGCGAAAGGCGATGCTGTGCTGGCGGAAGGTAGCGTGGCAGTGGCGGTTGCCGATATGCGCGCCCATCACCTCCGGCGGGAAGAAATAGCTCATGCCGCGCTGGATAGTGTTGCGCTCCAGGGCATCGTTGTTATCGGAAGCCCAGAAGCGATGGCTGCGCTTCAGCACCTCATAATCGATGCGTCCGCCGCCGGAGGAGCAGGATTCAAATTCAATATGCGGGAAGCGGGCAACCAGCGCGTCCAGCAGACGATAAAACTCGCGGGTCTGCGCATCGGCGGCGGCTTTACCGTTATGGCCCGGCTGCACCAGCTCGCGGTTCATATCCCACTTCACATAATCCACGGCGTGCTCGCCCAGCAGCCAGCTCATCCGCTCCAGCAGATAGTCAAAGGCCTGCGGAATATTGAGGTTCAGGACGTACTGATGGCGGCCGGTCAGCGGCGTATAGCCCGGCAGGGCCAGCACCCAGTCAGGGTGGGCGCGGAAAAGGTCCGAATCCGGGTTGATCATTTCCGGCTCAACCCAGATGCCGAACTCCATGCCCAGCGACTTCACGTGGTCGATAACCGGCGTCAGCCCGTTGGGGTACTTTTTCTCATCCAGATACCAGTCGCCGAGCGCCGCCCAGTCGTCGTTGCGCCCTTTGAACCAGCCGTCGTCAATGATGAAGCGCTCGACGCCAAGTTCCGCCGCCTCGTCCGCCATGCGCATGATGTACTGCGGGTCATGATTGAAATAGATCCCCTCCCAGGTATTGAGATGCACCGGGCGCGGTTTGTTATCCGGGAAGCGCACGATCTGCTCGCGCAGGTAGCGATGAAACTGCTGGCTCATGCCGTTCAGACCCTGCGCCGAATAGCTGGCGTACAGCGACGGCGTCCACAGGGTTTCGCCTTCGGCCAGCGCCATCTCCCCCGGTAAATAGAGCGCTTCCGCCTGCAGATAGCGGCGGCCATCGGTTTTTACCTCAGCGCGCAGGCGGTGGTTGCCGCTCCAGCCAAGGTGCACTCCCCACACTTCGCCCTGCATCTCGCTAAAGGCGGTGCTGCCGGTAATCAGCGCCGGGAAATGCTCGTGGGAGGTGCGCCCGCGGCGGTTTTCCAGCACGAAGCTGTCGTGATCGAGGACCAGCCGATGCGGCTGAAACTCGCGGATCCAGCGGCCGTGAAAAGCCATCACTTCGCGGGCGCGTTCGGCAACCGGCAGCGTGACCGCAAGCCGGTCCACCTGCCAGGGCTGCGCGCGCAGGTTGGTCAGACCGTGGCGAACGCTGAGCACGCCGCTGCTATCGAGCACAATTTCGCTACGCAGGCGCAGCCCGGCGTGCGGGTCCTCGCTGATAATGGTTAGGCTTTGCCCGTCCTGCACGACCTCGGCGGTGGCGAACACCGGCGAGCCGTCCAGCCCCTGGCGATGCCCTTCAATCCCAGGCGCGCCAAACAGCCCGTGGCCCAGCTCGGCCATCAGCGTTACGGGGGAATCGACGTCCAGGCGACCGTTAGCCACCGGGCGCGTCAGGCTGACCGCATCCTGCGGCGAAAAATGGCTTAAATGCGGCCCCCAGTAGATAATTTCGGCAAACGGATGGGTTTTGATTACCACATCGGCCCCTGCGCTTTGCAGGCGTACAATCGAATCAGACATCAGACATCTCCACAGCAAGGAATGCCTTACTGTTGATCCGAAACGTTTCGGGTAACAACCAAAACGTTTCGGATTCGTGATCGAGTGCAGAAATTAGCGTAGCGGGAGGGGAATCAGGCGGTGTCGCCGGGGAAAAATTCGGGCTGCCAGAGCACCTGCAGGGAGGAAAGATCGTCGCCGGCAATCAGCCGACGGACCATGCCGGCGATCTGGCGGCCAACGCCCTGGCGAGTGGATTGGATCACCGCCGCCACCGGAGTTTCAATGATGCTGTCCTGCGGCAGACCGTCGTAAACCACCAGCGACACGCGGTTATCGCCGGTCAGGCGCCCCAGCTGGGATAGCGCCATCGCCGCGCCGTCGCCGTGGGTATTACAGTCGGTCACGATCGCCGTGGGTGGTTCCGGCAAACGCAGCAGCTCCATCGTCGCCTGATAGCCGCCGCGGCGGGTTGGCGGCACGCTGCGCAGCCAGGTATCCGCTAATCCGGCCTCGCGCAGCGCCTGCAGATAGCCGTTGCGGCGCTGGGTGATAAACGCCTGATTGTTATTTTCGCTCAGCAGCGCGATGCGCCGATGCCCCTGGCTAATCAAATGGCGGGTCGCACGCCAGGTTCCGGCCTGATTATCAAAATCAAACCAGGCATAGGGCTGCGGCAGCCGGCTGCGACCAAGGGCGAGGAAAGGGAAGCCGGAGGAGAGCAGCTGCGTCAGGCGGGGGTCGTCATCCAGGGTATGAGCGACAATCAGCGCATCGACCCGCCGGCTCTGGACCATTCGCATATAGCCGTGCTTGTCCGCCTGCTCATCGTCGGCAATCAGCAGTAAATCAATCTCATAGCGCGACAGCTCGTGGCTAATTTCGCCGACCATGTCGAGAAATACGTTGTTATTCAGCGGGGCCGGGCTGATGGGAAAAACCAGACCCACGGCGTCAATTTTGCCCATTTTAAGGCGTCGCGCGAAGGTATTGGGCCGGTAGCCACGGCGCTGCGCTTCCGCCTCCACGCGGGCGCGCGTCTCCTGCGACACGTCGTCATAACCGTTCAGCGCGCGGCTGACGGTCGTTACCGAGATTCCAAGTTCTTTAGCAATAGCTTTCAGCGACATACGTATCCCAGTCGGCGGTGGAGGAAACGGCTAGTGTCCCGCAATACGGGCGGGACGTCCAGCGGGAGCGGCGCGGTCATCCCCGCAATAACACGCTAGCTTTGCTCAGCCACCAGAATCGCCTGGGTATCCGGCTCCAGCGCCTGGAAGAGATGTTCCCGATCGGCGGGGTAACAGATGTAGTCCCCGG
Organism: Klebsiella sp. BIGb0132; assembly: GCF_024810075.1. NCBI lineage: Bacteria > Pseudomonadati > Pseudomonadota > Gammaproteobacteria > Enterobacterales > Enterobacteriaceae > Klebsiella > Klebsiella sp. BIGb0132. The sequence goes on along the minus strand of NZ_JANUDW010000013.1, from coordinate 31,170 downwards.
CGCCCAGCTCTTCCGGCGCTTCGGTCAGGCCCACGCGCGCGCGGCCCTGGGTGACAATAATATGCTCTATCGATCCCGGCGGGTGCGGGTGAGAAATACGATCAGCCCCCGGCTGGGTCAGCAGTAAATAGATATCGCGGCGGGCGCCGGGCGGGCAGGCCGCCAGCAGAATAGCCTGATAGTGGGCCTGCTCAGCCACCACCTTCGTCCCTTCCCCGCGACGCAGCACCTGCGTTTTTTGCGCCTGCGGCTCCAGCAGCCGGGCAAACGGAATATCGAGCGCGACGCAAAGCGCCCACAGCGTCTCGAGGCTGGGGTTGCCGTTGCCTGACTCCAGCTGCGATAGCGTCGATTTGGCAATACCGGCCCGGCGCGCGACTTCCGCCAGCGAGAGCCCGGTGCGCGAGCGCTCGCGTACCAGACTCCGGGCAATCAGACTAATTGGCTGTGTCATACACGGCTCCGCGTTTTTTATATAGAACGATTCGTTCGACTTGAAAGTCGAAAGGGTTGCGTTCATTATAATGGAAATTCGTTCGATATGGCTAAATAGTATGAAGCAGCACTTCTCCTGTCTCAAAGGGGACACGATAAAAGCGATAGTCTTAGTCTGCCTGGCCGTGGGCGTCGTCGGCCTCTCCTACGGCTCGCTGGCGATAGCCTATGGCTTCCCGGTGTGGGTGCCGTTCGTGCTGTCGATTTGCGTGCTGGCGGGCGCCTCGGAGTTTATGTTTATCGGCATCGTCGCCAGCGGCGGTAACCCGCTGACCGCCGCCGCCGCGGGATTACTGGTCAACGCCCGCCACGTGCCGTTCGGCGTGACGGTTCGCGATCTGGTCGGCAGGCGCGGCGCCAGCCTGCTGGGCTGCCATATTATGAATGACGAAAGCGTGGTCTTCGGGCTGTCGCAGAAAACGCCGGAGCAGCGTAAAGCCGCCTACTGGCTGTGCGGACTCGGCGTGGCTATCATCTGGCCGCTGGGCGCGCTGCTTGGAGCCCTGGTCGGCAAGATCCTGCCGGCCCCGGAAACCATCGGCCTCGACGCCGTCTTTCCCGCCATTCTGCTGGCGCTGGTTATTCCCGCGTTTAAAAACCGCACCACCTTAGCCCGCGCCTGCAGCGGTGCGGCGCTATCCCTCGCAGCAGTCCCCTTTGCCCCTGCGGGCCTGCCGGCGCTGTTCTCCCTGTTCGGCCTGCTGGCGAGGAAAAAATAATGGGCAACATCACGCTGTTTATCATCGGGATCGCTATCCTGTCGGCAGGAACCTACCTGATGCGCCTCGGCGGCGCGAAGATCGGTAGCCGCCTGGCGCTTTCCGAGCGTTCTCAGGCGCTGCTCTCGGACGCCGCGACGGTACTGCTATTTTCCGTCGCCCTGGCGACCACATTTTATGAAAGCGAACATTTTGCCGGTATGGCGCGGGTGCTGGGGGTGGGCTTCGCGGTATTCCTCGCCTGGCGCAAGATGCCGCTGATCGTGGTGATTATCGCCGCGGCGGTGGTTACCGCCCTGCTGCGGCTGGCGGGCATAAACTAAAAAAGCGCCCTGAGGCGCTCTTTCAACAGTAGCTCTTAAGCTTATTTATTCAGTTCCGCCGTCATATGCACGCGGTTACCGGTAAAGGCTTCGGTAATTTTATAAGATGATGCGCCAGCAGCCTGGGCCTGAGCGGCAATTTTCGCTTCAGCACCGTCCATGGTTGCGGCGGTGGCGGTCACGCTTTCAGCAGCGAAAGAACCAAATGAAGCGGCCAGAGCGATAACTGCGACAAAAGTTTTGACGTTTTTCATGAGATAAATCCTTCAGTAAGTTGTTTGGGTAAGGCGCTTCGCCTTGATGAGATAAATAATAGACCTCACATCCCGTAACGAAAAGCGGAAGGATTTGCTATTCTTATTCAAATTATTTGAGGAAAAAAATGACGTTTGACGCCGATCGAAAATTACCGTCAGGCGGCCGGAAAACAGTGCGGTCTGCCGGCAGCTGGTTACTTCGTCAGGGCGAACCTCAAACCCATATTTACTTTTTACATCACGGCGTGGTGCGCGCTGTTTATCACTCTCCCGGCGGCGCTGAGCGCGTTAAAGAGTTTTATTTTGCGGGCGAATATTGCTTCCTTTATCTGAACTGGCTCACCAGGACGCCGGCAGATTACGGCCTGCAAACGATCTCCGCGGGTGAAACCAGCGAAATCCCCCTGGCCGCGCTTGATGCCCCCGAAAATCAGGAAATTAAGATACAGCTGCTCACCCGCCAGCTGATCTACAAAGAGAAAAAAGAGCAAATGCTGTTGCTCAATACGCCAGAGCAGCGCTATCAGTACGTGCAAACCCACTTTCCGGACTGGGAGGCGCAGCTCACTCAGCGCGATCTCGCCAGCTACATCGGCATTACTCCTGTTAGCCTGTCCCGCATTCGCCAGCGTCTTAACAAAGGTTAACGCATGACGCGTTTGCATCGCTTAATGTCCCGCTACTCCTCAGCAGATGGCAGACGCGATGAACGCCTTTATGTTCTCTCAGCTCCTGGCCGGTATGAGCTTTTTGCTCGATATTTCCGCCTTTCATTTTCAGCGCCGGGCCGCGACGCTGTCCCTGCTCGCAGGATCAACCGCCCTGCTGGCGCTTCATTTTTATCTTCTGGAACAACCCGGCGCGGCGGGATTAATGCTCATCGCAGCATGTCGCTACGCGGTGGCCATCGTGACGCTTAGCCGCCGGGCTATGTGGGGGTTTATGCTCGGGTCGCTGCTTTGTAGCGCCGGTCTGTGGCAAAGTCTGGAGAATATCCTGCCGCTCGCCGGGAGCCTGCTGATGACGTTGGCGTCGTTTCAGAAACAGAGCGAGAAATTACGCGGTTACACATTGTGCGGCAGCCTTTGTTGGCTACTGAACAATGTGGTGGTCGGCTCGCCCGTTGCCGTGATGATGGAGCTGGCGTTTTCAGGAAGTATTTTGGCTGCCTGGTGGCGTCACTCCGCTGCCAGACGCTCGGGATGCGTATAAATCGTCGCTCTGCCCGGCTTGCAAAAACCGACCAGCGTCAGGTTGCAGCGTTCCGCGACCTCAACCGCCAGCGCGGTCGCGGCGGAGACCGCAAACAGGATTTCCACGCCGCACATGGCCGCCTTCTGCACCATCTCGTAGCTGGCCCGGCTGGAGACCAGCGCCGCGCCGTTCTGCCAGTCGTTTCCCTCCTCCACGCGCCGCCCGAGCAGCTTGTCGAGAGCGACGTGACGGCCAACGTCTTCATGCCCGCCCGCCAGCTGGCCCGACGGACGAACCCAGGCGGCCGCGTGGGTGCACCCGGTGATGCGGCCGATGGGCTGCACGTCGTTAAGGTGCTCCAGCGCGCGATCGAGGTTCGCGAGGTTGAAGGTTTGCGTAAACGGCAGCGGGCGCACCGGCCTGCCGATATCGTTTAGCTGCTCCACGCCGCATACTCCACAGCCGGTGCGTCCCGCCAGCGCGCGGCGGCGCTCTTTCAGCCCCATAAACCGGCGGCTGGAGAGCTCAATTCTGACGGCCAGGCCGTTGCATTCCTGCACCACGTCCATGCCGTAGATCTCGGCGCGATTTTCGATAATCCCTTCGGACAACGAAAAACCGACGGCGAACCGCTGCAGATCGCCCGGAGAGGCCATCATCACGACGTGGGAGATGCCGTTATAGACCAGGGCGACCGGCACCTCTTCAGCTAACTCGTCCGGCTGAGGATGTTGCAAATTATCGCGCTTCCACAGCGCGACCTGGCGGTAACCCGTGACAGTAGTCACATTTTTGATTTGTTCGAGAGGGTTCTTATTCACTTTGTCTTAACCGTATTGGAACAGGCATACACACAATGTGGTATTCTTTACATACCCCCTCAAGAAAGAGGGTGATTGCCCCTAATTCTGAACCTTTGCGGCCCTTACCGCAAAGTAAATAACTACATGTGACAATGTCGATACAAGGAGTGAACCATGCAGGTCAGCAGAAGGCAGTTCTTTAAGATCTGCGCTGGCGGTATGGCAGGTACAACGGCAGCAACGCTGGGCTTCGCCCCGGCTATTGCGCTCGCGGAGACCCGGCAATATAAGCTGCTGCGTACCCGTGAAACCCGCAACACCTGTACGTACTGTTCCGTTGGCTGTGGGCTGTTAATGTATAGCCTCGGTGACGGTGCGAAAAACGCCAAAGCATCCATCTTTCATATCGAAGGTGACCCGGATCATCCGGTCAACCGTGGTGCACTCTGCCCGAAAGGGGCCGGCCTGGTGGACTTTATCCACTCCGAAAGCCGACTGAAATTCCCGGAATATCGCGCACCTGGCTCCGATAAATGGCAGCAAATCAGCTGGGACGATGCGTTCGATCGTATCGCGAAGCTGATGAAAGAAGACCGTGATGCCAACTTTGTCGCCAAAAACGACGCCGGCACCACCGTTAACCGCTGGCTGACCACCGGGATGCTGTGCGCATCCGCCTCCAGCAACGAAACCGGCTATTTAACGCAGAAATTCACCCGCGCGCTCGGTATGCTCGCGGTCGACAACCAGGCGCGCGTCTGACACGGACCAACGGTAGCAAGTCTTGCTCCAACATTTGGTCGCGGTGCGATGACGAACCACTGGGTTGACATTAAAAATGCCAACCTCGTTGTGGTCATGGGCGGTAACGCCGCTGAAGCGCACCCGGTAGGGTTCCGCTGGGCGATGGAAGCCAAAATTCACAATGGCGCGAAGCTCATTGTTATCGACCCGCGCTTTACGCGCACCGCGTCGGTAGCCGACTTCTATACCCCGATTCGCTCTGGTACTGACATTACCTTCCTGTCAGGCGTCATCCTGTACCTGTTGAATAACGAAAAAATCAACCGCGAGTACACCGAAGCCTATACCAACGCCAGCCTGATCGTGCGTGAGGATTACAGCTTCGATGACGGCCTGTTTAGCGGCTACGACGCCGAAAAACGCAGCTACGATAAGACCAGCTGGAACTACGAGCTGGACGAAAACGGCTTTGCCAAACGCGATACCTCCCTTCAGCATCCGCGCTGCGTCTGGAACCTGCTGAAACAGCACGTCTCCCGCTATACGCCGGAGGTTGTGGAAAATATCTGCGGGACGCCAAAAGCCGACTTCCTGAAAGTTTGCGAATACATCGCCGAAACCAGCGCCCATGATAAAACCGCGTCGTTCCTCTATGCCCTTGGCTGGACGCAGCACTCTATCGGCGCGCAGAACATCCGCACCATGGCGATGATCCAGCTGCTGCTCGGCAATATGGGGATGGCGGGCGGCGGCGTGAACGCGCTGCGCGGCCACTCCAATATTCAGGGGCTGACCGACCTGGGGCTGCTCTCCACCAGCCTGCCGGGTTACATGAACCTGCCGAGCGAAAAACAGGCCGATATCCAGACTTACCTGGCCGCCAGCACGCCGAAACCGCTGCTGAAGGATCAGGTGAACTACTGGGGCAACTACCCGAAATTCTTCGTCTCAATGATGAAGGCCTTCTACGGCGATAAGGCAACGGCGGAGAACAGCTGGGGCTTTGACTGGCTGCCGAAGTGGGATAAAGGGTACGACGTTCTGCAGTACTTCGAGATGATGAACCAGGGCAAAGTGAACGGCTATATTTGCCAGGGCTTTAACCCTGTGGCCTCGTTCCCGAATAAAAACAAGGTCGTCGCCTCGCTGTCGAAGCTGAAGTTCCTGGTCACTATCGACCCGCTCAACACCGAAACGTCCACCTTCTGGCAAAACCACGGCGAGTCGAACGACGTCGATCCGGCGAAAATCCAGACCGAAGTCTTCCGCCTGCCGTCGACCTGCTTCGCCGAAGAGAATGGCTCTATCGTCAACTCCGGACGCTGGCTGCAGTGGCACTGGAAAGGCGCGGACGCCCCGGGGATTGCGGCAACCGACGGTGAGATCCTCGCCGGCATCTTCTTACGCCTGCGTAAGATGTACGCCGAAAACGGGGGTCCGGTTCCGGAACCGGTGCTGAATATGAGCTGGGACTACTCCACCCCGCATGAACCGGCTTCGGAAGAGGTGGCGATGGAGAGCAACGGCAAGGCGCTGGCGGATATAACCGACCCGGCCACCGGCGCGGTTATCGTCAAGAAAGGCCAGCAGCTCAGCTCCTTTGCGCAGCTGCGCGATGACGGTACCACCTCCAGCGGCTGCTGGATCTTCGCCGGCAGCTGGACGCCGGACGGCAACCAGATGGCGAGACGCGATAACGCCGACCCGTCGGGCCTCGGCAATACCCTGGGCTGGGCATGGGCGTGGCCGCTTAACCGCCGCATCCTGTATAACCGTGCTTCCGCAGACCCGCAGGGCAAACCGTGGGATCCGAAGCGCCAGATCCTCAAATGGGATGGCGCAAAATGGGGCGGCATGGATATTCCTGACTACAGCGCCGCCGCGCCGGGCAGCGACGTCGGGCCGTTTATCATGCAGCCTGAAGGGATGGGCCGCCTGTTTGCTATCGACAAAATGGCGGAAGGACCGTTCCCTGAGCACTACGAACCGTTCGAAACGCCACTGGGCACTAACCCGCTGCACCCCAACGTGGTCTCCAACCCGGCCGCCCGCGTCTTTAAGGGTGACCTGGAGCAGATGGGTAAAGCGGATAAGTTCCCGTACGTTGGCACCACCTATCGTCTCACCGAGCACTTCCACTACTGGACCAAGCACGCGTTGCTCAACGCCATCGCGCAGCCGGAACAGTTTGTTGAAATCGGCGAGAAGCTGGCGAATAAGCTCGGTATTGTCCACGGCGATACCGTCAGAGTCTCCTCCAACCGCGGCTATATCAAGGCCAAGGCGGTGGTGACCAAGCGAATTCGCACGCTGAAGGTGGACGGTAAGGATATCGATACTATCGGTATTCCGATCCACTGGGGCTATGAAGGCGTGGCGAAGAAGGGCTTTATCGCCAACACGCTAACGCCGTTCGTCGGCGATGCGAATACGCAGACGCCGGAGTTCAAAGCCTTCCTCGTGAACGTGGAAAAGGTGTAAGGGAGACGACTTATGGCTTATCAATCGCAAGACATTATTCGTCGTTCCGCGACTAACGGTTTCACCCCCGCGCCTCAGGCGCGGGACCACCAGCAGGAGGTGGCGAAGCTTATCGACGTCACCACCTGCATCGGCTGTAAAGCCTGTCAGGTGGCCTGTTCAGAGTGGAACGATATCCGTGATGAGGTCGGTCACAACGTCGGGGTGTACGACAACCCGGCGGATCTGACCGCCAAATCCTGGACGGTGATGCGCTTCTCGGAAGTGGAGCAAAACGACAAGCTGGAGTGGCTGATCCGTAAGGATGGCTGCATGCACTGCGCCGATCCGGGCTGCCTGAAGGCGTGTCCGGCAGAAGGCGCTATCATTCAGTATGCTAACGGTATCGTTGATTTCCAGTCCGAGCAGTGCATCGGCTGCGGCTACTGCATTGCCGGCTGTCCGTTCGACGTGCCGCGCCTCAACCCGGAAGACAACCGCGTCTACAAGTGCACGCTGTGCGTCGATCGCGTCAACGTCGGCCAGGAGCCGGCCTGTGTGAAAACCTGCCCGACCGGCGCTATTCACTTTGGCTCCAAAGAGGATATGAAAGTGCTGGCAGGCGAGCGCGTTGCCGAGCTGAAAACCCGCGGTTATGACAACGCGGGCCTGTACGATCCGGCCGGCGTCGGCGGTACGCACGTGATGTACGTCCTGCATCATGCAGACAAGCCGAATCTGTACCACGGCCTGCCGGAAAACCCGGAAATCAGCGCCACCGTGAAGTTCTGGAAAGGCATCTGGAAACCGCTCGCGGCGGTGGGCTTTGCCGCGACCTTCGCAGCCAGCATCTTCCACTACGTCGGCGTCGGTCCGAACCGTGCGGAAGAGGAAGAAGACAACCTGCATGAAGAGAATGACGAGGTGCGCAAATGAAAAGACGTGACACCATCGTGCGCTACACGGCGCCGGAGCGAATCAACCACTGGGTGACTGCCTTCTGCTTTATGCTGGCGGCCATCAGCGGGCTGGGGTTCTTTTTCCCCTCCTTCAACTGGCTGATGCAGATTATGGGCACCCCGCAGCTGGCGCGAATTCTGCACCCGTTTGTCGGGGTTATCATGTTTGCCTCGTTCATCATCATGTTTTTCCGCTACTGGCATCACAACCTAATCAATCGGGATGATATCTTTTGGGCGAAGAATATTCGTAAGATCGTCGTCAACGAGGAGGTAGGTGACACCGGGCGCTATAACTTCGGCCAGAAATGCGTATTCTGGGCGGCGATTATTTTCCTGGTTCTGCTGCTGATAAGCGGCGTGATCATCTGGCGTCCGTATTTTGCGCCTGCGTTCTCAATCCCGGTGATCCGATTTGCGCTAATGCTGCATTCATTTGCCGCAGTGGCGTTAATTGTGGTTATCATGGTGCATATCTACGCCGCCCTGTGGGTGAAAGGCACCATTACCGCGATGGTGGAAGGTTGGGTTACCAAATCATGGGCGAAGAAACATCACCCACGCTGGTATCGCGAAGTCCGCCAGAAACAGGAAAAAAAGACTGAATGAGTATTCGCATAATCCCGCAAGATGAGCTGGGTTCGAGCGAGAAACGCACGGCGGAATATATTCCGCCGCTACTGTTCCCCAGGCTAAAAAATCTTTATAACCGCCGCGCCGAGCGCCTGCGCAAGCTGGCGGAGAGCAACCCGCTGGGCGACTATCTGCGCTTTGCCGCGCTGATCGCCCACGCCCAGGAAGTGGTACTGTATGACCATCCGCTGCAGATGGATTTGACGGCCCGCCTCAAAGAGGCGAATGCCCAGGGCAAACCGCCGCTGGATATTCACGTCCTGCCGCGCGATAAGCACTGGCACAAGCTGCTGCATTCGCTTATCGCCGAGCTGAAGCCGGAAATGAGCGGCCCGGCGCTGGCGGTCATCGAAAACCTGGAAAAAGCGTCCGAACAGGAGCTTGAGCTGATGGCGAACGCGCTTTTCGCGTCCGACTTTGCTTTGGTCAGCAGCGATAAGGCCCCGTTTATCTGGGCCGCGCTGTCGCTCTACTGGGCGCAGATGGCGAGCCTGATCCCCGGTAAAGCCCACGCCGAGTACGGCGAACAGCGTCAGCACTGCCCGGTTTGCGGCTCGATGCCGGTCTCCAGCATGGTGCAAATCGGTACCACTCAGGGGCTGCGCTACCTGCACTGCAATCTGTGCGAAACCGAATGGCACGTCGTGCGCGTGAAGTGCAGCAACTGCGAACAGAGCCGCGATTTGAACTACTGGTCGCTGGACAACGAGCAGGCGGCGATCAAGGCTGAAAGCTGCGGCGACTGTGGGACCTACCTGAAGATTATGTATCAGGAAAAAGATCCCAACGTCGAAGCCGTCGCTGACGATCTGGCTTCGCTGGTGCTGGACGCCCATATGGAGCAGGAAGGTTTTGCCCGCAGCTCGATCAACCCGTTTATGTTCCCGGGTGAAGGCGAATAAAAGGTAGTTGATGGCCGGGTAACGCAGGTTGCCCGGCCAGCCATCAGGCCGCACAGGCCGAAGCCTCACCGACGTTATCCGCGCCCTTTTGTACACTACCTCCCCCGCACCTGTCCCGAATAATCCCGTGTTCATCCGCCATAAACCAGGCTATAAAGCTGTATATCCATACAGAAAAAAGGAGTGAGAGATGACGCTGGAAAAAGGCATTAACCACCTGGTGGATGAGTTTATCGCGGCGGGCCGCCCCTCTTCGCGGGAGCAGAATATTGATGACCGGAGAGCGGGCTACGTGGCAAGCGTGGTGCTGGCCGGCGCGCCTGAAACCCGCGTGCAGGTCGAGGATATCGCCTTAGAAGGCATGACCTTTCGCGTGGTATCGCCGCTTGATGCCGAGGGCGCGCTGCCCACCGTTATTTACTATCACGGCGGCTGTTTTATCAGCGGCGGCTTTGCTACCCACGATCGGCAGCTTCGACAGCTGGCGTATGAGAGCCGCTGCCGGATCATCGCCGTGCAGTACCGGCTGGCGCCCGAACATACCTTCCCTGCCGCACATGACGATGCGCAGCGCGGCGCCGAAATTATCCACCGCCATGCCGGGCGGCTGGGGGTCGATACCTCACGCATAACGCTTGCCGGAGACAGCGCCGGCGGCCATCTGGCCCTGGTTACCGCCCTGCGCCTGAAAGCCGCGGCAGAGTGGCAGCCCGCCGGGCTTATCCTGATTTACCCGATGCTGGACGCCACCGCCCGCTCGGCAAGCTACGTCAGCAACGGCGAAGATTACATCATCACCCGGGATACGCTGCTGAGCGGCTACGAGATCTATCTCTCGTCGACCGACGCTTCCCACCCGGAGGCGAGCCCGCTGTGGCGAGAAGACTTCTGCGGCCTGCCGCCGGTGCATATTATTACCGCAGAGTACGACCCGCTGCGTGATGAAGGTGAGGCGCTATATCGCCGGCTGCTCGAGCAGAACGTCGAGTGCAGCGCTCAGCGCTATCTCGGGGTTATTCACGGCTTCTTTCAGCTTGCGGGGATAAGCCCGGCGGCGCGGGACGCTATGCGGGATATCGCCTGGCGAAGCGGTTCACCAGGCGCCGCATAAGGCAGGAGAGGCGGGCTACTCTTCTTCGTTGCCGCCCTCTTCGTACGAGCCAAACGGCTTCGCGGGCAGAACGATATAAATGCCTTCAAAAACGGCACCCAGGTTCTCATCGCCAAACAGCTCAACCTGCAGCTGTACCCGCGCCTTTCGGCCGCGAGCGAGGCGGTCAAGATCGCCGCTTAAGGAGCCGAGGTCCGCCACCGCGCTCGGGCGACCGCTGATCGGCTGGCTGTAGCGGATATGCGCGTCGGCGAGGATAATCGTTCCGCCGAGGTGCCGCTCGCGCAGCATCAGCCAAATAAGCCCCCAGCCGGTGAGAGTTGCCTGGGAAAAGAGGCTCCCGGCAAACAGCGTGTGGTGCGGATTCTGGTTGCCGGCTTCCGGCATGGTGGTGATGAATTTTTTCCCGGTGTACTGCTGAATACGCACGCCCATTTTTTCACTGAGCGGAATGTGCTGATACCAGGCCTGCTGCAGCTGTCCGCACCAGTCGCCGCGGTGAAGAATGTCGTCCAGCGAGGCAATCGGCTTGATCATCAGGAAATGGCGGATAGGCGTGGTGCTTGGCGTAGTTATCTCACCCTGGTTAACGAACCCCAGCTTGGCGAAGAAATCCACCGCGTCCTCGCGGGCGCTGCAGGTTACGCGCTTCACCCCTTCCTGACGCGCCACCGACTCCAGGGTCATCGCCATTAAGGTCCCGAGCCCTTTATCCTGTACGGAAGGGTGCACCGCCATAAAGCGAATAGAGGCTTCATTTTCGGCGTTCACGTACAGCCGCCCTACGGCGACCAAATTGCCGTCCTCATCGACCACCATCTGGTGATGCGCCATGGCATCCCAGGCATCGCGTTCCGACCCTTTTGGCTGATGCAGCGGCTTACGCAGCATCTCCCAGCGGAACTGATAGTAGCTCTCTAACTCTTCTTCTGTTTGCGGTACACGAAGGTGATACATAGCTGTACTCTCTTTTGTTACCCGCAGCCGGCCCGGAAGCTGACTCATACCTGTAACCAGAAGGTGACAGGGCCATCATTGACCAGCGAGACCTGCATATCCGCAGCGAATCTCCCGGTCTGTGTGTGCATTTCCTGCTGGCGGCAGCGCGCGACGAAATAGTCGTACAGCGCCTCAGCGGCATCAGGCGCGGCGCCTTTTGAGAAGCCCGGGCGCATGCCGCGCTCGGTATCCGCAGCCAGCGTAAACTGGGAAACTACCAGCACGCTACCGCCAGCCTGCTGGACGTTAAGATTCATTTTGCCTTCCGCATCGCTAAAGATGCGGTAGCCGAGCACGCGTTCACAGAGACGGTTCGCCTTCTGCTCATCGTCATCTTTCTCGACCCCTAGCAGCACCAGAAGCCCCGGGCCGATTTCGCCCGTCACCTCGCCCTCCACGGTAACGCTTGCACGGGATACGCGTTGAATTAATGCAATCATGGTTGTTCTGTTTCTTCTTTTTTTAGTTTGCGGTATTCCCCGAGAGTGACAGTAATTTCAGCCCCAAGCAAGACGATACACCACGTCCAGTACACCCAAACAAACAAAAGGGGCACCACGGCTATAACGCCATAAATCAGCTGGTACGACGGAAAGGCGGTGATATACAGGGCAAACGCTTTTTTACCGGCCTCAAACAGCAGCGCGGCCACCAGCGAACCAATCAGCGCGTCGCGGTTTCGCACCTGCGTCGTCGGGACAATGCTGTAAAGCAGCCAAAACGCCGCCCACGATAGAATCAGCGGGAAGATGCGCAGCACGTCATCAATGACGCTATTGAGCTCGCTGGCCCAGCGCAGCGACAGCAGGTATGAGCTGATCGCCAGGCTAGCCCCCGCCAGTAAGGGTCCGAGGGTCAGGATCATCCAGTAGACCGCAAAAGAGTAAATTTTTGGCCTGGCGCGCGGGCTGCGCCAGATGGTATTCAGCGCGCTATCTATCGAATACATCAGCAGCAGCGACGTCACGATCAGCCCGCAGGCGCCTACCGCCGTCATTCGGCTGGAGTTCGCGACAAACTGCTCGATATAGCGCTGAATGACGTCCCCCGTCGCCGGGATAAAGTTGGCAAAGATGAAGTGGCGTATCTGCCCGCTCACTTCAGAAAACATGGGAAAGGCGGAGAAAAGCGCGAACACCACGGCAATCAGCGGCACCAGCGCGAGTAACGACACGTAGGCAAGATTCCCTGCCAGCGTCGTCATATTGTCTTCATCAATCCGGTGCCACAGCAGCTTTAGCCAGGCCAGCAGCGGACGGCAGCGATGCTTTGCTTTTTGATGAACGGTTTTTAACATAATCATTGCGCAAAGTAGTCGGGGATAGTCTCCTTTCCGGTCACCAAAATGCTGGTTATTCCCAGCCGGTTCGCGCCGGCAATATTCTCGGCATTATCGTCAAAGAAGACCGTATCGGCAGCGGAAAATCCCTCCTGCTGCAGAACGCTTTGGTAGATCCGCTCCTCGGGCTTACGCATCCCCATCTCCTGCGAAAGATAGATACGGTCGGCCGCGGCGCGCACCTGCGGATATTCATCTGGCCAGAAAGTGGTGTGCAGGCGGTTGGTATTCGACAGCACGACGACGCGGTGTCCCTGTTCGCGTAGCTTGTGCATAATCGCGATGACCTCCGGACGCAGCGCCACAAACACGGCCTGCCAGCCGTGGGAAAACTGCTCATAGCTCAGCGCCATATTCATCTCATGGCACATCGCTTCAGCGAAGGCTTCATCGCTGATTTCACCGCGCTCGTGCTGGCGAAACGCCTCACCCATGGTGAAGTGCTGCTTCAGCGTCGCCAGCGGAATGCGGCTTAAATCACTCCACGTCCCGAGTACCCGGTTGAAGTCGATGTCGACAATCACATTACCTAAATCAAAGATATAGAGCATGGCCCTCTCCTTTTGCACCGTGGAAAATTAACTGTAGCGGGAAAGGCGAGGTTTGACTATGAGGTGGGGGCTTTGGAGACAAAAAAGAAACCCCGCCATTAAGGCGGGGTTTAGATATCAACGGACGGCGAGAATTAGTCTTCTTTCGCACCGCGCATAGCGCGTTTACGATCGTTCTCGGTCAGGTGACGTTTACGAATACGTACGGAAGCAGGGGTAACTTCTACCAGTTCGTCGTCATCGATGAACTCGAGAGCTTGCTCCAGAGACATCTTGATCGGCGGAACCAGAACCGTTGCTTCGTCAGTACCTGACGCACGCATGTTGGTCAGTTTCTTACCGGTCAGGCAGTTTACAGTCAGGTCGTTAGAACGACTGTGAATACCGATGATCTGGCCTTCGTAAACTTCAGCACCGTGGCCCAGGAACAGCTTGCCGCGGTCCTGCAGGCTGAACAGTGCGAACGCAACTGCTTTACCCTGACCGTTGGAGATCAGTACGCCGTTCTGACGCTGGCCAACATCGCCCGCACGAATATCATCGTAGTGGCTGAAGGTGGAGTACAGCAGACCGGTACCGGAGGTCATGGTCATGAACTCAGAACGGAAGCCAATCAGGCCACGGCTTGGGATCACGTAGTCGAGACGTACGCGGCCCTTGCCATCTGGATTCATGTTTTTCAGGTCGCCTTTACGCTCACCCAGAGCCTGCATCACGGAACCCTGATGCTGCTCTTCAACGTCCAGCGTGACGTTTTCGAACGGCTCTTGTTTGCGGCCATCGATTTCGCGGAAGATAACTTTCGGACGGGAAACCGCCATTTCGAAACCTTCACGACGCATGTTCTCGATAAGAACGGACAGGTGCAGTTCGCCACGGCCAGAAACGCGGAATGCGTCCGCATCCGGAGTCTCTTCAACGCGCAGCGCTACGTTGTGTACCAGCTCTTTGTTCAGGCGATCGAGGATCTGGCGAGAAGTAACGTACTTACCTTCTTTACCACAGAACGGAGAGGTGTTAACGCAGAAGAACATAGAAACGGTCGGTTCATCAACGGACAGCGGCGGCAGCGCTTCGACGTTCTGCGGATCGCAGATGGTGTCGGAGATGTTCAGCTCGCCCAGACCGGTGATTGCGATGATATCGCCAGCTTCCGCGACGTCAGTCTCGATACGTTCCAGACCGAGGTGGCCCAGGACTTTACCGACTTTACCGTTACGGGTTTTGCCTTCGCTATCAATCAGAGTGACCTGCTGGTTCGGCTTCACTTTACCGCGCTTGATGCGACCAATGCCGATTACGCCAACGTAGTTGTTGTAATCAAGCTGGGAGATCTGCATCTGCAGCGGGCCATCACTATCAACGTCCGGAGCCGGTACGCGATCGATGATGGTCTGATACAGCGGAGTCATGTCTTCAGCCATATCTTCGTGGTCCAGACCCGCGATACCGTTCAGCGCAGATGCGTAAACGATAGGGAAGTCCAGCTGCTCATCAGTTGCGTCGAGGTTAACGAACAGATCGAAGACCTGATCGACAACCCAGTCAGGGCGTGCGCCCGGACGGTCAACTTTGTTGATGACCACGATCGGCTTCAGGCCGTGGGCAAAGGCTTTCTTGGTGACGAAGCGCGTTTGCGGCATCGGACCGTCAAAGGCATCAACCACCAGCAGCACAGAATCAACCATGGACATAACACGCTCAACTTCACCTCCGAAGTCGGCGTGCCCTGGGGTATCAACGATGTTGATACGGTAATCATTCCATTTGATTGCGGTGTTTTTCGCGAGGATGGTAATCCCACGCTCTTTCTCCAAATCGTTGGAGTCCATCACACGCTCTTGTGTTTCGGCACGTGCATCGAACGTACCGGATTGCTGGAGCAGCTTGTCGACCAGGGTAGTTTTACCATGGTCAACGTGCGCGATGATGGCGATGTTACGCAGATTTTCGATCACAAACTTTGCCTCAGGCATTAGAAATAGCGCGTTATTGTACACGTAATAAGCGAAGGACTGAACAGGATCACAAACATCCTCCGCAAACAAGTATTGCAGAGTTTCTTTGTGATCGCTTTCACGGAGCGATAAAAGGGCACCGTAACAAAAACTGCACCAAAATGGTGCTCAATGCTCACACTGAAGCACTACTTTGGTGCATTATTCCTATCATGGTGCAGTTCTTTTGCACTATGGTGCGCATGATACAGCGTTTTGCATAGCATTTAAAAGTTGGCACAGATTTCGCTTTATCTATTTTAAGGCAACAACGCCACTTTAAGTAGTAAAAAAGTTTTCGTTACCACGACGACAATGACCAATCCGGGAGAGTTTAAGTATGTCCGCTGAACACGTTTTGACGATGCTGAACGAGCACGAAGTGAAGTTTGTCGATTTGCGCTTCACCGATACCAAAGGTAAAGAACAGCACGTCACAATTCCTTCTCATCAGGTTAATGCCGAATTCTTCGAAGAAGGCAAAATGTTTGATGGCTCCTCGATTGGTGGCTGGAAAGGTATTAACGAATCTGACATGGTTCTGATGCCGGATGCGACCACCGCGCTGATCGACCCGTTCTTCGAAGAACCGACGCTGATCATTCGCTGCGATATCCTGGAACCAGGCACCCTGCAGGGCTACGACCGTGACCCGCGCTCCATCGCTAAACGCGCTGAAGAGTACCTGCGTTCTACCGGCCTGGCAGATACCGTACTCTTCGGGCCAGAGCCAGAGTTCTTCCTGTTTGACGACATCCGCTTTGGTGCTTCTATCTCCGGTTCCCACGTGGCTATCGACGATATCGAAGGCGCATGGAACTCCTCCACCAAATACGAAGGTGGCAACAAAGGTCACCGTCCTGGCGTGAAAGGCGGCTACTTCCCGGTTCCACCGGTTGACTCCTCTCAGGACATCCGCTCTACCATGTGTATGATCATGGAAGAGATGGGCCTGGTTGTTGAAGCTCACCACCACGAAGTCGCCACTGCTGGTCAGAACGAAATCGCTACCCGCTTCAACACCATGACCAAAAAAGCGGACGAAATTCAGATCTACAAATACGTTGTGCACAACGTTGCTCACCGCTTTGGTAAAACCGCGACCTTTATGCCAAAACCAATGTTTGGCGATAACGGTTCCGGCATGCACTGCCACATGTCCCTGTCCAAGAACGGCGTAAACCTGTTCTCTGGTGACAAATATGCTGGCCTGTCAGAGCAAGCGCTGTTCTACATCGGCGGCGTAATCAAACACGCTAAAGCGATTAACGCCCTGGCTAACCCGACCACCAACTCCTACAAGCGTCTGGTCCCGGGTTACGAAGCACCGGTTATGCTGGCTTACTCTGCCCGTAACCGTTCTGCCTCTATCCGTATTCCGGTGGTCACCTCTCCGAAAGCGCGTCGTATCGAAGTGCGCTTCCCGGACCCGGCTGCCAACCCGTACCTGTGCTTCGCTGCGCTGCTGATGGCTGGTCTTGACGGTATCAAGAACAAAATCCATCCGGGCGAAGCCATGGACAAAAACCTGTATGACCTGCCGCCGGAAGAAGCGAAAGAGATCCCACAGGTTGCTGGCTCTCTGGAAGAAGCACTGAACGCGCTGGACGCTGACCGTGAGTTCCTGACCGCGGGTGGCGTATTCACCAACGACGCTATCGATGCCTACATCGCCCTGCGTATTGAAGAAAACGACCGCGTACGCATGACTCCGCACCCGGTTGAGTTCGAGCTGTACTACAGCGTCTAATTTTGCTGTAAATCCTCGGTATTCCGTGTTGTGGCGTGGGATACCAGGGATATTTTGTTGCCGTGGAAACTTTCAGCCCATCTCAGGATGGGCTTTTTTCTCCACCAACATGCTGATCTTATGCGCTTTTTACTTATAAAAAGCTATACTGCACTAAAATAGTGCACTCTTTTCAGGAGACTGTCAGATGGCAACAGGCACTCAGCCCGATGCTGGGCAGATCCTTAACTCTTTAATCAACAGCATCTTATTGGTCGATGACGACCTGGCGGTGCACTACGCGAACCCGGCGGCGCAGCAGCTGCTGGCCCAAAGTTCACGCAAGCTGTACGGCACGCCACTCCCCGAGCTGTTGAGCTACTTTTCGCTGAATATCGGTCTGATGCAGGAGAGCCTGCAGGCGGGCCAAGGCTTTACCGACAACGAAGTCACCCTGGTGATCGATGGCCGCTCGCATATCCTGTCATTAACCGCACAGCGCCTGCCTGAAGGGCAAATCCTGCTGGAAATGGCCCCCATGGATAACCAGCGGCGTCTGAGCCAGGAGCAGCTGCAGCACGCGCAGCAAATCGCGGCGCGTGATTTAGTCCGCGGTCTGGCCCACGAGATTAAAAATCCGTTGGGCGGCCTGCGGGGTGCGGCGCAGCTGCTGAGCAAGGCGTTACCCGATCCGGCGCTGATGGAATACACCAACGTCATTATTGAGCAGGCCGACCGCTTGAGAAACCTGGTCGATCGCCTGCTGGGACCGCAGCACCCCGGAATGCACGTCACCGAAAGCATCCATAAAGTCGCTGAGCGGGTGGTGAAGCTGGTGTCGATGGAGCTGCCGGACAACGTCAAGCTTATCCGTGATTACGACCCTAGCCTGCCGGAGCTGGCGCACGATCCGGACCAAATTGAACAGGTCCTGCTGAATATCGTACGCAATGCGCTGCAGGCGCTGGGGCCAGAAGGCGGAGAAATTATTCTGCGCACCCGTACCGCCTTCCAGCTGACGCTGCATGGCGTACGCTACCGTCTCGCCGCACGCATTGATGTGGAAGACAACGGCCCGGGAATTCCGTCCCATTTACAGGATACGCTTTTTTATCCTATGGTCAGCGGTCGCGAAGGCGGTACCGGTCTGGGGCTTTCCATTGCCCGCAGTCTTATCGATCGACACTCCGGCAAAATTGAATTTACCAGTTGGCCAGGGCATACCGAATTCTCGGTATTCCTGCCTATTCGGAAGTAGAGGTGTTTATGCAACGAGGGATAGCCTGGATCGTTGATGACGATAGCTCCATCCGTTGGGTGCTTGAACGCGCGCTCACCGGGGCAGGCTTGAGTTGTACAACGTTTGAAAGCGGCAACGAGGTGCTTGATGCACTCACCACCAAAACCCCGGATGTACTGCTGTCTGATATTCGGATGCCGGGGATGGATGGGCTCGCGCTGCTGAAACAAATTAAGCAACGCCATCCGATGCTTCCGGTCATCATAATGACCGCGCATTCGGATCTGGATGCGGCAGTAAGCGCCTATCAGCAGGGTGCCTTTGATTATCTGCCGAAACCTTTTGATATTGATGAAGCCGTGGCGCTGGTTGACCGCGCTATCAGCCACTATCAGGAGCAGCAGCAGCCGCGAAATGCGCCGATAAACAGCCCAACGGCCGATATCATCGGTGAAGCGCCGGCGATGCAGGATGTTTTTCGCATTATCGGCCGCCTGTCGCGCTCTTCTATTAGCGTGCTGATCAACGGTGAATCCGGTACCGGTAAAGAGCTGGTCGCTCACGCTCTACACCGCCACAGCCCGCGGGCGAAGGCGCCGTTTATCGCGCTGAATATGGCCGCAATCCCAAAAGACCTGATCGAGTCCGAGCTGTTCGGTCACGAGAAAGGGGCGTTTACCGGCGCCAATACCGTGCGCCAGGGCCGCTTTGAGCAGGCCGATGGCGGCACGCTGTTTCTCGATGAAATTGGCGATATGCCGCTGGACGTGCAGACGCGCCTGCTGCGCGTGCTGGCCGACGGTCAGTTCTATCGCGTTGGCGGCTATGCGCCGGTGAAGGTGGACGTCAGGATCATTGCCGCGACCCACCAAAACCTCGAGCAGCGCGTCCAGGAGGGTAAATTCCGTGAGGACCTGTTCCACCGTCTGAACGTGATTCGCGTCCATCTGCCGCCGCTGCGCGAGCGTCGGGAGGATATCCCGCGTCTGGCTCGTCACTTCCTGCAGGTTGCGGCGCGCGAGCTGGGCGTTGAAGCTAAGCTGCTGCACCCGGAAACGGAAACGGCGCTCACCCGCCTGGCCTGGCCCGGCAACGTGCGTCAGCTCGAAAATACCTGCCGCTGGCTGACGGTGATGGCCGCCGGTCAGGAGGTGCTGACCCAGGATCTTCCCAGCGAGCTGTTTGAAACCTCGGTACCGGACAGCCCCACGCATATGCAGCCGGATAGCTGGGCGACGCTGCTGGGACAGTGGGCCGATCGCGCCCTGCGATCCGGTCATCAAAACCTGCTCTCTGAGGCTCAGCCGGAAATGGAGCGGACGCTGCTGACCACCGCCCTGCGCCATACGCAGGGACACAAGCAGGAGGCTGCACGCCTGCTGGGATGGGGACGAAACACGCTTACCCGCAAGCTGAAAGAGTTGGGAATGGAATAACGCTGTTCGCGCTGGCCGCTCGGCCAGCCGCTTCATCGCCCCGGTAACCCTGCGTCGCCGGGGTTTTGCTTAAATAACCCGTGAGAACTGCTGCATGCGCGCTTTCTGGCGCAGATAGGTATCAAAACACATGCAGACGTTGCGGATCAGCAGGCGGCCTTTCGGCGTGACCTGAATCCCCTTTTCATCGACGTCCACCAGCCCATCTTTCGCCAGCGGTGCGAGCAGCTGCAAATCTTCGGCAAAATAGTGCTGACAATCGATATCCCACTGGGCGGTGACGGCAGCAAAATCGAGACGGAAATTACAGATCAGCGATTTGATGACGTCCCGGCGTATGCAGTCATCGCGGGTCAGCGCAATACCGCGCCACAGGGCGTTCCCGGTTTCATCAACCTGCTGATAGTAGTGCTTCAGTTCTTTCTGGTTCTGCGCGTAGCAGTCGCCAATCATGCTGATCGCAGAAACGCCCATCCCCAGCAGGTCGGTGTCGCCCTGGGTGGTGTAGCCCTGGAAGTTGCGATGCAGCACGCCTTCACGCTGAGCAATCGCCAGCTCGTCATCCGGGCGCGCAAAATGATCCATGCCGATAAACTGGTAGCCGGCATCGGTGAGTGAGCCAATCGTCTCCTGCAGGATATCCAGCTTCTGTTCCGCCGTAGGCAGGTCCGCATCTTTGATTTTACGCTGCGCGGCAAAGAGCGTGGGCAGATGCGCATAGTTAAATACGCTCAGGCGATCGGGGTTGAGTTCGGCCACCTTCTGCAGCGTAAAGGCAAAACTTTCCGGCGTTTGCTTTGGCAGGCCATAAATCAGATCGATATTGGTAGAGGTAAACCCAATATCACGCGCATGGTTAAGCAGAGCAAAGATAAAGTCTTCATCCTGCTCGCGGTTAACCAGACGCTGCACCTCTTTATTGAAGTCCTGCACGCCCATACTCAGGCGATTGAAGCCCTCAGCGCGCAGGTGGTCAAGCACGTCCAGCTCAATTTCCCGCGGATCGACTTCAATTGAAATCTCGGCATCGGCAATAAAACTGAAGTGGGTGCGCAGCAAATTCATCAGCCGGCTGATTTGTTCTTTATTCAGATAGGTTGGCGTTCCGCCGCCCCAGTGCAGCTGGTGGACCTGGCGTTCGCTAAACAGCGGGGCCCGATGAATAATCTCCTGCTCGAGCACGTCCAGGTACTGGTCGGCCTTATGCTGCTGGCGGGTCACAATTTTATTGCAGCCGCAGAAATAGCAGAGCTTATGGCAAAACGGGATATGCACGTACAGCGATAGCGGGCGCTGCGGATAGCGGGCCACCGCCTCGTCGAACTCAGCGGCGCCAAATTCGGGAGAAAACTCCAGCGCGGTGGGGTACGAGGTATAACGCGGCCCGGAATAGTTATATTTTTGGATCAGGGCCAGATCCCAGTCGATTAACTGCACAGACATGCTCACTCCTTCCGATGGTGCCGCCGGCGGGTACGCCGCCCCGGCCCAACCGCACTTCGGGTAATGAGCCGGTTGCGCAGCCATTTCTGACGCCGCGACAACCGTCGTAGTTTAGCGAATAACCACAGCAGATAACACATAACCAGAAGGGTTATAAGCAGGACCGGGAATCCGACTGAGTGCAAACGTTAGTTTCCACCCTTCAGCAGGCGCATCATATCTTCCTTGCGCTCTTCTTCTTCCTCATCTTCGTCATCGTCGTAGGAGAGGCCGAGCTGCTGCATAAGCTCATCAATGCGATCGAGCTTGGCATCAACCCAGGTCTGCTCTTCAGCATTCAGGGAACCACCCTCTTCCAGACGTTCCAGCAGCGCGTCCAGGCGCTCATCGTTTTCCAGCAAATCCAGCTCAGCCTGCGGTGAAAGCATAGGTTTCTCGCTCTTCGGTTTGTGCTGCTTAGTAGCCGGGGTGCTCTCGGTCACGCCCAGCGGAATCGGTTTCTTGCTACCAATACGCGGATCTTGCTGCTGACCTGTTTTTTTGCCAGCCGAAGAGGCTTCGCCGCCGGTGGCACGACTTCCTGCCGTATGACCGCGATGCTTCTTCTGACGCTTGCGATCGCGGGATTCCTGATTCATTTCTTCACGCGTCTTACGCTGTGTTTTACCACGGGATACAGATGTCGGTTTTTTCATGGTGTGTAATCTTCAGATCGTTTTCTTCAGTATAGAATTGAGGCGGAATCTAGCAGAAAGCAAGCAAAGAAAAAAGGCGACAGATTACTCTGTCGCCTTTTTCCTCACGAACAACCCTTAAAGGGTTTCCACTTTCCATGTTAGCTAACGACAAACCCTGTCTTTCCCTTAGCTAATAACGTTCCTTGTTACATCCCTTTCCCTTTGAAAACGTCTCCAGACGCTGGTCATCCTGACAATCCCTGGTCTTCGCCTCCTGGCGCTCCCTGACCGCTCATCCTGAGCCCTGTTCCTGTTGGCATCCTCGCCTTGACCACTACTTTACCGGGTTAAAGGAATCCTACAACCAGGTAGCGAGCAAAAAGGCAATTTTCAGAATTTTCTTCAAGGCATAATATATTGATAAATAATGACTTTATCCATTAACTCACCACGCTTGTTCATGGATTTCCCATACCACGAATGGTCAATGTCTCACAAAGCGTAGGGTTTTCACCTACAGCCGCCTTAATTTGCGGGGTGCGGTAAAAACAGCCTTTTTCTGTTGTTCAGGTATAATCCCCGCCATAGCCTTATTTAACGGAGACGACAGTCTTGACCAACTGGAACTATCAACAGACGCATTTTGTCACCAGCGCACCGGATATCCGCCATCTTCCTTCCGATACAGGAATCGAAGTGGCGTTTGCCGGCCGCTCAAATGCCGGGAAATCCAGCGCCCTGAATACGCTGACGAATCAGAAAAGCCTGGCGCGAACCTCAAAAACGCCGGGACGTACCCAGCTGATTAACCTGTTCGAAGTTGCCGACGGTAAACGCCTGGTCGATTTACCGGGCTACGGCTACGCTCAGGTCCCCGAGGAGATGAAGATCAAATGGCAGCGGGCGCTGGGTGAATACCTTGAAAAACGCCTGTGTCTGAAAGGACTGGTTATTTTGATGGATATTCGCCATCCGCTGAAAGACCTCGACCAGCAGATGATCGAATGGGCCGTAGAAAGCGATATCCAGGTGCTGGTGCTGCTGACTAAGTCCGATAAGCTGGCCAGCGGGGCCCGTAAAGCGCAGCTCAATATGGTGCGTGAGGCGGTACTCGCCTTTAACGGCGATGTGCAGGTTGAGGCGTTCTCTTCGCTGAAGAAATCAGGCGTCGATAAGCTGCGGCAGAAGCTCGATAGCTGGTTTAACGAAATCCCTCCTCAGGAAGAGATCGAAGACGGGGAGTAATCTCCGCCAGACTCCCCGGATAACGGCGCTTAGCGCCTTATTCGGGCGACAAAATCAGGCCAGCTGTCACCATTCCGGTCGCTAAAAACTTTTCTTTCGCGCAATAAAAAACGCCCCGGTCATAAATGACCGGGGCGGCTAAAATATTCAGCCAAATCCGATTACGTGAAGTAAAAGGTCTGAAAGATAGAACATCTTACCTCTGTACCCTACGTCATTAACTCTACTCTTCTTTCAGTTAGGGAGAAAGCACTTTTTGTAGTTTTTTTTCACTCTTTACATAGCAAATTCGAATGATCGTCACAAAACGCTATAAGTTATGTTGCTTACTTACAGAAAAACGCTCTCTCCACGAAATACTTAGTGCGCTTGATCCCAGTTTTCTCCGCTACCCACTTCCACCAGCAGCGGAACCGCCAGCGTGGTGCTGTTTTCCATTAATTCATGGACCTTTTTCGCCACGCTATCGAGGTCATCTTTATGCACTTCAAAGACCAGTTCATCGTGCACCTGCATAATCATCCGCACCCGCGGCTTCTCGGTCAGCAGCCACTCATCAACGGCAATCATTGCCCGCTTAATGATATCTGCCGCAGTCCCCTGCATTGGCGCGTTGATTGCCGCTCGCTCAGCGCCCGCACGACGTGCGCCGTTGCTGGATTTGATGTCCGGGAGATAGAGCCGACGACCGTCCAGGGTTTCAACATATCCCTGCTCTTTCGCCTGCGCGCGGGTGCGCTCCATATAATCCAACACGCCCGGATAGCGCTCGAAGTAGAGATCCATATACTTTTGCGCTTCTCTGCGCGGGATATTGAGCTGGCGCGCGAGGCCGAATGCGCTCATGCCGTAGATCAAACCAAAGTTGATCGCTTTAGCGCTACGACGCTGCTCGCTGCTGACGCTTTCCAGCGGCAGGCTAAAGACCTCCGCCGCCGTCGCCCGGTGGATATCTTTCCCTTCAGCAAAAGCGGTCAGCAGGCCATTATCACGAGATAAATGGGCCATGATGCGCAGTTCAATCTGCGAGTAGTCGGCAGAGACGATGAGATAATCCTGCGGCGCGATAAACGCCTGACGAATGCGTCGCCCTTCCTCGTTACGCACCGGTATATTTTGCAGGTTAGGGTCCGTTGAAGAGAGTCGCCCGGTCGCGGTAACGGCCTGATGGTATGAGGTATGGACCCGGCCGGTTTTGGGGTTAATCATCAGCGGCAGCTTATCGGTATACGTCGACTTCAGCTTGGCTAGCCCACGGTACTCAAGAATCACCTTCGGCAGCGGATAGTCCAGCGCCAGCTCTTCCAGCACCTCTTCCGAAGTCGATGGCGCGCCGCCCGGGGTTTTCTTCAGCGGTTTAATGCCCTGCTTTTCAAACAGAATCGTTTGCAGCTGCTTCGGTGAGGAGAGATTGAACTCTTCTCCGGCGATCTCATAGGCCTTCTGCTCCAGCTCAACCAGGCGCTTAGCGATCTCCTGAGAATGGGCATGCAGCACCGCCGGATCAATTTTAACCCCGTTGCGCTCAACGCGCGATAGCACCGGTACCAGCGGCATCTCGATGTTTTTAAACACGTGCAGCGGCCCTTCGTGCTGCTGCAGCTTCGGCCACATCTTCAGGTGCAGCTGCAGAGTAACGTCGGCATCTTCAGCCGCATAGCGGCCCGCTTCTTCCAACGCAATCTGGTTAAACGTAAGCTGATTCTTTCCTTTGCCGGCAATCTCTTCAAAGGTGATGGTTTTATGCTGAAGCCAGCGATCGGAGAGGCTGTCCATGTCATGACGCCCCGCCACGCTATCAAGGATGTAGGACTCCAGCATCGTATCAAAGGCAATGCCGCGGAGCTCAATGCCATAGTTCGCCAAAATCCCGCGGTCG
Source organism: Klebsiella sp. BIGb0132 (assembly GCF_024810075.1). Classification (NCBI taxonomy): domain Bacteria; kingdom Pseudomonadati; phylum Pseudomonadota; class Gammaproteobacteria; order Enterobacterales; family Enterobacteriaceae; genus Klebsiella; species Klebsiella sp. BIGb0132. The sequence continues at coordinate 6,035 of NZ_JANUDW010000013.1, read as the reverse complement.
TACTTCAGGTTTTGCCCAACTTTGAGGAGGCTATTATCTTCCAGCAGCGGCTTGAGCAGCTCAAGCACGCGATCGCGCGGGATCTGATCCGGCGCATCGAGATAATCATGCGCAACAGGCACATAGGCCGCAACGCCGGGTTCGATAGCGAACGACAGGCCGACCATGTTGGCCGAGATGTTATCCAGGCTGTCCGTTTCCGTATCGAAAGCAAACAGCGGCGCTTTTTTGAGCTTCTCAATCCACGCCGTTAGCGTCTCTTCATCAAGAATGGTGACGTAGTTTTCGGCAGACAGCGTTGCCGCAGCTTCAACAACCTCTTCTTCAGCCACCGCCGCTTGCGCCGGTTTTGCCGCAGGCTTGCTCCCTTTTGCCTGCATCCATTTGCCGGACTCCACGTCGGTAATCCAGCGCTTGAATTCATACTTTTTGAACAGCGTCAGCAGATCGTCCGCCGCCGGTTCCAGAACCAGCAGCTCTTCGCAGCTCAGATCCAGCTCCACGTCTGTTTTAATGGTCGCCAGCTGATAGGAGAGGTACGCCACCTCTTTATTCTGCTCGAGCTTCGCCGCCATTGTTTTGGCGCCACGGAAGCTCAGGCCAGCGATTTTTTCCGCTTCGGCATACAGCGTATCAAGGCCACCCAATCCCTGTAGCAGGGCCTGAGCGGTTTTCTCTCCGACTCCCGGAACGCCTGGAATGTTATCCGAGGAGTCGCCCATCAGGGCGAGGAAATCGATGATCAGCTCTGGCGGAACGCCGTACTTCGTCACCACTTCATCCGGGCCGAGGATCGTATTGGTCATGGTGTTAATTAGGGTGATACCCGGAGTGACCAGCTGGGCCATGTCCTTATCGCCGGTACTGATCAATACCGGGCGACCCGCTTTTTCGGCCTCACGCGCCAGGGTGCCAATCACATCGTCAGCCTCCACGCCCGGTACCGCCATCAGCGGCAGGCCCATGGCTTTCACCATCGTGTGCAGCGGCTCAATCTGCGCGCGCAGATCGTCGGGCATCGGCGGCCGGTGGGATTTGTAGTGCTCAAACAGTTCGTCACGGAAAGTTTTTCCTTTGGCATCAAACACCACCACGGCATGGGTGGGCTGGTACTGCAGGATCAGGCTTCGCAGCATATTCAGCACGCCATACATTGCGCCGGTCGGCTCGCCAGCGCTGTTGGTCAGCGGCGGGAATGCGTGATACGCCCGGTAAAGGTAAGAGGAGCCGTCAACGAGGATGAGAGGGTTTTCAGGGATCTGAACCATAATTTCCGTGCCTGTTTATCAGATTATGGATAAAGGATGCCACAGACAGGCATGAAAACCTGAATTTTTCCCACATTTCGCCGAAAAGATTCATCGATCCGGTCGATCCTGCGGTACGGCTATCTGTGGATAAGTTTGTGCATAGTTTTAGGCCGGTAACCATCGTGTATGAAAAAAAGCGCGCGTCATTATAATTAGTTTTTATTTATCATGTGGTTATATATAGATTATTGATTTAAAGCCGTCACGATGACTCAATGCTCCATGTGGATATAAGATCCGCCTGTTTTTCTATTCTCGTTAGACCCGTCATTTGCTGCGTTTTCTGATAAAATCAGGCTCTTGCGCTGTTTAATCGCGCTCTTTCTCAGCCTAACTTTCTGAATAAAATAACTATGTCGAGATTACTCGCAGCGATAACGCTTCCTCTTAGTATCGCTCTTACCATCCTGGTCACCATTATTTGTTCCGTACCGATTATTATCGCCGGAGTGATTAAACTGCTGGTGCCGATCCCTGCGGTATGGCGCGCTATCTCTCATTTTTGTAATTTCATGATGTACTGCTGGTGCGAAGGGCTGGCGCTGCTGCTGTACCTCAACCCGGAGCTGAAGTGGGACGTGCAGGGTCTTGAAGGGCTGAATAAAAAGAACTGGTATCTGCTTATTAGCAACCATCACAGCTGGGCAGATATCGTGGTGCTCTGCGTACTGTTCCGCAAGCATATACCGATGAACAAATACTTCCTCAAGCAGCAGTTAGCCTGGGTGCCTTTTATCGGTCTTGCCTGCTGGGCGCTGGATATGCCCTTTATGCGCCGCTACTCGCGAGGCTATCTCATTCGCCATCCGGAGCGCCGCGGCAAAGATGTGGCAACGACCCGTCGTTCCTGCGAGAAATTCCGCGCTTATCCAACGACCATCGTTAACTTTGTAGAAGGGTCACGTTTCACCGAGGAGAAACAGCACCAGACTCGTTCGCCTTATAGCAACTTATTGCCACCAAAGGCGGCAGGCGTTGCGATGGCTCTGAACGTACTGGGCAGTCAGTTCGATAAGCTGCTGGACGTGACATTATGCTATCCGCAGAATAACCGGCGCCCCTTTTACGACATGCTTAGCGGCCGCCTCACGCGAATTGTGGTCCGCGTTAATCTGATGCCCGTCGCTGAAGAGCTGTACGGTGATTACGTGAATGATAAGAACTTTAAACGTCGCTTTCAGCGCTGGCTGAACGAGTTATGGCAAGAAAAAGACGCCCGGCTGACGGAAATGCTGCAACGGCAGGAAAAGTAACTTTATTGAGCCCGAAAACAACAACGCCGGTCAGTGACCGGCGTTATTTTTTTATTTCTTCTCAACCAGCTGCTTAACGGTATCAGCATACTGGGCGACAAATGCGTCCATATTGCTGGTATCCATCCCCTGCGGGTTCAGCTGATACTTACCATTAACATACATCGCCGGTACGCCCTGCAGCTGCAGGTCAGCCGCGGCTTTTTCCTGCTGGGCAACCAGAGATTTCACCACGAAGCTGTTCCAGGCCGCATCGTAATCTTCACCCTTCACGCCGGCATCAACGAAGACTTTACGAATATCGGCAACGGTCTGCACGGTTTGTGTTTTCTGCACCGCCTCAAACATCGGCACGGTGATCCGATCTTCAACGCCCAGCGCCATGGCCACCGCCCACGCCTGAGTTAAATCTTTGCCCAGCGGGCCAAGGAACTCAACGTGGTACTTCGTCATTTTGACGCCTTCCGGCAGCTTTTTCTTCACGTTGTCAGAAACGTGCAGCACTTCTTCAAACTGATAGCAGTGCGGGCAGTAGAACGAGAAGAATTCGAGCACCTGCGGCTCGCCGGCAACCGGCTTCTCGAGGGTAATGTACTGCTTGCCGTCGGTTATCTGGGCAGCGGATGCACTAAAAGCCAGAATCATACCAGCCAGCGCCAGCCAAATTTTTTTCATTTTTAACTCTCTCCTGGAAATATCAGATTAATACATTGGCGTTAACTGAAGAGGGGGTTCCTGTAGAACCTTCACCTGCTCAAGAAAAGTTTTGGTCTGCCCGCGCCAGTAGTCTTCCCCGGTAAGCCATGGGAAGTTGATAGGGAAGGCAGGATCGTCCCAGCGTCGGAGCAACCACGCAAGGTAGTAGACTAAGCGCATCGCGCGTAACGGTTCGATGAGGGCAATTTCGTCGGTGTTAAACGGGCTGAACTCTTCATAAGCTTCAACGATCGTCTCCAGCTGCATGCGCTGTTCGGCTTTATCACCGTTCAGCAGCATCCAGAGATCCTGAATAGCGGGGCCGTTGCGGGCATCATCCAGATCGACAAAAAGCGGGCCATCGCGCCAGAGGATATTTCCGGCATGGCAGTCACCGTGCAGGCGCAGGATCTTAGCGCCGCCGTCCCACTTCGCCGTGACCGCCTCGATCAGCTTATCCGCCGCAGCGAGAAAACGCTTCTTCAGGCCGGCCGGTATCAGCGTTGAGTGCTCAAATACCGCGCGCGGTTCGAGTAAATATTCCTTAATGCCGATCTCTGGTCGGGCAACAAAGAGCTGCTTGCGCCCGGTTTGATGCAGGCGACCAAGAAAACGCCCTACCCATTCCATCTGATCAAGGTTATCCGCTTCAAACTGACGCCCGCCCAGGCTTGGGAAAACGGCAAAGAAGAAGCCCTGGTGTTGATGAAGCGAGCGATCGTTGAAGAGCAGCGGCGCGGCGACGGGCACCTCATCCTGCTCTAGCTGGAAGGTAAACTGGTGTTCTTCGAGGATCTGTTCGGCAGACCAACGCTCAGGACGATAGAACTTCACCACATAGCGGCGGCGATCTTCGTCCTGAAACTGGTAAACGCGGTTTTCATAGCTATTAAGCGGGGTGAGACCTGAGTCTACCCGCATCCCCAGATCAAACAGGCCATCGATGATGGTATCCGGGTGAAGCGTCTGAAAATTGAAAGCCTTATCGTGCATCCTGACATCCGATAATCGTACGAATAGTTCAGGATATCATCTCATAACTCATTCTGTGGTCGCACTTACAACCTTTTACTCTTTAATCACGCCGCGAGCGCGCAGTAGCGCCGTTTTGAAATCTTCTTCGTAGTCTTTCTTAATCCCCGGAATAACGGCTTCTTTTGTCGAGTCACGCATCTTCAGATGGTAAATAAGAATATCGTCAGAAAGATCGGCGAGTTCCCCCTTATAACCGGCCTCTTTCGCCAGTTTCTGCAAGAATTGAATCAGATTCAGTTCCGGCTCTTTTTGCCAGGCTGGCTGGAGGAGTTCAATAACTTCATTCAGGCGTTTACATTTCATGCTCATGCTCCTTACTCTTGATAGGGACAAGTTAACAGGGTCAATCCCACAATGAAAGAGGCGATATTTCTATGCAAGGCGAGGCAATAACCGGCGTCGTGCTGGCCGGCGGAAAAGCCACGCGGATGGGCGGAGTGGATAAAGGACTGCAGCTGCTAAACGGGCAGCCGCTATGGCGCTATGTTACGGATGCGCTGCAACCGCAGGTGACCAATCTGGCGATCAGCGCCAACCGTAATCTGCAAAGTTGGCAAGCCACGGGTTACCCAATCTATACCGATAGCCTTAGCGATTTTCCCGGACCGCTGGCCGGTATGCTGTCGGTGATGCAGCAGATAGAGTGCCCCTGGTTTGTATTTTGCCCCTGTGACACGCCGTTTATTCCGCCGTTTCTGGTTGCGCGTTTGATGCAGCAGAAGCAGGCCTCACCGGTGGTCTGGGCGCACGATGGGGAGCGGGATCACCCCGCTATCGCCCTGATACATCGTCGGCTAATACCCCAGCTGGAGGCCTATCTGGCGGCCGGCGAACGGCGGGTGATGGTCTTTATGCGCCAGGCAGGCGGACATAGCGTCGATTTTAGCGACGTAAAGTCTGCGTTTATTAATGTGAATACGCTTGCTGACTTACAGCATATTCACGATATGCAGGAGCCGTTATGATCCCTGTTTTAGCAATTTCTGCCTGGAGCGGAACCGGTAAAACAACGTTATTAAAGCAGCTGATCCCGGCATTGTGCGCCGAGGGGTTGCGCCCAGGTTTGATAAAGCATACCCATCACGATATGGATGTCGATAAGCCAGGGAAAGACAGCTATGAGCTGCGCAAAGCAGGCGCCGCGCAGACGATTGTCGCCAGTACGCAGCGCTGGGCGCTGATGACTGAAACTCCGGATCAAGAAGAAGTAGACCTGCCGTGGCTGGTTAGCCGGATGGATGCCTCAAAGCTGGACGTTGTGCTGGTAGAGGGTTTTAAGCATGAACCTGTGCCTAAGATCGTGCTTTATCGGCAAAACGGCGGCCATTGTGTTGAGGATCTTGTTATTGATAAGTACGTTATTGCGGTGGCCAGCGATTCGCCGGTGACGACTTCTTTGCCCCAGCTGGATTTAAATGATCTTGCGCAGATCGCGGCATTTATTGTCCGCTGGTTAGAAGAACAACGCGGGTGACGAGAGGCAGCTTAACGGCTAAAGGGTCAGGGATCGCGGCGCGCAGCGCCCGATCCGGGCGGCGTCCGGCCGTTTTCCTTAAACCGCAGACAACAAAAAACCCCATGCTTCGCATGAGTTTTCTTTGTTTATTTGATGCCTGGCAGTTTATGGCGGGCGTCCTGCGGGCCGTTTCGCGCCTGAATAAGCAGAGATAGCGGCACGAATCGCCCGATCCGGGCGGCGTCCGGCCGCTTTTCCTTAAACCGCAGACAACAAAAAAACCCC
>NZ_JANUDW010000012.1:0-132069 GCF_024810075.1 Klebsiella sp. BIGb0132 | reverse complement strand
CGTTAAGAATCCATGTCACTTTGAGTGCCCACACAGATTGTCTGATAAATTGTTAAAGAGCAGTGCAACGCGGCTTTCGCTCACCGTTGCGAGGTGGCGTATATTACGCTTTCCTCTTTCAGAGTCAACCCTTTAATTCAGGATTTTTCTCTTCAATCGAACCGGCTAGTTAGTGTGAAGTGATTCACATCCGCCGTGTCAGTGGGAGCGCATTATAGGGATCCCATTTTATTGCACAAGTCTTTTATCGATCTTTTTTTCCGGATGATGCTTTTTCGCCCTTTTCGCAGCGTTATTGTTCGATCTGCTCAGTTTTTACCACAATAAAGGGTTGCAGGCGGCGGAGAAAGCCACCAAAGTCTTCGCACAACCCTGAATTATCGAGGTAAGCATGTCCGCTAATTTACGTCCCTATAAAGATTTATTCCCACAAACAGGCCTGCGCGTGATGATCGATGCCACCAGCGTAGCGATCGGCGATGTCAGGATGGCTGATGATGTCAGCATCTGGCCACTGGTTGCCATTCGCGGAGACGTTAACTATGTGCAAATCGGCCCCCGTACCAATATCCAGGACGGTAGCGTGCTGCATGTCACCCATAAATCCTCCTATAACCCGCAGGGTAATCCTCTGATCGTTGGGGAAGATGTCACCATCGGCCATAAAGTCATGCTACACGGCTGCACTATCGGTAATCGGGTACTGGTGGGGATGGGTTCAATTCTGCTGGATGGTGTAGTAATAGAGGATGACGTCATGATTGGTGCCGGTAGTCTGGTACCGCAGAATAAGCGGCTGGCAGGCGGCTATCTTTACTTTGGCAATCCGGTGAAACAAATCCGCCCCCTGACGGAGGCGGAAATAGCGGGACTGATCTATTCAGCAAACAACTACGTGAAATGGAAGAACGATTACCTGGATCAGGAAAACCAAACCCAGCCCTGACCGTCTTCCTGCTGGTCACGGATCATCTCATCCGCTTCTTCTTCCAGATCCCAGCGATGTTCGCGAAATGCAGCCAGCCACTGCGCTGGCTCTTTTCCACCAAAGCGTTTTTCTAGCGTTACGCTGCTCATTGCGCAGGTCAGCTGCATACCATGAACCAACGCGGGGAATGTAATGCACTGTTTTTCATTATCCCACTCCTCTCTATCAGGAAACTGAATCGCCTGATTCACGGATTCAATTCCTTATGCAAGGTTTGAATCACCGGAGTAATGTCTGGCAGTACGCCATGCCAAAGTAATACGGCATGGGCGGCCTGAGCCACCAGCATACCTAAACCGTCAGCACACTTTTTTGCACCATGCTGCTGGCACCATGTCAGAAACGGCGTATTGCCCTGCTGATAAAACATGTCGTAGCAATGGACGTGCGTATTAATTAACGCAGCGGGTATCGCCGGAACCTCCCCGCCAATACCGCTGGAGGTCGCATTAATGATGAGATCAAACTCATGTTCAGCCAGCGTATCCATTTCCAGCGCACGAATACTGCCGGTATGAGAAAAGAGCGCCGCCAGTTCATGCGCGCGGGAGCTGGTGCGGTTGACAATCGTCACGGCGCAATCAAGGGACAAAAGCGGTAACAGCACGCCGCGCGATGCGCCTCCTGCCCCGATAAGCAGGACACGAAAGCCAGGTTTAATAAAACCGAGCCGCTCCAGATCGCTCAATAGCCCAATGCCATCGGTGTTATCCCCCAGCAAACGGCCATCTTCCAGACGTTTCAGGGTATTCACGGCCCCGGCCAGCGCCGCTCGCTCGGTAAGCTCATCGGCGCGAGCGAACGCTTCCTCTTTAAACGGAACGGTAACGTTGGCGCCTCGCCCCCCTTCATAAAAGAAAGCATTCAGGGTACTGATAAATTCATCTCGTGGCGCCAGAATACGTCCGTACGGATGTGCAATCTGCAGCTGCTGCGCAAAAAGCTGATGGATAGCGGGTGATTTGCTGTGGGCAATAGGATTTCCAAAGACTGCGTAGCTTTCCATCACTTACCCCTGGCGGAAGAGTTCGCCCGTCAGGGCGTCGCGAATTTCAGACGGATTCTGACGACCGCCGGTTAACCCATTAACCACCGGAAAATCGGCGCCAAACTGGGCGTGAACTTCAGCCGTGGTGCGACAGGGAGGCTGGCCGGATAAATTCGCACTGGTCGAAACCAGCGGTTTTCCATAGGCCTCGCATAGCTCAACCACCAGCGGGTGATCGGTAACGCGTACCGCCAGAGAGTCAAAACGCCCGGTCAACCAGCGCGGAGTTGTTTTACGCGCCGGGAAGACGAACGTCACCGGTCCTGGCCAGCAGCTAAAAATTGTCGCCAGCTGCGCCTCGCTAAGCTGAGAGTCATCTATATAAGGAAGTAGCTGTTCAAAGCGGGCGGCGATAAGAATCAGGCCTTTCTCGACCGGCCGCTGCTTGAGATCCAGCAAACGCATGACGGCCGTTTCGCTGTCGGGATCGCAGCCAACGCCAAAAACGGCTTCTGTGGGATAGGCGATGACGTGTTCGTTATTCAGAACCGCCACTGCATGAGCGACGGTTTCTGAGTGCAGGTTATTATTCACTGATTTGTTCCGCCGATATCGGCTTTCCACATTGTTTACTGGCACAAAAGCATTTAACGCCCTGCGCCGTTTTCTTTTCGATTAATAGCGGATAGTGGCATTCAGGACACTCGCCCGCTATCGGTTTGAAGTTAATGACGAACTGGCAATCGGGGTAACGATCGCAGGAGTGAAAAGTTTTGCCAAAACGAGAGCGGCGCTGAACCAAATGCCCCTGACCACACTGCGGGCACGCGATCGCCGTCTCATCGGGCTTATCAATAAGTTCAGTATGCTGGCATTGCGGATAGCTGCTGCAACCAATAAACATACCGAAGCGTCCCTGACGCAGCACCATCACGGCGCCGCAGGATGGACACTCCTGCCCCTCCAGCACTTTAACGATATGTCCGTCCGCCTGACTTTTCAGGGGACGGACGTAGTTACAGTCCGGATAGTGCGAACAGCCAAGAAACGGTCCATGCTTCCCGGAGCGGATTACCAGTTCAGCCCCGCACTGTGGACAGGGCTCATTTTTACGCACCTGAAACAGTGCTGATTTGGTCATAAATACTCGACGTTGCTGCAAAAAGATTAATGCAGCATACCTTCATTTACTTCGAAGAGTAATTCTTCCATCTGCTGGTAGGCGTTTTCACAGCCCGGAATATTAAACAGCACCATCAGGATCACCCATTTAAGGTCTTCCAGTTCGAACTCTGCCGTATCCAGCGCCAGAACGCGTTCAATTACCATTTCTCGCGTTTCGAGGTTCAACACCTGAATTTGCTCGAGGAATAATAAGAATCCTCGGCAACTAGCATCCAGACGCTGACACTCTTCTTCGGTGTAAATCCGTAAAGAGAGTGGGTCAGAAGCCAGCTGCATGGGCGCGACAAGGCCTTCCTGATAGTCAGCCAGTTTCTCGAGCCACATCAACGCGTTATAAATATCTTCCCGTTCAAAACCGGCGTCGGTGAGATCCCGGGTCAGCTTATCCTGGTCTACGCGCATTTCTGCTTCGTTATGGATGTAAGTCTCAAACAAATACATGAGTACGTCGAACATGGCTTGCCCTCCTTAATCGGACATAGCCGCCGGGTACAGCTGCGATCCAGCCTGCTAACTCCAGTTCAAGTAGCTGAGCTACGGTCACTGGTACAGATTGGCCGGCACGTTCAGCGACAACGTCAACAGGTGTTACCTCATCTCCTACGTTAGCCAGGAGCTCAGGAAATGGCAATGCTACGGGTAGCCGATCCGTGCAATTATTTATATCGTACGGCGTCTCGCGCAGCCATAGCAGCTCATGCTGCCAGTATTCGACGATATCCTCGGGTGCCGTAACGGGGACAGCGCCCTGCTTGATGAGCCAATGCGGGCCCTCTGAGCCTGGGCTGCCTATCGGCCCGGGCAGCGCAAAAACCTCCCTTCCCTGTTCAAGTGCACAGCGGACGGTAACCAACGAGCCGCTTCTCAATGCAGCCTCCACCACCAATACTCCAATACTTAAGCCGCTGATAATCCGGTTACGGCGAGGAAAATTTCCAGGTAATGGCGGTGTGGCGAGAGGAAACTCAGAAAGCAGCGCTCCTCCGCTATCGACAATCTGCCCTGCTAAAGCGGCGTGCCGACGCGGGTAAATATCCCCTAACCCATTCCCGAGCACCGCAATGCTTTTTCCATTCGCGGCAAGCGCGCCGCGATGGGCAACGCCGTCAATACCAATCGCCAGGCCGCTGGTAATCGTGATGCCATAGCGTGCCAGGGCTTCGCAGAACACTCTCCCCCAGCGTTCGCCGTACCAGGAGTGCGCGCGGCTCCCGACAACCGCTAGCTGCCGGCTCTGCAAAATAGCGAGGTCACCTTTAACCAGAAGCGCGCCGGGATAATCAGCGGTTGCGCGCAGCTGCGGTGGATAGAGAGGACTGTCGGCCGAGAGCAGATGGTGCTCTGGCTGTTCCAGCCATTCCAGAGCGACGTCGATATCCCGCTGGCCAAAGGTCAAAAATTGCCTCACCTGCGCCGCACTCAGGCCGCAGAGACGTAAAGCTTCACTATTGAGCCCGACAGCGGTGCCTATCCGGTGAGCGACGGTCACCATCGCCTCACCATACAGGCCGTTTACCCTCATCAGGCGTAGCCAAATCTCTGCGGACGCCATCCATACTCCCCTGCCATAAGCGGCTTTAACAATCCTTGCGATTGGACAGTGAGACTGTCAATTAGAGGGGGTTTTGTCTAGAATAGAGGTAATAATCTTATCAACTCCTGAATACGACTCTGGATCTTTATGGCAGTTTTGCAAGTGTTACATATTCCGGACGAGCGCCTTCGCAAAGTCGCCGAGCCGGTAAAAGAAGTCAATGCAGAAATTCAGCGTATCGTCGATGATATGTTCGAGACGATGTACGCGGAAGAGGGTATTGGCCTGGCGGCAACGCAGGTTGATATCCATCAGCGCATTATTGTTATTGATGTGTCGGAGAACCGTGAAGGCCAGCTGGTGTTAATTAACCCTGAGCTGCTGGAAAAAGACGGTGAAACCGGTATTGAAGAAGGCTGCCTGTCCATTCCGGAACAGCGTGCGCTGGTACCACGAGCCGAAACCGTGAAAATCCGTGCCCTGGACCGTGAAGGCAAGCCGTTCGAACTGGATGCTGACGGCCTGCTGGCTATCTGTATTCAGCATGAAATGGATCATCTGGTAGGCAAACTGTTCATCGATTATCTGTCGCCGCTCAAACAACAGCGCATTCGTCAGAAAGTTGAAAAACTGGATCGTTTGCGTACGCGTGCCTGAGGACAAGGATTAACGTGTCACAATCACTACGTATTATTTTTGCGGGTACACCCGATTTTGCAGCGCGTCATCTTGACGCGCTGTTGTCGTCTGAGCACCAGATCGTCGGCGTTTTTACTCAGCCCGATCGCCCCGCTGGCCGCGGTAAAAAGCTTATGCCGAGCCCGGTAAAAGTTCTGGCTGAAGCCAACAATTTGCCGGTATTCCAGCCCGCATCCCTGCGTCCACAGGAAAACCAGGAGCTGGTTTCCTCGCTTAATGCCGATGTTATGGTGGTTGTCGCCTACGGACTGATTCTGCCCAAAGCGGTTCTGGATATGCCGCGCCTTGGCTGTATTAACGTCCACGGTTCTCTGCTGCCTCGCTGGCGCGGTGCCGCACCTATTCAGCGCTCATTATGGGCCGGCGATACGGAAACAGGCGTAACGATTATGCAGATGGACGTCGGTCTCGATACCGGCGATATGCTGTATAAGCTATCCTGTCCGATAACCGCAGAAGATACCAGCGCCAGCCTGTATGACAAGCTTGCAAACCTCGGCCCACAGGGGCTGCTGAATACGCTGACGCAGGTAGCTAACGCAGCCACTCAACCAGAAGTCCAGGATGAAGCCTTAGCCACCTACGCTGAAAAGCTCAGCAAAGAAGAAGCCCGTATTGACTGGTCGCTTTCAGCCGAACAGCTCGAACGTTGCATCCGCGCTTTTAATCCGTGGCCGATGAGCTGGCTGGAAATTGACGCACAGCCGGTGAAGGTTTGGCAGGCGTCGGCTATTGCCGAAGCCAGTACCGCTGAGCCTGGCACCATTGTGGCTGCCAGCAAGCAGGGTATTCAGGTGGCAACCGGCAATGGCATTCTGAATCTGGAATCCCTGCAGCCGGCAGGTAAAAAAGCGATGAGCGCCCAGGATTTGCTAAATTCTCGCCGGGAGTGGTTTATCCCAGGTAACCGTCTTTCCTGACGGTAGTCACTTCTAAAGCCCGGATCTACCGGGCCTTTTTATTTTTACGGTTATGAAAAAAAATCTTAATTTACGTAGTCTGGCGGCTCAAGCCGTTGAACAGGTTGTCGAGAAGGGCCAGTCGTTAAGCAACGTGCTGCCGCCTTTGCAGCAGAAAGTCGGTGAAAAAGATAAAGCGCTGCTGCAGGAGCTGTGCTTTGGCGTTCTGCGCACCCTCAGTCAGATGGAATGGCTGATCAATAAGCTGATGGCTCGCCCGATGACGGGAAAACAGCGCACCGTTCACTATTTAATTATGGTCGGCTTTTATCAACTGCTGCACACCCGTATCCCCGCCCATGCGGCGCTGGCAGAAACGGTTGAGGGCGCGGTAGCCATTAAACGCCCGCAGCTCAAAGGACTGATCAACGGCGTGCTGCGCCAGTTCCAGCGTCAGCAGGAAGAATTGCTTGGCGAATTCGCCGAAAGCGAGAGCCGCTTCCTGCATCCCGCATGGTTAATCAAACGTATTCAAAAGGCCTGGCCACAGCAGTGGCAGGCCATTGCGGATGCCAACAACCAGCGTCCGCCGATGTGGCTACGCGTTAATCGCAATCACCACTCACGCGATGAGTGGCTGGCGCTCCTTGAAGAGGCAGGCATGCAGGGTTTTCCTCACCCCGACTATCCGGATGCCGTTCGTCTGGCGACGCCGGCGCCTGTACAGGCCTTGCCTGGCTTTGAGCAAGGCTGGGTCACCGTTCAGGATGCATCCGCCCAAGGCTGTATGCGTTACCTGACCCCGGAAAATGGCGAAAGGATCCTCGACCTTTGCGCCGCGCCTGGCGGTAAAACAACCCATATCCTGGAAGTCGCCCCGCAGGCCAGCGTAATGGCTGTCGACATCGATGAGCAACGGCTGTCCCGTGTCTATGACAATCTGAAGCGTCTGGGAATGAAAGCCCAGGTAAAACAGGGTGATGGTAGATATCCAGCACAGTGGTGCGATGATGAAAAATTCGATCGTATTCTGCTCGATGCGCCCTGCTCGGCAACTGGCGTCATTCGCCGCCATCCGGATATTAAATGGCTGCGTCGTGACCGCGATATCGCGGAGCTGGCGCAGCTTCAGGCTGAGATTCTTGACGCCATCTGGGGGCATTTAAAACCCGGCGGCACCCTGGTCTATGCGACCTGCTCAATTCTGCCGGAAGAAAATAGCCAGCAAATTGCGGCATTCCTGGCACGCACGCCTGATGCAGAACTTAGCATCACCGGAACACCTGAGCAGCCAGGACAGCAAAATCTGCCCGGTGCGGAAGAGGGTGACGGGTTCTTTTACGCTAAGCTGATCAAACATCGGAAATAACGGATCACTGCTGATGAAGATTATTATTCTGGGCGCCGGACAGGTTGGCGGAACTCTCGCGGAAAACCTCGTCGGAGAGAACAACGATATTACCCTGGTTGATACCAACGGTGACCGCCTGCGCAGTCTGCAGGATAAGTTTGACCTGCGTGTTGTTCAGGGGCATGGCTCTCATCCGCGCGTACTGCGCGAAGCCGGAGCGGATGATGCCGACATGCTGGTTGCCGTCACCAGTTCTGATGAAACCAATATGGTGGCCTGCCAGGTCGCCTATTCCCTGTTTAATACCCCTAATCGCATTGCCCGTATTCGTTCTCCGGACTACGTGCGTGACGCCGATAAGCTTTTCCACTCTGAAGCCGTGCCGATTGACCATTTGATCGCGCCGGAACAGCTTGTTATCGACAATATTTACCGCCTGATTGAATATCCAGGCGCGCTGCAGGTCGTAAACTTTGCCGAAGGGAAAGTAAGTCTGGCGGTTGTTAAAGCCTACTACGGTGGTCCGTTGGTCGGCAACGCGCTCTCGACAATGCGTGAACACATGCCGCATATCGACACCCGTGTGGCGGCTATTTTCCGCCACGATCGCCCTATTCGCCCCCAGGGTTCTACCATTGTTGAAGCCGGCGATGAAGTATTCTTTATTGCCGCATCCCAGCATATTCGTGCCGTGATGAGCGAGCTGCAGCGCCTGGAGAAACCCTACAAGCGCATCATGCTGGTTGGCGGCGGAAATATCGGTGCGGGTCTGGCCCATCGGCTGGAAAAAGACTATAGCGTCAAGCTAATTGAACGCGATCAGCAGCGCGCCGCCGAGCTGGCGGAAAAGCTGCAAAACACCATTGTATTTTATGGTGACGCCTCGGATCAGGAGCTCCTCGCGGAAGAGCATATTGATCAAGTCGATCTCTTCATTGCCGTTACCAATGATGACGAAGCCAACATCATGTCCGCAATGCTGGCCAAGCGGATGGGCGCCAAAAAGGTCATGGTGCTTATTCAGCGAAAAGCCTACGTCGATCTGGTTCAGGGCAGCGTTATCGATATTGCTATCTCCCCGCAGCAGGCGACCATTTCAGCGCTGCTCAGCCATGTCCGTAAAGCCGATATTGTGGGCGTCTCTTCCCTGCGCCGCGGCGTAGCTGAAGCGATCGAAGCCGTCGCCCACGGAGATGAAAGCACCTCACGCGTCGTGGGCCGTTCGATCGATGAGATCAAGCTTCCGCCGGGGACGATCATTGGCGCCGTGGTTCGCGGAAATGACGTGATGATTGCCAATAATAATTTACGTATTGAGCAGGGCGATCACGTAATTATGTTTCTGACCGACAAAAAATTTATCTCCGATGTCGAACGGCTGTTCCAGCCAAGCCCTTTCTTCCTGTAATTTATTTGGGCGTCGGTATCGCGCCCATATCCATTAACCTTTATTTATCAATGGATAATATTTTTATGCAATTATTCAACAATAATGGAAAATGGAAATACATTTGTTAAACTTATCTCTGTCAGCTGGTTCAAGGAGAATGAAATGAGTATTTTAAAAGAGTTTCGCGACTTCGCGATGCGCGGGAATGTGGTCGATCTGGCAGTAGGTGTCATCATTGGTGCAGCGTTCGGTAAAATTGTATCGTCGCTGGTTGCCGATATTATTATGCCGCCGCTTGGCTTACTTATTGGTGGGATCGATTTTAAATCTTTTGCCGTCACGCTGCGCGATGCTCAGGGAGATATCCCGGCCGTTGTAATGCATTATGGCGTGTTTATTCAGAACGTTTTTGACTTCGTTATCGTTGCGTTTGCCATCTTTATGGCAATTAAACTGATGAATAACCTGAACCGCAAAAAAGAAGAGGCCCCTGCAGCTCCGCCGGCACCGACTAAAGAAGAAGTGCTGCTGAGTGAAATTCGTGACCTGTTAAAAGAGCAGAACAACCGCTCGTAATCAGGCTACAGAAAGCAGAAAGCCAGTGGTAAAAAAGTGATTCACTTTCTTGCCACTGGCCTCCCGGTCACCCCGTACTGCATATTTTTCTTTTCGCTGATAGCTTCCTTTCCCTTTCTTGTTTTTCTCAACGCGTTGCCTGAATAGCGGGTCATGAAGCAGTGCCTCGATGGCATTATCTTTTATTTGCCCTTTGGTGTGCTGATAGCGACTCATAGTAACTCCTGATAGTGAATGAGATCGACGCGAGTGTAGATCTCCGCGCGCAAAAAATCAACGCCCTGCATTACCGCTGCTGGCCCCCTGCTCAAGCGCTTCAAGAATGGAGCAGTAGACGCTGCTGTGGGCGCTACCGCAGCATGCATCGTTAAGCCTCTGTAAGGATCGGCGCATCGTCTGTAATTCCTTAATACGCGATTCAACTTCGCTCAGGCGTGCCTGTACGATCCCTTTTGATTCCTGGCAGGTATGGTGTTCAGGATCGATGCGGATCGACAGCAGCTCGCGGATCGATTCAAGCGTGAAGCCCAGCTGCCGCGCGTAGCGGATAAAACGTAGCCGCTGAAGGTCATTGTCGGTATAAAGGCGAAATCCTCCCTCAGTACGAACATCGTGGGCCATCATCTGCTGCTTTTCGTAGTAGCGAATGGTGTCGGGTGTAACATCCGCCAGCTTCGCGAGCTCACCGATACGATACATACTTACTCCTCACTCATTTTGTTTTGCAGCCTGGCAGAATACTCACCGCGCAGAAAATCTGTATTCAGCCCGGCCTGGCGTAACTTTAGCTCGAGCAAAGCAAGCCTACGGCTCAGTTCAGCATGCTGCGGGTCATCCTGACGAACGACGTTAAGCAAATCAACCAGCTCAACGGCTTCTCTACGATGTTCCAGTTCAGGCGGTAAACAGCCGGCGTTCTTGAGTAAACGGTAGCTGACGCGTAGCTCAGGTGGTACATGCAGATCGTCATCCAGGATCAGCGGTTCACCGCGGCCGGGAAGATTATCGAAATCACCTTTATTTTGTGCGTCAAGGATATGGCGTTCTGCCCACTGATCCAGCAACCACATCATACGGCTCCGGGGATGAACAAAAAGAATACAGATAGTGTAATGAAGCAGAGATGTGGAGGATATAAAAAAACCCGCCGAGGCGGGTTTTTTTACGTTACTACAGATTACTCTGCAGCAGCTTCTGCTTTCGGCTCAGCACGATCAACCAGCTCGATGTATGCCATCGGCGCGTTGTCGCCTGCACGGAAGCCACACTTCAGAATGCGAGTGTAACCACCGGCGCGGCTCGCGAAACGCGGGCCCAGCTCGTTAAACAGTTTTGCCACGATCTCGTTATCACGAGTACGGGCGAATGCCAGACGACGATTAGCTACGCTATCAGTCTTGGCAAGAGTAATCAGCGGCTCAACTACGCGACGCAGTTCTTTCGCTTTCGGCAGGGTCGTCTTGATGATTTCATGACGAACCAGCGAACCAGCCATGTTACGGAACATAGCCTGGCGATGGCTGCTGTTGCGGTTCAGTTGACGACCACTCTTACGATGGCGCATGACCTTATCCTTCTCAGTAAAACCTTAACCTGTGATCCGGTTACTCGTCAGCAATGCTTGCCGGTGGCCAGTTTTCCAGGCGCATGCCCAGAGACAGACCACGTGAAGCCAGCACGTCTTTAATCTCAGTAAGAGATTTTTTACCCAGGTTCGGCGTTTTCAGCAACTCAACCTCGGTACGCTGTACCAGATCACCGATATAGTGGATAGCTTCTGCCTTCAGGCAGTTAGCAGAGCGGACAGTCAATTCGAGATCGTCAACAGGGCGCAGCAGGATCGGATCGAATTCTGGTTTCTCTTCTTTCACTTCCGGCTGACGTACATCACGTAAGTCAACGAAAGCTTCAAGTTGTTCTGCCAGGATGGTTGCCGCACGACGAATCGCCTCTTCAGGATCGATTGTGCCGTTGGTTTCCATTTCGATGACCAGCTTGTCCAGGTCGGTACGCTGTTCTACACGCGCTGCTTCAACATTGTAGGCAATACGCTCTACGGGGCTGTAGCATGCGTCGACCAGCAGACGGCCGATTGGGCGCTCATCTTCTTCCGAATGAATTCGGGCAGAAGCCGGCACATAACCACGACCGCGCTGAACTTTGATACGCATGCTAATAGCAGCGTTCTCATCGGTCAGGTGGCAGATCACATGTTGCGGCTTGACGATTTCGACATCACCATCATGGGTGATGTCGGCTGCGGTCACAGGGCCAATGCCAGATTTATTCAAAGTAAGGATAACTTCATCTTTACCCTGAACTCTCACCGCCAGCCCTTTCAGGTTGAGCAGGATTTCAAGGATATCTTCCTGAACGCCTTCTTTGGTGCTGTACTCATGAAGTACACCATCAATCTCAACCTCGGTCACCGCGCAACCCGGCATCGATGAGAGCAGAATACGGCGCAGTGCGTTACCCAGAGTATGGCCAAAGCCACGCTCTAAAGGCTCAAGGGTCACCTTGGCGTGCGTCGAACTCACTTGCTCGATATCGACCAGGCGCGGTTTTAGAAACTCTGTCACAGAACCCTGCATTGTGTCCTCTCTTTGGTACTAAGCTTTACTTGGAGTAAAGCTCGACGATCAGGTGTTCGTTAATGTCCGCAGACAGATCAGAACGTTCCGGCTGACGCTTGAACGTACCTTCCATCTTGCCAGCATCAACTTCCAGCCAGGTTGGCTTTTCACGCTGCTCAGCCAGCTCCAGAGCGGCTTTCACGCGAGATTGCTTTTTCGCTTTCTCACGAATGCTGACGACGTCGTTCGCTTTAACCTGATAAGAAGCGATGTTAACAACACGACCGTTTACCATGATAGCTTTGTGGCTAACCAGCTGACGTGATTCAGCACGAGTTGCGCCGAAGCCCATACGGTATACAACGTTGTCCAGACGACCTTCCAGCAGAGCCAACAGGTTTTCACCGGTGTTGCCTTTCAGACGTGCTGCTTCTTTATAATAGTTACGGAACTGACGCTCCAGCACACCGTACATACGGCGAACTTTTTGCTTTTCACGCAACTGCACACCATAGTCAGACAGACGCGGTTTACGCGCACCGTGCTGGCCAGGAGCTTGTTCAATTTTACACTTGGTATCGATCGCGCGAACGCCAGACTTAAGGAACAGGTCTGTGCCCTCACGACGGCTCAGCTTGAGCTTAGGACCCAAATATCTTGCCATTTTCTTTCTCCAACAATCCTAGAAACGAGCGCGTTATACGCGACGTTTTTTCGGCGGACGACAACCGTTATGAGGGATCGGAGTCACATCAGTAATATTAGTGATGCGGAAACCAGCGGCGTTCAGAGCACGAATAGTAGATTCGCGACCCGGACCCGGACCTTTGACCATAACTTCCAGATTCTTGATGCCGTATTCTTTTACGGCTTCAGCGCAACGCTCTGCTGCAACCTGAGCTGCAAACGGAGTTGATTTACGCGAACCACGGAAACCGGAACCACCGGCTGTTGCCCAACCCAGTGCGTTACCCTGACGATCAGTGATGGTAACGATGGTGTTGTTAAAAGACGCATGGACATGAGCCACGCCATCAGAGACTTGTTTTCTTACACGCTTACGTGCACGAACTGGTGCCTTTGCCATTATTCAATCACCCCGATTATTTCTTGATCGGTTTACGCGGACCCTTACGGGTACGTGCGTTGGTCTTAGTACGCTGACCGCGAACCGGAAGACCACGACGATGGCGTAAACCACGATAGCAACCAAGGTCCATCAGACGCTTGATGCTCAGGGTGATTTCACGGCGCAGATCACCTTCAACGACAAATTTACCTACTGCTTCACGCAGAACTTCAATTTGTTCTTCAGACAGCTCACTGATCTTAACATTTTCAGCGATACCCGTGTCAGCACAGATGGCTTTAGAGCGGGTCTTGCCGATACCGAAAATAGCAGTCAATGCGATTACGGTATGTTTGTGATCAGGAATGTTAATGCCTGCTATACGGGCCACTATGCACTCCTACTATTTAATATGTACGCACCATGCTGAAAAGCCCGTTTTCAGGATACTCAAATGGAAACGCACAGACATACAAAAGATTGGCTGGCTAATCTAGCCAGCTCAATCCAACTTTGCAAGAAAAATATGCGAATAAATCAGCCTTGGCGCTGTTTATGCTTTGGCTCGGCACTGCAAATCACACGGATGACACCATCACGCTTAACGATTTTGCAGTTACGGCATAATTTCTTGACGGAAGCACGAACTTTCATTTTTACTCTCCGTAACTTCTCAGGCGACCAGTTATCGGCCGTAGCCTTTCAGGTTCGCCTTCTTCAATGCAGACTCGTACTGACTCGACATCATCAGAGTTTGCACTTGAGCCATAAAGTCCATAATCACGACGACAACAATTAGCAGCGAGGTTCCACCGAAGTAGAACGGCACCTTCATTGCATCACGCATGAACTCCGGGATCAGGCAGATAAAGGTAATATACAGTGCACCAACCAAAGTCAGGCGAGTCATTACTTTATCGATATACTTCGCCGTTTGCTCTCCCGGACGAATTCCTGGTACAAATGCACCGGACTTCTTCAGGTTATCTGCTGTTTCACGCGGGTTGAAAACCAAAGCCGTGTAGAAGAAACAGAAGAATATGATTGCAGACGCATAGAGTAACACATAAAGCGGTTGCCCAGGCTGCAAATACAGCGAAATTGTTGTCAGCCAGTTCCAACCGGTACCGCCCCCGAACCATGACGCGATGGTCGCAGGGAACAGAATAATACTGGAAGCGAAGATTGCAGGGATTACACCCGCCATATTCACTTTCAGCGGCAAATGTGTGCTCTGTGCAGCATAGACGCGACGACCCTGTTGACGCTTCGCGTAGTTCACCACAATGCGGCGTTGACCACGTTCAACGAATACAACAAAGAAGGTCACGGCAAACACTAATACTGCAACCAATAGCAACAGGAGGAAGTGCAGGTCGCCTTGACGCGCTTGCTCGATAGTATGGGCGATGGCCGGCGGGAGACCCGCAACGATACCAGCGAAGATAATGATCGAGATACCGTTACCGATACCACGTTCAGTAATCTGTTCGCCGAGCCACATCAGGAACATCGTTCCTGTGACCAGACTTACAACAGCGGTGAAATAGAATGCAAAGCCCGGATTCATCACCAGGCCCTGCATACCAGGCATATTCGGTAGACCGGTAGCAATACCGATCGACTGGAATATCGCCAGCACCAGAGTACCGTAGCGGGTGTACTGGCTGATCTTACGACGACCAGACTCCCCTTCTTTCTTCATCTCTGCTAACGGTTGATAAACAACCGTCAACAGCTGGACAATGATCGATGCCGAAATATACGGCATGATGCCCAGGGCAAAGATAGAAGCACGGCTGAGGGCACCACCAGAGAACATGTTAAACATTTCAATGATAGTGCCTCGCTGTTGCTCAAGCAGTTTGGCAAGTACAGCGGCATCAATACCAGGGATCGGAATAAAAGAACCAATACGGAATACAATCAGCGCACCGATAACAAACAAAAGTCTGCGTTTCAGTTCGCCAAGTCCACCTTTGGCACTTTGAAAATCTAATCCCGGTTGCTTAGCCATCTGCTACTTATTCCTCAATTTTACCGCCAGCAGCTTCGATAGCAGCACGAGCACCTTTAGTCACGCGCAGGCCACGAACAGTTACCGGACGAGCTACCTCGCCAGAAAGAATCACTTTCGCGAACTCAATCTGAATACCGATAATGTTAGCTGCTTTCAGCGTGTTCAGGTCGACTACATCGCCTTCTACGTGAGCCAGATCGGAGAGACGAATCTCTGCAGTGATCATTGCTTTACGAGAAGTGAAGCCGAATTTCGGCAGACGACGGTACAGAGGCATCTGACCGCCCTCGAAACCGCGACGTACGCCACCGCCAGAACGAGAGTTCTGACCTTTGTGACCACGACCACCGGTCTTACCGAGGCCAGAACCGATACCACGACCCAGGCGCTTACCCGCCTTTTTAGAGCCTTCGGCCGGAGACAGAGTATTTAAACGCATCTCTTACTCCTCAACTTTAACCATAAAGGAAACCGCGTTGACCATACCACGAACAGCAGGAGTATCCTCGCGTTCTACGGTGTGACCAATACGACGCAGACCCAGGCCAAGCAGCGTTGCCTTGTGTTTCGGCAGACGACCGATTGCACTGCGGGTTTGAGTAATTTTAATAGTCTTTGCCATGGTTTATTTCCCCAGAATTTCTTCAACGGATTTACCACGCTTGGCAGCGACCATTTCTGGAGAATTCATATTTTCCAGGCCATCAATAGTTGCACGAACCACGTTAATCGGGTTGGTGGAACCATATGCTTTGGCCAGAACGTTATGAACTCCAGCAACTTCCAGAACGGCGCGCATTGCACCACCGGCGATGATACCGGTACCTTCGGAAGCTGGCTGCATGAATACACGAGAACCCGTGTGAACACCTTTAACCGGGTGCTGCAGGGTGCCGTGGTTCAGCGCGACGTTAATCATATTGCGACGGGCTTTTTCCATCGCTTTCTGGATCGCTGCTGGAACTTCACGCGCTTTACCGTAACCAAAACCTACGCGACCGTTACCGTCACCAACTACAGTCAGAGCTGTGAAGGAGAAAATACGACCACCTTTAACGGTTTTAGATACGCGGTTAACCGCGATCAGCTTTTCCTGCAGTTCGCCAGCTTGTTTTTCGATGTGAGCCATCTTACACCTCTACCTTAGAACTGAAGGCCAGCTTCACGGGCAGCATCTGCCAGTGCCTGGACACGACCATGATATTGGAACCCGGAACGGTCAAAGGAAACATCTTTGATGCCTTTTTCCAGAGCGCGTTCAGCGACAGCTTTACCCACAGCTGCAGCCGCGTCTTTGTTACCGGTGTACTTCAGTTGTTCAGCGATAGCTTTTTCTACAGTAGAAGCAGCTACCAGAACTTCAGAACCGTTCGGTGCAATTACCTGTGCGTAAATATGACGCGGGGTACGATGTACCACCAGGCGAGTTGCACCCAGCTCCTGGAGCTTGCGGCGTGCGCGGGTCGCACGACGGATACGAGCAGATTTCTTATCCATAGTGTTACCTTACTTCTTCTTAGCCTCTTTGGTACGCACGACTTCGTCGGCGTAACGAACACCCTTGCCTTTATAAGGCTCAGGACGACGGTAGGCGCGCAGATCTGCTGCAACCTGACCGATCACCTGCTTATCAGCGCCTTTCAGCACGATTTCAGTTTGAGTCGGACATTCTGCAGTGATACCTGCCGGCAGCTTGTGTTCAACAGGATGAGAGAAACCTAAAGCCAGGTTTACTACATCCCCTTTAACCGCTGCACGATAACCTACACCAACCAGCTGAAGCTTTTTAGTGAAGCCTTCGGTAACACCGATAACTACTGAGTTAAGCAGGGCACGCGCGGTACCAGCCTGAGCCCAACCGTCTGCGAAACCATCACGCGGACCGAAAGTCAGTGCATTATCTGCATGTTTAACTTCAACAGCATCGTTGAGAGTACGAGTCAGCTCGCCATTCTTACCTTTGATCGTAATAACCTGACCGTTGATTTTTACGTCAACGCCGGCAGGAACAACGACCGGTGCTTTAGCAACACGAGACATTTTTTCCTCCGATTAGGCTACGTAGCAGATAATTTCGCCACCAAGACCAGCTTGGCGCGCTGCACGATCAGTCATAACACCTTTAGAGGTAGAAATAACTGCGATACCCAGACCCGCCATAACTTTCGGCAGCTCATCTTTACGTTTGTAGATGCGCAGACCTGGGCGGCTGACACGCTGAATGCTTTCTACAACAGCTTTACCCTGGAAATACTTAAGAGTCAGTTCCAGTTCCGGCTTGATGTCGCCTTCAACTTTAAAATCTTCAATAAAGCCTTCTTCCTTCAGCACGTTGGCAATTGCCACTTTCAGCTTGGAGGAAGGCATGGTGACCGCAGCTTTATTCGCGGCCTGACCGTTACGGATACGGGTCAGCATATCCGCGATCGGATCTTGCATGCTCATCTGTCTTTACTCCCGTGATTCAATTGGTGACAATTACCAGCTAGCCTTTTTCAGACCCGGGATTTCACCGCGCATAGCGGCTTCACGGACCTTAATACGGCTCAACCCGAACTTCCGCAGGAAACCATGCGGACGACCTGTTTGACGGCAGCGGTTACGCTGACGAGACGGGCTGGAATCACGCGGCAGAGTCTGCAGCTTGAGAACAGCATTCCAACGATCTTCGTCGGTTGCGTTCACATCAGAGATGATAGCTTTCAGTTCAGCGCGTTTAGCGAAGAATTTATCAGCTAAAGCCACGCGCTTTACTTCGCGTGCTTTCATTGATTGCTTAGCCATTAAGTAACCCTACCTTACTTGCGGAACGGGAAGTCAAAGGCAGCCAGAAGAGCGCGGCCTTCTTCATCAGATTTCGCAGTAGTGGTAATGGTAATATCCAAACCACGAACGCGGTCGACTTTATCGTAGTCGATTTCTGGGAAGATGATCTGCTCACGGACACCCATGCTGTAGTTACCACGACCATCGAATGACTTAGCGGACAGGCCACGGAAGTCACGGATACGCGGTACAGCAATAGTGATCAGGCGCTCAAAGAACTCCCACATGCGTTCGCCACGCAGGGTTACTTTACAGCCGATCGGATAGCCCTGACGGATTTTGAAGCCTGCAACTGATTTGCGTGCTTTGGTGATCAACGGCTTTTGACCGGAGATTGCTGTCAGATCCGCTGCTGCGTTATCCAGCAGTTTCTTGTCAGCGATCGCTTCACCAACACCCATGTTCAGGGTGATCTTCTCGACCCGAGGGACTTGCATGACAGAATTGTAGTTAAACTCAGTCATGAGTTTACCAACTACTTCGTCTTTGTAGTAATCATGCAGTTTCGCCATCGTACTACTCCAAATTACTTGATAGTTTCGCTGTTAGACTTGAAGAAACGGACTTTTTTGCCGTCTTCGAATCTAAAGCCTACACGGTCAGCCTTGCCGGTTGCCGCATTGAAGAGTGCAACGTTAGAAACCTGAATTGCAGCTTCTTTTTCAACGATGCCACCTGGTTGGTTCAGGGCCGGAACCGGCTTCTGATGTTTCTTAACCAGGTTGATACCTTCAACAATGAGCTTGCCGGAAGACAAGACATTCTTAACTTTACCGCGTTTACCTTTATCTTTACCGGTTAACACGATAACTTCGTCATCACGACGGATTTTCGCTGCCATGATTCGCTCCTTAGAGTACTTCTGGTGCCAGAGAGATAATTTTCATGAACTTCTCGGTACGAAGCTCACGAGTTACCGGCCCAAAAATACGCGTACCGATGGGCTGCTCGCTGTTATTGTTGAGAATAACGCATGCATTACCATCGAAGCGAATGACAGAACCGTCCGGGCGACGAACACCCTTCTTGGTGCGCACCACTACCGCCTTCAGCACATCACCTTTTTTGACCTTACCACGCGGAATTGCTTCCTTGATGGTGATCTTGATGATGTCGCCTACGCCTGCGTAGCGACGGTGCGAGCCACCCAGAACCTTGATACACATTACGCGACGTGCACCGGAGTTGTCGGCGACGTTCAGCATAGTCTGTTCTTGGATCATTTTAGTGCTCCGCTAATGTCAACTACTACTGAGACCCAAAATCGAGCCGTTAAATATCCCCATATCGAGGGCGCGGCATTATAACACCGGAAATCGGATATGGGTAGAAAAAATAAACGGCTCATCGCTGAGCCGTTTATCCGTTGAGAATACGGCTCTATTACAGAACCGCTTTCTCTACGACGCGAACCAGCGTCCAGGACTTAGTCTTGGACAGCGGACGGCATTCGTGGATTTCGACCACGTCACCGATACCGCATTCGTTGTTCTCGTCATGTACGTGCAGTTTGGTCGTACGCTTGATGAACTTACCGTATACCGGGTGTTTCACCACACGTTCGATAGCAACAACGATGGATTTCTCCATTTTGTTGCTAATTACACGACCTTGCAGAGTACGGATTTTATCGGTCATTACGCACCCGCCTTCTGAGTCAGTAAAGTCTTAACGCGTGCAACATCACGACGCACTTGCTTCAGCAGATGAGTCTGTTGCAGCTGGCCACTTGCAGCCTGCATACGCAGGTTGAACTGCTCACGCAGCAGGTTCAGCAGCTCAGCGTTCAGCTCTTCAACGCTTTTTTCACGCAGCTCTTTTGCTTTCATTACATCACCGTCTTAGTTACAAAGGTGGTTTTGATCGGCAGTTTCGCTGCTGCCAGGCCGAATGCTTCACGGGCTAGCTCTTCCGGTACGCCGTCCATTTCATAAAGGACTTTACCCGGCTGAATCAAGGCAACCCAGTACTCCACGTTACCTTTACCTTTACCCATACGAACTTCCAGCGGCTTCTCGGTAATCGGTTTGTCCGGGAAAACACGGATCCAGATTTTACCTTGACGCTTAACTGCACGGGTCATAGCACGACGTGCTGCTTCGATCTGACGTGCAGTCAGACGACCACGGCCAACAGCTTTCAGACCGAAAGTGCCGAAGCTAACATCCGTACCCTGCGCCAGACCACGGTTGCGGCCTTTGTGCACTTTACGGAATTTTGTACGCTTTGGTTGTAACATCAGCGACGCTCCTTATTTACGGCCTTTACGCTGCTGCTTTTTAGGTTGAGCAGCCGGTTCCGGTTGTTCAACAGCAGCCATACCACCCAGGATCTCGCCTTTGAAGATCCATACCTTAACGCCGATTACACCGTAAGTGGTGTGCGCTTCAGAGGTGTTGTAGTCGATGTCAGCACGCAGAGTGTGCAGCGGTACGCGACCTTCACGGTACCATTCGGTACGTGCGATTTCCGCGCCGCCCAGACGGCCGCTAACTTCAACTTTGATACCTTTAGCGCCCAGACGCATTGCGTTCTGTACAGCACGCTTCATAGCACGACGGAACATAACGCGACGTTCCAGCTGTGAAGTGATGCTATCAGCAACCAATTTAGCGTCCAGTTCTGGCTTACGAACTTCGGCGATGTTGATCTGTGCAGGAACGCCAGCGATATCCGCTACGACCTTGCGCAGTTTTTCTACGTCTTCGCCTTTCTTACCGATAACGATGCCCGGGCGAGCGGTGTGAATAGTCACACGAATGCTCTTAGCCGGACGCTCGATAACGATACGAGATACGGACGCTTTAGCCAGTTCCTTAGTCAGGAACTGACGTACTTTAAAATCGCTGTCCAGGTTGTCAGCGAATTCTTTGGTGTTCGCGAACCAGGTAGAGTTCCATGGTTTGACAATACCCAGGCGAATACCATTAGGATGTACTTTCTGACCCATTGCTAGTCTCCAGAGTCTCAGCGATCGGACACAACCACAGTGATGTGGCTGGTGCGCTTCAGGATGCGATCTGCACGACCTTTCGCACGCGGCATAATGCGCTTCATGCTCGGGCCTTCGTCTACGAAAATTTTCGTAACTTTCAGATCGTCAATGTCAGCGCCATCGTTGTGTTCAGCGTTAGCAATGGCAGATTCCAGTACCTTCTTGACCAGTACAGCAGCTTTCTTGTTGGTGTAGGTCAGAATATCCAGGGCCTGCGACACTTTCTTACCGCGAATCAGGTCAGCTACAAGGCGAACCTTCTGAGCAGAAGAACGAGCATGGCGATGTTGAGCTAAAGTTTCCATCTCTTCCTCCTACCTTATTTCTTCTTCGCTTTTTTATCAGCAGCATGGCCGCGATAAGTACGAGTCGGTGCGAATTCACCCAGTTTGTGACCAACCATTTCGTCGGAAACAAATACTGGAACGTGCTGACGACCATTATGGACAGCGATGGTCAAACCGATCATGTTAGGAAAGATCGTTGAACGACGGGACCAAGTGCGCAGGGGCTTCTTGTCTCCGCTTTCCACCGCTTTCTCTACCTTCTTCAGCAAGTGCAGGTCAATAAAAGGACCTTTCTTGAGAGAACGTGGCATGGCTTATCCTCTAAAATTATTTGCTACGGCGACGTACGATGAATTTATCAGTACGCTTGTTGCTGCGGGTCTTCTTACCTTTGGTCTGCAGGCCCCACGGGGAAACCGGGTGCTTACCAAAGTTACGACCTTCACCACCACCATGTGGGTGGTCGACTGGGTTCATCGCCGTACCGCGAACGGTAGGACGAATACCACGCCAGCGTGCAGCACCTGCTTTACCCAGAACGCGCAGCATATGCTCAGCATTGCCAACTTCGCCCAGAGTAGCGCGGCAGTCTGCTTCGACTTTACGCATTTCACCAGAACGCAGACGCAGGGTGACATAAGCACCATCACGAGCAACGATCTGAACGTAAGTACCAGCGGAACGTGCCAGCTGACCGCCTTTACCTGGTTTCATTTCTACGTTATGAACGGTAGAACCAACCGGGATATTGCGCATCGGCAGGGTGTTGCCTGCTTTGATTGCAGCATCAACGCCAGACTGAATCTGGTCGCCAGCTTTCAGGCCTTTAGGGGCCAGGATGTAACGGCGCTCGCCATCTTTGTACAGAACCAGCGCGATGTTCGCGGAACGGTTCGGATCGTACTCAAGACGCTCAACAACTGCCGGGATACCATCTTTGTTGCGTTTGAAGTCAACAATACGGTAAGCCTGCTTGTGGCCACCACCGATATGACGGGTGGTGATACGGCCATTGTTGTTACGACCACCGGATTTGCTGTTTTTTTCCAGCAACGGAGCAAAAGGTTTGCCCTTGTGCAGCTCAGGGTTAACCACTTTAACAACGTGGCGACGACCCGGAGATGTCGGTTTACATTTAACAACTGCCATTGTATTACTCCTCCGACTTACTCAGCGCCGCCAACGAAGTCCAGATTCTGGCCTTCCTTCAGGGTGACGTAAGCTTTTTTCCAGTCGCTACGACGACCGATACGCTGTCCGTGACGTTTAACTTTCCCTTTAACTACCAGGGTGTTAACGACTTCGACTTCGACTTCAAACAGTTTCTGCACAGCAGCTTTGATTTCTGCTTTAGTCGCGTCTTTAGCAACTTTGAGAACGATGGTGTTTGTTTTTTCCATCGCAGCAGACGCTTTTTCAGAAACGTGCGGTGCACGCAGCACCTTCAGCAGACGTTCTTCACGAATCATGCCAGCATCTCCTCAACTTGCTTAACAGCATCAGCAGTCATTACGACTTTGTCGAAGGCGATCAGGCTAACCGGGTCGATACCAGTTGCATCGCGTACGTCAACCTTGTGCAGGTTGCGCGCAGCCAGGAACAGGTTCTCGTCCAGCTCACCGGTGATGATCAGCACATCTTCCAGAGCCATGTCTTTCAGTTTCTGTGCCAGCAGCTTAGTTTTAGGCGCTTCTACAGAGAACGTCTCGACAACGATCAGACGATCCTGACGTACCAGTTCGGACAGAATGCTTTTCAGCGCGCCGCGGTACATCTTTTTGTTAACTTTTTGACTGTGGTCCTGCGGGCGAGCAGCGAAGGTTACGCCACCGGAACGCCAGATCGGGCTCTTAATAGAACCTGAACGCGCACGGCCGGTACCTTTCTGGCGCCACGGCTTTTTGCCTGAACCAGTTACTTCAGCACGAGTCTTCTGAGCACGAGTACCCTGACGAGCACCAGCTGCATAAGCAACTACAACCTGGTGAACCAGCGCTTCGTTGAAATCACGACCGAAGGTAGTTTCGGAAACAGTCAGCGCGCTCTGCGCGTCTTTCAATACTAATTCCATTGCTATCCCCTTACGCCTTCACAGCTGGTTTAACGATCAGGTCGCTACCGGTAGCACCCGGGACCGCGCCTTTAACCAGCAGCAGGTTGCGCTCAGCGTCAACACGTACTACGTCCAGGCTCTGAACAGTGACACGTTCGTTGCCCAGCTGACCTGCCATTTTCTTGCCTTTGAACACTTTGCCCGGAGTCTGGTTCTGACCGATAGAACCCGGAACGCGGTGAGACAAGGAGTTACCGTGTGTAGCATCCTGGGTACGGAAGTTCCAGCGCTTAACGGTACCAGCAAAACCTTTACCTTTAGAGGTACCGGTTACGTCAACTTTTTTAACGTCAGCAAACAGTTCAACGCTAATGCTCTGACCTACGGTGAATTCTTCGCCGTCAGCAAGACGGAATTCCCACAGGCCGCGGCCAGCTTCAACGCCAGCTTTAGCGAAGTGACCAGCTTCCGGCTTGGTTACACGGTTAGCTTTTTTAGCACCGGTGGTAACCTGAATTGCGCGGTAACCGTCGTTAGCCAGGTCTTTAACCTGTGCAACACGGTTTGCTTCAACTTCGATTACGGTTACTGGGATAGAAACGCCATCTTCAGTGAAGATGCGGGTCATACCCACTTTTTTACCGACTAAACCAATCATTGTTTCAACCTCTCAATCGCTCGATGACCTGATTAACCCAGGCTGATCTGCACGTCTACACCGGCAGCCAGATCCAGACGCATCAGAGCATCAACGGTTTTCTCAGTTGGCTCAACGATGTCAACCAGACGCTTGTGAGTGCGAATTTCGTACTGATCGCGCGCATCTTTGTTGACGTGCGGAGAGATCAGAACGGTAAAGCGCTCTTTGCGGGTCGGCAGCGGGATCGGACCACGGACCTGCGCACCAGTGCGCTTGGCAGTCTCGACGATTTCCGCGGTTGATTGATCGATCAGACGATGATCAAACGCTTTAAGACGGATACGGATTCTTTGGTTCTGCATGAGACCAGAGCTCCAATTATTTATAGACGAAATGATTACTCCTCATACCCATTACGATTGATGGGAGAGTGTAACCGTTCTTACATAGTTCCCCGATTGGGAACATTGTTTGATAGCTAAAAGCTCTATCAGGGTTCATATCGAACCGGCCTGCCAATTTTGACAGGCCCGCGCATTATACGCAAAATCGGACCCAACACAAGGGCTGCGTAGAAAATCATCATTTATATTTGCGAGGCTGCTGGAGAAAGCGGTGTTGCCGGCTGAAAAATAGCAAACTGAGTGGATTGCCGCGCGTAAAACCAGCCATCGCGCTTTGCCGTTCGCACCTTGCCTGGTCAGAATCGACGTATACAACTCATCCGCCGGGGTATCGCATGTACATGACCCTCCCCTTTCTGCTTTTCTACTGCGGGTTTTCTCTGGCGCTATGCTGGCACGATCTGCGGTATGGGCTGCTTCCCGACCGTTTGACCTGTCCCCTGCTCTGGCTTGGCCTGCTGTTTTATCTTTGTCGGATGCCGACGGGCCTGGAAAATGCCGTCTGGGGTGCTATCGCGGGATATCTGGCCTTTGCTTTAGTCTACTGGGTTTACAGAGGGATTCGCGGGTATGAGGGGTTAGGCTATGGCGATGTGAAATTTCTTGCCGCTCTCGGCGCCTGGCACGGCTGGCAGTCTCTGCCGCAGCTGGTATTCATGGCGACGCTCATCGCCTGCGCCACGCTGCTACTGCGCGTCGTTATCTTGCATCGCCGGGGGGTTCTGAACAACCCGCTGCCGTTTGGCCCTTTTTTGGCTGCAGCGGGTTTTTACTGTGGATGGCAAACGCTTTTAGTCAGCAACTTTAATCTGTGACTGGAGATAATTCTGTAGGCCAATTTTGCCGATCAGGTCCAGCTCGGTTTCCAGCCAGTCAATGTGGCCTTCCTCATCGGCAAGGATTTCAATCAGCATATCGCGGCTGACATAATCGTGGACGCTGTCAGCATAGGCGATCGCCTCGCGTAAATCTTTGGCGCCTTCCAGCTCCAGCCTTAAATCGGACTGCAGCATCTCCTCAACGTCTTCACCGATACCCAGCTTGCCGAGATCCTGCAGATTGGGCAGTCCTTCAAGAAACAAAATACGCTCGATATATTTATCAGCGTGCTTCATTTCATCAATGGATTCATGGTATTCGATATCGTTGAGGCGCATCAGGCCCCAGTTCTTGAACATCCTGGCATGGAGAAAGTACTGATTTATTGCGACAAGCTCATTTCCCAATAATTTATTGAGATAACTTATGACTTTGACATCACCTTTCATTATATAGTCCCTCCGCTTCCACTCATTGAAGCGTAGTTCGCACTATATAGATGTCAAAGAAAAGCAGGAGGTCTCAGGCGATCTCTTTATATTCCGGCATGCGAGTTAATTCATCTTCCATGATCTCGCGAGCGGCGCGGACACATTTACCACATTGATTTCCAACGGGAATAAACTTACGCAACTGCTGAAAAGATTGAGGGTGAAATTGACGCACGGCCTGACGAATTTTTTTATCGTTTACACCATTACACAAACAAACGTACATATTCACTCCCGTTCAATTTATGCTCAAAGTGTAAATGAGAATAGTTATGATTACAATAGTCTCTCTATATAATAGATCCGATAACGCACTTTTTTATATTAGTCGTTCTCGCGCTTAGCGGGTCTAAATGACGGGCAGCAAAAAGGGCGCCGAAGCGCCCTTTTTAATTCAGAACTAAAGGATTAGCTCAGAACTTTAGCAACAACGCCCGCACCTACAGTACGGCCGCCTTCACGGATTGCGAAACGCAGACCGTCGTCCATCGCGATCGGGTG
This sequence comes from Klebsiella sp. BIGb0132, assembly GCF_024810075.1. NCBI lineage: Bacteria > Pseudomonadati > Pseudomonadota > Gammaproteobacteria > Enterobacterales > Enterobacteriaceae > Klebsiella > Klebsiella sp. BIGb0132. The sequence goes on along the minus strand of NZ_JANUDW010000012.1, from coordinate 105,778 downwards.
GATCAGGGTAACAACCATTTTGATGTTGTCGCCCGGCATTACCATCTCTACGCCTTCCGGCAGTTCGATGGTGCCAGTCACGTCAGTTGTACGGAAGTAGAACTGCGGACGGTAGCCTTTGAAGAACGGAGTATGACGGCCGCCTTCATCTTTGGACAGGATGTAAACTTCAGATTCGAATTTGGTGTGCGGCTTGATAGAACCCGGCTTAGCCAGTACCTGACCACGTTCGATTTCTTCACGTTTGATACCACGCAGCAGAACACCAACGTTCTCACCAGCACGGCCTTCGTCCAGCAGTTTGCGGAACATTTCAACGCCGGTACAGGTAGACTTAGCAGTCTCTTTGATACCAACGATTTCAACTTCTTCGCCAACTTTAACGATACCGCGCTCTACACGACCGGTAACAACAGTACCACGGCCGGAGATGGAGAATACGTCTTCGATAGGCAGCAGGAACGGCTTGTCGATAGCACGTTCTGGTTCCGGGATGTAAGAATCCAGGTAGCCAGCCAGTTCAACGATCTTAGCTTCCCACTCTGCTTCGCCTTCCAGCGCTTTCAGAGCAGAACCGCGGATGATCGGAGTGTCGTCGCCCGGGAAATCGTACTGAGACAGCAGTTCACGAACTTCCATCTCAACCAGTTCCAGCAGCTCTTCGTCATCAACCATGTCGCATTTGTTCAGGAACACGATGATGTACGGAACGCCTACCTGACGACCCAGCAGGATGTGCTCACGAGTCTGCGGCATCGGGCCGTCAGTCGCAGCAACAACCAGGATCGCGCCATCCATCTGAGCAGCACCGGTGATCATGTTTTTAACATAGTCGGCGTGGCCCGGGCAGTCTACGTGTGCGTAGTGGCGAGTCGGGGTGTCATATTCAACGTGGGAAGTGTTGATGGTGATACCACGAGCTTTTTCTTCCGGTGCGTTATCGATCTGGTCGAATGCACGAGCAGAACCACCGTAGGTTTTAGCCAGAACGGTAGTGATTGCAGCGGTCAGAGTAGTTTTACCATGGTCAACGTGGCCGATAGTACCGACGTTGACGTGCGGTTTTGTACGTTCAAATTTTTCTTTAGACACGGCTATATTCCTTACTATAGCGCTCTCCCCTTCAGGAGAGAGCACGGGATTTTGGTTTAACCCTACGGCTTATTTACCACGGGCTTCGATTACGGCCTGAGCAACGTTGTTCGGTGCGTCATCATACTTCAGGAACTCCATGGAGTAAGAAGCACGACCTTTGGTCAGAGAACGCAGCTGAGTTGCATATCCGAACATTTCAGACAGCGGAACTTCAGCGTGAATCACAACGCCAGTAACGTTGGATTCTTGACCACGCAGCATACCACGACGACGGCTAAGGTCACCGATGACGTCACCAGTGTTCTCTTCCGGAGTCTCTACTTCAACCTTCATGATCGGCTCAAGCAGAACTGGTTTCGCTTTCTTAAAGCCATCTTTGAAGGCAATAGAAGCGGCCAGTTTAAACGCCAGCTCGGAGGAGTCAACGTCATGGTAAGAACCGAAGTGCAGACGCACGCCGAGATCAACTACCGGGTAACCTGCCAGCGGACCAGCTTTCAGCTGTTCCTGAATACCTTTATCAACGGCAGGGATGTATTCACCAGGAATTACACCACCTTTGATGTCGTTGATGAACTCGTATCCTTTCGGATTTGAGCCCGGCTCCAGTGGGTACATGTCGATCACAACGTGACCATACTGACCGCGACCACCAGACTGCTTAGCATGTTTACCTTCGATATCGGTAACTTTAGAGCGAATCGCTTCGCGGTAAGCAACCTGAGGTTTACCGACGTTCGCTTCAACGTTGAATTCACGCTTCATACGGTCAACGATGATGTCGAGGTGCAGCTCACCCATACCGGCGATAATAGTCTGGTTAGTTTCTTCGTCAGTCCATACGCGGAATGACGGGTCTTCTTTAGCCAGACGGCCCAGAGCCAGACCCATTTTTTCCTGGTCAGCTTTGGTTTTTGGTTCAACGGCGATCGAGATTACCGGCTCCGGGAACTCCATACGCTCCAGGATAATTACATTATCCTGGTCACACAGGGTGTCACCGGTAGTCACTTCTTTCAGACCAATCGCTGCAGCGATGTCGCCCGCACGAACTTCTTTGATCTCTTCACGTTTGTTGGCGTGCATCTGTACGATACGGCCCAGACGCTCACGCGCTGATTTCACCGGGTTGAACACGGTGTCGCCAGAGTTAACAACGCCAGAGTAAACGCGGAAGAAGGTCAGGTTACCAACAAACGGGTCGGTAGCAATTTTGAACGCCAGCGCAGCAAACGGCTCGTTGTCATCAGAGTGACGAACTGCCGGAGTGTCTTTACCGTCGTCCAGGATACCGTTAATCGCAGTAACATCAGTCGGCGCTGGCAGGTATTCAACAACCGCATCCAGCATCGCCTGAACACCTTTGTTCTTAAATGCAGAACCACAGGTAACCAGGATAATTTCGTTGTTAAGTACGCGCTTACGCAGAGAAGTTTTGATCTCTTCTTCAGTCAGCTCTTCGCCACCAAAGAATTTCTCCATCAGTTCGTCAGAACCTTCAGCAGCGGCTTCAACCAGTTTCTGGCGCCATTCTTCAGCCAGTTCCTGCATATCAGCCGGGATCTCTTCGTATTCGAAGGTCACGCCCTGATCGGCTTCGTTCCAGTTGATAGCTTTCATTTTCACCAGGTCAACAACACCGGTGAATTTCTCTTCTGCGCCGATAGCCAGCTGCAGAGGGACCGGGTTCGCGCCCAGACGCTTTTCAATCTGATCAACAACTTTCAGGAAGTTAGCACCCATACGGTCCATTTTGTTAACGAACGCGATACGTGGAACTTTATATTTGTTTGCCTGACGCCATACGGTTTCAGACTGTGGCTGAACACCACCAACAGCACAGTAAACCATTACCGCACCATCAAGAACACGCATAGAACGTTCTACTTCGATAGTGAAGTCAACGTGCCCTGGGGTGTCGATGATGTTGATGTGGTGTGGTTCGAACTGTTTAGCCATTCCTGACCAGAAACAGGTAGTCGCAGCGGACGTGATGGTAATACCACGTTCCTGCTCCTGCTCCATCCAGTCCATGGTGGCTGCGCCATCATGAACTTCACCGATTTTGTGGTTTACACCAGTGTAGAACAGAACACGTTCGGTAGTTGTTGTCTTACCGGCGTCGATATGAGCGCTGATACCAATGTTACGGTAGCGCTCAATGGGTGTTTTACGAGCCATTTGATTCCTCGTTTGTTTCTTTAGGCGTTCAGTTAAGTTATCCAAAACGGGCGACTTACCTGAAGCGCCCGTCTGGTGACTATGACTCCGAAGGGATTACCAACGGTAGTGAGCGAACGCCTTGTTGGCTTCTGCCATGCGGTGTACGTCTTCACGTTTCTTAACTGCAGTACCTTTGTTGTCTGCAGCATCAGAAAGTTCGTTCGCCAGACGCAGAGCCATGGATTTATCACCACGTTTACGAGCAGCTTCAACGATCCAACGCATTGCCAGAGCATTACGACGAACCGGACGGACTTCAACTGGAACCTGATAAGTAGAACCACCAACGCGGCGGGACTTAACTTCTACAGTCGGGCGAACGTTGTCGAGAGCGACTTCGAAAGCTTCCAGTTCATTTTTACCAGAACGCTGAGCCAGGGTCTCCAGCGCGCTGTATACGATAGCTTCTGCAGTAGATTTTTTACCATCTACCATCAGGATATTTACAAATTTTGCCAGCAGTTCTGATCCGAACTTAGGATCCGGAAGAATTTTACGCTGACCAATGACGCGACGACGTGGCATGGGAATACTCCGTTGTTAATTCAGGATTGTCCAAAACTCTAAGAGTTTAGTTTGACATTAAGGTAAAACAGTTTGGCCTTACTTAACGGAGAACCATTAAGCCTTAGGACGTTTCACGCCATATTTGGAGCGAGATTGCTTACGGTCTTTAACGCCGGAGCAGTCAAGCGCACCACGAACGGTGTGGTAACGAACACCCGGAAGGTCTTTTACACGACCGCCACGGATCAGGATCACGGAGTGTTCCTGCAGGTTGTGACCTTCACCACCGATGTAGGAAGTCACTTCAAAACCGTTGGTCAAACGCACACGGCATACTTTACGCAGTGCGGAGTTTGGTTTTTTAGGAGTGGTAGTATATACGCGAGTACATACGCCACGTTTCTGCGGGCAGGCTTCCAGTGCAGGCACGTTGCTCTTTGCAACTTTGCGTGCGCGTGGTTTGCGTACCAGCTGGTTAATTGTTGCCATTAAATAGCTCCTGGTTTTAGCTTTTGCTTCGTAAACATGTAATAAATCGCCTCAGATAATATGAGGACGCAGAATTCTAGGGCGGTGCCGAAAAGGTGTCAAGAAATATACAACAATCCTGCCATTACCAGGCCAACTGTCCAGGGTGTTTGAGCACAAGTCTGACGAAGTCAGTATAGCCAACCCTGATGACACTGCCCGCAATTTGCCCGGTCAGGCCGCGGGCTTCAATATCATCCTGCAGCGCATGGATGGTTATGGGGGCGGAAAGCAGGATTTCAAGGTAGCGCCCGCCGTCGGCTGCCGCGATGACGCCATCGGAAAGCAGCAGCAGATCGTCGCCATCCTTTACCAGACGCAGCATCGCTGCCAGATCGGTATGCCATGGGGAAACGCTGAGAGTGTGGAGCATAGTGGCCTCAGAAGCGCAGTATCACGTTGAAATCATCGAGTCGGGCACGCAGCGCCTCTGGCTCCAGCCACTCGCCATCTATGACCCACCGCGTGGAGGGCGACAGGCCGCGCTCGCGGGCAGAAGCGGCGCACATCCAGCACTGTTCGATATCGTACAGGGAGAGGAGCTTAAAGGTTGCGATATAGTCGCGGGCCAGAATGGCGCCTGGCCGCTGCTCCGGCAGTAGCTGAAACACGCCGTCGCCGATAAAGAAAACGCCGAGCTCATCGCTCAGCGCTGAGGTCGCAAGCAGCGCATCCAGGCCTTCCCGGCCGGACGCGGAGCCATGAGGCGCGGAGGAAAAAACAAAGGCAACGCGTTTCATCAGAACTGCACCATCCGATCGCAGGTTAATGCAGCTTCCGCCAGCGCCCCAAGGCCGCTGAGCGTGAATCCAGGTTGCAGATTAGACGCAGACAAACCAAGCTGCTGCGCTTCATGTTCGTCCGTTACGCCGCGTCGCAGCGCCGCCGCAACGCAGATATGCAGCGAGACTGCATGAGCTTCGTGTAATGTTTGCCATGCACGCACGAGGTCAAACTCATCGCTGGCGGGAGCGGTCAGCTGGTTTGCGTTATAGACGCCTTCGCGATAGAAAAAGACGCAAATCAGCTCATGCCCCTCCTCCAGCACGGCCTGCGCAAACTGCCAGGCGCTGCTGGCCTGCTGCGTACCGTAGGCCGGGCCCGTCACCGTAATGGCAAAACGCATTACTTATCCAGCCCCTGGAAATCACCGCTTTTGAACTGGCGGATATAGAGATACACCGTGTGCTTCGAGATATTCAGGCGATCGGCAACCTGGTTGATAGCATCCTTGATATCAAAGATCCCTTTCTCGTAAAGATTCAGGACGATCTGACGATTTTTGGCGTTATTGGAAACGTTGCGATCGGCGTTCACTTCTTCAATCGTAAACTCGAGGGTTTGCGCGACCAGATCGTCAACCGATGAGGCAAAGTTGACCTGCGAGTTCACTTCCGGCGTTTCCGGCGGAATAAAAGTGCTCATAATCTGGGAGAACGGGACATCGAGGTTCATGTTAATGCACAAAAGGCCGATCACCCGGTGCTCGCGGTTGCGTATCGCAATCGTCACCGACTTCATCAGCACTCCGCTTTTAGCGCGAGTAAAATAGCATTTGGAAACGCTGCTATCAGCTCCAGTCATATCGTGCAGCATACGCAGCGCCAGGTCAGTGATTGGCGAGCCGATTTGACGACCGGTATGTTCACCGTTGGCGATGCGAATGGCGGAACATTTCAGATCCTGTAAAGAATGCAGCACGATTTCACAGTGGGAACCAATGAGCATCGCTAACCCGTCCACCACCGCTTCATAGGATTTTAGGATATCGAAGTCGGTCTGGTCGAAAGGACGTTGATCCAGCAGGTCAAGCTCGCTGGTTTCGTTGGTTAAAAGCGACCTGGACATGAAAAAAAGCACTCCTTTTCAGGAGCCTGTCATTTTTTACACAAAACCGTTCAAGGTACGCCGCGGCGGCAAATCTGAGACAAATTCGTCAACAGCGAATTTGACCAGCCGAAGGCTGGCTCTTGTAAGAGACAAGGTTGTCTCTTATCGATACCCAGGACCGAATCCAGTAAGAGGCTGGAGTCAGCAAATGCAGCCAGCTCAGAGGCAGCTTGAAGGATGAGGTGTAGCTTGTCAGGGCAGGCTCATCGTCATTAATAAGATTAAGCTATCTAAAGTAATACAGCGCTTGAGGCACTTTCCAGTTTTAATTATATCTGCCCCAAATAAAAAAGCCGCCGCCTTTGAGGGCGGCGGCGTCAATTCCATTACTTCTTAGCGTCTGCGCTTGCTGCATCCGCTTTTGCGTCAGCGGCAGCTTCAGGCTTCGCATCCGCTTTCGGAGCCGGTTTGATATCCAGCAGCTCTACGTCGAAGACCAGAGTAGAGTTAGCCGGGATACCCGGAACGCCGGTTTTGCCGTATGCCAGATCCGGTGGGATGACCAGCTGGATTTTACCGCCTTTCTTAATGTTCTTCAGGCCTTCAGTCCAGCCCGGGATCACGCCGTCCAGACGGAAAGAGAGCGGCTCGCCGCGGGTGTAGGAGTTATCGAACTCTTTACCGTCGATCAGCGTCCCTTTGTAGTTCACAACCACGGTATCGCTGTCTTTCGGTGCGTCACCGGTACCGGCTTTCTCGACTTTATACAGCAGGCCGGATTTAGAGGTTTTCACGCCCTTCTCTTTAGCGAAGGTGTCGCGATAGGCTTTACCTTTAGCATCGTTCTCAGATGCATCTTTTTCCATTTTTTGCTGAGCAGCGGTTTTCACACGAGTTTCAAACGCTTGCAGAGTCTGTTCGATTTCCTGATCGGAGAGTTTGCTCTTATCGGCAAATGCGTCCTGCACGCCAGCGATCAGCTGATCTTTATCCAGTTTAATGCCCAGTTTTTCTTGTTCTTTCAGGGAGTTTTCCATGTAACGTCCCAGCGATGCACCCAGCGCATAAGCAGATTTCTGATCGTCATTCTTAAATGCCGATTTGCTTTCCGTTGCAGGTGCCGTCTTTGCAGCGGTATCCGCAGCAAAGGTCAGCGGTGCATTCAGCGCGACGGCCATCGTGGTCGCCAGCAGCGTTACTTTAAACAGTGATTTCATCCATTTCTCCAGGGCCGGGGCATCTCACCCCAGGGTTAGCGTAAAAAGCAAAAAATGTACTATAGAACGTTGCAGGACAAATCTACATACGGACGTACCTGAATATCGCCTCTTTTCAGACTATTTTTGTATGAATTAGTTTCCTGTCGGGCGTTACGATGCTGCACGAATGCTGAAAATTCAGTAGAATCCGCCCGCGAGATAAGACAGAAGAGGTTACTCATGCACGATAGCAAACTGGAGACTCGCCTGGCGGAGCTGGAAAGCCGGCTGGCGTATCAGGAAATCACCATTGAAGACCTCAACAAGACCGTTACCGCCCATGAGATCGAAATGGCAAAGATGCGTGAACATATGCGTCTGATGGTAGAAAAGCTGAAGGCGACGCAGTCATCGTATATCGCATCGCAGTCTGAAGAGACGCCGCCTCCACATTATTGAGGCGTAAAAAAAGCGGGTTTCCCCGCTTTTTTATAGCCGGCAGCGCTAGCCAACGCGCCTGCGGCTTGTAAGACGACAGGTCTTAGTGACAGCCGCAGCCGCCGTTACCGCCACAGCCGCCTTTGCCATGTTCGTGACCGTGGTCGTGGTCATGGCTGTGACCGTGGCCACCGCAGCATCCGTCATGATCGTGGTCATGGTCGTGATCGTGACCATTCGCGCCGTGTACGTGACCGTGCTCCAGCTCTTCAGCTGTTGCTTCACGAATCGCCACAACTTCAACGTTGAACTTCAGGTTTTGGCCAGCCAGCATGTGGTTACCGTCAACAACTACGTGCTCGTCGTCAACTTCGGTAATTTCAACCGGTACCGGACCCTGATCGGTTTCCGCCAGGAAACGCATGCCAACCTGCAGCTCATCAACGCCCATGAAGACGTCTTTAGGAACGCGCTGAACCAGGTTTTCGTCGTACTGGCCGTACGCATCGTTCGCGCCGACAGCAACGTCAAATTTGTCGCCCACTTCATGACCATCCAGCGCAGTTTCCAGGCCGGAAATCAGGGAGCCGTGACCATGCAGGTAGTCCAGCGGCGCGCTTACCGGAGACTCATCAACCAACACACCGTCTTCTGTACGTACCTGATAGGCCAGGCTGACCACCAGGTCTTTTGCTACTTTCATGATATCTCCTGAGCATGGGAAGAATAGTGGCGCAGATTGTAGCGGAATTCTGCAGCCGTGTACCCTCTAGCTTAAAAAAAGGCGACAGATAACGCTAGTCCGGATGAAAAATGCCGATCACTTGTTCGTCTTTACGTACGTGCTCGCGGGCCTCTTTATCCGCCTCGCGCATCTGGTGTCCGCACTTAACACACTCAACAATATCGACATTATTTTCCCGCCACATTGCCAGAGAATCCTGGGCCTGGCACGCCGGGCATTTTGCCCCGGCGATAAAACGTTTACGCACTGCCATAATGATTTACCCTTTATTCAAACTCATCCCAGCCGTCAAGCTGCCTGCTCTCTTTCTGCATTTCACGCTGAAAAATCTCCTCCAGCTCCCGCCGCGCTTCCCGCACGCGCGATATCTGCAGAGTATCAGTATGTACCGGCATTAACTCTCGCAGCATTCGCATATCCAGACGACGGAAGTGCAGCTGCGCGCGCTGCGCCTGATGTGGATGCATTCCGACGCTGACCAGCGCCTTGCGCCCCAGCTCCAGCGCGCTGGAGAAGGTTTCGCGCGAGAACTGCGCCACCCCGGCCTGCAGCAGCTCATGGGCTTCAACACGGCCCCGCGCTCGCGCCAGAATGTGCAGATGCGGAAAGTGCTGCTGACACATCTCAACCAGCTTCATGGTATCTTCCGGCTCGTTGCAGGTAATCACGATTGACTGCGCGTCCTCCGCTCCCGCCGAGCGCAGCAGCTCCAGCTGCGTCGCATCGCCGAAGTAAACCTTATAGCCATATTTACGCATCAGGTTCACCGCGCTGATGTCGCGCTCAAGCACGGTAATGCGCATTTTGTTGGCCATCAGCAGACGGCCAATGACCTGCCCAAAGCGGCCGAAGCCGACGATAATCACCTGCGGTTTATCATCCTCAACCCACGGCGCTTCGTCCTCTTCCTCCGGCTGGTTAAAGCGTCGGGAGAGCACGTAATCTATCAGGGTCATCAGCAGTGGCGTGGTCATCATCGACAGCGTAACCGTGACCAGCAGCAGCGCCATCTGGTCATTTTCGAACAGCCGCAGCGAAGCCGGTAACGAGAACAGCACAAAGGCAAACTCCCCGCCCTGGCTCAGGACTCCGGCAAACTGCATCCGCTCCGAGCTGCGAAGGCCGTACACCCGCGCCAGAACGTACAGCACGAGCGCTTTCACCATCACCAGCGCCGCGACGCTGGCGGCGACCCACAGCAGATGGGTGTAGAGAACGCCCAGATTCAGCGCCATGCCAACGGAGATAAAGAACAGGCCGAGCAGAAGACCTTTAAAAGGCTCAATGGCGATTTCCAGCTCGTGGCGATATTCGCTTTCGGCCAGCAGCACCCCGGCGATGAAGGTTCCCAGCGCCATCGACAGGCCGAGCGCATCCATAAACAGCGCCGAACCCAACACCAGCAGCAGCGTCGCGGCGGTAAAAACCTCCCGCACGCCGGAGGCCGCGATAAAGCGGAACACCGGCCGCAGCAAAAAGCGGCCGCCGATCAGCATGCCGGCAAAGGCCAGCACCTTCATCCCTATCGTCACCCAATCAAAGCGATCGTCGCCGGAGCCGGCCAGCAGCGGCACCAGCGCCAGCGCGGGGATCACCGCCAAATCCTGAAACAGCAGAACGGAGAATCCCAGCTGGCCGGACTCACTGCGGCTCATCCCCTTCTCGCGCATCAGCTGCAGCGCCATCGCCGTAGAGGACATCGCTAAGCCAATCCCACCGACAACCGCCGCCTGCCACGTGAATCCGGTGACCATCAGCAGGCCGCCGAGGATTGCCGCGCTGCATAAAACCTGGGCCGCCCCAACGCCAAAGATGGAGCTTCTCAGGCGCCAGAGCTTCGACGGGTTGAGCTCGAGCCCGATGATAAACATCAGGAACACCACGCCCAGCTCGGAGAAATGAAGGATTTCATCGACGTCGCTGATGAACCCCAGCCCCCACGGGCCAATGGCGATCCCGGCGAGCAGATAGCCGAGTACCGCACCAATGCCCAGCCGGGCGGCCAGCGGTACCGCGACAACGGCGGCGAACAGAAACAGCACGCCAGCCAAAAGCAGATCAGCTCCCTCCATTTATGACTCCTCCTGACGCGATGGGGTTGGCCAACCAGTCACGATAAGCGCGCGCATGGCTTTTCAGATCGGCGGGCGATTGCCGACGGGCCCAGTAGACAATAATCGGGCTCATCCAGTGCATCCGGCACATGCCGGCGGTCAGTTCGAAAGGTCGGAGAATATCGTTCATTGGATAGCGGTTAGCGTCGCGACGGTAGGCGCTTTCCGGCTCGCCGGTGGTGATCACGCTACGCCAGTACTTTCCCGCCAGCTGATTCCCCCCGGCACCGCTGGCAAAACCGCGGCTCAGCACTCTGTCCAGCCACTCTTTTAGCAGCGCCGGGCAGCTCCACGTATAGAGCGGATGCTGGAAAACAATCACCTCATGCTGACGCAGGAGATCCTGCTCCCAGGCAATATCGATAAAAAAATCGGGATAGTGTGCGTAAAGATCGTGCACGGTGACGTTCGGCAACTGTAAGGCCGGTTCAAGCAAAACCCGGTTAGCCACGGAATCCTGAGATTCTGGGTGGGCATACAGCAGCAAAACCTTCGCTGTCTGAGACATCATTCCCCTCCCAACGTCTTGTAGTGGCCTGAACAACGGCTGCGCCTCAACGCAACCAGAATGACTTTGTGTATCGTCTTCATTTTGGGCTACCATTGCGGCCCGGTGGAGCTATTTGCTACCACATTACATTATCATAATGACAAATTAACATAGTCTGAACATACGGCGCCTTATGATTGTTTTCTCCTCGTTACAAATTCGTCGCGGCGTACGCGTCCTGCTGGACAACGCCACCGCTACCATCAACCCGGGCCAGAAGGTCGGTCTGGTGGGCAAAAACGGCTGCGGTAAATCCACGCTGCTATCGCTTTTGAAAAACGAGATTAGCGCCGACGGCGGCAGTATGACCTTTCCGGGTAACTGGCAGCTGGCGTGGGTTAATCAGGAAACCCCTGCTCTGGCGCAGCCGGCCATTGATTATGTTATTGACGGCGATCGGGAATATCGCCAGCTCGAGGCCGATTTAAATCAGGCCAACGAGCGCAACGACGGTCACGCCATTGCGACGGTTCACGGCAAGCTGGATGCCATTGACGCCTGGACGATCCGCTCACGCGCCTCGAGCCTGCTGCACGGCCTGGGCTTCAGCAACGAACAGCTGGAGCGCCCGGTGAGCGACTTCTCCGGCGGCTGGCGTATGCGCCTGAACCTGGCGCAGGCGCTGATTTGCCGCTCCGACCTGCTGCTGCTGGATGAACCGACTAACCACCTCGATCTCGATGCGGTGATCTGGCTGGAAAAGTGGCTCAAAAGCTATACCGGCACGCTGATCCTTATCTCGCACGATCGCGATTTTCTCGATCCGATCGTCGATAAAATTATGCATATCGAACAGCAAAACATGTTCGAGTACACCGGCAACTACAGCTCGTTCGAAATACAGCGCGCCACCCGTCTGTCGCAGCAGCAGTCGATGTATGAAAGCCAGCAGCTGCGCGTCGCCCATCTGCAAAGCTATATCGATCGCTTCCGCGCCAAGGCCACCAAGGCGAAGCAGGCCCAGAGCCGCATTAAAATGCTGGAGCGCATGGAGCTTATCGCCCCGGCCCACGTCGATAACCCGTTCCACTTTAGCTTCCGCGCGCCGGAAAGCCTGCCCAACCCGCTGCTGAAGATGGAAAAAGTCAGCGCCGGCTACGGTGAACGCATTATCCTCGACTCGATCAAACTGAATTTGGTTCCCGGCTCACGCATCGGCCTGCTGGGACGCAACGGCGCCGGTAAATCGACGCTCATCAAGCTCCTGGCCGGCGAGCTGCAGCCGCTGCAGGGCGAAGTGGGGCTGGCAAAAGGGATTAAGCTGGGCTACTTCGCTCAGCATCAGCTGGAGTTCCTGCGGGCGGATGAATCACCGCTGCAGCACCTGGCTCGCCTGGCGCCGCAGGAGCTGGAGCAGAAGCTGCGCGACTATCTCGGCGGCTTCGGTTTCCAGAGCGATAAGGTCAACGAAGCAACCCAGCGCTTCTCCGGCGGCGAAAAAGCGCGCCTGGTGCTGGCGCTGATCGTCTGGCAGCGCCCTAATCTTCTGCTGCTCGATGAACCGACTAACCACCTTGACCTCGATATGCGCCAGGCTTTAACCGAAGCGCTGATTGATTTCGAAGGCGCGCTGGTAGTGGTTTCGCACGATCGCCACCTGATCCGTTCGACCACCGACGATCTCTATCTGGTCCACGACGGCAAGGTTGAGCAGTTCGACGGCGATCTGGAAGATTACCAGCAGTGGCTGAGCGACTCGCAGAAGCAGGAGAGCCAGTCGTCTGACGCAATCAAAGATAACGGCAACAGCGCCCAGTCCCGCAAAGACCAAAAGCGCCGGGAAGCGGAGCTGCGCACCCTGACTCAGCCATTGCGTAAAGAGATTACCCGTCTTGAGAAAGAGATGGATAAGCTCAACGCCCAGCTCGCGCAGGCGGAAGAGAAACTGGGCGACAGCGGCCTGTATGACGCATCCCGCAAAGCGGACCTGACCGCCTGCCTGCAGCAGCAGGCCAGTGCCAAATCGGGTCTGGAAGAGTGCGAAATGGCCTGGCTGGAGGCGCAGGAACAGCTGGAGCAGATGCTGCAGGAAGGCTAAGTCCTGCGGGCCGAGCGCGCGGCCTCGACGGTTCACTGGCAATGAGCTTTCGGGGCCACTCTTCATGCCACAAAAGGCCCTATAGCGCCCGCTCTTTTTCGCGTAATCTCCACCAGCTGGCCATAAGATCACATATTGGCTAACCTGCGCACTTCATGCGCGGTATAGTGTTTATAAGTTTATTAATTGCTCTGGTGCTATGGTTGAAATCACCCCTACAGAAATGACGCCCCCCGAAGACGACTCGCGCGAGTTTCACCCGATGCGCGGCGTGGGCAATCGTCATCTGCAAACCATGCTGCCGCGACTGATCCGCCGCAAACTGGGCTTTACTCCACACTGGCAGCGCCTTGAACTCCCCGACGGTGATTTTATCGATTTGGCCTGGAGCGAAGATCCCGAATCAGCCCGCCATAAGCCGCGGCTGGTGGTTTTTCACGGTCTGGAAGGAAGCCTGCACAGCCCTTACGCTCACGGTCTGATCCACGCGGCAATGCAGCGCGGCTGGCTCGGCGTGGTGATGCATTTCCGCGGCTGTAGCGGCGAGCCTAACCGTAATAACCGCATCTACCACTCCGGAGAGACGGAAGACGGCACCTGGTTCCTGCGCTGGCTGCAGCGCGAATTTGGTCCCGCGCCCACGGCCGCCGTCGGCTATTCGCTGGGCGGCAATATGCTCGGCTGCCTGCTGGCAAACGAGGGCGACAGCGTCCCGCTCGACGCGGCGGTCATCGTGTCGGCCCCGTTCATGCTGGAGGCCTGCAGCTACCATATGGATAAAGGCTTCTCCCGCGTCTACCAGCGCTATCTGCTGAACCTGTTAAAAGCGAACGCCGCGCGCAAGCTGAAAGCCTACCCGGGCTCTCTGCCGGTTGATTTACGCCAGCTCAAAGGCATGCGGCGCATTCGCGAGTTTGACGATACCATCACCGCCAAAATTCACGGCTTTGCCGATGCGCTGGACTACTATCGCCAGTGCAGCGCGATGCCGCGTCTGAGCGATATCACGAAACCCACGCTGATCATTCACGCGAAAGACGATCCGTTCATGGACCATCATTCCATTCCGCCGCAGGAGCAGCTGCCGGCCAACGTCGAGTATCAGCTGACCGAACAGGGCGGGCACGTCGGGTTTGTCGGCGGCACGCTGCGCAGGCCGGAGATGTGGCTGGAAAGACGGATCCCGGACTGGCTAACGCGCTGGCTGGAAGGAAAAAAATGATTATTCCCTGGCAGGATCTGGGTCCCGAAACGCTGGATAACCTGATTGAAACCTTTGTGTTGCGCGAAGGCACCGATTATGGTGAACATGAACGCTCGCTGGCCGATAAGGTCGCCGATGTAAAACAGCAGCTGAAAAGCGGAGAAGCCGTACTGGTGTGGTCAGAGCTGCACGAGACGGTCAACATCATGCCCCGCAAGCAGTTCCACGGCTAAGGCGGCGCCACACCATCGTTTAATCTGGGAGTTGATATGTCTGCCAAACATCCGGTGATTGCCGTCACGGGCTCCAGCGGCGCGGGAACCACCACCACCAGCCTCGCCTTTCGCAAAATCTTCGCCCAGCTGAACCTGCGTGCCGCCGAAGTCGAGGGCGATAGCTTCCATCGCTACACCCGCCCGGAAATGGACATGGCGATCCGCAAAGCGCGGGATCAGGGGAAGCACATCAGCTATTTTGGCCCGGAAGCAAACGACTTCGGCCTGCTGGAAAACACCTTCCTCGAGTACGGACGCAGCGGAACCGGCCAGTCGAGAAAATATCTGCATACCTATGACGAGGCCGTGCCGTGGAATCAGGTGCCGGGCACCTTCACGCCCTGGCAGCCGCTGCCGGAGCCGACCGACGTCCTGTTTTACGAAGGGCTGCACGGCGGCGTTGTCACCCCGCAGCACAACGTGGCGCACAATGTCGACCTGCTGGTGGGCGTCGTGCCCATCGTCAACCTGGAGTGGATCCAGAAGCTCATCCGCGATACCAGCGAGCGCGGGCACTCTCGCGAAGCGGTGATGGATTCGGTCGTCCGCTCAATGGAAGATTATATTAACTTCATCACCCCGCAGTTCTCGCGTACCCATATCAACTTCCAGCGGGTTCCTACCGTTGATACGTCAAACCCCTTCGCCGCTAAAGGTATTCCCTCGCTGGATGAAAGCTTTGTGGTGATCCACTTCCGCAACCTGCAGGATATCGACTTCCCGTGGCTGCTGGCGATGCTGCAAGGGTCGTTTATCTCGCATATCAATACGCTGGTGGTACCGGGCGGCAAAATGGGGCTGGCGATGGAGCTGATCATGGCACCGCTGGTTGAGCGGCTGATGGCGGGGAAAAAGATCGGTTAAGCCGGTAAACACCCCGGCTGCACGACGCAAACCGGGGCCACGGGCTGGCCTTCCGGCTTAGCCCTCGATAACTTCGTACGAATGCGTGATATTTACCGCTTTTTGCAGCATCAGCGCCACCGAGCAGTATTTCTCCGCCGACAGGTCTACCGCTCGCGAAACGACCGCATCCTTCAGCTCGCGGCCGGTCACGATAAAGTGCAGGTTGATGTGGGTAAACAGGCGCGGCGCCTCTTCCCGACGCTCTGAGGTCAGCTTCACCTCACAGTTGGTCACATCGTGACGTCCTTTCTGCAAAATTGAGACCACGTCGATGGCGCTACAGCCGCCGGCGGCCATCAGCACCATTTCCATCGGGCTCGGCGCCTTATCCCCGGAGTTACCGTCCATCAAAATCTGGTGGCCGGAAGCCGACTCACCGATGAAGGTTAACCCTTCCACCCATTTCACACGAGCTTGCATAAAATTTAACTCCAAGGTTGCAATTTTCCTGACAGATTACGCGTACATAACAAATCTCGCAACGGAAGGCGACCTGCATCATGCTGAAGCGAGACACCAGGAGACACGCGGCAAAAGCTATGCTAAAACAGTCAGGATGCTACAGTATTACATTGATGTACTGCATGTATGCAGAGGAATTCACATTACAGGCTGAAGAAAAATCACCAGCCAGCTTCCCAGGCATAGGGAAACAATACGATTGCATGCCCGGATGCCGTGTAGTGTCGGCACCCGGAGATAGCTTATAACAGAGGATAACCGCGCATGGTGCTTGGCAAACCGCAAACAGACCCTACCCTCGAATGGTTCTTGTCTCATTGCCACATTCATAAGTACCCATCTAAAAGCACGCTGATCCACCAGGGTGAAAAAGCAGAAACGTTGTACTACATCGTCAAAGGCTCTGTGGCTGTGCTCATCAAGGATGAAGAAGGCAAAGAGATGATTCTCTCTTACCTCAACCAGGGCGATTTCATCGGTGAATTAGGCTTGTTCGAAGAAGGCCAGGAGCGTAGCGCCTGGGTACGTGCGAAAACCGCATGTGAAGTGGCCGAAATCTCCTATAAAAAATTCCGTCAGCTGATCCAGGTTAACCCGGATATTCTGATGCGTCTCTCGTCGCAGATGGCCCGCCGTCTGCAGGTTACCTCTGAGAAAGTCGGTAACCTTGCCTTCCTCGACGTCACCGGCCGTATCGCCCAGACGTTGCTGAACCTGGCAAAACAACCTGACGCCATGACCCACCCGGACGGTATGCAAATCAAAATTACCCGTCAGGAAATCGGTCAGATCGTCGGCTGTTCACGTGAAACCGTTGGCCGTATTCTGAAGATGCTGGAAGATCAAAATCTGATCTCCGCACACGGTAAAACTATCGTCGTCTACGGCACGCGTTAAGCTGATAAAACGGCGTGTTGCTCCTGCAATACGCCGTTTTTGTTTTCCCTCTATGTGGCGCAGGCTGATTTACCACCCGGAAGTCAACTACGCACTGCGGCAAACGCTGGTGCTGTGTTTGCCGGTCGCAATAGGCCTCCTTCTCGGCCATCTGCAGCAGGGTCTGCTGTTCTCGCTGGTTCCCGCATGCTGCAACGTCGCCGGCCTTGATACACCGCATAAGCGCTTCTTTAAACGCCTGATTATTGGCGGCTCGCTCTTTGCAGGCTGCAGCCTGATCGTTCAGCTCCTGCTCCAGCACGATATCCCGCTCCCTTTAATTCTCAGCGGCCTGACCCTGCTCCTTGGCGTCACGGCAGAAATCAGCTCGCTGCACGCGAGGCTGCTGCCCGCCTCGCTGATTGCCGCCATCTTTACTCTGAGCCTCGCCGGCAATATGCCGGTCTGGGAACCGCTGCTGATCTACGCGCTTGGCACGCTGTGGTACGGGCTATTCAACTGGTTCTGGTTTTGGCTGTGGCGCGAGCAGCCGCTGCGCGAATCGCTAAGCCTGCTCTACCGGGAGCTGGCCAACTATTGTGAAGCCAAATACAGCCTGCTGACCCAGCATATCGACCCGGCTACCTCACTGCCTCCGCTGCTGACCCGTCAGCAAAAGGTCGTCGACCTGATCACCCAGTGCTACCAGCAGATGCATATGCTGGCGGCCAATCAGCGTAGCGACCATAAGCGCCTGCTGCGGGCGTTTCAGGTTGCCCTCGATCTGCAGGAGCATATTTCCGTCAGCCTGCATCAGCCGGAAGAGGTGCAGAAGCTGGTCGAACGCAGCCACGCGGAAGCGGTAATCCGCTGGAATGCGCAAACCGTCGCCGCGCGGCTAAGGGTACTGGCGGATGACATCCTGTACCACCGCTATCCGCAGCGCTTTAACATGGATAAGCAGATCGGCGCCCTGGAGAAGATTGCCTCTCAGCACCCCGACAACCCGGTCGGGCAATTCTGCGCATGGCACTTCAGCCGCCTTGCCCGGGTGCTGCGCACCCAGCGTCCGCTGTACCCACGTAACCTGATGGCCGATAAGGAACGGCGCCTGCCGCTGCTGCCTGCGCTGAAAAACTATCTTTCTTACAAATCACCGGCTTTACGCAACGCCGCCCGGATCTGCGTGATGCTCACCGCCGCGAGCCTGATGGGCAGTGCGCTAAACCTGCCCAAACCCTACTGGATCCTGATGACGGTGCTTTTCGTCACCCAGAACGGCTACGGCGCAACGCGGGTCCGCATCGTCCACCGGGCGGCAGGGACCCTCGCTGGCCTGGTGATTGCCGGACTGACGCTGCACTTTCACGTTCCGGAGGGCTATACGCTGACCGCGATGCTGATTATCACGCTGTTGAGCTATCTGATTATTCGCAAGAGCTACGGCTGGGCGATGGTGGGCTTTACCGTCACGGCGGTTTATACCCTGCAGCTGCTGACGCTTAACGGCGAGCAGTTTATTGTCGCCAGGCTTATCGATACGCTTATCGGGTGTCTGATTGCCTTCGGCGGGATGGTATGGCTGTGGCCACAGTGGCAAAGCGGCCTGCTGCGTAAAAACGCCCACGACGCGCTGGAGGCGGACCAGGAGGCCATCCGCCTTATTCTCAGCGACGATCACCAGGCGCCGGCGCTGGCCTATCGGCGGATGCGCGTCAACCAGGCACACAACTCGCTGTATAACTCGCTGAATCAGGCGATGCAGGAGCCCGGCTTTAACTCGCAATATCTTGACGATATGAAGCTATGGGTCACCCATAGCCAGTTTATTGTCGAACATATCAACGCCATGACCACGCTGGCCCGCGAGCACAATATGCTGACGCCGGATCTGGCCCGACGCTATCTTGAATCCTGTGAGATTGCGCTGCAGCGCTGCCAGCAGCGGCTGGATACCGACGGGCCGGGTAGCGCCGGCGAGGTGAATATCATGGAGTCGCAGGATGCGGACGTGCCCCGCGGCCCGCTGAGCACCATGGAGCAGCACCTGCAGCGGATCCTCGATCATCTGAACACCATGCACACCATCTCGTCGGTGGCATGGCGTCAGCGTCCGCATCACGGCATCTGGCTACGCGCAACTAAGCGCTAAGTACGCGCTGTACCGCCTGTGCAAAGCGCGCCATTCCTTCGTCAATATCGCTATCGTCAATGACCAGCGAAGGCACAAAGCGCATCACGTCAGGCCCGGCATTGAGCACCATAACGCCCGCCTCCGCCGCGGCATACAGGAAATCACGTGCCCGGCCGTGATGCTGCGGCTTCAGCTCCGCACCGATCAGCAGCCCCATACCGCGAATATCGCTAAACAGATCGAAGCGGGCGTCAATCTGCTGCAGATGCTGCACAAAGCGTTCGCGCTTCGCGTTGACGCCGTCCAGTACCTCAGGTGTATTAATCAAATCAAACGCCGCACCGGCGACGGCGCAGGCGAGCGGATTACCCCCGTAGGTTGAACCGTGGGAGCCGGCATGGAACGCGCTGGCGATATCGTGGGTGGTCAGCATGGCGCTAATGGGGAAACCGCCGCCGAGCGCTTTCGCGCTGGTCAGGATATCCGGCGTCACGCCGTAATGCATATAGGCGAACAGCGAACCGGTACGCCCCATTCCGCACTGCACTTCATCAAACACCAGCAGCGCCTGATGCCGATCGCAAAGCTCACGCAGCCCTTTGAGGAACTCCGGGGTCGCAGCCATCACGCCGCCTTCGCCCTGAATCGGCTCAACCACCACCGCGCAGGTGTGATCGTCCATGACCGCCTTTACCGCGTGCAGGTCGTTGAACGGTACGTGAATGATATCCGCCGGCTTCGGCCCGAAGCCGTCAGAATATTTCGGCTGCCCGCCAACGGAGACCGTAAACAGCGAACGGCCGTGGAAAGCGTTATGGAAGGCGATGATTTTGGTTTTATAGGGGCTATGGCGGGTGATCGTGTAGTTGCGCGCCAGCTTGAATGCCGTTTCGTTGGCTTCAGTGCCGGAGTTCATAAACACCACGCGGTCGGCAAAGGTGGCATCGACCAGCTTGCGGCCCAGGCGCAGCGCCGGTTCGTTGGTGAAAACGTTGCTGGTATGCCACAGCGTTTCCCCCTGCTCATGCAGCGCCGCAACCAGCGCCGGATGGCAATGACCGAGCGCCGTGACGGCAATACCGCCCGCAAAATCAACGTACTCCTTGCCCTGCTGATCCCATACGCGGCTACCTTTACCTTTTACCGGAATAAATTCTGCCGGTGCATAAATCGGCAAAATAACCTCATCGAACGTGGCGCGGGTAATTGCCGGTTGCTCAGTTGCCATGTGATGCCATCCTTCTTCGTTATGCCATGATGATAGTGATATTATAATCACAAAATATGCATAAAAAATCAGTCAATGGCAACTACAAATCACCGCTTGAGGAAGTTTGCCAGCAGCTGATGCCCCTGCTCGCTGAGGATGCTTTCCGGGTGAAACTGCACCCCCTCGAGATCCCACTCACGATGGCGAATGGCCATAATCTCTCCGCTCTCGCTGCGGGCCGTCACTGCGAAGCAGTCGGGCAGGGTATCCGGGTCAATGACCAGAGAGTGGTAGCGGGTCACGGTGAGGGGGTTGTTTAACCCCTGAAACACGCCGCGTCCGTCGTGGCTGATGGGGGAGGTTTTTCCGTGCATGACTTTGGCGGCGCGGACGATGGTCGCCCCGAAGACCTGGGCGATAGCCTGATGCCCCAGGCACACGCCCAGCAGCGGTACCTTCCCGGCATAATGCCCGATAACGTCCAGGGAGATCCCCGACTCGTCGGGCGTGCAGGGCCCGGGTGAGATAACGATTTTCTCCGGCGCCAGCGTCGCGATCTCCTCCAGCGTCAGCTCATCGTTACGCTTAACCAGCACCTCAGCCCCCAGCTCGCAAAAATACTGGTACAAATTCCAGGTGAAAGAATCATAGTTGTCGATAAGCAGGATCATAGCGGCTCCGGAAAAAACAAAACCGGGCTATTCTACTCAGATTCTCACGCTTCGCTTACCACTTTGGCAAAGATCGCTTCCAGCGGCTGCGGATCGCCCATGGCCCCCAGCTGATTAGCCCGGCTCCACGCCTCGGGATCGATATCGCGCCAGTCGAGAATAAAGCCGGCATGAATGGCCAGTTGCTCAAAGAAAATACGCTGCGCCAGCCCGCTGCCGAGGCGAAAAGGGTGTAGCACATTGATTTCACCGTAGTACCAGCTCAGGCGCGTAATAAAAGCGCTGCGGTCGAGGCCGCTAAGATAGTTCTCCTCTTCCAGAGCCCGCATCAGCGCGTTACCTTCCTTTTCAATCCATGCGAAATGACAAAAAGGCGTATCTCCCTGATAGATATCAATCTCCCTGAACCGTCCGGCCCAGGCAAAAATATCCTGGTAGAGCTGATGGTGAATTGCGCAGAGATAGGGCAGCCCGCGCCCGCGCGGCCCCAGGGGAATCGTCGCCGCACGTAGGGAGGTTATCTCCAGCATGACCTGCTCGAGCCGCCGGGCCTGGCGAATACCGGGAAGATTGCGCAATACGTCGAGTACGGGGTAGAGATAGGGATCGCGGCCATCGCCAAATTTACTGCTCATGACGTCCCCTTAGCTCAGCAAGGCGTGCCAGCGCTTCTTCGGCGCTTAGCGTCACCAAAGGCACAGCGGCGCCTTCCAGCCGACGGCTGGCCTGAAAATTCACGCTACGAGTCTGTTCCCAGAGCCGGGATTTTTGCTTATCGGTGAGTAAACGCATGCTCGCCTCTCTTGTCGTCCCCTGTGCCACAAGTATAAGCAGCAATTTCGGGTCACGCAGAAAGGCCGAAACAACGGCGCGAGCGTGGGCCGCCCGCGCGCGGAAGAGCTTAAGGCAGAACCTTCGCGGAGAGGATCACAACGGGTTTGGACGGTACATTCTGGTACGGCCCAACGTTATGCGTCTGGACCTGGGAAATCTTGTCGGCGACGTCCATTCCTTTGACGACTTTACCAAACACCGCGTAGCCAAAATCGCGCTGTCCGTGATCGAGGAAGGCGTTGTCGGCGATGTTAATGAAGAACTGGCTGGTCGCGCTGTCCTGATCGGCGGTGCGCGCCATCGCGATGGTGCCGCGGGTGTTACGCAGGCCGTTATCCGCTTCGTTCTTGATTGGCGGGTTCGGCTGCTTTTGCTGCATCTGTTCGCTGAAGCCGCCGCCCTGCACCATAAAGCCAGGAATTACGCGGTGAAAAGTGGTGTTGTTGTAGAAGCCACTGTTCACGTACTTCAGGAAGTTATCGACGGAAATCGGTGCTTTCTGGCTATTTAACTCCAGCTCAATATTTCCCGCAGAAGTCGTCAGCAAGACATGAGGATCGCCCTTTGCTGCCATAGCCGGGGAGAAAGCGGAAATAGCGAAAACGGCAACCACCGCCGCCAGAGTTGATTTGAGCATCGAGATTCCTTAACGGAGCTGAAAAAAAGCAAGTGCATTGATTCTAAAGAGCCTTTGCATCCTGGGCCAGCCTTTTACCTAATTTTACGTAGCTGAAACAGTTGTAACGAGGCGCACTTCGATCGGCTCAATCTATAAAAGCGACCTGCATCACACTAATCTATGCAAAAAGATCTACATTTCATAATAAACGTTTGCTTACATCACCCGAACGAATAAAATCTGTCCGCCCTGGCGCAGAGTCAACGCGCTTTACATTTCTATTCACAGGCCAGTCATGACTAACAGCAATCGTATCAAGCTCACATGGATCAGCTTCTTCTCCTACGCCCTGACCGGAGCGCTGGTGATCGTCACCGGGATGGTGATGGGCAATATCGCCGATTACTTCCATGTACCCGTTTCAAGTATGAGCAACACCTTCACTTTCCTCAATGCCGGGATCCTGATCTCTATCTTCCTCAACGCCTGGCTGATGGAAATCGTACCGCTGAAAACGCAGCTGCGCTTTGGCTTTATCCTGATGGTACTGGCGGTAATCGGGCTGATCTTTGGCCACAGCCTAACCCTGTTCTCCGCGTCGATGTTCGTGCTGGGTCTGGTCAGCGGGATCACCATGTCGATCGGCACCTTCCTGATAACCCATATGTATGAAGGCCGCCAGCGCGGCGCGCGCCTGCTGTTCACCGACTCCTTCTTCAGCATGGCGGGAATGATTTTCCCGATGGTTGCCGCCTATCTGCTGGCGCGCAGCATCGAGTGGTACTGGGTGTATGTCTGCATTGGTCTGGTTTACGTCGCCATCTTCGTTCTGACCTTCGGCTGTGAATTCCCGGTGCTGGGTCAAAAAGCGCAGCAGGACAGCCAGCCGGTGGTCAAAGAGAAATGGGGAATCGGCGTACTGTTTCTGTCCATCGCCGCGCTGTGCTATATCCTTGGCCAGCTAGGCTTTATCTCCTGGGTGCCGGAGTATGCCAAGGGCCTGGGCATGAGTCTTGGCGACGCGGGTAAGCTGGTAAGCGATTTCTGGATGTCGTACATGATAGGTATGTGGTCATTCAGCTTCATCCTGCGTTTCTTCGACCTGCAGCGCATTCTTACCGTTCTGGCGGGCCTGGCAACGGTGCTGATGTACCTGTTTATTAACGGTTCGCCGGAGCATATGCCGTGGTTTATCCTGACCCTTGGCTTCTTCTCCAGCGCTATCTACACCTCGCTGATTACCCTGGGTTCGCAGCAGACCAAAGTCTCCTCACCGAAGCTGGTTAACTTTGTGCTCACCTGCGGCACTATCGGGACGATGCTGACCTTCGTGGTCACCGGTCCTATCGTTGCCGCCAGCGGCCCGCTGGCAGCGCTGCAAACCGCTAACGGCCTCTATGCCGTGGTATTCGTGATGTGCATTATCCTCGGCTTCGTCTCCCGCCACCGCCAGCACGGCGCGCAGGCAGGGTCACACTAAGCTACGCTAGCCCTTTGGCCCCTTTGCATCCGCAGAGGGGCTATTGCGAGTAAAGAACAGCTCCTCCCCGCCTCTATCGGTCTGTATCCAGGTCTGCGCCAGCTGCGTGGTAGCAATAACCCGCCCCTGACGAATCGACCAGCGTACCGGCACCTGGCAGCGCACGGCTTCAAAACCGTTTTCCGCAGGCAGAATAATCAGGTTGGCGGTATTCCCCGTGCTGATGCCGTAGTCGCTCAGACCAAAGGTGCGGGCGCTGTTGTCGGTAATCAGCTTCAGGCCGTCGTTAATCTGCTGATAGCCCATCAGCTGACAAACGTGCAGACCCATATGCAGTACCTGCAGCATATTGCCGGTGCCCAGCGGATACCACGGGTCGAAAACGTCGTCGTGACCAAAGCACACGTTAATCCCTGCGGCCATCAGCTCTTTTACCCGGGTAATACCGCGCCGCTTGGGGTAATCATCGAAGCGTCCCTGCAGGTGGATATTCACCAGCGGGTTAGCGACAAAGTTGATCCCCGAGAGCTTCAGCAGGCGAAACAGCCGTGAGGTGTAGGCGCCGTTATAGGAGTGCATGGCGGTGGTATGGCTGGCCGTAACCCGCGGGCCAATCCCCTCTTTTAACGCCAGGGCCGCGACCGTTTCGACAAACCGCGACTGCTCATCATCGATTTCATCGCAGTGGATATCCAGCGGACGCTGATATTTCTGCGCCAGGCGAAAGGCGATATGCAGGGACTCAACGCCGTACTCGCGGGTAAACTCGAAGTGAGGAATAGCTCCCACCACGTCGGCGCCAAGGCGCAGCGCCTCTTCCAGCAGGGCCTCCCCATTGGGGTAGGATAAAATCCCCTCCTGTGGGAAGGCGACTATCTGCAAATCTACCCACGGGGCTACCTCCTGCTTCACTTCCAGCATCGCTTTTAAGGCGGTCAGCGTCGGATCTGAAACATCGACATGCGTGCGCACAAACTGTATGCCGTTGGCAATTTGCCACTTCAGGGTTTTCCACGCCCGGGCTTTGACATCCTCATGGCTCAGCAACGCCTTGCGCTCCGCCCAACGCTCAATACCCTCGAACAGCGTCCCGGATTGATTCCAGCTCGGCTCACCGGCAGTTTGCGTCGTATCCAGATGAATATGCGGTTCAATAAACGGTGGAATAGCCAGCCCACCGCGGGCGTTGAGCACTTCAAGACTCTCGCCGCGCGCGTCGCCCATCGGGGTAATATCGCCAAAGCAGCCTTTATCTATTGCTATCTGCCATAGCCCGTCGCGGCCGGGCAGGCGCACGTTCTGAATCAACCAAAGTGGTGCTGCTGTCATCTTGATGGCTCCCGTTAAAATTGCTTAATTTTCATTCAACCCGCCCCCGCATTCTCCCGCCACTTTTGTACATAAAAGCAACAAAAAGGAAAAGCCTGAGTTTTCCATGACTTAGAAAAACCCAAATAAATCATGATAATACCCATTAAGGGGTAGGCAGGATTGAATTTGATTTGCATCAATAAGTGTACCGGCTGAATCGTTAAGGTAGGCGGTATTAGAAAAGAAATCGAGGCAAAAATGAGCAAAGTCAGAATCGCTATTATCGGTAACGGCATGGTTGGCCATCGCTTTATCGAAGAGCTTCTTGATAAGGCGCCTGCCGGAGAGTTTGACATTACCGTGTTCTGCGAAGAACCCCGTATCGCTTACGACCGCGTCCACCTGTCATCTTACTTCTCCCATCATACCGCGGAAGAACTTTCGCTGGTTCGTGAAGGATTTTACGAGAAGCACGGCGTTAACGTCCTTATCGGCGAGCGCGCGATTACGATTAACCGCCAGGAGAAGGTCATTCACTCCAGCGCGGGACGCACCGTATTTTACGACAAACTGGTGATGGCAACCGGCTCCTATCCGTGGATCCCGCCGATTAAAGGCGCGGAAACTCAGGACTGCTTCGTTTACCGTACGATTGAAGATCTCAACGCTATCGAATCCTGCGCCCGCCGCAGCAAACGCGGCGCCGTCGTCGGCGGCGGCCTGCTGGGCCTCGAAGCCGCAGGCGCGCTGAAAAACCTCGGCGTTGAAACCCACGTCATCGAATTTGCGCCAATGCTGATGGCCGAGCAGCTTGATAATATGGGCGGCGAGCAGCTGAAGCGCAAAATCGAAAGTATGGGCGTGAAGGTTCATACCAGCAAAAATACCAAAGAAATCGTCCAGCAGGGCACCGAAGCGCGGAAAACCATGCAATTCGCCGACGGTAGCGAGCTGCAGGTCGATTTCATCGTGTTCTCCACCGGTATTCGCCCGCGCGACAAGCTGGCGACCCAATGCGGTCTGGCGGTGGCACAGCGCGGCGGTATCGTCGTGAATGATACCTGCCAGACCTCCGATCCGGATATCTACGCCATCGGCGAATGCGCCAGCTGGAACAACCGCGTCTATGGTCTGGTCGCGCCGGGCTACAAAATGGCCCAGGTGACCGTCGACCATATCCTCGGCACGGACAACGCCTTCACCGGCGCCGACCTCAGCGCCAAGCTGAAGCTGCTCGGCGTTGACGTTGGCGGCATCGGCGATGCGCATGGTCGCACGCCTGGCGCACGCAGCTACGTCTATCTCGATGAGAGCAAAGAAGTCTACAAACGCCTGATCGTCAGCGCAGATAACAAAACCCTGCTCGGCGCGGTGCTGGTCGGCGATACCAGCGACTACGGCAACCTGCTGCAGCTGGTGCTCAACGCTATCGAACTGCCGGAAAACCCGGACGCGCTGATCCTGCCGTCCCATGCCGGCAGCGGCAAGCCCTCTATCGGCGTCGATAAGCTGCCGGACAGCGCGCAAATCTGCTCCTGCTTCGACGTGACCAAAGGCATGCTGATCTCCGCCATCAATAAGGGCTGCCATACCGTTGCCGCGCTGAAAGCTGAAACCAAAGCCGGTACCGGCTGCGGCGGCTGTATTCCGCTGGTGACCCAGGTACTGAACGCCGAGCTGGCCAAACAGGGTATCGAAGTTAACCATAACCTGTGCGAGCACTTCGCCTACTCGCGCCAGGAGCTGTTCCACCTGATCCGCGTCGAAGGCATTAAAACCTTCGATGAGCTGCTGGAAAAACACGGCAAGGGCTACGGCTGCGAAGTATGTAAACCTACCGTTGGCTCACTGCTGGCCTCCTGCTGGAATGAGTACATCCTCAAACCTGAGCATACGCCGCTGCAGGAGACCAACGATAACTTCCTCGCCAATATCCAGAAAGACGGGACCTACTCGATTATCCCGCGCTCCGCAGGCGGCGAAATCACCCCCGAAGGGCTGGTGGCCGTCGGCCGCATCGCGCGCGAATATAACCTCTACACCAAAATCACCGGCTCGCAGCGTATCGGCATGTTTGGCGCTCAGAAAGACGATCTGCCGGAAATCTGGCGTCAGCTGATTGAAGCGGGCTTTGAAACCGGCCACGCGTACGCCAAAGCCCTGCGTATGGCCAAAACCTGCGTCGGCAGCACCTGGTGCCGCTACGGCGTGGGCGACAGCGTAGGCTTCGGCGTCGAGCTGGAGAATCGCTACAAAGGCATCCGTACGCCGCATAAGATGAAGTTTGGCGTGTCCGGCTGTACGCGTGAATGCGCGGAAGCGCAGGGTAAAGACGTCGGCATCATCGCCACCGAAAAAGGCTGGAACCTCTACGTGTGCGGCAACGGCGGGATGAAGCCTCGCCACGCGGATCTGC
Organism: Klebsiella sp. BIGb0132; assembly: GCF_024810075.1. NCBI lineage: Bacteria > Pseudomonadati > Pseudomonadota > Gammaproteobacteria > Enterobacterales > Enterobacteriaceae > Klebsiella > Klebsiella sp. BIGb0132. The sequence continues at coordinate 78,113 of NZ_JANUDW010000012.1, read as the reverse complement.
TGGCCGCCGACCTTGACCGTGAAACGCTGCTCAAGTATCTCGACCGCTTTATGATGTTCTACATCCGCACCGCCGATAAGCTGACGCGTACCGCGCCATGGCTGGATAACATGGAAGGCGGCATCGATTATCTGAAGCGCGTCATCATCGACGACAAGCTGGGTCTGAACGAACACCTGGAAGAGGAGCTGGCCCGCCTGCGTGCAGCCTTCGCCTGCGAGTGGACTGAAACCGTCAACAGCCCGGCAGCGCAGACCCGCTTCAGGCACTTTATCAACAGCAGCCAGCGTGACCCGAACGTTCAGGTTGTGCCGGAACGTGAACAGCATCGCCCGGCTACGCCGTATGAGCGTATTCCGGTGACTCTGGTGGAGGAAAACGTATGAGCCAGTGGATAAACATCTGCAAGATTGACGAAATCCTGCCGGCAACCGGCGTCTGTGCCCTGCTTGGCCAGCAGCAGGTTGCCGTCTTCCGCCCTTATCATGACGAGCGGGTTTTTGCGATCAGCAACATCGATCCGTTCTTCAACGCCAGCGTTCTTTCTCGCGGCATCATTGCCGAACACGAAGGCGACCTGTGGGTTGCCAGCCCGTTGAAAAAGCAGCGCTTCCGTCTGCGTGACGGCGTCTGTATGGAAGATGAGAGCCACTCCATCGCCCATTTTGACGCGCGGGTAAAAGACGGGAAGGTTCAGCTTAAAGCCTGACGCCCCGAGGTTCCCTCTGGTCCTCAGAGGGAACCATACATTCTGCTTATGCCCACTAAGCGGTAAGCACCGGAAAAGTCGTATATTTTGTCACTCCTCCGCTGCTATGCTACGACGGCTCACCATCTCTCATTGCCCTGCTGCGAGGATATTCCGTGGATCACTTACCCATTTTTTGCCAGTTGCGCGATCGCGACTGTCTGCTGGTCGGCGGCGGGGATGTTGCCGAACGCAAGGCGCGGCTGCTGCTCGATGCCGGCGCCAAATTAACGGTTAACGCCCTCGAATTCTCGCCACAGTTTCAGGTGTGGGCGGATGCGCAGATGCTGACGCTGGTAAAAGACCGCTTTAATCCCGAACTGCTCGACTGCTGCTGGCTGGCGATCGCCGCGACGGACGACAACGACGTTAACCAGCAGGTCAGCCAGGCGGCGGAAGCGCGACGCATCTTTTGCAACGTCGTGGATTCGCCGCAGCAGGCCAGCTTTATTATGCCCTCGATTATCGACCGCTCGCCGCTGATGGTCGCCGTCTCCTCCGGCGGGACGTCGCCGGTGCTGGCGCGGCTGCTGCGCGAAAAGCTGGAGTCGGTTCTGCCGCTGCATTTAGGCCAGCTGGCGCACTATGCCGGCCAGCTGCGGGCACGGGTGAAAAAACAGTTTGCCACGGTGGCCGAGCGTCGACGCTTCTGGGAAAAGCTGTTTATGAACGACCGCCTGGCGCAGTCGTTAGCCAATGAAGACCGGCAGGCCGTAGCCGATACCACCGAGCAGCTGCTGACCGAACCGCTGGATCACCGCGGTGAAGTCGTGCTGGTGGGCGCCGGACCGGGTGATGCCGGTCTGCTGACCCTGAAAGGGCTGCAGCAGATCCAGCAGGCGGATGTCGTGGTTTACGATCGTCTGGTCTCAGACGATATTATGAATCTGGTTCGCCGCGACGCCGACCGGGTATTCGTCGGCAAGCGTGCGGGCTACCACTGCGTACCGCAGGATGAGATTAATCAGATCCTGCTGCGGGAAGCGCAGAACGGCCGCCGTGTTGTGCGTCTGAAGGGCGGCGATCCGTTTATTTTCGGCCGCGGTGGCGAAGAGCTCGAAACCCTGTGTAATGCCGGTATTCCCTTCTCGGTGGTTCCGGGGATCACCGCCGCCTCCGGCTGCTCCGCCTATTCGGGTATTCCGCTGACCCACCGCGACTTCGCCCAGGGCGTACGCCTGGTCACCGGGCATCTGAAAACCGGGGCCGAGCTGGACTGGCAAAACCTGGCGGTAGAAAAGCAGACGCTGGTGTTTTATATGGGCTTAAACCAGGCGCCAGCGATCAGAGAGAAGCTTATTGCCCACGGCATGGCGGCAGATATGCCGGCGGCTATTGTTGAAAACGGTACGGCGGTCAGCCAGAAGGTGGTGACCGGCACCCTGGATCAGCTGGACGTGCTGGCGCAGCAGATGGCGAGCCCGGCGCTGATTATCGTCGGCCGCGTGGTGAGCCTTCGCGACAGGCTCAACTGGTTCTCTAACCACTAAGATTCGCCGCGCCTCTGCCCGCAGCGTGCTGAACGGGCGAGTAGCCATAACGACAGAAAAGCAAAAGGGCGGGATTAACCCGCCCTTTTTTTCAGCTTTGTGCGTGCGGTCTTTATCGCCGCCGCTTACGGCTTCGCAACAAAACCAATGGCTTCGTATACCGCTTTCAGCGTTTGTGAAGCGCGAGCGCTGGCTTTGTCTGCCCCGTCTCTCATCACCTGATTCAGGAAGGCTTCATCGTTACGGAAGCGGTTATAGCGCTCCTGCAGCTCAACCAGCATGCCGGACACCGCATCGGCTACTTCGCCCTTCAGATGACCGTACATTTTCCCGTCGAAGTGCTGCTCCAGCTCCGCAATGCTCTGGCCGGTCACGCCGGAGAGAATATCCAGCAGGTTAGATACGCCGGCTTTGTTCTGCTGGTCGTAGCGCACTACCGGCGGCTCGTCGGAATCCGTAACCGCACGCTTGATCTTTTTGACGACCGATTTCGGGTCTTCCAGCAGGCCAATCACGTTGTTGCGGTTGTCGTCCGACTTGGACATCTTTTTCGTCGGCTCAAGCAGCGACATGACGCGAGCGCCGGATTTAGGAATAAACGGCTCAGGAACCTTGAACACTTCGCCGTAGATTGCGTTGAAGCGCTGCGCGATATCGCGGCTCAGCTCCAGGTGCTGCTTCTGGTCTTCGCCCACCGGCACCTGGTTGGTCTGATAAAGCAGGATGTCTGCCGCCATCAGCACCGGATAATCAAACAGGCCGGCGTTAATGTTTTCCGAGTAGCGCGCGGACTTGTCCTTGAACTGGGTCATGCGGCTCAGCTCACCAAAATAGGTGTAGCAGTTCAGCGCCCAGCCCAGCTGCGCATGCTCCGGCACGTGCGACTGAACGAAGATGGTGCTTTTCGCAGGATCGATACCGCATGCCAGATAAAGCGCCAGCGTATCCAACGTGGCCTTACGCAGTTTCTCAGGATCCTGACGCGCGGTGATGGCGTGCAAATCGACGATGCAGTAGATGCAGTGATAGTCATCCTGCATGCCCACCCACTGACGCAGCGCACCCATGTAGTTGCCAATGGTCAATTCACCTGAGGGCTGTGCGCCACTAAAAACGATGGGCTTAGTCATTTTTTAATTCCTGAGTTTCACTGTACGGTAACCCGAGAGCGGGTAAGAGTTCGTTAAATTGATCAAAGACGTAATCCGGCTCGCTGAGCGCGATCGGCTCACCGTAGTTGTAGCCGTAGGTCAGGCCAACTGAGCCAAAGCCGGCCGCTTTCGCCGCCATGATATCGTTACGCGAATCGCCGACAAACAGCAGCTCAGCGGGAGCCAGCCCCAGCTTTTCCGCAACCCGCAGCAGCGGTTCGGGATGCGGCTTCTTGTTCTGTACATCGTCGCCGCCGATAACCACGGTAAAATATTTAGCGATATCCAGCGCGGCCAGCATCGGCGCAACGAACGGCGTCGGCTTGTTGGTGACCAGCGCCAGCGGCAGCCCTTTGGCGTGCAGAGCGCCCAGCGTATCGGCAACCGCCGGGAACAGGAAGCTGCCCTCTTCCGCGGCTTCAGCATAGTAGCGGTCAAACAGCTTGCGCAGCAGCGCCAGCTGCTCGGCCTGCGGGATATCATCGCGATCGGCGGAAGGTTTCCCCCCGGCCGCGCGAAGCGTTGCGCGCTCCTGGCGTGCCCAGGTAAGGGCGCGCTCCATCAGAACGTCCGCGCCGTTGCCAATCCAGGTGACAACGCGATCCTCTCCCGCCATCGGGAGTTCTAAAGCGTAAAGCGCGCTATCAACGGCCGCCGTCAGACCCGGCGCGCTGTCCACCAGCGTGCCGTCGAGGTCAAACGCGATACCGCGAATAGCCTGTAACTTATCCATGACTAACCTTCGCTAATTCACTGCGCATTTGATCGATGACTGTTTTATAGTCCGGCTGGTCGAAAATGGCCGAGCCGGCAACGAACATATCCGCCCCTGCGGCCGCAATATCCGCGATATTGCTAACTTTTACGCCGCCGTCGACTTCGAGGCGAATATCGTAGCCGGAGGCATCAATGCGCTGGCGAACTTCACGGAGTTTGTCGAGAGTCTGCGGAATGAAAGACTGGCCGCCGAATCCCGGGTTGACGGACATCAGCAGGATCACATCCAGCTTATCCATCACGTAATCAAGGTAGCTCAGCGGGGTTGCCGGGTTGAATACCAGGCCGGCCTTACAGCCGTGCTCTTTGATGAGCTGCAGGCTGCGATCGACGTGCTCTGACGCCTCCGGATGGAAGGTGATGATGCTGGCGCCCGCGGCGGCGAAATCAGGAATGATGCGGTCGACCGGCTTAACCATCAGGTGCACGTCGATAGGCGCGGTGATGCCATAGCCGCGCAGCGCTTTCAGCACCATTGGGCCGATAGTCAGATTCGGCACGTAGTGGTTGTCCATTACGTCAAAGTGCACAACGTCTGCACCTGCAGCCAACGCTTTGGCGGTATCTTCACCCAAACGGGCAAAATCAGCCGACAGAATCGAAGGGGCAATCAAATACTGCTTCATCCGCATCTCCTTGAAAATTATTTAGTCTTCGGCGGACGGTAAAGAGCAAGAAGCTCGTCCACCTTCTTTCGGGTACCACCGTTGCTGCTGATACTGCGTCGAACTTTGACGACGTGCAGTTTAGCCAGACGATACCATTCGCGGGTAAGCGCGGTATCGTGGTTAGAAATCAGAACCGGAACCCGCTGCTCGAACAGATTCTCCGCCAGCTGCGCCAGATGGGCCTGCTGTTCGGAATTAAAGCTGCTCGTATGGTACGCCGTAAAGTTCGCGGTAGCAGACAAAGGTGCGTACGGCGGGTCGCAGTAGACCACAGAAGCCCCGTCGGCTCGCGCCATGCTGTCGGCGTACGACTCGCAGTAGAAGTAGGCATTCTGCGCCTTCTGCGCAAAATGATACAGTTCAGCTTCGGGGAAGTAGGGCTTCTTATAGCGGCCAAAAGGCACGTTGAACTCACCGCGCAGGTTGTAGCGACACAGACCGTTGTAGCCATGGCGATTCAGATACAGGAACAGCACCGCACGACGAAGCGGGTCCTGGCTTTGATTGAATTCAGCCCGGAACTGGTAGTATCTCTCCGCCACGTTATTCTCAGGCGTAAACATCTCCTGCGCCGCGGCAACATAATCATCCGTCTGCGATTTGACGATGTTGTAAAGGCTAATCAGATCGCTGTTGATGTCCGCGAGGATATAACGAGAAAAGTCGGTATTAAGAAATACCGACCCGGCGCCCACAAAGGGCTCAATCAGACAGTCGCCCTGCGGCAAATGTTTTTTTATATCGTCAAGCAGGGGGTATTTCCCCCCTGCCCATTTCAGAAAAGCGCGATTCTTTTTCATGCTGCCTAAATAATTACACATTCTCCGGCTGTGGAGAAAGCTCCGACAGCACCCTGCGCTTAAGACTACGCCGCAGCTTACTTCAGGTCAGCCTGGACCTGATGCAGCGGTTTTGCCCACGGGTTTTTCGCCTGCACGTCCGCTGGCAAAGTCGCTACAGCGCGTTTAGCTTCATCTTTCGAAGCATAAATGCCGCTGACCAGCACATACCAGGGCTGACCGTTACGGGTAGTCTCATAGACGACGTACTTATCCAGCTTCTCTTTCTTCGCCCAGCTACTCAGATTGTTGTAGTTGGAGGAAGAGCTGAGCTGCAGGGTGTAGTTGCCGGACGGAGCGGCTTTCATCGAGCCCACGTCACCGGCAGTTTTGCCAGCAGAAGCGGCCGCTGTCGCCGCCGGAGCAGCGGTCGCTGCAGCAGTAGCGGTTGCAGCTGGCGCGGCGGCCGGAGTCGGCTTAGCCTGGGCAGTAGCGGCAGGTTTAGCTGGCTCGACGGCAGGCGTTTTCACCGGTGCCGCAGCGGCAGTGCTTTCGACACGCTTAGGCTGTGCCGGCTTCGACTCAACCGGTGCTTTCGCGGTAGCCATCGGCTTCGGCTCAATAACGGTGTGCTTACGCTCGGCCGGACGCGGTGCGGCGGCGGCGGTCTGCGTCTGGCGCTCGGTGGTTGCCTGACGCGGAGCCGTACCGTTGCGCATCGGGGCGACGGTTGCAGGTTCGGTCGGTAACGTCGAGCTTGCCACGGCGCTGTCAATCTGGCCCTGCTGCTGAGTCAGCGCGTTGTTCAGATCGCCCTGAACCTCGACGCGCTGCTGTCCCTGCGGCTCAGCGGTAGTCTGGCCCTGGGTTGGGTTAGACGCAATTGGCGGCAGAGAAACGTCCTGCTGCTGGGCGTTACCCGCGGTCTGGTCCTGCGTGGCAGGCTGAGCGCTGTTGTCCTGCGCGTCTGACAGATTGATACTCTTCTCACCTGTCGCCGCTTGTTCGTTCGAGGAAGACGGCGACTTCAGTGCAGAACCGATGCCGACAATCAGCAGCAGCAGCACGAGGATCCCCACCCCCATCATAATGTACTGGCGAGAGGCAGGCTTCGCTGGCGCTTTCTTACGCTTACGCGGACGGCGCTCAACCTGCTGCTCTTCGACCTCGTCTTCTTCAGACTCCAGGTCTTCTTCATACTCTTCTTCATCGCGCTCACGGCGTGCTTTACTGGCGCGCGTCGGACGGCTCTCGTCCGCATCAAGATCGACATCATCAAAATTGATCTGCGGATCGCTGTCGCGCTCGGAAGACTGACGGGAACGACCAGCACGACGATCGTTGCGATCGGCTTTCAAATCGTCTTCTGGTTTTAATTCATCCATTTAACACCCCACTAAAAGGCTTATGCTCACGACTATTGCATGTCACCTGAAATGATAACGCCGCGCGGACGCGGCTAGACCTTCTTATTGTTGCGCCTGCTCAGTATCAGCAATCGCGCCAAGAACTACATCGTGCGACACTCCGCCGCGAACTTCGCTTTTCCCTATAGCGAGCGGTAGCACCAGCCGCATTTCGCCTGCCAGCACCTTTTTATCACGCATCATGTGGGGCAGATACGCCTGCGCGGACATCTCCTGCGGCCCACTGACCGGCAGACCCGCACGCTGCAGCAGCGTAATAAGACGCTGCGTATCCTGCGCGCTGAACTGCCCTAATCGTTCGGACGTACGCGCAGCCATGACCATACCGGCAGCGACAGCCTCGCCGTGCAGCCAGTTACCGTAGCCCATTTCGGCCTCGATGGCATGACCAAAAGTATGTCCAAGATTCAGTAAAGCACGTAACCCGGTTTCACGCTCGTCGGCAGCAACAACTTCGGCTTTCAGCTCACAGCAGCGGCGAATACAGTACGCCATTGCTTTTTCATCCAGCGCCATCAGCGCATCGATGTTGTTTTCCAGCCAGTCGAAGAATTCACCGTCAAGGATGACGCCGTACTTAATGACTTCAGCCAGGCCGGAAGACAGTTCGCGCGCCGGCAACGTCTTAAGACAGTTGAGATCGACAACGACAGAAACTGGCTGCCAGAAGGCACCAATCATATTTTTACCGAGAGGATGATTGACGGCAGTTTTACCACCGACCGAAGAATCCACCTGCGACAGCAGGGTGGTTGGAACCTGAATAAAACGCACACCGCGCTGATAGCTAGCCGCAGCAAAGCCGGTTAAATCACCGACCACGCCGCCGCCGAGTGCTACCAGTGTGGTGTCACGGCCGTGCGGTTTTTGCAACAAAGCGGTGAAGACCGTATCCATCACCGTCAGGCTTTTGTACTGCTCGCCGTCGGGTAAAATAACACTGTCTACCTTAACACCCGCCTGCTCCAGAACGGAACGAACGTTATCCAGATAAAGCGGCGCCAGCGTTTCATTGGTGACCAGCATAACCTGGTCGCCTGATTGCAGTGGCTGAAAGGAAGCTGGATCGTTAAACAAACCAGCCGCGATGGTAATCGGGTAACTACGTTCCCCGAGAGTTACAGTAAGCCTCTCCATAACGCGACGTCCACCTCAGTTGCTTTTACTCTGACGCACTTTATTAAGCCAGAATCAATTGCTTTCCAGCATATGAATAATCTGGTTTGCCACCACTTTCGCACTCTGATCGTCAGTACGAATAGTGACGTCAGCAATCTCTTCATACAGCGGGTTGCGCTCGTCTGCCAACGCTTCAAGCACTTCGCGAGGCGGCGCTTCAACCTGTAATAGAGGACGCTTTTTATCGCGCTGCGTACGGGCAAGCTGTTTTTCGATCGTTGTTTCCAGGTAGACCACCACGCCGCGGGCGGAGAGACGGTTACGCGTTTCACGGGATTTTACAGAGCCGCCGCCTGTTGCCAGCACAATTCCCTGTTTTTCCGTCAATTCATTGATGATTTTTTCTTCACGATCGCGGAAGCCGTCTTCGCCTTCAACATCGAAGACCCAGCCAACGTCAGCGCCGGTGCGTTTCTCAATCTCTTGATCGGAATCGTAAAATTCCATGTTGAGCTGTTGGGCTAACTGGCGCCCAATAGTGCTTTTGCCGGCACCCATAGGCCCAACCAGAAAGATATTGCGTTTCTCTGCCATTTTTTCGGTACTACTAAGACTATTCGTTAATGATAAACCCGCTTCGCGAATACCCAGCGCAGCAGGACATGAACTGAAACCTCATATGCAATAGAGCGAGAGTCAGACTAAAAATTATCTCAATACTCCGGCAGGTTTGGCAACTGAATATACGCTTCATTATTCAAACTACCTCACCGTTGGCTGCACTTATTCGCCTCCAGGTGCATAGCTAGCTATGTTTCTGGGGGTGAACTTGCTTACCGCCTCAATACGTCTTGAACGATTATGAGAATAAATCACCGGACAAAAAGGGAGGATTGATGCCGAACCCGACTCTCAAATCGGTACCCCTTGTATGCTAAATCCGTCCTCACGTCAAACACCTGAAACGTGTTTAGCAAGAAAAACGCCTAATGCACTGCCAGAATCCGTGGGGTAATGAAGACAACCAGTTCGCGTCGCTCATTATCTTTCCCGTCCCGGCGAAACAGATGACCCAGCAGAGGAATATCGCCGAGTAGCGGAATACTGTCGCGGGCAGATTTGTTTTTTTGTGAAAAAATCCCTCCCAGCGCCAGGGTTTCACCGCTGTTCACCTCAACCTGGGTTTCAATTTCCTGCTTATCGATCGCCAGCACCTCGCCATTTTCCTGCTGCAGCACCTGACCCGGCGTATTTTCACTGATTCGCAGCTTCAGGCGCACGCGGTTCTGCTGCAGCACCGTTGGCGTGACCTCCATTCCCAGCACGGCCTCTTTGAACTCGACCGACGTTGCGCCGCTCTCTCCCCGGGAAACCTGATAGGGTATTTCGCTCCCCTGCTTGATGCTGGCGGGCTGCATATGGGAAGCCAGCAGCCGCGGGCTGGCGATGATGTCGACCTGCTGCTTTTGCTCCAGCGCCGACAGCTCCAGCGCCAGCAGGCGCCCGTTGATGCGCCCGATATTAAAGCCCGTGCGCGTACTGGCATTGCCTACCGCCAGCTGGCTGCCCAGCGCAGTGAACTTGCCTGAACCCGGCACGCTGCTGGCTTCAGCCAGGCTCCATTTCACCCCCAGCTCGCGCAGGCTGGTTTCACTCATTGAGACAATATGCGCCGCCAGCTCTACCTGACCGACGGGCAGGTCCATCTCCAGAGCCCAGGCCTTCAGCGCGGTCAGATGCTCAGCGTCATCCCGAATCAGCAGCCGGTTGGTGCGCTTATCGACGGTCAGGCTACCGCGCGGGCTGAGCAGCCTGTCGCCGTCCTTCGCCAGCTCGCCCGCATCGGCATAGCGCAGCACGATGCTATGCCGCTGCAGCGGGAGATTCTGTTTTCGCTTTGCGCGATCGGACTCAAGCTGCACCTGCTGTGCTTTTTTCCACGCCAAAGTATGCACGTACAGAATCGTTCCCTGCTGGCTGAACGTCAGCCCGGCGCTATCGACGACTGACCGCAGGGCCTGCTGCCAGGGAACGTTGTGCAGCTGCAGCGAGAGCGTCCCGCTCACGTCGGAAGCGACCACCAGATTCTGCTGCCGCAGCGCCGCCAGCGTTTGTAGCACCTGAACCACCGGGGCCTCATCGACCACCAGAGAGATCGGCGGCTCTTTCCTGGCCGCCGCTGCCGCCAGCGGCAGCAGAAATAACAGGCTTATCCATCGCATCTTTTTTTTCCTCACGCAGCCAGCGCCAGTGCAGAGGGTCGCATCCCGGCCCCGTCGTTATTTCGATTTTTTCCGCCGTCAGCAGGCTTATCTTCCAGCCGGCTGCGAGGGTGTCGTTTACCCTCACCCGACGCCACTTTCCCGCGCTGTCCTGCAGGATTCCGATCCACTGCTGCGGGGAGCCTATCGCCCCGCCGTAGCGCCACTGCGTCAGCGCCGCCACCTGACAGCGATCTTCCGCCGGCTGGAAGGGGTCACGCGCCTCGCCGGCCAGCGGCAGAGGCACAGACAGCAGCAGCGCCAGGCGCCACCCTTTACTCCGCATCTTCGGCCTCCAGCTGCAGGCTCAGCCGCAGCACCCGCTTCTGCGGCTGTAGCGAAAACGCGGCAACCCGCATCCCGCAGTCTGCCAGCCAGGAAAACAGCGCCGGTACCGACGGCCAGCGAAGCTCAAGCACCATCTCCCCGCCTCTCCCTGCGGGCTTCCAGGCAATGAGCGCCGCCCCATCGACCGGCAGATGAAGCGGGGAAAAAACCCGCTCCGCGGGCCCGGAGACCGCCTCCCGGGCAAGGGCTGCCCGCAGCGGGAGCAGCTTCAGCCACTGCTGGCGCAGACGATCCGAGCGAACGCTTTCCTGCGCCAGCGGCGGAGATATCAGCCATAAACCGCCGGCGAGGGTGAGCGGCAAGGCGACTGCCAGCATTAGCCAGTCGCCGCGCAGGCGGAAAAGTGATGCCTTCCCGCGCTCAATAAGTGCCCGCATAAAGGCTTTCTCCTGCAAGGGAAAAGCTAAACAGCCAGCGGCCACCGGTATCACGCCGGGTTTCGCCGGTTTTGGCCGGCCGAAATCCATCGACCGTCGTCAGGGCGGCTTCCAGCGCCGATAAGGCGTTCAGGCGTAGGGTCAGGCCGCTGAGGGTCAGGGTGTTTTGCTGATACTCCAGTCGGGTTAGCCAGGCCTGTTCCGGCATCAGCGACGCAATCCTGCGAAGCCGCGGCTGCCAGGCTCGGGTCAGCTCTCGCTGCTGGTGGCGCAAGCGCTGCTTTTCATGCTGCTGGAGCTGCTCCTGCATCAGGCGTTGACGCTGCTGGAGCGCCGCATAAAGCTGATTTTCGGCAGCTGATCTCACCGCTTTGAGCCTGTCGTCAGCCTCGCGCGACGCCCGGGAAACCGACAGCGCCAGCAGCAGACCCAGCAGCAGCCCGCCGGCGGAGAGTAGCCAAAGTCGCAGCCGCTGCCGCCGACGGGCTGCTCGCCAGGGAAGAAGGTTGATAGCCTGCGCCACGCTCAGTGCACTCCCAGCGCGAGGCCCAGCGCCACGGCGAAGCTGTCGCCGCAGGCGGGGAGCGGAGGCTGCAGGCGATGGATCACGCGCCACGGGTCAAAGCGACATTCGTCGGCAGGCCGGGTCGAACAAAGCCCGAGCTGTCGGGCGTTTAATCGCGCAGAGAGCTGAGCAAATGCGGCGACTTCAGCCCGCGAACAGCTGCCCCAGCTATCCGGCAAAGCCCATATCCAGTGCATTTCATCGTGCCACGCCAGGCCTGAGAGTTCTGCCGGTAGCCAGGGGAAAAAGGCGCTCAGCGCGCTGGCATCGGGAACAATGGCGCTCACCCTGAGCTTTAGCCGGGCGGCAAGCTGGCGCAGCGCGTCGATATCGAGTCGCTGAGCGGCGGTGACCCGCCACTCGCTGGCGTCCGGGGATGCGCTATAATCGACGCATAGCGAGGATGCGGGCATTTCCAGCTGCTGCGCCATGGCGCTGGCCGCCCACATCGCCTGCTCGCTTTCACGCAGAGAGAGCTGGGGGGACGGGACTCTTTTTTGCAGCGTTCGGCTGGCCGGAAACGCGATACTCACCTGATGCTGTAGCGGCAGCTCTCGTCGCCAGCCGCGCAGCCGCTCGGCCAGCGCCATGCCGTCAGCCACCTGTCCATTCCGGACGATGCCGGGTGCCAGCGCGATATGCCACCAGCGACACAGCGCCCAGCGGGAGCGCTCAAACCGCAGCGCCACGATCGCTATCTTATCCTGCTGGATGTGCATCCCTATTCGCCAGTTCCTGAAAGCCATGGTGATATCTCCTTATCCGCCGTTACGGTTGAGCTCTATCAATGCACCAGGCTTGCCTTTATACTACCGCGCGTTTGTTTATAAACTGCCCAAATAAAACTAAATGGGAAATCTCCGGTGAAGTTCGTAAAGTATCTATTCATCCTTGCAGTCTGTTGCGTTCTGCTGGGTGCAGGCTCGATTTTTGGCCTTTATAAATATATTGAGCCACAGCTCCCCGACGTCGCGACCCTGAAGGATGTGCGCCTGCAGATCCCGATGCAGGTCTACAGCGCGGATGGCGAGCTTATTGCGCAATATGGCGAGAAGCGCCGTATTCCCGTAACCCTGCAACAAATGCCGCCTGAGCTGCTCAAAGCGTTTATTGCCACCGAAGACAGCCGTTTTTACGAGCATCATGGCGTCGACCCGGTCGGTATTTTCCGTGCGGCCAGCGTCGCCATGTTCTCTGGCCATGCGTCGCAGGGCGCCAGCACCATCACCCAGCAGCTGGCGCGTAACTTCTTCCTGAGCCCGGAGAAGACGCTGATGCGTAAGATCAAAGAGGCCTTCCTCGCGATCCGCATCGAGCAGCTGCTGAGCAAAGATGAAATCCTTGAGCTGTACGTCAATAAAATCTACCTCGGCTATCGCGCCTACGGCGTTGGAGCCGCAGCTCAGGTCTATTTTGGTAAATCGGTCGACCAGCTCAGCCTGAGCGAAATGGCCGTCATCGCCGGTCTGCCGAAGGCGCCGTCGACCTTTAACCCGCTGTACTCGCTCGACCGCGCGACCGCCCGCCGCAACGTGGTGCTGGCGCGTATGCTGAGCGAAGGCTATATCACGCAGCCTCAGTACGACCAGGCGCGCGGGGAAGCGATCGATGCCCGATACCATGCGCCGGAAATCGCCTTCTCCTCGCCGTACCTCAGCGAGATGGTGCGTCAGGAGATGGTTAACCGCTACGGCGAAAAGGCCTATGAAGACGGCTATCGCGTCTACACCACGATCACCCGTAAAAACCAGCAGTCCGCCCAGCAGGCGGTACGTAATAACGTGCTGGACTACGATATGCGCCACGGCTACCGCGGGCCGTCAGCGGTGCTGTGGAAAGTGGGTGAAACCCCGTGGGACAACAAGAAAATCATCGCGACCTTAAAAAATCAGCCCGGCTCCGGGCCGCTCTCTCCGGCGGTCGTGACGTCGGCTAATCCGCAGGAAGCCGTTGCGCTGCTCGGCGACGGCACCTCGGTGATGCTGAATATGGAGGGCGTTCGCTGGGCTCGTCGCTTTATCTCCGATACTCAGCAGGGCGCTACGCCGCGCAAAGTGACCGATGCAGTGCAAACGGGACAACAGATCTGGGTCCGCCAGGTGGGCAGCAGCTGGTGGCTGTCGCAGGTACCGGACGTGAACTCGGCGCTGGTCTCCATTAACCCGCAAAATGGCGCCATTATCGCGCTGGTCGGCGGCTTCGACTTTAACCAGAGCAAGTTTAACCGCGCCACTCAGGCCTTGCGTCAGGTGGGGTCGAACATTAAGCCGTTCCTCTACACCGCGGCGATGGATAAAGGCTTAACCCTGGCGAGCATGCTCAACGATGTGCCCATTTCCCGCTGGGATGCCGGCGCGGGTTCTGACTGGCAGCCGAAAAACTCCCCGCCGCAGTACGCGGGCCCCATTCGTCTGCGTCAGGGGCTGGGACAGTCGAAAAACGTGGTGATGGTTCGCGCGATGCGCGCGATGGGCGTTGATTACGCAGCGGAATATCTGCAGCGCTTCGGCTTCCCGGCGCAGAACATCGTGCACACCGAATCGCTGGCGCTGGGCTCTGCCTCGTTTACGCCGCTGCAGGTTGCCCGCGGCTACTCGGTGATGGCTAACGGCGGTTTCCTGATTACACCGTTCTTTATCAGCAAGATAGAAAACGATCAGGGCGGCGTCATCTTCGAAGAGCGGCCGAAAGTTGCCTGCCCGCAGTGCAACTCCCCGGTGATTTACGGCGATACGCCGAAGTCCAACGTTCTGGAGAATAAAGACGTCGAAGAGGTCGCAACCTCGGAAGATCCGCAAAACCCGGCAGTGCCGCCGCAGCCGCAGCTTGAGCAGGCGAACCAGGCCCTGGTGGCCCAGAGCGGAGCGCCGGAATACGCGCCGCACGTGATTAATACGCCGCTGGCCTTCCTGATCAAAAGCGCGCTGAACAGCAACATCTTCGGCGAACCGGGCTGGATGGGAACCGGCTGGCGCGCCGGCCGCGATCTACAGCGCCACGATATCGGCGGCAAAACGGGGACCACCAACAGCTCGAAAGATGCGTGGTTCTCAGGCTATGGCCCAGGCGTCGTGACGTCAGTATGGATTGGCTTTGACGACCACCGACGCGATCTGGGCCGTACAACCGCTTCCGGCGCCATTAAAGAGCAGATCTCCGGTTACGAAGGCGGGGCAAAAAGCGCCCAGCCGGCCTGGGATGACTTTATGAAGAGAGTGCTTGAAGGCGTGCCGGAAGAGCCGCTAACGCCGCCGTCTGGCATCGTCACGGTGAATATCGATCGCAGCACCGGCCAGCTGGCCAGCGGCGGCAATAGTCGTGCGGAGTACTTTATTGACGGCACGCAGCCCACCCGGCAGGCGGTACATGAAGTGGGGACGACCCTCACCGACGGCGGGGGAGAGACCCACGAGCTGTTCTGACAAAAAAAGCGCCTGCGGGCGCTTTTTCTTTTTCATCCATTCGTACGGGCGATGCCCAGAATCGCCTCGAGGGGCGTCTTCGGACTACAGTCGCCCCTGCGCCTGTAGCCATTCGCGCAGCAGGAACAGCGCGCTGACGTTTCGCGCTTCGTTAAAATCTTCTTCGTCCAGCAACGTCATCAGCTCGGAAAGCGGCCAGCGCACCTGCGGTAAAGGTTCCGGCTCATCGCCAGGCAGCGACTCAGGATAGAGATCTTCGGCAACCAGAATATTCATTTTGCTGGAAAAGTAGGACGGTGCCATGCTCAGCTTTTTCAGAAACGTCAGCTTCTGCGCGCCGAAGCCAACCTCTTCTTTCAGCTCGCGGTTGGCCGCTTCCAGCACGCTTTCACCCGGATCGATCAGCCCTTTCGAGAAACCTAACTCGTAGGACTCCGTTCCTACCGCATATTCGCGAATCAGAATAATATGGTCATCGACAATCGGCACAATCATCACGGCTTCACGCGTAGAAGGCCGCATGCGTTCATAAACGCGGCGCACGCCGTTGCTGAATTCCAGATCCACGCTTTCAACGTTAAAAAGACGCGAACGCGCTACCGTTTCAACATTGAGAATGGTGGGTTTTTGTAATGATTTGCTCATCGTCATCGGTCTATGCTGTGATTACAGAGGTCATTGTGCGATATGGAGCACGCTTTCGGCAATTCAATTCGCCACTAATTTACATAGTTGCAACGTATTAGCGCTCAATGAGAGAATCATAAAGATAAAAAAGTCAATAGGTTGAAATGTATTTGAGAATTTACCGATTCCTGCATTTTAACGTTTTTGATAAGCTTGTATGCTGCTGTAACGCACAATAAATTTTCCCTTACTTACACAATATCTGCCGGTAGCAAACTGCAGGCTCACGCGACGAGCCTCTCCCGTCGGGCGTAAGTGTCGCCGGCAGTCTGAGCGGATAGCGCGCAGAAACCGAAGCGTACCCAGCGTACCCGAGGATTTCGCGCTCTTCCCAGGCCCATAATCGCAGGTAACATAATCCTGAAGGATGGCTTTTGAGTGTTAATGGCAGCCAACGATACCGCTAAGAAAAGAGTAACTATGATGGGATGGGCATGGGCACCTTTCTGATTTTCTTCACGGCACTGCTGCTCTGCGCACTGCTGATCGGGTGGTGGTATCGCGCGCATGCCAGGCGTCGTCGCCTCCCTTTACTGCACGCCTTCAGCGATGCCGCTACGCGCAAGCTCTCCGCCGAGGAGCGCCGGGCGGTAGAAAAGTACCTCGAAGGACTTAGCCAGGCGCAGAAGATACCGGCCACCGGCGCCAGCGTTGCGCCGGTCTCTCTGACGCTGAACGCGCAGAGCGAGACCGTTATTACGGTAACCCGGGCCATCACCCGCTATGGCATCACCACCGACGATCCGAACAAATGGCGCTACTTCCTTGATTCGGTGGAGGTTCACCTGCCGCCTTTTTGGGAGCAGCACATCAACGACGAAAATAGCGTCGATCTGATCCCAACCGACAGCCTGCCGCTGGTTATTGCCCTCAACGGCCACGCGCTCAGCGACTACCCGCAGGAGGCCCGCGGCTACGCGCTTGAAAGGGCGTCGGCTACCCAGGCCTCCATCCGCGGTGAAGAGAGTGAGCAGGTTGAGCTGCTGAATATTCGCCAGGAGACCGCCGAAGAGCACGCGCTTAGCCGCCCCGACGGTCTGCGCGAGGCGGTCCTGATCGTGGCCGCGTTCCTGCTGTTTTACTTCAGCCTGATCAGCCCCTACGTTTTCACGCCCTGGCTGCTCGGCGGCGGGCTCCTGCTGCTGCTCGCTGGCCTGTGGGGAATGTATGCTCCGCCGCGTAAAAACGCGCTGCGGGAGATCCACTGCCTGCGGGGAATGCCAAAACGCTGGGGTCTGTTTGGTGAAAACGATCAGGAGCACATCAATAATATCTCCCTGGGGATCATCGACCTGATCTATCCCCGCCACTGGCAGCCCTGGATTACCCAGGATCTCGGCCAGCAAACGGATGTCGATATCTATCTCAGCCGTCATGTCGCGCGCCAGGGACGCTTCCTGTCGCTACACGATGAGGTCAGGCACTTCCCGCTCCAGTACTGGCTACGCAGCACCATAATTGCCGCCGGCGCCCTGCTGGTGGTGGTGATGCTGTGGGCCAGCGTGCCGCTGAATATGCCGTTTAAATTCACGCTTTCGTGGCTCAAGGGCGCGCAGACCATCGAAGCGACGACCGTCGCTCAGCTGGAGAAGTCGCAGGTCCGCATCGGCGATACCCTGCGGCTGAAGGGCACCGGCATGTGCAATATCCACACTCCGGATACCTGGACGGCAAAAAAAGAGAACTCGCCGTTTATGCCGTTTGACTGCTCGCAAATCGTCTGGAACGATGCCCCTCCCCTGCCGCTGCCGGAGTCCGACATCGTCGGCAAAGCCACCGCGCTGATGCAGTCCGTCCAGCGCCAGCTGCATCCTGACCCGGACGATGATTCACGCGTTAGCCCGGCGCTGCGCTCGGCTATTCAGAAATCGGGAATGGTGCTGCTGGATGATTTTGGCGATATCGTTATCAAAACCAATAGCCTGTGCTCGGCGCAGGATGACTGTACGCGCCTGAAGAATGCGCTGGTCAACCTTGGCAATACGCGCAGCTGGGATGCCCTGACCAAACGCGCCAGCTCGGGCAAACTGGACGGCATCAACGTGCTGCTACGCCCGGTCAGCGCCGAGTCGCTGGAAAACCTGGTGACCACCTCCACGGCGCCGTTCGTGATCCGCGAAACGTCGCGCGCGGCGCAGGCGCTGAACAGCCCGGCTCCCGGCGGTTTTTTAATCGCCAGCGATGAGGGCAGCGATCTGGTCAATCAGCCGTGGCCAACCGTCAGCCTGTATGATTACCCTGCCCACGAGCAGTGGGGCGAGCTGCAGCGGCTGGCCGGAATGCTGATGCATACGCCTTTCCACGCCGAGGGCATCGTCACCAATCTCTATACCGATGCCAACGGCACGCAGCATATCAATCTGCACCGCATTCCCGATCGCTCAGGGCTGTGGCGCTATCTCGGCACGACGCTGCTGCTGCTGGCGATGCTCGGCTGCATGTCCTGGCACGGCGTGCTGGCAATCCGCCGCTACCAGCGCCATCGCCAGCGGATGGAAGAAATTGAGAAGTATTATGAAAGCTGCCTGAACCCGGTACTCATCTCCTCGCCGGAACATCACGAGTAATCCTTTGCGCGACGGGGTGTGTTAACCTGTCGCGCATTTCCCCTCGCTGGAGACTCACCATGCACTTTGATATCGCCTGGCAGGAGGTTGATACCGTTCTGCTGGATATGGATGGCACCCTGCTCGACCTCGCCTTCGACAACTATTTCTGGCAAAAGCTGGTTCCGGAAACCTGGGGAGCCGCCCGCGGCCTTAACCTGCAGGAGGCCAGAGAAGCGATGCACCAGGAGTATCACGCGGTGCAGCATACGCTAAACTGGTACTGTCTTGATTACTGGAGCGAGCGCCTGAATTTGGATATTCGTGCGATGACCAGCGAACAGGGGCCGAAGGCCGCCCTGCGCGAAGATACCGTACCGTTCCTTGATGCTCTCAAAGCCAGCGGCAAGCGGCGGATCCTGCTGACCAACGCCCATCCGCACAACCTGGCGGTCAAACTCAAGCACACCGGCCTTGATGCACACCTTGATTTATTGCTTTCCACCCACACATTTGGTTATCCGAAAGAGGATCAGCGCCTGTGGCGTGCGGTGGCTGAGGAAACCGGCTTCGATGCGCATAAAGCGCTGTTTGTTGATGACAACGAGGCGATCCTCGATGCGGCAGCACAGTACGGCATTCGCTACTGTCTTGGGGTGACCAATCCTGATTCCGGGCTGGCGGAAAAGCGCTACGCCCGCCATCCTGGCATGAATGATTACCGGCGCCTGATCCCCTCGCTGACGCAATAAGGAGAGGCCATGAAAGAGAAGCCCGTCGTCGCCATCAGGCTGGACAAATGGCTTTGGGCAGCCCGCATCTATAAAACCCGTGCGCTGGCGCGCGAGATGATTGAAGGCGGCAAGGTGCACTATAACGGACAGCGCAGCAAGCCTGGAAAAATCGTCGAGCTGGACGCCACCCTGACGCTACGCCAGGGCAACGACGAACGCACCGTCGTCGTAAAAGGCATTACTGAACAGCGACGGCCCGCCAGCGAAGCCGTCGCGCTGTACGAAGAGACGGTAGAGAGCATCGAGAAACGCGAAAAAATGGCGCTGGCGCGCAAAATGAACGCGCTAACCATGCCGCATCCCGACAGACGTCCGGACAAGAAAGAGCGCCGCGACCTGATGAGATTTAAACACGGCGATAGTGAATAACGGCCTGAACCCAGGCAGCGCTGTTGCCAGCAAGAGAGACTATTATGACTCAACACGATCAATTACATCGTTACCTGTTTGAAAACTATGCCGTGCGCGGCGAGCTGGTAACCGTTTCAGAAACGCTGGAACAAATTCTGGCTAACCATAGCTACCCGCAGCCGGTCAAAACCGTGCTGGCGGAGCTGCTGGTTGCTACCAGTCTGCTGACCGCAACGCTGAAGTTTGCCGGCGATATTACCGTGCAGCTGCAGGGTGACGGTCCCCTCTCTCTGGCGGTGATTAACGGCACTAACCAGCAGCAGCTGCGCGGCGTTGCGCGCATCCAGGGCGAGATCCCGGAAGATGCCGATCTGAAAACGCTGGTGGGTAACGGTTATCTGGTCATTACCATCTCTCCGGATGAGGGCGAGCGCTATCAGGGCGTCGTCGGTCTGGAAGGTGATACCCTGGCCGCCTGCCTGGAAGATTACTTCCAGCGCTCGGAGCAGCTGCCGACCCGCCTGATCATCCGCACCGGCGAACATGACGGAAAACCAATGGCCGGCGGCATGCTGCTGCAGGTGATGCCGGCGCAGGACGCTCAGGCCGCTGATTTCGAGCACCTGGCGACCCTGACGGAGACCATTAAGGCCGAGGAGCTTTTCACCCTGCCGGCCAACGATGTCCTGTGGCGCCTGTATCATGAAGAAGAGGTCACGGTTTACGATCCGCAGAACGTGGAGTTCAAATGTACCTGCTCCCGCGAACGCTGTGCGGGCGCGCTGAAGACCCTGCCGGATGAAGAAATTGATAGCATCCTGGCCGACGAAGGCGAAATTGATATGCACTGCGATTACTGCGGCAATCACTATCTCTTCAACGCCATGGATATTGCCGAAATCCGCAATAACGCTTCCCCGGCCGATCCCCAGCTTCACTAATCGTCCCCTCCGCCAGGCGCTTCGCCGGGGGTTTTCTCCCCCGCCGCTCCTGGCGTCAATTTTTTTACGCGCGAGATGAATCGATTCCCACTGAAAGGGTTACGTAATTTTCTTTCAGGAAAGCGATTACATTCACAGTTCGGCAGTTTTTTTAATTACTTTTTAACCATTAAGAAACATCTATCCCCACCAATAGCCAATTTCCTGAGATAATCCACCCGTTTCGTGACAGGAGTCACCGTGTTTTCCGTCAGCAAGGCGTTTGTCGAGATACGTAAATCTATGAGCCTGGTCGCGGTCTATACCCCTCAATAACCCCTACAATTTAAAGCAGTATATATTGGCTAAGGAGCAGTGACATGCGCGTTAATAATGGTTTAACCCCGCAGGATCTCAAGGCTTATGGTATCAACGACGTCCAGGATATCGTCCACAATCCCGACTACGACACATTGTATAAGGAGGAGCTCGACCCCAATCTGGAAGGGTATGAGCGTGGCGTATTAACCAATCTTGGTGCTATCGCTGTCGATACCGGTATTTTCACCGGCCGTTCGCCGAAAGATAAATATATCGTTCGTGACGATACGACCCGTGACACCGTCTGGTGGTCTGATAAGGGTAAGGGCAAGAATGACAACAAGCCGCTCTCACAGGAGACCTGGCAGCACCTGAAGGGACTGGTTACCCATCAACTCTCCGGCAAGCGTCTGTTTATCGTTGACGCCTTCTGCGGCGCCAATGCCGACACCCGCCTGAGCGTACGCTTTATTACCGAGGTGGCCTGGCAGGCGCACTTCGTCAAAAACATGTTTATCCGCCCGACGGATGAAGAGCTGGCGGTATTTGAGCCGGATTTCATCGTGATGAACGGCGCGAAATGCACCAACCCGCAGTGGCAGGAGCAGGGGCTGAACTCAGAGAACTTTGTCGCCTTCAACCTGACCGAGCGGATCCAGCTGATTGGCGGGACCTGGTACGGCGGCGAAATGAAAAAAGGGATGTTCTCGATCATGAACTACCTGCTGCCGCTGCAGGGCATCGCGTCTATGCACTGCTCGGCTAACGTCGGTGAGAAAGGCGATGTCGCCGTCTTCTTCGGCCTCTCCGGCACCGGTAAAACCACCCTTTCCACCGATCCAAAGCGTCGCCTGATTGGCGATGACGAACACGGCTGGGACGACGACGGGGTGTTTAACTTCGAAGGCGGCTGCTACGCGAAGACCATTAAGCTTTCCGAAGCCGCCGAGCCTGATATCTACCACGCCATTCGCCGCGACGCGCTGCTGGAAAACGTCGTCGTTCGCCCGGACGGCACCATTGATTTTGATGACGGCTCAAAGACCGAGAACACCCGCGTCTCCTACCCGATCAATCATATCGAAAATATTGTTAAGCCGGTCTCTAAAGCGGGCCATGCCACCAAGGTTATCTTCCTGACGGCCGATGCCTTTGGCGTACTGCCGCCGGTATCGCGCCTGACCGCCGATCAGACGCAGTACCACTTCCTCTCCGGCTTTACCGCCAAGCTCGCGGGCACCGAGCGCGGCGTGACGGAACCGACGCCGACCTTCTCCGCCTGCTTCGGTGCTGCCTTCCTGTCTCTGCACCCGACGCAGTACGCGGAGGTGCTGGTCAAGCGTATGCAGGCATCCGGCGCGCAGGCTTATCTGGTGAACACCGGCTGGAACGGCACCGGCAAGCGTATTTCGATTAAAGATACCCGCGCGATCATCGATGCGATCCTTAACGGCTCGCTGGATGACGCGGAAACCTTTACGCTGCCGATGTTCGACCTGCAGATCCCAACCGAGCTGCCGGGCGTGGATACCCATATCCTCGATCCGCGCAATACCTACGGTTCGCCGGAGCAGTGGCAGGAAAAGGCCGAGCAGCTGGCGAAGCTGTTTGTGGAAAACTTCGAGAAGTATACCGATACGCCGGCGGGCGCGGCGCTGGTTGCCGCAGGACCGAAGCGTTAAGCGTGAACGCGCGTTAAGAAAAAGCCGGGCTTTGCCCGGCTTTTTTATGCCTCACTTTATGCCTCGTTGCCCGGCTTCGCGGGCTGACAGCCAGGCGCAACGCGCTATCAGCTCTCTTTGTTCTGTCTCGCCGGCGCGAGGGCGCGATGGACGGGAATCGGCAGCCATGCCCGAATCAACAGCCCACCCCGCTCGCTGGAACCTATCTCCAGCCGACCGTTATGGTTATCGATAATACGCTGCACGATGGCCAGCCCCAGGCCGGTGCCGCTGGTACTGCGGGCGCTATCGCCGCGCACAAACGGTTGGAACAGGTGCTCGCGCTGCTCCGGCTTGATGCCAGGGCCATCGTCCTCGACCTGGAACCACGCGCTGCTTGCTTCACTGCCGCTGCTAACCTTAATCCAGCCGTTACCGTAGCGCGCGGCGTTCACCACCATATTGGCCAGCGCGCGCTTGATGGACAGAGGATGGATGCGCAGCGGGATCTCTCCGGCCTGCAGGTCGGTGGCAATTTCGCGCTCATAGCCGCTTTCCGCCGCGATAACCTCACCCAGCACCGAGTTCAGGTCCGCCAGCTCCATCGGCATCTCCTGACCTGTACGGAGATAGTCAATAAACTGCTCGATGATGGCGTTACACTCTTCGATATCTTTATTGATCGACTCGGCGAGGTAGCCGTCTTCTGCCGCCATCATCTCCGTCGCCAGGCGAATGCGCGTCAGCGGCGTGCGCAGATCGTGGCTCACGCCGGCCATCAGCAGCGTGCGGTCGTCAGCCAGCTGCTTCACGCCCGCGGCCATATGGTTGAATGCGCGGGTCACCGAGCGAACCTCGGACGCCCCGTACTCCCGCAGCGGCGGCGGAATAATGCCCCGCCCAACCTGCAGCGCCGCATGTTCAAGGTCAACCAGCGGTCGGTTCTGAATACGAATAAAGAGCCAGGCCCCGCCAATCGCCAGCAGCATAATCGCCAGGGTATAGCGGAACAGCGGCGAGAAATCACCCTGATGGATTTCCGTCAGCGGGACGCGCACCCAGATATTCGGAGAGAGCCAGGTTTTCAGCCACACCACCGGCGAGCTTTTGTTGACCTCAACCCGCACTTCGGTTGGCCCGCCGAGCTGGTGCGCCATCTGCTGGCTTAAAAACTCATAGTGCTGCGCCCAGCGCAGACCCGCATCTTCCGCCGCTTCGTTGGAGTAGAGCGAAATGCCCAGCTCCCGATAAATCTCACGACGAAAGGCCGGAGGCACCACCAGCTGGGTGCCATCCTCGAGCTGCAGCTTATCGGTCATCAGCATACGGACTTCGTAGGCCAGAACCTTATTAAACTGCTGCAGACTCGGCAGGATCGCGAAATTCAGCACCACCAGATAGGTCGTCACCAGGCTGACGAACAGCAGGGTGACGATCAGCAGCAGGGTGCGAGCAAACGAACTTCGCGGCGAAAAGCGCACGCGTTTCATGCCTTGGAGCCGTCCGGTACGAAGACGTAGCCAAGGCCCCACACGGTCTGGATATAGCGCGGATGCGCCGGGTCCTCTTCCACCATGCGGCGCAGGCGGGAGATCTGCACATCGATGGAGCGCTCCATCGCCGAGTATTCGCGGCCGCGGGCAAGGTTCATCAGCTTATCGCGGGAGAGCGGCTCGCGCGGGTGGCTCACCAGCGCCTTCAGCACCGCAAACTCACCGCTGGTCAGCGGCATAGGCTCATCTTCACGGAACATCTCGCGGGTCCCGAGGTTAAGCTTGAACTTACCAAACGCGATAACCGCCTCTTCCTGCGAAGGAGCGCCCGGCAGCTCATTCGCCTGACGGCGCAGCACCGCGCGGATACGCGCCAGCAGCTCGCGCGGGTTGAAGGGTTTGGGAATGTAGTCGTCAGCGCCGATCTCGAGGCCCACGATACGGTCAACTTCTTCCCCTTTCGCCGTCACCATAATGATCGGCATCGGGTTGCTCTGGCTACGCAGGCGACGGCAGATGGAGAGGCCATCTTCGCCAGGCAGCATTAAATCCAGCACCATCAGGTGGAAGGACTCGCGGGTCAACAGGCGATCCATCTGTTCAGCGTTGGCTACGCTTCGAACCTGGAAGCCCTGCTCGGTCAGATAACGCTCGAGCAGCGCGCGCAGGCGCATGTCGTCATCGACAACCAGAATCTTATAATTCTCTTGCATTGTTTATACTCCCAAAGGTTCACTGCAATTGTCAGTGCGTATTCTCAAAAAAGCCCGTGCCGGCCACCAGCTAAATCTGGTATATATTCCAGGCTAAATTGTTACAAAGCATATTTAACAGCAGCTTAAGTATACATTTAATCATAAGACACATTATTTATCCTGTCGGTATTATTACGCGCTACGAATTGTGCGCAGCCGCACAGAACCCTGCGCAATACCAGACAGTCAGAAGGTAGAACGATTAATGAAAACGCCGCTGATCACCCGTGAAGGGTATGAAAAACTTAAAAAAGAGATGGACTACCTGTGGCGCGAAGAGCGTCCTGAAGTCACTAAAAAAGTCACATGGGCGGCAAGCCTCGGCGACCGCAGTGAAAACGCCGACTATCAGTATAATAAAAAACGCCTGCGCGAAATTGACCGCCGGGTACGCTATTTGAGCAAATGTCTTGAGCATCTGAAGATCGTTGATTACTCCCCGCAGCAGGAGGGCAAGGTGTTCTTCGGCGCGTGGGTCGAGATTGAAAACGACAGCGGCGACCGCAAGCGCTTTCGCATCGTCGGCTACGATGAAATCTTCGGCCGCAAAGACTATATCTCGATCGACTCGCCCATGGCCCGCGCCCTGCTGAAAAAAGAGGTCGGCGACCTGGCTATCGTCCATACGCCCGCCGGCGAAGCGAGCTGGTACGTTAACGACATTGAATACGTCAAATAGGTCCTTGTGCCATCAGGCGATTCTATTTGCCGCTTTGCTCGCGGATCTCTGCCCGGAAGATTCCGAGAGACCTCCGCCGCGACTGGCATTTTGCGGTGCCAGTCCGTATAACTATCCCCTGATTTTTTGATCCAGTAGATGAAGCCAAGCCATGATGAATGATTCGCTCTGCCGCATTATTGCGGGTGAACTTCAGGCCAGGACTGAACAGGTAGAAGCTGCCGTTCGCCTGCTTGATGAAGGGAACACCGTGCCGTTTATTGCACGTTATCGTAAAGAAGTCACCGGCGGTCTGGATGACACGCAGCTGCGTAATCTGGAAACCCGCCTCGGCTATCTGCGCGAACTGGAAGACCGCCGCCAGTCGATCCTCAAATCGATCGGCGAGCAGGGTAAACTGACCGATGCGCTGGAAAAAGCCATCACCACCACCCTGAGCAAAACCGAGCTCGAAGATCTCTACCTGCCGTATAAGCCAAAGCGCCGTACCCGCGGGCAAATCGCGATCGAAGCCGGGCTCGAGCCGCTGGCGGATCTGCTGTGGAACGACCCGTCCCACGATCCGGAAGCCGAAGCCGCCAAATTTATCAATGCTGACGGCGGCGTAGCGGATACCAAGGCCGCCCTCGACGGCGCGCGCTATATCCTGATGGAGCGCTTCGCTGAAGATGCCGGACTGCTGGCAAAAGTGCGCGACTATCTGTGGAAGAACGCGCATCTGGTCGCGACCGTGGTCAGTGGGAAAGAAGAGGAAGGCGCGAAGTTCCGCGACTACTTCGATCATCATGAACCGATTTCAACCGTGCCTTCTCACCGCGCGCTGGCGATGTTCCGCGGCCGCAACGAAGGCATTCTGCAGCTGGCTCTGAATCCCGACCCGCAGTTCGACGAGCCGCCGAAAGAGAGCCACTGCGAGCAGATTATTATCAGCCATCTCGGCCTGCGCCTGAACGGCGCTCCGGCGGATAGCTGGCGTAAAGGGGTGGTGAGCTGGACCTGGCGCATCAAGGTCCTGATGCATCTCGAAACCGAGCTGATGGGCACCGTACGCGAACGTGCGGAAGATGAAGCCATTAACGTCTTTGCCCGCAACCTGCACGACCTGCTGATGGCGGCGCCTGCGGGTCTGCGCGCAACGATGGGCCTCGATCCGGGCCTGCGTACCGGCGTGAAGGTGGCGGTCGTTGACGGGACCGGCAAGCTGGTCGCCACCGACACCATTTATCCGCATACCGGCCAGGCGGCTAAAGCCGCGGTGGCGGTCGCCGGGCTGTGTCAAAAGCACAACGTTGAGCTGGTCGCTATCGGTAACGGCACCGCATCGCGCGAAACCGAACGCTTCTTCCTCGACGTGCAGCAGCAGTTCCCGAAGGTCACCGCGCAGAAGGTGATCGTCAGCGAAGCGGGGGCGTCGGTTTATTCGGCCTCCGAGCTGGCGGCGCTGGAGTTCCCGGACCTTGACGTTTCCCTGCGCGGCGCCGTCTCTATCGCCCGCCGCCTGCAGGATCCGCTGGCCGAGCTGGTGAAGATCGATCCAAAGTCTATCGGCGTCGGCCAGTACCAGCACGATGTCAGCCAGTCCCAGCTGGCGCGCAAGCTGGATGCGGTGGTTGAGGACTGCGTAAACGCCGTCGGCGTTGACCTGAATACCGCCTCCGTGCCGCTGCTCACCCGCGTCGCCGGGCTGACCCGCATGATGGCGCAGAATATCGTCGCCTGGCGCGATGAAAACGGTCAGTTCCAGAACCGCCAGCAGCTGCTGAAGGTGAGCCGCCTCGGTCCAAAAGCCTTTGAGCAGTGCGCGGGGTTCCTGCGCATCAACCACGGCGATAACCCGCTGGATGCCTCCACCGTTCACCCGGAAGCCTATCCGATCGTTGAGCGGATTCTGGCCGCCACTCAGCAGGCGCTACAAGAGCTGATGGGTAACAGCAGCGAGCTGCGCAACCTCAAGGCCAGCGAGTTCACCGATGAGAAATTCGGCGTGCCGACGGTGACCGACATCATCAAAGAGCTGGAAAAACCGGGCCGCGATCCGCGTCCGGAATTCAAAACCGCGAAGTTCGCTGATGGCGTAGAAACCATGAACGATCTGCTGCCGGGCATGGTGCTGGAAGGGGCGGTCACCAACGTCACCAACTTTGGCGCGTTTGTCGATATCGGCGTTCACCAGGATGGCCTGGTGCACATCTCATCGCTATCGAACAAGTTCGTGGAAGACCCGCATACCGTGGTCAAAGCGGGCGATATCGTCCAGGTTAAGGTGATGGAAGTTGACCTGCAGCGTAAGCGTATCGCCCTGACGATGCGCCTGGATGAGCAGCCAGGCGAGAGCAACTCGCGCCGCAGCGGCGGCGAGCGCCCGCAGGGCAATCGTCCGCCGGCAAAAGCGGCGAAGCCGCGCGGCCGTGAAGCCCAGTCGAACGGCAATAGCGCGATGATGGACGCGCTGGCAGCGGCAATGGGTAAAAAACGCTAGCCCCTCTTTGCCCCCCGCTTCGGGGGGCAATCTCCTGCCGATAAAGCAGCAATATTGCGCAAACGGCGCGCGATAAATTCCAGTAAGCTGTTAATAAATGCAGACAGAAATTCTATTTATTAAAGTTTCAATTCGTTAACTAATGAAACCTTAATTAAACATTAATTGAAATAAGTAATATTTAACTTATTTATTGCTACCGCACAGACCTTGAGTCATATCAAAAAAACAGCAAGTTTCCGCCAAAAGTCTATTATTTCGCCCGTTATGTATTGATGATAAAAACTATTCTCATTATCATTATTTGCAGTATCTATTCTTCTTCGTTGGCTATGCTCCCCGGTGCCGCCCAGCCGCTGCGCACGGTAAACTCTCGTTCAGTTAGCGATATACAAGTAGGCCCTATGCAATTCACTCCTGATAGCGCTTGGAAAATTACCGGTTTCTCTCGCGATATAAGCCCGGCTTATCGGCAGAAACTGTTATCCCTTGGCATGTTGCCTGGCTCATCTTTTAACGTGGTACGCGTGGCGCCGCTTGGCGATCCTGTGCATATCGAAACCCGGCGCGTAAGCCTGGTTTTACGTAAAAAAGATCTCGACCTAATAGAACTGGAAGCGGTTGCACAATAACGCCCGGCCCGGCAATAAGAGTCTGAAATATGAAAAAATTAACCATTGGTTTAATTGGTAATCCTAACTCCGGCAAGACCACGTTATTTAATCAGCTCACCGGCGCCCGCCAGCGCGTGGGGAACTGGGCTGGCGTTACCGTTGAGCGTAAAGAGGGAGCCTTTACCACGACGGATAATCAGGTCACCCTGGTTGATCTGCCCGGTACCTATTCGCTGACCACCATCTCCTCACAAACCTCGCTGGATGAGCAGATTGCCTGTCACTATATTCTCAGCGGCGACGCCGACCTGCTGATTAACGTCGTGGATGCATCAAACCTTGAGCGCAACCTCTACCTGACGCTCCAGCTGCTGGAGCTGGGGATCCCCTGCGTCGTTGCCCTGAACATGCTGGATATTGCCGAGAAGCAGAAAATCCGCATCGACGTCGACGCCCTCTCAGCGCGCCTTGGCTGCCCGGTTATCCCGCTGGTGTCGACCCGCGGCCGCGGTATCGAAGCCCTGAAGATGGCTATCGATCGTCATCAGGAAAACAGGGCGATTGAGCTGGTGCACTATCCGCAGCCGCTGCTGCGCGAGGCGGAAAAACTGGCGCAGGCCATGTCCAGAGAGATTCCGCAGCGCCAGCGCTGCTGGCTCGGCCTGCAGATGCTGGAAGGCGATATCTACAGCCGCGCCTATGCCGGCAACGCCGCCGATAGGCTCGATGCCGCCCTTGCGAACCTGGGCAAAGAGATTGACGATCCGGCGCTGCATATTGCCGATGCCCGCTATCAGAGCATTGCCGCCATCTGCGATGCCGTCAGCAACACGCTGACCGCCGAGCCGAGCCGATTCACCGCCGCAATGGATAAAATTATCCTCAACCGGGTGCTTGGCTTGCCCATTTTTCTGTTCGTCATGTATCTGATGTTTTTACTGGCCATCAACATCGGCGGCGCGCTGCAGCCAATATTCGATGCCGGATCGGTGGCCATCTTTATCCACGGCATTCAGTGGCTGGGCTATACCCTGCATCTCCCGGAGTGGCTGACCGTGTTCCTCGCCCAGGGGATCGGCGGCGGTATTAACACCGTGCTGCCGCTGGTGCCGCAGATCGGCATGATGTACCTGTTCCTCTCCTTCCTCGAAGACTCCGGCTATATGGCGCGCGCGGCGTTCGTGATGGACCGCCTGATGCAGGCGCTAGGCCTGCCGGGGAAATCCTTCGTGCCGCTGATTGTCGGCTTCGGCTGCAACGTGCCGTCGGTGATGGGCGCACGTACGCTGGATGCGCCGCGCGAGCGCCTGATGACTATCATGATGGCGCCGTTTATGTCCTGCGGCGCGCGGCTGGCTATCTTTGCCGTGTTCGCCGCGGCCTTCTTCGGGCAAAACGGCGCGCTGGCGGTCTTCTCGCTGTACCTGCTCGGCATCGTGATGGCAATCCTCACCGGCCTGATGCTCAAGCACACCATTATGCGCGGCGAAGCCTCGCCGTTTGTGATGGAGCTGCCGGTATATCACGTGCCGCATATCAAAAGCCTGGTCATCCAGACCTGGCAGCGCCTGAAAGGCTTCGTGCTGCGGGCGGGTAAAGTCATCGTGATCGTCAGCATCTTCCTCAGCGCGCTGAACAGCTTCTCGCTCAACGGCAAGCTGGTGGATAACATTAACGACTCGGCGCTGGCGTCGGTCAGCCGGGTCATCACCCCGCTGTTTAAGCCGATTGGCGTTCATGAAGACAACTGGCAGGCAACCGTCGGGCTGTTCACCGGTGCGATGGCCAAAGAGGTGGTGGTCGGCACGCTAAATACGCTCTATACCGCGGAAAACATTCAAAACGAAGCGTTTAATCCGCAGACCTTTAGCCTCGGCGATGAGCTGCTGGCGGCCGCGGATGAAACCTGGCAGAGCCTGAAAGACACCTTCAGCCTCAGCGTGCTGGCGAACCCGATTGAGGCCAGCAAGGGCGATGGCGAAATGGCCACCGGCGCCATGGGCGTGATGAGCAGCAAATTCGGCAATGCCGCCGCGGCGTACAGCTATCTGATTTTCGTCCTGCTCTATATTCCGTGTATTTCGGTGATGGGCGCCGTCGCCCGCGAATCGAGCCGCGGCTGGATGTCGTTCTCCATCCTGTGGGGGCTGAATATCGCATACTCGCTCTCCACGCTCTACTATCAAACCGTGAGCTTTAGCCAGCACCCGCGCTACAGCCTGGTGTGCATCCTTGCCGTCGTGCTGTTCAACGTCGTGCTCTTTGGCCTGCTCCGTCGCGCGCGCAGTCGGGTCGAGATCTCGCTGCTGGCGACGCGCAAAACGCCGTCGTCGTGCTGCCAGAGCCCGGCCGGCGATTGCCACTAAGGAGTGATGATGGCGTCGTTGATTGAAGTACGCGATATGCTGGCACTGCAGGGGCGAATGGAGGCCGCGCAGCTCAGCGCTCGCCTGCACGCGCCGCAGCCGCTGATTGACGCAATGTTGAGCCGGCTCGAAGCCATGGGTAAGGTTCAGCGGGTAGCCCAGGACCCTGAGGGCTGCCTCTCCGGCAGTTGCAAAAGCTGTCCGGAAGGAAAGGCCTGCTTATCGGACTGGTGGTCGCTGCGTTGATGGGTTGAGAAGCGGGCCGAAAGACCCGCTTAGCGAATGACTTGTCGACGCAGGTTATTTGTAGACGTCTGCGTTAGCGTGAACCGTTTTTTCGTTTTTGTTACCGGCAATCACCACGAAGTATTTACCGCCGAGCTCATCCGCCTTTTTCGACAGATCGCGCTTGGCATCCATCGGCGAGGTCGTTTTAGAGGTGGTGATGCTGCCGACCTTGGTCAGATTCATCGTCGCGACCTCGTCTTTCTGAATTTCTTTCGCTGCGAACGCGCCAAATGACAGACTTCCAATCACCAGAGATGTCAAAATACCCGTAATAAGTTTCATAGCCTCTATTCTCCATTAGGTTGTTTTTTTAGGCCGCCGAGATGAAATGAAATAATCATCTGCCGCAACAATCTAAGTATTGCTATGCCCCGGATTTTTACCACGTTCTGTTAAAAATAATTCCTCAGCCGGTTTTTCAACGCCAGCAGCGGCTGGCAGAAGTCGTGCGGATGCGAGATAAACGGCGCATGGGCCGCCTTGTCGAAGACGATGGATTCACTCTGTTCCCACATTGCATCAAGAAGAGGGACGATTTTGCGCGGCACCAGGCCGTCCAGGCGACCGTACAGCCGCAGGAACGGCATCGGCAGCGCCGCCAGCGGCTGGCGCAAATCGGCGGTTTTCAGGATTTCGAGCCCGCCGTTCAGAGCCGCTATCGACGGCATCGGGAGCGACAGAACGGTGCTTTTCAGCGCCCGGGCATCCTGGCGCGCGCTGTCGGTTCCCATCGTTTGCAGGGCCAGAAAACGCTCGACGGTGCGCTGAAAGTCATCGCTGAGCTGCTGCTGAAAACCGCTCAGCACTTCCGGCTTAATGCCCGGCCAGCCGTCGTGCGCGCTGAAGCTCGGAGAAGAGGCGACGGTAACCAGCGCCAGCACGCGCTGAGGATGCTGTAAGGCTATCTGGCTTGCCACCAGGCCCCCCAGGCTCCAGCCCAACCAGATGGCCTGCTCAGGGGCTTTTTTCAGCACCTGCTGCGCCATCTCCTCCAGCGACAGCGCGCCGAAACCGCTGCTGCGACCATAGCCCGGCAGGTCAACCACGTGCAGCGTGAAGTGCGAAGCCAGCTGCGGCGTAATGCAATCCCACACCCCGGCATTCAGCCCCCATCCGTGCAGCAGCACAAGATGACACTTCCCTTCGCCCACGGTTTGCCACCAGATGTCGTTCATCAGCTATTGTTCTCTTTTCACCAGATATCAGGGGGAAATATGCTAACAGCACACGGCTTATGCTGGCTATGCCAAATGCCGCTGGCCATTGCCAGCTGGGGATTCTGCTCCCACTGCAGCGCATCGCTGGCCACCCGTCAGCCCCGATGCCCACGCTGCGGCCTGCCCGCCGGCATCGGCAGCGTCCCCTGCGGTCGCTGCATCCAGGATCCCCCGCCGTGGCAGCGGCTGGTGGCCGTCAGCGACTACCTTCCGCCGCTCAGCGGCCTGATCCATCAGCTGAAATTTACCCGCCGCCCGGAGCTGGCCCCGGCGCTGGCTCGCCTGCTGCTGCTGCGTATCCGCCAGAGCGAAGGCCTGCCCCCGGCGGACAGGATTGTCGGCGTCCCGCTGTGGCAGCGGCGGCAATGGCGGCGAGGTTTTAACCAGAGCGATCTGCTATGTCGTCCTCTGGCCCGCTGGACGCGCGCCGCCTGGCGCAGCGACGCGCTGCGGCGCAGCCGCCCTACCGCAACTCAGCATCAGCTCACCGCGAGGTTACGCAAACGGAACCTGAAAAATGCGTTTCAGCTTGAATTGTCGGTTCGGGGTCACCATATCGCCATTGTGGATGATGTCGTCACAACCGGAAGCACCGTCGCCGAGATATCCCGCCTGCTTTTGCGAAACGGCGCCGCGACGGTTCAGGTATGGTGTATATGCCGTACCTTGTAGACCCCTGCTGATGGGCGTATAATAACCCAGTAAAATAGTCAACTATTAGGCCAACGCTATGATCCGTATTTCCGATGCTGCACAAGCGCACTTTGCCAAACTGCTGGTAAATCAGGAAGAAGGGACACAAATTCGCGTATTTGTGATTAATCCCGGCACCCCAAACGCTGAGTGCGGCGTATCCTACTGCCCACCGGATGCGGTGGAAGACACCGACACGACGCTGAAGTTTGAGCAGCTGACCGCGTACGTCGACGAACTCAGCGCGCCGTACCTGGAAGATGCCGAAATCGACTTCGTGACCGATCAGCTTGGCTCCCAGCTGACGCTGAAAGCGCCAAACGCCAAGATGCGTAAAGTCTCCGACGACGCGCCGCTGATGGAGCGCGTTGAATATATGCTGCAATCGCAGATCAACCCGCAGCTGGCCGGCCACGGTGGTCGCGTGACGCTGATGGAAATCACCGAAGACAACCTGGCGATCCTGCAGTTCGGCGGCGGCTGTAACGGCTGCTCGATGGTCGACGTGACCCTGAAAGAAGGGATCGAGAAGCAGCTGCTGAACGAATTCCCGGACCTGAAAGGCGTGCGCGATCTGACCGAGCACCAGCGCGGCGAGCACTCCTACTACTAAGCCGTCCGCTATACCGCACTCCCAGCCCGGCCGTATTTTGCTGCCGGGCCGCTCCCTCCTGACGCAACCCCTCCCGCCTTATCGTTAGTCGTACGTGCAAAAAACCCGGGAAAGAGTATGACTTAAGTCTCATATTTAAAATATTCACCGCCAGGGTGATTCTCAACCTTCATATGTTACCCGTATCATCTCTCTCAGGTTCCGCTGCTATAAAAATAGCCAGCTATCCTTTCTGATAAGAAGTGATAGTCGATTTTATGGCGCCATACAGTTTGTGTCCCCGCCCGGAGCAAACGGAACAAGATTGAAATTTTACGTTACCCATAACAAATGAAAGGCCAGGTAAATTATGCCATTAGTCATCGTTGCTATCGGGGTCGCCCTGTTATTACTGCTGATGATCCGCTTCAAAATGAACGGCTTCATTGCTTTGATTCTGGTGGCGCTCGCCGTCGGACTTATGCAGGGCATGCCTCTGGATAAAGTCATCGTATCCATCAAAAACGGCGTCGGGGGCACCCTCGGCAGCCTCGCGCTGATCATGGGCTTTGGCGCAATGCTCGGCAAGCTGCTGGCAGACTGCGGCGGCGCGCAGCGAATTGCCACCACGCTTATCGCTAAATTTGGCAAAAAGCACATTCAGTGGGCGGTCGTTCTGACCGGCTTCACCGTCGGCTTCGCGCTGTTCTATGAAGTGGGCTTCGTCCTTATGCTGCCGCTGGTGTTCACCATCGCCGCATCTGCCCGCATCCCGCTGCTGTACGTTGGCGTGCCGATGGCGGCCGCGCTCTCCGTGACCCACGGCTTCCTGCCACCGCACCCGGGCCCGACGGCGATCGCCACTATCTTCCACGCCGATATGGGTAAAACCCTGCTGTACGGTACGCTGCTGGCAATCCCGACCGTGATCCTTGCCGGTCCGGTCTTCGCCCGCTTCCTGAAAAACATCGATAAGCCGATTCCGGAAGGCCTGCACAACCCGAAGACCTTCACTGAAGAAGAGATGCCGGGCTTTGGCGTCAGCGTCTGGACCTCTCTGGTGCCGGTGGTGCTGATGGCGATGCGTGCCGTTGCCGAAATGCTGCTGCCGAAAGGCCACGCGTTCCTCAGATACGCCGAATTCTTTGGTGACCCGGTGATGGCAACGCTGATCGCCGTTCTGATTGCCCTGTTTACCTTTGGCCTCAACCGCGGCCGCTCGATGGAACAGATCAACGAAACGCTGACCTCGTCGATTAAAATCATCGCCATGATGCTGCTGATTATCGGCGGCGGCGGCGCCTTTAAGCAGGTTCTGGTTGATAGCGGCATGGATAAGTACATCGCCTCGATGATGCATGGTTCCAACATGTCTCCGCTGTTTATGGCGTGGTCCATTGCGGCGGTTCTGCGTATTGCGCTGGGTTCGGCGACCGTTGCGGCAATTACCGCGGGCGGTATTGCGGCTCCGCTGATCGCCACCACCGGCGTCAGCCCTGAGCTGATGGTTATCGCCGTCGGCTCCGGCAGCGTGATTTTCTCTCACGTCAACGACCCGGGATTCTGGCTGTTCAAGGAGTATTTCAACCTGACCATCGGTGAGACCATTAGATCGTGGTCGATGCTGGAAACGATTATCTCGGTCTGCGGCCTGGTAGGTTGTCTGCTGCTGGGAATGGTCGTGTAAGGGTCGATTAAGCATAAAAAAAGGCCGGGTATGCGTGATGCTACCCGGCCTTTTTATTTATCGTTTTGGCCGCCTCCCCGGCGACGAATGACCGCCGCCGGGGAAGCGCTAGCTCATTACGGTTTCTTCTTTGCTACCGCCCTGCGGCGCTTGTCTAAATCCTTGAGCAGCTTGTTGACCTGCGCATCGGCAAACATCTGCTCGAGCGAAGTCGACAGCTTACGCCGCCAGTTCGGATACTCGGTGCTGGTACCCGGAATGTTAACCGGCGCGGCCATCTCCAGCCAGTCCTCCGGCTGCAGGCCCAGCAGCGCGCTGTTGCTGTCGGCGATGTAGCGCTGCATTCCGCGATTGAGGGTTGAGGTCATCGTCATCAGCGACGCGTTATGCCCGGCGCGCTTAGGCAGACAGCCGTACTTATGCAGCGCATCCAGCAGCCCCTGCTTCGCCAGCTCCCGGTCCTGATATAGCCCGCGCAGCACCACTTCATCCGGATAGAGCCCGAGAGATTTGCCGAGCGTCAGGTCTCCGCTTTCCCAGTAGCCGCGCAGCGTTGGCAGGTCATGCGTTGTTGCCACAGCCATTGATTGTTCCGGATACGTCTGCGGCGCACGGAACGTTTTCTCATTGTCATTTTCAAAATAGAGCACTTTGTAGGAGTAGACGCCGCTCTTACGCAGCTTGCTGACAATTTCCACCGGCACGGTGCCCAGATCTTCACCGATCACCATGCAGCTATGGCGCTTACTCTCCAGCGCCAGAATAGAGAGCAGATCGTCTACCGGATACTGAACGTAGGCCCCGTGATCGGCGGTTTCGCCGTACGGGATCCACCACAGGCGCAGCACCGACATCACGTGGTCGATGCGCAGCGCGCCGCAGTTTTGCATATTGGCGCGCAGCAATTCGATAAACGGCTCATAGGCGCGGGCGACGATGATGTGCGGATCCATCGGCGGCAGGCCCCAGTTTTGCCCGAGCGGGCCCAGAATATCCGGCGGAGCCCCTACCGAGGCTTTCAGGCAGTAAAGCTCGCGATCGCACCAGGTCTCAGACCCGCCTTCCGCTACGCCAACCGCCAGATCGCGATAGAGGCCAATCGGCATCGCATCGCGCTGGCTGGTGTGCCAGCAGGTGGCAAACTGCGAACAGGCCAGCCACTGCAGCCAGAGGTAAAAATCCACCTCATCAGCGTGTTCAGAACAGAATGCTTTCACCTCCGGGCTGGAGATATCCTGGTACGCCTTTGGCCAGGCTGGCCAGCCCCAGCGCAGCGGATCCTGCTGGACCTGCCGCGCGTGCAGCGCATCAAACGCCGCCTGCCAGTAGAGGCTTTCCCCTTCGCGCTGAACGAACTGGCGAAACTCCGTCATCGCCTCATCGCTGCGGACAGAGAAGCCTTTCCAGGCCATGCGCAGCGCGGTCATTTTCAACGCCGTGACGGCGGTGTAGTCAACATCATCCGTCTGCCGCGCCGCCTGTAAGGCCTGCTGGGTCGCCGGCAGCTGCCACCACGCCTGCGCCTCTTTGCTCAAACGGAAATCTTCGACCGCGTTAACGTCGATATAGATAACGTTCAGCCAGCGGCGCGAAGAGGGGCTGTACGGGCTGGCGCTTTCCGGGTTGGCCGGATAGAGCGCATGAATCGGGTTGAGGCCAATAAACGCCCCGCCTCGCTGAGCGATTTCCGGCAGCATCGCGCGCAGGTCGCCGAAGTCGCCAATCCCCCAGTTTTTTTCCGAACGCAGCGTATACAGCTGCACGCAGGCGCCCCACAGCTTCTGCCCCTCTTTCAGGGCCTGCGGCTCGTAGCAGCGCACCGGGGCGACAATCGCCCGACAGTGCCAGCGGTCACCGTCCCGGGTGAGCGTCAGGGTGTGATAGCCTTCCGGCAGTTTGGTCGGCAGCGACAGCGTGTCGCCACCTTTTACCTGCCCCTGATACTGCTTCCCTTCTTCGGTGGTCAGGATCCAGTGAAACTCACCGTGCCCGGCCACCGGCAGCGACATTTTTTTGCCGTGGGTGAAAACCTGTACATTCGGCAGCGGATTAACCGCCGCCTTCGCGACGGTGGTCGTACGATGCATCGCATCAAGCAGACGCTGCTTGGTCACCGCGGCTATCGACTGCGGCTTGCCGTGCGCGTTGATGTAGCTCGGGCTGATCCCCGCCGCTAACGCGGCGTTATCAAGGCGTTTCGTCTCCATAGGCCTGTCCTTAGCGTTTTGCCTGCCAGATACGTTGCTGATAATCGCGAATTGAGCGATCGGAGCTGAACATGCCGCAGCGGGCGGTATTCAGGATCGTTGCCCGGGTCCAGGCCTCCTGGTCACGGTACAGCTCATCCACCTGCTTCTGCGCGGCCACATAGGTCGCGAAGTCAGCCAGCACCAGGTACGGGTCGCCGCCTTTGAGCAGGCTATGCAGCATCTGGTCAAACGCGTGCTTATCACCGTCGCTGTACTTACCGCTTTCCAGCTCTTTCAGCACCGCGTCCAGCAGCTTGTCTTTCTTACGCCATTTCAGCGGATCGTAGCCCTTGGCCTTCAGCGCCTTAACTTCTTCCACGGTATTACCGAAGATAAAGATGTTCTCCTCGCCCACCTGCTCGGCGATTTCAACGTTCGCACCGTCCAGCGTGCCGACGGTCAGCGCGCCGTTCAGCGCCAGCTTCATGTTGCCGGTACCGGAGGCTTCTTTACCCGCCGTCGAGATCTGTTCAGAGATATCCGCCGCCGGGATCAGCATCTCCGCGGCCGACACGCAGTAGTCCGGCAGGAAGACCACCTTCAGCTTATCGCCAACCAGCGGATCGTTGTTGACGGCCTGCGCCACCTTGTTGATAGCGAAAATGATATTCTTCGCCAGGTAGTAGCCCGGTGCCGCCTTCGCGCCGAACAGGAACACGCGCGGTACGCGGTCGGCCTGCGGGTTTTCGCGAATCTCTTTATACTGCGCCAGGATATTCAGCAGGTTGAGGTGCTGACGTTTGTACTCATGCAGGCGCTTAATCTGGATATCAAAAATCGCCTGCGGGTTAATTTCGATCCCGGTACGCGCCTTCACAAACTCGGCGAGGCGAACCTTGTTGGCCTGCTTAATCTCGCGATAGCTCTGGCGGAACGCCGCATCATCAGCGTACTTTTCCAGGTTAATCAGCTGGTCGAGATCGTTCGCCCACTCTTTTTTCAGCGATTTATCGAGCAGCGCGGCCAGGGCCGGGTTGCACTGTTTGATCCAGCGGCGCGGCGTGATGCCGTTGGTCACGTTGTGGAACTTGTTCGGCCACAGCTGGTGATATTCCGGGAACAGATCCTTCACCACCAGCTCGGAGTGCAGCGCGGCCACGCCGTTTACCGCAAAACCGCTGACCACACACATGTTCGCCATGCGAACCTGCTTGTCATGCACCACCGCCAGCCTGGCCCATACCTGCTCGTCGCCGGGCCAGGTTTTCTCCACCAGCGTCTTAAAGCGGGCGTTAATCTCTTTGATAATCTGCATATGGCGCGGCAGCAGCGCTTTGACCAGCTTCTCGTCCCAGCACTCCAGCGCTTCAGGCATCAGCGTGTGGTTGGTGTAGGCGAAAGTTTTACTGGTGATTGCCCACGCGTCGTCCCAGCTCAGCTGGTGCTCGTCGATCAGCACCCGCAGCAGTTCAGGGATCGCAATCGTCGGGTGGGTGTCGTTCAGCTGGATCACTTCATAATCCGCCAGCTCGGCCAGCTTACGGCCCGCCAGGTGATGGCGACGCAGAATATCGGCAACCGAGCAGGCGCACTGGAAGTACTGCTGCATCAGGCGCAGCTTTTTCCCGGCCTGGTGGTTGTCGTTCGGATAGAGCACCTTGGTCAGCTTTTCCGCGTCGATGCCCTGCTGCTCGGCGCGCAGGAAATCGCCGTCGTTAAATTTGGTCAGGTTGAACGGATGCGCGTGCTTAGCCTGCCACAGGCGCAGCGGCTGCGCGACGTTGTTGCGATAGCCCAGCACCGGCAGATCCCAGGCTTCACCGGTAATCACGAACGCCGGCTCCCAAAGTCCGTTTTTCGAGACCTTGCCGCCTAGCCCGACCTGCACGTCGAGCTGCTCGTTGTGGCGGAACCACGGATAGCTGCTGCGTCCCCAGTCATCCGGCGCTTCCGCCTGCTGGCCGTCGTCGAAAGACTGACGGAACAGGCCGTACTGATAGTTCAGGCCATAGCCGGTTGCCGACTGGCCAACGGTGGCCATCGAATCCAGGAAGCACGCCGCCAGGCGACCCAGACCGCCGTTACCCAGGCCCGGATCGATCTCCTCTTCCAGCAGGTCAGTCAGGTGAACGTCATGCGCCTTCAGCTCATCGCTCACCCCTTGATACCAGCCAAGGTTAAGCAGGTTGTTGCCGGTCAGACGGCCGATTAAAAACTCCATCGAAATGTAGTTAACGTGGCGCTGACCTTCCGCAGGCCTGGCCGCCGGTTGAGCAGCCAGCAGCTCGGCTAACGCGCCGCTCACGGCACGCCACCACTGACGCTGGGTCATCTCAGAAGCGGACTGTAGGCCAAAATGCTGCCACTGACGCGTCAGTGCAGCCTGAAACCGATCTTTGTTAAAAGAAGTCTGTGACATAAGAAATCCGGGTCCTTTACTAAAACGTTAGCGTTAGTGTGCCGACCTCCCGGGGTAACGTCCTCATCCCGGCAGGGATTAGGCAGGGAGGAGTAGCAGGGATGAGCGAAAAGTGTGATCGCGGCCACTATAACGTTAGCCTCCCACCAAAAAGATGCTGCAAAATTCACCGCTTCGAAACAATATATCGTTCAATTACCGCGCTAACAGATTTGTTACAGGCCAATACCGCACGGATGAATAAAAAAAGGCCCTGGTAATTATCTGTAAATAACAATTAGGCCTACAGCAAAATAAACATGTTTGATGATGTAAATACGTCAAAGAGATTACTTATCAGAATTAACTGACATTAACTTAATAAAAACAAACAACTACAAAAAATGGGAATACAAGTGATTTCCTGGCAGACGGAAGTGAGGCAAACCCAGACGTCATGCCCACTGGTACCGGTTTTAGGATGATGATGCTCTAATTGAGAATTTGTGACATAGAGCAAATTCAAGAGCATAAAATTCGGACATAACTTGCAATAACTTTCATTATCGCCGACCTTATTAGGTATTAATTACGAAGCGCAAAAAAAATCGCACCCCTCTCTTGCACAGCGAAATGTTGAACTATGTTGATTCCGTCTAAATTAAGTCGCCCAGTCCGCCTTGAACACACCGTGGTTCGCGAACGATTGCTGGCGAAACTTTCCGGCGCGAACAATTATCGTCTCGCGCTGGTCACCAGCC
This sequence comes from Klebsiella sp. BIGb0132, assembly GCF_024810075.1. Lineage (NCBI taxonomy): Bacteria > Pseudomonadati > Pseudomonadota > Gammaproteobacteria > Enterobacterales > Enterobacteriaceae > Klebsiella > Klebsiella sp. BIGb0132. Next base: position 37,490 of record NZ_JANUDW010000012.1, on the reverse strand, counting down.
CCGCCGGGTACGGCAAGACCACGCTAATTTCTCAGTGGGCGGCAGGAAAAAATGAGCTCGGGTGGTTCTCGCTGGATGAAGGCGATAACCAGCAGGAGCGCTTTGCCAGCTATCTGATCGCCTCTATTCAACAGGCGACCGGGGGCCACTGCGTGGCCAGCGAAACGATGGTGCAAAAGCGCCAGTATGCCAGCCTGCCCTCGCTGTTTGCCCAGCTGTTCATCGAGCTTGCCGAGTGGCAGCGCCCGCTATTCCTGGTCATCGACGATTATCATCTGATTAATAACCCGGTGATCCACGACGCCATGCGCTTCTTCCTGCGCCATCAGCCGGAAAACCTGACGCTGGTCGTCCTGTCGCGTAACCTGCCGCAGCTGGGCATTGCCAACCTGCGCGTGCGCGATCAGCTGCTGGAGATTGGCAGCCAGCAGCTGGCCTTTACCCATCAGGAAGCAAAACAATTTTTCGACTGTCGCCTCGCCTCACCGATTGAGGCCGAAGATAGCAGCAGACTGTGTGACGATGTCGCCGGCTGGGCAACGGCCCTCCAGCTCATCGCCCTCTCCGCGCGCCAGAATAACTCCTCCGCCCAGCACTCCGCCCGCCGCCTCGCCGGCATTAACGCCAGCCACCTTTCCGACTACCTCGTCGATGAGGTGCTGGACAACGTCGACGCGCGCACCCGTAACGTGCTGCTAAAAAGCTCGCTGCTGCGCTCGATGAACGATGCGCTCATCGTTCGCGTTACCGGCGAAGAGAACGGCCAGATGCAGCTGGAAGAGATCGAACGCCAGGGGCTGTTCATGCAGCGCATGGACGATTCCGGCGAGTGGTTCCGCTACCATCCGCTGTTCGGCAACTTCCTGCGCCAGCGCTGTCAGTGGGAGCTGGCGACCGAGCTGCCTGAAATTCACCGCTGTGCGGCAGAAGGCTGGATGGCGCAAGGCTTCCCCAGCGAAGCGATTCACCATGCGCTGGCGGCTGGCGATGCCAAAATGCTGCGCGACATTTTACTGAATCACGCCTGGGGCATGTTCAACCACAGCGAGCTGGGGCTGCTCGAGCAGTCGCTAGCGGCGCTGCCGTGGTCAAACCTGCTGGAAAACCCGCGGCTGATCCTGCTGCAGGCCTGGCTGATGCAGAGCCAGCACCGCTATAGCGAAGTGAACACCCTGCTGGCCCGCGCCGAGCAGGAGATGGACGCGGAGATGGATATCGCCATGCACGGCGACTTTAACGCCCTGCGCGCGCAGGTCGCCATTAACGCCGGCGATCAGGAAGAAGCCGAACGCCTGGCGATGGTGGCCTTAGAAGAGCTGCCGTTGGCAAGCTACTACAGCCGCATCGTCGCCACCTCGGTGCACGGCGAAGTGCTGCACTGCAAGGGCCAGCTGAGCAAATCGCTGGCGGTGATGCAGCAGACCGAGCAGATGGCGCGTCGCCACGATATCTGGCACTACGCCCTGTGGAGCATGATCCAGCAAAGCGAGATCCTCTTTGCCCAGGGCTTCCTGCAGGCGGCGTGGGAAATTCAGGAGAAGGCCTTCCAGCTCATCCGCGACCAGCATCTCGAACAGCTGCCGATGCACGAATTCCTGCTGCGCATTCGCGCGCAGCTGCTGTGGGCCTGGGCGCGGCTGGATGAAGCCGAGGCCTCTGCGCGCGGCGGGATGGACGTCCTTTCAACCTATCAACCGCAGCAGCAGTTGCAGTGCCTGGCGCTAATGGTGCAGTGCTCGCTGGCGCGCGGCGATCTGGACAACGCCCGCAGCCACCTGAACCGGCTGGAAAACCTGCTCGGCAACGGCCACTATCACAGCGACTGGGTGTCAAATGCCGACAAGGTGCGGGTGATCTACTGGCAGATGATCGGCGATAAAGCCGCGGCGGCCAACTGGCTGCGCCAGACGCCGAAGCCCGAGTTTGCCAATAACCACTTCCTGCAGAGCCAGTGGCGCAACATCGCCAGAGCGCAAATCCTGCTCGGTGATTTCGATTCCGCCGAAATGGTGCTGGAAGAGCTCAATGAAAACGCGCGTTCGCTGCGCCTGATGAGCGATATTAACCGCAACCTGCTGCTGCTCAACCAGCTCTACTGGCAGGCGGGACGTAAGAGCGAGGCGCAGAAGGTCCTGCTGGAAGCGCTCACCCTCGCCAACCGTACCGGATTTATCAATCACTTTGTTATTGAAGGCGAGGCCATGGCCCAGCAGCTGCGTCAGCTTATTCAGCTCAATACGCTGCCGGAGCTGGAGCAGCATCGCGCTCAGCGCATTCTGCGCGATATCAACCAGCACCATCGCCACAAGTTTGCCCACTTCGATGAGGGCTTTGTCGAACGGCTGCTCAACCACCCGGAAGTGCCGGAGCTTATCCGCACCAGTCCGCTGACCCAGCGCGAATGGCAGGTGCTCGGCCTGATCTATTCCGGCTACAGCAACGAGCAGATCGCCGGCGAGCTTGACGTCGCGGCAACGACCATTAAAACGCACATTCGCAATCTGTATCAGAAGCTCGGAGTCGCGCACCGCCAGGATGCCGTTCAGCACGCCCAGCGGTTGCTTAAAATGATGGGATACGGCGTCTGACGCCGTTTAGCACAGCTCCAGCTGCAGGTTATTGTCCTTAATAACCTTCAGCACGCCCGCCGGCGGCATCACGTCGGTGTAAACCGCATCAACCATGCTGATGCTGCCCATGTTCACCATCGCGTTACGGCCGAATTTCGAATGGTCCACCACCAGCATCACGTGCCGCGAGTTTTCAATAATCGCGCGCTTGGTGCGGACCTCATGATAGTCAAACTCCAGCAGCGAGCCGTCGCTATCGACGCCGCTGATGCCGAGAATGCCAAAATCAAGGCGGAACTGGGAGATAAAATCCAGCGTCGCTTCGCCGATAATGCCGCCGTCGCGGCTGCGCAGCTCGCCGCCCGCCAGAATGATGCGGAAGTCATCCTTCACCATCAGCGTGTTCGCAACGTTGAGATTGTTGGTGACGATGCGCAGATCGTTGTGCTCCAGCAGCGCGTGCGCCACCGCTTCCGGCGTCGTACCGATATCAATAAACAGCGTCGCCCCGTCGGGGATCTGGCTGGCAACCTTGCGGGCAATACGCTCTTTTTCCTGGGTCTGGGTCGCCTTCCTGTCGTGCCAGGAGGTGTTAACCGAGCTGGAAGGCAGCGCGGCGCCGCCGTGGTGGCGCAGGATCATTTTTTGTTCGGCGAGATCGTTCAGGTCACGACGAATGGTCTGCGGGCTGACGGAAAATTGCTCGACCAGCTCCTCCGTACTGACATATCCCTGTTTTTTTACCAGCTCGATAATAGCGTCATGACGTTGTGTTTGTTTCATGCAATATCCCTGGGAAAATTTGACTCGCTTATCATGGATGACGGGGAGTCTCTATGTTCGTTTTCGCACATGCTGAGTATCTACAAACGCCATCGCCAGTCCGGTCACCAGGCCGGCTACGTGCGCGCCGTTCGCAATCGACATGCCAAAAACATCAAACCATCCAGCAATTAACCATACTAAGGAGAAGAGTATCAAGCCGCGCTGTAAATAAACGCCGCTCTGCGGATCGCGCTCTCCCCGCAGCCAGACGTAGCCCATCAGCGCATACACTACGCCGGATAAGCCACCAAACCAGGGGCCGCTAAACTGATGTTGAACAAACCCGCTCAGCAGCGCGCTAATGACGGTGATAACCACCAGCTTGCCGCTGCCAATCCGTTTCTCAACCGCACCGCCGAGGTACCACCACCATAGCAGGTTAAACAGGATGTGCATCAGCGAGAAGTGCATCAACGCATGGCTAAAGTAGCGCCAGACCTCAAACTTCAGCGAGGGGTCGTACGGCCAGGCCAGCAGCAGCATAACCGGCTGGTCGCCAAGGACATTTTGCAGCACAAAGACCAGCACGCAGAGCGTCAGAACCACCCACGTAACGGGCCCGGCGTTGTGGCGCAGGGTCGCGAAGAAGGGGAAGCGCTGGTAGTGCAGCCCGCTGTTAGTTTGCCCCGATTGCCAGCTTGCCGCGAGGTAGCGCGGGTCGGCGGGGTTTTCGAGAAAGCGAGTCAGTTCAGCCTGAACCCGCGCGGCCTGGCTCTCGTCCGCCAGCCAGACGTCGCTCTGGCTGTGCTGCTGAATAGTAAGGATAACGCCCTGGGTCGCCATATAGTCGACAAACGCCTGGGCCACGCGCGGGTTGGCAAAAGAGGTAATCATTAACATGCAGCGGATCGCTTATTCCACACAAAGGGGGACAGTATATACGCAAAATCATTCAAGGTGCGTGGCGACGGCAGCCGCGGGCGAGCACAGGCGCCCGGCACGGAGGCCGTTTGAACCCTAAAACGTATACGGTTACGGGTCAGAGCGTCCCGTGAGCCACTTCCGCCGGGAAGTGACGATGCCAGGCATCAAACCCGCCGTCCACGCTGTAGACCTTGTCATAGCCCTGCTGCAGCAGATACTGCGCGGCGCCCTTACTGCTATTGCCGTGGTAGCACATCACCATCACCGCCGTCTCAAAGTCGTTATCACGCATAAACGCGCCCAGCGTATCGTTGGTCAGATGAAACGCACCCGGAGTGTGGCCCATCGCATAGCTTTGCGGGTCGCGGATGTCCACCAGTACCGCCATGGCCTGCTGCAGCTTCTGATGCGCCTCTTCTACGTTGATACATTCAAAGTGATCCATGTGCTCTTGTCTCTTTATTGCGGGGTGATATAGCGGGCTGATTGCCGGCCATGATTCTACTGCCTAGTTTACCGTCAGACGGGAAATAAACGCCAATATGTTACATGCATCACTCTGAAATGTTTTTTTGATGTTACCAATAGCGCGTTTGTTTGCTATATTGAGCGATATCGAACATTTGTGAGCTTAAACGAAAGTGCAAGAGGTAGCGAACGTGGAAACCAAAGATCTGATTGTGATAGGCGGAGGCATCAACGGTGCCGGTATCGCGGCAGACGCCGCCGGGCGTGGTTTATCCGTACTGATGCTGGAAGCGCGCGATCTCGCCTGCGCCACCTCCAGCGCCAGCTCAAAGCTGATTCACGGCGGGCTGCGCTACCTTGAACACTACGAATTCCGTCTGGTCAGCGAAGCGCTGGCCGAACGTGAAGTACTGCTAAAAATGGCGCCGCATCTCGCATTCCCGATGCGCTTCCGCCTGCCGCACCGTCCGCATCTGCGCCCGGCGTGGATGATCCGTATTGGTCTGTTTATGTACGATCACCTGGGAAAACGCACCAGCTTACCCAGCTCAACCGGTTTGCGATTTGGCGCAGAGTCGGTACTTAAACCTGAAATCGTGCGCGGTTTCGAATATTCCGACTGCTGGGTAGACGATGCGCGGCTGGTGCTGGCGAACGCGCAGATGGTGGTGCGCAAAGGCGGCGAGGTTCGTACCCGCACCCGGGCCATCTCCGCCCGGCGTGAAAACGGTCTGTGGATTGTCGAGGCGGAAGATATCGACAGCGGCGAGAAGTTTACCTGGCAGGCGCGGGGCCTGGTGAACGCCACCGGCCCGTGGGTCAAACACTTCTTTGATGAAGGGATGCACCTGCGCTCCCCTTACGGCATCCGCCTGATTAAGGGCAGCCACATCGTGGTACCGCGCGTACATACCCAGAAGCAGGCCTATATTCTGCAAAACGAAGACAAGCGAATTGTGTTCGTGATCCCGTGGATGGACGAGTTCTCGATAATCGGCACCACCGACGTGGAGTACAACGGCGATCCGCAGAAAGTGGCGATCGATGAGAAAGAGATTAGCTACCTGCTCAACGCCTACAACGCGCACTTTAAAAAGACGCTGTCCCGCGACGATATCGTCTGGACCTATTCCGGCGTCCGCCCACTGTGCGACGATGAATCTGATTCACCGCAGGCGATTACCCGCGACTATACGCTCGATATTCATGACGAAAACGGCCAGGCGCCGCTGCTGTCGGTCTTTGGCGGCAAGCTCACGACCTACCGCAAGCTGGCAGAGCACGCGCTGGAAAAGCTGACGCCGTACTATAAAGGCATCGGCCCGGCGTGGACCAAAACCGCCGTTCTGCCCGGGGGCGAGATCGACGGCGATCGCGACGATTACGCCGCCAAACTGCGCCGCCGCTTCGCATTTATCAGCGAATCAATGGCGCGTCACTACGCCCGCACCTACGGCAGCAACAGCGAGTGGGTGCTCGGCGAGGCGACATCGCTTGCCGATCTGGGCGAAGATTTTGGCCACGAGTTCTATGAAGCCGAGCTGAAATACCTCGTGGAGCATGAGTGGGTTCGCAGACTCGATGACGCCATCTGGCGTCGTACCAAACAGGGCATGTGGCTCAGCGCCGGGCAGCAGGCGCGCATTAGCGAATGGCTGGCGCAGCACGTGGGAAAGTCTGAGCTCTCTCTGGCCTCGTAGGCGCCCCGGCGGGGTCTCTCGCCGGTCGCTAAGCGCACTGGAAGGCGCGGCCTGAGGGGTTCAAAAAAGACAAAAAAACGGGGCCTGATGGCCCCGTTTTTTACGGCATCGCGGCGGTTACAGCCGCACCGGATCGATATGCCAGATATGGTCGGCATACTCTTTAATCGTCCGGTCAGAAGAGAAGTAGCCCATATTGGCGATGTTGAGCATCGCTTTGTTGGCCCACTCTTCCGGGTGACGGTAGAGCTCGTCCACCTTATCCTGACAATCGACGTAGCTACGATAATCTGCCAGCACCTGATAGTGGTCGCCAAAGTTAATCAGCGAATCCAGCAGGTCGCGATAGCGGCCGGGCTCCGACGGACTGAACAGGCCGGTCCCGATCTGGGTCAGCGTCTGATGCAGCTCCGGGTCCTGCTCGTAGTAGTCGCGCGGTTTATAGCCGCTGCGGCGCAGCGCCTCAACCTCCTCCGCAGTATTACCGAAGATGAAAATATTCTCCTCGCCCACGTGCTCAAGCATTTCAACGTTAGCCCCGTCGAGGGTACCAATGGTCAGCGCGCCGTTAAGCGCAAACTTCATGTTACTGGTCCCGGATGCTTCCGTTCCCGCCAGCGAGATCTGCTCGGAGAGATCAGCCGCCGGAATAATCAGCTGGGCCAGGCTCACGCTGTAGTTAGGGATAAACACGATCTTCAGCTTATCGCCGATCTGCGGATCGTTATTGACCACCGCCGCCACGTCGTTAATGAGATGAATAATGTGCTTGGCCATGTAGTAGGCCGAAGCGGCTTTCCCGGCGAAGATATTGACCCGCGGCACCCACTCGGCGTCGGGATCGGCCTTGATGCGGTTATAGCGCGCAATCACGTGCAGCACGTTCATCAGCTGACGCTTGTACTCGTGGATGCGCTTGATCTGCACATCAAACAGCGCCTTCGGATTAACCACCACGTTAAGCTGCTGGCCGATATAGTTTGCCAGCCGCTGCTTGTTCTCCAGCTTCGCCTGGCGCACCGCCTGGTTCACCGTCGGATAATCAATATGCTGCTCCAGCTCCTTGAGCTGGCTGAGATCGGTGCGCCAGGTGCGGCCAATATTTTCATCCAGCACCTTCGACAGAGGCGGATTCGCCAGCGCCAGCCAGCGGCGCGGGGTCACGCCGTTGGTCACGTTGGTGAAGCGCATCGGGAAAATCCGCGCAAACTCGGCGAACAGCGACTCCACCATCAGCCTCGAGTGCAGCTCGGAAACGCCGTTCACCTTATGGCTAATGACCACCGCCAGCCAGGCCATCCGCACCCGGCGGCCATTGGACTCATCGATAATCGAGGTCCGGCTCAACAGCGCGGTATCGTTGGGATACTGCTCCTGCAGCGTCTTGAGGAAGTAGTCGTTAATCTCAAAGATAATCTGCAGATGGCGCGGCAGAATTTTACCCAGCATATCAACAGGCCAGGTCTCCAGCGCTTCGCTCATCAGGGTATGGTTGGTGTAGGAGAAGACCTGGCAGGTCACCTCGAACGCCTCATCCCAGCTAAACTTATGCTCGTCAATCAGCAGACGCATCAGCTCAGGGATCGACAGCACCGGGTGGGTGTCGTTGAGGTGGATAGCGATTTTGTCGGCCAGGTTGGCGTAGGTTTTATGCAGCTGATAGTGGCGGCTAAGGATATCCTGCACCGTCGCGGAGACGAGGAAATACTCCTGGCGCAGGCGCAGCTCGCGCCCGGAATAGGTGGAGTCATCCGGATAGAGCACGCGGGATACGTTTTCGGAGTGGTTTTTATCTTCTACCGCCGCGAAGTAGTCGCCCTGGTTGAATTTACCGAGGTTGATTTCGCTGCTGGCCTGAGCGCTCCACAGCCGCAGGGTATTGGTGGCATCGGTATCGAAGCCCGGGATAATCTGATCGTAGGCCTCCGCAAGGATCTCTTCGGTTTCCACCCAGCGGGAGTTTTTCCCCTCCTGCTGAATTCGGCCGCCAAAGCGCACTTTGTAGCGCGTGTTATGGCGCTCAAACTCCCACGGGTTGCCGTATTCCAGCCAGTAGTCCGGCGACTCCTTCTGCCGACCGTCGACGATATTCTGCTTAAACATCCCGTAGTCATAGCGGATGCCGTAGCCGCGACCCGGCAGGCCGAGGGCCGCCAGAGAGTCGAGGAAGCAGGCCGCCAGGCGTCCGAGCCCGCCATTGCCCAGCCCCGGGTCATTCTCCTCGTCGATCAGCTCTTCAAGGTTGAGCCCCATCTCTTCCAGCGCGTTGTTGACATCTTCATAGATACCCAGCGACAGCAGCGCGTTAGAGAGAGTGCGGCCAATCAGAAACTCCATCGACAGGTAGTAAACCTGACGAACTTCCTGCGAAAGCTGGGCGCGGTTAGAGCGCAGCCAGCGCTCCACCATTCGGTCACGCACGGCGAACAGCGTGGCGTTAAGCCATTCATGTTTGTTGGCGATCGCCGGATCTTTGCCGATGATGAACATCAGCTTATAGGCGATAGAGTGCTTCAGTGCCTCAACGCTCAGCGTGGGTGATGCGTAGCTAAAGGGTACATTCATCGCAATGACTCCTGTGGTTACATCAAGCGTTGATAAAGTTCGCGATAAGAGTTCGCTGCGACCTGCCAGCTAAAATCCATATTCATCGCCTGGCGCTGCACGTAACGCCAGAGCGAAGGGCGCGACCACAGAACGAATGCGCGCCGAATTGCTCGCAGAAGCGACAAGGCATTGCTGTCTTCAAAGACAAACCCGCTGGCCAGGCCATCGGCCAGGTTTTCCAGGGAGCTGTCGGTGACGGTATCCGCCAGGCCGCCGGTACGCCGTACCAGCGGCAGGGTGCCGTACTTGAGGCCATACAGCTGCGTCAGCCCGCACGGTTCAAAGCGGCTGGGAACCAGGATGACGTCGGCGCCGCCCATAATGCGGTGTGAGAAGGCTTCATGATAGCCAATCTGCACGCCCACTTTGCCGGGATGCTCGGCCGCTGCGGCCAGGAAGCCCTCCTGCAGCACCGGATCGCCGGCGCCCAGCAGCGCCAGCTGCCCGCCCTGCTCCAGCAGGCCCGGCAGCGCTTCAAGCACCAGGTCCAGCCCCTTCTGGCTGGTCAGGCGGCTGACCACGGCAAACAGCGGCGCCTTGTCGTCCACCTTCAGCCCCATCGCAATTTGCAGCTGGCGCTTGTTCTCCGCTTTATCTTCGAGACTATCGCGGTCGTAGCGCGCGGCCAGCAGCAGGTCGTTTTGCGGATTCCAGATGTTTGAATCCACGCCGTTAAGGATGCCCGACAGGCGCCCCTCGTGCTGCCGCTGGCGCAGCAGCCCCTCCATGCCGTAAGCAAACTGCGGTTCGGTTATCTCACGGGCGTAGGTTGGGCTGACCGCCGTAATATGGTCGGCATAATAGAGGCCCGCTTTCAGGAACGAGAGCTGGCCGTTGAACTCAAGGCCGTGCATGTTATAGAACGACCAAGGCAGCTCGATCTCGTTCATATGCCAGGAGTAGAACATCCCCTGATAGGCCAGGTTGTGCACCGTGAAAACCGATTTCGCCGGGTGGCCGCGCGCCGCCAGATAGGCCGGCGTCAGGCCCGCATGCCAGTCGTGGGCGTGCACAACGTCAGGGCGCCAGAAGGGATCCAGCCCACAGGCCATTTCGCTGCCTACCCAGCCAAGCAGCGCAAAGCGCAGCACGTTATCGGTGTAGGCATGCTGGTTGGTATCGTGGTAAGGGCTCCCCGGGCGATCGTAAAGATGTGGTGCATCAATCAGATAGATGCCCACGCCGTTAAAATGGCCAAACAGCAGCGTGATGCGGCCGGCAAAGGTGTCTCTGCGCGTCACCACCTGCGCATCGGTTATCCCGCGACGAATATCAGGAAACGCGGGCAGCAGCACGCGCGTATCGATACCTTCTGCAATTTGTGCCGCAGGCAGCGCGCCGATGACATCCGCCAGACCGCCGGTTTTTAACAGCGGGAACATCTCTGAACATACGTGTAAGACCTGCATTATCGCTCCTGTGAGTGCCCCAACTTCCGCAGCATATCCCGGGTGACCAGCACAATACCTTCCTCTGAGCGGTAGAACCGACGCGCATCTTCTTCCGCGTGTTCACCAATCACCATGCCTTCCGGAATCACGCAGGCGCGGTCGATCACGCAGCGGCGCAGGCGGCACGAGCGTCCGACCCAAACTTCTGGCAATAAGACTGCCGAATCAATGTTACAGAATGAGTTCACCCGCACGCGCGGGAACAGCACCGACTGCACCACCACCGAACCGGAGATAATGCAGCCGCCGGAGACCAGCGAGTTCAGCGTCATGCCGTGGCTACCGGAGCGATCCTGAACGAATTTAGCCGGCGGCAGCGACTCCATGTGGGTGCGAATCGGCCAGTTCTGATCGTACATATCCAGCTCCGGCGTCACCGATGCCAGGTCGAGGTTGGCTTTCCAGTAAGCCTCGAGCGTCCCCACGTCGCGCCAGTAGGGTTCGGCCTCGGGATCCGACTGAACGCAGGAGAGTGGGAAAGGATGTGCATAAGCCATGCCAGCTTCGGTTATCTTCGGAATGATATCTTTGCCGAAGTCGTGGCTGGAGTTTTCATCGTTATCATCTTCCGCCAGCAGCTCATAAAGATAATCGGCATCAAAGACATAGATACCCATGCTGGCCAGTGATTTGCTGGCATCGCTCGGCATGGCGGGCGGCACGGCAGGCTTTTCGACAAACTCAATGATCTTGTCGCTCTCATCAACCGCCATCACGCCGAAAGCGGATGCCTCTTCGATGGGCACCGGCATACAGGCCACGGTGCAGCGCGCCCCTTTTTCGACGTGATCGATAAGCATGCGCGAGTAGTCCTGCTTATAGATATGATCGCCGGCGAGGATCACCACGTACTCCGCCTTGTAGCGGCGAATAATATCGAGGTTCTGGGTCACCGCATCCGCGGTACCGCGATACCAGTTTTCACCATGCACGCGCTGCTGCGCCGGAAGCAAATCGACGAACTCGTTCATCTCTTCGCTAAAGAACGACCAGCCGCGCTGGATATGCTGTACCAGCGTGTGCGATTGATACTGGGTGATAACGCCAATGCGGCGAATACCTGAGTTAATGCAGTTAGATAATGCGAAATCGATAATGCGAAACTTACCGCCAAAATGGACGGCCGGTTTTGCGCGCTTAATCGTTAAATCTTTCAGTCGGGTACCGCGACCACCCGCAAGAATCAACGCAACGGTTTTGATGGGCAGCTGACGCGCCAGCATCAACGGATCGTTCTTTTCTAGCCTAACCATGATTAACTCCTTTTTACATCCCAGCCTTCCTGCCCTTCCCGCCGCGTTGCCGCCGCGAAACTTACCGGAAGCCTCAGGGCTTACGACCTTTGAAATACGCACACTCCGTGCGCGGGCCCATGCCAGACATCCATGATGACCGGATTGTTCTCTCCGGCGAACGGAAGAACGGCGTGCCATTCCCCCGCGGGTAATTCCATATTTGTGACTTCTGGGGTGGCGTTCAGCGTTATCAGCCAGCGTTCGGATAGCTGGATCTGCAAACGCATCACGCCGTGCTGCCACTCATCAGCGCTCAGCGGCTGAGCGTGTTGATTTAGCCAGCGAACGCTGCCGTCTCCCTCCTGCCACCAGCGGTTGCCGGTTAAGGCGGGGATACGGCGGCGTAGATGAATAAGCGCTGCGGTGAACGCGGTCAGCCCGCGATTCGCCTTGCCCCAGTCGAGCCAGGTCAGCGCGTTATCCTGACAGTACGCATTATTGTTGCCATGCTGGCTATGGCCGTGTTCATCACCCGCCAGCAGCATCGGCGTTCCCTGCGACAGCAGGAGCGTCACCAGCAGGGCGTGAACGCTGTCCCGGCGCCTTTCAATCACGTCGAGCGTAGCCTCTAAACCCTCTATACCATGATTGCTGCTGTAGTTATTGTTAGTCCCATCGCGATTCTCTTCACCGTTCGCCTCATTATGTTTCTGATTGAAACAGACGCAGTCGCGCAGGGTGAAGCCATCATGGGCGGTAATCAGATTTACCGCCGCCGCCGGCTGCCGCCCGCTGCGTTGAAAGAGATCGCTGGAAGCGGCAAAGCGCTGGGCGAACTCCCCCAACGAGGCGTTTTGCTGCAGCCAGAAACGGCGCGAAACATCGCGGAAGTGGTCGTTCCACTCGGCAAACAGCGGCGGGAAATTGCCCACCTGATAGCCGCCGGCGCCGATATCCCAGGGCTCAGCAATCAGCTTCACCTCCGCCAGCTGCGGATCGCGGCGGATCGCCTCAAACAGCGGCGCATCCTGACGAAACTCCGGCGTCCGTCCCATAACCGAGGCCAGATCGAAGCGGAAGCCGTCAACGTGACACTCATCCACCCAGAAACGCAGGCACTGGCGGGCGTACTCCATCACCCCAGGATGACTGAGGTTGATGGTGTTCCCGCAGCCGGTCCAGTTGTGGTAGTCGCCGTCTTCTCTTATCCAATAATAGCTACGGTTATCGATTCCGCGCAGGGAGAAGGTCGGCCCTTCAAGATCGATTTCAGCGCTGTGGTTCAGCACCACGTCGAGGATCACCTCGATACCTGCGGCGTGAAGCGCCTTCACCGCGTCGCGAAATTCGTCGAGCGCGCGCTCGGGCTCGCTGGCGTAGCGCGGGTCGAGGGCGAAAATCGCCAGCGGGTTGTAGCCCCAGTAGTTGCTCAACCCCATCCGCTGCAGGCGCGGTTCGCTGGCAAACTGCGCCACCGGCATCAGCTCCAGCGCGGTAATACCCAGCGTGTTGAAATAGTCGATCATCACCGGATGACCCAGCGCCCGGTAGGTGCCGCGAATCTCCTCCGGCAGTCCGGGATGCAGGTACGTCAGCCCTTTGACGTGGGCTTCATAAATGACCGTCTGACCCCAGGGCGTGCGCGGCGGCTTGTCGCCCAGCCAGTCGTAATGCAGGTCAACGACCCGCGACTTCGGCGCGATTGCCGCGCTATCGCGGTTATCGGGCTGCCGGTCGCCGCCGTGAAGACGCTCATCGTCAGGCAGCGCGCCATCCACCCGGTGGCAGCAGGGATCGAGCAGCAGCTTCGCCGGGTTAAAGCGATGCCCCTGCTCGGGCTCCCACGGGCCGTGGACGCGATAGCAGTAGCGCAAACCTGGGCCAACGCCGGCCAGCCAGCCGTGCCAGACGTCGCCGCTGCGCGCGGGTAGATCAACACGTCGTTCGTTCCCCTGCTCATCGAACAGGCATAGCTCTACCCGCTCGGCATGGGCGGAAAAGAGGGTAAAGTTCACCCCCTTTCCGTCATAGCTGGCGCCCAGCGGAGCGGGCTTTCCTGGCGAGAGCGTCGTCATTCCGCCTCCCGCACCAGCCAGACGGTTGCCAGCGGTGGCAGGGTAATCGACAGCGAGTTCTCGCGGCCGTGGCTGGCGATAGCCTCGCTTGCCACAATTCCGCAGTTACCGGTATTGCTGCCGTGGTAGTGCATCGAGTCGGTATTCAGCTCTTCGCGCCAGCGACCCGGCTGGTTAATCCCGAAGCGATAGCCGTGACGCGGTACCGGCGTGAAGTTGCTGGCAACGATGATCTCATTCCCCGCCTTATCGCGACGGACGAAGACAAACACCGAACGCTCGTGATCGTCCACGACCAGCCATTCGAAGCCGTAGCGGTCAAAATCAAGCTCGTGCAGCGCCTTGTGACGACGATAGGTATGGTTCAGGTCGCGAACCAGACGCTGGACGCCGTGGTGCCAGTTGTCGCCGCCTTCCAGCAGATGCCAGTCGAGGCTGGCGTCGTGGTTCCACTCCCGCCCCTGGGCAAACTCGTTGCCCATAAACAGCAGCTTTTTACCGGGGAAGGCAAACAGCCAGCCGTAGTAGGCGCGCAGGTTGGCAAACTTCTGCCACGCATCGCCGGGCATGCGGTCGAGAATCGACTTTTTGCCGTGGACCACTTCATCGTGGGAGAGCGGCAGAACGAAGTTCTCGGTGTAGTTGTAGAGCATGCCGAAGGTCATCTTGTCATGATGATGACGGCGGTGAACCGGATCGAGCTTCATGTAGTCGAGGGTGTCGTGCATCCAGCCGAGGTTCCATTTGAACCAGAAGCCGAGCCCGCCCGTCGAGGAGGGACGCGAAACGCCGGCAAAGTCGGTGGACTCTTCGGCCATGGTGACCGCGCCAGGGGTCTGTTCGCCGAGCACGCGGTTGGTATTACGCAGGAACTCAATCGCTTCCAGGTTTTCCCGTCCGCCGAACTCATTCGGCACCCATTCGCCCTCTTTACGGCTGTAGTCGCGGTAGATCATCGAGGCCACCGCATCGACGCGCAGGGCGTCAATGCCGAAACGCTCAATCCAGTACAGCGCGTTGCCCACGAGGAAGTTGCTGACCTCGCGGCGGCCGTAGTTGTAGATCAGGGTATTCCAGTCCTGGTGATAGCCTTCGCGCGGGTCGCTGTGTTCGTACAGCGAGGTCCCGTCAAACGCCGCGAGGGCAAAATCATCGGAGGGGAAATGCCCCGGCACCCAGTCGAGGATCACGTTGAGGCCCGCGGCGTGGGCGGCGTGAATGAAGTAGCGGAAGTCTTCGCGGGTACCAAAGCGTCGGGTCGGCGCGTACAGCCCGGTGGGCTGATAGCCCCAGCTGCCGTCAAACGGGTGCTCGTTAACCGGCAGCAGCTCCAGATGGGTAAAGCCCATCCATTTGGCATAAGGCACTAGCTGGTCCGCCAGCTCGCGATAGCTCAGCCAGAAGTTGTTATCGGTATGGCGACGCCAGGAGCCCAGGTGAACCTCATAAATCGAAATCGGCGCATCGAACTGGTTCGCCTGCTTGCGCTCCGGCGGCTGGGCAATTTTATCCGGCAGGCCGCAGATCAGCGAGGCGGTATCCGGGCGCATCTGCGCTTCAAAGGCGTAAGGGTCGGACTTCACCCGCAGGTGGCCGTGCGCGTCGATCATCTCAAATTTATACAGCTGGCCGTTCTGCGCGCCGGGGACAAACAGCTCCCAAATCCCCGACTCTTTACGCAGGCGCATCGGGTGGCGGCGGCCGTCCCAGTAGTTGAACTGGCCGACCACGGAAACCCGGCGGGCGTTTGGCGCCCACACCGAGAAGCGCGTGCCGGTAATGCCGTCCATCGTATCGGCATGGGCACCGAGCGTTTCATACGGCCGCAGATGGGTACCTTCGGAGAGCAGCCAGACGTCCAGATCCTGCAGCAGCGGGCCAAAGCGGTAAGGGTCATCAATCAGATTGAGCTGACCATGCCAGGTGACGGCCAGCTGATAGCGAAAAGCATTTTTTCGACGCGGCAGAGTGCCGCAAAAGAAACCGCGCGAGTCGAGGCACTCAAGCTTGCCGACTTTGCGTCCGGTTTTCGGTTCAATCACCCACACATCGGTGGCATCGGGTAACAACGCGCGTACTTCCAGCCCGGCATCGGTGGCGTGCATGCCCAGCACGGAAAAAGGGTCCGCAAAATGACCGGCAATTAGCGCGTTAATCACGTCTCTATCAATATGATTAGACATGGTTTCATCCTGTTGTAAGTGCCGCCCTTTCCTGTATCTGGCGACTTTTTTTGACCTGAACGGTGCAGCACACTGTGCATCCTTCTGCTCCGTCCCACCTTCAGGTAAGGAAACGTCGTTCCTTACTAAAGCATAGCCAAGGCTTTCTTACCCCCGTTGAGAAAAATCAAACATCCGCGTTTACTCCTTGTATTACGCAAAAAAAGGGGGTGTCAGACACCCCCTTTTATTCATCCTGTGATTACGCCAGCTGCCGCAGCATCCGGCGCAGCGGCTCGGCTGCGCCCCACAGCAGCTGGTCGCCGACGGTGAAGGCCGAGAGATACTCCGGCCCCATATTCAGCTTACGCAGGCGACCAACCGGCGTCGTCAGGGTGCCGGTGACGGCAGCCGGAGTCAGCTCGCGCATGGTAATATCACGATCGTTAGGGACCACTTTCGCCCACGGGTTGTGCGCCGCCAGCAGCTCCTCAACGGTCGGGATAGAAACGTCTTTTTTCAGCTTGATGGTGAACGCCTGGCTGTGGCAGCGCAGCGCGCCAACGCGCACGCACAGGCCGTCAACCGGAATGGCCGCTGAGGTGGCGAGAATTTTGTTGGTCTCCGCCTGGCCCTTCCACTCTTCACGGCTCTGGCCGTTATCCAGCTGCTTGTCGATCCACGGGATCAGGCTACCGGCCAGCGGTACGCCAAAGTTATCTACCGCCAGATCGCCGCTGCGGGTGAGCGAGGTGACCTTGCGCTCAATCTCCAGAATAGCGGAAGCCGGATTGGCCAGCTCCGTCGCAACGTGGCCGTGCAGCTGGCCCATCTGGGTCAGCAGTTCACGCATGTGGCGCGCGCCGCCGCCGGAGGCCGCCTGGTAAGTCGCGACGCTGACCCACTCGACTAAATCCTGTGCAAACAGGCCGCCGAGGGACATCAGCATCAGGCTGACGGTACAGTTGCCGCCAACGAAGGTCTTCACGCCATTATTCAGGCCGGCGGTAATCACGTCCTGGTTAACCGGGTCAAGAATAATGATGGCGTCGTCCTTCATGCGCAGCGAAGACGCGGCGTCAATCCAGTAACCCTGCCAGCCGCTTTCACGCAGCTTCGGATATACGTCGTTGGTATAATCGCCGCCCTGGCATGTCACAATGATATCCAGCGCCTTCAGTGCTTCCAGGTCAAACGCATCCTGAAGCGTACCGCCGGTGCTGCCACCGAATGATGGAGCAGGTTGCCCCAGCTGAGAGGTGGAGAAAAAAACAGGGCGAATGGCGTCGAAATCGCGCTCTTCAACCATGCGTTGCATGAGTACAGAGCCGACCATTCCGCGCCAGCCGATAAAACCAACATTTTTCATAACGTATTTCCTGGGAGATGTGTGCTGTTTGTGCCAAGCCAGTTTCCTACTGGATCATCCTTCACATTACAAAATGCTGCTAAAGTCGCAAGTGAAATTAATCAATGATTGCCCGGCAATCAGTAAAGCAACTTATCTTATGCAGCATCCGCAGCCATCGGCATTCAGGAAAACCTTAAAGATTATCGGGGAAAGCGTGGCGAAAAGGGAATAATTTCCGCCGCGTTTTTATTGATCTGGATTATGGATTTGCGCGGAAAATGGGCCACTAACCGCAGCGCAGCAAAACCCGACAAACCCTTGCGCCGCGGGGGCTGCTGAGACGTCAGGCTTTTGTCGTAGCGCTCATTATGGCGCGGAGTCAGGCGAAAAAGGGGGCATGGATGCGGGCAGGAAGCGAGGATAAAAACGGCGTCTGCCGTCAGGCGAAAAGAGCCCGGCAGCGCTGCGCCGGACTCGCTTATTTAACGTTTAGCTGAGCAGCGAAAACGCAATCATACCGACAATGGCGCCGGTAGTGCCGAGAATGGTTTCCATCATGGTCCAGGTCTTCAGCGTCTGGGCTTCCGTTGCGCCGGTAAACTTACCGAACAGCCAGAAGCCCGCGTCGTTGACGTGGCTCACGACGATTGAACCGCCGGCGATACAAATCGACAGGGCCGCCATTTGCGCGCCGCTGTAGTTCAGCTGCTCGATAACCGGCATCACCAGACCAACCGCCGTTAAGCAGGCGACCGTCGCAGAGCCCTGGATAATGCGCACTGCGGCCGCCAGCACGAAGCAGGTAATCGCAATTGGCAGACCCATACCGGTCAGCGCTTCACCGAGCGCCGGGCCGACGCCGGAATCCACCAGCACCTGCTTAAAGACGCCACCGGCACCGATGACCAGCAGGATAATCCCCGCAGGCTGCAGCGCGTGGCCGCAGATCTCCATCACCCGATCTTTCGCCATCCCCTGACGTACCGCCAGGCCATAAATCGCCACCAGGCACGCCACCAGAATCGCGGTGAACGGATGGCCGATAAATTCGAACCATTCATAGGTGCTCGAGCCAACCGGGACAAAGCGCGCGGCGACCGTTTTCAGCCCCACCAGCACCAGCGGCAGCAGGATCAGCGACAGGCTAAAGGCGAACGACGGCATCTTGCCTTCACCGAGGCTCGGCTCGCTGATGTCGTCAGGAATATGCAGTTCGACATAGCGGCTGATAAAGTTGCCCCACAGCGGTCCGGCGATCAGCATCCCCGGGATCGCGGCGCAGAGGCCAATCAGGATCATCCAGCCAAAATCGGCGTGCATTTGCGACGCCAGCAGCATAGGCGCAGGCCCCGGCAGCAGAAATGCCGCAGCGGCGGCAACGCCGGCAAACAGCGGAATGACCAGCTTCACCAGGTTGGTGCCGGTATGGCGCGCCATCGAGAAGGCAACGCTAATCAGCAACACGATAGCCACTTCGAAAAACAGCGGCAGCGCGCAGATAAGGCCGGCCAGGCCAATGGCGTAATGCGCCCGGCTGTGGCCGAAAGACTTCAGCATCTTAACGGCTATCTGGTCGACGGCGCCGGTTTCATGAAGGATCTTACCGAACATCGCCCCCAGCGCCACGACGATCGCCAGAAAGCCGAGCGTCCCACCCATCCCTTTTTCCATGGTTGCCGCAATTTTATCCAGCGGCATCCCGGAAAAGAGACCTGCACCAATAGAAACCACCATCAAAGCCACGAAGGCATGCATACGCGCCTTCATGACTAAAAACAGCAGCAGCAAAACGGAGCCGACTGCTGTTAAAACAAGCGTTAATGTACTCACTAGTTACTGCCTTTGTTGATCACCTCAATGGTGCTCGCGACCACGCCTTCCAGCGATTGATCAATATCGACGATTAACACATCGCCTTCGTCTGCGCCGGGCTCCTGCAGGGTTTCAAACTGCGTTACCAGCATCTGGGTTTTGAAGAAGTGGCCTTTGCGCGCCTTCAGACGACTTTCGATCAGGTCGAAATCACCTTTCAGGTAGACGAAGGAGAGGTTCGGGTTGCCTTTGCGTAGGATGTCGCGATAGCTTTTTTTCAGCGCCGAGCACACGATAAGCGACACTTTATTGGTCCGCTGCATGGCGAAGGCGGCGTCGTTCAGCGCCTGAAGCCACGGCGTGCGGTCGTCGTCATTCAGCGGCTCGCCGGAAGCCATCTTGTTGATATTGCTACGCGGATGCAGAAAGTCGCCGTCGAGAAACGCGGCATGCAGCTGATGCGCCACTTCGCTGGCGACAGCGGATTTTCCACTGCCGGAAACGCCCATCAGGACATAGACGTGGTGATCATGGTTAGTCGTGCTCAAAGCTTCCTCCCACTGGACACATACGCGTCGTCCTTCAGGTCGTTTGGATTCGACGTGAACGGCGCGCGCACAGGTTAATTGTTACGGGTAACTGTTATCGGTAACATTGTCATGCCGGACTTAGGGAGAAGCAATCACCATTCGTGCCAGAAGTGAATATGTGTGATCTACTTCAAACTTGTCAGTTTAAATAGATCCACCCGGTGACAATGTGAAACCTAAATCTAACATCTTAGGGGTAACCGTCTCACCACGAATACGCGCCAGCAGACGCTCGGCGCCGATGCGTCCCATCCGCTCACGCGGCGTCAGCACGCTGGCAAGGCGCGGCTCCATAACCTGGCCAATATCGTGGCCGTGGAAGCCGGCAATCGCCATATCATCCGGAATGCGTAATCCCAGACGCTGGCACTCAAAGGCCGCGCCGACCGCGAGGTCATCGTTGGTGCAGAAGATCCCGTCCAGCTGCGGATATTCGCGACGCGCCTGGCGCATCAGCTCAATCCCTGACGAGTAGGAAGAAGATTGTTCGACCATCACGCTGTACGGCGTCATGCCCGCGTCGTGCATCGCCTGCTCGTACCCCTTCTGCTTGATGATAGTACGTTCATCAAGACGTGCGCCAAGATAGGCCACGTGGCGATGGCCGCGGGCAATAATGGCGGCGGTCATCTGGCGCGCGGCGTCGAAGTTATCAAAACCGACGGCGATATCGAGGCACGGCGAGCGGCTGTCCATCAGCTCGACCACCGGGATCCCGGCGACTTCGATCATTTTCAGCGTGCGCGGCGTGTGGGTACGTTCAGTGAGGATCAGGCCGTCGATGTTCCACGAGAGCATCGACTCCAGGCGTTTTTCTTCCATTTCAGGCTTATAGCCGTAGTGCGCCAGCATGGTCTGGTAGCCAAAAGCATCGGTGACGCTTTCAATACCGCGCAGCACTTCAGAAAAGACCTGGTTGGTTAACGAGGGCAGGAGCACGCCGATGGCGCGGCTGGTCGCGTTGGAGAGAATATCAGGGGCACGATTGGGGATATAACCCAGTTCATCGAGAGCAACGGCAATCTTGCCACGCAGAGCCTCGGAAACCTGTTCCGGGTTACGTAAAAAGCGACTGACCGTCATTTTGGTCACGCCGACAAGATCGGCTACATCCTGAAGTACGGGTCTTTTCTTTTTCATCGTCCTGACTGTAATAAATGGGAGAGATTCTCTCAGTTTATCACGGACAAAGCGCAACCTTCCCGGAGAAACGCGCGCTAACGACTTTATTTAGCCTTAATGGCCGCAATCAGGCGAGCGGCGCCGCGGCCGCTGCGCCAAAAATCCCCGGCCGCGCTGGCGACCGGGTGAGCGACAAAAAGCAGGACCGAGTATTAGACCGGCGGCAGATCGAACAGCAGGATTTCGCTGTCGCTATCGGCGTGAACCGAGATAGCCTGCTCATCCCAAATCGCCAGGCCATCGCTGGTGGTCGCTTTGGTGCCGTTGATGGTGACTTCACCTTTGACGACCTGAATCCACACGCGACGTTCCGCGGCAATCTGATGGACCGACTGCTCATCTTTCAGCAGCGCCCAGCGGTACAGTTCCATATCCTGATGCACTTTCAGCGAGCCTTCGCGAGCGTCCGGCGACAGCACCAGCTGTTTGCCCTGCAGCGCATCAAACCGGCGCTGCTCATAGCGCGGAGCGATGCCGTTCTCTTCCGGCATAATCCAGATTTGATACAGGTGCAGACGTTCGGTGCTGCTCGGGTTGTATTCAGAGTGACGAACCCCGGTACCGGCGCTCATGATCTGGAATTCACCCGCAGGAACCTGCTCTTTGTTACCCATGCTGTCCTGGTGTTCAACCACCCCTTCCAGCACGTAGGTCAGAATTTCCATATCTTTATGCGGGTGGGTCCCGAAGCCCTGGCCGGCGTCAATCACGTCATCGTTAATCACGCGCAGAGCGGAAAAGCCCATAAAATTGGCGTCGTAATAGTTGGCGAAAGAGAAAGTATGCCAGGAATCGAGCCAGCCATGATTAGCGTGACCGCGTTCGTTAGCTTTGCGTAAGTAGATCATGTTGCACCCCCGTATGTTTTCGATGGAATAAGTGTGGACCCATTCCGCTAACGATCATAGAGGGTGAAAATTGACTCCTCTGTTCAAAAAATATGAATAAGAGCAGAGGAGCTCAGGAAGCTTATTTATCGAGGGTTATCGTGGCTGGCGATGGCTGCATGAAGCCGCGTTCGAGGATCTCCATATTGGTGAGAACGTCAGATTCCTTGACGTAATTCTCAGCCCCGTTTACCAAAGTCTCGTAGAGCGAATCATACACCCGTCCGTAGTCGCCGGGCTCCACCCGCAGCTCTTCGCGCACGCTCGCGCCGCTATCATCCACGTACTCCAGCAGGCCGATGCTCTCGTCTGCCGCAAAGCCCGGCTCGCCCGGCATGATATTCGCCTTCAGGCTGGTTTCCTGTTGGTCGATGCCGTATTTGATAAACGACCCTTTATGGCCGTGAACGATAAATTTCGGATACGCCAGCTTCACCAGATAGCTGGTTTTAACAATCGCCTTCAGGTCGCCGTAGAACAACTGGGCCTCGAAGGTATCATCCGGGTTGGCCTTATTACGCAGGCTGCGGATGTCGTACGCCACGCGATCCGGGCGGCCGAACAGGGAAATTATCTGATCCAGCGTATGCACGCCAAGGCCATAAAAGGTGCCATCCTGCGCGAGTCCGGGCTGCGTTTCCGCCGTCGGACGATAGAGGTCGAAGTGGCTTTCAATTTCAACGATCTCGCCCAGCTTACCGCTTTCAATCGCCTTCTTAGCGGTCAGGAAGCAGGAGTCAAAGCGGCGGTTCTGGTACGGCGTTACCGTCAGCCCCTTGCTTTTTGCCAGCGCAAACAGCGCTTTCGCTTCCGCCAGCGTCGGGGTGAAGGGTTTTTCCACCAGCACGTTCTTGCCCGCTTCCAGCGCGCGCTTCGCGTAGTCAAAGTGGCTGTCGGCGTGGGTGCAGACAATCACCAGCCTGACCTGAGGATCGTTAAGTACCTCATCGAGATCGCTGGTGAAGTGAATATGCGAGTACTGCGGGGCCTGCTCTTCCGGCTTCGCGCTACGGCGATAGATATACGCCACGTGCCAGCGGTCTTTGCGGTGCAGAACGTAAGGAAGATGGTAGCGGGTGGTGCTTTTACCGAATCCAATAAATGCGCAGTGCAGAGTCATAACGCAGTCCTTAGTTGAGGTTTCTGCTGCTAACCATAGCGCACCCCGGCGACGAACTTAACCCTTAACCCACTGGCGATGGCGGAAAATGACCGGTAAAAAAAGCAAAAAAAAAGCCAGCACCTGGCTGGCTAAAGTAATACTGGAAGCAATGTGAGCAATGTCGTGCTTTCAGGCTTTCCGCAAGGGTCCCCCTGAATGCAGGACAATAATAATCATTCTCATTCGCACTTGTCTACTTCTTTTTGCAAAAAATAGCCGTTGACGCCTTTTTTAAAGTCAGGGATGTTGAAAGGGACTCAACGAGCAGATAAAGCCTGATACGCAGGCACTAAGGAGAAGAGGAATGAGTGAGATAGTGATACGCCACGCCGAACCGCGCGATGCAGAACCGTTACGTCAGCTGACTGCACACCCGGAGGTCTATCACGACACGCTACAGCTACCTCATCCGGCAATGGAAATGTGGCAGGAGCGGCTACAGCCCCGGCCAAACAGCCACCACCTGGTCGCCAGCATCGATGAGCAGGTCGTCGGCCACCTGATGCTGAGCGTTGAATCCCGCCCGCGCCGTAGCCACGTCGCAACCTTCGGGATGAGCGTGGCGGCATCCTTCCACGGACGCGGCGTCGGCAGCGCCCTGATGCGCGAGATGATAAACCTGTGCGATAACTGGCTGCGCGTCGAACGCATTGAATTAACGGTCTTCGCTGATAACGCCTCCGCCGTTGCCGTCTATCGCAAATACGGCTTTAGCGTTGAGGGGACCGGCCGTAAGTTTGCGCTGCGCAACGGCGAATACGTCGATGCCCTCTTTATGGCCCGCCTGAAGGAGTAGCCCTTCCCCACCCTCTCCCGCTCGGGGAGAGGGTTGAAAATAGCCTAGTATCCGGCGGTTAAATCCCCCGGTGAACGCGGGTCAGACGCGCCGTACAGCGTGCCGTCCGGGCCGACCATAATACTTTGCGTGCTGCCCATCGCCTCTTTCACCGCTACTTTCTGCCCTCTTTCCGTCAGCAGCTTCAGGGTATCCGGGCTAAAGCCCTTCTCGACCCGCAGCTCATCGGGTAGCCACTGATGATGGAAGCGCGGTGCGTTGGTGGCTTCCGCTACGTTCATCCCAAAATCGATCGAGTTCACCACCATTTGCAGCACCGTCGTGATAATCCGGCTGCCGCCCGGGCTGCCGGTGACCAGCCAGGTTTTACCGTCCTTCACCACAATCGTCGGCGACATTGACGACAGCGGGCGTTTTTTCGGCCCGACGGCGTTGGCGTCACCGCCTACCAGCCCATAGACGTTAGGCACGCCGGGCTTCGCCGAGAAATCATCCATCTGGTTGTTCATTAAGATCCCGGAGTTCCCCGCCACAATGCCGGTACCAAAAACGGTGTTCAGCGTGTAGGTCACCGCCACCGCGTTGCCGTCCTTATCCACCACCGAGAAGTGGGTGGTCTGGTTGCTCTCGTAAGGCGCCAGCTTGCCCGGACGGATCTGGCTGGAGGGTTTCGCTTTGTTGATATCGATCTGCTCGGCTATCGATTTGGCGTAGGCCTTGCTGGTGAGCGCCTGCCACGGAACCTTAACGAAATCCGGGTCGCCGAGGTACTCGGAGCGATCGGCATAGGCGTGCTTCTCCGCTTCCGCCATCACCTGCATGGCGTCCGCGCTGCCGAAGCCGAACTTATGCATATCGAAGTTTTCAAGGATATTGAGGATCTGCACGATGTGGATCCCCCCGGAGGAAGGCGGCGGCATTGAGAACACCTGGTAGCCGCGATAGTCGCCGCTTATCGGCGTGCGCTCCACCGCCCGGTAGTTCGCCAGGTCTGCTTTGGTGATCAGGCCGCCGTTTTTTTGCATCTCATCGGCGATCTGGTCGGCAATCGCCCCTTTATAAAACGCGTCCGGGCCGTGCTCGGCGATCAGCTCCAGGCTTTTCCCCGGCTGTTGGCGTGATTCGGGATCACCTCGCTGCCGTAGGTTTTCAGGTCGTCCGCCAGCGCATCGTTGACCGTGAAGCCCTCTTCCGCCAGCTTGATGGCCGGGCGAATCACCTTGTTCAGCGGCATGGTGCCGTATTTTTCCAGCGCCAGCGAGAAGCCGGCCACGCTGCCCGGCGTGCCGGAGGCGAGATGCGAGGTCAGCGACTTCTTGCTGTCCGGGTTGCCCTGGTCATCGAGGAACATATCCCGGGTCGCCTGTTCCGGCGCCATTTCGCGGAAGTCGATGGCCGTCGTTTTACCGTCTTTGGTACGCAGCATCATAAAGCCGCCGCCGCCAATATTGCCCGCCTGCGGGTGCGTGACCGCCAGCGCATAGCCCACGGCCACCGCCGCATCGACGGCGTTTCCACCCTGGCGCAAAATATCCACGCCGACGCGGGTAGCCAGGGCATCAACCGACGCCACCATCCCCTGCTGGGCGCGAACCGGATGAAAGACGTCCTCTTCAACCCCGTAGGATACGGGAGGCGGGGCGGGGCTGGCGGCGACGGTAAAGCTCCCGCCCGCCAGCAGCAAAGCGATGACCGCCTGACGCCAGAATAGTGTTGTTATCATTGCCATACTCCTGAATCTGTTTTTTGTCCCTGCATAAGCCTGGTTGATAAGTCCTAAAAAATCATTGTTATGCCGGAAAGGAGGTACACTTAAGTGATCCCACGCACGGGAGGAGAGAACAATGAAGGCAATACTATTTCTGGCGGTGCTGATGCCGTTGACCGCCCTGGCACAGCCGCTTAATACCACCAACAATCCCAACCAGCCGGGGTACGTCGTCCCCAGCCAGCAGCGGATGCAAAACCAGATGCAGGTCCAGCAGCAGCAGCATCAGAGCATGCTGAAGCAGGATATGCAGAACCAGACGCGCGCTCAGCAGCAGCATCTTCAAACGCAGCTGAACAACAACCAGCAGCGCGCATTGCAGGGCGGGAAGGTGAATTCTCAGCAGCAGGTGCTGCCGAATAGTAACGGTGGCATGCTGCAGCGACAGACAACCCCGTAAAGGCCGCCTGTCGGCAGATTAGGGCTGGAAGTTGGGGCCGATGACGTCTATCGCATCGGTACAGATGCTGTCTACGCCCCAGCGCAGCAGCTCGGCGGCACGCTGGGGTTTATTGACGGTATATACCAGAATATGCAGACCTGCGGCCTTCAGGCTCGCCACCCGCGCCTCATCAAGCAGCTTATGGTTCAGGTGAATCGACACGCAGCCCAGCCGGGCGGTCAGCTCACGCCAGTCCTCACGCCACTCGTCCAGCAGCAGCCCGCGCGGCAGCTCGGGCGCCGCCTGCTGCGCCGCTTCCAGGGCGTCAATTTCAAACGATGACAGCAGCGGCGCGGTCATGCCCTGCCACAGCTCGCGGGCCGCTAAGGCCACCACCCTACCGGTCAGCGGCCCGCTGCCGGTGGTCGGCTTAATTTCGATATTGGCCATCATGTTCAGCTGCCGGCAGCGCTCCGCCACGGCGGAGAGCAGCGGCAGCGGCTCGCCTTTAAATTCGCGGCCGTACCAGCTTCCCGCATCGACGTTCAGCAGCTCATGCCACGCCAGCTCACCCGCCACGCCCCAGCCGTTGCTGGTGCGTTCGAGATTATCGTCATGCAGCAAAAAGATCTGCCCGTCTTTCGACAGCTTGGCGTCGAACTCGATCATGGTATGACCAAAGCGAGCGCCGGTATCAATAGCGGCGAGGGTATTCTCCGGCGCCAGCTTTCCGCCGCCGCGATGGGCGACGATATGGGGGTAAGGCCAGTAACTCATGCGCGTTGTCCTGTTTCACCATCAAAGAGGTGCAGATGATCCTGCGGCAGATGCAGCCACAGCGTGCTGCCCGCCGCCGGACGCTGCTGATGCGGCAGCCTGACGACCAGCTTCTGCGCGCCCCAGCGCCCGTGGGCGAGGTTATCGGCACCTAAAATTTCCAGCGTATCCATCACTAGCGGTACGCCGCCTTCCGTCTCGGGGCCTGCGGCAAAATGTTCCGGACGGATGCCGAGGGTCATCTTACGCCCGGCGTGGCGACGATGCTCGCTATTGATCGGCAGATGCAGGCCGCCCTCCAGTTCAAAACGGCTGCCGTCGTCGCTGATGCGCCCGTCGAGCAGGTTCATCGCCGGGCTGCCGATAAAGCTCGCCACAAAGCGGCTGGCCGGCTTTTCGTACACCTCCACCGGCGTGCCAATCTGCTCGGCAACGCCTTTATTCATCACCATCACCCGCTGAGCGAGGGTCATCGCCTCAACCTGGTCGTGGGTGACGTACAGCGAGGTGGTTTTCAGCCGCCGGTGCAGCTGCTGGAGCTCCAGGCGCATCTGCACGCGCAGCTTGGCGTCAAGGTTCGACAGCGGTTCATCAAACAGGAATACCGCCGGATCGCGAACGATGGCGCGGCCCATCGCCACGCGCTGGCGCTGGCCGCCGGAGAGCTCGCGCGGGCGGCGCTTGAGCAGGCCGTCGAGCTCCAGAATGCGCGCCGCTTCCTGCACCCGCTCGTCAATCAGGCTTTTACCCATCCCGCGAATTTTCAGCCCCCAGGCCATATTCTCCTCCACGCTCATATGCGGGTAGAGGGCGTAGTTCTGGAACACCATCGCAATGCCGCGATCCTTCGGCTCCATCTCGGTAACGCGCTGGCGGTTAATCCAGATATCGCCGCTGGTCACGCGCTCAAGCCCGGCTACCATCCGCAGCAGGGTCGATTTGCCGCAGCCGGAAGGCCCGACCATCACGATAAACTCCCCGTCCGCCACGTCGAGCGTCAGCGGCTGAATAATCTGGGTTTTGCCATCCCAGCTTTTGGTTACTGCCTGTAATTTAAGTCCTGCCATA
This sequence comes from Klebsiella sp. BIGb0132, assembly GCF_024810075.1. Classification (NCBI taxonomy): domain Bacteria; kingdom Pseudomonadati; phylum Pseudomonadota; class Gammaproteobacteria; order Enterobacterales; family Enterobacteriaceae; genus Klebsiella; species Klebsiella sp. BIGb0132. The sequence continues at coordinate 9,758 of NZ_JANUDW010000012.1, read as the reverse complement.
AAAGGTTGTATCCCTTGATTGTTCATGAACGTCGCTGGCGGCTATTTTTGCTCGGGGCAAGGCGCAAGCGTCGCAGTTTGGTGGGCCCAAATAAGACGCGAGTAACGCGGTACCGGGCAAAAATGGCCCCAGCCCTTCGGGACGCGTGCCGAAACCGCGTACTCTGCGTTGTCGGATTTGGACATAGGCCCACTATGTCCATCATCCTCCGCCTTGATTACGCGGTTTCGGCTCAGCGTCGACGCCACGAACAATCAAGGGATACAACCTACTTCTCACTGTCCACTAAACCGCGCACAAACGCGCGCTGCATGGCTAAAACGATAACAACCGGCGGGATCAGCGTCAGCAGCATTGCCGCCATCACCTGATTCCACTGCGTGGTGCCCTCGCCGGTGGCGATCATGCCTTTAATACCGGCGACTGCGGTGCCAAGATTGACGTCCTGGACGATCAGCAGCGGCCATAAATACTGGTTCCAGCCGTAGATAAAGGTGATAACGAACAGCGCCGCGAGATTGGTTTTCGACAGCGGCAGCACGATGTCGCGGAAAAAGCGCATCGGCGAAGCGCCGTCGATGCGCGCCGCTTCAATCAGCTCATCCGGCAGGGTCATAAAGAACTGGCGGAACAGGAAGGTGGCGGTTGCCGAGGCCATCAGCGGCAGCGTCAGGCCGGCGTAGCTATCGAGCATCTTCAGGTTGGCAATCACCTCTACCGTCGGGAAAATTCGCACCTCAACCGGCAGCATCAGGGTGATAAAGATCATCCAGAAGAACAGGTTACGCAGCGGGAAGCGGAACCAGACGATGGCGAACGCCGACAGCATCGACACCGCGATTTTGCCCACCGTAATGCTGAACGCCATGATGAAACTGTTGAGCATCATCAGCCAGAACGGCGCGCTGTTGGCCCCCACGCCCTGTTTCCAGATGATGGCCATATTTTCCAAAAGGTGGCCGCCGGGGATCAGCGTCATCGGCGTCTCAAAGACCGCCTTGTTGTCCAGCGTGGCCGCGACAAAGGCGACGTACAGCGGAAACAGAATGACGGCAATTCCCACAATCAGCATGGTGTGGCTGAAAATCGTCAGCCCGGGACGGTTCTCAATCATTGGTAGCGCACCTTACGTTCAACATAGCGGAACTGAACCACCGTCAGCACAATCACCAGCATCATCAGCACCACCGACTGCGCGGCGGAAGCGGAGAGATCGAGCCCGGCAAAGCCTTCGCGATAGATCTTATAAATCAGCGTCGTCGTCGCCTGGACCGGGCCGCCGGCGGTGGCGGCATCGATAACCGGGAAGGTATCGAAGAAGGCGTAAACCAGGTTGACGACCAGCAGGAAGAAGCTCACCGGCGCAATCAGCGGCAGCGCCAGCTTGAAGAAGCGGCGGACCGGGCCGGCCCCGTCAATCGCCGCGGCCTCCACCAGCGAGCGCGGGATCGACTGCAGCGCGGCGAAGAAGAACAGGAAGTTGTAGCTAATCTGCTTCCATACCGAAGCAAACACCACGAGGAACATCGCCTGTCCGCTGTTCTGCGCGTGGTTCCAGTCATAGCCCATCTCGCCGAGGAAATGGGTTATCAGCCCGCGTCCTGGGTTAAAGAGGAAAATCCACAGCACCGCGGCGACCGCGGGCGCGACGGCGTAGGGCAGCAGCATCAGCGTTTGATAGAAGCGGCTACCGCGCACTACGTAGTCGACCAGCGCGGCGAAAAACAGCGAGACGATCAGGCCGCTGAACGTCACCATCGAACTGAACTTGATGGTGGTCCAGAATGAGTCCAGATAGTACGGGTCGTGGAACAGGGTAATGAAGTTATCCATGCCGACGAACTGGCTGGAGAGGCCAAACGGGTCGACGCTTTGCAGCGAATACCACAGCGCCTCGCCCGCGGGCCAGATAAAGAAAATAATGGTGATAATCAGCTGCGGCGCAACCAGCAGATAGGGCAGCCAGCGCGAGCGGAATACCGGACGGGTTGATGACATGAGGTTACTCTTTTGCTCGATGATGCCCAGTGATTCGCTGCTATCGGCGATCGCCAAAGGCGAATATCCCCCGGTAAGCAAGGCGCTACCGGGGGACGTCCGTTCGACCTACTGCCCTGAATCAATCGGCATCAATACGTTACGACTTAGTCGACTGCTCGAAGCGACGCAGCAGCTGGTTACCGCGCTCAACCGCTGAATCCAGCGCCTGCTGCGGGGTTTTCTTGCCGGTCCAAACGCTTTCCAGCTCCTCATCCACCACGGTGCGGATCTGCGGCATATTGCCCAGGCGCAGGCCTTTGGTGAACGGCAGCGGCGGCTTGTTCAGCATCTGACGAGTGGCGATATCGGCGCCGGGGTTCTTATCATAGAAGCCCTGCTGACGGGTCAGATCGTAGGCGGCGGTAGTGATCGGCAGATAGCCGGTTTTCTGGTGCCATTCCGCAGCGATTTCCGGTTTTGTGAGGAACTCGAGGAATTTCGCTACCCCGGTGTAGGTCTCTTTATCTTTACCCTGCATCACCCACAGGCTCGCCCCGCCGATAATGGCGTTCTGCGGCGCGCCCTTAACGTCGGCATCGTACGGCATCATCCCGACGCCATAGTTGAATTTGGCGTACTGGCGGATATCGGCAAGCGAACCGGAGGAGGCGGTAGTAATCGCGCAGTCACCGTTATAGAACTTCTCGGTGGACTCATCTTTACGCCCGAAGTAGCTGAAGTCGCCCTTCTTGTTCATCGCTTCCAGCATGGCAATATGCTTCACCTGCTCCGGCTTGTTGAACTCCAGAACCGCATCGGTGCCGTCGAAGCCGTTATTTTTGGTGGCGACCGGCAGGCCGTGCCAGGCGCTGAAGTTCTCAATCTGAATCCAGCCCTGCCAGCCGCTGGCGTAGCCGCACTTCATTCCGGCGGCCTTCAGCTTCGCGGTATAGGCGGCCAGATCCTGCCAGGTTTTCGGCGGCTGCTCCGGATCTAAGCCGGCTTTTTTGAAGGCGTCTTTGTTGTAGTACAGCACCGGGGTGGAGCTGTTAAAAGGCTGGGAGAGGAGGTGGCCGGTTTTAGAGTCGGTGTAGTAGCCGGAAACGGTCGGCACAAACTGCGATTCATCAAACTTAATGCCCGCATCGGTGAAGACCTGATACACCGGCTTGATGGCTTTTGACGCCATCATCGTCGCGGTGCCGACTTCATAAACCTGCAGCAGCGCCGGGGCGTTGCCGGTACGAAACGCGGCGATACCGGCGCTCAGGCTCTGCTCGTAGTTACCTTTGTAGACCGGCGTAATTTTGTAATCCGGATTGGCGGCGTTGAAACGCTGCGCCAGAGAATCAACTTCTTTACCCAGCTCCCCTTCCATTGAGTGCCAGAACGGGATGGTAGTTACTGCGAGGGCCTGGCCGGCAAATGCCAGGCTAAGCGCCAGTCCTAAAGCCGTATGTCGTAACGATATCATCGGTTATCTCTCTTGTTGTTCCAGATGCGCGATTTCACGCGTTTGATGTTCGCGGGGGTAACATGACATGCTCGAATTACAGAAAAATAACTCTTTTATTACAAAAAAAAGATAGTAAGACGTCAGGGAGATGGCAAGACGATGAAAGATCGGAGACAGGAAAGTGGGAGCTGCGACACGTCAAGGGGATGATTGCCGGCCGGCGGCGTTCTGGCTGAGGGATATCCCGGCCGGGTGGCCGGGAATAAGCGCGAAAGGCGTGGGATTACCCTCCCAGATAGGCGCTACGCACCGCTTCGTTAGCCAGCAGCGCGTCGCCGGTATCCTCAAGCACCACGTGGCCGTTCTCGAGCACGTAGCCGCGATCGGCAAGCTTCAGCGCCTGGTTGGCGTTCTGCTCCACAAGGAATATGGTCATCCCCTGCTCGCGCAGCTGTTCGATGGTGTTGAAAATCTGCTGGATGATAATCGGCGCCAGGCCCAGAGAAGGTTCATCCAGCAGCAGCAGGCGCGGCTGGCTCATCAGCGCGCGGCCAATCGCCAGCATCTGCTGTTCGCCGCCGGACATGGTGCCCGCGCGCTGAATACGACGCTCAAGCAGACGCGGGAACAGCTCGTACACCCACTTAATGCGAGTCTGGAACTGGTCACGGTCGGCAAAAAAGCCGCCCATCGCGAGGTTCTCTTCGACCGTCATCCGCGAGAAGACGCGACGCCCTTCCGGAACAATCGCCACCGCTTCGCGCATGATTTTCGCGGTCTGCCAGTCGGTAATATCCTTACCGTCAAACACCACCTTTCCGCTGCTGGCGCGCGGGTCGCCGCACAGGGTGCCGAGCAGCGTGGTTTTACCCGCGCCGTTGGCGCCAATCAGGGTCACAATCTCTCCCTGATTGATATGCAGGCTGACGTTATGCAGCGCCTGGATCTTGCCGTAGTGGGCGCTTACGTTGTCAAAAGATAACATCACTTTTTCCATGCTTATGCCTCACCAAGGTATGCGCGGATCACGTCCGGGTTATTGCGGATCTCTTCCGGCGTTCCGTTGGCCAGCGGCGTGCCCTGGTTTACCACGTAAATGCGATCGGAAATGCCCATCACCAGCTTCATATCATGCTCAATCAGCAGAATGGTGGTGTTGTGATGACTGCGCAGCTCGGCGATCAGCTCGTCGAGCTCCTTGGTCTCTTTGGGGTTCAGGCCCGCCGCCGGTTCGTCCAGCATCAGGATTTCCGGCTGCGTCACCATGCAGCGGGCGATCTCCAGCCGCCGCTGGTCGCCGTAGGCGAGGTTGCTGGCCTGGCGGTTAGCCTGCTCCAGCAGGCCGATACGCTCGAGCCAGGTGGCGGCGCGATCCAGCGCTTCGCTCTGCGCGCGACGGAAGGTCGGCGTTTTCAGCAGCCCGGAGAAGACGCCGGTTTTCAGCTGCTGATGCTGCGCTACCAGCAGGTTTTCAATCACCGTCATTTCACGGAACAGGCGCACGTGCTGGAAGGTACGCACGACGCCCATGCGGGCAATCTGCTGGCCCGGCAGCCCTTCCAGGTGCTGGTCACGCAGCATAATCGAACCGCCGGTCGGCTTATAGAAACCGGTGAGGCAGTTAAAGACCGTGGTCTTCCCGGCGCCGTTAGGGCCGATCAGCGAAACAATTTCCTGCGGGCGCAGCTCCAGCGACACGTTGTTGACCGCCAGCAGGCCGCCAAAGCGCATCATCAGGCCGCTTACGGATAATAATGGCTGACTCATGCCTGCTCTCCTTTAGCCTGACCTTTTTTCAGCTTCAGCTGCGGGCGCGTCATCGGCAGCAGACCCTGCGGACGCCAGATCATCATCAGTACCATCAGGCCACCCAGCATCAGCATGCTGTATTCGTTGAAATCACGCATCAGCTCGCGCGAGACCACCAGCAAAATAGCGGCCAGAATCACCGCAAACTGCGAACCCATCCCGCCCAGCACGACGATGGCCAGCACGAAGGCCGACTCGGCGAAGGTAAAGGACTCCGGGCTAACGAAGCCCTGGCGTGCGGCGAACAGCGTCCCGGCAAAGCCGGCAAACGCGGCGCTGATGGTAAAGGCGGTGAGCTTGATGCGCGTCGGATTGAGGCCCAGAGAACGACAGGCAATCTCATCTTCACGCAGCGCTTCCCACGCGCGGCCCAGCGGCATGCGCAGCAGGCGGTTAATCACGAACAGCGAGAAGACCACCAGCAGCAGCGCCACCAGGTAGAGGAAAATAACCCTATCGCTGGGATCGTACTTGACGCCAAAGAAGTTGCTGAAGGTATCCCATCCACCTTCGCGCGCGCTGCGGCTAAACTCGAGGCCAAACAGCGTCGGCTTAGGGATCTGGCTGATGCCGTTCGGGCCGCCGGTCACTTCGGTGTTATTGAGCAGTAAAATACGCACAATTTCGCCGAAGCCGAGGGTCACAATCGCCAGATAGTCACCGCGCAGGCGCAGCACCGGGAAGCCCAGCAGGAAGCCCGCAGCGGCCGAAACCAGCCCCGCCAGCGGCAGGCAGGTCCAGAAGCCGAGGCCGTAATAGTGGTTCAGCAGCGCGAAGGTGTAGGCGCCGATAGCGTAGAAGCCGCCGTAGCCCAGCACCAGCAGGCCGGACAGCCCCACCACCACGTTCAGCCCCAGGCCGAGAATGATGTAAATCATGGTCAGAGTGGCGATATCCACCGTGCCGCGCGACACCATAAACGGCCACGCGACGGCGATAACCAGCAGCGCCACCAGGAACAGCTTCTGCTTTACCGTCGACCCGTCGATGGCCGGCAGAATAAACTTCGGCCCGGAGACGTTTTTCAGGGCTTTCTGGAACAGCGGGCGCATCAGCTGGAAGAGGAAGACCACCGCCGTGCCGATGAAGATCCACTGCCAGCGGATATCCGCCGCGGTATCTACCACCAGTTTGGTGCCGTCCAGTTCCAGCTGCACGCCCATAAAGACGCCGGCCAGAATAAAGAACATCACCGCGGACAGCAGCGCCATTGCAATATGCATCGGTTTCATACTTTCTCAACCTCCGGGCGACCGAGGATACCGGTAGGCATCACTAACAGCACCAGAATCAGCAGCGCAAAGGAGACCACGTCTTTATATTCGGTGCTGAGATAGGCGGAGGAGAGCGCTTCGGCGATACCCAAAATCAGGCCGCCGATCATCGCGCCAGGAATACTGCCGATGCCGCCCAGGACCGCTGCGGTAAAGGCTTTCATCCCGGCCATAAAGCCAATATAGGGGTTGATAACGCCGTAGAACTGACCGAGCAGTACCCCGGCGACCGCTGCCATCGCGGCGCCGATAACAAAGGTCAGGGCAATAACGCGATCGGTGTTAATCCCCAGCAGGCTGGCCATTTTCAGGTCTTCCGCACAGGCGCGGCAGGCGCGACCCATGCGCGAATAGCGGATAAACAGCGTCAGCGCCAGCATCGCCACAAAAGTGACGATCCAAATAACCAGCTGCATGGTGGTGATCGTGGCGGAGAAGTTTTCGCTGCTGCCCACCGTCCACTGGCCGTTAAACAGGCTCGGCAGCGCCACGTCGCGCGACCCTTCCGTCAGGCTGACGTAGTTTTGCAGGAAGATTGACATCCCGATGGCGGAAATCAGCGCAATCAGGCGCTTGGAGCTGCGCACCGGCCGGTAGGCCACGCGTTCAATACTCCAGCCATAGGCGCTGGCAATAATGATAGCCCCGACGAATCCGGCGGCGACCAGCAGCCAGCTGGTATCGATGCCCATCATCATCAGCGCGGCAATGATCATGAAGGAGACGTAGCTCCCTATCATATACACCTCGCCGTGGGCGAAGTTAATCATGCCAATAATGCCGTATACCATCGTGTAACCGATGGCGATCAGCGCATAGGTACTGCCCAGCGTGACGCCGTTAAACATCTGCTGCAGAAAGTAGAGAAACTGCTCGGACATAAGGTAACCTTTCTAAACCCGGCAAGGCGGGATGTTGAATCCCACTCGCAACGATTCGAGCGGCGGACGGACGGCAAACTGTTCCCTTCCCGGAAGCCCCGGAGCGGAAACGTCGTCGACGCATCTGCGGCTCGAACCATGACGAGGGGTTGTCTTATTTTGCAGCCGAGGATGACCCATCCGCATGCCACTGGAAGACACCAAACTCAAATCCCTTCAAATCGCCTTTTTCGTCCCAATTCAGCGGCCCAATCACGGTTTTCGCACCGTGAGCTTTCAGATCTTTGATTAAGTCCAGCGGCTCCTGGCTGCTGCTTCTGTCCATCGCCTGCGCTAAGGACTGCACGGCGGCGTAGGTAATCCAGACATACGGCCCGCTCGGATCTTTTTTCTCTGCTTTCAGCGCGTCTACGATAGCGCTGTTTGCCGGATCCTGGTCATAGCGTTTCGGCATTGTCACCAGCATGCCTTCTGCCGCGGCGCCTGCGATATTGGACAGCGAAGCATTGCCCACGCCCTCAGGACCCATAAAGACGGTTTTCAGCCCGTTAGCCCGCGCCTGACGCAGCATCTGGCCCATTTCCGGGTAATAGCCACCGTAGTAAACGAAATCAATATTCTCTTTCTGCAGGCGAGAAAGCAGCGCCGAGAAGTCTTTCTCACCAGCGGTGATCCCGTCGAAGAAGACGATGTTGGCGTTACCTTTTTTCAGGCTCTCCTGGACCGAACGCGCCAGGCCTTCACCGTACTGCTGCTTGTCATGAATGATAGCAATACGCTGCGGTTTCACCGTTTCCAGAATATATTTTGCGGCGGTCGGCCCCTGCGAGGAGTCGAGGCCGGCGGTACGCATGATGTACTGGTAGCCGCGCTGGGTCAGCTCGGGGTTGGTGGCTCCCGGAGAGATCATCAGAATACCTTCATCTTCGTAGATATCGGAGGCCGGCTGGGTTGAGGAGGAGCAGAGGTGGCCGATAACGTATTTAATCCCTTCGTTAACGATTTTGTTCGCCACCGCGACGGCCTGTTTAGGGTCGCAGGCGTCGTCATACTCCACGCCGACCAGCTTATCGCCCTTAATTCCGCCCTGCGCGTTAATGTCTTTAATTGCCTGACGCGCGCCGTTGAACTCCATGTCGCCCCATTGCGCTACCGGACCAGACATCGCACCAACGACGGCGACTTTTATCTCTTTGGCGATTACCGCGTGCGACATGGTCAGTGCGACTACTCCCGCAATGATTGTTTTCGCGTTCCTTTTCATGCTCCAGAACCCCGTTCGTGATGTGGTGTAAATATTTTGTATTTTTATGGTTAAAAAGCATTCTGTGCTTTTATTAAACAACGCTACTTTTACCATGATCTTTAATGGTTTAGCGCAGTTTTTTGCCGGAAACCAGATTAAAATCTCTATTTTTCAGGCGATTAAGCAAAGATAATATTCTGTATTCACGCGAAGATAAACAAAAAAAGTCCCGTTTTCAGCATAAAATAACGATACTTATGGCGGAATAAAACGCTGCACTTTAGGTTAAAACTCTGCTTATTTTTCGATCCATAACGTATTGCGCTACCCTGCATTCACCAGGAAAACGAATCGCCTGATGAATGCGCAAAAAACAGCGCTCCGCCGGACAGTCATTTTAGGTACACTGACGCATCCGTTTTGACTGGACTTGCCGCGCATGAAACTGACCATTATTCGTTTAACGCACTTCAGCGATCAGGATCGCATCGATTTAGGGAAAATCTGGCCGTCACGCGATCTGGCCGGGATCTCCGTGGATGAAAGTCACGCTATTTACGCCGCCCGCTTTAACGAGCGCCTGCTGGCCGCCGTTTGCGTGACTTTAGACGGTGCAGAGGGCGAGCTGAGCGCGCTGTGCGTGCGAGAAGTCACCCGCCGTCGCGGCGTCGGGCAGTATCTGGTGGAAGAGGTGCTGCAAAGAAATCCAGAAATCGGTCGCTGGCGGATGGCGGATACCGGTATTGAAGACCAGCGCGTTATGTCAGCGTTTATGCGGGCTCTGGGCTTCAGCACCCAGGACGGCGGTTGGCAAAAGCATTAAAAACGAAGCGGGAAAACCCCGGATGACGGCGCATCGCGCCTTATCCGGGCTACGGTGACTTCAGTTTGTCCAGCATGACATTTATTTCGCCGGGAACGACCGCTTTCTCCGACCACAATCACGCCGTATTTAACCAATAATCCCCTGCTTTTCCCGGCCGCAAAGCGACCGTTTATTTAACCCATAATCTCTGTTTTTCCCGGCCTAAAAGGGGCCATTTATTTAACCGAGAACTTCTACTTTACCCGGCCAGAATCACGCCGTATTTAACCAATAACCCCCTCTTTTC
>NZ_JANUDW010000011.1:0-152623 GCF_024810075.1 Klebsiella sp. BIGb0132 | reverse complement strand
CCCTGAATGACCTGACGCCGGAGGAGTACCGGCTGATGGCTGAAAAAACGGAAATCTCAAAAAGTGTGTGGAACTAAAACGGGTATGCTTACAACATTATTGGCCAAAAAATAGAAAAGTTCAGGCTTTCAATGTGAATTTTCATTAAGTAGTGGCTAATTAGCTGAAGTGATTGTCCGCAGAAAGCTCATAGTTGCCGTTAAAATATCTCACATTCAGCATGAGCTGCGACAATCGCATCCCTGATTGAAGGCCTGAGCATTCAGGCCCATCAGCATTATTCAAATCAAACCCAAAGAAATTATTTTTAACTTATAACTCGTTCAAACGGTCCCTGACTCTTGTCGCACATGCTATGGGATCTGCCACAATATCCTTACCAAAGATCCTTATGCTGAAAATACCAATTTCTGCTAAGGACTTATCAATGTTACTGTCTTTATCAGTAGATTCCTTGGACGAATGATGTTCTTTAGAATCACAAAAAACTGCCAACTTTTGTTCAGGAAAATAAAAATCTGCATCTGTTATAGCATTCAAACGTTTACGTGAGCGAGAGTTTTCCCACAATTTATGCAAGCTAGGGATCGTGAGTCCATCTTTAGTAATTATCGTCTGAATTTCAGGTGTTAAACCTAGGGTATCCATTGCCTGAAGTAAAAAAAGTTCGATAGGTGAATCACAACCCCATATCTTCCTTGGTTTTATTTTGTTAAATTTCTTGAAGTATCTGTCCTTTCTATATCTTTTGTAATCAGCTTTTATTTGCGAATTATTGTCAATGGATTTAATGATTGGAGGTATGACATTATGGTAATTATATTTATCTGACAAGAGATACATGCTATTTACGAAACCAATCATATCTGATTCAATTCCAGAGTAGTCGACATGATTATAAACATATAATCCAAACGCTCCCTTGAATGGGTTAAATCCATAGTAAAACTTCGGCACGTTAGCATCCATCTCAAGATCCAATCTCTCAATCGAATCCGATTTAAGTGAAGTCAACTCACCTCTTTTACTTGCTGGGAAAAGTGATATGTTGTAAGGTTTGCAATGCATTACACCATCAATTTCTTTAAAGCCATAAGCATTAACTACTAAAAATACCATTTGAAAGGAATCATCTCTTTTTTTATAAAGCTCAAGGGACTCCTTTGATGGATTGATAGTAATTATCTCACCATATGTATCTAAGTGTTCTTTCTCAATCGGCTGTAATCCGAATAAATCCGCTATATCATAACTCAAAAAATCACCAGCCATACCCTCCAAGTCAACTTTTAAAGGAAGGTGAGGTAAATCTTTATAGAACGGAATACTGTAAAGCACCTCAGGTCTATTAGATATGTTTTCAATTTCGTCTTTATTCATTAAATAAAACCCCAACAAAACCAGTATTAAGTCAAAACAGCGACTAAACTAAAAATTTGAGATACTATATACCTATACAATGTGATCTGCTCCCCGTTATTCATACAGAATGCTGTTAGTAATGTCCGCAGATCTCTCATAGCTGACATGCGCTCCTTGCAACAGGCAGCATTGTGCCAGGAACGGACATCATTGACTGGCTATCCCTTTCTCTTAAATAATTGTAACAGTCCTTTTACTGTAACATCCAATTGACTCCCCTCGTTATACAAAGCAGGAACAACATAATTAGCCCTCTCTTCAGCTATTAACTTCTCGACTTTTTCTTGCGTAGTCTTATTATTCCATTTTTTATTGTCAAATACAGCCAAAGAAACTCCACCTTGATATCGAACCATTTTCATTGCTGGAATGTCTGTGTCTCCATCTCCAAAGTATATCATTTTTTGGAAAGGGATCTCGCGATCTTCAGGTTCAATGAATTTATTGATGGCTGCATTATCCCATGAGTTAGGAATGCCTTTATTTATTCTAAATAAAAATTGAGTCTTTGTAGTGTAATTGATTGCTTGTGCTGGCCATGTAACGGATTTACCATCAGGAGAATAATGATATTTACATGCATAGATATCACGGAATTTACAGCCTATGGATGTCCCTCTAATCATCGCATCTAAACCACTAGAAATTATGTAATGATATAATTCCAAACCGTGTTGTTGAGCATAATCATTTATTCGCTCAAACCAGCCTTCAACACCGGGGAATAACGGGATTGATTTTCCATGTTTTTTCAAGTTGGCTTCAGTTAACTCTTGGGAACCAAGCTCACTTGCTTTCTCAGCAAGAAGTCCAAGATAAGACAATATTTCATCGCCATCATCATTCTTGGCCCGGTGTTTAACGGACTGCCAAAAAGAAGCAACATCATCAATTCCTAAAGCGGGCATAAGTCCGTGTTGGGCACAATCACCTTCTGCTAGAGTTCCATCAAAATCATAAATTAACGCACATTTCATTGGTTATACCTTCTTAACGTAACGCAAAAATATAGAACATAGTATGCAATGGTTGGAGGCAACGCAGTGATGTAAAAGATCAAAACTATATTAATGCTGATTTAAAATCGGTCAATAGAGATTTTAGCAATATGTCAAAAATTCTGCTCCACCAACTGGCTATTTCCTTTTGATTAAAACAACCAGATGTTAGTGATGCCCTAACTAATTTGACAAATAACAGTGAACTTCCGCTCCTCGCTCATGGCAGACCTCATGACCCTTCAGTATGCTAACTTTGTCACAGCATGGAACATGATTAACATTGCATTATGCTAAACGATGTTTCATTACAAGTCCTTCCATGTGGTTTTATTTACGATCACATGCCAGCCTTCTTCCTGACTTACAATTTTTAATGAAGGTAAACCACCTTTCGACAGACCATCTATAAAATTAGTTAGATATATGTATTGCTCAGCAAAACGAATACTCATTTTCTCCCGCAAAGTAAGTGCACTTTGATTTGTTTTAGAACCAATATATTCTCTGACATGGCTATCACGCCAGTCAAAATCGTGCGGTCCCGAATCTTTGATATCCAAATCCACAAAGTCGAAAACATTCTCTCTTAGTGCAAAAGCAGTTTCTGTAACGATCGTTATATAATCGTTCTCAAACTCTTTCGCATCAGTGATAAGTTGGTAAACATCCCTGAATTCGATTATATTTTGAAAAACAAGAAGATTTGATTTTTGTTTTATTTTCAAGGATTTTAGTGTGGTTCTGATAGCTACAGCTTTAAGTTTTCTGAGCTCAGCCGTAATCCGTTCAGCTTCATTTAACTTCTCCTTAAATTTTACTGAATTACCCCCTATCGAGAATTCAGTGATTGAGGGTAACAGTGCGTATATAGAAGCCCCCAGACATCCGGCAACAACAATTGCCACAAATGCTGCGCCATCAATGAATCTGGAAATAAGTAATGCGACTCCCAGAACTAACACAGCTGAAAAATTAAACACATTAAGAAATTTCTTCATCTACGACATCCTTTTCAACTGATTTAAATTTGGAAAAATTGAAAAAATCCCCAACATATTGTACACACTGATTACCAGCAGGCCTATGTCACAAGGAATTTATGTCCGCTCCTCGCTCATTGTAGACCTTACTTGTTTTTAAACCTGGCCGCTCCTTGCCAGTAGCGGATATTGCCAAGTCTGCACTGCATTAATTAGAGGAGAGCAGGTCAAACCTTCCACGTTGAGGTACGATACATTCCGACGAATAAAACCTCCACACATTAAACCTCAGGGACAATAACAAAATGCAATGTGGCTTCACTTTTTATCGACTTGATATCCTTTTTCAAACTCGCCGGATTTTGTATAAAATGATCGGGATCGTACACAAAAAATATAATATCTTTGCAAGCAGAATATGCTTGATAACGATGGAGATCAGAAATAATTTGGTCCACTAACTTACCGTCTCTTAATTCCTTCCTTGTCTTTTTGACTTCTATCGCAATACTTTGATCACGTATCAAAAAATCCACTCTTGAATTTGATCCTAAATAATAGGGAATGGCACTCTCTTTAATTACATCTTCGAAGTTTAATGCCAGTATTGCACGCAGCAAATCCTGAACATCGTACTCATCGTTGATTACATAACCGGGGCGATTATCATATCTGTTGTTTAATGCCAATCGAAATGCATTAAACTTTCTCAGTGTTAACTTTAACTTTTCGACATCACTTAGTTCTCTTTCTTCAAGCGGAAGAGATAGCATATCAAAGTATGTGCCTACAATTTTATCTTCAAAGTCATTTTCATGTTTTGATTTGGTGCTAAAGTGAAGATAAAGAAAAGAAGAAAGCAAGAATACCTCAATTAGAGAGAAAATCATCACACCAAATTGAGATATACTAACTCGGTATGTAAAATCATAGCGATACATAGTAAAGTTGTTATGACTTGTATGTATGCTCTCCCCCATAGGTACAAGATGCCCATGGACATGCACGGAAGTCGCATTGTAACGCCCAGGGATGAATGCATAAAAGTCGCTAGGCTTTATTTTGGACTCACCGGAATTATATTTATTAAGTATATCAAAAGTGTTAGTATTGATGGACTGGTAATCTTTGTCCATCATCGCTTCTATAATGGTTGAGTTTGTGAGATCATATGGCTGAAAAAAGTCTGCTATGACAACATAGTAGCTAACTCCAATAGTGAGAATCGAAACTAAGATGCTCAGCTTACTAATGAGAATAACCTTTCTTAAGAGCAGGATTACTCTGGAATACTCCCTTACTTCATTGAATTTATAATCCATTTTTCCCTTCAACGTCAGCATGTCTTTTGACGATTTTTATCACAGCTATTTTGTCAGGTCACCTTAAATACTATGCAGTTGACCTACACCCCAGTGTTTCATACATTTCGATAAGAGTAAGCTTTTGAAACTTCTGCCCTTAGGTCGTTGCCGACTGTAAGGTTGAATCTTGTTTTAACAGAGAACACTGCCAGATCACGTCTGAGGCAATATATATAAAGGGCGAAGCGGGCTCTTTGCCGCCCGCCCTGCAGTCTGAGAATTTTCCTGGCATCAAGCACCAGGAAAATTCTCAGGGGGGATTATACCCCCTGAAACAAGCTTTACTCTGCCCACTTACCTATAAGATTAAAGCCACATTCTTTTGTGGCTTCTTTCCCTCTTCCCTCAGGCTTTATCCATCAAATAACGATGCGCTTTGGATGCCGCGCTGGCGGCCTTGAAAATATAGCGTTTGTCGTTCTTCATTGCTTTCAGCCAGGAAGCGATATAGCTTTCATGCTGAACCTCTCCGACAATCCCCAAGTCCGCCATCAGGAACGCGCTTCCCAGTTCGGCGATCAACTCCTCAAAAGCATAATCCTCACTGCCAAACTTCCCTTTCATTTCACGATTCAGCCGACTTTTGGCTCCACTCCAGTGAACCAGCTCATGCAGACCCGTAGCGTAGAAATTGGCAGCATCGCTAAAAAGACGACGTTCCGGTAAATGGATTTCGTCGGTTGATGGTGCGAAAAAGGCGTTCTGCCCCTTCTCAATGATGGTTGCACTACTGTTACGGAAAAGCGCTTCCGCCTGCGGTAACGGCTCAAAGGTCTCTGCCGGGAAAACGGCTTCATCACTCAGAGGCAAACCGTCAATTTGCTCAACATTAAACACGGTGAAAGTCTTAAGCATCGGAATATAGTCAGTTTCTCCTTCGTCATTTTCCCTTTCCAGCATGGTATAGAAAATGGCTGTTGTGCCGTGTTCTCCCTCACGTACCTGCCCGCCTACCGCTTTTGCCTGTTTGTAAGTCATCCAGCGCGAATCATTGAATCCCTGTTCTGACGCACTGCACCACAACAACATGATATTCATTCCACTGTAACCCATACCAGTTGCGTAATTGGACGGTAAACCAGACATACCGGGGGTACGCTGCCACGGACACGCCCAGGGTTTAACACCAGTTTCCAGTGCCGCAATGATGCTGTCAGTGACGGTCTGATAAATATCAGTTTTGGTTTTGGAAAATTTCGTTTTTGAGGAGCCTGACGGGTCCAGCGGGGATACGCTGGTTGCCGATGCGGTGTTAGGGGCGCTAGTCTGAGTATGCAGGGAAATAGTCATGGTTTTTCTCCGTCAGTGGTGTGATTTTCGTCTTCGTATCGCCTGACGGTTCGCTTTCCCGGCATCGTTCCGGCCTGCAAGGGCGCAGTATGCGTGCCATTTACCCTTGTGGGACGGGTTATGTTGGGGAACGATTAACCGGAAGCTGGTACGGGAACGGAAATTACACGGAGGGAAAAGATATGACCTACATAGCGGGCGTAGCGCCCCTTGGTTCGCAGCGGTGAAATGATTTTGGGTTTTGGGTTTTGGGTTTTGGGTTTTGGGTTTTGGGTTTTGGGTTTTGGGTTTTGGGTTTTGGGTTTTGATTTAACGCTATTAGTTCAGACCTGAACTGTCAGTCGGTTTTAAAGAGTAGCGGACTTCATAATCCTGCTTTTAATCAATACGCAACGGCTACAATCGGTATACTCGCTCTGGATATCCGATATTCGTATGCAGGGGACCGGACTGCTGCCGTACTACAAATCTCAATGAAAGAGAGGTATAGCGAGCGGCTGATTAAGGGTGGTAATATTTAAATACTCATTGCTTGAAACTAACCGTCAGCCAGTAATATTTTGCGCTGAATGACACACCTCACCCCTGAAACCTATAACCTACGGAATAATAATATTATTATTTTATTAAGCGCTCTTGCGGCGTTTTCCACTTCAGCAACCTTTCTATCGCCGTATCCTCTGACAGGAACTGGCGAGCCAGTTGTAGCCGTTTCATAACCTGCACCTTTTGCTCAACATCAAGCGTTGCCGTATCTGACTCTGCTTCGTGAAAAAACTGTTCCAGCCGTTTATCTTCAGCCCACTGAACCATAATAGATTTGAGCTCGGCACGGCTGGCACGGTAAGCTTCCTGTTCCCGACCTATCCGCTCCTTTTCAAGATATATGGCTAATTCCCGCTCACGCTGAACACACCGCTCCTCAGCTTTTATTCTGGCCTCTTCTAGCTGCTTTGAAATTAGCGGAACAGCCTCCTGCATCGCCGAAATCATCTTAGGGATCTGGCTAATTAACCCGCACTGTTTCGTCTGCCGGAACTGTACCAACCATTCTGCGGAAGAATAAGGCGAGTAAAGCTGCAATAGAAATCGCCCGGTAGGTAGAGTATGTTTTGATACGTGTATCAAAGACTCACTATTTTTCCCCCGAATCCACCGTCCCATCTGTTCGTCACGAATATAGCGGTTTTTGACTTTTTTCGCCGGAACATATTCCGTCATTTCAGCAAGATTAAACGCAAAGTACATATCACCGACACAAATAATACTTGGCGTATAAGGCCGCCATAAATTCTCCCAGCGATATCCTCCCGCTTTTAGATCCTCCTTAATATCAATATCCGTACGATTTAGCCTTTCTCCCGGAGCATCCAGCGTTACCCGATAACCCTTTTTCCCCAGAGCTTCAATGAACCGGCTCAGGAACTCAATTGCGTGCTCAAATCCCGTATCAGAAACGTTGAGATCCAGTAATTTCTTTTTCGCAGGTTTATAATAGCCATCTTCTGTAACCGAAGAGACTGGCAGATACGTTTTGAGATCATTTATCAATCCATAGCCATTACTCGTAACAGAAGCTTGCTTTGGGGCGACTGAATATGCTGATTTTGATACCGTAATGGCAGGAAATTGCATTGATGAATTGTCATTCTCGCGTACCTTTTCCGCCTTACCATTTCTCAGAGCGGGCAGGGCTGGAATTGCGGGTGCAGTCCCATGCGCAAGTGCCTTCCAGTAACCGGCAAGCGGCCTGGGTATCCGCATTTCGCTGCATCGTTTTGCCAGTAACTCAGTACTGATGTCATACAACACAGTTATACGTTCCGCGGGCTCGCTCCAGACCAAGTGGTACAGCGTTTCCCGATCCTGGGGCAAAGTCTGCGCGGCATCGTGTGGATTATTCTCTGACATTGCGTCTCCTCTCCTATAGGGTACATTATCAGAAATGTTTGCCTGTTGGTGATTGAAAGAAATCTGAGCGGCTTCCCATTGATTGGCGCGACTGAAACTGAGCGGGAAGAGATTGACGCCATTTTGCAAGATACGTGGTAAAGCGCTGACGATGGGTTCTTTCAATAAGCCGATTTCGAATCGGGAAAATCTTGACGTTATCAGAACTGATTGATCGGGAGAAGCGCCGTGGGGCTATATGAGAAGTGGTGTGAGTCCATTAAAGAAAATGATGAACGCAAGTATTACTGGACGTATGTCGAGAAGGACGGCGGCCGCGATGATATCCGCGAGGACCTTGCTGAGACAATTCGCTCGCACTACGACCGACTTGAACGCATCGCCGATGACGTAGGGCGACTAGGATACAAGGTTGCTGCCAAGATCCTCAGCGAGGCAATGCCTAATACCCCCAAGGGCCGCTCTGGCGACCTCGGCGAAATCCTTGCGACTGAACTAGTGGAGGAAGAAATCGGTCTGCGGGTACCCGTGCGCCGGCTCCGTTACAAGGACGGCCGTAACATGGCCATGCGCGGCGATGACTTCATCGGCGCGGGCTACCAAGACAATAAGCTCTGGCTGCTAAAAGGTGAAGCTAAAAGTAACCAGAAGCTTGGCAAAACCACGGTCACCGCCGCCCGCAAGGTTCTCGACCGCGACAATGGCCGCTGTACGCCTGACTCGCTGCTGTTCGTCGCCAATCGCCTGCTGGAGAGCAACGACGCTGGCGATAATGCACTGGGTCGCGACCTTCGCGACGAAGTGGGTCTTAAGTCTATGCGAGCCGATCGCATCGACCACATGCTCTTCACCGTGTCAGGTAATGGCCCTCACGCTTCCCTGAAAGAGAACCTTGAAGCCGCTGGAGTCAACAGGGACCACTACGTCGTGAACATTCACGTCGAAGACCATCAGGATTTCATTGCGGCAATGTACCGAGAGGCGGAAGATCTTGGAGACGACTGAAGAATTAAGCACCTTCCTGACGGCCGCTACAGTTGACGGTATTCTCGGGCGCCTCCTCTATCGCGGTGCAGCTTGGTCGTTGATGCGCGAGGATGGCGTATTGCCGCAAAACGCTCCGCCGCTTGGCGCAACCATCGAAACAGATCTTGCCGAGCACGGTTTTGCCCTGCTTCGAGGCGCAATGGCACTGCAGGCTCAGGCTGGTGCTTCAGAACTCACTGGCAAGGCCTTTGAGCGCGCAGCCAACGCCTTCGAAGCCCTGGTGCGCAATGGTAATCCAGAGTCGCCTGATCGCGGATTCCGCCGCACTATTGCTGCTGCAGCCTACCATCTAGCCGGCTTCTCGGCCGTCGCCTTTTCAATCTTCAACGAGACAGAGGAAGACCTTAACGTCTCACCCGGCGAAATAGCGATCCGACACCTGATACTGCGCGATCTCGACCAACTTCGCGGCTTCGTTCGCGACTGGTTGAATGATGGGGCTCACGGCGATGAGCAGATTGCGGCGGCGCTTCAGGGCGGAGACGCTGACGTCGACGAAGTGCTGTCGACAATTCTCAATACGACGATCTGCCGTGCTCTGGCATTTTTCGACTTCGCGCTTGAGACGGGCGAGGTCGAGCCGATCGAAGCCGCACGAGAGCTCCTTACCACCGCTGTCGGGCTTGCCGACAACGCTGAGAACGTCCCGCTGTGGTGGATCTCGAATCTCTGCCGTCACCTGATCGACGACTTGTGGCAACACTCGCTACACCAGAATTTGCCGACTGAGCCACCCGAGGGTGCGGAGGAAAAATATCCCGACCTGCGGCGGTTGTTTATATCTTCACTTTACGCCCGCAAGACCTCAGAGGTGGAGCTATGGCCATCGCAGCGCGAAGCCGCCCAGCGCTCCACAGACGTCACGGACGATCTGGTCGTCGCCCTGCCGACCAGCGCGGGCAAAACACGAGTGGCAGAGATTGCCGCGTTAATGACCCTATCCTCCGCACGCCGGGTGCTAATCGTCACACCGCTGCGCGCTCTTTCGGCCCAGACCGAACGATCTTTCAGGAAAACCTTCGCGCCACTAGGGTTTGGTGTCTCTTCTCTCTACGGCGCCAGCGGCCTTTCGGCCAGTGATGAAGACGCCCTCCGCACACGGGAGATCATCATTGCGACGCCCGAAAAACTCGACTTCGCTCTGAGAAGCGACCAGACGCTGATTGACGATGTCGGCCTGATCGTCCTCGACGAAGGCCACATGATCGGTCCTAGTGAGCGCGAAATCCGCTATGAGACGCTCGTGCAGCGCCTACTTCGGCGCACGGATGCGGCAGAGCGCCGAATAGTTTGCCTTTCCGCGATCCTGCCAAGCGGCGACGAACTCGACGACCTTACCGCATGGATTCGTTCCGACGAACCCGGGGAGCCTGTGCGTTCCGACTGGCGCCCAACGCGCCAGAGATTCGGCGTGCTTACCTGGCGAGGTAAGGACGCGTTGCTACGGCTCGATCTAGACGACGATGGCCCCTTCCTTGACAAATTCGTCGCGGAAAAACCAGCGCTCGGGAAGGAGAAGAAGCCCTATCCACGCAAGAACTCGCACCTCGCTCTGTTCGCGGCATGGGAGTTCGCGAGCCAGGGCAAGCGCACCTTGATCTTCTCTACCCAAGCAAACTGGGTCGAGAGCTACGGCAAACAAGTCGTGGACCTCTGCAAGCGCGGCTATCTGGACTCGTTGCTGGAAGACGAGGCTCCAATCGCCCGCGCCCTGGAAGTCGGAAAGGAATGGTTGGGCGAGAATCATCCAGCCGTGGCCAGCCTGAAGGTGGGCGTTGCCATTCATCACGGCCGACTGCCGAGCCCGTTCCTACGCGAACTGGAACTGCTCCTATCCGAAGGAGCGCTAAAGGTCATTGTCGCTTCGCCGACGCTCTCGCAGGGCCTCAATCTCAACGCTGCCGTGCTGCTTGTGCCCGCGCTATATCGCGCCTCCGAGAAGATCAAAGGCGAGGAGTTCGCGAACGTGGCCGGCCGCGCCGGACGTGCATTCGTCGATGTCGAGGGGCTGATCGTCCATGTCATGTTCGACAAAATCAAATGGCGAAAGAAAGAATGGAGGGAACTGGTCGCCTCTGCCAAGGCCAGGACGCTTAAAAGCGGCCTTATCCAGGTCGTTGCCGAAATCCTTGAGCGTCTATCGCGCGAGGGCGTCTTGGATAGAGATGACGCCTGGGAATATCTCGCCAACGCCCGCGAGGCTTGGAGGTCACTTGACGAAGAAGCAGGGGTGGCAGAGCGACTGGCCGCCGCAGTGGAATACGACGCTACCACCGACGATGAAGACGAGACGGACGACGAGGAGGAAACCATCGACGAGGAGCCCCTGTCTCAGCTCGTCGAACGCCTCGACGCCACCGTATTCGGTCTGATCGAAGCCCTAGATGCTGATCGCGCCGATCTACCTAAGCTTCTAGACGAGGCGCTCAGGGGGTCACTCTGGGCTCGCCAAATTGCTCGGGAGGACGAGGATGTCGCTTCCCTGCACCGGAAGGTATTCGAAGCACGCGCTGGTCTCATCTGGAAAGCCACCACCACCCCAACGCGACGCGGGCATTTCGCGATGGGAGTCGGGCTCGAAGCTGGCCTCCTCATCGACGCTATGGCGGACGAGCTGGCCGAACTCATCGACAGGGCAGACAGTGCAGCGTTGAGTGGCGACATCCACGAACTCGCCGATGCTCTCGGCGGACTCGGCGAACGCCTGCTGTTCATGCGGCCTTTCATCCCTGACAAGGCGAACGCGCTGCCGCCGAACTGGAAAGCTATCCTACGTAGTTGGGTGTCTGGGGAAGAAGTCTCCAAGATCGGACCGCAGAACATGCGGGCGGTCGAAGATGCCTTCACCTATCGGCTAGTTTGGGCGCTAGAAGCCGTCCGCACCCGGCGCATGTCCTTCGGCTGGTCGCCGGATACGGTGGCGGGCGGTGGTGCGGCTGCGGTCGAAACCGGTGTCCCCCAGTTCATGATGGCGATGCTGATCCGCGCAGGCCTGCCGTCACGGCGCGCGGCAATGGCGGCCATCGAAGATGCTGAGCCAGTCTTCGTCACGCCCGCAGAAATGCGGGCCTGGCTTGAATCCGACGAGATTACGGCCAAAACCGACGCAGGCGACTGGCCAACACCCGACACCTCCGCGTTATGGGCCCGCTTCCGAACCGAAGCTCTCAGCGGAGGCATCCAGAAATGGTCCGTCGAACGCTACAAGCGCCTACTCGATAACGAGTCCTCCCCGCCCGCTGGCCTCTATCGAATCGTCACCGACGAAGGGGACGCGCGGACTTGGCTGGTAACCCCCGACTACCAGCGGATCGCCGTCTTCAAGAAGCCAGCGGTTGATCCCAAGCCCAGCCTATTCTCGGGACGGTTGCCGGGCAAAACCCGGCTCGTGGATGCTCTACGCGTCGGCCGCGGAAAGTTGCGTTGGCCGGCTGCCGACGCCTAAAAGGGAACGGCCAAGATGCTATATGCCTGGATCGACGACCAGAAGCGCGCACCTGTCGCGAATGGAGAGCGAACACCTGCCACAACTGTGGCGACATGCTAACTGCCGTTATGCCTGTCGAGAATGCGCCCCACTGGCGGCATAAGGCGGACGGCTGTGATCCCTGGAGTGAGCCAGAAGAACCTTGGCACCTCGGTTGGAAAGAACACTTCGATATGTCCTTCCGCGAAGTCGCGTTGCGCGACTCAGCGACGGGAGAACCGCACCGAGCTGACATCCTGGTCCGCAGCCGGACCCCGCCCGTGACCTTGACCACCTTGCTCATGTCGCCCTTGGCTTTTGCAAGCGCCAACGTGTCCCGGTTCGCGCATTGGATGATGGTCTTGCATGCCGGCTGCTCATCAAATGGTTCGATACCCGAGATATCCCGCCTTCGATCACCTCCTGATTGGCCGAGCCAGATCAGGTCATGCCAGTCAGCACGCACGTGGTACGCAAAAACGAGGCGCTCGAACTGGGTACCACTGTAGTCCTCGAAATGAACCGGAGAAACCATTATCGTCGCCGTCCTCGCTCTTTTTTTTCGACTATTTGTCTTCAGTACGCCTCGCTACGCTCCAGTGAGTTTCCGCGATAGCCAATGAAAGCCACCAGATCTTGGTGGCGAATCTTGAATCGCCAAACGATCACGGAGTTCGATATGCAGAATAACCCGTTTGAGAAAATCGGTCACGACATTGCCGTCGAAACTCACCCAAAGCCTGTATCTCTTCCCCTTCCCGGTTCGAACGCCTATAGCGACCTTCCGCAATTCACGAAACATGGCGTTCTGTCATTTCGTCGCACTATCCACCGCCAAGAGCTGCGGCAGATAGTCCCCTTAGCCGAAGTAGAAGCGTGGATCGAGGAACGCAAACAATCCTCGCGCTCCGGCAGCAGATCAACAGGGCCAGACGTCACACTACGCAGGACTCGCCCCGTCAATGGGCTCATTGCAGTATCAGATATCAGCACCTAACTTCTGTTGCTGGGCCCAGACGTTCCGAACCGACGGCGATACTCTTCCGCCCCAAGTGCCATCACCTCAACGTCATGCTCGGTCACGTCGATAGCGTTCTTTACACTAAGCTCCCGCTTTAGGATTGCAAGCTCTGGAATAAACTTCGGCTCAGCCCCTCCATTAAATATCGCGGGAAGAAGCAAATACGCGCGTGACTGCCTATAAATATCAAGAAAGCGGCTCAGGTTGACATCGGTTTCTGCATGCATGGTTTGCATACGTGATGCCATCATGAAGGTCTTGCCTGACGTTTCGCCCTCATCATTAGAAAGCCTGGAAGTGATAAGAACACGGTAATGCGCCGGATGGTCAACGGAGACTCCACGCAGAATCGCCATGTAAATTTCGTCCTGCTTATCGACCGTTCCTAGACGTTCACGCCAACGTGCAAAGATCTTCCTGGCGGCATCCTCGTGCTTAAACATGAGCGCAACCGCTGGAGGATACGAGGGCCCCCAATGAGTAAAAGCAGTTCCGGTCCAACCGGCTTGACTCCAAAGATGAACATCTATAACAGAGCGAACACCAAGATCGCGATGGTCGCTTGTTGGGAACGGGGCACTTCGTTTTCCTACCGTCGAGCGACTTTCTTGATCCTCAAACGTGTCTAATAAACGGCGGGTGATTACGGGACGCGACGGCTCAAGAGTGAACTCCGATATCGCCATCTGCGTCCAATCGCTGAGCTTCGATAGCCCTTCCTTGAATACTCGTTGCCGACTATTGCCGACAACTACGACCATGCTGATGCGGTCAAGCACCGCCTCATTGCCGAAGAGATGTTCGAGCGTTTTCCGCATATCCTCCACGTAGCAAGTGGCAGCAAAAATCTCAGCTGCCAATCCGATCAGCATCTTCTGGACTTCGGCCTGTCGGGCAAATGTAGCGGGTAACAGTCCAGTCGGCCAGCGAACTATCGCCGTCATTTCATCAGTATTGATCGTAAAGTCCGGTGCCAGCACTTCAGAACTATCTTGAAGTGAGATAGTGAAGTTCTCTGTATGCGCTGCGGCGCCGCTTTCGATTGCGGTTGCAAAAAATGCTTCGACGGAACCTATTACTGCTTCTGCAGCAAGAATTAAGGCATCGGAGCTCGGGTGAAAAACAGCCACACGAATGCCTAGCACTCTTGAGACAAGACACTGCGAGTCTGCCTCGTTAAAGATGACAGGACCATGCAGGTTGCTAGATGCCGGTTGACTAGCAAGCAAAGTAAATAGCTCGGCCACACTCTCTGGCGTCTCTTCTTGCGGTATTGATCCCTCCCGACGAAGTTCGGCTTCATGGCCGAGCGCGTAAATCAGCGAGTTTCGACTCTGTTGCAGACCGAGTCCACCAAGAACGTCAGGCAATCGCACAATGTGTTGAAGTTCTTCCGCTGTGAAATTTAAAATTTGGCTCGCCAGAATAAGATCGAATTCCGTAAGTCGCTTCGCGACACGCTCTTGTGATGAGTCGTCGAGCGGAAGCGTCGCCGTACAACCTCGAACTAACCGAACGGCTTCGAGAGCGTCTGGAAGATGCCGAAGTTCGACAGCAACCCAAGCGAGGGTCATGACCATGGGTACGATCGAAGCCGGAAGGTCACTGTCCTCCTCGGCTTCGATGAACATTGAAGCCATTGCAAAAATGCATGTAGCACGCGCAGCCCAGAGCAATCCGGCACTACGATAAGCAAACGTGAGCAGTTGCAGCGCTTCGATCAGAGAGTCGGCATATTCTTTTTTAGTGAGTTGCCGTGCGGCTTTGCCCAGCAAACGAATCATTTCGAAGTTATCTTCGAAATCGAGTTGTTGCGCTCGCTTGAGAAGCACTAACGCACCCTGAGCCTCACCGGTACGCTCAGAAACAAACGCCGCCACCTCGTCAACCAGTTGGACATAACCACTGTCCTTACCGGCGACGATCCCGAACACCTCAATCATTTTAGTCAAACGCTCAGCAGAAAACTCACCGAGACCTCTCGCACACTTGACGACATCCGAGAACTGCGGCCATAGCGCACTCAGTTTTTGAGTGTCTTTCTTGAGTGTCGCCTGATTAACTTCTACGACGAGTAACGACGACTGGGCCTCCAATGCATTGTTTGGACGTTCTTTATTCTCAGCAATTAGCTTTAACCTCTCGGTCAATCTAGATACGCGCTCTTCAAGCTTAGCCTCGTCGACCGTCAAATGCTGATGAATGACCGAGTTAAATAGTAATTGTACTAAATTACAAAGAAACTCAAGGTTTATAGCGTGATCCGTGTCGATCACCAGATTCGCGAACTCGTCGTACCTTCCGTTCAAATACGCGATGTCATCGAACCACCAAAAGGCGGTCCAGATGGACTCGTAGTGCGCTTCCAACTTCTGGCGATGAGTTCCATCTTGTTCAGCGAGTCGAATTGCACGAGCAAGCCGACCATCCGTCTCGATTCGTGGGAGCTCTAGATTGCGCGACAACTTAGCGGCCACCAGAGCTTCCGTAACTCGTTGCATTTCCATCCCGGAAAATGCCTCCGGATTGCCGAGCGTTTTCTCGATGTCTTCAAGTTGCTGCGAGCGGGAGTAGTCCGAGGGCCCCAAACGCCTTGAGTCTGCAACCTCCTGCCCGACACCAAGGTAATTAAAGGCGAGGTCCTTACGATCGTTACTGACGACCTCATCAACAATCCAACTCCGGTCAAGAATAGTGATGGTCACCCCGTACTGTTGCGTAAGTTCATCCTCGACGCGGGCTCGATCCTTCGCACGAGCGAACTGCGCTGTTACACAATAGACTTTCTGATAGCCGCGCTGCGTCGCCACAATACCTGCGACGTCATTGCGAACTTTTTCCGCCCACTTTCTCTTGGCACTGAAAGCGAATGCCCAACGTTCCTGAGCGGCATTTGCGTCACCCACATACGTGAGAGTAGCAATCTCGTCGGCAATCGGAATAGTTTCTGAATCGGCTTTGCTGTCTCCTCCTCCCTCCGGACCGGTAGCAGGCTTTAAGTTTGGGCAGATCGTGCGTTCGCACAACTTGCGACAAAATATCTCGAAGTCATGGGTCTGGTTGCGCGATGTAATACTATCGAGGTAGTACTCAAGTGCCGGGGCATCGAGCTGGTATGCTGTGCGGTCGCTGGTGTCCGAGTAAAATTCAGGACGCAGTTCGCGCATGAATTTTGATGGCGACACCCCTTTTTCTTGTTCTCTTTCAGCCATTCATTGCCTCTTAAATACGAGTTCCGCCATCGTATAAATGCGAAGAAAATGTTCGAATGTCGCCATACACTTCTGCTCCAATCGTAGACCTCCACCGCCCCTAAACTAATGCTTCCAGCTCATTGTAAGCCGAGCGCGGCAAGCTTGTTCAAGGCTACCTTTCATTATTTATCCTCACTCCAGCCCGGTCCTGAACCAAACAAACTGAAATCTGTAGTTTCTTTTTTGAGGCAAGCCAATAGGAGCGCAAGTACCCCGCATAACCGGACCACTCAATTTTGGTATCACCATCGATTGTACTCACAAAACGAAGCAGTTCATATGCAGACACCGAAGAGCGGGTGACCTGCTCCCTCATTATTATTAGAGTGCGGACTGTAGCAATGTCCGGTAATGGCACTAAGCTGCCATTGTTAAATGCGCTAAAATTGCTTGTCATTATGGCCGGAGCTGCCATTGTTCCCAAATCTAATGACTGGATAACTCATATCTTGGGGTATTAATCAATGGAGAGCAGATCAAGTTAAAAACATTTATCTGCGGTTTGTACCGGTATGCTTTTATGACATTCCAGCATACCGGTCCATAGCCAGACCGATGAACTCGCCTGTAGAACAAGCTGAATGTAACCTGCCCAGAGTCATGCTTTTCAGGTCTGATAGTTTTGAGCACTGTTAAAGTCATTGCCCTAACTCAACCACTTCCTTAACTTACTCCAAATGGATAGAGGCTCAGTTCTCATCCCAGAAGACTCCTCAGTTGGCTCCTGTTTAAAATCTTCAGAAATTTCGGTCGCATTAGTCTGGGCGTAATAACGCTTCTTAGCCGCTTTATCTCGACGCATCTCCGCATCGATTTTGGCTTTATCCCAAGGAGCTGCTTCCAGTACGCGGTTACACTTAATTACATAGTGCGATCGACAGGGTAAATTCCAATTTCCTACGGATGGCCAAAGCGAAATGGTCTCACCATCGAAGGTTAACTTCCAGTCAGTTGGGGTTAGAGGGGTTACTACTTCATGTCCGCAACCACAACAGCAACTGTGGATAACCGTGCCATACTCCATGGAAACGTACAGAGTGCCGGCTTCAAGTTCTCGTGGAATCCCTTTAACGAAACACGGGGTCAATTGGTAATGGCGTATCATAGTAAGTCACCATTCAGTAACATATTCCCGTCAGTCGTATATGAACAGTGATGTTCATTTTCAAGATCACGATAAAACCCGAGTAGTTTCTTCCATTTGATGACGGCAAGTGCCGCATTCAACATGTTTAACTCGGCGACTTGAATATTTGAAGCGTAAACGTTTTCTGCGCCACTCTCCTTGAAAGACACACGGGTGCGAATATGTTCACGCTTCTCTGGAGTGCTGGTCGTCACCCTCAGGATGCCACCAAGCGATCCGTCCACCAACTCGAGCCCCATTCCCACGTCTATGAATGACACACCCATATATTCCAGCTTCTGCATCGCTAAACGTTTTGGCTCGCCTGCGTCCATGCAAAGGAAGGCAAAGGTGATTCCATCCAAGAGATTAAGATTATCCAGGCTTATCTGTACTGCATGCGTAACGATATGACGGTGCATCTGACCGTAAATTCCCGCCAGGTAATCTACTTTCTTCGGCACTTCCCTGAGAGTGTTAATGGACGGGGCGCCAGGTGCGCGAAAAGCGTTGTGCTGAAGAAAATCATCACCATCGATGAGACGTATCTCCCTAACCGGCGTTTTGGCTATCTGGTCCAGTATGTAGGAACCTGTACCACCGACTCCAATGATGGCAATGTGCTGACCTTCAAGTCGTGCAGTTAATGCCCCGATCCCGACCCGGTCAGATGCGGTTTCAAGATAGTTAAATACGCCCCCTTCCTCCTCATCAGGGGTTTTAAAAACACGTGGACTAACGCCAGGTTTGAGGGTGGCGGCGTGGCCAGAAATGATCGTCGCATAGGTGGACATCTTCTGATGGTAGTCACTGTAACCTTCAGGCCCTGGCTTACTGGAGAATAAGTGCTGAGCAGACAGTCCATGCCCAAGATTTACCTCTTCACTCTGATGAAAAATAGCCTGAATGCGCCCCCCCTGGGAAGTGCATGGAAATTCTCCATCAAAGTGAATTGTGTGTGGTTCTGGTTTTTGAGTAACGTCGCCAGACATGCAAAGGCTCGATATAAGTGTGCCGGTTTTAACTTCCCGTTGCGCGTTAACATACGGCACGTCACGCATGACCAGGAAACCACCTACAATGTTTACGTGGTAACCTTCTTCGCGCAAGCGCTTCAGATCGCTATTAAGATTGAATGGTGCGGCCGACATTGATTACGCTCCCATTTTTCACTTCGATAAAGGCACCTGCAGCTAACTCACCACTGTGTGGTTTTGAGCTCGCTCCACGATATGTAATTGAATATACGATCTCAGCAGTTGGAGCTTCACCTGGATATGCGATAGCCACAAATTGCTCGAAAGTTTGATGACTATCGCTGACCTGAACTTCACGTCCATTAACGACGATATCAATCTTTGGTTTACGCTTTGGCGCCGTTACAAAGTGTTCAATTCCCGGAGTCGTAAGATCCACCGCCTCATTCGGTTCAATCTGGCGATCATCACCGCCACGGACAACCATAAATACGGCATCGCCGTCGCCTGGTTTTGCCAGTTCATAAAGTGCTGCCCCTGAAATTGCAGGTTTACCCCATGATACTTGACTGTCGTTTACAGTAAGTTTGAAATCACGATCGGTCTGGAAGGCCACGAAACGTTCAGCGCCATGACCGCGTAAATCGAAAGGTTCATCAAGGCGAAGATCTTCAAAGTCTCCCGTCTGAAGAATGGCGAAGAGGCTATAGTCATCATGTGCACGCAGACCCGCAGCAATCAGAATTTGTCGACCCAGTGGAACTGGGTCATTGACTACAATTGCGTGAAAATCCAGGTTTTCCTGCGCAAACAGGATGCGGTAGGCATTTGCCGGACGCAGTTCGCGGCCTTCGCGAATAGCTTCTCCGACATCGTCGATATTGTTAATATTTTGGCTGTTCATGTTTTGCATATCCTTGAGTTTGGCCAGACGATGTCTGGCTCTAATACTCAATCGATGCAGCTATACCAAAGCGGTAAATTATTTTAGAATTTTTTTTGGAGCGCGCCTGGAGGGGTCAATCCGCAGACGAAAAATGCCGGGCAGGAGGGACAGACCCGGGATGATGATTCGGCGGGAAATACACCCCGACTTATAGAGTCTAAGGCAACATGAAGCTTTTCCTGCCGGTTATGTAGCATCTTAGTGCTCAGATCAATCGGCGTTACAGTCTTATCAGAAAGATGAACTAACTCCACTATCGCGTCAGGAAAGGCTCTCCGTGCTGCCAGTATAAAAGCGGCTGCGCCAAGGTCCGATTCTTCTTTATCTCTTTTATGTCCGGTTCTAACCCGGCGAAACGTACGTCGCCCATTTGAGTAAATCAACACATCGTCAGGTTCTACGGTGATAGGGATATCCCCGAACTTCATCGTGAGTACACTGGGTGTTTCAGGAGCGTGACCTTCGCGAATTGAATTAAAATATCTAACCATGTCAAGTGCCAGAGACTTAAACTCAAGGGCATATCCGTGCTCAGCCAGACCTTCAACTTTGAGGGCTTGCTCAACGCTGCCTTCTATATTCGTAATTATTGTAGACTCTGCCTCGATCATATCCTTGAACACTTTTCGGACAGCATCGTGCATTTTTGAGAATGAGGTTGGTGATCGTCGCCCCCCGATTTGAAGGACGTGAGTATAGAAAAATCGTCGAGGACAAGATTCATAGAGGGAGACCTGATCGCCACTAAGTTTGAATTCTCCATCCGCAACCCAGTCTATAGGTAAAGATTCGGGAGGCTCAATGACCGGATGATGAGGCTCTATGTTTCTTTGAATCAGATTGGGCTCAATACGATCCAGATACTCGGATTTCTTTCGGGTACTACCTGCAGCGTTTCGTAGTGCAGCATAGAGGAATAACTGGTCCCTGGCTCTCGACAATGCAACATAGAATAAGCATTCTCTTTCCGCCTTGTGCTCCATACTAAACTGCTCCCTGGCATTCGCCTTACTACCGACTATCATCCCATCGGGTGGTGGGCAGGCTTGCTTTTGCGTATAACCAGGAAGGGTATCTGCATTCATCCCCGGGACATGGACTACAGGAAATTCAAGCCCTTTTGAGCCATGTATAGTCATGAGGCGAACCGCGTCAATGTTTTGTGCCGCTACCGGGAGTTGCCTGAGCTCACGATCGTCCCCTAGTCGGACTAAACGGCGAATGCGATCTAATGTGCGAGTGATAAATAATCCTTCGCCAGTTGCAGGCTGGACTCGCAAGAAATTAAGTAACTGCCAGGTTGCAATACATTGGGAGCGGTCACTGCAACCTGAAGAAGTTGCCAGGCGAGCTACAATACGAGTCCTGTCTAAAAGTACAGTGGCCAGCACAGTCCAGGGTGAAGTGTCGCCGTTAAAACCGTCCAGTGTTTTAATCAGCCGCTTTAAGGCAGTACGGCCATTTGCAGAGATTTGGAACTGATCTACTTTATCTTTCCACCCCCCCCTGTCATCTTCTTCACGCAGGCATGCAAGAATATTTCCGACATCTTCCAGCGACATCGTAAATTCTGGCAGGCAAGCCATCCTCACCAGGCCCATTGCGCGGCGATCCACTAAAAGGGAAAGCAGTGACAGCCAATCCTTTATCTCCGGACGCTCGAAAACACTGCCCAAGAAAAGAACAGGGATTCCTAAACGCTCGAGTTGTTGCCCAATTTCTGAGAGTTTTTCGTTGCCTGTACAGAGAACGGCCTGATCACGATATGGGTAACCGGCACCTCGCATTTCCTGTATAGCGTCCGCAAGAGCTGGTGACTGTTGAACGCCTTGTCCCACAAAGCGAAGTTCGGGTTTGCAGGCATTACTGCCCCGATTGGGGCGTAGCCCGCTATAAGCATCCCCTACAGCCATACCCATCGCAAATCTCGAAAATGTTGAAACTATTTCAGGCACCGATCGGTAGTTCATTTTTAACCGATATCGCACCCCGCCTGGAAAATCTTCATTTCCAAAGCGCGTCATGTTAAATGAAGAGGCACCTCTAAAACGATAGATTGACTGCTTAGCATCCCCAACTGCCCACAAATTTTCACCATTACCACATAGAGCTTTCAACAGTCGCACGCTGCTGTGGTTGACGTCCTGGTATTCGTCCACCAAAACGTGTTCATAGGTAGACTGGATATGGGAGCGAATAGCATCATTTTCTTCAAGTAGCTTTACAGGTAATGAAACCAAATCCCCAAAGTCTATACATTCAGACTGTTGCTTAAGATTCTCATAAGCTGCGTATACCTTGGCGACTTCAATCGCTTTCTCTGCATCGGTAATAGCATCACTCTCAACAGCGCTAACGCGCATGGCCTGCGCCAGTCTCAGGTAAGTGCTTGCATCGACTACCTCGTCTTTAGCACGTGAAATGCCGGCGAGAAAGTCCGCAATAATCCGGCTTGGATCATAAAGATTGCGGTAATGAACAAGTCCTAATTTTGGGAACTCATGCTCCAGCAATTCAACTGCTTCTGTACGATCCAACATCCGGGGGGATTGTGGCACATTCAACTTATCGTGAAACCGGCGAACCAAATCGAGGCCGAATGAGTGGAAGGTACCGATCCACATTGCAGCTGCAGCACTGCTATCGACACGGGCAATTCTTTCAGCCATTTCTCCTGCCGCTTTATTTGAAAAAGTCAGCAAGAGAATTTTCCGGGGATCAACCCCTTCATTAAGCAGTCCTTTTACACGGCCTACCAATGTCTGTGTTTTTCCTGTGCCTGGTCCGGCTTCAAGCAAAAAGGCAACACCACGATGGGCTGCGGCTTTAGCCTGCTCATCGTTTAAAGGAAATTCAATTGCTGACTCTGGATTTTCAGGCAAAGTCGGGGGCAACAGTAGCGCATCAAAAAGTTGTTGAGCAACGACGTCAAATGGCGCTCCAAGCTTTTCGGCAATACTTGAAGCACTTTGGCCCTCCAGATAAAGCGTTCTAACAAAATGTCTAGGTAGCAAAAACTCGCGCGCAAAAAGATCCATCTGGACCTCTCTTCGCTGTCTGCGACTGTAATCTACGACTCGCTCAACTCCCAGTGGGGAGCTCTCCGACGTCCTTGTGGGATCTATCGTATAACTCTGTTCATCCTCTTCGACATCATCTCCAAGTTCAGCGTGACCAATTTCATGAGCGACGAGGAATGCTTGTTCAAAAAGAGTTGCGCATTTTTCGTGGAGAATAAACATCTCCTCTGGAATAAAACGAGCGCGCGCGCCTCTCAGGTTAGGCGATCCTTTTCTTGTGCTCTCTACATCAAGGCCTCGTCTGGTGGCTTCAGCAACAGCAAACTCATAGGGAGTCCATGGATTTTGTCCTGAATCAACGGCCTGATCATGTAGAGCAGCAGCGGCCTTACGAGCCAGTTCCACTGCTTGCACGTTATCTATCCTCTTCCATTAAGTTTCTGATTTCTTCCTCAGACAACCCGGCATCCCGAAGCAGTCGTTCGAAAGTAATCTTCTCTGCTTCACCCGGTTTAGATTCGGACTTATAACTCCCTGCAACCTCCATGTGCGGCTGCTCGAGTGAGGTAAATAACTGTTGTACGCTGATCTGAAGTTGTTCAGCAAACCTGACCAGAAAACCCCAGGGAACAGATTTGGCGACTACGTTTCGCTCTTTGAATGCCATGACGACCTGTCGAGGTATCTCTAGCGATTTAGAGAGAGCCCGCATTTCTTGTGCTGAGAGTCTAGCGAAGGGGTCCACCGCTGTTATGCCCGGTGAATTTTGGATGCGAGTGGTAGCAGAATTGATTAAGCGGCGCTGGGACTCAGAGAGTGGCGCTTCATCTTCGATTGATATTCTGGCTATCTCTCGAGATAAATCTATGAGGTCATTGGCATATTCCGGGAAGGCTGCAAGGTACTTTTGCAGAGTCGCTTTTCCCACATCATGCTCTATGGAAAATGACTCCAGTACCTCTTCTAGGGATGCCTGAGGTGAAAGTCCGGTCATCATATTCCCCCTTGAAGCAGTAAACGAAGACGTGCAAACGCCTTATTTTTATGATTATGGATGGTCTTTTCAGACTTGTTTAGAGCTTTGGAAATCGTTATCTCTTGTGGGTCGATGGAGTCTATTGGAAAATCTAATCGGAGCATTTCAATGATTCGCTTCTGTAGTTCAGGTAAAGTCTCAATCGCCGCATCAAGCTCACGACGGTAATGAAAATCATTGAGATCTGTTTCTTCAAAAGGATTAAAACCTTCAGAAGCAGTTTCAACCTCTATAGTTACGTCCTCTGAATCATCGTACTCCAGCTCAGTATTCCTATTTTCCGACCGATAAGACTTCTCCTGAGCATCTTTTTTTAAATTTGAAAAGGCCAAATCAAAACGGATTTCAAAAATGTCCAACCGTTCTTCATACCCTGCTTTATCAAGCATAAGCATCTCAACGATACGGTCAAAAACACTCTCCTGAATGTCACTGTTCAGCATTGATACAGAATTTCCACCATGATTAACGGCTCGAGGAAGCTTCCTGAAAATGCGTTCTGAGAGGATCCTGAAGAGGGGATCAAAAAGAGTTTGGTTAGTCAATGCGCTGCGCCGGACGAAGTAAAGAAGACATTCACTGGGCACATATTGCGAATGTGTCTTGCTCTGCTTACACAACTGAATCAGATTTTCATCCGTGAGGGTGGCTAATTCTGCCAGCCTAACTTCGGTCTCAGGTAAGCGTGTGTAGAGTGTTCCACCCTCAGTTTGTTTTTGAAGAGGAATGATCAATGCAACCTCCATCATAATGCTTGTGTGTCGGAAAAGTACTTTCTGCTCTAGAAAAGAGTGCGCAAGGTTAAAGAAGCACAATGATTAATTTGCCGGCGTTATTTATCAATTCATATCCAGCAATCTGCTCATGTTGACCGGTCTAGTAAGGTCCACATCTGTAAACCACTTCAGTTTCACTTCTCAGCTTCTGAGAGGGTTGAGTTAACGAATCGCATCAGCCACATGCTATGAAGCCTACATGGTGTTGGTTCTGCTGAATGTACCCGATCCAATGGGCTTTTGTGCATTATTAATTTGGTGACAGGTTTCACAGCGTTGACCTGCTCCCCATAAATTAACATATCTCAATGTTATCAATGTCTGCTTTTGGCACTCAGCCGACAGTTAAACCTCTTTGCACACAGTTCCACATAGGATAAACGCCTTCGACGTTACCTCTAACTACGCTTCATTTTCAGAGAGTAAAATAGTAATGTTCACCCATGCTGCGGAACGCTCATACCAGATTTATGGAATCCGCAACTATTGGTGGTCATTCTGGTGGTCTTGACAGTAAGGGAATTCAGGTTTAGCTTACATATTAGCCAGTTACTGGCAAAGGCGATCCCAGTCAGAGGAGCCATATTAAAGAAGCCCGCTTAGGAAACTAAGCGGGCTTTTTGCTTTTCGGGACTGCTGCATCTTTGACGGAGTCAGATTTTGTTGACGCAACACAAATCTGCGGCTCACACAGAGGTGAAGAGTCGCGCAAGCTCTGTCTGCAAAACCGATAGCTATGGGCATCCAGCCACTCTGTAGATCTCAGAAACCACCTGCATCGTTGCGTCTTCGATCGCGCCTTCATTACGGCATAAAAACCAGCCGTGATGTGCAATTTCTCGCTCGAACGCGCGGGTGCAAGCAACGTGCTCTTCCAGCTTATGAATCACCGTACTACTTAGCCCACGCGGTCGGCCTGCGGCCCTCGCCCATGAGATATCAGGCGCAGTAACCACCCCGACATGCAGGTCCGGCGTGCGCACGTTTCGTTCCATATTAAGCTGTAAAATCTCGGCAAATGGCACCATCCGACGAAACGCGGCATCCGAGGGATACCAGCGATCCATCAGGATAATGCTGTCCGCTGGCTGTTTAGTCAGCACCTGCCGGGAAATCCATGCACGGCTATCAGCAAAGCGCTCACAGACCTCCCATTCCAAATCCAGGGCGGGGTTTCTGGCGAGTTTGTTAACAAGGGCCATTGTTTCCCCCCTGTAGGGATCGCTTTTTTTCTCGCAAAGTCGGATGACCTTCTTGTTGTCTGCCCTAAGTACCTTCGTAATGGCTTCCAACAGCGTGGTTTTACCGGCTCCCTTGGGCCCATCCAGAGTAACAAACAGCTGGCGACTCATTCTGCAAATGACGATTGATACAGGGTTTTTGTAAAGCTTGAATCTGGCAAAAGCATCTGACTTCCTTCGTATGAATAGCTGCCCATCCTCTTCGTTCGTCTGGGCACCTGGCGCGTCAGCGCGAATCGGATAGAGGGCTCTTATAAACAGACACTGATGAACATTCTGCCAGTGGTGCGACCTCCCTGGTTTAATCACCCAGGATTAGAGCCGTTTATGGTCATTATCCCTATGTTACGACCTGCGCGATGCAGTTTAAGAGATCCGCGTAGAAAACGGAAAACATCCGACGCTAGGCCGTTTTTGAAGCAGGCAGGCGTTGACGGGTAGCTTTGAGCGAACAGCGGACCGTCAACATTCGCTGCTAATCCACCGGTAACGATCGCTTTATGATCAACAAGGCTCGATGACTTTTTTCTGTGTACCTGGTGAGTTACTTAAGCTGTATGACAACCTTTCCCTTAGCATGTCCTTTTTCAAGATATGACAACCCCTCCAGGCTTTCTTCAAAGGGGAAAACTTTATCAATAACGGGCTTAAGCTGTCCGCCTTCAATTAAGGTTGCAATCTCTGACAATTGTGCGCCGTCAGGACGAACAAAAAGGAACGAATATTTAGTCTTGTGGCGCCTTGCCTGAGAAATGATTTTCCGGCTTAGTATCCAGAAAATCATTTTCATTACTTTATTCATGCCCCGCTGACGGGCAAATGGCAAATCCGGCGGTCCAACAAGTGAGACAACTTCAGCCCCAGAATTCAGGATTTGCAGTGATTTTTCAATGCTGTCACCACGGACAGTACCAAGAACAACGTCGTACCCGCTCAGCACGCTTTCAACGTCCTGACTTTTGTAATCAATGACAAGGTCAGCGCCCAGTCCGGTGACAAGGCTGGCGTTAGGCAGACTGGTCGTGGTTGCCACTGTGGCACCCAGATGTTTTGCCAGCTGGATAGCAAATGTTCCTATGCCACCAGACCCTGCGGGGATAAACACTTTCATTCCCGCTTTCACTTGCGCCCGTTCAAAAGCCTGCCATGAAGTCAGCGCCACCATCGGAAGCGAAGCTGCTTCGACAAAACACAGGTTTTGGGGTTTTAGCGCAGCGGCATGCTCCGGAACGAGGGCGTACTCAGCAAGCGCACCACGGTCCATGTCAAATATGCTGGCATAGATGGCATCGCCTTTTTTGAAACGAGTGACATTTTTGCCAACAGCCTCAATAACGCCTGAAAGGTCGCTTCCCACTACAGCGGGTAATGTGAGGGGAAGGATCGGTTTGAACAACCCTTTTGGTATCATACAGTCTATGGCGTTCAGCCCCACAGCATGCACGTTAATCAGCAGTTCGTTATCTCCCACTGCAGGCTGAGGAACAGAATCAAATTCTGTCAGGCCAGGCTTACCATATTTTTTAAGCACCAGTGCTTTCATCGTGTGTCCTTGCCTTTAGTAAAGAAGCGGATGTTCAAAATGTCCCGCCATCGGCGGGACCTCAAAATTAGGCCAGAGAGCCAAGGTCTTCGGCACGAAAACCCTGGAGTTCATCCGTTTTACCCGCCCGGACTTTTTGCACCCACTGCGGATCGGAGATCAGTGCGCGACCGACGGCGATCAGGTCAAACTCACCACGTTCCATTCGGGTGTAGAGATTATCCAGCGCTGCTGTGCCAGAACCCTGTCCGCCAAACGCACCGAAAAAGTCCCCGGACAGGCCGACAGAACCGACGCTGATGGTGGCAGCACCGGTCAGTTTTTTGGCCCAGCCCGCAAAATTCAGCCCATCGTTTCCGTCCTGCTCCGGGAATTCCGGCTCCCAGAAACGACGTTGGGAACAGTGCAGAATGTCCACGCCGGCCTCGACCAGCGGAGTCAGCCAGTCAGCCATCTCGCGCGGTGTGTTTGCCAGACGCGCGGTGTATTCCTGCTGCTTCCACTGGCTGACACGGAGAATAAGCGGGAAATCCGGACCCACGGCAGCCCGTACGGCACGCACAACGTCAGCCGCGAAGCGGGCGCGCTGCAGAATGGTTTCACCTCCCCATGCATCGGTACGACGATTGGTGACCGACCAGAAAAACTGGTCGATCAGATAACCGTGTGCACCGTGCAGTTCTACGGTATCGAACCCAAGGCGCCTGGCATCGGCTGCGGCGCGGGCAAAGGCCGCGACTGTATCGGCAATGTCCTCTTCCGTCATGGCCACACCGCGGGGGTCATCTGCGCCGACCAGCCCGGAAGGGCTTTCAACCGGCGCGTCAGGCTCCCATCCTTGTGCGCGTGTAGAGCCGGTATGCCAGATCTGCGGCCCTATACGTCCTCCCGCTGCGTGTACCGCGTCGGCTACGCTTTCCCAGCCCGCCAGCGCCTGTTCGCCGTGAAAGAGGGGAATTCCCGGCATGTTGCGTGATGCCGGACGATTAACCACGGTACCTTCAGTCAGGATAAGCCCGGCTTCGCCTTCGGCGCGACGGCGGTAATAGTCAGCCTGAGCCTGACCAGGCACACCTTCGGGTGCCATACCGCGGGTCATGGGAGCCATTACGATACGGTTTGGTAGTGTCATCCCCTTCAGGGTGAAAGGGGTGAAAAGAATATTGTCACTCATTGCTCTATTTTCCTTACGGTGAAACAGGGGTTATTTGGTGTCACTGAGATAGCGAGGGGCGGCGTGTTCCTGACCGTATTCCGTCAGCATGGCCTGGCGGGACTGTTGATGGGCGGTCCACAACGACTCTTCATGTAGAGGAGGAATGGTCACCGCTTCCCGGCGATCGAAGCCGGTAAGTGCTGCATCAACCAGTTCACCGGGATCCATCACGCCGGTCATGGTATTCACGTCTTTGCCGGAACGCTCCCAGATTTCAGTGCGAGTGGCCGATGGCACAACAGCCTGGACATACACGCCCTGTGGACCCAGTTCAAGGCTTAATCCCTGCGACAGGAAAAGCACAAACGCCTTGGTGGCGCCGTAAATCGTCATGCCAAATTCCGGGGCCAGACCGACCACGGAACTGATGTTAATAATTGCGCCGGTGCCTGCTTTGGCCAGACGAGGGGCTACCGCGCGTGCCAGGCGGACAACGGCAGTAAGATTAACGGCGATCAAACGGTCGATGTCTGCCTGTGTCTGGGTGGTAAATGTACCAGACAAACTCATCCCGGCATTGTTGACCAGGACAGTAATGCGGTCGTCGGTTTCGAGGCGTTTTGCCACGACATCGAGATCCTCTTCCTTAGTCAGATCTGCGGTCAACACGTCCACCTCAACGCTGTACTGCTCCCGCAGTCGGGCAGCAAGCGTCTCCATGCGAGCGGTATCACGGGCAACCAGAACAAGATTATGCCCGCGGCGGGCAAAACGGTCGGCATACACGGCCCCCAGGCCGGTTGATGCACCAGTGATTAATACAGTCGGTGTTGTCTCAGTCATTTTTAGTTCTCTCTCGGGGAAAAAATTGTCTTGCCTGTCTTTTTAAATGATGATTGACATGTATAATAAATGTCAATCATCATTTATCAAAACAAACTGAGTGGGAGACAGCATGCGATACACAACATTTGGACGTAACACCGGCCTGCGCGTATCAGAGCTGGCCCTGGGAACAGGAAACTTCGGGACAGGCTGGGGATATGGTTCCGAAAAAGAAGAAGCCCGGGCCGTGTTTGACGGCTATGTGAATGCCGGAGGCAATTTTATCGATACCGCAGATGCTTACCAGTTTGGTCAGTCTGAGCAGATGATTGGTGATTTTATTGCGGCCGATCGCGATCATTTTGTGATTGCGACCAAATATACCCTGAGCGCACTCCCGGATGCCGGGGTTGCCAGGACGGGTAACAGCCGCAGGAACATGATTGCTTCGGTTGAAAACAGTCTGAAACGTCTGAAAACCGATCGCATCGAGCTTTTATGGGCTCATTTCGATGACCAGATGACACCGCTGGAGGAAATCGTCCGGGCTTTCGATGATCTTATCCGGGCAGGAAAGGTGCAGTATGCCGGGCTGTCCAACTTCCCCGCCTGGAAGATTGCGCGCGCGGAAACACTGGCTGAATTGCGCGGCTGGTCGCGTATTGCGGGTATTCAGGTTGAATACAGTCTGGCCGAGCGTACCGCCGAACGGGAGCTTTTGCCGATGGCCGATGCGCTGGGTCTGGCCGCCACCATCTGGTCCCCACTGGGTGGTGGAATGCTGACGGGAAAATACCGCACCAGCCAGGAAGGTCGACTACAGGGTTTTGCAGGTCGACTGGTTCATACAGAGCAGGATCCGACACTTCTGGATGAAGTCTTCAGCGTGGCTCAGGAACTGAATGTCATGCCAGTACAGGTTGCCATGGCCTGGCTTCGCCACAGAGCTTCGCAGTTGCAGACGCCGCTGATCCCCATCATTGGTTCGCGTACGCCAGTCCAGCTTACCGAAACACTGCTGGCGCTGGATATCAGACTCAGTGATACCCAGGCAGCCCGACTGGATGACATCAGTGCGGTTTCAGCCGGTACTCCGCATCAGCAGATTGCCGGAACTTTACCGCGGGCACAGGGGCTGGGTGCTGAATATGGTAAGATCACACCACCACGCGCCTGAGCAGGCGATATGTTTTACAGGGGCAGGTTAACTGCCCCGGCTGGAAGTAACGGGAGCAAAAATGGCCAGAACCGGACGAGTGTCAAGAGAGCAAAGCGAGATTAATCGCAACAGCATCATCACTACCTCATCACAGTTGTTCAGAGAACGGGGACTTGATGGGGTCAGCGTTAAGGACATTATGTCTGCTGCCGGACTGACCCATGGAGGATTTTACGGGCATTTCAGTTCTAAAGACGCACTGGAAGCGGTCGCCTGCGAGCAGGCATTCGAAGAGAGTCGTTCGGCGATGGCAGAAAGCGGTATAAGCAGTTTTCCACAGCTTGTTGAATACTATCTTTCACCCCGTCATCGGGATGCTCCGGCCAGCGGTTGTGCCGTTGCGGCACTTGCCATTGATGTACAGCGTAAAGGGGAAGATAAGCCGGTGCATGAGGCTTATATTTCCGGTGTCAAAAAAATGGCTGAGAGTATTAAAAATATGCAGGACGGTGTCCCGGCGCCCGACATCAATGACAGGCATCTTATGCAGCTTGCTCTGATGACCGGCGCCCTGATGCTGGCCAGAGCGACCAGTGGTGATGATATCTCTGAACGTTTTCTTACGGCTGCAAAAAAGGCATTGCTTGAAAGCAATTGTGTTTGAAGATCTATAACTCATACCCTGCATAAATATTGTCATCCCGCAGAGACAAGCTGGAATCGCATGATCTTATGGATCTGCCCAGAACGTTGTTAAACGCCCGGTTCCAGTTCATAGATGCTACAGATGTGAAGGTGAGTCAGCATCTTGAGTACATTTTCAGCAACCGACTACAGTATTGTCTGAGATACTCAGACACCACGATGACCTTCTCCCCTATTGCTATCTGGCATCTGCATTACTCGTTATATCTGCTCCTGGGCACGGAGCGGACCAACTAGCTGGTTGTCAGGTCCGCTGTGAGCTGTGAGCTGTGAGTTCAACGGGTCGATGCAACGCTATCCTTAATCAAGGGGGGCGTTGCCATGAAACGAAGAATGCGCATTAACTACACGCCAGAACAGAAAGCGATTATCCGGGACAGATATAAGCAAGGTGATTCCCTGCATGAGATCGCCAGAATGTTCGACAGATTTCATTCTTCTATCATGCCTACTATCCACCAGACGGGTGGATATCGTCCCCCTGTCCGAAAGCGGCACCGGTTAGCGCTTTCGCTTGATGAAAGAGAGGAGATATCCCGAGGACTGGTAGCAAACCAATACCGTGCAGCAAAAGCGGTACTGCTGCGTGGGAAAGAATGAGGGTCAATAAGCTCTTTTCGCAGTAATACACTTCTCAGTCACGCTTCACAAACCGTACCGGCATACTGCGAATCCCGGTATGCTTATTGCTGCGCACCCAATTAACATCGCCATCCAGCCTGAAGCCATCCACCTGTTCCAGCAGGTGATGCAAAATAACGCGCATTTCCAGCCTCGCCAGCTGGGCGCCAAGACAGCTATGCCCCCCGCCGCCAAATGCCATATGCAGATTCTTCTGACGGCCAATGTCGAACGCAAAAGGTTGCTCGTAATAAGCATCATCCCGGTTGGCCGACGCCCACCATAACGTGACTTTCTCTCCCCGGCGAATCAGCCGGTCGCCGATAATCACATCGCGCGTTGCCGTGCGGCGGTTATAGGGGGTCGGTGAAGTCCAACGCAGTATTTCGTCGAGCGCCGAATTCATCAGCCCCCGGTCCTGCTGCAGACGCAGCCACTGCTCCGGATGGTGAATAAATGCCAGAATACCGCCGGCAATGGCGTTACGCGTGGTTTCCAGCCCTGCCACCATGACCACGATGAACACCATCAACTGTTCCAGCGGCGTCAGTTTTCCCAGCCCTTTGGCTAGCTCGCCGGTCACCGCCAGCGACACAATATCGCTGCCCGGGTTCTGGCGTTTCTCTTCGACGAACTTATGCCCGTAGGCCATAAAGTTCTGCATCCCCTGCTGGCTACTGATGCTGGTTTCACCCAGCTGACGGTCCGAATAGTCCAGCACGGCGTTAATCCACGCAAAAATCTGATGGCGATCGTCGTGTGGGATGCCGACTAAACTGGCGATAGCAAACAGCGGCAGCTCTGCCGCGATGGCCGAGACGAAATCGACGCGTTCCTGCTGGAGCGCGGCCTGTACGGCTGACCTTGCGGCGGCAAACAGCACATCCTCCATCGCCGCCACGCGGGCATTGGTGATGGCCGGAGCAATCAATCTGCGTAGCGCCTTATGGCGCGGATCGTCCATCATATTGATTACCGAGCCCGGCCCCATTTCACGCGGTAAATCCTCAATCATGGTGCCCCCGCCCTGCCGATCGCCGCCGCCGGCGGAGGAGAAGGTGTCGTTATCTTTCGCGATGGCCGCAATGTCGTGATAGCGCGTAAACACCCAAAATCCTTCGCCATCGGGCGTTAGCGCCGTGCGGGGATGGAACAATGCCCCGCGGTGGCGCCGCAGGTCGGTGAATATCTGATGTGGAAACCCGCGGCTGAACAGGTCCAGATTGGTCAGGTCCACGTCAGGCAGCGGCCACAACTGCGCGGCCTGTTCACTGTTGATAATCGCTTCGGACATCGTTACCTCCCCGGTTTATTGCAGACGCCAGCCTTCAGCACGGTTGCGCGCCTGCCAGAAATCGGCATAGCGACCGCCTGCGGCCAGTAATTGCTGATGGTTGCCCTGTTCGATAATGTGCTGCCGATCCAGCACCAGAATCTGGTCAGCGTTTTGGATGGTCGAGAGCTGATGGGCAATGACCAGCAGCGTACAGCGATGGTGCAGAGACCGTAATCCGGCGGCGATCGCGGACTGATTCTCTGCGTCAAGAGCGCCGGTGGCCTCATCCAGCAGCAATATCGGCGCGTTTTTCAACAATGCGCGCGCGATGGCCACGCGCTGGCGTTCACCGCCGGAAAGCAGGCCTCCGCCCTCACCAACCTGGCTTTGCCAGCCATCCGGCAGACGCTGCAGCAGCTCGTCCAGCCGCGCCAGCCTGACCACCTGCGCAATTTCCTGCGCATCGGCCTGCGGATTGCCAATCAATACGTTTTCCCGCAGGGTGCCGCTGAACAGATAATTGTCCTGAAAGACTGGCGCGATCAGCGACATGTGCTCGCGACTGCTTAACTGGCGCAGATCGGTGCCTCCCAGGGTAATGCTGCCGCTGTCGGGATCGAAGAAACGCGCGATCAAACGCATAAGGGTGGTTTTACCGGCGCCAGAGAGGCCCACCAGCGCCGTGGTGGTGTTGGCGGGCAGCGTAACCGACACATTTTTCAGGATCGGCCGCTCGGGTTGATAGCCAAAGGTCACGTTATGCAGCTGAATGCTGGCCTCGCCGCCGTATAGCTGCGGATCGTCGGCCTGCGGCAAGGGTTGCTCGGCCAGTACCCGTTCCACCGCATCCATTTGGGCAGAAGCCATACGGATCCCGGATCCATAGGCCGCCACTTCGGTAAGGGGATCAATCACCCGGTTAATCAGCACCAGCAGCGCCAGCAGCGTGACCAGCTGCTGCGGATCGTTATCAGCCAGCCCCAGCCAGGTGACGCTGGCCATCAACGTCAGGAAGCTGAGCTGCGCCAGCCAGGAGTTCGCCAGTAACGGCGGCAGCACCAGCCACAGCTGGCGTTTACTGGCCCGATGTTGTGCCACCAGGGCGGCATCAAAATTGGCATGTCCCTGCTCGCCGCAGCCGTGAGTGCGTAGCACCATTTGGTTCTGCGCAAACTCAAGCATACGTTCGCTGGCTTCCGCCGTGGCAAGGTGAACGGCTTCGTCTGCGGCGCGGCCCAGCCTGCCAGCCCACCAATAAACCAGCGCCACCAGCGGAAAAATCACCAGCGCGATCAGCGCGATACGCCAGTCGAAGAAAAAGGTAATCGCCACCACCACCAGCGGCGTCAAGGTGGCGCGCATGAGAGGGCTTAACTGATGGGCGGGCAGCCCGAGAATTTCCATCACCCCCTGACTGAG
This sequence comes from Klebsiella sp. BIGb0132, assembly GCF_024810075.1. Classification (NCBI taxonomy): domain Bacteria; kingdom Pseudomonadati; phylum Pseudomonadota; class Gammaproteobacteria; order Enterobacterales; family Enterobacteriaceae; genus Klebsiella; species Klebsiella sp. BIGb0132. Next base: position 118,041 of record NZ_JANUDW010000011.1, on the reverse strand, counting down.
CAGCACGCCAAGCTGGCCGGTATTGGCCGGGCTGAACCAGCCCAGCGGCAGAGTCACCACGTGGTCGCCAATGCGGTGACGTAGGGTATTCAGTAGCGCTATGGCCACCCTGAAGCCGCCCAACGAAGCAACGTAGTTAAGATACCAGGCGAGCAACGTAGCCAGCGTGAGCGGCAATAACCACCACGTCGCCCGGGTGATATCATCCTGCAATAGCGCCTGGACGATCGGCACAACCATCGCAAAAGCGATCCCCTGCACCAGGCAGAAAAGCACCATCAGAATCAGGTAACGTCGCAGAACCCTGGCGTTATCTTTGCCCAGCAGCGACGAGAGACGGGTCAGCAGCATACCTCCTCCTTTGATGGTGAGAACTGGGCCTGCCACAGACGCGCGTATTCACCCTTGTTAGCCAGCAGCTGGCTATGCGTTCCCTGTTCCACAATACGTCCCTGCGCCAGCACCACGATATTATCGGCGTTAACCACCGTCGCCAGGCGGTGAGCCACCACCAGCAGCGAGCGATTACCCTGTTGAGAAATGAGCCGGGAGAGCGTGTCCTGAATGGCGGCCTCCGACTCGGCGTCAGCCTGCGCCGTCGCTTCATCCAGCACCAGCAGCTGCGGCTCCTTGAGCAGCGCTCTGGCAATACTCAGGCGCTGCGCTTCCCCGCCCGACAGGCGGGCATCTTCGCCATAAACCGACTGATAGCCGCGCGGCAGTTGCAGAATGCGTTGATGGATATTGGCTGCCTGCGCCGCGGCAATCACTTGCCGATCGGTGGCCTGCGGATCACCGAGGGCAATGTTGTCTCTGATGCTGAGCCGCAGCAGCCGCACCTCCTGAAAGACGCAGCCAATCTGACGATAGAGATGGTCGGTCGCGATATTCGCCAGATCGACTCCTCCCAGCATAATCCGGCCGGCGTCGGGCTCAGCAAAGCGCAGAAGTAGCTTCGCCAGCGTTGATTTGCCCGCCCCGGATGCGCCAACCAGCGCCGTTACCGTACCGGGTTCCAGCCTCAGGGATACGTCATGCAGAATCTGGCGATCGGGCCCGTAGCTAAAGCTGACGCGCTCAAAGCGCACCTGGCTGCCCGCATTGAGCATCACCCGCTCCGGCTCCTTTTGCTGAGGGATCGCCAGTAACCCGGCCAGGCGAGTAAAAGCCCCCTTCGCCATCTGCAGTGACTGTGCGCTGCTGCTTAACGTGCCAATGGGCACCGAGACCCCCAGCCCCAGCACCGCAAACGGCAGGAGTTGCCAGACCTCCATCCAGCCGAGATGAATAAAGGTGACGCCGCCAACCAGCACCAGCAGCAACAAGGTGATCGGCGCGATAATCACCCCGGAGAGGCTTTCCGGCTTGATCAGCGGGCGCACCCAGTCGAGAAAGAAATCGCGAAAGCTGTCTACCGCCCGGCGATACGCCTGATGAGCAACGCCATGCTGGCCGAAGGTTTTCACCACCGGTATGCCCTGGACAAACTCCACCACCGAGCGATTGACCTGCTCCAGCTGCTGGCCGTACTCCGCCATTTTGGCCTGGCTGGCACGCATAATCCGGCGATAGAGCAGAAAAAAGAACGGTAGCGGAATCAAGGCGATCAGCGTCATCCGCCAATCGATGAACAGCAGGTAGCCGTAGACGCACAGCAGGGTGGTGGTGGCGTTTGCCAGGTTCAGATAGGAGTGCGCCACCAGATGATGAATGGCGGTCACGTCATCCTGCATACCCTGCTTAATTCTGCCGCTGCTGTTGGCGCTGAACCAGCTGAGCGGCGCGTGCGCCATACGACGCGCTAGCTGGCGGCGCAGCCACAGGGAGAACGCGTTGTCAGCGAGGTGCGTCGTGAGATCGGCCAGCCCGCGCAACGCCAATCCGCCTCCCAGGCAGAAAGCGGATATTTTCACGATATGCCAGGCGAGGGCCGCGCGGTCTGCCTGCGCGCTCATCAGCACCCGCGCCAGTTCAGTCAGACCAATCAGCGGGGCCAGCACCAGCGCCGATGAACCCACCTGAAGCACTACCGCCAGCGCAATCCAGCCGCGAACCGGTCGTAATAGCCCGGCCTGCTGAGGTTCAGTCTCGCATGTTGAAGTCATCACAAATCTCCTTGTCAAACACCGCGCCTGGATCAGCGTCACCGCCGCTGAGATGCAGACCTGCGGTGCAAATCTGTCTGGCTGCCGGTAAATCATGGGTAATAAAAAGCACTGCCATGCCCTGCGCCAGCAGCTGACTCAGCAGTTGCAGAATCGTGCGGGCGCTGAGCACATCCAGCGCCGAGGTCACTTCATCGCAGATAAGCACGCTGGGCTGACCCGCCAGCGCCCGCGCCAGCGCCACGCGCTGCTGTTCGCCGCCGGAGAGCTCTCGCGGCAGGCGGCGGGCGTAATCGCCGGGCAGTCCGACCTGGTGCAGCAGCGCGGCCACGCTGCCTGGGTGGGATAATCGATACCGATCGAGCGCCTGCTGCAGCTGCTGCCCAACGCTGCGCAGCGGGTGCAGCGAATGGGCTGGGTCCTGAGGCACCAGCGCGATGGCGCGCTGCTGTTCGCGGGAGCGCCGGCGCACATCGCTCGCCAGCGGTCGATCGTCAAGGTTAATAGCGCCCTGATGAGGGGGATTTAGCCCCGCCAGCGAGCGCGCGAGGGTGCTTTTACCGATGCCGGATGGCCCGGTGACCGCAAGGCACTGCCCCGGATGCAGCGCGAAACTCAGCGCCGGCAGCGCGGTCGGTCGCGAATCCCCCGGATGCCAGTGCGTAACCCGCAGCAGCGGCTCCCCCTCAGTGGTTACCGGTCGCGAGCAGGTCACAGGAGACAACCACGCCTGCAGCAGCGGGCTTTTTGGGGTGGCAAAAAGCTGCCGGGTGTCACCATATTCCAGCTGCTGCCCGTTATGCAGTACCAGCATCCGTTGCGCTATCTCCGCCACGGCGTTGAGCTGGTGACCGATCAGCAGCAGGGCAAAGCGGTATTGCCGCTGTAGCTGACGCAGTTCCGCCATCATCTGCTCACGATGTCGCCGATCTAATCCGGCGAAGGGCTCATCGAGAATGAGGAGCTGCGGGCGCTTCAATAACACCCGAGCCAGTGCGACCCGCCGACGCTGCCCGCCGGAAAGCTGGTGAGGTAAACGCTGCAGGAAAGCGTCATCCTGCGGTAATCCGAGCGACGCCAGCATCTCGCGAATGGCGTTGGCATCACCATGATGAAATTCATTAAGCTGACGCCGCACCGACATACCCGGCGTCAGCTCCTGTGCCGGGTCCTGGCCAAGCCAGGCGGTATGCCTGAATCTGAGCTGCCGGAGCTGGCGAGGCGTCGCCTGCAATACCTCGCACCCGCAGCAGATAATCTGCCCGTCGGCGTGGCGCTGCCCGGAGGTCAGGTCACCCAGCAGCGCGCGCCCAAGGGTGCTTTTCCCCGCCCCGCTGCCGCCAATCAGCGCCAGCGAACCACCCGCGGCCAGCTCAAAGTTAATATCCTGCAACACCGCATCGCCCTGCGGGTTGCGGATCGTCAGGCCGGATACCTGCACCACCCAGCGCATCAGATCCTGCTCCAGCGGTCAGTCTGCAAACTGATGGCCACCACCACCAGCGCGATACCAAGCGCAGGTAGCAGCGCCGCCCATGGGTTTAGCATCAGTCCGGGTAATCCGTCGCGCACCATTGACGCCCAGTCGATCCCGCCGGGAGTGGCGATACCGAGAAAACTGGCCGAGGCGAGCAGGTAAATCGCCGCGACTAAACGGGTTGTCCCATCGGCCAGGATACCGGGCACAATCACCGGCAGGACTTCGCGCCATAGCAGTAACGGCAGCGCATCGCCTGCCGCACGCGCGACCTCAACGTAACCGGTATCGAGGACGGGATCCGCCAGCGAACGTACGTAGCGCAGGGTAAAAGGGATATTGAGTAACGTCATCCCGATCAACAGCGCGACCTGCCCGTTGCCAAAGACATAGATCACCCCAATCAGTACCAGCAGCGGGGGCATGTACAGCAGCGGATCCAGTAACACCACCAGCCTTCTCCCGCGATCGGGCAAAGCCACCAGCAGCAGCGCGCACAGGCTGCCTAAAAATGAGGAGCACAGCGCGCACAACAGAGGGAATAGCAGAATATTGCGACCGCCGCTCAGCAGACGGCTCAAGACATCCCGCCCCAGGCCATCGCTGCCCAGCCACAGCGTTTTATCCGGCAGTTGCCAGGCCAGGCCGAGGCTACGCTGTGGGTTATAGGGGGCCAGCCATGGGCCACAGATAATCAGGGTAATCATCAATAAAGCGACGATTCTCACGAGCGCCTCCGCCAGGGATCGAGCCAGACCGCCAGGATATCCGCCGTGAACCAACACAGGGCGGTAATCAGCGCCAGCAGCATCGCTACCCCCTGAAGCAAAATGGCATCACGGGTATTCAGCGCCGTCAGCAGCAGCTCGCCGAGGCCGGGAAAGCCAAATACGCGTTCCACCACCACGGCGCCGCCAATCAGGTAGGGTAAACTGGCGGCAAACAATTGGGCCAGCGGCCCCGCAGCCTGCGGCAGCAAATGGCGGGCCACCAGCGTCAGCCCGCGCACACCGTTAAGGCGGGCGCTGAGGATATTGGGCGCGGCCGTCAGCCTTATCAGCGAGGCGCGTATCATACGCAGCAAATAACAGCCGCCGATCAGTGCCAGAGTCAGCGCGGGGAGAACCAGAATCGACCACTGGTCGCTGATATTGCCGGAAGCCGGCAGCAGGGAGACCGCCGGGAACCACCCCGCCCCAACCGCCAACAGCAGGATCATCAGAGTGGCAACAATAAATTCCGGGGTGCTTAATCCGCTCATTGCGATAAATGAGAGCAGCCGGTCCTGCCAGCGATCGCGATACATCGCCGCCAGTACGCCGCCGGAGCCTCCCAGCAGCAGCATCCCGCAGGCGGCCAGCAGCGCCAGCAGCCCGCTCCGGCGGGCGGCGGGAGCGATAATATCGGCTACCGGCTGTTGGCTGGTTATAGAGATGCCGGGATCGCCGCGCAGAATACCGCTAAGCCACTGCCAGTACCTTGCGGCAACGGGCCGATCGAGACCAAACTGATGCCGCAGCGTCTGCAACGCCTGCGGGGTGGCGCGTTCACCCAGTGCCTGCACTGCGGCATCTCCGGGCGCCAGCGCCAGGGTGAAGAAGATCAACATGCTAGCCAGCCACAGCAGCAGCAGAGCGCTGAGCAGACGCCAGAGGACAAATCTGGCCATCATTGGCCGGCCGCCATTCGGGCGCTGCGGAACAGAGGGATCCCCTGGTTGAGCTCAACGCCCTGTAAAGCCGTCACCGCCGCCGAAAGCCCATCGCGATATCCCCAGAGCAAATACGGCCCCTGTTGCCACAGCTGTTGTTGTAACCGGTCGAGCTGCTGCTGTTGGCGCTGCGGATCGAGTGTTTTACGCGCCTGCTCTACCCCTGCCACAAAATCGTCCGGATACCACCCGCCATAGTTATAGGGGTTGTCATTACCGAACAGCATCGGGATCGCCGCCAGGAAGGGGCGATTTAACGCGTACATCGACAGCATCTGCGCCTGATGCAGACGCGACATATCCCCCAGATAATCGGCCGCGGCCACCGTCTCAACCCTGAGGGTAATACCCACGTCGGCCAGCTGCTGGCGTAATAGTTCTGCCGAGTCGTTCAGCCCCGGAGTCAGATCGGCGGTCAGCAAGGTCAGCTGCGTGATCCCTTTTTTGCGCAGCAGCGCCTGCGCCTCGGCAGCATCGGTCCGGCGCTGAGGGAGCTGGCTGTCAAAACCGCTGAGCCCCTGGCCGAACACGTCATTCCCGAGATAGCCATAGCCGCCGAGAACCACATCAAGCAGCTGCTGACGGTTGACCAGCGTTTTCAGCGCCTGCCGGACCTCAACGTCGTCAAACGGTTTGACCCTGGTATTCATGGCAAAGTAATAACCGCTGGCATTCGCCACGCCGCTGCGGATGATTTGCCAGCCCTGACGTCCGTCCACGCTGCGGGCGCTGCTAACCGGAATATCAAAGGCATAGTCTGCCGCACCGCTCAGCAGGGCGTTTACCCGCGCCGTGGCATCGGCCAGCGGGCGAATTTCAATGCGATCAAACCACGCCGCAGGCTGCCATGCGTAAGGGTTGCGGCTGAGCAGCGCCCCGTTCTGCGCGTTGAAGGAGGCGACCTGATACGGACCGCTGCATACCGGGATCGCCGCATCGCCCCGCCCCTGCTTCCATACCATGCTGGCGGCGGTCAGCACGGTGGTGACCAGATCGGCACGCGGACGGGTAAGAACCAGCTCCAGCTCTTCGGCATTCACCACGCGGCTGGCCTGCATATCGACATCGCTGAAGAATCCGGCAAAGCCGGGAGAGGCGGCCAGGAAGCGCAGGCTCGCCAGCGCATCATCAGCGGTGAGCGGCGATCCATCGGAAAAGCGCACCCCGGAACGCAGTGAGACAGTCCAGCGCGTAGCATCCTGATTGGGGGTAATGGCACGACTCAGCTGATAGTCGGGACGGCCCTGCCGATCCGCCACCAGCACATCGCAGACGTTGCCGCTCACCGCCCAGGGGTAATAGGTTTGCGCGCGCCCGTAATCGAGCGTTTCGCTCTGGCTGCCCAACATCACCACCCGGAGAGTCCGGTCAGCGGCGGCCTGCGCGGCGGGCAGAGCCATTGTCACACCCAGGAACAGCCACCCTGGCAGGCGTAATTTCATCATAGTTGCATCCGGGTAAACTGAATGATGCGCCCGAACACCATCCGGGCGCAGCGGGTAATCAGAATTTAATTTGCGTGCCGACGCCCAACACGCGGCCATGTCCAACGGTAACCGCCTCGCTGCCCGGACCGTAATACAGACCAATGTACTGCGGGCGTTCATCCGTCAGGTTTTGACCAAAGACGTAGACATCGAAGGAGGAGAATTCCAGCCCCACTTTGGCGTTGTAGAGTTGGTAGGCATCAAGCTTGAAGTGGCTGCCGACATCCGCTTCACGACTGCCGACGTACTGATGCTGCGCCAGGGCGAAGATATTGGCTTCCGGCAGTCCCAGCCAGGCGGCAGAATCGTAGTATTGCAGCGTCAGGTTGGTGTTGAATTTCGGTACCGCCGGTACCCGGTTGCCATTGCGTGCGCCGGATGAAGCCGCGACATCATCCGAAACATTGCGTAATTCCGTATGGGTGTAACCCGCCCCGCCGCTGACCTTCCAGTGCTCTGCCAGCTGCAGCGAGCCTTCCAGCTCCATGCCGTAGTTACGGGTATCCATCGGCTTCGGCACGAAGGTGAATGAGGCGGAATCCAGCGCGAACAGGTTTTCATCTTTTACGCTGTTATAGAACAACGAGGCGTTCAGCTCGGCACGCCCGTCGAGGAAACGGTTTTTGCTGCCGATCTCGTAGCTCCAGGAGGAGGAATCCTTATAAGGCTCATCCTTCAAGCCGCTGGGCGCGTTGTTGGTAAAATTAGGGAAACCGCCGCTTTTCGCGCCGCGGGCGACGCTGGTATAGATCGTCGAGTCATCGGTCAGGTCATAACTCAGCGCCGCGCGGCCCGTCACCATGTCGTAATTCAGCACCCCGCTTTGATTGAAGGAGGCCACCGTCCCGGGGAAGCCGTTGGAACGATACAGCGATTCATAGGTTTTACGGTCATGGGTATAGCGACCGCCTAACGTCCCTTTCAGTTTTTCGGAGCCAAATAGCGGCACCGTCACCTCGCCAAAGGCGGCATAGCTGTCGGTGGTGTAATCCCCGTTACGCGTACCGTTGGTGGAAGCGAAGAACGCGGAATCATATTGGGTGGTCAGCTTGTAGCTGTCATGCAGATAGTTGATGCCGCCGACCCAGACAATATCCGCGTCATCGAGGCTACTCAGGCGCAGCTCCTGATACAGGCTGTTCTGGCTTTCGTCATAAGTACTCCAGTCGGTGGCTGGAATAAACGCCGACGTCGGCATACCGAACACTTTGCTAAACGTCAGCGCCTCGGAATTATTGGTCAGGTTTTTAAAATCGTAATGGTTCACCGCGGATACGGAGGTGAACTGCATCCGATCAAGCTGACGGCTGGCGGTTAATGACAGACCGGAGATCTCGCGATCGACCCAGCCTTTAGGATCCAGCTCCACCGTGGGGAAGTTCGGGCCATTTTTGAGAATGAAGTTTGACGGCGTGTTGTTGTCCCGCTCGTAGTTGCCGGTCAGCACGAAGCGGGTACGATCGTCGGGGGTGAAGACCAGCGAACCGCGGAACACCCCGGTTTCCACCTTGCCCAGCTTGCCACCCGGCGCGTTGTTATCCACATCGGCGCCCAGGTTGGAATAGGCGGCGGAGAAGCGCCCGCCCAGACGGTCCTCAATCAGTGGTCCGGAAACCGTCAGCTGACCCACGTTCTCGGATTCACTGTTCAGGCCCGCTTCCGCACGCAAGGTGCCTTCAAAGGTATCGCCAGGCTGGCGCGTGGTGATGTTTATCGCCCCCGCCTGGGCGTTGCGTCCAAACACCGTGCCCTGCGGGCCGCGCAGGACTTCAATCCGTTCAACATCCAGGAAACGCAGATCCGCACCGAAGGCCGGTTGCGGCACGCCGTCGATATAGGTCACGACCGATGTATCATCAAAGCCGAGCGGCTGGGCCATCGGCCCGACCCCTCGGATCGACATATAGGTTGAGCGCATATCCCCCAGTGAGCTGAAGCTGATGTTTGGCACGTCACGGATCAGGTGCTCCACATCATCAATGCGCCGATCGCTCAGCGTCTGGCGATCGAACAAGGTCATGCTGACCGGGACTTTCAACGGATCCTCTTTCACCTTACGAGCCGTCACCACCAGAGTTTCTTCTTTTTTGCTATCGGTGGTTTGTTCCGCGGTAAAAGCCGGGGCTGAAATCGCCAGACCGCACAGCAGGCAGAGCGGTTTAATGGTGCCAGGTAGATTTTGTTTTAAGCGAAACTGGTGTGAACTGGTGCGCATGACCATCCCCATGGTGCTGAAACAGAAACAAAAAAAATCGTTTTATATCTGTCACAATTATATGGGGGTGGTCCTACGACACCCTAGTTAACTCAGCTATGAGCAAAGCCAAATGAGTTATGTTTTCAGCCAGTCAGAGGCTGAGAGAATCGCGCGGAGGCATACCAAATTTGCGGCGATAGGCAGTAGAAAAGTTACTGGGATGCTGATAACCCACATAGTAGGCGGCCTGCTTGACCGTCCACCCTTCCGACTCTAATCCCTGACGGGCCCGGGTCAGGCGCTGGTCGCGCAGGAAGGCGAAAACCGACTGCCCCATGACCGCCTGGAACTTGCTTTTCAGCGCGCTGACGCTGATGCCAACATCGCGCGCCAGGTCGCACAGGCAGTGGTTGCAGTCCAGTTCGGTGACCAGCTTATCCCGCACCTTCAGCATCCGCGCCACGTCGCGATGCGGCGCCATTACCCCCACCTGGGGCACATCCTGATTCGCCGCGCGCAGCACCTGGGCCATCAGATCCAGTACGCAGCTATGGGTCTGCAGCCGACCAATCACGCAGTTATCGCAAAAGCCAAACAGCTCATTGGCCCGATCGATGGTGTACTGCGGGATGATCAAGCTAAAGACATGGTTACGTTGCAAAATACGTTCGACCTGATCCGCCAGCTCTTTATCGCTGATTCGTTCGGGAGCGGCCTGAATCACCAGGCTGCGGCAGTGATGCCCGCGCGGATTGCGGCACCACAGGCGCATACGATCTTTGGTGGCAATCACCTTCGCCATGCCCCGTTCTGCCGGCAGCGGGCTGCCGTCATCGAGGTGATAATTAGGCTCATCGCCGCCGAGGGTCAGTAAAATAGTCAAACAATGCTGAAGCGTGCCGCTGCGATGATCGTCGCCGTTGGCGGTCAGCTCATTGAGACAGAGGTTGACGCCATAGGGCAGCGTGACCGTTTTGATTGTCCCTTCAAACTCGCCAGACTGGCGAACCGAGCGGCTGGCATTTGCCAGCTCGTAGTCATAGCCCCACTGGTGCGCCATATCGGTTAACTGCTGCAGAGAATGTAACTGGTGAGTGGATTGCATAAAAAACCCTCTTTTGTAAGTACCCGGCTGGCGAAGTCGCCGGGTGCTTAGTTCCCGAAACGAAACTCAGGGAATCATCATACTGGGGTTTATAAATATGTAAATAATAATCATTATCAATTAATGACGCTCTCCCCATGCAACAAACAAACGGGGCAGGCTCTACGATCGCCGCATTACGCAGGCGCCCTTCTCAGCCAGGAGGGCGCTTTCGCAACAGGTCAATGAGCCAAAACATCAGCAGTTCTCGCGCCGGTTGCGTCAGGCATCATCCCTCATTTCGCCTGCGAAACCACCAGGTAAGGCGCCACGCTGGAAAGCTTCTCGCAGGTCTCCGTCAGCTCACGTAATGCATTCGACTGAGCAATCACCCCGGCTCCGGCCTGGATCCAGCTTCTCCGCGCATCCTGAAATGCGCTGCGCAGGACCAGTGCCGCTTCGAACGATCGTTCGCCTTCCAGCATCAGTATCGCGCCGGAGTAAAGTTCGCGCGGCACCGTCTCCAGGCGGAGGATGGCAGCCAGCGCCGGGAGCTTGGGAATACCGGATGCGGTGATCGCCGGGAACAGCACATCAAAAGCATCCCAGGCATCGCGCCCCGACGCCAGTTTGCCGCACACCTGAGACCCCAGATGTTGCACGCTCCCTCTTTCGCGTACCGACATCAGATCGGTGACCGCCACCGAGTCACGCACGCACAGCGTTTCCAGCTCCCCAATCGCCGCTTTGACCGAGATAACGTGTTCCACAATCTCTTTGCTATCGCTTTGCAGCTCAGCCCGATTGTAAGCATCTTCTCCCGCCGAACCGGATAGCGCGCGGGTGCCGGCCAGAGGTTCGCTGGTGACGATATCCTGCTCCACCGTCACCACCATCTCCGGGCTAAAACCGGTCGCGGCAAACGCCCCCTGCTGCAGCAAGAAACTGCGCGCCGGGGTATTGGACATTCTCCCGCGCCAGAGGGTCGCGGGCATGTCGATGCGCTCGGCAAGCGCCAGCGCGCGCGACACAATCACCTTGGTGTATTCACCGGCGGCGATCTCTTCAAGCGCGCGCGTCACCTGGTGCTGATAATCTTTCCCCTGCGCGGTGAGGTCGGCCAGCAGCGCCCCCCCGGCCGGGGCCGGGGAGATATCCTGTAACTGCCGGGCGAGGTGCCGGCATTGGTCAGCGCTGTGCGCCAGGATCGTCACTTCCCCCGCGTCAAAAACCAGTTCATCACGCGGCACGAGGAGAGACAGCAGCGGCCACTCCCCGGGCGGAAACGCGATCCCACGAATGCAGGCCGCGTAGTTAAATCCGGCCATACCGAAAACGCGCTGTCCTGCGCCGGCATGCTGCGCACGGAACTGACGGGCATAGTGCGCCAGCGACGAGGTAACGGGCGCTGTCCGACAGCCCTCTTCGCTTTCGGTTATGGCCTGCGAGCCATCAGGCGAAAGGGTTAAACTCGCCCGTTTACCCAGGCCAACATACCAGCATGGCGGCCGCTCATAGACATAGTAATCCTCCGTCGGATTCTGCCGGATAAGGCTGACAATCGCGGCCAGGGTCCGATCTGCGGGCAGATTGAGTCGAAGTTCGCTGCGTGTATCCGTCATGTTGACTCCTGAAAGTTAAACCGCCAGCCGGGCCGCCAGCGCTTGTTTATTGATTTTGCCAATCGGCGTCAGCGGGAAAGCATCAACCAGCGTCAGCCGATCCGGCCATTTAAATGGCGCGACCTGCTGCTGTTCAAGAAACGCCCGCATCTCGGCCAGGGTGAGAGGGGAATGGGCGATGACGACTGCATGGATCGCTTCCTGCTGCTCAGCGAACGTCTCTGCCAGCACCGTCACGTCGCGTACCAGCGGATGCGCCCGCAGGCACTCCTCGATTTCATCGGCGGGCACCGATTCCCCGTGGCGGTTGATGGTGTCGCGGGTTCGCCCCTCCACCAGCAGCTCGCCGCCGGGCAGCTGCCGTACCCGATCTCCGCTGCGGTAGAACCCCCCGGCGGCAAACGCCTGACGATTGTGTTCAGGCGCGCGATAGTAGCCGCGGATGGTGTAAGGCCCGCGAACCAGCAACTCCCCGGCCTGCCCGCGACCCACCGGCAGGCCCTGCTCGTCAACCACCCGGATCTCATCCTCGTCGCATAGCGGTCGGCCCTGCGTGGTGGTAATCAGCTCAGGCGAGTCATCCAGCCGCGTGTAGTTCAGCAGCCCTTCCGCCATGCCAAACACCTGCTGCAGCTGGCATCCCCAGCGGGCCAGCAGCCGGCGGGCGGCATCGGCTCCGAGCCTCGCCCCCCCCACCTGAACCAGCCTCAGCGAGCTAAGGTCGGGTTGCTCCCACTCCGTCGCGTCCAGCCATAGCGTTGCCAGCGAAGGGACCAGCGCCGTGAGCGTCACGCGGTGCCGATGAATCGCGTCAAACGCATCCTCAGCGGCGACGGTGGCCGGGACCACCACGCAGCCTCCGCGGGAAAAGATCCCGAGGATGCCCGGACAGGCGAGGGGAAAGTTATGCGCCATTGAAAGCACGGCCAGGTAGCGGTCATCCGGCTGGACATGGCAAAGCGCGGCGCTGGCGCGAAAGTTGTAGTGATAATCGGCGTGGGTGCGGGGGATCAGCTTGGGTAAGCCGGTTGTACCGCCGGAAAGCAGCAGCAGAGCAATATTGTGGGGCGCATCGCCGGGAGGCAATCCCGCCATCGCCGGCGCCTGGCTGGCGGAAAAACGCCGCTCCGTCGTGGAGAACAGGCTCTGACAGTCGGGTACCTTTGCGCGCAGGCTCTGCGCCTCAATTCCCGCCTGTTTGCCGTCACTCAGGAACCAGCGCGCCTGCGCCAGCTCCACCACGTGCAGGATTTCACGCTGGCGGTGAGCCGGTAGCATCAGTACGGGCACCGCCCCGTTAAGGATCGCCGCGAACAAGGCCACCACGAAATCGGCCCCGTTGGGCAACTGAATAACGACCGTTTCCCCGCCTTGCATCCCTCGCTGCCGGAGTTCACCGGCGAAACGACAGGCCTGGTTGATTAACTGGTGATAGCTCCAGCTGCGGTCCGGTTCGATCAGGGCGGTGCGGTCACCATACTGCCGCCATTGCAGAATCAACTGGCCGAGCGTTTCCGGCTGCCAGTAGCCGCGTTGCGTATAGCGCTCGGCCAGCGCCACCGGCCAGCGCATCTCCTCCGGCAGGATACGACGATCGGGGGAGGCAATCGGTTCAGACATACAGCACCCCCGCCTGCGCGGTCAGACGTTCAGCATGCAGCCCGGTTTCGCGGGCGAGATCGTCCAGACCAAAGGTATGCCAGACGCTCCGGTTACGGATTACCTGCGTGGCGCAGGGGCCGCCGCTTACCGTCCAGCATGAGGTCAGCAGCATGGTGTCGTTGGGTCCAGGCTCACCCTCGAGGGTCGCGTGATAGTGACGCTGGCCGATCGTTTCACTGGCCAACGTCATCGTCGGCAATACCATCGGTTTTTCGACCGGCAGCAGCTCCACGAACACCGGCGCGCCGGGTGCCAGCCGCGGCAGCAATATTGACCACAGCGCCTGACGCGCCTCCGTCGTCAGGTGTCCCAGCACCCCGAAGGCCACGACCGCACCCAGGCGTTCGGGTAGCTGCAGCTTGTCCACCGTGTCCGGGATAATCGTGACGCGCCGCCGCAGCTCCGGCCTTTGCGCCACGCAATGGGTCAGCACCGCGCGCATGGCCGGGGCTGGCTCCACCGCCAGAATATCCACCAGCGGCACGGTTTCGGCTATCGCCTGCACCGTTCGTCCGGTGCCAGCGCCGATATCCAGCACCGGGTCGTGAATATCGGTGAATGCCGACAGCCGCTCGCGCAGCGCGGTTTCACCCGCGGAGTGCGCGCGACCAACCAGATCGTAAAACTCAGCGACCGGAGAGTAGAAGTCTTCCATAGATTATCCTTCACTGAACAAGGGTGAGAACTGCCGTAATGCCTGCCGCACGCAGGCCACCACGGCGGCACGCTGGCTGGCAATGAAAAAGTGATCGCCAGGAAAACGATGCACAATACTTTCCGCGGAGGTGTATGCCGCCCAGGCCTCGGCCTGCGACAGAGGCAGTTCACCGTCGCCTTCGCCGCTCAGCACCACTATCGGGCAGGTAAGCAAACGCGCAGGCTGCGGGCGGTAACGCTCAATCAGCCGGTAATCATTGCGGATCGCCGGTAGCAGCAGCTCCGCCAGCTCTGGCTGTTCGCGCAGCGTCTGGTTATCGTCGCTGAGGCGCAGCAGTTCCTCGATAATTTGCCGATCGCTCCCCAGATGAATACCGCTATCCAGCGGATGAAAATCCGGCGGCTGGCGGCCTGAGACGATCAGCAGTTCCGGATGCCAGCCGTGGGCGGCCAGCGACTGCGCCAGCTCATGGGCGATGGCACCGCCCATGCTGTGTCCGAGCAGGGCAAAACGGCGTCCCGCCAGATGCGGCAACAGCTCCTCCTGCAAGGCGGTCAGCAGCTCGGGCATATTGTCGATGAAGGGCTCAGCGAAGCGGTCCTCGCGTCCCGGATACTGCACCACGGCCAGCTCCGCCTCAGACGCATCGAACAAGTAAGGCCACGGGCGAAACGTACTGGCCGCCCCGCCGGCATGGGGTAAGCAAACCAGCAACAGCGGCGCAGCGGGTGCGGGCTGGTAAAAGCGTAAAAAATGCTGACTCATCGCGGGGTCTCCTCAGTTAACCGATCAATAAGTGGCAGGATGGCCGGCGTGTCGGGATAAATCAGTTCTGGCGGCCCCAGCACCGATGACACCCGATGCCAGAATCCGGTCACGCCCAGCGCCCATTGCACCTGCTGCTGCGCCAGCGCAGGGGCGTCGATGGAGCGCTGAAAATCCGCCACAGCGCAGTCAATGGCCTGCGGCCACAGCCGTTCAAAAATCTCGCTGAAGCTGACGGCTTCGCTGCCGGGCAAAAGGGTGCTGCTGGCTGCCGATAAGCGTTCTGTCCCCTCGCCCTCCAGCACCAGGCGATGGGTTTCATCGCGATGGGTATGTAATCTGGGGCTCCAGATCGCCGGGCCGTGGGTATCCGCGAGTGCCAGTACGCCGCTTTCAGCGGTGATGGTCAGGCGGTGCAGCAACAGCGCGTGGTTGTCGGCGTCCGCCGGATGGATTTGGTTCTGCACGCGCAGCGTCAGCGGAACCCCGCCGATACTGCCGTGCAGGCAGGTGTAGGGCCCCACCTGGCGAGGCTCCATCAGCGCCAGCTGCGCCGGGCGCAGTTTTCCCAGCGCGCGCGCAATCACATCCAGCAGCGGGTAGAGAACCTGTGCGCCGCACACGCCTTCGATGTATTGCACCGGCTGGCGCTGACGCAGAATCTCGGCCGCCTCGAGAAAGCGGCGGATGGGGGCCACAAAGGGGTAGAAGGCATTGATGCCAAAGCGGACGCGATGCTGGTACGCCGTGCGCAGGCAATCGGCCAGCTCGTCAGGATGAAGCGGATGCTCCTGCAATACGTGAATGCCCCGCGATAACAGCTGACAGGCGATTTCCGCGCCCTTGCCGCCCGAGACCGCCGCCCTCACCACCACGCAGGCAAGATCTATATCGGCCGGCAGGCTTGCTACCGAGGTGTAGTGCGCGATATTCAGCTCACGGGCGTAGCCCGCGGACGCGGCAGAGCCGCTGGAAAGGATCCCAACCAGTTCAATCGTCGGATTGTTGGCCAGCGCGCGCAGATAAAAGCGGCCAAAGCTGGTACCACAGACAATCGCGCGGCGGCGGGGTGTCGAAGCTGGAGTCATATCACCCCCTGCTCTGGCTGCCTGTCCGGCAGATACTGGCTGATGTGGGTGCCCGCATGCAGCCGCGTGATATCAGCCAGCACGGTCGCCGGGCTCAGGACGCGGTCGGCAAAATGCACGCCCGGCGCAATCTCGCCGCGCATCAGGCTCATAACGGTACTGACGGCGGTGGCAGCGGTGAGTGCCAGGCTGCTGTCCGTGCGCACCACGACGCGCCGACGCGGCTCTCCCTCCTGCTGCCAGTCAAACACCATCTGGTAATAAGGGGCGTAGCCCGCCAGATCGATTTCGCTGGCCTTCTCCACCGCTGCGCGGGCCAGCGCGAGACTCTGCGATGTGCCATCCACCTTGCCGCGCAGCCCGGTCAGGGTTTCCCGCAGGCATTGACCGCTGAAAACGTTGTACCAGCTCAGCGCGGAGAGATGATGGCGCAGCGCCAGCCGCTCGGCGTCGGCGCTCAGCCAGGGCAGTAACGTAACGTGACCGCTGAAATGCGCCAGCGTATCCGTCTGCTGCGTCGACAGAACGTGGCGTGCGCGACGGCCGAGCCGCCAGCCGGCACCGGCTTCTCCGTACCAGTAATCGCTGCCCTGCAACGCATTGCATTGTTCATTTAGCGACAGCACCAGATCGGCAGCCGCCGCGCCGCTCACCCGCTCAATGCCGCCGCTGTAAACCGTCAGATCGCCGCCGGCACGCTGGCTCATCCAGCCCGGCACCAGATTTGCCAGCCCGGGCAGCATCCCGGCGGAGAGCACCGCAGTCCAGTGCTTATCGCCGGCAGGTTGCCCCTGCAACAGATGCCATGCCGGGCCATCGCCTGAGACATCCACATAATGCGCATGCGCCGAGGCAGCAGCACGCGCCACCCGATCGAGCACCTGATAGGAGGGACCGGCGCAGTTCACCACCGCGACGCAGCCTCGGCAAAACTCGCGCAGCGCCTCCTCCTGCCATAGATCCACCGGCCGAGCCTCCGCATCCAGCCGCGTTGCCAGCTGCCGTAAGGGATCGCCACGGCGACCGCCGAGCCGCAATGCAAATCCTGCCTCAGCCAGCCAGCGGCTGACATAGCGCCCTGCGCCGCCGGTGGCGCCGAGTACCGCGATAATGCTGTCGTTCATCAGGCTTCTCCCGGCGCGGCGTGGCGCGCGATCAGCGCAGCCAGGGTCGGCGCATGCTGACGAGCCAGGCAGCTAAAATGGTCGCCGGGCGTGTCTTCAACAACGAGTTCCCCCAGGCACAGCCGGCGCCAGTAGTCGTGAACGTCGCCGGGCGTACCGGGCAAGAGAGGATCGCTTTCGCTGTTACGCAGCAGAATGGTTTTACCAAACCAGGGATCGGGGCGATATTGCCCCACTGACGCCATGCTGTGTCCGAACAGGGCGTAACGACTCGCAAACAACGCGCTGGCTTCATCCTCCTGATGGTAGGCTCCCTGGGCCATGCCGGCCGTCTGCAGCGCCTGCAGGCGAACGGCCTGCGGCTGCCGGAACCAGCGCGTCAGCGCCTGCGCGACCTGCGGATGGCCGTCGAGGCAATCAAATGCGTCTTCGGCGATACGCTGCGGGGTCCGCTGCAGGATAGCGCTCACGGCGGCGGCCAGCGCCGGCTCCTGCGGCAGACCCAGCTTCTCGAGGTCAGCTCCGATCGCGCGGGCAAACACGTAATCCACCAGCCGCGCGTCATCCACCTGCGGCGGCTGATACGCGCTGATGACCACCAGCTCGCGCACGTTTTTGCCGCGCTCGCTGAGCTGACGGGCGATTTCCGCCGCCAGCAAGCCACCGAGGCAATACCCCAGCAAAGTGAAGCTTTCCCCCTGCGCTGACAACGCATCGGCATAGTGACCGGCCAGCGTCACCAGCGCCTCATGCGGCGCCAGCGCCATAAACGCCTGCTGGCTGGGCAGTTCGAGACCAACACCGCGGGCAAATAGCGACTTGTCCAGGCTCGCCAGCAGATGCTGATACGGCTGGAGATTGCCGGTACCGGCGTGAAGCAGCACGCAGCAGTGGCGGTGATAATCCTGCTGGCCCCACAGTGGAACCAGCACGGCGCGAGCCTGCTGTTGCTGCTCACCCTGCGCCGCGCTGCTGCGTAGCAAACCCGCCAGCGCCATCACCGTGGACTCCCGCAACAGATGGCGCAGCAGGGTTTCCCATTCGAAATGGGCCGCCGCCGCGACCCGGGCGCGCAGACGTCCGATCATGCGAGATAACAGCAGGGAGTCGCCGCCCAGCGCATAGAAGTCAGCATCGCGCTGCACGTCCGCCAGCCCCAACACTTCTGCCCAGACGGCGGCAATCTGCTGTTCCAGCGCGTCGCGCGGGGCGTTACCGCCGCCTGCCTGCTCCGCCTTGCTCAGCTGCTGCGGCGCGGCGCTCAGCAGCCGCTGACGATCGGTTTTACCGTTAGCCGTGCGCGGCAGACGATCCAGCAGATGCAGATGCGCAGGCACCATATAGCCCGGCAGCCGATCGCGCAGAAAATCCCGCAGCTCATCGCTGTGGAGGCTGGCGCGGTCCGTGTTGAACTGGGCGGTAAATACCCCTTGCCCGGAGCTGGACAGCGCGCTTTCCGCCGGCGGGGCGCAATCGGATATCGTCGCCCCCGCCTGCGCCAGCAGATCAAGCCACTGCTCGCGGGTAAAGAACGTTTGATCGGTGGTGGCGCGCAGATCGGTAAAGCCCGTCAGCTCCGGGAAGAACTCCATCGAAACCAGCAGCGGATAGTTATGACGACGGAAAGGTTCGATAAACACCAGCGTACCGCCGGGCGCCAGCAAGGAGGAGAATTGCGCCAGCACGTCACCCGCGTTGCGGGCGTTATGCAGCACGTTGGCGCACAGGATCACATCGAAGCTATTCGCCGCCATCCCCTGCCGCCCGGCATCTTCGTTCATGTCAAAAATGCCGTAGTGCATCCACGGATAAGGGGCGAAGAGCTTACGCGCTTCAACGAGGAAGAACTCTGACAGATCGGTAAACCAGTATTCTGGCTGCCAGGGCGCCAGAGCAGGCACCAAATCGCTGGCGGTCCCCGCCACGCCGGCCCCCACTTCCAGCACCCGTAACGGGCGGGCGCTGGAAGCCGCCAGCGCCGAGATCGCCGCAATCACGATCGCGTTCATGCTCTGACTGACCAGGTTATCCCGGTAGGCCGCGTGGGCGGTCGACAGCTCGCCTTCCGGGAACAGAATACCGCGGACATCGGTTTCGCCACGCAGCAGCCCGCTCAGGCAATCGCTGCAAACGCGGATATAGTGCAGCGTCTGGCTGCCATATCCGGCACGCTGCTCAAGCTGTTCCACCTCGTGCCAGCCCTGCTGCAAGGTGGCCGCATCGCAGGGGATCAGCTCTGCGTAGCGTCCCTGCGCGTCCTGGGTGAGCGCACCGGCGCTGACCAATCCGGCCAGCCAGCGGCGCAACAGTCGCTGATGCACCTCCGCCACCCCGGTCGCCTGATAGATCTCCTCCAGCGCGTGACGGGAGTCGGTCGCGGCGAACAGGCCATCCTGGCGCAGGCGATCGGACATCGCGAGAATCGCCACGCGATCCGCTCCCGCCATTAACGCCTCGAAAGCTGCACCATCAATCTGCTGTTCAATATGCCGCGCACGCTGCCGGGCGCTTTCCATCGCCGGCCGACTGCTGGGCTGCTCGCCCGCCGCCAGTTCCGCAAATCCCAGCAGGTTGCTGGCGGTGCCATGACCTTCCGTCAGGCATACGGCCGCATCGGCGACCGCCGGGTGTTGGCGCATCGCCGCGGCGATTTCACCCAGCTCAACGCGGTGTCCGCGGATTTTGACCTGGCTATCGACCCGCCCCAGAAACTCGATGTTGCCATCCGGCCAGTACCGCCCCCGATCTCCGGTCAGGTACAGGCGCCGCCCGTCATCGCGGGTCACAAAACGCGCGGCGGTCTTCTCTCTATCCATCCAGTAACAGTCCGCCAGCCCGTCACCGCTGATGGCGATCTCGCCGCTGACCCAGTTGGGGCGATCGTGCAGGCGCTCATCAACAATATGCAGTTGCTGATTGGCCAGCGGCTTACCATACGGAATGCTCTGCCAGGACGGCGCGACGTGCGTGACCGGATGGAATACCGACCAGATTGCCGCTTCAGTCGCACCGCCCAGCGCTATCAGTTGACCATCGGCTGAGATGGCCTGCAGTTGTTCCAGCAGATTGAGCGGAACCCAGTCTCCCGATACCAGCGCCAGGCGTAGCGTCGGCAGGGGCTGTTGCGTATCGGCCAGCATCTGCAGCTGGGCCGGCACGCTGTTCCATAGGGTGACGCCATATTGAGCGATGCATTCAGCCCAGTGTGAAGGGTCCGCCTTTCTCGCTTCCTGCGGGTAGACCAGAGCACCTCCCGCCGCCAGCACGCCAAACAGATCGTACACTGACAGATCGAAACTCAGGTTAGCCACCGCCAGGACCCGATCACGGGCGCCCGCCGCAAAGCGGCGGTTGATATCGGCAATCGTATTCCAGGCGGCATGATGGTTAATGACCACGCCCTTCGGTTCACCGGTGGACCCGGAGGTATAGATAATATAGGCGGGCTGATGGAGACCGATTCTTACTGGCTGGAAATCACCCGCCGACGTCTCCGTCCGCCAGGCGATCGGTTCTACGTCCTCAGGCAGTTGTTCAGGATCGTCACAGATTGCCCGGCGCACCCCGGCGTTACGCAAGATCGCCTCCCGGCGGCGGGCAGGCTGTTGCACATCAACCGGCACATAGCACCCGCCGTTGAGCAGGACGGCAAGAGGGGCGAGCGCATGGGCGCGCCCTTTCCCGCACATCACCGCGACGGCTTCGCCTGGACAGTGCCCCGCCCGCTGCAAATCCGCCGCCAGTCCGTAAGCCCGGGCGGCCAGCTCGCCGTAAGTCATGCTCCCTTCATCGTCCCACAGCGCAATGGCATCCGGCTGCCGTTCCGCCTTATCCAGGAATCCCTGCTGTAGCAGCCGGGCGAAATCTGGCTGGCTATCCGCGTTAGTCTGTTGGCGAACGGCGGCTTGTGCCGCAGGCAGCGTCAGCAGCTGACGCTGGTTAAGACAAGACTCACCCTCCTCCAGCAGCCGCTGGATTAAACCGCTGAAGGCATCAAACGCGTGCTCAATAAACCGCTCGGGGAATAGCCCCTCGCGCGAATCCCACGCCAGCATCATGCCATCGGGCTGGGCGGTGACCTGGCAGTCAATCAACACCTGCGGGGTTTGGGTTAACCCCTGCTCGATACGATAGCGCGCCGGGGCCGCCTGCCGCTCCCCCTGGCCGAGCGTGCTGGTAAACACCACCGGCATCAGCACCGCTTCACCATGATGGCGCGACAGTTCGCTCAACGCTTCAAGACCTGAGAACGCGCTATGGTCGAGATCGGCAAACAGGCGCTGATTGAGGGTCAGCAGCTGTTGAGCAAACGCCTCATCCCCACGCAGATCGACCTCCAGCAGCGTGACGGAGGTGAAATCCCCGACCACCCGTTCAAGGTCATGATGCTGCCCCTCGCGGCGGAAAATGGGCAGATTGAGCGTGAAGTGGCGGCTGTCGCTGTAGAACCCCATCACCTGCGAGAACGCCCCCAGCAGCAGCGCGTTCAGCGTCACCTGCGCCTTCGCGGCCAGCTGGTTCAGCCGCTGGCGCTGTTGATGGGACAAGCGCAGATGGCGACGGACAAAGGCGGCTTTCTCAGCGGCGGCGCTAGCGGGCAAGGCCGGAGCATTGGGAAGCTCGGGGATCCGCTCCCGCCAGTATTGCTGCGCCTTACGGTAGCGTACGCCCTGGCGCGCCGCGCGCCGGGCAATCACGTAGTCACGGAACCCCAGCGAGGGCGCGGGCAGCAGCGTCTCGGGGGCAAACAGCAGCTGATCCAGTTCATCCACCAGCAGATAAAGGCTGGCGGAATCCACCAGGATCAGCTCAATCGACAACAGCAGGCGGGTTTGTCCTGCCGCGAGGATAGTGGCCGCGGCAAAAAGCGGCCAGCGCTGGTAATCCGCCGGAGCAGCCAGCATCGCTTCGCGCAGCTCAGCGATACGCGCCCCGATCTCTGTGGTGGGCAGGTCTGGCCATTCGTGTTGCTGCGGCTGGAATAGCGGCACCTGCGGCAAAACGCGCTGGAATCCCTCTTCCTCAATCACCACCCGCAGCATGTCGTGGCGAGCAATCAGCTGATTAAGCGCCCGGCTGAGCTGCGCAGGCGTGACGGGCCGATCGAAACAGATCTCCAGATATCCCCGACAGGCGACACCGCCGAACGCGAACGCGCTATGGCGCCCGACAAAATAGGCCTGCTGCGCCTCCGTTAAGGGGAAAGGTGCAAAACGCGCATCGGGATCGGCCTGCAGCGCTGCCCCGCTCTCCCGCTGCCTGAGCCAGTCGAGGATGGCCGGTTTATGGTCGCGCAGTTCCTGCATAATGGCTTCGGTCATCACGCCCGCGGGGGCGCGAAAGCGCAGCTGGTTCTCTTCCTGCCATAGCTCAATGCCCTGGGTTTCCAGTCGTACGATAACGTCAGAAATTTTCACAATAAACCTTCTTCCATACTGTTTTTGTCAGCCAAATGCCTTTCGACGGATGCGCAAAGGCCCGAGAGGGTAGCGTCGGCAAAAAAGTCTCGTAGTGTTAGACGGATACCGAAGTGTTTGCAGATTTGCGCCACCAGGCGGGTGCCCAGTAGCGAATTACCGCCAGCGCTGAAGAAGCTTTCGCCGGCATGGCCCGGGTGTGCGCCCAGCACCTGCTGCCAGATGTCCGCCAGCGCCTGCTGGTGAGGGTCGTCCAGCGACAACGCGGTTTCCGCACTCTGAGCGCTGAGCTGCGCCAGCGCCTTGCGGTCGATTTTGCCGTTAGCGGTGAGTGGCCAGCGGCTGAGAGAAGCGATGGCCGCAGGGATCGCCCAGCCAGGCAACACGCTACGCAGCCCGCACTGCACCGCATCGATCGCTGCCTCGCCCTCATAGAAGGCGTGCAGGCTGGCGCTGGCGCCGCTCCCCTTGAGTAACACCACCGCGCGGCGTACCCCAGGACAACGCTGCAGCTGCTGCTCAATTTCGCCCAGCTCAATGCGGTGGCCGCGTAGCTTCACCTGACCATCGCGTCGCCCGAGGAATTCGAGGACGCCGTCGGGGCGGTAACGTCCCATATCGCCCGTGCGGTACCAGCGCTGCGGGTAGTCGCCGCTAAAACTGGCCTGGGTCAGATGCCGATCGCCACAGTACCCGCGCGCCACCCCCATCCCGCCAATCCACAGCTCCCCGGCCACCCAGTCCGGCAGATCGCAGCCCAGTTCATCCACCACCCTGAAGCGCTGATTGCGCAGCGGTAAACCGTAAGGGACCGATGTCCAGTCGCGCGGCGGCCGGGCCGGAACCGCCCAGGCGTTGGACCAGATGGCGGCTTCCGTCGCACCGCCCAGCGCAATGGTCCGGCACTGCGGCGCGATAGGTTCCAGCCTGGCGGCAATATCCGGGCTGACCCAATCGCCTGACAGCAATGCCAGACGCAGGTCCGGTAGTTCAGCCCCGCGCAGCTGCGCGATTTCGAGCGTCATCTCCATCAGCGTGGGGACGCTGTTCCAGACGCTGACCCGGTGCTGCTGCATTAGCGCCAGCCACCCCTCGGCATCGCGGTGCTCCTCTTCCGCGCTGAGCACCAGCTGTGCGCCCTGGCTCAAGGCGCCGAAGATATCGAAAACCGACAGGTCAAAATCGAGCGCGGCCACCCCCAAAAACACATCCTGGCTGCGGATGGCGTAGCGCTGGCAAATGTCGTCAACGGTGTTACTGGCGCTGCGGTGTTCAACTTCCACGCCTTTGGGTTCACCGGTCGATCCGGAGGTAAAGATGATGTAGGCCAGGCTGGCCGCATCGGGCAGCACCGGCTCAGGCAGCGGCGCGCAGTTGAGTAGCTGTTGCAGGGGAAGAGATATGGCGCCGTCCACGCAGCCAATCGCCCGCTTCGCCTGCGCTTTACGGCATAGCAGTGCCTGCCTGGCGGGCGGATGTTTGCTATTGACGGGCAGATAGGCGGCGCCCGCCGCCAGCACGCCCAGCACCGCCGCTATCTGTTCGCCGCCGCGCGGCAGACCTATCGCCACGCAGTCGCCTTCGTTAACCCCCTGCTGCTGAAGACCCGCCGCCACCGCAAGCGCGCTTTCCCGCAGCTCGCCGTAGCTGATGGCGCCGCTCTGCTCGTCCCACAGCGCTATCCGCTGCGGGTGACGACGCGCCTGCTCAAAGAAGCCCTGATGCAGCAGTACCGGGCCCTGCTGCGGTGCGTCGGTGGCATTGATCCGCTGGCGAACGCTCCGCTGAGCGAGCGGCAGCTGGCGCGGCGGCGGCAGCTGCCAGTCGTCGTCGGCCAGCCGCTGCAGGGCCGCACAATAGCCGGCAAACATCTGCTCCACCATCTGCGGCGGGAACAGGTCCTCCAGATAATCCCAGCTCAGCAGCAGGCCGTCTTCGAGGTCAATCACCTGATGGTCCAGCCACACCTGCGGCGTCTGAGACAGCGTGAAATCGGGCCAGGGAGCGGCTTTCGCCAGCGCATCGGCCACGCCGAGCATGCTGGTGAACACCACCGGCACCGCGCGCGTTTCCCCGCCATGATGCTGCGCCAGCTGCCGCATCACGCTGACAGCGGAGACCTCCTGATGATCCAAATCGCGCCAGATTTGCGCCTGCATCCGCTGGGCATGACTGAGCCAGCTCTCATCCGCCCGGGCGTGGTATTCCGCCAGTATCAGCGAGGTAAAGTCGCCGATGACCCGGTTGATGTCAGGATGGAGCGGCTTGCGGTCAAACAGCGTCATATTAACCACCAGCGAGCGCTGCCCGCTCCAGCGGCTCAGCACCTCGGAGAAGCAGGTCAACAGCAGCACCGAGGGGGTGATCTGCGCCTGGCGCGCCCGCTGCAGGATCTTTTGCCACTGCGGCGTTGCCAGCCTGGCCTGCAGCAGGTGGAATAGAGGCTGAGTCAGCGTCTCCGGTTCAACCTGCGTCGGTAATGCCGGCGCGGCAGGCAACGAAGCCAGCCGCTGCTGCCAGTATTGCCGGGATTCCGAGGCGGTCCCCTGCTGCTGGCGCAGGCACTGGTAATCGCGGAACCCTACGCCGAGCGGCGGCAAAGGCTGCTCAGGGTGCTGGTAGTAATGGAACAGTTCGGTGAACAGCGTCAGCATGCTGAGACCATCGACAATCAGGTTGTCGAGCAGCACGGCCAGCCGCAGCTGGCGATCGCCGTAATGGATGACCTGGACGTCGTAGAGACGCCCGCTGTCGGGGGCGAGTTTCTGTCGCGCCATCTGCTGACGCAGTTCATCCAAAGAAGCGGCGCCCGGGTGATGCTGGCGGAAGTGGTAGAAAGGCACCTCCTGCATAATCTGCTGCTGGCCGTCTGCGGTGATGCGACAACGCAGCATGTCATGACGCAGCACCAGCTGATGCCATGCCTGCTCCATGCGCGCGACGTCCATACCCGGCAGTTCATATTCGTTGTAGCACTGCGCCGCGATATCACCGAGCGTGAACGCCGCCTGGCGGCCCAGCCAGTACGCCTGCTGCACATCGGTCAGCGGGAAGGGCTGGTAGCGGCAGGTTGCATCATGCGTTAGCACCGGCTGCTGCGCCGTTGCTTCACGTTTCAGGCTGGCAGCAAACGGGCGTAGCTCAGGGGTGCTAAACAGGGATGAGAGCGCCCCACGGAAACCGGCCTGCTGTAGTCGGCTCATCAGGCGGGTTGCCACCAGGCTGTCGCCGCCAAGGCTGAAGAAGTTATCGCTCGCGGCAACCTGCGGCACCGCCAGCAGCTCACGCCACAGCTGCGCCAGCAGGGTCTCCGCCTCGCCGCTGATGGGCTGTTGCTCACCGGCATGCCCTGCCTGTTCCAGCCGCTCCGCAATCTGTCGCGTGATAGCTTCACGATCGACTTTGCCATTGGCGGTAAGCGGGATCTGGCTGATTTGGATCAGATGCTCAGGCACCTCATAATCCGGCAGGCTGGCCCGCGCGGCGTGTTTGACCGCGGCCAGGTCGATCGGCCGGGAGGCTACCAGCGCCGCCGCGAGCTGCCGCGTGGTGCCGGTTAACACCACCGCCACGGCGCTCTCCACCTGTGGCAGACGGCTGAGCGCGCCCTCCACCTCGCCCAATTCGATGCGGTGACCGCGGATCTTGACCTGATTATCGGCCCGGCCAAAGAACTCCAGCACGCCGTTGGGACGATAGCTGGCGACATCGCCGGTGCGATACCAGCGACGTTGCTGCCACGCGACGAACTTCTCTGCGCTGCGCGGTTCATCACCGTGGTAGCCCGTCGCCACGCCGGCCCCGCTGACCCACAGCTCACCCTTGACCCAGTCCGGGCAGTCACCTCCCTGCTGGTCCACCACCCGGCACTGCATATTCGCCAGCGGGACGCCGTACGGCGCCGATGCCCACCAGGGATCGTCAGGCTGGATCTCATAATACGTCGAGTGAATCGCCGCCTCGGTCATCCCACCGAGGGAGACGAAACGCGCCTGTGGCGACAGCTGCCATACATCCTGCGGCAGCTGGCGCACCACGCGATCGCCCCCGACCATCACCAGACGCAGCGCCTGAGTGAGTCCATGCGCCTGAGCCGCCACGGTAATCATCTCGATCAACGCGGGTACGGCGCTGATGACGCTGACCTGCCAACGGCTAATTAACCCCACCCAGGCGGCGGCATCACGGCGCTCAGCCTCATCCACCACCACCAGCGAGGCGCCGCGCCCGAGGAAGGTGAAAATGTCGTAGGCTGAGAGATCGAAATCGAGGGCCGACAGGGTGATGGAGCGATCGCTGTCGCTGATGCCGAACCGCGCCGCAACGGCATCAACGGTGTTCGCCACCGCACCATGACTCACCACCACGCCTTTGGGGGTACCGGTTGAACCGGAGGTAAAGATAATGTACTTCGCGGCCTCCGCGGGCTGCACACGGGGCGCGGCCAGGGGGGTCGCCCGCAATGCCTCACTCAGGCTGGTTACCGCTACGCCCTGCGGCCAGCTGAGCTGATGCAAGCTGTTTTCATCGCACAGCACCCGCTTTACCCCGGCATCGCGATAGACCACCGCGCGGCGCGCTTGCGGTAAACCGATGCCGGAGGGAACATAGCAGCCCCCCGCCGCTAGCACGCCCAGCAGCGCGACAATTTGCCGGGGGCCTTTGGCATGAGTGATGGCGACTCTGTCGCCGGGTTGTACCCCCTGTTGCTGCAGATAACCCGCAACCGCCAGCGCCTGCTGCGCCAGAGTGCCGTAATCCATCCGCCCTTCCTGGCCCCAGAGCAGCGCGGCGGCGTCCGGACGTTGACGGGCCTCGGCAAAGAAACGCAGGTACAGCGGTCGCGAATCCGGGAATGAGAACGCGGTCTGATTGATGAGCCGCCGCACCTGCTGCTGGCTCTCCGGTAAGGGTAGCGCCACCGGCTGGCGCCAGTCGGATTGGGTTAACTGCGCCACCAGTTGACAGTAGCCGCTGAACATCGCCTCGATCATGCCCGCCGGGAATAACGCCTCCAACGCATCCCACTCCAGCAGCAGACGCCCACGCGACTCGCTGATTTTTGCGTCCAGCCACACCTGCGGCGTTTGCGTGATGGCAAAGATTTGTTGGGGGAAGGCATCCGAAAGATCGAGCGACGCGTCTTTATCCAGCCCAATAACGCTGGTGAACACCACCGGCATTGAGGCCATAGTCTGACCTTTCTGGCGGGCCAGTTCGCGCAATACCCAGATCCCGGACACGCCGCGTTGCGCCAGGGCCGCCCCTTCCTGCTGCTGCAGGCGACGGGCCGCGGCGAGGAAATCGCCTCCGGCGCTGCTTTGATAGCCCAGCAGCAGAATGGAGGCAAAATCGCCGACCACATGGTTAATCTGCGGATGGCGCGGCTGACGATCGAACATCGTCAGGTTGATGGCCAGCGCAGACTGGTTGCTCCAGCGAGCCAGCACTTCGCCATAGGCGGCGGCCAGCACCACGCTCGGCGTAATGCCGTAACTTTTCGCCACCGCCTTTAACTGCTGCCAGCGGTCGGGAGATAGCTCGTGACTCCAGCGGCGAAAACGCGGCTGTTGCAGGGTTTCCGGCGCGACCGCCAGCGGCAGCGCGGGACGTTCCGGTAACGTTGAGAGATGCTGCTGCCACCACGCCTGCGCCTGCCGCTCGCGCTCCGCAGCGGGCTGATTTTGCACGACATAGTCGCGGTAGCGGATAGCCAGTTCCGGCAGGCTGGCGCGGGGTTCGCAATACAGCCGATCCCATTCAGTAAACAGCACCATGATGCTGCGGCCATCCAGCATCATACTGTCCAGGCTGACGAATAAACGCTGGCGCTGCGCATAATGGGCGACATGGATGGCGAACAACGGCCACTGACAGGGATCGTAAACCTGATGCGACAGCGTTTCGCGCAGGGTTGCCAGTTCAGCCTGCGCATCTTCATTCAACCAGTGCTGCTCAATTTCCCACACCGGAAGCTGCTCCGCGACCTGCTGCTGCCCCTCCTCCGTTACGCGAACGCGCAGCATGTCATGACGCATCATCAGTTGACGCCAGGCCTGTTCCAGCCGCACGACATCCAGGCCCTGGCCGTCGAATTCAATGTAGAAGTGCGACCCTACCGCCCCCAGCGTCATTTCCCCGGAGCGACCGATCCAGAAGGCGCGCTGGATATCGCTGAGCGGGAACGGTTGATAACGATTGGCTTCATCGGCGCTAAGCGGCTGGTCAGGCACCTGATGCTGGCGTCGGACATGGCCACAAAATGCCGCCAGCGTTGGCGTGGCGAAGAGTTCGGCCAGGGGGGCGGTAAGGCTTTGCTCGTGCATTCTGGCGATTAAGCGCGTGGCGATCAGGCTGTCGCCACCCAGCACGAAGAAATTGTCCTCGCGCCCCACCTGCGCGACCTGCAGCAGCTGCTGCCATAGGGCGGCGACCCGTTGCTCAATCTCCCCTTCGGGAGGCAGAAATTGTCGTTCAGCGCTCGCCAGCTGCCGCTCTGCCTGCTGCTGCAACGCGCGACGGTCCAGTTTACCGTTCGCCGTCAGCGGCATTTCTGTGAGGAACTGATAGTGTTCCGGCACGGCATAGGCCGGCAGCTGCGCCTGTAGCCAGCTGCGCAGCGTGGCATGGCTCAGGGGTTGCAACGTCACCAGGCTGGCGCACAGCTGTCTGGCCGCCGGCGATACGATGCCAACGCTTGCCTGAAGCACCTGAGGATGGCTGAGTAACGCGGTTTCAATCTCACCCAATTCAATACGGTGGCCGCGTATTTTAATTTGCTGATCGGTACGCCCAATGTACTCAATAATGCCTTCAGGC
Organism: Klebsiella sp. BIGb0132; assembly: GCF_024810075.1. NCBI lineage: Bacteria > Pseudomonadati > Pseudomonadota > Gammaproteobacteria > Enterobacterales > Enterobacteriaceae > Klebsiella > Klebsiella sp. BIGb0132. Next base: position 88,825 of record NZ_JANUDW010000011.1, on the reverse strand, counting down.
CAGTAGCGTACCCGGTCGCCGCTGCGATACCAGCGGCGGCCCGCATCCTCAACAAACTTTTCCGCGCTACGGACGGGATCTTTCAGATAACCCAGAGCCAGGCCGGGTCCGCTAACCCACAGCTCGCCGCCGACCCAGGCCGGGCAATCGCGACCGCGATCATCGACGATACGGCAATGCATATTTGCCAGCGGCTGCCCGAAAGGCACCGCTGACCATCGCGTATCATCGGGCTGCAGGACAAACACCGTTGAGTGGATAGCCGCTTCCGTCATCCCGCCCAGCCCGACAAATGCGGCCTGCCCGGTCAGCGACCACCAGCGCGAGGCCATCTCCGCCGGGATGCGATCGCCCCCCATCATCACCAGGCGCAGCGATGGTAGGGGGTTGTCGGCCGCGGCGGTGAGGATCATATCCAATAGCGCCGGAACGCAGCTGATGACCGTGACCTGCCAGCGCTGTAACAACGCCACCCACGCGTGGGCATCCCGGCGCTGGAATTCATCGACCACCACCAGACCAGCCCCACGGCTCAGGCTGGCGAAGATATCGTAAGCCGACAGGTCAAAATCCAGCTCAGAAAGCGAGATGGTGCGATCCGCTGGCGTGAACCGGAACAGACCGTCGACGGCATCAATGGTATTGGCCACCGCGCCATGTGAAACGGCCACGCCTTTTGGCGTCCCCGTCGATCCGGATGTGAAGATCGCGTAGATGGCCTGCTGAGGCGAAACCGGCAGGCAAGATGGCAATGGCGGGCTGGCGAGCGCCGCGCTGAGCGGCACCACGGCCACCCCTTCTGGCCATGACGGCCGGCAATCGGGCCGATCGTCGCTCAGGACCCAGCGCGCGTCAGCCGTCTGATATACCTGCCGGCGGCGTTGTAACGGTACATCTATCCCGCAGGGGACATAGGCTGCGCCGGCGGCCAAAATACCCAGCACGGCGATGACCTGGCCGATGCCCTTCCCCATGCTGACGGCAACGTAGTCTCCTGTCTTCACGCCCTGCTGCTGCAGATATCCGGCAACGCATAGCGCCTGATGCGCCAGCTCGCCATAGGTCAGCTGCTGCTTCTCCCCCCACATCAGCGCAATCACCTGTGGGCGCCGTTGAGCCTGGTGGAAAAAGCGCTGATGGAGCGGGATACCCGATGCGACAGGCGCTTCGGGCTGAGGGAATGAGACCAGCGGAACCGGCGTGGCAAGCGGTTTCCGCCAGCTGACGGGATCGTCCAGCAGCGCAAGCGTACGCTGACTGAACCAGTCAAACATCGCGTCAATAGCCTGGGGTAAGAACAGATCGGCGCGGAAATCCCAGTTCAGCAGAATACCTCCCTGGTACTCTGTGGCCTGGGCATCCAGCCACACCTGCGGCCCCTGCGAGATTGACCAAACCGGGTCGCCCAGCGTCTGCCTGACCTGGGGTTCATACAATTCACCCAGCGCCAGCGCGCTGGTGAAAACCACCGGAGCCAGTACCTGTTCGCCATTTTGCTGGCGGGCCAGATCGCGCAGCACCTCAACGCCGCCGTAGGTCGAATGCGCCATTGCCTGATGCAGCTTTTCCTGGAATCCTCGCGCCTGGGCAATAAAGTCAGGCTGACTGGCAGGTTCAATCGTCACCAGCACCGAGCTGGAAAAATCACCGACCAGCAGATCGACCTGAGGATGGTCGGAGTGGCGGGAAAATACGGGCAGGTTAAGCACGAAGGGGGCGGCTCCGCTCCATAAACCCACTGCCTCAGAAAACAACGTTGCCAACACGACCGGAACGGTTAGCCCGGCCTGTTGGCTCAGCTGTGACAGCGTCTGACTTTGAGCTTCACTAAGACAGAAGTGTTTGCGTTCAGTACGGGGAACAGCGCTGGTGGTACGCAGCGGTAAGGCCGGCGGACCGGCTAAATCGGCTAATTGCTGCTGCCACCAGCGGCGATCTTCCTGCCACTGCGACTGCTGGTTTTCACGCTTTTGCCGGAGATAGCTCTGGTAGCTGAAATTTAGCTCAGGAAGGGAAGCGTCGGGCCGGACATAGAGCAAGGCCAATTCGCGCAGCAGGATGCGCAGACTGGCGGCGTCACCCGCGATCATATCGAGATCCAGATGCAGCCGGCTGCGCCGTCCGGGCAGCCGCGTCAGCGCCAGCATCATCGTCTGGCCCTGTTCGATATCCAGCCGCTGATGGGTGTAGCGTTGACGATATTTTTCCAGCTGTAGCGTCACTTCCATTGCGCAGAGATCGGTTAAGTCATTCACCTGTAGCTGACAATCTGAAACCGCGACGGTGTGCTGTAACCCTTCGCTATTGATACGCATCCGTAGCATCGGATGGCGGGCGATAAGCTGCTTAAATGCCTGATTAAGACGCTCAGGTTCCAGCTCCGCCCCATCAAGCTCGGCATAAAAATGGGCGCAGACGCCGCCAAGTTGCTGTTGCTCCTGGCGACCGATCCAGAAGGCATGTTGCATCGCCGCCAGTTCAAAAGGGGCTTCGCCCGCGTTGACGTGCATGGCTGGGGGCTCGGTGATGCTATTGGCCACCCGCACAACGGCAATCCATTCCGCCAGCGTTCTTTTTCCAATCAGCTCGGTAAACCTGACGGAGATACCTGCGCGGCGCAGTTCACTGGCCGCACGCATGGTGCGCATCGAATCCAGGCCGTGGCAGATTAAGTCACTTTCGTCATGCAACTGCTCTGAGGGCACACCTAACAGCCGGGTTAACAGACTTTTTAACAGCGCTTCTGGCGAACTCATGGTGGTGATATCTCCTGTAAATAGCCGAAAACAGGTTTCGGCCATTTCCTTGCCGATGAGGAGATATGTTGGTTTTAATCACTGTCCGCCGTCATGCGTTATAAGTTATGCCTTAAGACATTTGAATATGCGAAGGGCCAAATAACATCACCGAATATGTGCTCTTCACTCAGAAAAATTGTGAAATTCAAAACCGTCCCGCTCAGCGCTGCAGGCAGATATCCATTTCAATGACGTGGATAAGTGTTCGTCGTATCCCCGACAAATGCCCTGCCTGGCAAACAGGCTGATTTTCCCCAGCCGACGCCTGATATCTAAAATCACAATAAAATTGCTAAAACACGCTGCTCCGTATAGCCTGAATAGAATATGTCCCCAGCTTCAACCATGGTCTCATTTCAATCATGTTTGTGTTTACAAAAAAGCTACCTGATGGCAAATTCATTCGCTCACATAAAACCGGCCATCTTATTCACCAACCCTCAATAGGTGTTTGTGAGATAGCGTTTCAAACAAGCAACTATCGCGATGAGCTATTCACGGAGCATTCGATTCCGTTTCCAGAAAAGCTCTTCGCCGCGGTAGCAAAGCGTCGCTGCGAATATCTTTGCGGGCGTCTTGCCGCGCAAACGCTATTAAGCGAAAGGCAAATTTATGCGCAGGTCGCCCAATCAGCGGAAGGGGCGCCCATATGGCCAGAGGGATGGCTTGGTTCTATTTCTCATACAGAACGCTGTGCGATAGCGGTTATCGCCCCGCAAAATAAAGGATACGTGCTCGGTATTGATATTGAGAATTTTAACCCCGAAGCGCTGGACGAAATAGCCGAAACGATCGCTCAAGAAAGTGAGCAAAAACGCCTGGCGAAAAGTGAAATAGATTATAACACGGCATTACACATCGCGTTTTCGGCAAAAGAGAGCCTCTATAAGGCGTTATATCCCCAGGTGAGAAAAGTTTTCGGTTTTGACAGCGCGATCATTACCGATATAAACACGCGCAATCAAACCTTCAGTATCCAGCTGACGCACGCCCTGACGTCCGCGCTTCCAGCTGGATTCCAGTGCACCGGTTATTATCAGCTCGATACAGACAAAGTCATTACCGTTATTTACTAACCATGTCATTATTATCGTCTCAACCGATTTAATACCGATGAGAGATGTTGATAATAAAATTCTTATTTCAGCAATAAAACTGAGGACTATGACAAAAGATCGCTAAAAATGAATGGTTCGTTTTGCCGGGATACTTACAATTAGTGTATCCCCTATTACATTCAACTTCAGGCGTTAAATATGAAAATCGGCATAATTGGTACAGGCAATATTGGCGGTACGCTTGCACGTAAGTTAAGCGAAGCTGGCCATGAGGTAAAAGTGGCGAATTCACGCGGTTTAGACGCTGTAAGGGAATTTGCCCGTGAAATTAACGCAGTGCCTGCGGACATACATGGTGTAGTTACTGACGTGGATGCCATTATTCTGTCAATTCCACTCCCGGCGCTGAGTAGTCTGCCTGATGAGCTTTTCTCGGGTTTACCTCCACATGTCCCTGTAATTGACACGAGCAACTATTATCCAGGCCTACGCGATCCGCAGATTGCTGCGCTGGATGAAGGTCAGACGGAAAGCGAATGGGTTCAGGAGCAGATTGGGCATTCAGTTATCAAAGCCTTTAACAATATACTCGCCGACTCTCTGGCAGGACTGGGACTGCCTGAGGGGAGCCGCGGTCGCCTGGCGATTGCAGTAGCAGGAGATCATCCAGCCGCAGTACAGGTCACTATGTCGCTGGTTAACGATACCGGCTTTGACCCCGTTTTTTCCGGGTCTGCCGCTGAATCATGGCGTCAGCAGCCGTGCACACCTTCCTATTGCTGCGACTGGGAGGCTGCCACCATGCTGCGTGCTTTCCCTCTGGCGAAAAAGGGAGAAGGTCTGGCCCGTCTGCCTTCACTTTATGCCAGTTTCGGTAAGCTGGGGGAGGCACCGACTCATGAAAATATCATTGATAACAATCGAGCTCTCAACTGGCCTGTATAACATGGCTGCCGGCGATTAAGAAAACCGTGCCTTTCAGAGTAACGGCAAAATATCTCTTTTTAGAAAAATCGATGGTCAGATGCCGGATTAACAAATCCGTTCCAGGGATGCTTTTGGTTTGCGTTGGCGTCTGATCATTAACTTAATCCTCGAAATCCATACCCCGCTGATAATAAGCCTGTTCCTGCCGCTAAACCGTATGGTCACCCCGTTAAGGTGTATCTCCTCTCTACCTTAGCGCCTGCGCCATGAATTAGCTGAGAGATCGTTTTCAAGTAACTTGCATTTTGATAGTTACTATGGCAATTTGCTCCCGAAAGCCACCAATCCATCCAGGCCAGCCGATGAAAAATGAACCGCTTTGCCTCGCTCCCTGCCCCATCGCCCGCAGCCTTGGCCGCATCGGTGACAGCTGGAGCATAATGATCCTGCGCGACGCCTTCGCGGGCTTTACCCGCTTTGACGAGTTCCAGAAAAGCAGCAACGTCGCGCCCAATATTCTTTCGCGCCGCCTGAAGGCGCTGGTAGACGACGGACTGCTGGAGAAGATTTGCTACAGCAGCACACCGCCGCGCTATGAATACCACCTCACGCCAAGCGGCCGCGATTTTCGCATGGTACTGCTGGCGCTGGCGGAATGGGGAAACCGTCACTTCGCACCCGAGGGCCGTCAGATGCAGTTGGTGGAAAGTGAAACCCAGCGGCGCGTAGAGCCGATCATGGTCGATAAAGCGACCGGCGAAGAGATTATCCCGGGTAAATACATCATGGTGCCGGGACCCGCAGCCTCGCCGATGATGAAATACCGTCACGAATATCTGCTACGCAAACGCGAGGGCGATAGCGGGCAAAAGTTCCAACCCGAATCCTACAGAGATGCCAGCAATGAATCCGGCCAGTAGGAAAAGAGCCCTCATCCTGGCGGCGGTCGGCGTCGCCTCACTGGCGGCAGCGAGCTACGGCGCTTACTGGTGGCATACCGGGCGCTTTATGCAGACGACCGATGATGCCTATGTTGGCGGTGACATTAGCGCCATCTCCAGCAAAATCTCCGGCTATATCCAGCAGCTAGCGGTGCAGGACAATATGGCGGTGAGAAAAGGCGACCTGCTGATTCGCATTGACGACCGCGATTATCGCGCCGCACTGGCAAAAGCCGCCGGAGAAGTGGCGGCGCAGCAGGCCGCGCTGGCCGATATCATTGCCACCCGGCAGCTACAACAGGCGATGATTGCCGGCTCTGCGGCCTCGTTACAGGCCGCCACGGCGGCGGCCGAAAAATTGGCTAACGACAACCGGCGCTATAACGCCCTGGCCGCGTCGAGCGCAATTGCCGCACAAATTCGCGATAACGCCTCCGCCGATTACCGCCGGGCGCACGCCGAGCAGGACAAAGCAAAAGCGGATAAAACCGCGGCTGAACGCCAGCTAGCGGTGCTGGATGCCCGCCAACAACAAACTCTGGCCGCCCTGGCGCAGGCCCAGGCTAGCCTCGAGATGGCCAGGCTGAATCTCAGCTATACCGAAATTCGCGCGCCGTTCGATGGGGTGATTGGCAACCGACGCGCGTGGTCCGGTTCGTTCGTCAGCAGCGGCACGCAGCTGCTTTCCCTGGTTCCCGCGCACGGCCTGTGGATTGACGCCAACTTCAAGGAAAACCAGTTGGCGCATATGCGTCCCGGCCAACCGGTGACCATCGTGGCCGATGTACTGCCGAACCATACCTTTAAGGGCCATGTTGTCAGCCTGGCGCCGGCGACCGGCTCACGCTTCAGCATTCTTCCTGCAGAGAACGCGACGGGGAATTTCACTAAAATCGTTCAGCGCGTGCCGGTCCGCATTGCGCTGGAAGGAGAAGGGGCAAAACTTGACGTACTGCGCCCGGGGCTATCGGCGATCGTCACAGTGAACGAAAAGAGCCGCCGATGAGCACCACTCAGGCGTTGTCCGCCCCGCATGGTCTGTCGATGCCGATGGCGAAGAAGATCTTCGCTTTCGCCAGCATGTGCGTGGGGATGTTTATCGCGCTTATCGATATCCAGATCGTGTCTGCCTCGCTGCGGGATATCGGCGGCGGCCTGTCGGCGGGCGACGATGAAACCGTCTGGGTACAAACCAGCTACCTGATCGCCGAGATCATTATTATCCCGCTTTCCGGCTGGCTGGCACGGGTCATGTCAACGCGCTGGCTGTTTGCCGCTTCCGCGGCGGGCTTCACGCTGATGAGCCTGCTGTGCGGCTGGGCGTGGAACATCCAGAGTATGATCGCCTTCCGTGCCCTGCAGGGACTGGCTGGCGGGTCGATGATCCCGTTGGTTTTCACCACCGCCTTCACCTTTTTCCAGGGCAAACAGCGGGTCATTGCCGCCGCGACGATCGGCGGCCTGGCCTCCCTGGCCCCCACGCTTGGCCCGACGGTGGGCGGCTGGATCACCGAAAACTTCAACTGGCACTGGCTGTTTTTTATCAACGTTATTCCGGGGATTTACATCGCGGTTGCCGTACCGCTGCTGGTGAAAGTGGATACCGCCGACCTCTCGCTGCTGCGCGGTGCAGACTACCTCAGTATTCTGCTGCTGGCGCTATCGCTCGGCTGCCTGGAATATACCCTGGAAGAAGGCCCGCGCTGGGGCTGGTTTGACGACGCGACTTTGACGATGACCGCCTGGGTCGCCCTGCTGTGCGGCGTGGCGTTTATTGTCCGCACCCTGCGTCATCCGCAGCCGGTCATGGATCTCCGGGCCCTGCAGGACCGAACCTTCAGCCTCGGCTGCTATTTCTCGTTTATGGCCGGCGTCGGCATCTTCGCCACCATCTATTTAACACCGCTGTACCTCGGCAGCGTGCGCGGTTTCAGCGCGCTGGAGATTGGCCTGGCGGTATTTTCCACCGGCCTGTTCCAGGTCATGTCGATCCCGTTTTATTCGTGGCTCGCCAACCGCGTCGATCTGCGCTGGCTGCTTATGGCCGGGCTGATCGGCTTTGCGATTTCGATGTACAGCTTTGTCCCGATAACCCACGACTGGGGCGCGGACCAACTGCTGTTACCACAGGCTTTTCGCGGACTGGCGCAGCAGTTTGCCGTCGCGCCTACCGTGACCCTGACGCTGGGCAGCCTGCCTCCCGCGCGCCTTAAGCTGGCCTCCGGGCTGTTTAATTTAATGCGCAACCTCGGCGGCGCCATCGGCATCGCCCTGTGCGGAACGGTGCTTAACGACAGGACCAATTTGCATTACAGCCGCCTGGCGGATCGTCTGAATAACGCCAACCTGGCCATGAGCGATTTTGTGCAGCGCAGCGCGGCAAACCTTGTCACTCAGGGGATCTCGCCGGATGCCGCTCATACGGCGGCGCTGAAGAATCTTTCCGCTCTGACGCTGCGGGAGGCGCGAACACAGGCATTTTCTGATGCTTTTTACCTCATCATGATCGGTTTTTTGATTGCCGCGCTGCTGGTTCCGTTGATGAAAAAGCCGCCGGCACACTGATATTACAGGAGAGTTTATTATGGGCGTTTCAGCTAAACGCATTGTCGTGACCGGGATGGGGATTGTCAGCCCTCTGGGCTGCGGCGTACAGCACGTCTGGCAGTCACTGCTGGCAGGGAAGTCAGGTATTACAAAGCTTAGCGAGCAGATGGTCGAAGATATTCCCTGCAAAGTGGCCGGACAGGTTCCGTCCATTGAACGCGATCCGTTGCACGGCTTCGATCCGCTGGCAACCATCCCGGCCAAGGAGCGCAAAAAGATGGATCGCTTTATCGAGTTTGCGCTGGTCGCCGCGCGTGAAGCGCTGACGCAGGCCGGGTGGTCGCCTGCATCAGCGGCAGAACAAGATCGCACCGCAACGGTCATCGCCACCGGGATCGGCGGGTTCAGCGAAATCGCCAATGCGGTACATACGACGGATGAGCGCGGGCCGCGTCGCCTGTCTCCGTTCACTATCCCCTCTTTTCTTGCCAACCTGGCCGCCGGGCATGTGTCTATCGCCCACGGTTTCCGTGGCCCCATCGGCGCGCCGGTAACCGCCTGCGCGGCAGGCGCTCAGGCCATTGGTGATGCTGCACGGATGATCCGCAGCGGCGAGGCGGATATCGCTCTCTGCGGCGGCGCAGAAGCGGCGATTCATCGCGTTAGCCTTGCCGGATTTGCCGCAGCAAGGGCGCTCTCCAGCGCATCCAATGACCAGCCGGAAGCGGCTTCCCGCCCCTTTGACCGCGACCGCGATGGTTTTGTGATGGGAGAAGGCGCCGGGCTTATCGTGATTGAGTCGCTGGAGCACGCGCTGGCGCGCGGCGCCACGCCGCTGGCAGAGCTGGTCGGCTACGGCACCAGCGCAGATGCCTATCACCTGACCGCTGGCCCGGAAGACGGTAACGGCGCACGTCGGGCCATGGAAACTGCCATTCGTCAGGCGGGGGTCACAGCAGAGGAGATTGACCATATCAACGCCCACGCCACCTCGACTCAGGTAGGCGACAAAGGCGAACTGGCGGCGATTAAAAACCTGTTTGGCACGCATCCCGTCGCCGTTACGTCGACGAAATCAGCAACCGGCCATCTGTTAGGCGCGGCCGGCGGGATTGAGGCTATCTTCACCATTCAGGCGTTGCGTGACCAGATGGTGCCGCCGACGTTGAACCTGCATCACCCCGATGAAGACGCGGAAGGCCTGAACCTGGTGGCGCTGGCGGCCCGCCCGCAGAAGATGCGTTATGCGCTGTCGAACGGTTTTGGCTTTGGCGGCGTCAACGCCAGCCTGCTGCTGAAACGCTGGGAATAATTGTTCAGTTCCCCCTCTGGCAAAAGCCGGCGGGGGACTTCCGCCAGAGCAAAACACGCATTGATACTCACGGCTTAATTTCGCTTGTCGATGCTTACGTTTTCCCCGCGTTTAAGTGAGGCATAACCCATCGTTTACATCGCGGCTCCAGTTGTGGATTAATCTTCCTGCACTTCAGCGGCCAGATGCACAGCCTGGTGAGCCAGAGCCTGCTGCACCGGGCCTGGCGCTAGCCGGTCTTTACAGAGCAAAGCCGAAGTGAGAGCCGTCAGGCAGCTCCACATCGAGACGCAGTTTACCGCCTGCCGCCTCAACGTAACGCTTAAGGGTGGAGAGTTTCAAATCGCGCCCCTGCTTTTCCATGCTGGCGACGGTAGGTTGCCGGATGCCCAGGGCCTGCGCCATTTCTACCTGCGTTTTCTGCACCTTTTCACGCAGTTCGGCAAGATGGATGTTGAGCAGGATGTCCGTCGCCATTGTCTGCGCGTCGGCCACCACCTCCGGTTTCTCATCCGCAAGAAGCTGTTCGAGCGTTCTGCCCATTGCATTACTCCTTATCATCTAACGTATTCAAATAATCTGTGAATTCCCGGTCGGCAATTGGGATCGTCTGCTCATAGAAGCGTTTTTCATTACCGACCTTGTGACCCGCGCAGAGCAGGATGCCGGTCCGGAATGGGTCGAAGGCGAAAAACACCCGGATGGGATCGCCCCGACTCTGAACGCGCAGCTCTTTCATGTTGCCGTAGCATGAGCCTTTGAGCGTATCGGCATAAGGTCTGGACAAGCCCGGCCCTCTTTCCCGCAGAACCAGTAGCAATGCCAGTACACATGCCCGATCGGTTGCGCAAAGCGCGCTAAACCAGCCGTCAAACCGATCCGTCGTCTTAATTATCCACACGGGACCTCCTCACAATATAGATCGCAAACTATATAGATGCAAAGCAATAGTGAAGATAATGACGCCTGGCCGGACGCAACGCATACCCTTTTGCCAGCAAAAGGAAGGCATATTCCAGTCATTGATTGAATAAGATGAAAACCGATCGTCGCCTTGCGACGCGGGCCGCATAAGCACGTTTGCCAGCGGGGAGGATACCCGCTCTGATTGAGAAGGGAGCGACCGGACGGCCTGCCCCCTTAAGTTGGAAGGTGCGTTTTTAACCCTGCTTTCCGCCCGTCAGGACGTACGCCATTTCCGGGTTAACGGTTTTTCGATTTCGACAATCAGGAACATCACAAATCCGATGATAAAGGTGATCACCCAGTAGCGGAACGGCAGCGCGGCGGTACCAAACAGCATCTGCATAAACGGCGCGTAGATGATCAGCAGCTGCAGTACCAGCAGAACGCCGCTGACGATCCAGATGCCTCTGTTGGCCAGTAATCCTTTGCTCAGAGAGAAACCGTCGGCGACGCGACAGTTGAGCATATAGAACCACTGAGCGGTGACCAGCGTTTGCAGCAGGACGGTACGAATGAACTCCGGCGAGTAGCCGCGCGGCTGGAGCCAGGCTTCCAGTACGAAGGCGCTCACGGCGATCATCGAGCCGACGAAAATGACCCTCCAGATAGCGAAACCGTCCATAACGTGCAGCTTAGGATCGCGCGGCGGACGCTTCATGATGTTCTTTTCGCCGGCCTCAAACGCCAGGCCAAACGACAGCGTGGCCGAGGTCGCCATGTTCATCCACAGGATCAGCACCGGAGTCAGCGGAATTAAATTCCCCGCCAGCAGGGCAATAATAATCAACAGCCCCTGCGCCAGGTTAGTCGGCATAATAAAGAGGATGGTTTTCTTCAGGTTATCGTACACCCGCCGCCCTTCCCTGACCGCGCTGGCGATGGTGGCGAAGTTATCATCGGTAAGCACCATATCGGCCGCTTCCTTGGTCACTTCGGTACCCTTGATGCCCATGGCGATGCCAACGTCGGCCTGCTTCAGCGCCGGCGCATCGTTCACCCCGTCGCCGGTCATCCCGACCACCTCTTTTTTACTCTGCAGCGCCTGCACCAGGCGGAACTTATCCTCCGGGCTGGTACGGGCGAAAATATCAAACTTCTGCGCGGCTTCGCTGAGCTGCTGGTCGTCCATTACCTCAAGCTCGCGCCCGGTAATGGCCGTGCCGGCGTTGCCGATGCCCAGCATCTGCCCAATGCTCATCGCCGTTTGCGGGTGATCGCCGGTGATCATCTTCACGCGGATCCCCGCCTGCAGGCAGTCGCCGATCGCCGTAATGGCTTCCGGACGCGGCGGATCCATCATCCCGGCAATACCGAGGAGAATGACCCCCTCCTGCAAATCCTGGTGGGTCAGCTCGGTCTGACCGCTGGCCGCAGGCTTCCACGCCGCCGCCACCATGCGCAGCCCTTCCCGCGCGTACTCTTCAATTTTTGCCTCCCAGTACGGCTGATCGAGAGGCTGCAGGCCGCTATCGGTCTGCTGCTGCTGGCAGAGCCGGAACAGCACGTCCGGGGCGCCGGTAATTAAGATCATCTCCTCGTCGCCGATGCGGTAGAGCGTCGACATATATTTATACTGCGAGTCGAAGGGAATTTTGCTCCGCAGCTCGGTTGCCACCGCCGGCAGCGCGACCTTCGCCGCCAGCACCTTCAGCGCCCCTTCCGTCGGGCCGCCGGTAATTTTCCATAATCCGCTTTCATCCTTGATGAGCTGGCTGTCGTTACATAAATCAATGGTCCGCAGATAGCGCTCAAGCAGCGTACCCGGCGCCACCACCACCGGCCCGGAATCATCTACCGGATGGATATTACCGACCGGTTCATAGCTATCCCCTTCGACCCGATAAATGGTATCCGCGGTAATGACGGCTTTGACCGTCATCTCGTTCATGGTCAGCGTCCCGGTTTTATCCGAGCAAATCACCGTCATCGCACCCAGGGTCTCAACGGTCGGCAGCTTGCGGATAATCGCCTTCTGCCGGGCCATGGTCTGCACGCCCAGAGAGAGAATAATCGAGATGATCGCCGGCAGCCCTTCCGGCACCGACGCCACCGCGAGGCTAATCAGCGAGAGCATCAGCTCCGAAACCGGCATATCGCGGAACAGCAGGCTGAAGACAAACAGCGCGGCCATCATCACCAGAATGATGATAAAAATGGCTTTCCCGAGCTTGTCCATCTGCACCAGCAGCGGCGTGCGGTGCTTTTCAATATCCGCCATCATCTGGTTGATATGGCCCAGCTCGGTATCACCGCCGGTCGCCACCACCAGGCCTTTACCGCCGCCGGAGCTCACCGTGGTCCCCGAGAACAGCAGGTTCGTGCGGTCGCCGAGAGGAAGCTCGCCGCTCAGCGCCTCGGTGCTTTTCTCAACCACCGTTGATTCACCGGTGAGAATCGCCTCCTCCACGCGCAGATTGTGGGCTTCGATAACCCGCAGGTCGGCAGGAATACGGTCGCCCGCGCGGATCACCACAATATCGCCCGGCACCAGCGCGGTGGTCGGAATCGTTTCATGGTTCCCCTGGCGGATCACCACCGCTTCGCTGGACAGCATATTGCGAATGCTCTGCAGCGATTTTTCGGCGTTACTTTCCTGAATATGGCCAATCAGGGCATTGATCACCGCGACGCCCAGAATCACCAGGGTATCGACCCAGTGGCCCATGACCGCGGTCAGCAGCGCCGCCGCTAGCAGGACGTAAATCAGAACATCGTTGAAGTGGGCCAGGAAGCGCAGCCAGGCGGGTTTGCCCGGCTTTTGCGGTAACGCGTTCTCGCCGAATTGCTGGAGTCGCGATGCCGCTTCCGCGCTGCTAATCCCCTCGGGGGAGCTGTTGGTGCTGGACAGGGTTTCATCGACGGAGAGCTTGTAGAACGGGCCGCCCGGTTTGTCTGTACTCATAGTTATCTCCTCACTCCTGTAACGGAAATCAGAACAGCATCAGGCCGCCCTTAACGCACAACAAAAACCGGAACGTGAGCATAACGAACGATACTGGCCGCCTCGGAACCCAGCAAATGGGTCTGAATATTGGGGTTGCGCGAGCCAATGATCACCACATCCGCCCGCAGCTCGTCGGCCAGCTTCGTGACTTCGTCACGCACGTTGCCGCTGCGAACGTGAATCTCAACGGCACCTTCCGCCAGACCCGACTTTTTGACGAGCTCAGCAAGTTTTTCCTGAGAATTTTTAACGAGGTAGTCCTCCATTTTCCGCGCATCGGAAATAAATCCCCGCGTCAGCGCCGGGGAAAAGAGAGGATTTACGTGCACCAGGTGAATTTTCCCGGCAGAGCTTTGTGCGAGGAACTGTGCGTGGGATAGCGCTTTGTCGGCAAGGCCGATTTCAAAGACATCAACCGGGACCAGAATATTTTTATACATACAGACAATCCTTTTATTACCAATAGAATAGATCGCGAATAGCTCCTCAACGAGACGCGTTGAGGAAAAATCTCAGCAACAAAAACTGGCATAGAAGTCGGTATGATTAAACGTAGCACAGGACTGTTAACATTTTTAAGCCACCAATTAATATATTGAAAAATATCACGGAGATAGCCGCCCTCAGACAATTCATCTGCAAACCACCCTAAACCGTCGACATAAGGGCAATTTTTACTCTTTTTAACATTTCCGCTTTTCTGCGACTATGCTCATTATCAGGGGCCCTGTCGCTTCTGAAAACCACTCAAGAATTAGGTAGATAAGACTTTACTTACTCTATAACCAGTACTAAAGGAGGAACGATGTTTGGCTATAGCCTGTTTCGCCTGAGCCTGTTTATTGCCCTGGCAATAATTGCCTGTACGGCTACGGGATTATTCACCTATGTCGTCGTCTCTGCCCTGGCTGAATAAGTTCGACGTTTGTCACTAACATTTAAAATAAATCTTTTAGCTCTGAGGGGAATACAGTGAACCGTTATTTTTCTCTCATTCCTGTTGTTATTTTAATAACAACAGCTTGCGACCAGAAAGCGCCGCAGGTTACGCCGCTGCCGCGGATGGTGAAAGCCGCTGAGGTGACCGCGGTGGGTGATTCACAGCAGCGTATTTTCCCCGCGCGCATCGAGTCCGGGGACTCCACGGAGCTGTCCTTTAAACGCGGCGGCCAGGTTGAATCGCTCGACGTTCGCCAGGGCGCAAACGTTACGCAAGGGCAGGTCCTCGCCCGGCTCAACGCGCGCGAAGCCCAGCAGCGCGTCAATGAACGACAAACCGCCGCCACGCTTGCGCAGCGGCAGTTCGATCGCTTCCAGACCCTCGCCGGCCGTCAGGCTATTTCGAAAGCGGAAATGGACGTTCAGCGCGCCAGCCGCGACTCGGCTAACGCCGCGCTGAAAATTGCCCGCGAAGAGCTCGGCCAGATGACGCTCAGCGCGCCCTTTAGCGGGGTAGCGGCCAGCGTGCCGGTGCGCAATCATCAGGTCGTCGCCGCCGGGCAAACCGTGGTAACCCTGACGCGCACCGATCTGCTCGACGTGGTCTTTAGCATCCCGGAAAACCTGTTTAGCGCCTTTGATATTCGCAACGCCCAGTATCGCCCGATCGTCAGAATCAACTCCCTGCCGGACCGCCAGTTCACCGCGCAGTACAAAGAGCATTCCGGCAGCAGCGACAATAGCAGCCTCACCTGGCAGGTGATCCTGACCATGCCGCGCCCGGCCGATTTCCCAACGGTAGGCGGCGTTAGCGGAACCGTGACGGTTAACCTGGCAAACCTCCCCGCCAACGCCGGCCGCGAGGCGCTGGTGGTGCCGGTTGAGGCGGTCTTCAATCCCGATAGTCATCAGCGCAACGAGCCGCACGTGTGGGTGATTAAAGGCGATGGCGAGCAGCTGCATCTTGAGGATCGCAAAGTGAGCGTCGGGCAGGTGACAACCCAGGGGGTGGTCATTACCGACGGGCTCAGCGCCGGCGAGCGCGTAGTGGCCGCTGGCGTAAGCGAACTGCATGCGCAGCAGCCGGTTCGAATCTGGACGCGTGAACGAGGCCTTTAATGGATATATCCCGCCAGTTTATCAATAATCCCGTCCGCGTCTGGCTGACCATTCTGCTGCTCGGCATGGGCGGTATTTTCGCCCTGCTCAATATCGGCCGTCTGGAAGATCCGGCGTTTACGATTAAAACCGCCGTGGTCATTACCCACTATCCTGGCGCTTCCGCCCAGCAGGTTGAGGAGGAGGTCACACTGCCGCTGGAAAATGCCCTGCAGCAACTGCCCTACCTGGATAACGTCAGCTCCATCTCCTCCAACGGGCTGTCGCAGATTACCGTCAACATCGCCTCGAACTATCACTCCAGCGAGCTGCCGCAGATATGGGACGAGCTGCGGCGCCGGGTAGGAGACGCGGCCCGGCTCTTCCCGCCCGGCGTGGTTGCCCCCTTCGTCAACGATGATTTCGGCGACGTGTTTGGCTTTTTCTTTGCCATTTCCGGCGACAGCTTTACCAATCCGGAGCTGGTTCGCTATGCCGAGCAGCTGCGCCGGGAGCTGGTGCTGGTACCCGGCGTCGGCAAGGTCGCCATCGGCGGCGCGATCCCGCAGCAAATTAATATTGATATCTCGCTGCCCAAAATGGCGGCCCGCGGCATTACGCTGAACCAGCTTTCCGCCATTCTCAGCCGCCTGAACGTCGTTTCCAGCGCCGGGGAGATTAAATCCGGCAGCGAGTCCATTCGCCTGCATCCGACCGGGGAATTTGAGAATATCGACGAGCTGGGCGATCTGCCCATCAACCCCCACGGCACCGGGGCAACGACCCGGCTGCGGGATATTGCCACCCTCTCGCGCGGGCTGAGCGAATCGCCCTCCAGCATCTACCACGCCAACGGTCGCCAGGCGGTGACGATGGGCGTGTCGTTCATCCCCGGCGTCAACGTCATCGACGTTGGCCACGCGCTGGAGGCGAGGCTTGAGCAAATGTCGGCGGAAAAACCCGCCGGGATCAAAATCGATCTGTTCTACGATCAGGCGGCCGAAGTCGGCCACTCGGTGAGCGGATTTATCACCAACTTCCTGATGGCGCTGGCCATTGTCGTCGGCGTGCTGCTGATCTTCATGGGCGTGCGCAGCGGCATTATTATCGCTTTCTCGCTGGCGCTTAACGTGCTGGGTACGCTGCTGATTATGTATCTGTGGGGCATTGAGCTGCAGCGGATTTCGCTGGGCGCGCTGATTATCGCCCTCAGCATGCTGGTCGATAACGCCATCGTCATCGTCGAAGGGGTGCTGATTGCCCGCCAGCAGGGATCGACGCTGCTGACCGCCGTTAACTACGTTATCCGCCGATCCGCCCTGCCCCTGCTGGGGGCGACCGTGATTGCGATCCTCGCCTTCGCGCCTATCGGTCTGTCGCAGGACTCGACGGGGGAATACTGTAAATCGCTGTTCCAGGTGCTGTTAATTTCCCTGATGCTCAGCTGGTTCTCGGCGCTGACCATCACCCCGGTGCTGATCAAATGGTGGCTGTTTAAAGGCGCAGCGTCCCCGGCGCCGGCCGCCGAGGCCGATCCCTACCGCGGGCGCTTTTACCGCAGCTATCAGCAGATCCTTAACGCCCTGCTGATGCGCAAAACCATCACCCTCGTGCTGATGGCGGCGCTGCTAGGGGGCGCTATCTGGGGATTCGGTTCGGTGCGGCAGAACTTTTTCCCTTCATCAAACACGCCGATCTTCTTCGTTGACCTGTGGCTGCCCTACGGTACCGATATTGCGGCAACCGAAAAAATGACCAGCGATATCGAAACGACGATTAACGGCCAGCCCGGCGTCGTCACCACCGTGGCTACCGTCGGTCAGGGCAGCATGCGCTTTATCCTCACCTACAGCGGCCAGCGGCAGTACAGCAACTATGCGCAGATTATGGTTCGCATGGACGATCGGCGCAGCATCGACGCCCTGACGCGCCACGTTGACGCCTATATTGCGCGCAACTATCCGCAGGTCAACGCCAGCAGCAAGCGGGTGATGTTCGGCCCGTCTGGCGACAGCGCGATCGAGGTGCGGATCAAAGGCCCCGATCCCGACAGATTACGGCTGATAGCCAGCCAGGTGAGCACCATCCTCTCCGCGGACCCGGCCGCCGGCAGCGTGCGTAACGACTGGCAGAACCGCAGTAAAACCATCCGACCGCAGTACTCGACCACCCTCGGGCGCGAGCTGGGGGTAGATAAACAGGATATCGACAGCGCGCTGCAGATGAACTTCACCGGCAGCCGCGTCGGGCTGTACCGCGAAGGCGCCGATCTGCTGCCGGTGGTGGTCCGTCCGCCGGCCGCCGAACGTCAGGATGCTAACCATCTCAACAACGTGCTGGTGTTGAGCCAGAGCCGGCAGCAGTACATCCCGCTGAGCAACGTGGTCAGCGACTTTACCCTTGAATGGGAAGATCCGTTGATTCTGCGCCGCGACCGCAGCCGCGTACTGACGGTGATGACCGACCCCGACCCTCTGAGCAACCAAACCTCGGGGGATATTCTGGCGCGGGTGCAGCCGCAGATTAACGCGATCAGCCTGCCGCACGGCTACAGCATTGAGTGGGGAGGCGATGCAGAGAACTCCAGCGAAGCGCAGCAGGGGCTCTTCACCACCCTACCGCTAGGCTATCTGGTGATGTTTGTCATCACCGTGCTGATGTTCAGCTCGCTGAAAAATGCGGTTGCCATCTGGCTGACCGTGCCGCTGGCGCTTATCGGCGTGACCCCGGGCTTTTTAATTACCGGCATACCTTTCGGCTTTATGGCGCTGATCGGTTTACTCAGCCTGAGCGGAATGCTTATCCGCAACGGCATCGTGCTGGTGGAAGAGATTGAACAGCAGAAACAGGAAAAACCGCAGCACCAGGCAATTATCTATGCCGCAACCTCGCGCTTACGCCCTATACTGCTCACGGCCTTCACCACCGTGCTCGGGCTGGCGC
This sequence comes from Klebsiella sp. BIGb0132, assembly GCF_024810075.1. Lineage (NCBI taxonomy): Bacteria > Pseudomonadati > Pseudomonadota > Gammaproteobacteria > Enterobacterales > Enterobacteriaceae > Klebsiella > Klebsiella sp. BIGb0132. The sequence continues at coordinate 70,352 of NZ_JANUDW010000011.1, read as the reverse complement.
CGCTGCTGCTGGACATCTTCTTCCAGAGCATGGCGGTTGTTATCATGTTTGGACTGGGTTTTGCGACCATCCTGACGCTACTGGTTCTTCCGGTTATTTACGCCTGTTTCCACCCTAAGGATATGCAGCAAGCACAATGAACACCACCGGGTTAAATATTATTAAAACGCTGGGATGCATGACGGCGGTAACGTTCTTTACCATCTATAACACCTGGGATCTGTATGATTATGATTATCACTGGATCCTCGGCTTTCTGACGTTTGTATCGACCATCGCCACCCCGCTATTTTTTGTGGTGGCGGGCTATCTCGACGCCCAGTCCCGGCACGGCGAGCGCTGGCAGATGGGCAAAATTAAAAGCGTGGTGATCGTCTTCCTTTTCTGGATGACGATTTACTACCTCTTTGAGCCCTACCAGCGCGGCTATCTGATTCAGCCGTGGTTTGTCTTTACCTTTATTGTGATCTATACCTTCCACCCGCTGATCGAGTGGCTAAGCCTGCGCAGAAGGATCTTTTTTAGCGCGGTGTTTGCCCTGCTGCTGTTCTCCTACGGCTACGATCTGCTGGCGGCACTCTATCCCGACGTTCATGTGCTAAGCCTGGCGCCGCAGTATCGCCTGTGGACCTGGCTGTTGTTCTATTTAACCGGCCAGCTGTTTAACGATCCAATGGTCGTGCGCTGGCTGACTCGCGATAAAGTGGTAAAAGCCGCGATGTGTGCCATACCGTTTATTTATCTTTTCACCTGGTTTTACGAACGCCATTTCTTTTTCGCCCTGTTTAAGGCCGACAGAAATGCGTTCCTGCTCACCGGTTCGCAAATTTATATTCTGGTGGTGGCGCTGGTTATTGCGGCTAACGGCGTTCGTTTTCGTAAAAACAGCGAGTTTAAGGAGAGTATTCTGGCGGCAATCAGCAAAACGATGACCGGGGTCTATATCCTCCACTACTCAGTTTTTCATCTCCTGAGCTCCCTTATCCCGATCGGTTCGCTGAGCACAAAATTAATGCTGATTGCCCTGACGTTTGTCGCCTCGGTATTGATTTCAATGCTGGTGTTATCAAACCCGGTCGCTAAAAAGGTGATCACCCTTTAAGCCTTCCGACCCGGCCTGGCGCCGGGTTTAAAAACCATAGCGCAGCCAGGCAAAAAGGACGTTACCGTTATTATAGGTGCCGGGAATATAGGTAAACTGCACGCTAAGCCGCTGATAACTTGCGGAAAACAGCGGCAGGATAATCGGTAGCGGCACGTAATTAGCGAAATCATCGCGCGCGGTAATTCCGGCGGTCACCCCGAGCCCAAGGCGGAAATCGCGGGCGCTATCCAGATACCAGCCCTTCTCCCAGCCGTAGCCGATGATGGGCTGCCACTCGTTATGCGAATCCTTAAACATCATGGCGTACAGCGAGCTCCAGTCGCCGTCATCGTGGTAGCGAGAGAAGCCGAAGCCGCCGCCCCAGGGCATCTCGTTGTAGTTATCCGTTTTCTCTTTATCGTAGGTTAAGCGGTTGTGCCAGCTAAGAAACGGCAGATACAGGTCATAGTTTTGCGGCTCATTCCAGGTTTGCGAAACATCATTTTTTAACCAGTCCCACCAGCCGCTGATGCGCTGCTCGCCGTAAACGCCCTTTTCAGCCCGCGCCGCAGAGGCAAAAATAACCAGGGCTGCCAATACTATCAGCCGACAACGTGGCATAGGCTTTTCCTTATAGATAATGTCCACTGAGTATTCAGTCTGAGAATAATAACCGCGCTTTGCAAATATCGTGGCGGCATTTTACCGGTGATACGCGCCCCTTATGATCAGTATATATAACAACCGGCAGGGCGGTTGCCAATAGCGGCAAAGCGTATCATTTCGCGGCAGCGGGGATTATCATGAGGCTAATTAGTGATTTTGCAGGCGGTGCTCGAAAAATAAATGGATGTCATAAGCATTATTATGTCGGCGGGGAAATCCTCGGTTAACGTCGCGCTGTATACCCTGCTACCCATTATGGTAGTGATGCTGATCATCATGAAATACCTGGAAGTACGCGGGGTGCTCGACGTTATCGTCCGCTGGGTGGCGCCGCTGCTCAAGCCGTTTGGTTTAACCGGGATGAGCGCTTTTGCCCTGATCCAGATGAATTTCGTCAGCTTTGCCGCCCCGCTGGCGACCCTGTCGATTATGGATAAACGCGGCGTCTCTGACCGACAGATGGCCGCGACCCTGGCCATGGTCTTTGCTATGGGTCAAGGCAACGTCTTCTACCCCCTCGCGCCCTTCGGCCTGCACTGGATGGCCTCGATAATCATTTCGATTGTTGGCGGGCTGTGCGCGGCGGCGGCAACCTGGTACTTCACCGGCCGCCGGCTGTCGACCGTCGAAAACGCCCGCGCGGAGGCGCTACCCAACGCGGAGCAAAATAGCCAGGGGATCATTTCCGTTATCAACAGCGCCGGCTCCGACGCAATTCGTCTGGCCCTCGGCGCGGTGCCGATGCTGATCCTGTCGCTCACCATCGTCGGGCTGGTGCAGGCGGCCGGGCTGATTGATATGCTGCAGCGCCTGCTGATGCCGCTGCTGCTGTGGCTGCATATTCCGGAAAACTTCGTCCTGCCGGCGCTGGTCAAATGCGTGGCCGGCGGCACGGCCTACTTTGGCGTCATCTCTGAGCTCATTCAGCAGGGCAAGGTCACCGTCAGCCAGATTAACGCTTCCGCCGGGCTGCTGATTCAAACCTTCGATCTGCCGGGGATCGGCATTTTTCTTGGCGTCAGCTCGCGGTTTGTCCGCCTATTCCGCTTTGTCGCGCCTGGCGCCATGGTTGGCATCGCGGTTCGCACCCTGATGCACGTCTCGCTATTTTGAGGCCTCAACCCGCGCTTCAGGCCGCAGGCAGGCCCGCATATCAGGCTGGAAGCCGCAGCCGATGCGCTGGTCAATGCGCGCCATCATAAACGGGAAGAACGGGTTGGAGGTCACGCGCATCAGCGTATCCAGCCCGACGCTGAGGCTGGAGGTCTCTCCCCGGAGCGAAATCGTACCGATGCTAATACCGTAAAGGTTCTTCTCCGTCGGCTCGCGGCCGTACAGGGAGTCGTTCAGCGGGAACGGCACCGCCACGTGCGAAAGCGAATACATATCCTGCGGCCACGCGAGGTTCAGCGGCGTCACCCGCTCCTCTTTTTCTCCTGCCGGCGTGGTGCGTGCCACCGTCTCGTAGGTGGTGGGCGAGGCGTTGGTAATCACCGTGGTGCTATATTGCCGCGGCGCGGGCGGCAGAAGCGCGCTGACCGCAGAGTAGAGCGCGGGACGAAACAGCGCCCGCAGGTTGGCGGCCTGGTTGATATCAAAAATCACCAGCTCGCTGCCGTTTTGCGGCAGGTAACGATACAGCGAATCAACCACCGCTCGGGTGCTCACCGTGGAGTCCATCACCGACTGGAAGGTCAGCACCGGCGGCAGCGCGGCAAGCCGCTGGCTGCGGGAGGCCTGGATAATCTGCTCCTGCAGCGCCTGGGTTAACAGCCACGACTGGCGGGCCGCCTTCACCGGAAACGAGTTGTATTTGTAAGGATTAAACTCCGGCACCACGTTCAGCCATGCCGCCCGTGCAAAGGCCGGGAACACCGCCGGCAGCCCCGTCAGCCCGGCAAAGCGGGCAAACGCGGTCACCCCGATCATCGGCGACAGCAGGACTATCTGCTGCGGCTCGGGCAGGGCATTATCATCCAGCGCGTCGAGCGCATACTTCAGCGCCAGCGCGCCGCCGTTGGAGTAGCCGATCACGTGCAGCGGTACCTGCGCCCCGCCCAGCCGCGTCGCTTCGCGCACCGCCAGGCGCGTTGTCGCCATCCACGCCTGCCAGTCAACGGCGGTGAGCGATCCCGGCGCGGTGCCGTGTCCCGGCAGCCTCGGCACCACCGCCACGAACCCCTGCTGCTGATAGGCTTTTGCCAGATAGCGCACGCTGTAGGGCGAGTCCGTCAGCCCGTGCAGTAGCACAGCGGTGCCGCGCGGCTTTCCCTCCGGCAGCAGCACGAAGGAGCGGTTCCAGTTAGGCTGAAACTTCTCCGGGTAGACCTCGCTTTGGGCATAAAAACGGTTGAGCGGCGTTTTTTCATTATCTGGAAGCGCATCCGTCAGCTGGGTTTTCATCTGCTGAAAAATAACCCCCTCCCGCGCCAGATATCCGGCGAAGGTGGTGCGGTCAATCTCAGCCGCCGACATTTCATCGGCGGACCAGGTATGCCACGAATGCAGCGCAGGCCCGCGCTGGGTTTCATAAATACGTCCGGCAAAAAAAACGCCAATCACGATAAGCAGGCCCACGGCGATTTTTTTCACCAGCGAGGCGACTTTTAAACCAGCTTTATTCAGGTGTCGGGTAAAGCGCATCATTGCCATATCGCTGTCCATTTTCTATGCCGTATATGACGACCGTTGGCGCATTGGCGCCTTGGTGTTTGTGTGATTAAAGCCTGCGAGACGCTTTTTAAACATAGACTAAACCGAAAGGCTATTCTTATTGTCAGAAGCGGAGCAAAAGACAATTATCGCCGGGAATATAACAGGCCAGAGAGAAAGAGATGGAGTGGTGGGTAAAAAAGGTCTGCACCGAGACGACCCGCGTGGTTTTACAAAGCGGCCAGCTGCTGATCATTGCCGAGATTGAACCCTGCCACTGCGGCTTAAAAATCGGCGATAAGCTCACGCCGCTGGCAAACGCCCGCTACCGCATCAACGACGACCCCGCGGTGACCCTGAAGGTGCAAAAGGCGACGCACTTCAGCGCCGAGCGCTGGGCAGATAGCGCGCATTCCGAGGCCGAATAGCCGCCAGTAATCATCACCAACTGTTTCTATTTGCAGTATTTTCATCGCTCAGCCGGTGAAATTCCCCTTCGCTCTTTTCGGTCTGTGACATACTATCGAACACGTCAGCAGACCTGAAACAAGGAGCGAATGATGAACCACAAGGCCGCCAGTCTGACCCCGGAACAAGCGCTGAGTCAGCTAGAAACGCAGTATGAGCAGTCGGTCAATGCGCTACGTAAAGCCATTGGCGAGTACATCAACCACAACGTGCTCCCTGACGAGAGCGTCCGTGCCCAGGGGCTGTTTGTCTATCCCCTGCTGTCCGTTTCCTGGGATGGTGCCGATCACAAGGCCCTCAAAACCCGCGCCTGGGGCCGCTTCACCCACGCCGGTTGCTACAGCACCACTATTACCAATCCTAAGCTATTTCGCACCTACCTCCTCGAACAGCTCACCCTGCTGTATGAGGATTACGGCGCGCACATTAGCGTTGGGCTTTCGCAGCATGAAATTCCCTACCCTTACGTAATCGACGGTTCCGCGCTGACCCTCGATCGCTCGATGAGCGCGGGCCTGACCCGCCATTTCCCGACCACCGAGCTGTCGCAGATTGGCGATGAAACCGCCGACGGGATATTCCACCCGACCGAAAACCACCCGCTTTCCCACTTCGATGCCCGACGCGTCGATTTCTCCCTCGCCCGCCTGCGCCACTACACCGGCACGCCGGTCGATCATTTCCAGCCGTACGTCCTGTTCACCAACTACACCCGCTACGTGGATGAGTTCGTGCGCTGGGGCTGCAGCCAGATCCTCGATCCCGACAGCCCCTATATCGCGCTCTCTTGCGCCGGCGGGATCTGGATCACCGCCGATACCGAAGCGCCGGAGCAGGCCGTGTCCGACCTGGCATGGAAAAAGCACCAGATGCCCGCCTGGCACCTGATCACCAAAGATGGCCAGGGGATCACCTTGATTAACATCGGCGTTGGCCCTTCTAACGCCAAGAATATCTGCGATCATCTGGCGGTACTGCGCCCGGACGTGTGGCTGATGATTGGCCACTGCGGCGGCCTGCGCGAAAGCCAGACCATCGGCGACTACGTGCTGGCGCACGCCTATCTGCGCGACGACCACGTGCTCGATGCGGTGCTGCCGCCGGATATCCCGATCCCCAGCATCGCCGAGGTCCAGCGCGCGCTGTACGACGCCACCAAGCAGATCAGCGGCATGCCGGGCGAAGAGGTTAAGCAGCGGCTACGCACCGGGACGGTCGTCACCACCGACGATCGCAACTGGGAGCTGCGCTATTCCGCCTCGGCGCTGCGCTTCAACCTCAGCCGCGCCGTCGCAATTGATATGGAAAGCGCGACTATCGCCGCTCAGGGCTACCGCTTCCGCGTCCCTTACGGCACGCTGCTGTGCGTCTCTGATAAGCCGCTGCACGGTGAGATAAAGCTTCCCGGCCAGGCCAACCGTTTTTATGAAGGGGCTATTTCAGAGCATTTGCAGATTGGCATTAAGGCCATCGACCTCCTGCGGGCCGAAGGCGATCATATGCATTCGCGCAAGCTGCGCACCTTCAACGAACCGCCTTTCCGCTAGCTTTCCTTCCCCGAATTCTCCTGGGCGCAACCCGGCGCCCAGGGGCGCTAATGCCGGGAAACGCCCGCGGAACGCCCCGCCCTCTGGTCGCCATGCGCCACCTCCCGACGCCGAAAGGCTATCTCTTCATCACCGCCCTTTATCATTATGATAATAATTATCGCCCGGCAGGTGATAATCCCCCGGCAACGGCGGCGGCCTCTCTCGCAGGCAGCGTCGTTTCGCCAATAAGTTCGATCGGCATCACAGTTGGCAACCCCGAAAACCGCATTCCTTTGAGCTGGCATAGCTATTGCTACTTCTCGCCCGATAGGCAAAAACGTCTTTACGACCGTTATGCCGCGCAACAGACATCCGCGCAGCTGCGGCAGTGCGACCTACGGTGACACCATCCGTCGGGCGTCGTTCGTATAAGGGACAGGACCCTGGAAACGGAGAAAAATATGACCACTACGCTGGTTGGCAATGAAGTCGCGCGCGTTGATGGCCTGGCCAAGGTGAGCGGCAAGGCTATTTACGGCGATGATATTAAAATGGCAAATATGCTGTACGGCGTTTGTCGTTTTGTCGATATTCCTGCAGGACGCATTGATTCGCTCGACTTATCTGCGGCGAGGAGCGTTCCTGGCGTGGTGCGTATTGCCACGTGGGAGGATATTCCCGGCGAGAAGAGCCTTGGCGTTATCATTCCCGACTATCCCCCCATTATTCGCGATGAAATTGCTTATCGCGGTGATGTCATTGCGGTCGTCGCCGCCGAAACCTATGAAGCGGCGTGCCTTGCCGCGGAAAAGATCGCTATAACCTATACGCCATGGCAGCCCATCGTGTCGCCAGAAGAGGCCATGAAGCCCGGAGCGCGCTTGATTCATAGCGAACTCGACAGCAATATTATTAATCACCACCACACCGTCAAAGGCGATATCGACAGCGGCTTTGCCGCCTCTACGCATATTTTTGAACGCGAGTACGAGGTGGGGTTTCAGGAACATGGCTATATAGAACCTGAATCCATTACCGCCTGGATCGATAATAACGAGCAGGTGATGACCCTTACCGGCTCGATTCAGAACGCCCACCGGATACGCGGGATCGTGGCAAAATACCTCGCCCTTCCGCAGTCGCGGGTCAACGTTAAGCGCTCGATACTGGGCGGGTCCTTTGGCGGCAAGGACGATATTATCGACAATATTGCCTGCCGGGCCGCCCTGCTGGCGCATCTGACCTCCCGCCCGGTCAAGATCTCCTACAATCGGGAACAGTCGATGCGGGAGAGCTATAAACGCCATCCCTATAAGATGAAGTACAAGATTGGCCTCGATGATGAGGCCCGCATTCAGGCGATTAAGGTCGATATTATCGCCGATGGCGGCAGCTACTCCGGGCAGACCATGTTCGTAACCTGGCGCAGCTCCGTGCAGGCCGCCGGGCCTTACAACATTCCCAACGTGCGGGTCGACGTGACGGGGGTCTATACCAACAATAACTACACTTCCGCCTATCGCGGCTACGGCGCTCCGCAGGTGATTTTTGCCAATGAATCGCTGATGGACGAGGTTGCCGAAGCGATGGGGCTCTCCCCGGTCGAGCTGCGCCTGCGCAATATTCTCCGCCAGGGCGATACCAGCATGGCCGGGCAGGTGTTTGATAATCATACGGTCTCCGCGCAGGAGGTCCTCGAAAAAGCCATGGCGAAAGCGGAGTTCGTTGCCAGGCGTGAGCACTATCGCAAGCTCAACGCCGAGGGCGGGCCGGTGCGCTACGGTATCGGCCTGGCGCTCAGCCACCGCGGGTGCTCCCTCGGCGCGGAGGGCCTCGACGCCTCATCGGCGCTGATGCAGGTGAACGCCGATGGCAGCATCAACATTTCAACCTCCGTCTCTGAAAACGGCCAGGGTTTGCAAACCACCATGTCGCTGATTACCGCGGAAGCCTTCGGCATCGGCCTGGATCGGGTGATGTTCTCTGAGCCTGACACCTCGATGATCGCCGACGGCGGCTCTACCGTCGCCTCCCGCGGCACGCTGATGGGCGGCCAGGCCATCCTGAGCGCCGCCAATAAAATCAAGAAGCGGATGGCCAACGCCGTCAGCCAGCGGCTGGGGGCCGCCGGTATCGACGATCTGGTATGGCAGGAGGGGAAAGTCTTCAATCGGCACCAACCGCAAACTACCCTGACCTTTCAGGAGGTTGTCGATTTGACCCGGGCGACGGGAGCCAACCTCTCCTCCTACGGCTGGCACGTGGCGCCGGCGATCCACTGGGATGAAGAAAAAGGCTGCGGCAGCCCCTATTTCACCTGGGTCTATGGCTGCCAGATCGCCGATATTGCGCTGGATACCCGCACCGGCAAGATTGCTATCAATCACGTCGTCGCCGCCCACGATGTGGGTAAGGTGATAAATCCCGTCGGCTTTGCCGGCCAGGTCTACGGCGGCGTGCTGCAGGGGATGGTGGGATACGGCATGCTGGAGGATTTTAATACCGAAAACGGGACCGTGAAATCCGAGAATTTTGACACCTATCTGCTGCCCACCATCCAGGATATGCCCCATATCGATATTATCGCCGTCGAAAACCACGACCGCGCCGGGCCTTTAGGCGCCAAGGTCATCGGCGAGCCGGTCCTTGAGCTGGGAGCCGCGGCGCTTAACAACGCGGTCTGCTTCGCTCTGGAGAAACGCAACCGTCAGCTTCCCCTGACCCTCGAGCGCGTGCGCCTCGGCTATAACCTGAAAAAACCCGAGCGCCAGAGCGAACTCATGGCGGAGGGAGCGGAGCATAAGCAGGTTCTGCGCCTCAATACGCTGCGAATGGCGACGCCGAAAAATCTGGACGAGGCGCTGCGGATGCTGGCGCGGGAAAATAGCCAGCCCATCGCCGGCGGGACCGACGTTCTGGTACAGGCGCGGTTGAAAACCGACGAGGTTGAGCTGGTCAATATTGCGGGGCTGCAGGAGCTCAGGCAGATAGAAGAGCTTAACGACGAGCTGATTATCGGCTCAGGGGTCTGCTTTACCGACCTGGTCAGGCACCCGCAGATTAAGGCGCGCTACCCTCTGCTGGTCACGGCCTGCAAAACTATCGGCTCTCTCCAGCTGCGCAACCAGGCGACGGTCGGCGGGAATATCGTTAACGCCGCGCCCTGCGCCGACTCGGTTCCACCGCTGATTATTTATGACGCCAGGCTGGAGCTGTGCAGCGCCAGCGGCGCGCGGCAGATAGCGCTCAGCGACTTTATCGTCGGCGGCTACCGCACGGCGCTGGATCAAGGTGAAATCGTCACCAGGGTCATATTACCCGCCCCGCCCGCGCCGCTATCACAGCAGCGGTATTTACAGTTGGGACGCCGCAACGCGCTGAATATCACCCGCCAAAGCCTGACGGGCCTGTTCACCTTTTCTGCCGATGGCACCCTGGCGCTCTGCCGCCTGGTGGATGGCGCTCTGCTCAGCAAACCCCAGCGGCTAACGGAGGTTGAGGCCTGCCTGACGGGGTTTGTCCTCGACGAGAAGAGAATTGAGGATGCGGTCCAGGCGCTGAACAAAATCATGCATGAGGCGATAGGCGGACGCTGGTCGGCCCCTTACAAAATACCGGTATTTGAAGATATGTTCCGGCAAATGATGCAGGAAACGCTGGCAGAGCAGAAGGTGGCAAAAAAATGAACCGAATTGAGCTGAAGGTTAATGGCATTCGCATCAGTCGCGAAGTGGACGATAACACCCGCCTGCTGGATTTCCTGCGGGAGGATCTGCGGCTAACCGGCACCAAGGAGGGCTGCTCCGTCGGCGAGTGCGGGGCCTGCACGGTGATTATGAACCAAAAGTCGGTCTGCTCGTGCCTCCTGCTGGCCGCCCAGTGCCACGGCGCGGAAATCACCACGATTGAGGCCCTGCAGCATGACGCCGTCGGGAAGAAGCTGCAAAACGCGTTCGTGCGCCACGGCGGCGTCCAGTGCGGCTTCTGTACGCCGGGGGTACTGATGAGCACGAAGGCCCTGTTAGATCAAAACCCTCAACCTTCCGATAGCGAAATTTGCGAGGCGCTGGAGGGTAACCTCTGCCGCTGCACCGGCTATCAGCCGATTATCACCTCGATAAAAGCGATTCTGAAGGCCTGAGCTTGCGGCGCCCCGGACGAGCTGATATCCGGGGCGCCGAGAGTGGCGGAGGACGTATGCCTGTTAAAGAGTGTTTGATTCTGGCGGCGGGAATGTCAACCAGAATGGGGACCTGGAAAATGATGCTGCCATGGAGAGAGGGGACCGTCCTCGACGGCGCCATCGCCGATGCGCTCTCATTCTGCGATCGGGTTATCCTGGTGACCGGATTCAGAGGTGCCGAGCTGCATCAGCGCTATGCGCATCATCCAGATATTGAGCTGGTTCATAACGCGAGCTATCAGGAGGGGATGTTTTCATCCATCCAGGCGGGCGTAAAGCACATTAAAGCGCGCCATTTTTTTATCGCCCTCGGCGATATGCCGGCTGCCGGCGCTGGCGTCTATGCGACCCTGTGGCGGCAGCGCAAAGAGACGTGCCTTATCCCCGAGTATCAGCAGGGCCGGGGTCATCCGATTCTGCTGCCGTTTTCGATTATTGAAAAAATAGTCTCTGCCGGCGCCGACGATAATCTCAAAACGGTTGTGCGTCAGTTTGGTAGCCAAGCGGTCGGCGTGGCAGAAAATGGCATTCACTGGGATGTTGATACCCCGCAGCAGTATCAGCAGCTGCTGGCCCGCTGCCGGGCCAGCGGCGAGACGCCGGAGAGGGTCGCCCCGCCGACGCCCGCGTCGACGAGGGGCTGAACGCGATATATTTGTCGCGCCTACGCCAGACCGGCTTCGGCGCCCTGCTCCCAGGCGGTGAGCATCCGCATAATGGCCAGCGAGTCTTCGGCTCTCGCCGCCGGTCGCGCCACTTCCCGCGCCCCCTGCGCCAGCGCGCTGCCGACCGCCAGCACCTGATAGTCAAACGCGTCGCCCGCGGCGGCGATATCGATATAGCGGGTTTTTCCCTCGTAGGGAGTGACGGCGATGCGGTTGCCGCCGGCTTCCGGGAGCCAGGGGTTACTCTCAATGCGCAGCGAACCGACGCTGCCCTGGATGCTGAAATCCCAGAACATGCCGTAATCTTCCGTACAGTGCAGGGAGGCCACTGCCCCATCGGCCCAGCTCAGGATTGCCGTGGCCTCGGCGAGATTGCCGTCTGCGCCACGGCGGCCCATCGCCGCCAGGCGGTAGTCGCCCACCGCGTCGCCGAGGCGGTGCTGCATCACCAAATGGGCTAATGAGGCCGGATAGCAGCCGAGGTTGTAAATCGCCCCCCGGCTGTCCGGATTCACCAGGTGGGCAATGCTGGCGCCGTAGCGGGCCGTCAGCGAACGGACCTCCCCCAGCTCGCCGCCGTTGAGGATATCGATCAGCGCGGCAATCAGCGGATGGTGCAGGTACATCAGGCCCTCCATAAAGAAGACGCGATGCTCTTCTACCGCCGCCAGCGCCGCTTCGGTTCGCGGCATATCCACCGACAGCGATTTCTCACACAAGATGGCTTTTCCCGCCCGGGCGGCCTGCATCACGAAATCATGATGGATATGGTTTGGCAGGGCGATATAGACCACGTCAACCTCAGGATCGGCGATAAGCCGGGCGTAGTCGTTAAACAGGCGCTGCGGCGCGTACTTTTCGCCAAATGAGGCCAGCCCGGCGGCCGAGCGCCCCGCCGCCGCATAGAGCCGGTGTCCGGGCGCGCGGGCGATGGCCTCGGCCATCACCCCGGAAATGAAGCTGGTGCCCAAAATGCCCCAGTTAATCATGGTTATGCTCCCCACCGGCGCGCGCCGGCAACGTGGTTTCGAAAACCCGAACCAGGCTGACCCACCCGGCGTCGATAAACGCCTGGGTATGCGGCAGGGTAAAGTGGCGCTGGTGGGCCGCCGGGTCCTCATAGCGCTCCCAGAGAATAAACCGGCGCGGGTCGGCATTATCCTGCCAGGCCTGGGCCAGGGTGCAGCCCGGCTCCTGGCGCATCGCGGCGCAGAAGTCATCGATGGCGCGCTGCCCCTCCTCGATGGACCACCGGGCGTTAAGGGTGATTTCGGCGGTAATAAAATGGCCGCTGCTTTCCATACTGTTCCTCTTGCTGTGAATCCGGCGGGCGTCCTCGACGTCGGCTCCGCGCCGGGAGTTGTCTATGATTAATGCCCTGCCGGGTAGTGCAGGTTGAGGTAGCCGTTGGCGACCCGCTCATCGATTTCGCGCGGAACCGGCACCACACAATCGGCGCGCGTGACGTAACCCCGCGCCACCGCCTCAAGGCAGCGCGACTGCAGCGCAAAGCCGAGATCCATCGATTCGATTGAGTTGCCGAGCGGGCGCGGGCCGGCCAGGTTCAGCATATGCCCGTCGGTGAGAATGCGGATCCGCCGACCGTTCGCCAGGGTATAGCAGGTTATTCCCTCGGCGAAACGCACGATATCGCGAATGTCGCCGTGGGCGGCAATATCCGCCACGTCAATTTCGGTCGGGAAATGGCCGGCGTTGGCGAGGGTCACGTTATCTTTTAACAGCGCCAGATCTTCAGAGCCAAGAACGCGCCCGCCGCCGGTTACGGTGATAATGACGTCGGCGCTGCGGATCGCCGTCTCCCGGTCCGGGGTATCAAAACCGTCCAGATGCGCGCGCAGGCGCTTGAGCGGTTCGTTATCCACCACGCTGACTTTGGCGTTCGCATTGCGGAAGTTATACGCCACCCCCATGCCGCAGGCGCCGTAGCCGAAAACGGTCGCCCGCTGGCCGTTGGTTATCCGGTTCGTCACCCGCATGTATGACTCCAGCACGCTCTGGCCGACCGCGTGCTCGTTTTCGGCAAACTGTTTAATCGGGCTGTCGTTGATAACGAGGATCGGGCGGTTCAGCTCGGCTCGCCTCAGCGCCAGGCGCATCCGCCCGGAGGTGGTTTCCTCGGTGCCGCCCAGCAGGGAATCATAGGGTTGCTCAAGGAACAGCTCGAACAGATCTCCGCCGTTATCCAGCAGCATATCCGGCTTCGCCGCCAGCACCTGCTGCAGGAATTGACGATGACGCCCGGGATCCTGGGTGGCTTCACCGATCACCCGAATCCCCTTCTCACTCAGCCACGCCAGCGTGTCCGGCTGGGTTGAGTTGAGGTTGCCGGTGGCGACGATATCGGCCCCGCCGTCGCGCAGCGTCATTAACAGCGCCACGGTTTTAGGCTCGAGGTGAATAGCGGTCCCAATGGTCAGCCCGGCAAATGGCCGGGTTTCGCGGAACTCACCGGCAATCTCCCGCAGTAAACGACAGTTCTCTTGTACCCACTCAATACGACCAGGCATAGCGTTTTGCTCCTGAAGTTAATCTCGAACGTTGTCACACCGATCGGCGTCTGCTGGCGCCGGCGATCGACATCATACGTATGACTTCATAGTCAATGAGTGACGGCGATCCCATATTAAGTAATACGTATGACCTGGAGGAGGATTCCCCGGGGGGCGGTTTACAGCCCGTCCTTGTCTAACCCGGCAACGACAGGCATCATAGGCGGCGTAAAAAAGGAGACGACATGGCTGACAGTGGAAAAACGCGTCCGGATCCCCGGTCCGGCGAACGAGAAGGCGCGGTGACCAGTACGATGGTGGCGCGGGCCGCTAACGTCTCCCAGTCCACCGTGTCGCTGGTGCTCTCGGGAAAATCCGCCGGCCGCGTCTCCGCCGCCACCCGGACCCTGGTCGAAGAGACCGCGCGGCAGCTGGGCTATCGGCCCAACGTTTCCGCCCAGACGCTGCGCACGGGGATCGTCAAAACCCTCGCCTTCGCGGTTCCCGACCTGCAGCAGCCCTTTTTTGGTCAGGTGCTCTATGCCGCAGAGCTTTTCGCCTGTCGCCACGGCTACAATATTATCCTGATCGACACCCTCGCCGACGCGGACTGGGCCGGGCGCCTGTTGCAGATGTTCAACAGCCACACCATCGCCGGCTGTATCGTCTACGCCAGCGACAAAGAGACCGAGCGGCGCCTGGCGCCGATGCAGAATAACGTTGTCTATATTGAAGCCGATGACGAGGCGCTAAGCGGTATCGATCTTAATACCGTTGGGGTGATGAAGGCCGTGGCCGAACACCTGGCCGCCCTCGGGCACCAGCGTATCGGCTACCTTGCCGCCCGCTACCCGCGAGCGCTGTTCCAGCGTCGCTTTGACAGCTTTGTCCAGCAGCTGGCGCTTGTCGGCATCGCCTTTGCGCCGCAGCGTCGCCAGTTTTCCAGATTCGGCGTTGAGGAGGCCACGGCCTGCGCCCTGCAGCTGCTGGAGAATGATGTTACCGCCGTGGTCTGCGATGACGATCTGCTCGCCGGGGCGCTGTACCGCGCGGCCCGAAAAATGGGCAAATCGATCCCCGGCGATCTCTCCGTTATCGGCTTTAACGATGTGGAGATTGCCCGCCTGCTAAGCCCGGAACTCACCACCATCGCCATTCCCGCAGAAGAGATTGGTCAGCGCTCGGTTGAGCTGCTGCTCGCCCAGCTCGGCCCGTCGCACGTCCGGGCGAAGCCGGCGATCCTCGATCTGCACCTGCGGCTTCGCGGCTCAACCGGGCCGGCGGCGAAGTAGCGCCCTGCCGGAATAGCGACTAAAAATCACCGCTATTCGCATCGCCGGCTGCCGCCGGTTGTGCGGCATCGTTGCGCGCATCCCGACGATAGTGGCCGGGAGCCACGGCCATCACCCGCTTAAAGGCGCTGCTGAACGCGCTTTCGGAAGCGTACCCGACCCTTGCGGCCACCTCGGCGATCGCCGCCCCCGCCAGCAGCTCGCGCCGCGCCAGGTACATGCGCCACTGGGTTAAATAGGCCAGCGGCGGGATCCCCATTCTTTCGCGAAACCGCACCGCCAGCGAGGTTCTCGACATCCCGGCGCTTTTGGCCAGCGTTTGCAGGGTCCAGCCGCGGGCGGGTTCGCCGTGAATGCAGCTGAGCACCATGGAGAGCCGCGGATCGGCAAAGCCCTGCAGCCACCCCTTATCGTCAGCCACCGTGGCGCCGATGCTCGCTTTCGCCGGCCTGACCGTGGATGGTAAAACGATCCCTCCTTTCACCCTTCACGCCTCCTGAGGAGCGGCGATCCTGGTGCGGCACGCGCGGCTCCTCGCCGCGCGGACGGAGAGGCTAATCCAGGTCACGGTGGCATTGATGGATAATGTCGGTCAGCGCGCTTTTGACCTGCGGGTCTCTTTTATCGTAGAAGAAATTGACCAGCGTCTGTTTGCCCGATTTTCCCATGTCGATATTCGCCACCGCATCGTGGTCTCGCAGAAGGTTGTATCTTTTATCACCGTTGGGCAGCGGATCGTCCTGCTCAAGATAAAACTGATGGCGGAGTGACTGATACTGCAGACATCCCTGGGTGCGGTCTACGCTGGCGGAGAAATATTCCTCTTTCAGTTCGGTATTTTTGACCTTATCGATAAAGCCTGAACATCCTGACAGCATGGCCATAACGGCGGCCAGATAAATGATTTTAAACATCAGCTTTCTCTGCGGGTTAAAAAGGGGAAGGCGACGCTATTGTCCGCGACTCCCCCTCAACCAGCCATCAACAATAACCGCTAAGGCTCTGTGGAGAAAAACGGGTTACGCGCCGCCGCGCAGCATGGTGCAGAAGGCGCAGTGGCAGCCGGGAACCGGCGTCGCACTGCAGGTGCCTAAGGTGGAAGTCTGGAAGCCGGCGTCGTTGTGGCTATAAAAATTGCTGACGATGTTATCTTCCGATTTTCTCAGCTCGGCGGCGCTCACCTCCGCAGAAGCCACGCTTTTAGCCTGGAAGGCCCAGGCCGTCGGGGAACTCACGGCAACGGTTAAAAGTACTATGCGATAAATTTTCATCTTAGAAACGCGTCCCGGCCCAGTTATTGATGAGAAAACCCTACCACAGCGCCCGTTCGGCGCCAGCGCTATCTTGCACAATAAATACATTGTTACAATATAACATCCACCTTTACGCTGGTCGCAGGCTATCCAGGACCGGGCGCTTTGTTTATATTGCGGATGTTATCATATAACACCATCGGTTCTTCGTCTCAGCGGTGACTTCAGCAGATCGTTTGCCCGGGTTGCGTCGGGCAGGGACGGATCAACTGGAGAGTCTATGGCGCAGCCCCCTCTACCCGAGAGTAGCCCTCGGGCCGCTTCGCGAAGCCGGCGTTTGCTCATCGCGCAGGCCATTCTGTACGCCCTTCTCGCCATCGCTGGCGCGATTTATCTGTTCCTGGCGCTGTTTTCCGTCACCGGGTTCTGGCTTCCCGTCACGCGCCTGATGCTCGCCGCGGTGCTGGTCGCGCTGGCGTTTGTCGAAAACGCGCTGCGCTGCGAAGGCGGCGGGAGGCAGGCCCCACCGTCCGCCGGGAGCCCGGAGGAGGAGCCGACGCTTCTGCGCCGGCTGCTGCCGGAAAACGCGCAGGCCTGGCTTCGCCATTTTCATCAGCATCTGGCCACCACCCTGATCGCCGCTGCGCTCGCCAGCGCCTTTGCCATCGCCAATATCGCGGACGCCCGGCCCGTTGAGCTGGCCGACGCCCCGCGGCCGATCGCCGTCGGCTTCTTTATTCTGCTCTGCTTTACGCTGCTGCTGCTCGAACGCATGCTCAGCTTCCGCCCCCTTCGCGGCTGGCCTCATCGGCAGCAGCACGTGGGGCTTGCCCGCCTGATGCTCAGCCTCTTTCTGCTGCTCACCCTCTCCCTGCTGGCGGCGATGGCGTTCCCCGCCCCCGCCCCCGCGCTGTGGGGCATTAAGCTGGCGAGCCTGACGATCCTGCTGGTGGCGCTGGAGTATGCGCTGCGCGCCCTGGCCGCGCTGGCCTCTCCCCCTGCGCCGGACTCCGCTCCCCGCTTTCTGACCCGCAGCCTGCTGGCCGCACAGTATCAGTGGCCGCCGCGGCCGCTGCTGCACGCTCTGGACTCATTTCAGCAGCGCTTTGGCGTCGATCTGCGTCAGATCCACGCCTTTCGTCTGATGGGTCGCCGGCTTGTACCGGTGACCCTGGGCATCGCGGCGCTGGGCTGGCTGTTCAGCGGGCTAACGGAGGTGGGGCTACATCAGCGCGGGATATACGAGCGTTTTGGCCGGCCGATCGCCGTACTGGCACCCGGCCTGCACGCCGGACTGCCGTGGCCTTTTGGCCGGGTGGTCGCCGTTGAGAACGGCGCGGTGCATGAACTCCAGCTCAGCGATATCACCGAGGCAGCGCAGCCGGATCGCCAGCCCGATGACGCCGCAGAAGGCCCGGCTCCGCAGAGCAGTTGGCGGCTGTGGGATAGCAGCCACGCCACGGACCAGTCCCAGGTCATCGCCAGCGCCGCCATGGACCAGCAGAACTTCCAGATCGTGAATATGGATATCCGCGTGATCTGGCGCATTGGCCTTAGCGATCGCGATGCGCTCAACAGCCAGTACCAGACCGAAGACCTGGCGGGGATGATTCGCAGCCTCGCCCGACAGATTCTGGTGACCCAGTTTGCCAGCAAGCAGCTCGATGGACTGCTTGACGAGCAGCGGGCGACGCTGGCCAGCGAGCTCAGCCGGCAAATCCAGCAGCGTCTTACCGCCCTGCATACCGGCGTGGAGCTGCTGTTCACCCGCATTGAGGCCATCCATCCTCCCGCCGGGGCGGCCAACGCCTACCACGGAGTGCAGGCCGCGCAGATCGCGGCAAACGCGCTAATTGCCCGCGAACAGGGCTATGCGGAGAAGGTCAGCCGCGAGGCGCAGCGTAATGCCCTGAGCGGCCTGAATAACGCCGAGGCCTCCGCCGCCGAAAACCTGTCGCAGGCCCGGGCCGCCGCGGTGACCTTCACCGCGGAACGGCAGGCGTGGCAGCAGGCCGGCGAGGCGTTTATTACCGAGAGACGCTATCACATACTGAGCCAGGCGCTGGCCCATACCCCGCTGCTGATCCTTGATAGCCATCTCCAGGGAAGCAGCGAGCCGGTGCTCGATCTCCGTCAGTATCCCGCTTTATCCGACAGTACCGCCCCACAGAAGGCCAGCACACCATGAAGATCCGCGCGATAGCCGCCACCCACGTCCCCCCAAACGCCGTTAAGCGGCAGATCGCTCCACCCGCCCCGCAGCACCGCAGGCGCGGTATTCGCCTCGCCGTGGCGGCATTTTTGGTCACACTGGCGGTACTAACCGCCTGCCTGCTGGAGGTCCACGCCGGAAGCGCCACCGTGGTGACCCGCTTTGGCGATCCGGTACGCGTCCTGCTCGCGCCCGGTCTGGCGTGGCGGCTGCCGGCGCCTTTTGAAACGCCGCTCGACGTCGATCTGCGCATTCGCTCCACCTCCAGCGGCCTGCAGGACGTGGGCACCCGCGACGGCCTGCGGGTGCTGGTGCAGGCCTGGGTTATCTGGAAGGTCAAACCCGATAACGATAACGTGCTGCGCTTTATCCGCGCCGTGCAGAACCAGCCGGATGAGGCCGCCCGCCAAATCCGCACCTTTGTCGGCTCCGCGCTGGAGACCACCGCCAGCAGCTACGCGCTGTCGGACATCGTTAACGTCGATGCTAAAAAGGTCAAAATAGCCCAGCTGGAGAGCCAGCTGCAGTCGCAGCTGCAGGCCCAGCTGCTGAAAAGCTACGGCATTGAGCTGATCCAGACCGGGATCGAGCGTCTGACCCTGCCGGCCGTCACGCTGAACGCCACGGTGGACCGCATGCGCGCCGAGCGCGAAACCATCGCCACCGAACGCACCGCCGAAGGCAAACGTCAGGCGGCGGAAATCCACTCCCGGGCGGATCGCGATGCGCGCATTCTGCAGGCCGACGCCGCGGTGAAAGCGGCGGCCATCAGCGCCGACGCCCAGCGCGACGCGGCCAGCATCTACGGCAAGGCGCGGGCCAGCGACCCGCAGCTGTACGACCTGCTGCGTTCGCTGGATACGCTGAGCACGATTGTTAACGCCAGCACCCGCCTGGTGCTGCGCACCGACGCGGAACCGTTCCGCACCCTGGTGCAGGGCCCCACGCCGTTGACCGGGACGCCGCAGCCATGACCTCAGCATCGCCGGGCTCAACGCCCTGGGGACAGTCGTACCGCATCGCCTTCTTTACGCTGTACGGCGCGGCGATCCTTGCCGCCGGCGCGTGGCTGTTCTCCTGTATCCATCCGGTGGCCCCCGACAGCCGGGCGGTGGTCTTTCAGTTTGGCAGGCCGATCCGCGTGGCGAACGCGGGGCTGCTGTTTGCCTGGCCGCATCCCGTCAACAGCATTGAGCTGGTGCCGGCCGCCGAACGCATTCTCGAACGAGACGTGGCGGTGCTGCGCCGCGACCAGCAGTTGGAGCAGATCAACAACTGGGAGCGCGACGGCGATGCCGGCGCCGGTGCAGGCTATCTGTTAACCGGCGACGAAGGCGTGGTGCAGCTGGACGTCCGCGTATTTTGGCGGGTCAGCGACCCTGTCCGCTTCGCGCTCCAACGGGCGCATATCGCGCCGCTGATCGATCGCCTGACCGAACGCGCCGCCGCGGTCGTCTGCATGGAGCGCGGCCTGGACGCGATTCTGGTTGCCAGACCGGAGAGCCAGCAGAACGACCGTCACTCGGCGGAGGAGCGCATCCGTCTGCGCAGCGACTTCAGGCATAACATGGCGCAAAGCCTGGCGCAGATGGCCGCCGGCGGCAACGATCCGGGCATCGTCATTGAGCGCGTCGATATCGTTTCATCCCTGCCGGCTAACGCGGTGGCGGCCTTCAACGCCGTGCTGACCGCCAGCCAGCAGGCCGATAAAGAGATAGCCAGCGCGCGAACCGCAGCCACGCTGCTGAGCCAGCAGGCGCAGCAGCAGGCGGATCGCACCATCCAGCAGGCAGAAGCCGGCCGCCAGGAGACCCTGGCGAAGGCCAGCGTTGATACCCGAACCATCCTGCAGCTGGCGCAAACCCGGCGCGACGGCAGCGATGGCGGACTGCTGCTGCGCCTGTGGCGCGATGCGGTCAGCCGCATTCTGTCGCAGGCCGGACAGGTTATTACCGTCGCCCCCGGAGACGACAGCCGCCTGATCCTCCAGGGCCTTCCCCCCCAGCCGGCCACCCCGCCGGCCAGCGAGAAATCACCATGAGCCAGTCGTGCAGCCACGGACATATTCACTTCAGCAATCATCTCCAGACCCCGGCGGAGCAGCGGCGGATGGCGCGTCGGCTGACGCTGGCGATGATAACCATCGGGCTGCTGTTGCTCAGCCTGCTCTGGCGCGCCGTGGCGCCGGATCAGCCGGCGATCGGCGATATTCTGGCCGGCGTTGCCTGGCTGCTGGTTGCCGTGCCGGTATTTCGCGCCGGCTGGCACAGCCTGCTGCATCCGGATCTCCACGGGGTGACCGACCTGCTGATCGTGCTGGCGATGCTGGGGGCGTGGGCGCTGGGCGATCTGATGACCGCCGCGCTGCTGCCGGTGATCATGATTTTCGGCCATATTCTGGAAGAGCGCAGCGTCATGGGAACCCGCCAGGCCATCGCCGGGCTGAGCAAGCTGGCGCACAGCCGGGCGCGACGCCTGCGCCAGGACGGATCGCTGGAAAATATCGGCAGCCAGCAGCTGCGCCCCGGCGACGTGGTTGAGGTTCGCCCTGGCGATCAAATTCCCGCCGATGGGCAGATCCTCTCCGGTAATGCCAGCCTCGACGTGGCGTCCATTACCGGTGAATCGGTCCCGGCGGAGGTCGGCCCCGGAATGTCGGTCTTCGGCGGAACGCTGAATCTCAACGGCCTGCTGCGCGTCGAGATTACCCATACGGGCGAGCACTCTACCCTCGGGAAAGTGCTGGCGCTGATGCAGGACGCCGAGCAGGCAAAACCGCCCATCACCCGAATGCTGGAACGCTACGCCGGACACTATCTGATCCTCGTGCTGCTGATCGCCGCGACGACCTGGTTTTTGACCTACGACAGCCAGGCGATGCTGGCGGTGCTGGTCGCGGCCTGCCCCTGCGCCCTGGTGCTCTCCGCCCCGGCCACCTCGATGGCGGGGATCGCGGTGGCTGCCCGGCACGGCATCCTGATCCGCAACGCGGCCTTTCTTGAGGAGCTGGCGGACGTTGATGCGGTCATTATTGATAAAACCGGCACCCTGACCCAGGGGCGGCTGCGGCTGGTTGACGTTATCCCGACAACCGCGCGTCCGCGCGAATCTCTGCTGCGGCTGGCCTCGGCGCTGGGCGCGGCGAGTAATCATCCGGTGAGCCGGGCGATGGTTGGCGCCCTTCCTGCAGATGATGAAGAGATGACGCTGCGCGACGTGGAGGAGATTCAGGGGCTGGGCGTCGTCGCCACCACCGCTGCCGGCCGGGCTTTGCTGGGGCGAAAAGAGCTCTTTGACCGCTATCGGATCGCGGTCGCCCCGCTCCCCGACCACGACGGCCCGACGGTCGGTCTCGCGGAAGGCGGCGTTTTTCTCGGCTGGCTGCTGCTCGACGATACCATCCGCCCCGAGGCGCCGGAGGCCATCGGAATGCTGCAAAACCTCGGCATCGGCCGCTTCCTGCTGCTGACCGGCGATCGCCTGGCCGTCGCGCAGCGCGTGGCGCAGCGGACCGGCATCGACGAGCTGGCGGCCGAAGTGCTGCCGGCCGAAAAGCTGCAGCAGGTGCAGCGGGCCGTCAGTGAAGGATGGCGCCCGATGGTGGTTGGCGACGGGATCAACGATGCGCTGGCGCTCAAGGCCGGTGCCGTCGGTATTGCGATGGGCAGCAACGGCGCCGATATCGCGCTGGCCTCCGCCGACGTGGTGCTGACCGGCGGCGACTTACGCCGTCTGCCGCTGGCGGTAAGGCTCAGCCGCCGGTGCCGCGCCACCCTGCGGGTCAACGTCTTTATCGGCCTTGGCTGGACGATTTTAATCGTAATTGCCGCGGCGATGGGGCTGCTCGGCGCGGCGGGCGCCCTGGTGGCGGCGATACTGCACAACCTCAGCACTCTGCTGGTGCTGCTGAATACCGGAAGGCTGCTGCAGTTCGACGACCGGCGCGGGAAGGATAAGCGCGCGGGTCGCGAACCGCGAGGGTAAAAACAGTCACCCCGCCGTCCGGACCGTTTGAGACCGGACGCGGGCAGGCGGGAAATCCCGCACGAAGGGCAATTTCCCTCGTGAATCGACAGCGCTGCAAACGACAAAAAGCCTGCTTAGTTTCCTAAGCAGGCTTCTTAAATTTGGCTCCTCTGACTGGACTCGAACCAGTGACATACGGATTAACAGTCCGCCGTTCTACCGACTGAACTACAGAGGAATCGTGTGAACGGGGCGAATATTAACGGCGACGCCCGGCCTTGTCAAAGGCTGTTTCGCACATTTCAAACCGTTTGCCGATTTATTCTCCACTTTGGGCGAAATTTGTCGTTTCGCCCAGAAAATGGTTAAGTTTCGCGCACCTGGCTTTTGCTTCGCGGATATTTCCACAGCCAGCGCCCGCTGACCATCCGGCAGTAGAACAGCGCGCCGCGTACCGCCCAGTCAAGCACCATCCCCAGCCAGACGCCAATCACGCCCATACCGAGTACGATGCCCAGCGTATAGCCCGCCACGACGCGGCAGCCCCACATCCCCAGCATCGACACCCACATGGTGTAGCGTACGTCGCGAGCGCCTTTAAACGCGCACGGCAGGGTCCAGGACATCGCCCAAATCGGCATAAAGAAGGCGTTCAGCCACAGCAGCTCTTTAACCACCACTTTGACGTCCTCTTCGCTGGTATAGAACGAGGCGATCAGGTTAGCAAACGGCGCGGTTCCCCACGCAATGACCGTCAGGATGATGGTCGATAGCCAGAAGACGTGCCACGCCTGGCGCTCCGCCTGCCCAATCTGGCCTTTTCCCAGTCGGGTGCCGGTAATGATGGTCGACGCGGAGCCCAGCGCGTTTCCCGGCAGGTTAATCAGCGCGGCGAAGGAGAAAGCGATAAAGTTGCCGGCAATGACGTTGGTGCCCATGCCGGCGACGAACATCTGCGTCAACAGCTTGCCGCCGTTGAACAGCACCGATTCGATACTCGCCGGGATGCCAATGCCCATCACTTCCCAGATAATGGCAAAGTTAAGCGGTTTGAAATAGCTCTTCAGCGAGATGCGCAGCGCCGGGTTAAAGCCGACGGCTAGTACCCACACGATCGCCACTGCTCCGATGTAACGCGCGATGGTCAGCCCCAAACCTGCGCCGACAAAGCCGAGTCCTGGCCACGAAAAAATGCCGTAAATCAGGATGCTGCTGATAATAATGTTGATGATGTTCATTCCGCCGTTAATCAATAGCGGAATTTTGGTATTGCCTGCCCCGCGCAGCGCGCCGCTGCCGATCAGCGCAATCGCCGCCGCCGGGTAGCTCAGCACCGTCAGCTCCAGATAGATTAAGGCCATATCCTTAACCTGGGGCGAGGCGTCGCCGGCGACAATATTAATAATCTCTTTGCCAAAGGCGTGTATCACCACCGCCAGCAGAATGGAGAACAGCGTCATAATTGCCAGCGACTGCCGCGCCGCCGCGCGCGCGCGTCGCGGATCGCGCTTGCCGAGGCTAAAGGCAACCACCACCGTCGTACCGAGATCGATGGCGGCAAAAAACGACATGATCACCATATTAAAGCTGTCGGCCAGGCCCACCCCGGCCATCGCCTCTTTACCCAACCAGCTCACCAGGAACGTACTGACTACGCCCATCAGCAAAACGCAGCTATTTTCCAGCAAGATGGGGACCGCCAGCGGGCTGATTTCACGCCAGTAAAGTACGCGATAACTCTTACGTTTTTTGAACCAGGTTGTTCGTTCTACGACCCTGCGTGCTGCGGATGTGACGTTCAAGGGAGACCTTAGTGAGAAAAGTTGAAACTACATTTCAAATGATGATAGAGAAATGCTAATCCTGCAAAGCATTTTTCCTTCTAAATTGTCGGTAATTACAACAAATTGTTGATAGAAGCGGCGGTTGGTCGACAGGGGCAGAATAGATGTTTGACAAAAATTTTTTCGCCGCTAAGATACGACCCCACACGATTCCTCTGTAGTTCAGTCGGTAGAACGGCGGACTGTTAATCCGTATGTCACTGGTTCGAGTCCAGTCAGAGGAGCCATATTAAAGAAGCCCGCTTAAGGAAACTTAAGCGGGCTTCTTGCTTTTGTCGAGTTCGCCGAGCGGGTAAGAATGGTACGTTCGCCGAACGCCGCGCCCTCTCCCACCAGCGTCTCGTCAATGCGCCCCTGCCAACCTGTGTTTGTGATTGTTGCGCTTCACCGTCGGTTAGGTTTTTTGTGGTTCATGAAGCCTTCAGGAAATACCTCAGCATCATGCTCACCTAAGCAAAAAATAAGAGGCTTATCAGACACAACCTAGCCCCCTGCAGCTATATTTGCTGTAAATA
Organism: Klebsiella sp. BIGb0132; assembly: GCF_024810075.1. Taxonomy (NCBI): domain Bacteria; kingdom Pseudomonadati; phylum Pseudomonadota; class Gammaproteobacteria; order Enterobacterales; family Enterobacteriaceae; genus Klebsiella; species Klebsiella sp. BIGb0132. Next base: position 45,513 of record NZ_JANUDW010000011.1, on the reverse strand, counting down.
AATGCATGTCTTTAAAAACAGTATTGACACTACTTTCAAAATGGGTAAATTAGGAATCAACAGCGGTGAAGTGGTAGTTCGCTGTTATAAGTTGAAAGTGTTAGTAAGGTAACAAAAGTAATTTGCGATAAAGGCCACGTATTTTGTTGTATGGGATTACGGATGCTAAGAAGCGTTTTTTTACATCGGTAATGTTTTAAGGCCACGTAGTTAAGGTAGTTAATCGCAAATCTGGGGAAGTAGCGCGACGATGTAAGGCTATGTTTTTAAAGTTATTGCTTGCGATTGAGTTGGGTACGTTAGTTAAGTTAAGAGATCGCAATGGAAGTCAAGCCACGCATCAAAGAGTATATGTCGCGAGGGGATGTACTTGTTTAAAGTGCCATTTTTGAAGGTAATGAAAATGGTGGGGTAAAGTAACGAGAAAATAGAGGGAGGTTTAGTTAGTACCAGCACCCAATATTATCTGTGATAAACGTGTACATTTAAAGCAGTATCATAAGTAGTACCCATATTAAGTCCATGAATGTTAAATCTTAAATCAGTAGTTCCTTAAAAGCCCTGGCTGCAACGGTCAGGGCTTTTTTGTATCTGCTTTTTGTATCTGCTTTTTGTATCTACTCCGTTGATCTCCTCACCCAATCGACTCCTGAGTGACGACCTCGTTCCCCACTCCCTAAGATGATTCAGCCCTGTACGGGCACGAGCGGAACTGATTCCAGCCCGTCACAACGCCTGTCCTTAAGCTCCTCCTCATTGCTGGCAGTCGCACGCGCCGGCGTATTATGCTAAACCATGTCGCTGACGATGTAGTCTGCTGGCTGTCGTTGCCACTCATGCACTAAACGGAGGTTATCATGATTTTTTTAGGCTACGTCACTTCGCGGACATACCTGCGCTGGCCGGATCCTCCGCGCTGGTTAGTCAATTTTAGCTTTTATGAGCATCATCAATCCGCGCCTATTGCGGCTGAGCCCGGCACCATAATTCAGGCGGTACAGAACCTGGACATGACGGCGGACCCGATTATTAACGCGCTGCTAAAACTGCGTAAATTACCCGGCAGATGCTATCAGCGTTTTACGCAGCATCGCTCCCCCCACACCGTTGACGTCAATGATTTTGGCTTTGCCACATTCACCCCGCTGCATCAAACCAGCCGGGAGCTGGTTCTCGGACTTACCGGCCAGTTCTGGCGGCCCACGATGGCGGTTCATCGCCTCGCCGACGCCGAAGCGTTCGCCCGCTTTAACGAGGCTGATGCCGCGAAGCTTATTCTGTGTTTTCGGGTCGTCACGGTCGACGGCGAGCACCGGCTGGTCACCGAGACCTTCGTGCACTGCCCTACCCCACGGGTAAAACGGCGCTTCGCCTGCTACTGGGGAATTATCCGCCCGGCCAGCGGCTGGATCCGTCGGCGAACCCTGCTTGCGGTGCAGCGTCAGCTGGCGCTGGAAAACAGCGAGGGCTAGAGGCGGAATGAGGGAAAGGCAGATGCCGGCGGATGTCTGCTTTAGCCTGAGGCACGCTCACCCTGTCGCAATAAGCTAAGCGGAGAAGAAGGACTCCCCTTCCCCACCGGACGCGGGCCGCGAGTTAACATAGCTACACCGCCACAACGCGATAGTTAGCGATTTTTAATTCCGCTATCTGCTGCATATCGATATGGGACAGGGTGAAATCAAGGATCGCAAAGTTCTCGGCTATTCTGACAGGATTGGATGACATGGTGTTTGACTGGATGCCCGACTGTAAAATCCAGCGCAGAATAATTTGTGCCGGCGTCCTGGCATAGGCGTCCGCCAGCCGCTGAATAAGCGGATAGTTAAGCGCTTCCCCCCGGGCTATCGAACAGTACGAGGACAGCGGGATCGCTGTCTCTGCCGCGGCCTGCAGCAGGCTGCCCTGGTCGAGCAGCGGATGGAACTCTACCTGGTTGACGACCAGCGGGGTGGCGATCTCGTCCCGGGCAGCAGCCATCTGCTCAGCGGAGAAATTACTCAGGCCAATATATTTCGTCAGCCCCTGCCGCTGCGCCTGCTCCAGCAAACGCAGCGTGGCGCCGAAGTTCTGCCTGGGCGGACTATGCAGCAACAGCACATCCACCTGTTCAACGTTAAGCGCTGCCAGGCTTTGCGCAACCGAAGCCATAAACAGCGCCTGGCGATAGTTCGCCGGCAGGACCTTTGTCGTAATGCAAAGCTCATCGCGCGCAACGGAAGACCGGCTTAATACCTGCCCGATCTCCTTTTCATTTTCATACATCTGCGCGGTATCGATCGCCCGATAGCCAATGCTCAGCGCATGCCCTAAGGCGGCGGTTAACCGCTCTCCGCGCAGCTTATAGGTGCCAAAACCGCGGATAAATTCAGGCCGATAGAGAATATTCATATCTTTTTCCTCAGGGGACGGTTTTAGCGGCGAAGCGGCTGATTCGCCGCCTGCTGCCAGAGCGAGGCGATATTAAACGCCGTCGACTCCAGCAGGGTGGCGGCTTCTCGTAGGGCGCGCTCGTAAGAAATAATGCCGGGGACCAGCGAAAACGCTGAAATGAGACCGAGTTCATACAGTGCTTCATATCCGCTGCCGAGCGAACCGGCCAGCGCGATGCTCGGGCAACCGTGGGCATGAGCGCGGCTGATGACGCCGGCAGGCCCCTTACCGCCACCGGTCTGTGCATCAAGCCGCCCCTCGCCGGTAATGACCAAATCGGCATCGCGCACCTGCGCATCGAAATGCAGCGTGTTGAGCACAATATCGATCCCGCTGGCCATCTCTGCGTTCAGAACGCCCTGCAGCGTGGCGCCGATCCCACCGGCAGCACCACCGCCCTTGAGGCTGGCGATATCGTCTCCGAAGCTGGTTTTGAGGATCGTGGCAATCCGCGCCAGGTTACTTTCAATCCTCACCGCCGTTTGCGCGGTTACCCCTTTTTGCGGACCGAAGACCGCGGTCGCGCCCCGCTCGCCGAGCAGCGTATTGTTGACGTCGCAGGCCAACAGCAGCTCCACCCGGGCTAATCGCGGATCCAGGCCGCTGAGATCGATGTCAGCCAGCTCATCAAGCCCTCCGGCGCCCCAGGGTACGTCCTCCCCCGCGGCGGTGGTACAGCGGCAGCCCAATGCCTGCAGCATCCCAATCCCTCCTTCATTGGTAGCGCTGCCTCCGAGGCCGATGATTATTTTATCGACGTCGCGATCCAGTGCCGCTTTAATCAGCTCCCCAACCCCGTAGCTGGTGGCGAACAGCGGATCCCGGTCCTCCGGAGCAACCCACTGCAGGCCGCAGGCGGCAGCAACCTCAATGACCGCCGTTTTCCCTTCGCCAAGCAGGCCGAAAAAGCCGTTCACCGGCGTCCCCATCGGCCCGGTTACCGCGACCGAAATCCGCTGGCCTGAGGTCGCGTTTATCAGCGCATCAACCGTGCCCTCACCGCCGTCAGCTATCGGCAGCTTTACGCACTCCGCGTCAGGCAGGGCTCGACGCAGCCCCCGCTCGATGGCATCAGCAACGGCGCTGGCGGAAAGGCTCTCTTTAAAGGAGTCCGGGGCAATAATTATTTTCATCACGATTTACCTGCTATCAATCAGAAACGGGAGACCAGCATTCCGCCGTCGGCGCTAATCACCTGGCCGGTTAAATAGGGCATCCCGCCGCTGGCCAGAGTGGTGACTATCGTGCCTATCTGAGCCGGGGTGCCCAGCTCCGGCAGCAGGGTTAAGCCTTCATCGACGCGCTGCTGATAGATTGCCAGCGAAGGCTGCGTCATTTCGGTAGCAATCAGCCCCGGCTGAATATCAAACACCTGCACCCCCGCCCTGGCGAGGCGCGAGGCGAATAGTTTTGCCACCATCGCCGCCCCGGCCTTTGACACACAGTACTCCCCCCGGTTGATGGAGGCCGCAGAGGCGTTCGAGGAAGAGACGACGATAAGGCTGTAGTGCAGTTCGGGAGAGCAGGTACCGGCAAGCAGGCGCCGGGCAAAAGCCTGGCAGAGAAAGAACGTGGCGCGGGCGTTAACGGCCTGGCAGCGATCGTAGCTTTCCGGCGTCACGTCGAGGAGATCGCCGCGGCTGGTCACCGATACGCCGGCGTTGTTGACAAAGGTCGTCAGCGGACCCAGCTCATGCTCCGCCCGCGCCAGCATCCTGTCGTGCAGGCTGATATCCGCCACGTCGCCGGGCACGGCAACGGCGTTGACGCCCCAGCCCTTTAGCCGTGCTACCGATGCCTGCAGCGCCGCAGAATCCTGATAATCGTTCAGCGCAATATCAAAGCCCACCTGCGCCAGCTTTGCGGCAATCTCAAAACCGATGCCGCGCGCTCCGCCGGTGATAAACGCTACCTGTCGTGTTGTAACGGTCATGTCTTGTCCCATTGTGGAGTGAGAATACGCCGAAATCATAGCGATCACCTTCACCACTTGTAAATAAATAGTTACTTACAATGTGCAAATATGAGATCTGCACAATCCACGCGTGGCGGGTGGAGATTGCCCGCAAAATCTTTGTGACTGATATCGCAAACGCAAGCAAAACAGCCTGGGAGGGTAAAACTGATAAAAAATAATATAAATCATATTGATAAGAGCCAATCGCCGCTAAAACAGCCGCGGAGAAACATTTACGCATTCGTAACGGGAACATTTAAAAATAATAAGAAAAAACAGGATAGTAGGCGTTTTTTATCCGGATAAAAATGTCACCTAAACCAATCGCAAAGCGCTTCATTGCCAATTACTTTCTCGGGTGATATATCATCAAATTGTAAGTAATTAGTTATTTACATGTAACGTATTTTTCATCGGGTTAACGCCTTCATGTAAACCGAAAAGACAGGAAATATCGCTATGTCATTTATTAAAAAATTCGTTGAACAAAGCGTGATTAGCCGACGTGAATTCCTGCTGAAAAGTGCCCTCGGAATCGGCAGCATGGCAGCGCTTCCGCTTATCAGCCCGCTCTCAAAAGCCATGGCGGCTGAAGGCGGAAACCTCACGCTGGCCTGGGGCTATCGCGATCCTGACAACTCCTACTGGAACGCGATTGCCGCCGGCGGGAAGTCTTATGCGCAAACGCAAAACGCGACGATGGTAAGCCTGATTAACGGTGGCAATAACGAGAAGGTGCTTTCGGATATCAAAGCCCTGCTTTCCAAAACCGAAGGGAAGCTGGCGATCGGCTGCGATCCTAACGATGCCCCTAACGCGCGGGCCGTCGTGACCGCCTGCCAGCAGCGCGGCGCGTTTATTACCACCATCTGGAACAAAACCGACGATCTGCATCCCTGGGATTTTGGTGACAACTACGTGGCCCACATCAGCTGGTCGGATTTCGAACCGGCGCAGCAGTGCGCGCAGCTGCTGTTTGACGCAATGGGGAAAAAAGGCGGGATCGTCGGGCTGGGTGGGATCGCCTCCAACGTCCCGGCGATTGAGCGTAAAGCGGGGCTGATGCACAAGCTGCAGGAGAACCCGGATATCAAGCTGCTGGACTGGCAGGATGCGGACTGGAGCACCTCGAAAGCCAACGACATGATGTCGACGATGCTCACCCGCTTCGGGGATGATATCAAAGGTATCTTCTCCTCCAACGACAGCATGACCCTCGGCATTATTGAGGCTCTGCGTGCCGAAGGGCTGGCGGGACAGATCCCGATTGTCTCCTACGACGGCACCCCGGACGCCGTCAAGCTGTGCATCAGCGGTGAAATCCTCTGCACCGTAAGCACCGACCCGTACTGGGCAGGAGGCATTGCGCTTTCACTGGCTCACCATGCGGCTATCGGCAGCTTCAAACCCTCCGCTGAGCCGCATGAGCATCGCGAATTTTACGGTCCGACGATCATGATAACCAAAGACGATGCGCAGAAATGGTATCAGGACAATATCGTCAATACGCCGGTGAACGACTGGAATAATTTCTGGCAGGCGTCGAAGGGGCCTATTCAATATCGCAAATTGTAGTTCCCCCACTCTTCTGCAGATATTTATTGTCGATGAAGACGTTATAAATTCAATGAGTGAAGGTCGATCATGTCATCACATTCAGGCTACAAAGATTTTTTGCGCAAATGGGCGCCGCTGATGGTGCTGCTGCTGCTTTGCACCATCATCAGCGTTGTCTACCCGGGTTTTTTATCCGTGCGTAACTTCTCACGTTTACTGACCGCCAGCGCCGCACCGTTAATGATTGCCATTGGCGTGACGTTTATCATTATTATGGGTTCGATCGACCTGTCAATTGAAGGCATTATGGCTTTCTGCGGCTCCATGCTGGCAATCATCATGGTGAAGCTGGGCGGTTTTAACGAACTCGGTTATTTGGCGATCCCCGCCGCGATCCTTATTTCAGCAGCCTGCGGGCTGGTCAACGGCCTTATTCACGTAAAGCTTAAAATCCCCTCATTCCTGGTTAGCCTGGGTATCGGTTTTAGCTTAATTGGCGTCACGATGGTGACGACCGGCGGCGAACGTATTCCCCTCCCCGACCCGGTATTCAGATTACTGCTGACCGAGCGTATTTTTGATTTCCCGCTAATGGTCTATCTCGCCGGGGCGGCCCTGCTGTTTGCCTGGTTTATTCAGCGCTATACCGCGCTGGGGCGTAATTTTTATGCCATCGGAGGCGGCGAGCACCTGGCCTACGCGTCTGGCCTGTCGGTAAAACGTATTCGCGTGCTTGGCTTTGCGCTGGCCGGCGCGTTTTACGGCCTGGGTGCCGTCTTTGCCGTCGCCCGCCTGGGCTCGGTCGCCAGCAACCTTGGCGATGGATATACCTTTATCGCCATCACCTCCGTCGTCGTCGGTGGCACCTCCTTAATGGGCGGCAACGGCGGCGTGTGGCAAAGCCTGGTTGGGGTACTGATTATCAACGTCATTAACAACGGCATGGTGCTGGTCGGCTTCCCGACCTATATCCAGCAAGGCGTTCTCGGCGCTCTGGTTATCATCTCGGTGGCATTAGTCACTAATCGTAAACGTCTGCAAATAGTGAAGTGACGATTATGCTTGAATTCAAAAATGTGGGTAAATCGTTCCCGGGTGTACTGGCCTTGCAGAATATCAATCTGCAAATTAATCCCGGTGAAATTGTCGGATTGGTCGGTGAAAATGGCGCCGGCAAATCGACGCTGATGAAGATAATTTACGGCGCCTATCAGCATGATAAAGGCGAATTGCTGATCAACGGTCAGCCGGTGGTCTTTCGCACCCCGCGCGATGCCATGATGCAGGGGATCGGGATGGTCTTTCAGGAGCAGTCGCTTATCTCCAATCTGAGCGTAATGGAGAATATTTTTCTCGGTTTTGAACAGCCGTTTAAAAAGCTGGGTGTGATTAACTGGAAAAAGATGGCGACAGCGGCCAGAAAGCAGCTGGCGAAAGTCAAACTGGATATCGATCCCCAGACAATGACTTCCGAGCTGTCCTTTACCCAACGTCAGCTGGTAGAGCTGGCGAAGGTCCTGACCCTTGAGGAGAGAAGCAGCGGCCATTTAATTATCCTCCTCGACGAACCGACTTCGGTCCTGCCGGCCCAGGAAATAGAACTGCTGTTTGAGCTGGTCAGAGAGCTCAAAAGCCGGGCCTCCTTTATTTTCGTTTCGCATCGCCTTGATGAAGTGATGGCGCTGTCCGATCGCATCTACGTCATGAAGGATGGGCAGGTCATGGATATGCTCACCCGCGACCGGTTCGATGTGGTGAATATTCAGCGCCAGATGGTCGGTCGCGATATCGACGAACGCTATTATCGCGAACATCGTAAGCACCGAATTAACAAAGAGACGACCTTAGTCGAGTTAAAGAATATTTCGCTGCCGGGCCATTATAAAGACGTCTCGCTGTCGCTACACGCCGGCGAAGTGCTGGCGCTGGTTGGAACCGATGGCGCCGGTACCGAGGAGATCATCCGCTCTATCTTCGGATTGATGCAGCCGGAACGGGGAGAGGTGATCCTTAACGGCAGACCGGTACGCAAATTTAGCCCCACCCACAGCATCGCTGAGGGGGTGGGATATATCCCTCGTGAGCGCAAAATCGAGGGCATCGTCGAAGGCATGTCGGTGGTGGAAAATATTACTCTCGCCAATCTGCAGGACTATTCCCGCGGCGGGCTGCTGCAGGTCCATCACGAGCGCAGGCTGGCAAATCAGTGGGTTAAAAAACTATCGATTAAAACCGCCAGTATTGATACCCAGTGCAGCAAGCTTTCCGGCGGCAATCAGCAAAAGGTGGTGCTGTCGAAATGGCGGACCGCTGAGGCGAAAATCATCCTGCTTGACCACCCTACCCGCGGCCTCGATATCGGTGCCAAAGAGGACGTCTATGACTTAGTACGCGACTTCACCGATGAGCAGTGCGGCGTGATTCTGATAGCCGACTCTCTGGAGGAGGCTATTGGCCTCTCCCACACCATCGCTATTTTTAAGGACGGCCGACTGATGCATCAGTTTACCGGCTGCGAAGAGAAGCGCCCGGAGCAATATGAATTATTGCAGCATTTCGTCTAGGTTATTAAGGCCCATTTCCATGAAAATAATCCGTTCTGATTCATTAGCAGTGCCGACCAACAATAATATCGCTAGCCCGACGCGGCCGCCGCTGACCGGGCGTGAAAAAATCACCCGTTATTTACCGATACTGACCCTGGCAGTATTAGTGGCCCTCGTCAGCCTCTATAACCCGGATTTTCTTAAGCCCGACAATATATTCCAGCTGCTGCAGGATGCATCTACGCTGTTTATTATGGCGATTGGCATGACCTTTGTGATTTATATCGGCGGGATAGATTTATCCGCCCAGTCGATTGCCAGCATGTCAACGGTCGTGCTGGTCATTCTGCTATCGCAAATTGGCGTGCTGGCTATTCCGCTTACGCTGGCTATCGGCGCGCTGTTCGGCGCCGTATCCGGCTGGGTGCACACGCGTTTTAAAATATCGTCCTTCATTACCACCCTCGCCGTCGGAGGAATTGCCTACGCTACTGGACAGGTGATTTCCGGACAGCGCGCGTTTTATATTCCAGGGGATATTCGCAGCCAGACGGTGGGCTGGATGACCACCACCGTCTTTACGCTGCCGACGGAGATCGTTATCGCCGCCGTACTGCTGCTGCTGGCGCTGCTGATGGAGAGACGTACCGCGCTGGGACGCCATATGAAGGCGCTTGGCGCCGGGGAATCCGCCGCGCTCGCCAGCGGCGTGAAGGTGGTCAAGGTGAAGATCCTCACCTTTGCCATCGCCGGCGCGTTCGCCGCCGCCGCCGGAGTGCTGCTGGCGACCCGTCTTTCCGGCGCATCGCCGACGATGGCCGATCAGTTCCTGCTCCCGGCGATTGTCGCGGTGCTGCTCGGCGGTACGCCGCTGACCGGCGGCGTGGGCGGCGTACTGAGCACGCTTATCGGCACCCTCATCGTCGCCGTCATTCGCACCAGCATGACCTACCTTAACGTTGAAGCGCAGGCCCAGCAGATCTTCTTCGGGGCGCTGATGATCGCGGCCATTGCGATGACCATCGATCGTTCCAAAATTTCTACCGTTAAATAACCGGAGCCGGCCATGATCCCCAAATTAATGAAAGCGGCAGTGCTTACCGCCGCCAAAAATTTCGAAATTCGCCAGGTTCCTGTCCCCGAATACGGCGATGACGAGGTCCTCATTCGCGTCAGCCAGTGCTCGATCTGCGGCACGGATATCCATATCTATAACGGCCACTATGCCCAGGATAAGCTGCCGTTAATTCCCGGCCACGAATTTAGCGGGGAAATTGCTGCCGTTGGCCGTCGCGTTGCGACCCTGGTGCCGGGCCAGCGGGTGGTTGCCGATATCAATATCAGCTGCGGCCACTGCTATTATTGCCGTCGCAACGAGTTGCTAAACTGCCCGGAGATCCGCCAGCTCGGCATCCACACCCACGGCGCTTTTGCACAGTACGTGGCCGTGCCGGCCCGCCTGGTGATTCCCGTCGGCGACGAGATTACGGATAGCGTTGCCTGTTTGACCGAGCCGTTCTCCTGCGTGGTGCGCGCCGGTAAAAAAATCGGCCTCAGCGTGGCAGAGTCGGTAGTGGTCATCGGCGCAGGCCCGGTGGGCAATATGCATATTCAGATGGCGCGCCTGCTGGGAGCCGCGCCGATTATTGCCGTCGAGCTGAATCCGCAGCGCGCCGAGCTCGCCGGGCAGTGCGGTGCAGACTGCGTCATCACCGACCCGGAACGCGCGCTGGAGCAAATAAAGCAGCTCACCCAGGGCCGCGGTGCCGATGTGGTCATAGAAAGCGTCGGCCATCCCGAACTCTACAAACAGGCGCTGACGTTTATGCGCCCCGGCGGACGGCTGCTGGCCTTTGGCTTAACCGACGGTGAAACCGACATCGCCATCAGGCCGCTGGAGATTATTTTAAAAGAGCAAAGGATTCAGGGCAGCGTAGCCGGGATGGGGGAAGATATGCACCAGGCGCTGCATCTGCTGCAGCATCAACGCTTTATTACCGCTCCCTTTTGCCAGTCCGTCCACCCGCTGGAGGATATTCAGCAGGTTTTCACCTCCCTGCTCGCGCAGCCGCACTATTTGAAAATCCAGCTGCGCATAGCGCAGGAGTGAAGCTTTAGCGACGCGAATAAGCCAGACAGGATCAAAAAAGGTGCTCAACAAGAGCACCTTTTTTATGCCGTTTCTTTATTCAGGGCTGACGATCTGCCGGCGTGGGCGCGCCCTCATCCAGCAGCCCCTGCTGCTGCAGCGTGCGCCAGAAATCATCCGGGATCGGCGCGGCAATCCACTCCAGACAGTTTTCCAGCTGCGCCACCGTACGAGTGCCGGGAATAATAGTGGGCACCGCCGGATGGGCCAGCACAAACTGAAGCGCGGCCGCCGGCAGACTGACCTGGTAATCGCGGCAGACATTTTCAATTTTTCTCACCTTTGCCAGAATCGCCTGGCTCGCCGGACCGTAGTTGTACTTCGCGTTCTCAACCGCCCCGGTCGCCAGAATCCCGCTGTTGAATCCTCCGCCGATCACCACCGCCGCGTTGCGCTCCTCGCACAGCGGCAGAAACGCTTTTAACGCTTCCTGCTCCAGCAGCGTATAGCGCCCGGCCAGCAGGAAACAGTCGAAGTCGGCCTCCTGCAGCGCCGCATGGCAAACCTCCCACTCGTTGACGCCCATGCCGACGGCTTTAATCACCCCTTCATCCCGAAGCTGCGCCAACGCACGCCACGCGCCGTCCATCGCCTGACGAAAATAGTGAGGCTGTTTATCGCCGTGGGTATAAACATCACAGTCGTGAATGAAGGCAATATCGATATGCTCCAGCCCCATGCGCTGCAGGCTGTCTTCAATCGAACGCATAGTAGCAGAGTAGGAATAATCAAAAACCGCCTCAAACGGCAGCGGATTGACCCATGCCCCGGAATCAAATTCACCGCGTTTTTTCGGCTTCAGCAGACGGCCGACTTTGCTGGAGAGCACGTATTCATCGCGCGGATACCAGCGCAGACCGTGGCCAATCCTCGCTTCGCTCAGGCCATGTCCGTACAGCGGTGCCGTATCAAAATAGCGCAGACCGCTGTCCCACGCCTGATGGATCATCTTTTCTGACTCTTGCTCGCCGATCGGACGAAAGATGTTGCCAATCGGTGCCGCGCCGTAGCCCATTGCCGTGACCTGAATATCTGTACGACCAAATGCATTCTTCTGTGATGGAACCATGCCAGCCCTCCTGCGGATTGATGATTTAATTAACTAACAAGATAGTTATATCAGAGCAAGTATTGCGAAAATGTTACCTGGATAACAAAGCACCATCAATGACGTTGATCCTTCCTTTTTTTTCTGCAATTGTAACTAACTAGTTAGTTTATTTTAGATCGAAACAACGAGGGTAACGAGAATGCACGGCAAACTAAAAAGCGTCGATGACGCAGTGGCTTTGATTAAAGACAACTCCACCGTTGCCTTCACCGGCTCCGGCGGCGGGCTGCTGGAGTCGGACTACATCATGGCGGCCATCGCGACGCGCTATCGCGAGACCGGGCATCCGCGGAATCTGACCCTGATCCATGCCTTAGGTATCGGCGACGGCAAAGGATCCGGTCTCGGACGGCTGGCCATTCCGGGCCTCATCAAGCGGATCATCGGCGGGCACTGGTCGTGGTCATCCGAGCTGCAAAAAATGGCCCGTAATAATGAGATTGAAGCCTACTGCTTACCCACAGGTATCATCATGACGCTGTATCGCGAAAGCGGCGCCGGGCGCCCGGGGGTCATTTCCAGCGTCGGGCTGGGGACCTTTGTTGACCCGCTGATTAACGGTGGAAAATGCAACGACATCACCTGCGAAAATATCGTTTCGCGCATTGAGCTCGACGGCAAAACCTGGCTGCACTACAAGCCTTTTAAAGTGGATGTCGCGGTGATTCACGGTTCACAGGCGGATGCGGTGGCGAATATTTCCACCAGCGAAGAGCCGGCGGATCTGGATACCTATGCCGTCGCGTTAGCCGCGCATAACAACGGCGGGATGGTCATCGCCCAGGTGAAATCCACCACGCCTGCGCACTTTGTCCCGGCCCGAAAAGTGACCGTTCCCGGCGTAATGATCGACCATATCGTCGAGTGTCCGGCGCAGCGACAGAGCTATCTTGCCGAATACGATCCGGCCATCTCCGGTCAGGTCGCCCCGCCGGCTGAGCACCCGCTCGACGCGCCGGCTGAGGGTATTCGCCGCCTGATTTCGGGGCTGGCGGTACGGGAGCTGAAGCCAAATATGCGGGTCAATTACGGGTTCGGCATCCCCGGCGGGATCTCGGCCATGGCGGAAAAATCGCTGGTAGATTCCTGTTGGCAGATGGTGGAACAGGGTATTCACAACGGCCAGCTTCTCGACGGCGCGCTGTTCGGCGCGGCGAAGTATCCGCAGGCCATTGTCAGCTCGCTCGATCAGTTCGATCTGTTTTGCGGCGGCGGGCTGGATATCACCTTCCTCGGCATGGGAGAAATGGACGCGGAAGGCAACGTTAATGTTTCGCAGCTTGGCGACACGATCGTCGGGCCGGGCGGCTTCATTGATATTACCTGCGGCGCCAAAAAGGTGGTTTTCTGCGGCACCTTCGAAGCGAAAGGGTTACAGGTTTGCCAGCAGGGGGAGCAGTTACAGATTGAATCCCACGGGCAAATTCCTAAGCTGGTGCAAAAGGTGCGTCATATCACATTCAGCGGACCGGAAGCCATAAAGCGCGGGCAGGAGGTGCTGTACGTCACGGAGCGCGCGATTTTCAAGCTAACGGAAGACGGCGTGGAGCTGGTCGCGGTGGTGAGCGGGGTTGATCTCGAACAGGATATTCTGCAGCGCATGCAGTTCTGTCCGAAAGTCGATCGCCCCGCTATTGTTTCTCTTTGAATCGTGGGGTAATGCGGGTATCAGGGCTGTAATATCCGCATTATTGTTTCGACGTTGAAATCAAGGCGCTGCTGAAGGGAATCAGCATCCATGAAATTACGATCGAACAAAATGGCGCCAGTATATTTATTATTAAAGTAATAGTAGTTTACCGCCGCAATGGTAATCACCAGCTGCTCAGGATCGACACCCGCTCTGAACACGCCCTGCTCCACCCCGCGCTGAAGAATGTTCTCCATCAGGGCGACCATCGATTTTTGCGCTGACTTGATTGCCACTGATTTTTTCAGGTGCACGGCACGATGCAGGTTTTCGCTGTTGACCAGGGTCAGGAATTCCGGATTTTTCAGGTAGTAGTTCCAGGTAAAGCGCACCAGCGCTTCAACCGCCTCTTGCGGCTCCAGCTTTTCAAGATTTAATTTTTTTTCCGCCGCACGAATATCGAGATAGGAGTCTTCAACGACTTTCTGAAAAAGCTGCTCCTTGCTACCGAAATAGTGATAAATCATGCGTTTATTTGACTTTGCTTTTTCAGCGACAACGTCAATGCGCGCCCCGCCGAGCCCCTTTTGCGCAAACTCTCGTTTCGCGGCTTTCAGGATCCGATTTTGTGTCGCAATTGGGTCACGGACCTGCACTGTTTTTTCAGAAGCTGATTTAGTCATTACATCGTTTTGGTTGCGGATCTGGCTGATGATTAATCCTTACTCATTGGAGGAAATCAAGAAAAATTTTTGGCTGTTCTTCTTTCTGCTAGCCGCTTAACAATTTCATTACAAGGGCTGGCGTTTCCTTATCCAATCGAAAAACAGCGTGCTAACATATGTAACCATATAGTTATATATATAATATATAAGTCTTTTAAAACATCAAGTTAAATGCAAACAAACCCAACACATCCCGTCAGCACTCGTCACGTTGAAGGCAGGATGACAACGATCACACACCGGCTCTTACCGATCGGTAAGACATGCTATGAACGATGGGAAGAGAATTATGAGTAATACATTTCGCCCCGTAGACGTTAACCACGCTTTGCTGCCTGAAAAAGCGCGCGAGTTTCAGATGTTCATCAACGGCAAATGGACCGCGGGCCACGGCAGCGAAAACTTTGTGCGTAAAAGCCCGGCCCACGATATTGTCGTCAGCAGCTATCCTGCCGGCACCGCTGAAGACGTTGATGACGCGGTCAAGGCGGCCAGGGAAGCCTTTGACTCCGGGAAGTGGTCGCGGATTAGCGGTGCCGCGCGGGCGGCGGTACTGCTGAAAACCGCGCAGCTGATCCGCGAGAAGCTGGACGAGCTGGCGCTGTTGGAAACGCTTGAAACCGGCAAACCGATCGCCCAGTCCCGGGGGGAAATCCAGGGGGCGGCGGATATCTGGGAATATGCGGCAGGCCTGGCGCGCAGCGTCAAGGGTGACAGCTTTAATAACCTCGGCGACAGCATGCTGGGCCTGGTGACCCGCGAGCCTATTGGCGTCGTCGGCGTCATCACCCCGTGGAACTTCCCCTTCTTTATTGGCGCAGAACGCTACCCCTATATTCTGGCGGCGGGCTGTACGCTGGTAGCCAAGGCCGCGGAGATCACCTCCGGCACGACCCTGCTGCTGGCCGGCATCCTTCAAGAAGCGGGCCTGCCCGACGGCGTGTTTAACGTCGTCACCGGCAGCGGCTCGGTAGTCGGTCAGCATATTACCGAACATGCCGACGTTGATATGGTTTCCTTCACCGGCTCAACCGCCGTCGGCCAGATGGCGCTGCACGCTTCGGCAAAAAACATTAAGCGTCTTGGGCTGGAGCTGGGCGGCAAGAACCCGCAGGTGGTGTTTGCCGATGCCGATCTCGACGCCGCGCTGGACGGTACGCTGTTTGGTTTCCTGTTCAATACCGGGCAGTGCTGCGTCAGCGGCAGCCGCCTGCTGGTTGAGCGTTCAATCCATAAGGATTTCTGTCAGAAGCTGGTTGAGCGCGCGCGAAAGGTACGCAGTGGCGATCCGCTGGATGAAAGCACCCAGATTGGCGCGATTATCACCGAGAAGCATTTCCAGACCGTGCTCGGCTATATTGAACAGGGCAAAAATGAGGGCGCAACGCTGCTCACCGGCGGCGGCGCGGTTAACGCCGACCGCGGGCTGTTTATCGAACCCACTATTTTCGATGATGTGACGCCGGAGATGGCGATTTTCCGCGAAGAGATCTTCGGCCCGGTACTCTGCGTCACCCCGTTCGACAGTTATGAAGAAGCAATCAGAATTGCCAATGATACCTGCTACGGACTGGCTGCCAGCATCTGGACCTCAAACCTGGATCATGCGGTACAGGGATTCCGCGATCTTAAAGCGGGCAGGCTGTGGGTGAACACCACTATCGCCGGCGGTCCTGAACTGCCTTCAGGCGGATTTAAACAATCCGGCATCGGACGCGAAAGCGGCAGCTATGGACTGGATGAATATACCGAAATTAAATCCGTGCATATTCAGTTGGGCAAGCGCGCCAAATGGCTCGCTGAATGATTTTTGGTAGAGGATCGGACATGTACGACTACATTATTATTGGCGGCGGTTCGGCGGGTAGCGTCCTTGCCTCGCGCCTAAGTGAAAATAGCCACTGTAAAGTGCTGCTGGTTGAGGCGGGTCCAAAGGACAGTAACCCCTACATCCATTTACCGGTCGGTTTTAGCAAACTCACCTCCGGGCCGCTTACCTGGGGCTATAAAACGGTGCCCCAGCCCCAGCTGGGCAATCGCGAACTGCTGTTTGCCCAGGGGCGGGTATTGGGCGGCGGTAGCTCTATCAACGCCGAGGTGTTCACCCGCGGCACCCCGGCGGACTACGACCGCTGGGCGGCAGATGAGGGCTGCGACGGCTGGTCTTTTGCCGATATCCAGCGCTATTTTATTAAATCCGAGGATAACGATACCTTTTCAAACGAATGGCACGGCGTCGGCGGTCCGCTCGGCGTCTCCAGCCCGGTCGGCGCGAACCTGATGAGTAAAACCTTCAGCAAAGCCTGCCAGCAGGCGGGGTTGCCCTACAATCCTGATTTCAACGGCGCTACCCAGGCCGGCTGCGGTCTCTATCAGACCACCACCCGCCATGCCCGCCGCTGCTCCACGGCGGTGGGATATCTGAAGGACGCGAGCCGGCGCAGTAATCTCACCATTAAAACCGGCTGCCATATTTCCCGGCTGATTATCGATAACCAGCGCGCCGTCGGCGTGGAGATTTACCAGGATGGCAAGCAGCAGCGGCTGCATGCCAGCTGTGAAGTTATCGTCAGCGCCGGGGCGATCGGCTCCCCTAAACTGCTGCAGCTTTCAGGGATTGGCGCGGCGGATGAGCTCGCTAAAAAAGGGATTACGGTCGCGGCCGATCTTCCGGGCGTAGGTGAGAATCTGCAGGACCACGTGGGCATCGATCTGATCTTTGAGCTCGGTAACGCCCTGAGCTATGACAAGTACAAAAAGACGCACTGGATGATGTGGGCCGGGCTGGAGTATCTGCTGTTCCGTAAAGGGCCGGTCTGTTCGAATATCGTCGAAGGCGGCGCCTTCTGGTACGCCGATAAGCAGTCGGTGAACCCGGATACCCAAATTCACTTCCTGGCCGGAGCCGGCGTGGAAGCCGGTATCGAACCGGTGCCTTCCGGATCCGGCGTGACGATTAACAGCTATTTCCTGCGTCCGCGCAGCCGCGGCCGGGTCGCTTTGCGCACGGCTAACGCCAGCGACGCCCCGCTCATCGACCCGAACTATCTCAGCGATCCTTACGACATGAAAATGACCATTGAAGGCTGCAAGCTGATGCGCGATATCATGCAGCAAAGCGCCTTCTCGCCGTATATCCGCCGCGAGCATATGCCGGGACACGAAGCGCAAAGTGATAAAGATCTGCAAGACTACATTCGCCGCTTTGCGCGCACCTGCTATCACCCGGTTGGCACCTGCAAAATGGGCGTCGATGCGCTGTCGGTCGTCGATACCCAGCTGCGCGTTCGCGGCATTGAGGGGCTACGCGTGGTGGACTCGTCGGTGATGCCAAGCCTGGTCAGCTCCAACACCAACGCCCCTACCATCATGATTGCCGAGAAAGCCAGCGATCTGATTATCGCGTCACACTGATCGCAAATTGCCGCCCATGCTCGCACCATGGGCAAAAATCGGTTGAATAAATAACTAAATAGTTATTTACTTAAAACGAGAGAAACATAAAACATTCCGAGAGGTAACGATGAAAGTTCTCATCCCCATAAAGCGCGTTGTCGACCATAACGTTAAAATCCGCGTCAAAAGCGACGGTAGCCAGGTTGATCTCACCAACGCCAAAATGGCGCTCAACCCGTTCTGTGAAATTGCGGTTGAAGAAGCTATTCGCCTGAAGGAGCTCGGTATCGCCAGCGAGATTGTGGTGGTGACCATCGGTGATGACGCGGCCCAGGAACAGCTGCGCAGCGCGCTGGCAATGGGAGCCGATCGCGGGCTGCTCATCACCACCGCCCAGCCCCTCGAGCCGCTCAATCTGGCAAAAGTGCTGGCGAAAGTCGTCGCCCAGGAACAGCCGTCGCTGATCCTGATGGGGAAACAATCCATCGATGGCGACAACAACCAGACCGGGCAGATGCTCGCAGCCCTGTGCGGTTACCCGCAGGGAACATTTGCCGCTGAGCTACGCGTTGAAAATGGTCAGGCCATCGTCACCCGTGAAATTGACGGCGGCCTGCAGATTGTTTCGCTGACCCTGCCGGCCATTATCACCACCGACCTGCGCCTTAACCAGCCGCGCTACACCTCCCTGCCCAACATGATGAAGGCCAAGAAGAAGCCGCTCAGCATCCTCCCTGTAGAGGAGTTTGGCCTTGAATTACGCCCGCATACGGCGCTGCTACGGGTCGAAGCCCCGCCGACGCGCGAGGCCGGCGTGCGTGTCGACAGCGTCGATGAACTGCTGAACAAGCTTAAAAACGAAGCGAAGGTGATCTGATATGGCGACTTTACTCCTTGTTGAACATGATAATAACCAGCTCAACGCGGTGACCTATAACGCGGTGAGCGCTGCCCGCGAGCTGGGCGGCGAGATTACGCTGCTGGTGGCGGGCAAAAATTGCCGTACGGTCGCGGAGCAGGCGGCACGCATCGCGGGCGTAACGAAGGTACTGCTCGCCGACGATAGCGTTTTTCAAAACCAGCTGGCCGAAAACGTCGCCGCGCTGATCTTCTCCCTGCGCGAGGGCTACAGCCATATCCTTGCCGCCGCCACGTCAAACGGCAAAAACATCCTGCCGCGCGTGGCGGCCCTCGCCGACGTCGCACAAATCTCCGACGTAACTGCGGTGGTCAGCGCCAGCGTGTTCAGGCGCCCCATCTATGCGGGTAGCGCCATCGCCACCGTCGAGAGTCTCGACCCGCTGGTGGTACTGACCCTGCGCGTCTCCAGCTTCCCGGCGGCGCAAAAAAGCGAATCCTCCGCACCGATTGAGCACATCAGCCGCGTCGATAATCCGCCGCTTTCCCGCTTCATTCACGAAGAGCTGGTGCCGTCGGACCGTCCTCAGCTTTCTACCGCCCGCGTGGTGGTCTCCGGCGGCCGTGCGCTGGGCAGCCGCGAAAACTTTGCGCTTATCGCACAGCTTGCCGACAAGCTGCACGGCGCCGTGGGCGCATCGCGCGCGGCGGTGGATGCGGGTATGGTCGCCAACGATCTGCAGGTCGGGCAGACCGGAAAAATCGTCGCGCCGGAGCTCTATATTGCGGTGGGGATTTCCGGCGCGATTCAGCACCTGGCGGGGATGAGTAATGCCAGGGTCATCGTGGCCATCAACAGCGATGAAGAGGCGCCTATTTTCAAAATCGCCGACTACAGCCTGGTGGGCGATCTGTTCGAAATTGTGCCGCAGCTGGTGGCGAAACTCTGATCCGCAAAAGGCAGGCAACGAAAGGTGGAGGTAATGGTGGAACGTGAAACGATGGAATTTGACGTCCTCATCGTCGGTGGCGGCCCAGCCGGGCTGTCGGCAGCCTGCCGGCTGATGCAGATGGCGCAGCAGGATCAGCGCCCGCTGAGCGTTTGCGTCATTGAAAAAGGCGCCGAGATTGGGGCGCATATTCTTTCCGGCGCGCTTTTCGAACCCCGGGCGCTCAATGAGCTTTTTCCCGACTGGCAGTCGCTCGGCGCGCCGCTCGCGACGCCGGTAACGCAAGATGAGCTGTTGCTGCTGCGCGATGGCGAAAAAGCGTGGAAGATCCCGGCGGCCTTGATCCCTGCCCCGATGCATAACACCGGTAATTACGTCATTAGCCTGGGGGATTTTTGCCGCTGGCTGGCCCGCCAGGCGGAGTCACTGGGGGTGGATATTTTCCCCGGTTTTGCCGCCGCCAGCATCCTGTACGACGATGCGGGTGCCGTCGCCGGTATCACCACCGGCGATATGGGCGTTAATGCTGCAGGACAAGAGAAGCCAGGCTTTACGCCGGGCATGAACCTGCTGGCGAAATATACCCTTTTTGCCGAAGGCTGCCGCGGCCACCTCGGCAAACAGCTAATCACCCGTTATCAGCTGGATGCCGGCCGCGATGCGCAGCACTACGCGTTGGGGATAAAAGAGCTGTGGGATATCGCTCCGCAAAAAAGCCGTCCCGGAAAGGTGGTACACGCCTCCGGCTGGCCGCTGAGCGACGGCGCGACGGGAGGGAGTTTTCTCTACCATACGGGGAATAATCAGGCTGTCGTTGGGTTGATTGTCGATCTTAACTACCGCAACCCCTGGCTAAGCCCGTTCGATGAGTTTCAGCGCATGAAGCATCATCCGGCCTTTAGCGAAACCCTCAGCGGCGGGAAGCGCCTCTCCTACGGTGCGCGCGCTATCACCAAAGGGGGCATCAATGCGCTGCCAAAAATGCACTTTCCCGGCGGGCTGCTGATTGGTTGCGATGCGGGAACGCTCAACTTCGCCAAGATTAAGGGCAGCCACACGGCAATGAAAAGCGGCATGCTGGCCGCCGAAACGGTCTATCAGGCGCTGGTACAAACCCCCGATGAAAAACGGAACCTCGATGATTTTGCCCGGGCGTTCAGCGAGTCATGGCTGGGGGAAGAGCTGCGCCAGTCGCGTAACTTTGGTCCGCTGCTGCATCGTTTTGGCACGGTGGCAGGCGGCGCATTCAACTATATCGATCAGAACTGGTTTAAGGGCAGGCTGCCGTTTACGCTGCACGACCGCAGGGCAGATCATCTCCAGCTGGATACGGCCGAACTCAGCGCGCCCATCAGCTACCCGAAGCCGGATAACCAGCTGAGCTTTGATAAACCCTCTTCCGTATACCTGGCGAATACGTCCCACGATGAAGATCAGCCCTGTCATCTGCGGCTAAAAGACGCCGAACTTTCGCTGCGGGAAACGCTGCCTCGTTTTGCTGAGCCAGCGCAGCGTTATTGCCCGGCGGGGGTGTATGAAATTATCGCCCCGGAAGGCAAGCCCAGATTACAGATTAACGCGCAGAACTGCGTGCACTGTAAAACCTGCGATATTAAAGATCCGCTGCAGAATATCGTCTGGACGGTCCCCGAAGGAGGCAGCGGCCCCAACTACCCGAATATGTGATCTTACCCGTTCCCGCCCCGGCAGCGCCGGGGTTTTCTTTGCCTCGGCTCAGTCGCCCCATGCCGTTCACCCGCAGCGGGCGTGAGAAAACCGGCATCATCGTGAACGGACCATTCCAGCGCAATATTTCACCACACGCTTTCACAGCGCGAGCGAAGAAAGTTCGCGTTTGCCCAAGCCACCATTACAAACCATAAAAAAGGCCGATCGCCTGAGGCGACCAGCCTTATCCCGATTGCGATATCAGGCAACGGGCGCTATGCCAGCAAATTACGCCCGATAATCATGCGCTGGATCTGGTTAGTTCCTTCATAGATTTGAGTTATCTTGGCATCGCGGTACAAACGCTCCACTTCCACGCCACGAATATAGCCCCCGCCGCCAAAAATCTGCACCGCGTTACCGCTGTGCTGCACCGCCGCGTCGCCCGCAAAGCACTTCGCCATTGAACAAGCAATCGAGGTGTCCGCAGCGTCGGTATCAATTTTATACGCCGCGCTGTGCACCAGCAGACGAGCGGCTTCGGTATCTTTGGCAATATCTGCCAGCATAAACTGCACCCCCTGGAAATCAGCAATCGGCTTGCCAAACTGTTCGCGCTGCTTCGCATACTCAATCGCCGCCTCAAGACCGGCGCGCGCAATGCCTACCGCCAGCGCGCCAATCCCCACCCGACCTTTATTCAGCACGCTCATCATAATATGGAAGCCGCGGTTTTCCGGCCCCAGCAGCGCGTCCGCCGGCAGCCTGACCTGGCTGAAGTGCAGTTCGCCGACCTGCGACGAGCGCTGGCCCATCTTATGCTCTTTAGCGCCGCGCGTGACGCCGTCGCGGGAGCAATCGACGATGAATATGCTCATCCCGCGGTGACCGGCTTCTTTATCGGTGCGCGCCAGAACGAAGGCCACATCGGCGACCGGCGCATTATGGATCCACAGCTTGCTGCCGTTCAGCACCCAGCCCTCTTCGCTGCGCGTGGCGGTGGTTTTTATTCCCGAAACGTCAGAGCCGGCGCCGGCCTCAGTGATGCAATAGGCCCCTTTCAGCGAGGCGTTCAGCAGCCCTGGCAGCCATTGGGCACGCTGAGGATCGTTACCGTATTTGGACAACAGCGTACCCAGCAGCTCCACCAGGCCGCACTGATCGGCAATCGAAGCGTAGCCGCGCGACAGCTCCTCCATCACCACGGCGTAGGCAACGGCATCCAGCCCAACGCCGCCATACTCTTCCGGAACGGTGATACCAAACAAGCCCAGCTCACCCATCTGTTGATAGATCTCGGCGGCAAAGCGCTCCTCTCTGTCCAGCTCTTCTGCCTGAGGCCGAATCACTTCGTCGGCAAACTTACGCGTCATTTCGCGGATCTGTTGATGGGTTTCAGTCAAATACATGGTCATTCTCCTGCCGGCTATTATTCATGCCGCCTGTTTTTCGCGACATCCGAACGCATTAATTAAATAACCAGATAGTTACTACATTGGATAAATACTGTTGTCAATACGGTTAAATAATTGTTGTTAACTCAGCGACAGATATTGCAGAGAAAGGCCATTACCCGGCCACAGGAGGCCGGTCAGGTTATCACTTTCGCCGGGAATGCCTTGACTTTTACCTGAGCAAAAAGTACACCTTACAAGTAACCAATTGGATACTTAAAGAAGAGATAAACATGCTGAAAATCGACCTGCCCACACCGCAAGGCACCCTCGCTGATTACCGCCTTGTGACGACGGACGAACGAGCCGGTACCATCGTCCCCGCGTTTAATCGGATTGCCTATGCCGCAGCCCATGTGGTTATCGATCCCCGGCATCAAGGCGCGGACTGGCTGAACAATCCGCGTATTGACTGGGACTCGACGCTGGCCTACCGCCACCATCTGTGGCGACTGGGATTTAAAGTTGCCGAGGCGATGGACACCGCCCAGCGCGGCATGGGGGTAAGCTGGAATATCGCGCAAGAGCTGATTGTGCGCTCTCTGAAGGAGGCGAAGACCATACCGGGAGCCGATCTTGCCGCCGGAGTCGGCACCGATCAGCTGGAGGCGGCTGCCACGACCACCCTGGCGCAGGTCATCGCCGCCTATGAAGAGCAGATGGAGCTGGTCGAGAAGCATGACGGTAAAATTATCCTGATGGCCAGCCGCGCCCTGGCCGCGGTGGCAAAATCACCGCGGGACTACCTTGCCGTCTATAACCGCCTGCTTGAACAGAGCAAAGGCAAAATTATTCTTCACTGGCTGGGCGAGATGTTTGACCCTGCGCTGGGCGGATACTGGGGATCGGCAGATTTCAACGCCGCCGCTGATACCGTGCTTGAGGTAATCGGTAACAACGTTGATAAAGTGGAGGGCATTAAGATCTCACTCCTGAGTAAGGAAAAAGAGGTCGCCTTCCGCAAGCGCCTGCCGCCCCAGGTTAAAATGTATACCGGGGATGATTTCAACTATCCCGAGCTGATTGAGGGGGAAGATGGCTATTATTCACATGCGCTGTTGGGCATTTTTGATGCCATCGCTCCGGTTGCCGCCGCCGCGCTTAACCAACTGGCGCTGGGCAATAGCCACGAATACTACCGCCTGATGAATCCTACCGTTGCCCTGTCGCGGGAAATCTTCAAGGCACCGACGCAATATTACAAAGCAGGCATTGTGTTCCTTGCCTGGCTTAACGGCCATCAGAACCACTTCGCGATGGCCGGTGGAATGCAGTCAGCGCGGGAGATCGGCCATTATGCTGAAATTTTCCGCCTCGCCGACCGGGCCGGCCTGCTGCAAAATCCGCCGCTGGCCACCCGGCGAATGCAGAATCTGCTCACGGTTTACGGCCTCTGAGCACAGAGGCGACGACCCAGAGCCGACGGCTCTGGGTAAATCACGCCTCTAGCCAAATTCGCGGTGGCGTTGTTTACACATCGCCAGCACCTCATCCGGCTCCCGCTGCCACCAGTTATTCTGCGAAAAGATCTCCACTTCGTGAAAACCCGTATAGCCTAACGCCTCCAGCGCCTGACGACGGCTGCGGATATCAATCACCCCGTCCCCCATCATCCCCCGGTCCAGCAGCATATCCGCAGTCGGTACCAGCCAGTCGCAAATATGAAAAGCCAGCAGCCGGCCCGCGCCCGCGCGCTCAATCTGCTGCTGAAACTGCGGATCCCACCAGGTGTGATATAAATCGACGGCGATACCCAGCCCCTCATCACCTAACTGGTCGCACAGATCGTTTGCCTGCGCGAGGGTGTTTACACAGGCGCGCTCGGCGGCATACATCGGATGCAGGGGTTCAATTGCCAGCGGCATGCCGAGCGGGCGCGCGTATTCCAGCAGTTCGCTTAAGCCATCACGCACCTGCTGCCTGGCGGCGGACAAATCCTTCGACCCCGCGGGCAGCCCCCCAACCACCAGCACCAGGCACGGAGCGCCGAGCTCCAGCGCTTCGTCCACTGCCCGTCGGTTGTCCAGCGCCTTGTCGCGGCGCTCCTGCGCAGTGCTGCCGGGAAACATCCCCCCGCGGCAATAGCCGCTTAGCGCCAGCTCGTTATGGCGGATAAGCCGCGCTGTCTCTTTTAGCCCCAGCGCCTGGACCTGGTCGCGCCATGGCGCGATGCCGCGGATCTCATGCCGGGCGCAGCCTTCGATGATCTGATTAAGCTGCCATTTCTGCCGTACCGTGGCGGTATTAAGGGACAGTTTACGGCTGTCGGGTTGATTCATCTCGGCGACCTCGTTGTTTGCTTTGTCTGAAAAACGTAAAACCCACCTAAATTGAGCATCAATTTTCTCAACAAAGGATTATAGAAATGAACGTGTTGGGTAAATACGATCGCCATCACATAACCAACTAGTTAGTTATAAAATCAAGGCAGGAAGACAAAGAAAGGGAGCCTGGTGGGCGAGAGAACCCTCTGGAGATGATGACCCAAGGTGGAATACTGTCCGGGGAGAAAAGGCAGACGCCGGGGAGGTCTGCCTGATTTATCGGGGCCGAGGCTACCAGCCGCAGACGTTGGTCTCTTCGTCCGATTCATAGCCGCGGACGATATTAACCAGATCCTTCACCGCATCGGCGGCAATGAGCGGATCCTGTAATTCGACGAGGGTCGCAAATTCTTTATCTACCGATATGCCGTTATTATTATTGGTCACCGACAGAATAAAGCCTTTGCCCTGTTCATTATCCACCGACAGTGAACCAATAAGTTCTGCTACCGCCTGCACCGCAATATCGGGAACATAAAGCGCCATCGGTTTCAGATAGACTTTTGCTTGTTTTTCATCATTGTTGCCGTTAACAACCGCTAATGAATAGCCTTTATTTTCACTGTTCATAAGTTCAGCTTTATCCCTCTATCAGAATTTTAGGATCGACATAGAAATCCACGTTAAAAACGGTATCTTCCGTCAACGCTTCAATACGGTGCCATTTTTCCGCCGGAAAGACGCCGAACTGGCCGGCCTCTATCGTCATCGTTTCGACAGGCTCAGGGGCGGTTTCATCCGTATAACCATAATAGCGTATAGCACCCTGCATGACCGCCAGACGAGGGTAGACGCCCTGCCGCGTGCCGGCATCAAGATGTCGCTGCCAGATTGACGCCGGTGCCGTTTCTTTGGTCCATAGCGGGGTTGTGCGGGTATGCACGTAGTGGGTAGGAATAACGATACGCTGCATGATTCGGCCTCTCTTTCCGCACCATTAAGCACGGTCGGGAACGGGGAAATATATTGCATATGATATACCCCTTTTAATCACTGAGGGTATTATTTTTTAAGAAATTTCACTCTACCCCTATTTATACCCAACAAGGATTATCTTTATTAAATATAAGGTAAGACAGATCGGTATTAGCCGATCCGCAGTAAAAAATTAACCCTGAGCTATTTATTACTGGCGCTATTCAGCGGCCCCGGCTTGCCAATCAGGTAGCCCTGCACCAGGTCGCAGCCTAATTGCTGAAGAGATTTTAACTGCTCATCCGTTTCGACGCCTTCCGCTACGATCCGCATATGCAAGCTTTTACCCATGCTGATAATCAGCCGGACAATATCGAGGTCATCTTTCTGCGCGGGAATATTAATCACAAATGAGCGATCGATTTTAATCTTATCAAACGGGAAATAGCTGAGTCGTGATAATGAGGAATATCCGGTACCGAAATCATCAATAGAAATCTGGATCCCCAGCTCGCGCAGCTGGCTGAGGATTTCTAAAGAGCGCGTGTTTTCATTAAACACATCTGATTCCGTAATTTCCAGGTCAAGGCGGTGCGGATCCAGCCCCGTGTGCTTCAGCACCGAGATAACGGTATCGGTCAACGAGCTGTTGATCAGCTGAACGGGCGATACGTTGACCGACACTTTGAGCGGCGATGACCAGCTCGCCGCTTCCTCACAGGCAGTTTTGAGCACCCACTCCCCGAGCGGGTTAATCATGCCAATCTTTTCGGCGACGGGAATAAATATTGTCGGCGGCACCATACCGCGCACCGGATGGAACCAGCGCACCAGCGCCTCATAGCCATAAATCTCGCCGCTCATCGTATCGGCAATCGGCTGGTAGTAAACGCGGAATTCCCCGTTATCGAGCGCCTGCAGCAGGTCGTCCTCAAAGGATTTATTCTCCTGCAGGCGCTGGAGCATCCCCGGGCGGAAGATCTGGACGGTGCCCGAACCCTCTTTTTTCGCCTCATAAAGCGCAAGATCGGCGCATTTATATAAATAATCGGTACGGGTTTCCCGGTCAGAGATAACAATCCCGATGCAGGCATCAATATTGATCAGCGAATCATAAACCTGATACGGCTGGCTAATCTTTTCGCGGATCACCGTCGCCCGCGCCAGAGCCTGCTCTTCGCTTAAATCACAGGAGACCAGCGCAAACTCATCTCCCCCGAGCCGGTACAGGGTTTCGGAGGTTCTGCGGAAAAAGGAGAGCCGGCTGGCAAGATCCTGCAGCAGCTTATCCCCGGAATCGTGGCCCAGCGTATCGTTAACGTCCTTAAAATTGTCCAGATCGAACAGCATCACCACCGCCGAGCCGTTATAGGGCCGAACCTGATTGACGATCTCCTGCAGCTTTTGCCAGAAGGAGAGGCGGTTCGGCATCCCGGTCAAGGAGTCATGATACGCGTCGTATTGCAAACGCCGGTTTTGCACCTGGAGCTTCTCTTTTGACGCCTGCAGATCGTTCGCCAGCAGCTTCATGCGGACGTGCGCGCGGCGCAGGTTGTTATTTTGCCGCAGCATTAATAGCCCTAAAGAAATACACATGGTGATCAGCAGAATGGAAATGATCGAATAGATAAAATAGAGGTTCTGTATTTTATCGTGGGTCAGGTTAACAATATTAATATCCTGCGCCAACGACATTGACGCCAGTCCGGTCATCGGGCCATCGAGCGCGCCCATGCGCTGCAAAATCGGCTTTACCTGCTGCGGGGTGATGGTATCCAGCTGCTTATCAAGCTGATACAGAATCGCGATCAGGCTCTCAATCGTCGCCCGGCGCCCCGCATCCTTACGAATAAACTCGCTCGGCTCCCCCTGCTCTAGCGGTTTGATCTGACCCATCATGATCTCCAGACGCAGCCGGACATCATCCCGATCGACCCCTTCAACGCCCAGGGCATAGGAGCCCAGATGCGCTTCCAGCCGCATATACTCAGAGACTATCTGCGCGATTGACCACGAATCGGTGTAGCGGGTCAACTTTTGCAGCTCGCTCTGTCGCTCATGCACCAGATAGGTAATGTATCCGGTGATAACGAAAAGCGACAAAATAATGGCAGTGAGTATTCGATTCAAGATCAAACCCTTAGAGCCTATCCCATTAGGCTGTTTTATTTATCAGTTTGCTCCTGGGCCGAGCCCTAAACCCCGGCGTACGCCTTGATTCCTGAGCCCTGCCGGTGTCCAAACCCTATGCAACAATTACGCCTGGCGGGACAGGCTATTACTCGATAATAATTTTCGCAACCTGCCACGCCGAGCGGGAATAATAGATTTGATTTTGTAAATCAGGACTGCTGTCGTAAGGATAAACAATAAACAGCGGGCCCTTATCGCGAACGCGCATATATTCACCGTTCATTTTTAAAGCCAAAATAACGGGGAATTTATGGAAATCATCAATCGGCACGACCGTCGTATAGTCATTGAGGGCGATAACCCGCGCCGACTTACCCTTTGCCGCGACTAAGTCCATGAGCTTACTAAGGGAAACGCCGTCGAAACGGATTTTTCCGGAGAACCACGGGGTGGTGGTTTCGACGGTCTGCATGCCCAGCTTCTCTAATGCCGCGCGATCAAACACCGCGGTATCGCCTTCATTTGTATTTCCAATAAGGCCGGAAATGGTTAAAACGGGCTTGCCCTCAGGCGCGGGCAGTTTTTCTGCAAATGCATTTGGTAAAACTATGAAACAAAATAAAACTGCGAAAAATAAACGCATTTAACTCACCATTTCCAGGATTGGAGATTTGTTAATTGTAAACCATTTACAGCAATTCTTAAAAGATGTCATCGGAAGGTTGTGAGCTGTTCAATTAAAAAAGAATCCATAATTTCAGAACCTTCCGATCGCCCGCTGATGACAGGCCGTAGAATGCACATTTTTTGCCGTTAAGGCATGACGACGGGTAAAAATCTTTTCTCTCGCCCGGCGGCGCGGTAGTCTCTTTGATGACGCCGTTAAGAGTGCGTCTCATTCCAATAACGATAACGTAGCAGCAGCACAGATTGACAGGACAGGTATGGACTCAACGCTTACATCCCCCCGCCCCGCCGGGGAAGCCCGCTCACTTCATCGCGCGCGAAGAGCAGCGTGGGGCAGCTTCGCCGGCGCCGTGGTCGACTGGTACGACTTTTTGCTTTACGGCATCACCGCCGCCCTGGTGTTTAACAAGGAGTTTTTCCCGCAGATAGGCCCGGCCATGGGCACGCTGGCGGCCTTTGCCACTTTTGGCGTCGGTTTTCTATTCCGCCCGCTGGGCGGCATTATCTTCGGCCATTTTGGCGACCGCCTCGGGCGTAAGCGGATGCTGATGATGACCGTCTGGATGATGGGGATCGCCACCGCCTGCATTGGCCTGCTGCCCTCGTTCAATCAAATCGGCTGGTGGGCGCCGGTGCTGCTGGTGCTTCTGCGCGCGATCCAGGGCTTTGCCGTGGGCGGCGAATGGGGCGGCGCGGCGCTGCTCGCCGTCGAGAGCGCGCCGAAGAATAGAAAAGCCTTCTACAGCAGCGGGGTTCAGATTGGCTATGGCGTCGGCCTGCTGCTGGCAACCGGCCTGGTGTCGCTCATCAGCGCCAATACCAGCGACGAACAGTTTTTGAGCTGGGGCTGGCGTCTCCCCTTCCTCTTCAGCGTGGTGCTGGTGCTGGCGGCGCTGTGGATCCGCAACGGCATGAGCGAATCGGCTGAGTTTGAGCATCAGCAGCAGCAGAAAAAGATGCCCACCGCGGCGAAAAAGCGCCTGCCGGTCGTCGAAGCGTTATTCCGCCATCCCGGCGCCTTTTTGCTGATCATCGCGCTACGCCTGTGCGAACTGCTGACGATGTATATCGTTACCGCCTTCGCCCTCAACTACTCCACGCAAAACCTCGGCCTGCCGCGGGAGCTGTTCCTCAACATAGGCCTGCTTGTCGGCGGGATCAGCTGCCTGACCATTCCGTGCTTCGCCTGGCTGGCGGATCGCTTTGGCCGTCGGCGCATCTATATTACCGGCGCGCTGATCGGCACCCTGAGCGGCTTCCCGTTCTTTATGGCCCTCGAAAGCCAGTCCTATTTTTGGATCCTGTTCTTCGCGCTGATGCTGGCCAATATCGCCCATGATATGGTGGTTTGCGTGCAGCAGCCGATGTTCACCGAAATGTTCGGCGCCAGCTACCGCTACAGCGGCGCCGGGGTGGGTTACCAGGTCGCCAGCGTCGTTGGAGGCGGCTTTACCCCCTTCATCGCCGCCGCGCTGGTCACCTTCTCCGGTGGATCCTGGCACAGCGTCGCCATCTATCTGACCGCCGGCTGCCTGCTCTCGGCCATCACCGCCATGCTGATGAAAAAGCCTCAGCACGCCTGACGGCGCCAGGGACGGCGGAAGAGCGTCGTCCCTAAGGAGACCCCATGAACCAGCACAACAGAGCGGCCTGCTGGCCGCAGCGCTTCATTCATCAACAGCTGCCGCTGCAGTACCACGCTGACCCGACGCTTGCCGAGCTGCCGCTGTTCGAGCGAGCCCGCGGCGGCGAAGCGCTGGCCCAGCTGTGGCAGGCCCCGCAGGGATTCGTGGTTCCCGGCAGCTACCGAAAATTTAGCCAGCTCTCCGCCGTTAGCGAACGTTTTGCCGCGCGCGGCTGGCCGGTGTGGCTGCGCCGCTCCGGCGGCGGCCTCGTGCCGCAGGGGCCGGGGATTGTCAATCTCAGCCTTGCCTGGCCGGTCTATCAGCCGCTGGGCGAGGCCGCTGAACCTATCTATCTGATGCTCTGCGGTCTGCTGCAGCGCGCGCTGGCGACCTTTGGCGTCGATGCCCACTTCCAGGCGGTAAGCGGCTCGTTTTGCGACGGACGCTATAACCTCGCCTGCGGTCAGGGGGATCAGGCGCGTAAAATTGCCGGAACCGCGCAGTACTGGCGGCCGATGGCGGAGGGCCGAGGTCATGTGGTGCTCGCGCATGCGGTGATCCTGATCGATGCCGATCCGATCGCCGCGCATCGGGCGGCCAATGATTTTGAGTCACAGCTGGGCAGCGGTCGGATTTACCACGCGGATAAAACCATCACCCTCGCCCAGCATCTGGCCGGTGAAAAAGATCTGCTTTCCCGCTTCCGCCAGGCGCTGGCGACCGAGCTGCAAAATCTTAGCTGAAGGTACTTTTCAGATAGCGGCTGAAAGTCTCTACCGCCCGCGATACGCGCGGCGCGTAGGGGCGGATGACGTACAGACTCCCGGCAAACACGTCCACCGGCCGCCAGCCGGGCAGCAGCGCCTGCACCTCTGCGCGCGCTATCGCCTCCCGGGCGCTAAAATCAGGCAATAGCGCAATCCCAAGTCCCGACAGCACCGCATCGCGAAGCGATTCGCTGTTATTCGTGGCGAAGGGGCCGCGCACCGGCACGCTCAGGCGCTCGGCACGATCGTCGTCAGATTCAAACGTCCACTGCGGGCTTTGCGAACCGCGCGGGTAGGTCAGACACTGGTGATGGCGTAGCGCATCAGGGGATTCCGGGGCGCCAAAGCGGCGGACATACGCCGGGGAGGCAACAATCAGCGTGCTGGTTTGGCACAGCGTCCACGCGACGTGGGTATCCGGCAACGCCTCGCGTCGGCAGTGACGGATCGCGAGGTCAAACCCCTCGCTGGCAAGGGATACCAGCCGGTCGGTGACCTCCAGCTGCAGCTCAAGCTGCGGATGCTGATGCAGAAACGGCGTCATCGCCGGGACCAGCTGCTGACGCGAAAAGGCAACCGGGGCCGTCACCCGCAGCGTACCGCGCAGCGGCCCCTCTTCATCACGGGTGCCGTTAAAGATATCGCGCAGCTGGCCGAAGGGGGCGTTCAGCTCAGCCACCAGCCTGAGCCCATCTTCGCTGAGCGTCACGCTGCGGGTGGTGCGGTGGACCAGCGTCTTGCCGGTTACCCGCTCCAGCTCGCTGATTTTCTGGCTGACTGCCGATTTACTGACCGCCAGCTTTTCCGCCGCGCGGGTGTAGCTCTTCTGTTCTTCCAGCACCGTGAGCCAGTACAAATGGGTCCAGAAAACGTCGGGGCGCGGATCGCTCATTTCGATTGTTCACCTGTAAAAACAATGAATTCAAATATAGCGGTTTTTGCCCGTCGTCACATTGGATAGCATCGGTTTTGTCCACTCATCGTACATAAGACAATAAGGATGACCTGCTATGCCGCTCCTAACATTTGACGTGATCGAAGGTCGCAGTGAAGATGAAATAAAAACGCTGCTCGACGCCGCCCACCGCGCCGTACTGCATGCCTTCAAGGTACCGGAACGCGATCGCTACCAGATTGTTCATGAAAACAAGCCTCACCATATGGTGATTGAGGATACCGGTTTAGGCCTGACGCGAAGCCACCGGCTGGTGGTAGTGAGGGTGTTCACCAGCCCACGCAGCGAAGAACAAAAACAGCTGTTCTACGCGACGCTGCTCGCCGAGCTGCAGGAACACTGCGGGCTGAGCCCCGATGATTTAATGGTTTCGGTGATAAGCAACCAAAAAGGCGACTGGAGTTTTGGCCGCGGCGTGGCGCAGTATCTGACCGGCGAGCTTTAACCGCTCACCGCCGGCCCTCGCCGACGGCGGCGCTACGCCCTCGGCGCAGCGGCCATGCGCCTGCGCGCCTTTTGTTCAATATTTTCCAGCAGCTCCTGGACGTCATCTTCATCAATATCGAGGAACTGGCCATCGAGCAGCGCGGCGTGAATGTCCTCGCGGGTCACCGAAAGCCCCAGCGGAACGACTTTGCTTTTCACCTCTTCCGCCGCCAGCGGGTGCGGATAGCGGCGCCCAACGAGGTTATTAAATACGATCGCCAGCAGGGCCAGCATGGCGGAGTTCAGCAGTACCGGCGTCAGCACGAAGTGATAGCCTTCGCTGTGTACGCCGGCGCCGCCGAGGATGGCCGTCAGGGCCACGGCGCCGCCCGGCGGATGCAGGCAGCGCAGGAAATACATGCCCGCAATCGCCAGCCCAGCCGCCAGCCCGCAGGCCAGCGCAAGGTTGGGCACCAGCACGCCCACGGTTACGCCAATCAGCGCCGACAGCACGTTACCGCCGACAATCGACCACGGCTGCGCCAGCGGACTGCTGGGCACGCCAAACAGCAGCACCGCTGAAGCGCCCATAGGGGCGATAAACCACAGGTTGACTTCACCCAGCAGCCAGTGGCTGAACATACTGGTGACCGCCAGCCCCGTCCCTGCGCCGAGGGAGCCGAGGAGAATATGCTTTCTGGCAACCGGCAGCGCGTGCGGCTTCAGGCGACCGATAAAAATGCGGATCCGCGAAAACATCGCGGAAGGTAAAACGCTTAACATTTCACTGCTCACTCACGTCATATAAATTACTTATATTTTATTTTCTTTTTTTAACCATATTTTAACAACCACGCATTTAGCATGCCTATTCCCCCCTCGCCCTGTCCGGCGGCCAGCCATTGACCCCGGCTATGTGATTTCAGCCTACTGCGCTAGAATCATCCCCGTTCGGAATTTCTCCCACTCTACGGATTGAAGGCATAATACGTTGAATAATAATATTAATTTAGAGAAAGAAGTGGCATGGGCCAGCCAGAACATGCCGCGCACCCTGCGCCAGGTAGCCGCGCTTCCCGACCTGAGCCAGGTACGACTGGCCTGCTGTATGCATCTGGATATGAAAATGATCCCGCTGGTGCAGGGTATCCTGGAAAAGGGCGCGCAGGTCTTTTTAACAACCTGCAACCCAACCACCGTACAGGACGACGTCGTTAGCTGGCTGGTGGCGCGCGGCGCAGAAGCCAGCGCCTGGCGCGATATGAGCGATGCCGACTGGCAGCAGTCGTGGGAAAAGGCGATCGCCTGGGGGCCGACGCATCTGTGTGAAATGGGGGCCGATATCACCACCCTGCTCCACCAGCGCGGCGAATTTGGCAATATCGTGGCCGGGTTGGAAGCGACCGGTTCAGGCGTCAGCCGGCTGGGCGATATTCGCCCGGGCTATCCGATTTTTAACTGGGACGATCTGCCGGTTAAAGAGGGGCTGCATAACCGCCACATGGTCGGCCTGACCGCATGGCACACCTTCTTCCAGACCACCCATCTCACGCTGCATGAGAAAAAAGTGCTGGTGATCGGCTATGGCCTGGTGGGCCAGGGCGTTGCCGCCGCCGCGAAGGCCTTCGGGGGCCAGGTGATGGTCGCCGAAATCGACCCCGCCCGTCGCCTGCAGGCGGCTTACGACGGCTGGCATGTCGTCGACCTGCAGGACGCCATGGCTTCAGCTGACGTCGTCGCAACGGCAACCGGCGCTAAAAAAGTGGTTAACAGCAGCGCGCTGGATAAAGCGAAAGACGGCGTATTTATCCTTAACGTTGGCCACGTCGCGGAAGAGATTGACTGCGGCTACCTGCGCCAGTTCAGCCATGAAGAGGTGATGCCGTATATCAACGCCTATCAAATGGGCGCTAAAACCCTTTACCTGATGGCCAACGGTTCGATGCTCAACCTGACCGCCGGTTTTGGCGATAGCCTGAACGCCTTTGACGTGACCCTGGCGGTGATGACCAGCGGTATCAACCATATCGTGACCGACGGTATGAAGGCCGAGGCCGAGGTCTATCTGCTGCCGCAGAGCGTGTGGCAAAAAGCGCTGTAAGCGGAATAGCAGCAGGGCGCCTGACGGCGCCCTGCTTTGCGGTTTAGCGACTCTCCGGCAGGACGATATTGCTCTCCGCCAGGGTCCCCATCTCGTTAAACACCGTACAGGCTGCCTCCACCAGGTGCATCGCCAGCGCCGCGCCGCTCCCCTCGCCCAGACGCATCCCCATATCCAGATACGGCTCAAGCTGCAGATGCTCAAGCGCAATGCGCGCCCCCTTTTCCGCCGACAGATGCGAGGGGATCAGATAGGGATGAACGGCTGGCGCAATGCGGCAGGCCGCCAGCGCTGATGCGTAGGAGAGGAATCCGTCCAGCACCACCGGCAACCCGCAGGAGGCGGCCCCCAGCATCACGCCGGTCATGCCAACCAGATCGAAACCTCCAACCTTTGCCAGCACCTCGAGGCCATCCTCCGCCCGCGGCTGATTGACAGCAATGGCCCGACGCACCACCTCCGCCTTATGCGCCAGCTGCGACACAGGCAGGTTGGCCCCAATGCCGACCGTATCCTGCGCATCGCGCCCGGTCAGCACGCTCAGCACCGCCGCCGCCGGCGTGGTGTTCGCCATTCCCAGCTCGCCGACGCCGAACAGCGTCACGCCCTGAGCCGCCAGCTCGCGGGTATAGTCGATGCTCGCCAGCAGCAGCGCCGTCGCCTGCTCGCGGCTCATTGCCGCCGTTTGCGCAATATTGCCGCTGCCTCGCGCGACTTTCAGGTCGACAAGACCGGGGATCGGATCCGCGTCGATCCCAACGTCAACCACCCGAACTTTTGCCCCCGCCTGCGCCGCAAGGACGCAAACGCCGGTGTTTTGCCGGGTCATGTTTCTCGCCTGAATCGCGGTAATTGCCTGGGGCGAGATAGCCACGCCCTCGTGCCAGACGCCGTGATCGGCGCACATCACCACGATGGTTTTTTCTGCCAGCCGCAGCTGGCCTTTCAGCCCCGACATGCCGGCAAGCTGTACCGCCAGCGCCTCCAGGCGGCCGAGGCTGCCGGGTGGTTTTAATAAACCATCAAGATGCTGCTGCGCCTGGGCCATCGCCGCCCGATCCGGCTGCGGAATGTCGGCAATGAGGGCCGAAAGTGTGTCCATGATGTTCCTCGTAGCGCTTAAAGGGTGCGGACCGTTGCGCCCGTATTCTCTGCGTTCGGGCCAGCAGTCTGCGTTATACGGCGGTTAGCCATACACAAGAAAGGAGTCGTTCAGAGGGAGTGCCTGGGATAACTCCCGGCGACGAGAACCGCCGCCGGGCTGGGTCGAGGAGATTACTCTTCGACCTTCGCTTCGCCGATAACTTTCAGCTTTTTGGAAATGTCGCGGCGCTCTTTAGAGAGTTCAGCATTTTTGATGATGTAATCATCAACGCGATCTTCGTAATCGCTCTTCATGCTGGCAATGATGCCCTGGATAGCTTCAACGCTCATGCCCGGTTTGATGTAGTCGCTGAGGTTGTCCAGCAGCAGTACGCGCTTCTGGTTATCGCGGATCTTTTTCTCAACGTCCTGAATTTCACGCTGCAGCTTATTCTTACGACGATACAGACGAACAAACTCCAGTACGTCCTGGAAAGAAGGCTTAGTTGTTTCCATTTTTATACCCCTAATATTTGAGATTCGGATTCGCTAAAGCGACTGCAATATAGGGCTAACATAACTGTTAGCAGCCGCTGATGACAATGTTTTTTCCTTTAGGGTTATCATACCCCTAAATGCTGCTGAATCGAAGCAACCTGTGGGTCGATGTCGCGTATCTGGTTTTTATTTACGCAACGCCCGACAGATCAAATTCGACAGCAGCTCAAGCTGGCGCGCCATCTCTATGGTTAGCCAGACGTAGCCGTGTATCGGCGTTTCCGAGAGATTTTCGCCCGGGTGCTCTTTGATAAGCTGGCGCAGTTCGGCAACGATCTCATTGAGCTTTTCAGCGTTAGCGCGGATCGGCTGCGGGTTACCTTCATAGAGGGCGTGGGCGATGGTCAGCAGCGTTTGCTGGGTCATTTGCTGAGTTTCGCGCAGCGTACGGGAGTTTAGCATCACAAAGTGCCCCGGCCGCGACACCCAGTAAGCGTTAACCTGCAGCTCAAGCATACAGACCAGGTTACGGCTGACGGTTTGAATCGCCTCGAAAATGGCCTTCTGGATATGGGTCTCTTTGCTCGCCGGCGTAATCAGTCCGCGCATTTTTACCACGTCGTTGAGGACTTTTTGCAGGTGTTTTTCCAACCGCGGGCGCTCGACCAGGTTTGGTGAGATCCCGGCCTGATACAGGCGATTAAGGGCAGTGACGTAATTTGCCATCTGGATACGCCAGTGCAGAAAAGCCCGCTGCGGCCAGATGCCGGTAAACAGCATCGCCAGCAGGGAGCCGAAGATAACGTCGCCGCTTCGCCACAGCGCGGTGTTCATATCCCCCGGCGGCGCCCCTACCACCACCGCCAGCGTGATGCCGATCAGCAGCGCCTGATAGGGCTTTTTCCCTAAGGCCAGCCAGCCGCAGAGGAACATCGCCGCCGCGCACCACAGCACCATCACGGGCAGGGAGATAAGCTCCAGCTTAAGCGCCACCAGCCCGAGCGCAGAGCCAAGGATGGTGCCGCCGATACGCTGAAACGCGCGCGGCACCACGTTGCCCCAGAACGATATCGGCCCCATCACCACCACCAGCGTAATCAGCGGCCAGGTGCCTTCCGGTACGTTCAGCAGCCGTACCAGTAAAAAGGTGAGAACAAAAGCCAGCGCGATGCGAATGCCATGCACGATTCGGTAATGTCGATACAGGCGAATTTCGAAAGGCTTAAGTGATTTATCAGCGCGCACGACCCTCTCCGCTAAGAAGAAAAGGCCGATTGTAACTGCTTTTTCACCGCAAGCATCACGCTAATGTAAGAAACCTTGTTTATTCCGTGGATAAGCGCCTACCCGCCGATACGCTCAACGGGCACGTACATTTCGATATCCCAGTGGCCGTCGCGATTGCCGTCGTTAAGATAGAGCTCAAAGCAGGGTTTTGCCGCCAATTGGTACTCTTCGCTTTGCAGCAGGTTCTCAAAGAACTGCAGCCAGGGCGTGGAGAAATCATGATTCAGCACCCGCGCGCGGGCAATAGCATACTCGCCGCCGGCGATCCCGGTCAGAATCACCCCTTCGCTATTGGCAGGAATGACGAAGTCGTCGTCCACCGTCACCACGGTGTCGCAGCGCAGCTTCTCTGCCGGAACCTGATCCGGGTTATCGTAATAGACGGCGATCCACTCCCGGGCCGGGATCTGGCGGCTGTTGACCCATACCGCCAGCTGCTCAAAACCCTGCTTAACGGTCTGTTCCCAGGGCCCCACCATATGAAAACCGGCGATTTTACGCACGCCGACGGACTTAACGCTGTAGTTCATATTGCCTCCGCGATTGATAGAAAACACTGTATAAATATACATGCAATGTAGCAGGCAGCTAAAAAACAGTATGTGCGCGGATTCACAGAGTCGCCATTGGCCGGCGTTGAAAAAAATGATTCAGGAAGCGGGTACGCAGAACGGATAATTGACTCAAGGGGCTGGGCCGTCCGGCGCTGCCGGGCTGGCCTCTGCGCTAGCGCCGGCGTGGATGCCTACCGCCGGCGGGTGCGGCATGACCGGTTTCTTTGCCCGTTTATCCAGCATGCCCGGTGCCCGCCAGCAAACGACGACGTCGGGCAGAACCCAGGCCCCCTGTCGCGGATGCGGCCGATCGTCTACCAGGCTCTCCCCGACGTCATACCGGAAGCGTGGCGGCGAAAATCGCCGCCGGCGGTTACAGGCTAAAAGGGAGCTCAATCGCCATACTGGCGCCCAGATCGTCGCTGTCGCTGTGGTTAGCGTCGGTATACCACACGGAGGTGCTGAGACGCACGGTGGGCATCACGTCGCCGCTCCAGCCTAACTGCACGCCTTTTAGGGTATCGGCGTGCGGGAAGGCTTTATTAATCCGCTGATTTTTCGGGTTCACCTCGGCGTAGATCAGCCGTGCGCTCCAGCGCTGATCCTCCTCCGTCACCAGTTCGACCTTGCCGGCATACAGGCGCCCGTCGCCGCCCATCGCATCGCCTAGCGGGTAGCCCTGCTGGTAGTAGCCATCTTTGTAGATAAAGTGGTTATAGATGTAGTTGGTGCGCCCCATATTCGAGCGGGTATCGTGCGCCTCCAGATACCAGTTAATCGCGCTGCTGTTCCACTGGTGATGCCCTTCGACGCCGCCGAGGTAAAGGTGGGCGGACGGCAGGTACCCGGCCTCATCCTCGCCGATCATCTGCCCGTAGACGCTTACCGGCCAGCCGGTGGTCGGCGCCAGCTTGAGTTTAAAATCAAATCCCGCCAGCTGATTGCCCGGGTCGTCTGCCGAATCACCGGTGTTATCTCGCCCGGTAAGCCCCTCCCAGAAGCTGCCAAAGGAGGACGGGCGACCCTCGCCGCCCCACTGCATAATGCGCGAGGCGCCCAGCTCCAGCGAGGTAAAGGGCGAGATCGTCAGGCGGCCGCCAAAAACCCTGGTATGCGGTACCGCTGCGTACTGGCTCATCTGGCTGGCGGAAAGCTGGTACTGCCAGGGGCCTATCCAGCTTAGCCATGCGCTCTGCGGAGCCCGCTGCTCGGCGCGCTGCAGCAAAAAGCCGGTCATCGGCCGCGCGGCGTCGGAACGAATCAGGCTCCCTTCATAGCCGGGGCCCCACCACTGCGGAATTTGCCCAAACGCCAGCCACTGGTTCCACAGCTTCACCGCCCCGTAGGCGCCGTTGGCGTTGACGTTGGAGCTATTGCCGATGCGCTTGTCTCCTTCAACGTTGCCCTGCAGGTGCAGGTCCCACCATTCGCCGCTGTTATTGAGTGCGACGGAGAGCGAGTGGTCGGCAGGCCGGGACTCGGCGAAGCCCTGCGGCGTTCCCGGCCTGTCGGTTGAGCTATAGCCGGTGACGCGCAGGTCGGCTTTTAGCGCCCTCAGGCGCTGGTTCACCCGGCTCAGCACCCCCCTCTCTGCGGGCGTTGTCGGATGCGCGTTGGCCAGCGCGCGGCCGATCTCCTCTTCGCTCAGGGGCCAGGTCGATAAACTCAACGACAGGGTTCCGCGATCGGATAACCAGGCTAAATCATTGCGGACGTCGTTATCGGCCAGAACCAGACCAGAGGCAAAGCCTGCGGGACTCAAAACGGCCGCAAGCCCCAGAGAAAGCGCGCTGCGTGCGAAAAATTTCATCTTCCCAGCTCCATTTCAGGCGCACGGGCGCCGGAGAATTTCCTTAAAGGGTGAGCAGGTAAGGTAATTGACTGAAACTAAACGAATCGCCAACCAGCGCCACAACGGCGTGGGGCGAGAAAGGATGCCGCTCCGCAGGAGAGCGGCGCCGGGAGCTACAGCTTGTGATGCAGATAATCGCTCATTCGTGAGAATACGCCGCCCTTGCCAACGCTTTCCAGCGTCACCAGCGGCCAGTGGGCCACGACCTTGTCGCCGTCGTAGAGCGATATTTCGCCGACCCGCTGATTGGCGGCGATCGGCGCTTCCAGCTCTTTCTGGTCCAGCACATATTTGGCCTTGATCCGCGAAACCTCCGACTTCGGCAGCGCTAACCAGAAGTCCTGATCGGTGCCGAGCTGGATCTGCTCCTTATCGCCATACCAGATGTGCTCGCTGCCCACTTTTTTGCCTTTTTGCAGGACCTGGACGGTGTCGAAGTTTTGCTGGCCCCAGTGCAGCAGTTTGGCCGCCTGCTGCTCGCGCCCTTTCGGACTCTCGGCCCCCATCACCACCGCAATCAGGCGGCGCTGGCCGTCGACGGCAGAAGCAATAAGGTTAAAACCGGCGCCAGAGGTATGGCCGGTTTTCAGGCCATCGACGTTCATGGTTTTATCCCACAGCAGGCCGTTGCGGTTCTGCTGGGTGATCCCGTTCCACGTCAGGCTTTTCTGACTGTACATGCGGTACACGTCAGGCTCGCCGTGAATAATCGCCCGCGACAGGACCGCCAGATCGTAGGCCGAGCTATGCTGCCCCGACGCGTCCAGCCCGTGTACGGTTTCAAAATGGGTATCCTGCAGGTGCAGCTTTTGCACGTATTCGTTCATCAGGGCGACGAACTGCGGCTGGCCGCCGGCAACGTAGTCGGCCAGCGCCACGCAGGCGTCGTTCCCGGAGTCAACGATAAGCCCGCGGCTTAAATCGCGGACGCTGAGCCGATCGCCGGGCTTGAGGAACATCAGCGATGAACCATCGAATACCGGGTTGCCCTTCGCCCAGGCATCTTTGCCGACGGTGACCATATCGTCAAAGGTGATGCGGTGGCTGTCGATGGCGCGGTCAACGACGTAGCCGGTCATAAGTTTCGTCAGGCTGGCGGGGTTGCGCTGCTGATGTTCGTTACCGGCGGTCAGGATCTGACCGGTGGTGTAGTCCATCAGCACCCAGGAGCCTGCCTGGATGGAAGGCGGCGTCACGGTGACGGGAAAATCATTAGCGGCAAAGGCGCAGGAAACGCTCGAAGCGAGCAAAGTTA
Source organism: Klebsiella sp. BIGb0132 (assembly GCF_024810075.1). Classification (NCBI taxonomy): domain Bacteria; kingdom Pseudomonadati; phylum Pseudomonadota; class Gammaproteobacteria; order Enterobacterales; family Enterobacteriaceae; genus Klebsiella; species Klebsiella sp. BIGb0132. The sequence goes on along the minus strand of NZ_JANUDW010000011.1, from coordinate 4,617 downwards.
CGGCAATAAAAAAACGGCCTTTCAACGGCATATCCTCAAGATTTATAGATTCGCCGTCCTTTTTACGGAAGTTCTCCTTTCATATCATGGTTTAATTGCAAGAAAATATGACACGATAAACGCCCTGCGCGGCCGACGCCCTTCTGATGCCCGGGCAAATCGTTTACCATAGCGCGTCATACTTCAGCAGCATGTGCCTTGGCTTTATGACACGGCTCATCCCTGAGCATCGCCCTTACGGGCCGCTGCGACACGGCGTGCAGATCCGTTGCGGACAGATTTGTCATTTACCGCGAACGATTTAGAGTACGGACGCCAACCACCACGGAAAATAGACAGACTATGCAAGATAGCGCCAATCAGCCCGGATTTTTATTCCACGACTACGAAACCTTTGGCACCCGTCCGTCCCTTGACCGGCCGGCGCAGTTTGCCGCTATCCGCACCGACGCGGATCTTAACGTCATCGGCGAGCCCGAGGTGTTCTACTGCAAGCCGGCTGACGACTATCTGCCGCAGCCGCAGGCGGTGATGATTACCGGCATCACGCCGCAGGAAGCGATCGCCAAAGGCGACAACGAAGCCGCCTTTGCCCGCCGCATTCACGACCTGTTCACGGTGCCAAAGACCTGCATTGTGGGTTACAACAACGTGCGTTTCGATGACGAAGTCAGCCGCAATATTTTCTATCGCAACTTCTACGATCCCTATGCCTGGAGCTGGCAGCACGATAACTCGCGCTGGGACCTGCTGGACGTGATGCGCGCCTGCTACGCGCTGCGCCCGGAAGGCATCAACTGGCCGGAAAACGACGACGGCCTGCCCAGCTTCCGCCTTGAGCATCTGACCGTGGCCAACGGCATCGAGCACAGTAACGCCCACGATGCGATGGCCGACGTATATGCCACTATCGCCATGGCCAGGCTGGTTAAAACCCAGCAGCCTCGCCTGTTCGACTACCTTTATACCTTCCGCAACAAGCGCAAGCTGGCGACGCTGATTGACGTGCCGCAGATGACGCCGCTGGTCCACGTCTCCGGGATGTTCGGCGCCGCGCGGGGCAACACCAGCTGGGTGGCTCCGCTGGCGTGGCATCCGGATAATCGCAATGCGGTGATTATGGTTGACCTTGCCGGCGATATGTCGCCGCTGCTGGAGCTGGACGCCGACGCGCTGCGCGAGCGGCTGTATACCGCCAAAGCCGACCTCGGCGACCTGCCGGCGGTGCCGATCAAGCTGGTCCACCTCAATAAATGCCCGGTGCTGGCCAAGGCCAATACGCTGCGCCCGGAAGATGCGGAGCGTCTGGGCATCGACCGCCAGCGCTGCCTCGATAATCTGCAGCTGCTGCGCGGCCAGCCGCAGGTACGGGAAAAAGTGGTGGCCATTTTCGCCGAAGCGGAGCCGTTTGTGCCTTCCGATAACGTCGATACCCAGCTCTACAACGGCTTCTTCAGCGATGCCGACCGCGCGGCGATGAAGATTGTGCTGGAGACCGATCCGCGCAACCTGCCGGCGCTGGACATTACCTTCGCGGATCAGCGCATCGAGCGCCTGCTGTTTAACTATCGCGCGCGAAACTTCCCGGGCAGCCTTGATGAAGCCGAGCAGCAGCGCTGGTTAGAGCATCGTCGGGAGGTGTTTACGCCGGAGTTTTTGCAGGCTTATGCCGAAGAGCTGCAGATGTTGCAGCAGCAGTATGCTGACAATAACGAGAAGCTGATGCTGGTGAAAGCGCTGTGGCAGTACGCGCAGGATATTGTTTAGAATAAATAAATTCCCGGACTGCGCGACGCAGGCCGGGAACGGTTATTTACCCTTTCGCGCGGCTGGCGATAATCGCCTCCGCCACGTTACGCGGGGCCTCCGCGTAATGATGGAACTCCATGCTGTAGGTCGCCCGCCCCTGGGACATCGAGCGTAGCGTCGTGGAATAGCCGAACATCTCGGCCAGCGGCACGTCGGCGCGGATAATCTGGCTGCCGAAGCGCTCTTCCATCCCCTGCACCATGCCGCGGCGGGAGGAGAGATCGCCCATAATGTTGCCGGCATACTCTTCCGGGGTTTCCACCTCCACATGCATCACCGGTTCGAGGATCGCCGGATCGGCCCTGCGCGCCCCCTCCTTGAAGCCGAAAATGGCCGCCATGCGGAAGGCCATTTCCGAGGAGTCGACGTCGTGGTACGAACCAAAAGTCAGGGTCGCTTTGACGTCCACCACCGGATAGCCTGCCAGCACGCCGGTGCCCATCGCTTCGCGCAGGCCTTTTTCCACCGAAGGAATGTACTCGCGCGGCACCACCCCGCCTTTGGTGGCATCTTCAAAGACGAAGCCGCTGCCGGGCTCCAGCGGTTCGAGCGTCAGCACCACGTGGCCGTACTGCCCCTTGCCGCCGGACTGGCGGACGAATTTACCTTCCACCTCTTTCACCGTTTTGCGGATCGTCTCGCGGTAGGTTACCTGCGGGCGGCCGATGTTCGCCTCAACGCCAAATTCACGCCGCATCCGGTCAACGATAATTTCCAGATGCAGCTCGCCCATCCCGGAAATAATCGTCTGCCCGGACTCCTCGTCGGTGTGCAGGCGGAACGACGGATCCTCCGCTGCCAGGCGCTGCAGCGCGATGCCCATTTTCTCCTGATCCGCTTTAGTTTTCGGCTCGATAGCCAGCGAAATCACCGGCTCCGGAAACTCCATCCGCTCGAGGGTGACGATCGCATTCGGATCGCACAGCGTGTCGCCGGTGGTGACGTCTTTCAGGCCAACACAGGCGGCGATATCGCCGGCGTGCAGCTCGTCCACCTCGTGGCGATCGTTAGCGTGCATCAGCACGATGCGGCCGATACGCTCTTTTTTACCTTTAACCGGGTTATAGACCGCATCCCCTTTCTTCAGGGTGCCGGAATAGACGCGGATAAAGGTCAGCTGGCCCACGTAGGGGTCGGTCATCAGCTTGAACGCCAGCGCCGAGAGCGGTTCATCGTCGGCAGGATGACGCTCCGCCGGCCGGCCTTGCTCATCAACGCCCTGAATCGCCGGGATATCCAGCGGGGACGGCATCAGTTCGATGACCGCATCGAGCATCCGCTGCACGCCTTTGTTCTTAAAGGCGCTGCCGCACAGCACCGGCTGGATCTCTCCGGCAACGGTGCGCTTACGCAGCCCGGCGACGATCTCAGCCTCGCTCAGATCGCCGGTTTCGAGATATTTGTCCATCAGCTCATCGCTGGCTTCCGCCGCCGCTGAGACCATTTTTTCCCGCCACTGGCGGGCGGTTGCCAGCAGCGCATCCGGCACCGGCGCATAGCTAAAGGTCATCCCCTGGGTCGCATCGTCCCACAAGATGGCGCGCATTTTGATGAGGTCCACGACCCCGACGAAATGCTCCTCGGCGCCGACGGGAATCACCACCGGCACCGGGTTGGCCTTCAGGCGGTCGATCATCATCTGCACCACGCGGAAGAAGTCGGCGCCGGGGCGGTCCATTTTATTGACGAAGGCCAGCCGCGGGACGTGATACTTATTCGCCTGCCGCCAGACGGTTTCCGACTGCGGCTGCACGCCGCCGACGGAGTCGTAGACCATCACCGCGCCGTCGAGTACCCGCATGGAGCGCTCGACTTCAATGGTAAAATCGACGTGCCCTGGGGTGTCGATGATATTAATCCGGTGCGGCTCAAAGCTGCGGTCCATGCCGGGCCAGAAGCAGCTTACCGCGGCGGAGGTAATGGTTATCCCGCGCTCTTGCTCCTGCGCCATCCAGTCGGTTGTTGCCGCGCCATCGTGTACTTCACCCAGCTTATGGCTCATTCCGGTATAGAACAGAATGCGCTCAGTGGTGGTGGTTTTACCGGCATCGATATGCGCGGAGATACCGATGTTGCGATAACGTTCGAGGGGGATGGGTCGGGGCATGATGTGTCCTTAGTCATTTTGACTGTCAGCAAGCGGCGAAACGGCCGCGGTTCGTTCAACGGCATCCATCATAGTACAACTGTACGAGTATATTCGAACTATTTTTGCTATCGTTACTATCGGTGAAGCTGCGGCACCGCGCGTGGCTTTAGCGATTGAGTTTGGGTATATTACCGGCCAGCCGCCGATACGGGCTGCTGTTCCGCGGAACAGAGCAACCGCCGACACAGGAATATTATGATCGCCAATCACCCCGAACGTGAACAAATCCGCCTTGAAAATGTTCTTTTTGCCCTTGGCAATCCGATGCGGCTGGAGATTATTCGCATCCTCGCCGACGGCAGCGAACAGAGCTGCAACGCCCTGCGCCATGAAGACGTTGCCAAGTCCACCATGACCCACCACTGGCGCGTGCTGCGCGATAGCGGCGTGATATGGCAGCGCCCGCAGGGACGGGAGAATATGATTTCGCTACGCAGGGAGGATCTGGAGGCGCGTTTTCCCGGACTGCTGGATACGCTACTCAGAGTGATGCGCCAGGAAGCGCAGAAGTGACGTGACTAGTCCTGGAATAGGTTGACACTTTTTCAGCCCTGTAACGCCCGATGAACTTCATCGGGCGTTTTGTATTGTAGCGACAGATGGGGCCGCTGTGTGTTGTAAATTCCTACTGACTCCCTGACCATCCTTCTTGCCTGCTC
>NZ_JANUDW010000010.1:0-191594 GCF_024810075.1 Klebsiella sp. BIGb0132 | reverse complement strand
AGAGGGTAATCGCGTTGTGTGCGTTTAACATATTGGTTCATCACATCTTCCTCAGTGTGTGAGTAAAATGTGTCAACGCTATTCAGGACGGGTCAGCTGCAAAAAAACCGCCGGTCTACGATCGGCGGTTTTTTTATGCGCGTCGTTAAGCCGGGCCAGCCCGTTTAGCGGATGGGATAGACCATAAAATCCTCCGCCAGCAGGGTCTGCGGGAAGATCTCCCGGCACTCCGCCAGCAGGCGCTGACAGCCCTGCAGGTCGTAGCGCGAGCTGAAGTGGGTGGCGATAAAGGTGCCGACCCCGGCATCGCGCGCCAGCGCCGCCGCCTGCTGGCTGGAGGAGTGTCCGCGAGCGTTCGCCTTCTCGGCCATCGCCTGTTCCAGGGTGGTTTCATGAATCATGACGTCCACGCCCTGCGCCAGCTCAAGCGCCGCCGCACAGGGCGCCGTATCGCCAAAGATGGCCAGCTTTTTCCCCGGCGTCGTCGGGCCAAGATAGCGGCAGCCGTCAACGATGCGCCCGTCGGCAAGCTCGACGCTCAGCCCCTGTTTGAGCTGCTGAAACAGCGGCCCGGAGGGAACGCCGTCGGCGATAAGGCGGGCCGCGTCCAGGGTGCCGGGCTTGTCGTGCTCTTCAATGCGGTAGCCGTAGCACTCCACCGGATGGTTTAGCGGCCAGGCCGTGACCCGATATCCGGCGTCGTCCAGGATAAGACCGGGGCCAATTTCGACAATATCCAGCGGATAATCGGTCCACGAGCCGCTGAGGCGCAGCGCCACTTCGACAAACTCCCGCAGACCTTTTGGCCCGTAGAGGGTCAGCGGCAGCGAGTTGCCCTGCATTGAGCGGCTGCATAGCAGGCCGGGGAGGCCAAACAGATGGTCGCCGTGAAGATGGGTAATAAAAATTTTATTCAGCTTGCCGGGGTGCAGGGCGGTATGCAGAAACTGATGCTGGGTGCCTTCTCCGCAGTCGAACAGCCAGACCTCCGCCGCCGTTGGCTGTTGCAAATTCAGCACGATAGACGTCATATTACGCGTACGGGTCGGCACGCCAGCGGATGTCCCCAAAAAAGTTAATTCCATCGTCCTGTGTCCTTAGGGCGTGAGTCAAAAACAGAGTATACCCGTCATCCTTCAGGTTGCGCGCGCTGGTTGAGCCTGTTGCCTTCAGCCGCTCGCCTGCCGCCGGAATGATGCAGGGCCCACTTCAATAAAGGAATAATAGATGATGATATGGCAGGATCTCCACCATAGCGAGCTGACCGTCCCGCAGCTCTATGCGCTGCTAAAGCTGCGCTGTGAAGTCTTTGTCGTCGAGCAAAACTGCCCCTATCAGGACGTTGACGGCGACGATCTGATCGGTGAAAACCGTCATCTTCTCGGCTGGCGCGGCGATGAGCTGGTGGCCTATGCGCGGATCCTGAAAAGCGCAGAGGATTTCGAACCGGTGGTTATTGGCCGGGTTATCGTCAGCCCGACGGTGCGAGGGGAGAAGCTCGGCTATCAGCTGATGGAGAAGGCGCTCGCCAGCTGCACCCGCCTGTGGCCGCAGAAGGCTATCTATCTCGGCGCTCAGGCGCATCTACAGTCCTTCTACGCCAGCTTCGGCTTCCAGGCGGTGACCGACGTTTACGACGAAGACGGGATCGCGCATATCGGCATGGCCCGCGAGGCCGTAGCGGACCCGCTCCTGCCCAGGTAGCCGCCGACTATCACGACTTCCTGAAATGACGGACGGGCAGGCAGCTAAAAGCCGCTCCCTCATCGTGGGTACTGCTATTTCTTGCCAGGACCCCGTATAATGTGGGGTTTTTATCCTCTGGAGGTTTGCGTGCTGTCTGTTTCCGCTGCGCTGGAAAGCTTACGCGGCTGTCTGAACGATGAGTTTCCCGCATCGTCCGGCACGCGAATTTTCGATGTTTCGTTTCCTCTCCACGACGCGTTTGATCCCCTGCTGTGGTGCGGGCATCAGCCTCAGTGGCCGCAGTTTTACTGGCAACAGCGCAGCGGCGACGAAGAGCTTGCCGCGCTCGGGGCGGTGAAAACATTCTCTTCTCTGGCTGAAGCGCAGCGTTTTTTACAGCATCAGCAGCATCAAGACCTGCGTATTTGCGGCCTGAATGCGTTCAGTCCGCAGGTCGGGGCGCTGGTGCTGCCGCGGCTGGAGTGGCGTCGGGTGGGGGGCGAAGCGTCGCTGCGGCTGGTGCTGTGCAGCGACGCTTCGCTGCGCGAAGATGCTCATGCGGCGCGCGAGTTTCTGCACTCCTTGACGGCGGAGCAGGCGCGACCCGCGGCGATACCTGAGCTACTCAGCGAACGGCACGTCCCGGAATATCCGCGCTGGCGTGAGCTTATCCTGCAGGCTACCCGGGCCATTGCGGCCGCAGAGATGGAAAAGGTCGTCCTGGCACGCGCCACGGACCTGCGCTTTGCCGCTCCCTTAGATGCCTGGTCGATTATGGCCGCCAGCCGCCGCAGCAACTTTAACTGCTTCCATTTCCTGATGGCCTTTAACCCGCAGCAGGCGTTTTTCGGTTCAACGCCGGAGCGGCTGTGGCGTCGGCGCGGCACGCTGCTGCGCACCGAGGCGCTGGCGGGGACCGTCGCCGGGCATGCTGACGATCGCCAGGCGCAGGCGCTGGCCGACTGGCTAATGCACGACGATAAAAACCAGCGGGAAAACATGCTGGTGGTGGAGGATATTTGCCAGCGTATGCAGGATGAAGTGCAGATGCTGGAGGTGCTGCCGCCGCAGGTGGTGCGCCTGCGTAACGTACAGCATCTGCGGCGCTGCATCTGGACGGCGCTAAACGCACCCGACGATACCCGCTGCCTGCACCAGCTGCAGCCTACGGCGGCGGTCGCCGGGCTACCCAGGCGGGCGGCGCTGGACTTTATCACTCAGAATGAACCCTTCATCCGCGAATGGTATGCCGGTTCCGCCGGCTATCTGTCGCTGGCACAAAGCGAATTCTGCGTAGCGCTACGCTCGGCGAAGGTGGAGAACGACACCCTCAGGCTTTACGCCGGCGCCGGGATTGTCAGCGGTTCCGATCCTGAGCAAGAGTGGCAGGAAATTGAAAATAAAGCGGCGGGGCTGCGTTCGTTGCTGCTGAGAAAAATGTAGATAAACGACGCATATCAATACTCCATCACTTTGTATTACCTATACTTAGCCTCAATATTTGATATCGGACAATTTCATGTCAGTAAGCGCATTTAACCGACGCTGGGCGGCGGTGATCCTTGAAGCATTAACCCGCCACGGCGTGCAGCATATTTGCATTGCGCCGGGGTCGCGCTCGACGCCCTTAACGCTGGCAGCCGCGGAAAACCGCGCATTGATTCCCCATACTCATTTTGACGAACGCGGGCTTGGCCACCTGGCGCTGGGGCTGGCGAAGGCCAGCCGGCAGCCGGTGGCGGTCATCGTCACCTCCGGTACCGCCACGGCCAATCTCTATCCGGCGCTGATTGAAGCCGGACTGACCGGCGAAAAGCTGATTCTGCTTACCGCCGACCGGCCGCCGGAGCTTATCGACTGCGGCGCCAACCAGGCTATCCGTCAGCCGGGCATGTTCGCATCGCACCCGTCCGAAACCCTCTCTTTGCCGCGTCCTTCGCAGGATATTCCCGCGCGCTGGCTGGTCTCAACCATCGACCAGGCGCTGGGCGCGCTGCATTCCGGCGGCGTGCATATTAACTGTCCGTTTGCTGAGCCGCTGTATGGCGATATGGACGATACCGGCGTGAGCTGGCAGCAGCAGCTCGGAGAGTGGTGGCAGAGCGATACGCCCTGGCTGCGTCAGTCGCTGCATCTCGGTAGCGAAAAGCAGCGTGACTGGTTTTTCTGGCGACAAAAGCGCGGCGTGGTGATTGCCGGGCGCATGAGCGCCGCCGAAGGAGTACAGGCCGCCGCGTGGGCGAAAATGCTCGGCTGGCCGCTGATTGGCGACGTGCTTTCGCAAACCGGGCAGCCGCTGCCCTGCGCCGATTTATGGCTGGGTAACGGCAAAGCAGTTAGCGAACTGGAGCAGGCGCAAATCGTTGTCCAGCTGGGCAGCAGCCTGACCGGAAAACGTCTTCTGCAGTGGCAGGCGAGCTGCGAGCCCGAGGAGTACTGGCTGGTCGATAATTTACCCGGCCGTTTAGATCCGGCCCAGCACCGCGGCCGCCGTCTGGTCTGCCCGGTGGGGGAGTGGCTTGAGCTGCATCCGGCGGAAAAACGTCAGCCCTGGGCGACGACGCTGCCGGTTCTTGCCGAGCAGGCCTGGCAGGCGACGGTCGAATGCAGCGCGCGCTTTGGCGAGGCCCAGCTCGCCCACCGCATTCATCGCTATCTGCCGGATCAGGGACAGCTGTTTGTCGGCAATAGCCTGGTGGTGCGCTTAATTGACGCGCTCTCGCAGTTGCCGGCGGGATATCCGGTCTACAGCAATCGGGGCGCCAGCGGCATTGACGGCCTGCTGGCAACCGCCGCCGGCGTGCAGCGGGCCAGCGCCCGCCCTCTGCTGGCGATCGTTGGCGATCTTTCTGCGCTCTACGATCTGAATTCGCTGGCGCTGCTGCGCCATGCCTCGGCGCCGCTGGTGCTGATTATTGTCAACAACAACGGCGGGCAGATCTTCTCTCTGCTGCCGACGCCGCAGGAAGAAAGGCGCCAGTTTTATTTAATGCCGCAGGATGTCAGCTTCGGGCATGCCGCGGCGATGTTCGATCTCGGCTACCACCGCCCGGGCAGCTGGGACGAGCTGGAGACGGCGCTGTCCGGCGCGTGGCGGACGCCTGGTGCGACCGTGATTGAGCTGGCGGTGAACGAAACCGACGGCACCCATACTTTGCAGCAGCTGCTGGCGCAGGTGAGTCGTCTATGAGTTTGCACGCCGAGTGCGAGCGCGGCCAGGCCCATCAACCCTGGCTGATTTTTTTACACGGTTTTTCGGGCGACAGTCGCGAATGGCGGCCGGTCGGGGAGGCGTTTAGCTCCCGTTCGCGGCTCTATATCGACCTGCCAGGCCACGGCGGTTCCCGCGATATTCAGGTCGGTGATTTTGCCGATGTCTGCCGGCTGCTGCAGGAGACTCTGGATAGTTACAGCATCCTTCACTACTGGCTGATTGGCTACTCCCTCGGCGGCCGCATCGCGATGGCCTTTGCCAGCCAGCCGCGCGACGGTCTGTGCGGGCTGGTCGTGGAGGGCGGTCATCCGGGACTTGTTGACGATAGCGAGCGCCTGCAGCGTCGGCGCAGCGATGCGGCCTGGGCCGAACGCTTTCGTCACGAACCGCTGCCCCAGGTTTTTGCAGACTGGTACCAGCAGCCGGTTTTCGCCTCACTGGATGCGCAGCAGCGAGCGGACTTAATCGCGCTGCGCAGCCGCAACCATGGCGCCAATCTGGCCGCCATGCTGGAGGCGACGTCGCTGGCGGTCCAGCCCGATCTGCGCCCGGCGCTGCGCGCCTGCCGCTTTCCTTTTCACTATCTTTGCGGCGCGCGCGATGACAAATTCCGCGCGATAGCCAGCGATTTAGCCGCGACGATACACGTTATTCATCATGCCGGGCACAACGCGCATCGGGAAAATCCCGCCGCGGTAACTGCCTGCCTGGCGCAGTTTTTAGCAAGTTAACTAAAGGACATTCTATGATCTCTCTTGATGAAGCCATGCTCTACGCCCCCGTTGAATGGCACGATTGTTCCGAAGGCTATACCGATATTCGTTACCAAAAATCGACGGACGGTATTGCTAAAATCACCATTAACCGCCCACAGGTGCGTAATGCATTCCGTCCGCTGACCGTAAAAGAGATGATTCAGGCGCTGGCGGATGCCCGCTATGACGACAATATTGGCGTCATTATCCTGACCGGCGAAGGGGACCTGGCGTTCTGCGCCGGCGGTGACCAGAAGGTGCGCGGCGACTACGGCGGCTATCAGGACGATTCCGGCGTGCATCACCTGAACGTGCTCGATTTCCAGCGTCAGATCCGCACCTGTCCGAAACCGATCGTCGCGATGGTCGCCGGCTACTCCATCGGCGGCGGCCACGTGCTGCATATGATGTGCGACCTGACAATCGCGGCAGCAAACGCCATCTTTGGTCAGACGGGGCCGAAAGTCGGCTCCTTCGACGGCGGCTGGGGCGCAGCCTATATGGCTCGCATCGTTGGCCAGAAAAAAGCGCGCGAAATTTGGTTCCTGTGCCGCCAGTACGACGCGCAGCAGGCGCTGGATATGGGGCTGGTCAACACCGTCGTCCCGCTGGCCGATCTGGAAAAAGAGACCGTTCGCTGGTGTCGCGAAATGCTGCAAAACAGCCCAATGGCTCTGCGCTGCCTGAAGGCGGCGCTGAACGCCGACTGCGATGGTCAGGCGGGTCTGCAGGAGCTGGCGGGTAATGCCACCATGCTGTTCTACATGACCGAAGAGGGGCAGGAAGGGCGCAACGCATTTAATCAGAAGCGTCAGCCGGACTTCAGCAAATTTAAACGGAATCCGTAATGCGCCGGGCGCAGGTTTACCGCTGGCAGATACCGATGGACGCGGGCGTGGTTCTGCGCGAACGGCGGTTAAAAACCCGTGACGGGCTGTTCGTCCATCTCCAGGAGGGCGAGCGCGAAGGTTGGGGAGAGGTTTCTCCTCTGCCGGGATTTAGCGAAGAAACCCTGGAAGAGGCGCAGGCTGCGCTGCTGGCGTGGGCGACGGCCTGGCGTCAGGGACAGGATCTTCCTTTTCCTCCGCAGCCCTGTGCGGCGTTCGGGGTCAGCTGTGCGCTGGCCGAGCTGAATGAGCAGCTGCCGCAGGCGGCAGATTATCGCGCCGCGCCGCTGTGCACCGGCGATCCGGACGAGCTGTTTGCCAGGCTCGCAGCGATGCCGGGCGAGAAGGTCGCTAAGGTCAAAGTGGGCCTGTATGAGGCCGTACGCGACGGCATGGTTGTGAATCTGCTGCTGGAGGCGATCCCCGAGCTGCGGCTGCGTCTGGACGCTAACCGTGCCTGGACGCCGCTCAAAGCGCAGCAGTTCGCAAAATACGTGGATCCGCAGTATCGCGATCGCATTGCTTTCCTCGAGGAGCCGTGCAAAACCCGGGCTGATTCCCGCTCTTTTGCGCAAGAAACCGGCATTACCATCGCCTGGGATGAGAGCCTGCGTGAAGCCGATTTTTGCCTGCAGGCCGAGGCGGGAGTTGGGGCGGTGGTGATTAAGCCAACCCTTACCGGTAGCCTGCAAAAAGTGCAGGAGCAGGTTGCCGCCGCCCACGCTCTGGGGCTGACGGCGGTCATCAGCTCCTCGATTGAGTCGAGCCTTGGGCTGACGCAGCTGGCGCGTATTGCGGCCTGGCTGACGCCGCAGACCGTTCCGGGCCTCGATACGCTGGCGCTGATGCAGTCCCAGCTGGTGCGCCCGTGGCCTGAAAGCACGCTGCCGTGCCTGTCAACGGATGCGCTGGAGCCGCTGCTGTGATCTTTCGCGACTGGCCGTGGCACCACTGGCGTCAGCGGCGGGGCGAGGCGTTTGCTCTGCGGCTGAACGACGATAGCCTGACCTGGCAGCAGCTGTGCGACCAGGTTGACGCGCTGACGGCAGGGTTTGTCGCTCAGGGCGTAGGTGAGGGCGATGGCGTTATTCTGCGGGCCCACAACCAGCCGGCGGCGCTGCTGGCCTGGCTGGCGCTGCTGCAGTGCGGCGCCAGGGTGCTGCCGCTTAATCCCCAGCTGCCGTCGGCAATGCTGGCGCAGCTGCTGCCGTCCCTCAATGTGCACCATCTGCTGGCGCTTAGCGGCGAGGATAATGACGCCCTCGGCTATCCGCCGCTGGCTATGCGCGCCGATGCCGGAGAACGCAGCCTGGCCTGGAGCGAAGATCGTCTGGCGTCGATGACGCTGACCTCTGGCTCTACCGGGTTGCCGAAGGCCGCGGTGCATACTTTCCGCGCTCATCTTGCCAGCGCGCAAGGGGTGCTGGCGATGATCCCGCTGGCCGCCGACGATGACTGGCTGCTTTCCCTGCCGCTGTTTCACGTCTCGGGACAGGGAATTCTCTGGCGCTGGCTGCTGGCCGGATCGCGTCTGACGGTGCGGGAAAAGCGGCCGTTAGAACAGGCTCTGCAGGGCTGCAGCCACGCGTCGCTGGTGCCAACGCAGCTGTGGCGGCTGCTCAACGGCGATGCGCAGGTATCGCTGAAGGCCGTTCTTCTGGGCGGGGCGGCGATCCCCGTCGAACTGACCGGGCAGGCGCGGGAGAGAGGTATTCGCAGCTGGTGCGGATATGGCCTGACCGAATTTGCCTCGACGGTGTGTGCCAAAGAGGCCGACGGCGAGGCGGATGTTGGACAGCCGTTGCCCCAGCGGGAACTGAAAATTGTCGACGGCGAGGTTTGGCTGCGCGGGGCCAGCATGGCGGCGGGCTACTGGCGCGACGGCGGGCTGGTGCCGCTGGTTAACGAGCAGGGTTGGTTTGCCACGCGCGATCGCGGCGAGCTGCGTAACGGTAGGCTGACCATCCTTGGGCGTCTGGATAATCTCTTTTTCAGCGGCGGTGAGGGGATCCAGCCGGAAGAGGTTGAACGGGTGATTATGGCTCATCCGCAGGTTCGCCAGGCGTTCATCGTGCCGTTGGATGATGCCGAGTTTGGCCAGCGTCCGGTGGCGGTGGTCGAAGGCGATGAACGGTGCGACATGGCCACTTTAGCGGCCTGGGTCGAGAATAAGCTGGCGCGCTTTCAGCAGCCGGTACGTTGGCTGGCGCTGCCCGAGGCGCTGAAAACCGGCGGCATAAAGATTTCGCGTCGGGCGTTACGCGAGTGGGTCAACGCGCATCGGGACGATTGCGCTTAGAGCGGCGGATAGCTATCGCTAGTGAACCTTTGAATCATCTTTTGATGAAGAGATTGAATACGTTTTTTATGATTACAGTGATGCCGCTAATACTCATCATGGCGAACGTTAATCGGCAAAGTTCGCGGGAGCGCATTGCTCGGGCTAAGTCATCCTCAGCCCGGCGGTGCGGAATCCGCTATCTGACCGCGGGTTAAAAATCAGAGCAGCCCCTTCAGCGCCAGGGTCTTGCGCGTGGCGACGTTCAGATCGTAGCGCGGCAAATCCTCGATGCTGACCCACGCATAATCCTGAAACTCTTCGTTAATGGTGACTTCACGGTTGGCGCTGACGCAATCGAAAATCAGGTAGATCATGTAGATCTCCTCCTGCCGGCCGTCGCTATAGGTTTTGACCCGCACGTCGTCGCTGAAGGTCCAGGGCGTAATGCTCGTCAGCTGCAGGGCTTCGCCCAGCTCTTCACGAATTTCACGCCTCAGGGCGTCCTCAATTCGCTCGCCAGGCTCCACGCCGCCGCCTGAAAGCGCCCACTGGCCGGGAAAAACGCCGCGATCGTCGGCCATCCTGCAGAGCAGATAGTGTCCATCATGTTGAATCAGCGGGCAGACAATAGTCCTTTGGCGCATGGTATCTCCTTTGAATGAACGGTTAGCAAAGCATCTGGCTGCCAGTTTGCGAGCCGCCTCGGTAAACCGCAAGCGAAAACGCGCGCCCGGCGTTGGCGGTGGTAGGGTGGGTTGAAATGACGGACAGGAGGTCAGCATGAGCCGGGCGACAGCGCACTTCCCGCATGATGCCGTGTTTAAGAGCCTGCTGTCGGACCGGGCGACGGCGGCGGATTTTTTACTGATTCATCTGCCGGAAAATTTACGCGAGCTGTGCGACCTGCAGACCCTGCATCTGGAATCCGGCAGCTTTATTGACGACGATTTACGGGCAAGCCACTCGGATATTCTCTATTCCGTGCAGACCCGGACTGGCGAAGGGTATATCTATCTGCTGATTGAGCATCAAAGCTCTGCGGATCGGCATATGGCCTTTCGTTTAATGCGCTACGCCGTGGCGGCGATGCAGCGTCATCTCGATAAAGGCCTGCAGCAGCTGCCGCTGGTGATCCCGCTGCTTTTCTATCACGGTAAGGCGAGCCCCTGGCCGCACTCGATGCGCTGGCTGGACGGCTTCTCACAGCTAGAGATAGCCGAAAAGCTCTATAGCCAGCCCTTCCCGCTGGTGGATGTGACGACTATCCCGGATAACGAGCTGCTGCAGCATCGACGCGTGGCCATGCTGGAGCTGCTGCAAAAACACATTCGACAGCGGGATCTGATGGAGCTTCAGGCACAGGTGGTCAGCTTATTAGCGCTGGGATACACTAGCGAAAGACAGCTGCAGACGCTGTTGCACTATATACTCCAGGCGGGGAGTACCGCCGATCCCGTGGCATTTCTGCGTCAGCTGGCGCAAAGCGTGCCGCTACAGCCGCATAAGGAGGCGCTCATGAATATTGCTCAGTTCCTGGAAGACCGCGGTCGTCAGGAAGGGATGCAGCAGGGAAGGCAGCAAGGGCTTGAGGCAGGACTGGAGGCAGGAATAGAAAAAGGCCGACAGGAAGGTGAACAAAAGGCCGCCGAGCGTATTGCGCTGGCGATGATCGACTGCGGACTTGAATTGCCTCTGGTCGCCGAGCTGACCGGCCTGTCCCTGCAGTGCCTGGCGCAGCTTAAGCACTAGCGCATAATTCTCACAACGCGGCGGCCGAACGGCTGCCGTTTTTTTACGCCGCTATTTTTTTCCGATGCCCGGCGCGGACGCCCGACGATGCGCCACCACGGTGCGCAAAACGCCTCTTTTTACCTGATATCTTCCCCTCGCCAGCGCTGATGGCGGCGCAGCGACCGGGCAAATCCTGCGTTCCGGTAGCAACTGCTTACAATCCCAACAATAAAGGTCATTTTAGGACATTGATTCCTCAGCATTCGGCAGTACAATTCTGCGGTTTTTGGGACTTCTTTGATTCTTGATTTCTGGATAGAGTAAAAAATGAAAAAATGCGTATTAATCGGCCTTGCCGGGCTGGCGTTGGTCTCTACGGCGGCAAACGCTATCAGCGTCACCGGGCAGGCCGGTGAGCACTACACCAACCTTGGCGTGGGTTTTGGTACCGAATCAAGCGGACTGGCGGTAACCGGCAACTGGCTGCACAGCGATAACGACGGCGACGCGGCAGGTTTAGGGCTGGGTTTAAACATTCCTCTAGGGCCATTCCTGGCAACGGTGGGTGGCAAAGGCGTCTATACCAATCCGAAAAGCGGTGACGAAGGGTATGCGGCAGCGGTCGGCGGCGGCCTGCAGTGGAAAATTGGCGACAGCTTCCGCCTGTTCGGCGAATACTACTATTCACCGGACTCCCTCTCCAGCGGCATCCAGAGCTATCAGGAAGCTAACGCCGGCGCGAGCTGGACGGTTATGCGTCCTCTGAGCATTGAAGCCGGCTATCGCTATCTGAACCTGGCAGGTAAAGACGGTAACAAAGATAATACCATTGCCGATGGCCCGTACGTCGGCGTCAGCGCCAGCTTCTGATCCCCGGGCGCGGTATCATGCCGCGCCGATTTCCTGTCTACCCAGCCCGCACCTTTGCGTTATAGTATTTCCACTTATCAGGCTGGAGTTCACAATGTTAAACGTGGAAATGCTGTCCACCGGCGACGAAGTGCTGCATGGGCAAATCGTCGATACCAATGCCGCGTGGCTGGCGGATTTCTTTTTTAATCAGGGATTGCCCTTAACGCGTCGCAACACCGTCGGTGACGATCTTGATTCTCTGATCGCTATTTTACGCGAGCGCAGCGAGCATGCGGACGTGCTGATCGTCAACGGCGGTCTGGGGCCTACCAGCGACGATCTCAGCGCGCTGGCCGCGGCAACCGCTAAAGGCGAGTCGTTAATTCTGCACGCCGGATGGCTGGAGACGATGACGCGTTTCTTTGCCGAACGCGGACGGCCGATGGCGGAAAGCAACCGCAAGCAGGCGGAAATTCCCGCCAGCGCGGAGATGATCAACAACCCGGTGGGCACCGCCTGCGGTTTTGCCGTTCAGCTCAACCGCTGTCTGATGTTTTTTACCCCCGGCGTGCCGTCGGAATTTAAGGTGATGGTTGAGCAGGAGATTTTACCCCGCCTGCGCGAACGCTTCCCGCTGTCTGCGCCGCCGCTGTGCCTGCGCCTGACCACCTTTGGTCGTTCAGAAAGCGACCTGGCGCAAAGCCTCAATCCGCTGCCGCTGCCGCCTGGCGTGGTAATGGGCTACCGTTCTTCGATGCCGATTATTGAGCTGAAACTCACCGGCCCTGCTGAACAGCGCGACGCGATGCTGGCGCTATGGCCAGAAGTGCAAAAAGTTGCCGGCGAGAACCTGATTTTTGAAGGCACCGAAGGGCTGCCTGCGCAGATTGCGCGCCGCCTGCAGGAGCGGCAGCTGAGCCTGACCCTCAGCGAGCAGTTTACCAGCGGCCTGCTGTCGCTCCAGCTCTCCCGCGCCAGCGCTCCGCTGCTGGCGAGCGAAGTGGTCCCCGCGCAGGAGGAGACGCTGGCACAGTCGGCCCGCTGGACGTCAGAGCGGCGGGTGAAGCATTTTGCCGGCCTTGCGCTGGCGGTCTGCGGCCAGGAAGCCGATTACCTGAACTTCGTGCTCTCCACCCCGGAAGGCACCCACGCGCTGCGGGTTAAGCTCAGCGTCACCCGCTACAGCCTGCAGGTCCGCCAGGAGGTTTGCGCGATGATGGCCCTGAATATGCTGCGCCGCTGGCTGAACGGCCAGCCGGTAGCCGGCGATCACGGCTGGATTAACGTGGTCGAAACGCTGTCGATCTAAGCCGCCAATCGCGCCGGGAACCCCTCCCGGTGCGTTTTCAGTCCAACCCGCTGTACTTATTTTTAAATATTCTGTGCGCTATCCCCCATTTATACGCTGCGAAATGTCCACCCCGCTGGAATAACGCCGTGATTTGAGGCCGCTCACAATTTTCCCCCCTGACAATCGCAACACTGATTCCAGTATTCAGGATTGGAGTCCAGTATGTTGGAATCAAGCAAGGTCCCGGCGCTGACCCGCGCCATCGATATTCTCAATCTCATCGCCCGCATTGGCCCCTGCGGCGCGGCGACGATTATTGACGAACTCGGTATTCCGAAAAGCACCACCTATCTGCTGCTGGGCGAGCTGAGAAAGCAGCGTTTCCTCAGTATGGATAATCAGGATAACTACTGCCTGTGGACCAAGCTGGTGGAGCTGGCCGGGCACGCCGTAAGCAAAATGGATCTCCGCGAGCTGGCGCGGCCGCGGCTGACTCAGCTCATGGACGAATGCGGGCTGCTTTGCCATCTGGGGATCATCGATCAGGGTAACGCCTACTACATTCTGAAAATTGAATCTCCGGCGACGATCAGCGTCCGCTCGCACGAGGGGAAAAGCCTCTCGCTCTACCGCTCCGGCATTGGCAAATGCCTGCTGGCCTGGCAGCCCGCGCATATACAGCACGCCATCATCGGCGAACTGCGGTGGGAGCGCTCTACGCCGACCACCATCACCACCGCCCAGCGGCTTCACGAGGAGCTGGAGCTCATTCGGGCCAGAGGCTGGAGCTTTGATAACGGCGAGGATTACCTCGACGTTCGCTGCGTCGCCGCGCCGGTCTTTAACGCCAATAACGATCTCACCGCCGCGATCTCGGTGGTGGGGACGCGTTTGCAAATCAATGAAGATAATCGTGATTACCTTGCCGGTAAGGCGATTGCCTGTGCCAAAGATATTTCCCGTTTGCTGGGGTGGAAGAGCCCCTTCGAGCGACGAGCTTCATAACAAGGAGAACATCATGACCCTACCGAAAATTAAACACATCCGCGCGTGGTTTATCGGCGGCGCGACCGCGGAAAAGGGCGCCGGCGGCGGCGACTACCACGATCAGGGCGCAAACCACTGGATTGACGATCATATCGCGACCCCGATGAGCAAATATGCCGAGTATGAACAGTCCCGCCAGTCGTTCGGCATTAACGTGCTGGGCACGCTGATTGTTGAAGTAGAGGCCGATAGCGGCCAGACCGGCTTCGCGGTAACCACGGCGGGAGAGATGGGCTGCTTTATTGTTGAAAAGCACCTCAGCCGCTTCGTTGAGGGAAAATGCGTCAGCGATATTAAGCTGATTCACGATCGGATGCTCAATGCCACCCTGTTCTACTCTGGCTCCGGCGGTCTGGTGCTGAATACAATTTCCTGTATCGACCTGGCGCTGTGGGATCTGTTCGGCAAAGTGGTTGGCCTGCCGGTTTACAAGCTGCTGGGCGGTGCGGTTCGCGATGAGATTCAGTTCTATGCCACCGGTGCGCGGCCGGATCTGGCGCAGGAAATGGGTTTTATCGGTGGCAAAATGCCGACGCACTGGGGGCCACACGACGGCGACGCCGGGATCCGCAAAGACGCCGCCATGGTTGCAGAATATCGCGAGAAATGCGGCGCGGATTTCTGGCTGATGCTTGATTGCTGGATGAGCCAGGATGTGAATTACGCCATTAAGCTGGCTCACGCCTGCGCGCCATATAACCTCAAGTGGATTGAAGAGTGCTTACCGCCGCAGCAGTACGAAGGCTATCGCGAACTCAAGCGCAGCGCACCTGCCGGGATGATGGTCACCAGCGGCGAGCACCACGGCACGCTGCAATCTTTCCGTACGCTGTCGGAAACCGGCATCGATATTATGCAACCCGACGTCGGCTGGTGCGGCGGGTTAACCACCCTGGTCGAGATCGCGGCAATCGCCAAGGCGCGCGGTCAGCTGGTGGTGCCGCACGGCTCGTCGGTCTATTCGCACCATGCGGTGATTACCTTCACCAACACCCCGTTTAGCGAGTTCCTGATGACCAGCCCGGACTGCGCCACGCTGCGTCCTCAGTTTGACCCGATCCTGCTGGGCGAGCCGGTGCCGCAGAACGGGCGGATCCATAAATCCGTGCTGGATAAACCGGGCTTTGGCGTTGAGCTGAATCGCGACTGTCATCTTAAGCGTCCCTATAGCCACTGATCTCGTCGTGCCGCGCAGCGTCGCTGTGCGGCCGATTCCTGAGGATATTGCGATGAGTAATACTTTGCTGGAGAGCGTGGTGAAGAAAAACCGCGCCCGTTTGATCCCCTTTATGCTGGCGCTGTACGTGCTGGCGTTTCTTGACCGTTCGAATATTGGTTTTGCCAAAGAGACCTACCAGTTGGATACCGGGCTGAGCAACGAGGCCTACGCCCTTGGCGCCGGAATATTTTTTGTGGTGTATGCCTTTCTCGGGGTACCGGCGAATCTGCTGATGCGTAAATTTGGCGCGAGAAAATGGATTGGCTGCACCACGCTGCTGTGGGGCGTGCTCTCTGCGGCCATGGCATGGGCGGATAGCGAAACAAAATTCCTGCTGGTACGGACGCTGCTCGGTGCCGCCGAAGCGGGCTTTTTCCCGGGAATGATCTACCTGACTTCTCAATGGTTCCCGCAACAAAATCGCGCCAGCATTATGGGGCTGTTCTATATGGGCGCGCCGCTGGCCCTGACGCTCGGCTCGCCGCTATCCGGCGCGCTGCTGGAAATGCACGGCTTTATGGGGCATCCCGGCTGGTTCTGGATGTTTGTGATTGAGGGGCTGCTGGCCGTCTGCGCGGGCTTTTTCACCTTCTTCTGGCTCGATGATACGCCGCACAGCGCACGTTTTCTGACCGCTGCCGAAAAGCAGGCGCTGCTTAGCCAGCTGGCAAGCGAAGAGGAGAAAAAGGTGACTTCGCGGCTCTCCGATGCGCTGCGCAACGGACGCGTCTGGCAGCTGGCGATTATCTATCTGACGATTCAGGTCGCGGTTTATGGCCTGATCTTCTTCCTGCCGACCCAGGTTGCCGCGCTGCTGGGCACCAAGGTGGGGTTTGTGGCCTCGGTGGTGACGGCGATCCCGTGGATTGCGGCTCTGCTGGGGACCTGGCTTATTCCGCGCTACTCCGATCGGACCGGCGAACGGCGCAATATTGCGGCGCTGACCTTACTGGCGGCGGCGATGGGTATTGGCGTCTCCGGGCTGGTGCCACCGGTGCTGGCGATACTGGCGCTGTGCGTCGCGGCGGTCGGCGTGATCGCCGTGCAGCCGGTATTCTGGACGATGCCGACGCAGCTACTCTCCGGTACCGCGCTGGCCGCGGGCATTGGCTTCGTCAACCTGTTCGGCGCAATCGGCGGTTTTCTGGCTCCGATCGTTCGCGTTCAGGCAGAGACGATTTTCGCCAGCGATTCCGCCGGCCTGCTGACGCTCTCCTGCGTGGCGATAGTGGGCGTCGTTATTATCTTTTCATTGAGCGTCACACGCATGGTGCCGCAGTCCGGCAGCGTACCGCATTAATATAAGGAAGACCTATGAACGCTATTTTATCGAACCCGTTTAAAGCGGGATTATCCAGGGGAGAAACGCAAATTGGCCTGTGGCTGAGCTCAACCTCCTCCTACGTGGCCGAGATAGCCGCGACGGCAGGCTACGACTGGCTGCTGATTGATGGCGAACATGCGCCAAATACCATTCAGGATCTTTACCATCAGCTGCAGGCCATTGCCCCCTATGCCAGCCAGCCGGTGATACGCCCGGTCGAGGGGAGCCGCAGCTTGATCAAGCAGGTGCTGGATATCGGCGCGCGGACGTTACTTATCCCAATGGTCGATACGGCCGAGCAGGCGCGGGATATCGTCGCGGCAACCCGCTATCCGCCGGTCGGCACGCGCGGGGTTGGCGCCGGCGTGGCGCGCGCGGCGCGCTGGGGGAGAGTAGGGAACTATATGGCACAGGCGAATGATGAACTCTGTCTGCTCATTCAGGTCGAGAGCAAAACGGCGCTCGACAATCTGGATGAGATCCTCGAAGTGGAGGGCATTGATGGCGTATTTATTGGCCCTGCCGATTTGTCCGCCTCCCTCGGCTATCCGGATAACGCCGCTCATCCTGACGTGCAGCGGATTATTGAACAGAGCATTCGCCGCATTCGCGCGGCGGGCAAAGCGGCCGGCTTCCTTGCCGTCGATCCGAAAATGGCGCAAAAAAGCCTTGAGTGGGGCGCCAATTTTGTCGCCGTTGGCGTAGATACTCAGCTCTATACCGACGCGTTGGATAGCCGGCTGGCGATGTTCAGGCCCGGCGCGCGGCGGGAGGAAGAAAAGGGGAGCTACTGACTCCCCGTAATCATCGCGCGGAGGTTCAGGCCAGCGCCTGCGCCAGCAGGGTGATGGGATGTTCACAGCGCTTGCTGGTGGACATCTCAATCTGCCATTTGCAGGTTTCACAATCGGTCACCACCACATCGGCGCCGCTCTCCTCAATCTGGCGGAAGAGCGGCGCGCCGATGGCCTGGGAAGACGCGTAGTTCTCCGACTTAAACCCGTAGGTGCCGGCGATGCCGCAGCATTGCGAATCCAAAACCTCCAGCTGCAGGCCGGGGATTTGCCGCAGCAGTTCGAGGGTATAGAGCGACCAGCCCATTTTCTCCATATGACAGGGAGTGTGGTAGACCACCTTCAGCGGCAGCGGTTTTAGCGCCAGGGTTCGCCCGCCGTCAAGCTGGCGCCAGATCCAGCGCGTTGCCAGCTCAACCCTGTCGCGCACGTCGCTATTGTCAACATCCAGCACGTGCGGATACTCATCGCGCAGGGTGAAGGTGCAGGTGGAGGAGGTGGCGATGGTCGGCAGCGCGCTTTCGCGCATGGCGGCGACGTTACTCAGCGCCTGCCTGCGGGCTTTGGCAAAAAAGCCGTTGGCAATCAGCGGCACGCCGCAGCATTTTTCTTTGGACAGCAGCTGTACCCCGGTGCCCATGGCGTTCAGCACGCGGATAAGATCCTTACCCAGCTGCGGATGGTTGTAGTTGACGTAGCAGCCGTGAAAGAAGGCGACCTGGTCGCTAAACTGCGCCTGCTGGGCGGCGAGCTGGCGGTATGCCCGGCGGAACGTGCCGAAACCGTATTTTGGCAGCGTTCGGCGATGATCTATCCTGAGCGCCGTATCGAGCAGCCGACGCACCGGCTGCAGACCCGTGACGGCGTTGACCAGCGGCGCAAACGGCGTAGAAAGGGTGCCCATCAGATCCGTATGGCTCAGCACCGCATCGCGTAGGCCAGGCTTCTGCTGGCCGTACTGCGCCCGCGCCCGCTGGATAATATCGCCGATTTTAACGTCAGAGGGGCAGGCGACCTCGCAGCGCTTGCAGTTAATGCAGTACTTCAGCGCCTCGTCATACAGCGCGCCGTCCTTTAGCCGCAGCCGCTCGCCGTCGGGTCCCGCCTGCTTAGGGCCGGGATAGCGCGGATTAACCCGGCTGACCGGGCAGGCGGTGGTGCAAACCGTGCATTTAATGCAGCTCTCAAAGCGGGTATCGTTCATCGTTCGCCTCCGGCAAGGTCGTTGATCTGTTTGGCGACGTGCAGCGCGGTGACCGCGCAAACGCCGCCGCCGCATCCCAGCTGAATGGCGTCAAAGCCGCCGAGCAGAGAACCGGCGGCAAACAGGTTGTTGAGCGGCCGCCCCTGCAGCAGCGGACGCAGCATCGCATCCGTTTTCAGGCCGAAGCGCTGCCAGGGCTGGGAGGCGAAGAAATCCCGCTGATACCAGCTCTCGCGCGGCATGCTCTGCTGCAGGTCGAGGCCCAGAATCGGCTCGCGTACGCCATCGCGCCCGGCGATCAGGCCGTTGCTGAAGAAGCTGCCGCTGGCCAGGACGGTAAAGCGCGGCCGCAGCGGGATATCGCCGTGGTTACGCGTCCATACTCTGCTGACCGTTCCATCCTGATGGCTGATGTTGGTCACCTCATCACCGGCCAGCCAGGTTCCTCCGCCGCGAATAAAGCGGCGCTGGAGCTGGCTATGCAGGCGCATTCCCGGTACCGAAGGGGGCAGGGTTGGCAGCAGGCGCAGCGGGCAGGGCAGGCGCTCCTGTAGCCACAGATAGAGCCGGTTATCGCTAAGGCCAAAGCAGGCGGGCAGGATCAGCAAGTCGTGTTCCTGCGCCAGCGGAAGCAGCGCGGCCAGCAGCGCCGGCCAGTGGCGCTCGTCATCCAGCACTCTGGCAATATTGGCGGCGCGAAATTCGCTCGGGCTCTCGCGCAGGACGTCCAGCAGCGGTAAATCGATTTCCGCCGCGCTGGCGTTCATTCCGTGCTGATTAAGCGACGCGGCGGCCAGGTGCGGCTGGAAGTCGGCAAAGCCGCCGATCCCGACCAGGCAGGGGGATTGGGCGGTTAACGGGTAAACGGGAACCTCCTGCGGGGAGAGCCACGCGGCGCGCAGGGTGCCGAGGGGCGTGATGCGCAGATGCGGCCGGGCGGCATCGCCCTGCATCACAATGCCGCTGGCGGCCAGCAGCGCCTGGGTTTGCGCCGCGTAGTCCATGACGCGTTCGATGCCGATCCTCGCGTAGGGATGCTCCGGAGTCTGGCCTGTCAGCCGGGCGAGACCCTGGGCAACTTCGGTCACCTTTTCGCCGTCGGGCAGTTCTGAGAGCAGGTCCAGCGAGGCGGAGGAGAAATGCAGCGCGCTTTGACCGCGGCTGACGATCGCGCTGCGCAAACCATATTGATTCAGGCTCAGCCCGCAAAGTAGTCCGGCGAGCCCGCCGCCGATAATCGCGCAATCAAATTTCATCCTGCTGCTCCTTTTGCAAACCGCACAGCCCGAGATAGACCCAGCGGGTGAATTCACTTTCGCGCAGCGCATCGCCCCAGGCGACGGGCTGTACGCCTTTCCAGCGCTCGTTTAAAAACTCAGAAAGCTGGGTCAGCGATTGGGCCGGCGTGGCGACATTGAAGCGCTGCAGCAGCCCGGCGGCGCGGCAGGCGCACAGCTCGCCCTGGCAGGTTCCCATCCCGATTCGGGTACGGCGGCGTAAATCGAGCAGGTTGTTGACCGCTAAATTTTCTACCGCGTACTGCACCTCCCCCGCGGTAACCGCTTCGCACTCGCAGACCAGGCTGCGATGCTGGCGGCTATCGCCAAGCCACGCGGGCGTGCGGTCTCCGTGGCGGTACACCGCCGATCCCCGCAGCGGCGCGGGCAGAGAGATGATTTTTTGCAGCGTGGCTTCGACCGGCTCGCGGGATCCCGGTAAAGGGGTTTCGGCGGTGGTGCAGGGGACGGTGTTGCCAAGCTTGCGGCAAACGGTATCCGTCGCCCATTCCGCCATCAGGCGGTAGGTCATCAGCTTGCCGCCGGTAATGGTGATAAACCCGGCCATCCCGTCGCGTTCGGCATGATCCAGCAGCACAATGCCGCGGCTGACGCTACGACCGCTGGGATCGTTATCGCTGGCCACCAGCGGGCGCACGCCGGAGTAGGCGCGCAGCACCCGGGTGCGGGCCATGACGGGTGTCAGCTTCTCGCCTTCGCGCAGCAGGGTATCGACTTCCGCGGCGGTGACCCGGTTATCGTCAATTTCATCGTAGGGAATATGCACCGAGGTGGTGCCAATCAGGGAGATGGTATCCCCGGGAACCAGAATATCGGCATCGGCAGGCTTGCGGCAGCGGTTGATAACGTGGCGGTTAATGCGATGGTCGAGGATCAGCAGCGATCCTTTAGCCGGAAACATCGCAATGCGCAGATCGGCATATTCCGCAATCCGCTGACCCCAGATCCCGGCGGCATTGACCACTACGCTTGCGCGCAGCGTGCGGTTTTCGCGACGCTTATGGTCATAGCAGCGCACGCCGTTGACCCGATCGCCGCTGCGCAACAGGCCGGTGATTTCACAGCCGGTAAGGATGGTGGCGCCGTGTTCGCGGGCGTCCAGCATATTGGCCGCGCTCAGGCGAAACGGATCGACGGTGCCGTCGGGTACCTGAACGGCGCCGAGCAGCGTGGGATTGACGGTGGGCTCAATGCGCAGCGCCTCGGCGGGCGAGAGCTGACGGGTCTCAATTCCGGCCTGCTGGCAGGCGTGAATAAAGGTCTGTTGCCAGGCGAGATCGTCTTCGGGGAGGGTAATAAACAGCCCGTTAGTGGGTTCCACACAGTGGCGGGCGATGCGGCGCAGGATGCGGTTTTCGCTGATACATTCGCGCGCCGATTCGCCGTCGGTTACCGCGTAGCGGGCGCCGCTGTGCAGCAGCCCGTGATTGCGTCCGGTCGCCCCGGTGGCGATATCGTGGCGTTCTACCAGGGTTACGCGCAGCCCGCGGAGCGCGCAGTCACGGGCGATCCCTGCTCCGGTTGCGCCGCCGCCAATGACAATGACATCACACTCATCGGTCTCGGCCATCTCTCTATCCCTCTACTTTCGTTTTACATCATTTAGCCACACAAATAGTGCGTATTGTTTGATTTCGAGCATATTCGCGCGTTTATCGAGCATGGAATGTGATTTCATGCTCACAATGGAATGTTTTGTCATATTTTTGTAACAAAGCGTGCGATGTTTCACAGTATCGTCTGCGAGGTTTCCCTACCATCGCGCCATATCAGAAGTGGGTGATTAAATTAGGTTTTTTTTACCTGTACCCATAAAAGCAAATGGCAACGGAGGCTGCTATGTTAAGTATTTTTAAACCCGCGGCGCACAAAGCGCGTCTACCCGAGGCGGAAATTGACCCGCACTATCGTCGACTACGCTGGCAGATTTTTATCGGTATTTTCTTTGGCTATGCCGCCTACTATCTGGTGCGCAAGAACTTTGCGTTAGCCATGCCATACCTGGTGGAGCAGGGATTCTCTCGCGGCGATCTCGGCTTTGCGCTGTCCGGGATTTCCATCGCCTATGGTTTTTCAAAATTCATTATGGGCTCGGTATCCGATCGCTCGAATCCGCGCATTTTTCTGCCGGCGGGGCTGATCCTGGCGGCGCTGGTGATGCTGGTGATGGGCTTTGTGCCCTGGGCGACCTCCAGCATCATGGTTATGTTTGTGCTGCTGTTCCTCTGCGGCTGGTTCCAGGGGATGGGCTGGCCGCCCTGCGGGCGTACGATGGTGCACTGGTGGTCGCAGAAGGAGCGTGGGGGCATCGTTTCGGTATGGAACTGCGCGCACAACGTTGGCGGCGGGATCCCGCCGCTGCTCTTCCTGCTGGGGATGGCCTGGTTCAACGACTGGCACGCGGCGCTGTATATGCCGGCGTTTGGCGCGATCCTGCTGGCGGTATTTGCCTTTGCCATGATGCGCGATACCCCGCAGTCCTGCGGCCTGCCGCCGATTGAAGAGTATAAGAACGACTATCCTGATGATTACAGCGAGCAGCACGAGCAGGAGCTCACCGCCCGGCAGATCTTTAAGCAGTATATTCTGCCAAACCGGCTGCTGTGGTATATCGCCATCGCCAACGTCTTTGTCTACCTGCTGCGCTACGGCATTCTCGACTGGTCGCCAACCTACCTGAAAGAGGTGAAGCACTTTGCGCTGGATAAATCCTCCTGGGCCTACTTCCTCTACGAGTATGCGGGGATCCCCGGGACGCTGATTTGCGGCTGGATGTCGGATAAGGTGTTCAGAGGCAACCGCGGGGCGACCGGGGTCTTCTTTATGACGCTGGTGACCATCGCCACCGTCGTTTACTGGCTTAACCCGCCGGGTAATCCTGGCGTTGATATGGCCTGCATGATCGTTATCGGCTTCCTGATTTACGGTCCGGTGATGCTGATTGGCCTGCATGCTCTCGAGCTGGCGCCGAAAAAAGCCGCCGGCACCGCGGCGGGCTTTACCGGGCTGTTTGGTTATCTGGGAGGCTCCGTTGCCGCCAGCGCAATCGTCGGCTACACCGTCGACTTCTTCGGCTGGGACGGCGGATTTATGGTCATGATCGGCGGTAGCGTGCTGGCTGTGCTGCTGCTGATTGTGGTGATGGTGGGCGAAAAACGTCATCACCAGCAGCTGAAACAGTCCTGAGGAGTGAGCATGAAAACGGCAATAACGACCTTGATGACCGGGATTCTGCTGGCAGGCTCCACGCTGAGTTTTGCCGCTCAGGCGGGGGATAAGATAGTCATTGCTCACCGCGGCGCCAGCGGCTATCTGCCGGAGCATACGCTGCCGGCGAAAGCGATGGCCTATGCCCAGGGAGCCGATTATCTCGAGCAGGACCTGGTGATGACCAAAGACGATCGGCTGGTGGTGCTGCATGACCACTATCTCGATCGGGTCACCGACGTGGTGGAGAAATTTCCGCAGCGCGCGCGTCAGGATGGCCGCTTCTACGCGATCGACTTCACCCTGGCGGAGATAAAAACGCTGAAGTTCAGCGAGGGGTTTGAACCCAAAAACGGTAAGAACGTCCAGACCTTCCCGGGGCGCTTCCCGATGGGAAAAGCGGATTTTCGCATTCATACCTTTGAAGAGGAGATTGAGTTCGTTCAGGGGCTGAACCACTCAACCGGGAAAAATATCGGTATCTATCCGGAAATTAAAGCGCCGTGGTTCCACCATCAGGAAGGCAAGGATATCGCCACCAGCGTCCTGCAGGTGCTGAAGAAGTATGGCTACACCAGCAAGCAGGATAAGGTGTATCTGCAGTGTTTTGATGCCAACGAGCTCAAGCGCATCAAGAACGAGCTGGAGCCGAAGATGGGGATGGACCTGAATCTGGTGCAGCTGATCGCCTACAGCGACTGGAATGAAACCCAGCAGCGCCAGGCGGATGGCAAATGGGTTAACTACAGCTATGACTGGATGTTTAAGCCCGGCGCGATGGGGCAGATTGCACAATACGCCGACGGCATCGGCCCGGACTACCACATGCTGGTGGCGGCGAACGCCAGGCCGGGCCAGGTGGCGCTGACTGACATGGTGAAAGAGGCGCATCGCCAGCATCTGGTGGTCCACCCCTATACCGTCCGCGCTGACCAGTTGCCGGATTACGTCACCAACGTGAACCAGCTGTTCGACCTGCTGTATAACAAGGCTGGCGTCGATGGATTGTTCAGCGACTTCCCGGATAAGGCGGTGCAGTTTCTGCAGCAAGAGGGGGAACACCGCTAACCCGCGGCGTGAATGGCAAACCTGTCCGCGCCGGTCGGCGCGGATGGGATGTCGCCGGGCAGCTACATCTCGATTTCGATATCGCTTTTTGCCCGGCAGCAGCAGGGCAAAATCTCTCCCGGCTGAATGAACGCCAGCGGCTCGGTCAGCCAGTCAACCTGACCTGACACCAGCCGCGTGCGGCAGGAGCCACAATAACCTTCGCGGCACTGATACTCCACGTCGATATTATGCGATTCCAGGGCATCAAGCAGGCAGTGGTGTTCATCCTGACACTCGAGATGAGTGTCAGAAATTTTCAAAAAAATGCGTTTCATCAGAGCTGGAAGTTGCTCAGGTCGTCGGCATCGACTTCGGCGTCGATCTGCCCCACCAGGTAGGAGCTGACTTCCACTTCCTGCGGCGCAACCTGCACGTTATCGGATACCAGCCAGGTATTGATCCACGGGATGGGGTTGGAGCGGGTCTGGAACGGCAGCTCGAGACCGACCGCCTGCATGCGAATATTGGTGATGTATTCGACGTACTGGCAGAGGATATCGCGGTTCAGGCCAATCATTGAACCATCGCGGAACAGATAATCTGCCCACTCTTTCTCCTGCTGAGCCGCCAGCACGAACAGGTCATAGCACTGCTGCTTGCACTCTTCGGCAATTTCGGCCATTTCCGGATCGTCGACGCCGGAACGCAGCAGGTTCAGCATGTGCTGGGTGCCGGTGAGGTGCAGCGCTTCGTCGCGAGCGATCAGGCGGATGATTTTAGCGTTACCCTCCATCAGCTTACGCTCGGCGAAGGCGAAGGAGCAGGCGAAGCTGACGTAGAAGCGAATCGCTTCCAGCGCATTCACGCTCATCAGGCACAGGTACAGTTTCTTTTTCAGCTCGCGCAGGTTCACGGTGACGGTTTTACCGTTAACGCTATGGGTGCCTTCACCCAGCAGATGCCAGTAGCTGGTCAGCTCAATGAGCTCATCGTAGTAGCTGGAGATCCCTTCCGCGCGCTTCTGAATCTGCTCGTTGGTGACGATATCATCGAAGACCACCGCCGGATCGTTGACGATGTTGCGGATGATATGGGTGTAGGAGCGCGAGTGAATGGTTTCAGAAAACGCCCAGGTCTCTACCCAGGTTTCCAGCTCAGGAATCGAAATCAGCGGCAGCAGCGCGACGTTCGGGCTGCGGCCCTGGATGGAGTCCAGCAGAGTCTGGTACTTCAGGTTGCTAATGAAGATATGCTTTTCGTGATCCGGCAGCGCCTGATAATCGATACGATCGCGGGAAACGTCAACTTCCTCCGGGCGCCAGAAGAAGGAGAGCTGCTTTTCGATAAGCTTTTCGAAGATGTCATATTTTTGCTGATCGTAACGGGCAACGTTAACCGGCTGACCAAAAAACATCGGCTCAAGCAGCTGATTGTTTTTGGTCTGAGAAAAGGTGGTATATGCCATTAAATGTGCGTCCTGTGATGTTATTGCCCCTCGCTTCGGCCCTACAGACGGGGCCGGGCTGTGATGTTCCCTCGCCATGGGGCGAGGGGGGCGTTATCAGATCTTACAAGCGCCGCTTTCGCAGCCGTCGTCCTGGATGGATGGCGCCAAATCGTCCTGCGCATCTTCCGCGCCATCACGGGTGTTGTGATAGTACAGAGTTTTTACGCCAAATTTATAGGCGTTGAGCAGGTCTTTCAGCAGCTGCTGCATCGGCACTTTTCCGGACGGGAAGCGCGTCGGGTCGTAGTTGGTGTTGGCCGAAATCGACTGATCGATAAACTTCTGCATAATGCCGACCAGCTGCAGGTAGCCATCGTTGCTCGGCATTTCCCACAGCAGCTCGTAGCTGTTCTGCAGCTTTTCGTAATCCGGAACCACCTGGCGCAGAATGCCGTCTTTCGAAGCCTTGATGCTCACATGGCCGCGCGGCGGTTCGATACCGTTGGTGGCGTTAGAGATCTGCGAAGAGGTCTCTGAAGGCATCAGCGCGGAGAGGGTCGAGTTACGCAGGCCGTGGGTTTTGATCGACTCGCGCAGCTGCTCCCAGTCGTAGTGCAGTGACTCGCTAACGACAGCGTCGAGATCCTTTTTATAGGTATCGATCGGCAGAACGCCCTTGGCATAGGTGGTTTCGTTGAACCACGGGCAGGCGCCCTGTTCGATAGCCAGCTCGTTGGAGGCTTTCAGCAGGTAGTACTGAATAGCTTCAAACGTCTTGTGCGTCAGGTTGTTGGCGCTGCCGTCGGAGTAGCGTTTGCCGTGTTTTGCCAGATAGTAGGCGAAGTTAATCACGCCGATACCCAGCGTACGACGGCCCATGGCGCCGCGTTTTGCCGCCAGAATCGGGTAGTCCTGATAGTCCAGCAGCGCATCCAGCGCGCGAACCGCCAGCACCGCCAGATCTTCCAGCTCGTCCAGGCTCTCAATCACGCCGAGGTTGAACGCTGACAGCGTACACAGCGCGATTTCGCCGTTTTCATCGTTGACGTCGTTCAGCGGCTTGGTCGGCAGGGCGATTTCCAGGCACAGGTTGGACTGACGAACGGGCGCGATAGCCGGGTCGAACGGGCTGTGGGTGTTGCAGTGGTCAACGTTCTGGATGTAGATACGGCCGGTAGAGGCGCGCTCCTGCATCATCAGAGAGAACAGCTCAACCGCTTTGATCCGCTGCTTGCGGATGCTGTCGTCTTTTTCGTACTGGGTGTAGAGACGCTCAAACTCGTCCTGATCGGCGAAGAAGGCGTCATACAGGCCCGGGACGTCGGACGGGCTGAACAGGGTGATATCTTCACCTTTCAGCAGACGGGTGTACATCAGCTTGTTGATCTGTACGCCGTAGTCCATGTGACGAACGCGGTTCGCCTCGGTGCCGCGGTTGTTTTTCAGCACCAGCAGGGTTTCAACTTCCAGATGCCACATCGGATAGAAGAGGGTGGCAGCACCGCCGCGCACGCCGCCCTGTGAACAGGACTTCACCGCGGTCTGGAAGTGCTTATAGAACGGGATACAGCCGGTGTGGAAGGCTTCACCGCCGCGAATCGGGCTACCGAGCGCGCGGATGCGACCGGCGTTAATGCCGATGCCGGCGCGCTGGGAAACGTATTTCACAATCGCGCTGGAGGTGGCGTTGATGGAGTCGAGGCTGTCGCCGCACTCAATCAGCACGCAGGAGCTGAACTGGCGGGTCGGCGTACGCACCCCGGACATGATCGGCGTCGGCAGAGAAATCTTGAAGGTGGACACCGCGTCGTAGAAGCGCTTGACGTAGTCCAGACGGGTCTCGCGCGGGTAGTTCGAGAACAGGCAGGCGGCGACCAGAATGTAGAGGAACTGGGCGCTTTCATAAATTTCGCCGGTCACGCGGTTCTGCACCAGATACTTACCTTCCAGCTGCTTAACTGCCGCATAGGAGAAGCTCATATCGCGATCGTGCACGATGAACGAGTCCATCTGCTTGAACTCTTCTTCCGTGTAGTCTTCCAGCAGATGAGTATCGTATTTACCCTTGTTGACCATCTTCGTGACGTGATCGAACAGCGCCGGCGGCTCGAACTGGCCGTAGGCCTTTTTACGCAGATGGAAAATCGCCAGACGCGCGGCGAGATACTGGTAATCCGGAGCATCGCGGGAGATAAGATCCGCCGCAGCCTTGATGATAGTTTCGTGAATATCGGCAGTTTTGATGCCGTCGTAGAACTGAATGTGGGAACGCAATTCTACCTGAGAAATCGAAACGTTATTCAGTCCTTCTGCCGCCCAATCCAGTACGCGATGGATTTTGTCGAGATTAATACGCTCGGTTGTACCGTCGCGCTTTGTCACCAGCAGACTCTGATTCATGTGGATTATACCTGTCCGTGAAAGAAAATATCCCCCGCTTATCCACAGAAGGTCGTTGTGACTAACTCTGTGGATAAATACTATATGTAGGGGGTTGTAGATAAAAAGAACGCTATATGGTGAGTATTCTAGTAAGGATTCTTTTGAGTACAAGAGTTGATTTTGACGTTAAATTGAGGTTGCGGAAGCGTAATAATAGCCGGGCCCACGTCGCATAAGGCCTGGCGAAGATGTCAATAAACTCAAAAATAAAAATGAAAATTTGATCGAGTGCTGATTTCTTCGGCGCCAGGAAAAATTACGCGGCTTGATGCCGCGCAATCATCATATGAAAAACCGCTGACGTTATGCGTTTTTCGCCGTTGTATGCAACATGTAGTTAACATCTACCCCCGGCGCCAGCTTGAAGGTATTGGTTAGCGGATTGAAATGGAGGCCGGTAATATGCTGCTCTTTCAGATTTGTCTGATCTACCCAGCCGATCAGCTCGGACGGCTTGATAAACTTCTTCGCGTCATGGGTCCCCTTGGGCACCATCTTCAGCACGTATTCGGCGCCGACTACCGCCATCAGCCACGCTTTGCCGTTGCGGTTGATGGTTGAGAAGAAGACCTGGCCTCCGGGCTTAACCAGCCGCGCGCAGGCGTGGACGACGGACTGCGGGTCGGGAACGTGCTCCAGCATCTCCATACAGGTCACCACGTCGTACTGCTGCGCATGCTTCAGCGCGTGCTCTTCGACGGTCTCCTGGACATACTCAACCTGAACGCCGCTTTCCAGCGCGTGCAGCTTCGCCACCTGCAGCGGTTCAAAGCCCATATCCAGCCCGGTCACCGTTGCGCCTTCCCGCGCCATGCTCTCCGCAAGAATGCCGCCGCCGCAGCCGACGTCGAGCACTTTTTTGCCGAACAGGCCGCCGGAGCGCTGCGCAATATAGCCCAGCCGCAGCGGGTTGATGCGATGCAGTGGTTTGAATTCGCCCTCTAAATCCCACCAGCGCGAGGCGACGGCTTCAAATTTAGCGATTTCATTATGATCAACGTTGTGGGCCACCGACGGTTTTTCGGCATTCATGGGCGCTTTTACTCCTTTTCAGTTCAGACCTGCGAGTATATCAGCAGACCGCCATGAATAAACCGTCTATACCCTTCGCCTTTCGCACCGCCTCTTCGTTGGCCGCCTTGATGCGGTACGAAATTCATTGGGTATAGGTTTACCGGTATCACCGCGGCTGTGTTATAATTTGCGACCTTTGAATCCGGGATACAGTAGAGGGATAGCGGTTAGATGAGCGACCTTGCGAGAGAAATTACACCGGTCAACATTGAGGAAGAGCTGAAGAGCTCGTATCTGGATTATGCGATGTCGGTCATTGTTGGCCGTGCGCTGCCGGATGTCCGAGATGGGTTGAAACCGGTACACCGTCGCGTACTTTACGCCATGAACGTATTGGGCAATGACTGGAACAAAGCCTATAAAAAATCCGCCCGTGTCGTTGGTGACGTAATCGGTAAATATCACCCTCACGGTGATACCGCCGTTTATGACACCATTGTACGTATGGCGCAGCCATTCTCCTTGCGTTATATGCTGGTCGATGGCCAGGGTAACTTCGGTTCTGTCGATGGCGACTCCGCCGCAGCGATGCGTTATACGGAAATCCGTATGTCGAAAATCGCCCACGAGCTGATGGCCGACCTCGAAAAAGAGACGGTTGATTTCGTTGATAACTATGACGGCACGGAGCGCATCCCTGACGTCATGCCAACAAAAATCCCCAACCTGCTGGTAAACGGTTCGTCCGGTATTGCCGTCGGGATGGCGACCAACATTCCGCCGCACAACCTGACGGAAGTGATTAACGGCTGCCTGGCCTATATCGACGATGAAGACATCTCCGTCGAAGGCCTGATGGAACACATTCCAGGCCCGGACTTCCCGACCGCCGCCATTATCAATGGCCGTCGCGGCATCGAGGAAGCCTACCGTACCGGCCGTGGCAAAATTTATATTCGCGCCCGCGCTGAGGTAGAAACCGATGCGAAAACCGGCCGTGAAACCATCATCGTCCATGAAATTCCGTATCAGGTGAACAAGGCTCGCCTGATCGAGAAAATGGCCGAGCTGGTGAAAGAGAAGCGTCTGGAAGGGATCAGCGCGCTGCGCGATGAGTCTGACAAAGACGGCATGCGTATCGTGATTGAGATCAAGCGTGATGCGGTGGGTGAAGTGGTTCTTAACAACCTCTACTCGCTGACTCAGCTGCAGACCTCTTTCGGCATCAATATGGTTGCGCTGCACCACGGCCAGCCGAAGATCATGAACCTGAAAGACATTCTTTCCGCGTTCGTGCGTCACCGCCGTGAAGTGGTCACCCGTCGTACTATTTTCGAGCTGCGTAAAGCCCGCGATCGTGCGCACATCCTTGAAGCCCTGGCGATTGCGCTGGCCAACATCGACCCGATCATCGAGCTTATCCGCCGTGCGCCAACGCCTGCGGAAGCGAAAGCCGGGCTGGTTGCCAGACCCTGGGATCTGGGCAACGTGTCGGCGATGCTGGAACGCGCCGGTGATGATGCCGCGCGTCCGGAGTGGCTGGAGCCAGAGTTCGGCGTGCGTGACGGTCAATACTATCTGACCGAACAGCAGGCCCAGGCGATTCTGGATCTGCGTTTGCAGAAGCTGACCGGCCTTGAGCATGAAAAACTGCTGGACGAATACAAAGAGCTGCTCGAACAGATTGCTGAACTGCTGCATATTCTCGGCAGCGCCGACCGTCTGATGGAAGTGATTCGTGAAGAACTGGAAGCGATGCGCGAACAGTTCGGCGACCAGCGTCGCACCGAAATCACCGCCAACACCGCTGATATCAACATCGAAGATCTGATCAACCAGGAAGATGTGGTGGTCACCCTGTCTCACCAGGGCTATGTGAAGTATCAGCCGCTGACCGACTACGAGGCGCAGCGTCGCGGTGGCAAAGGTAAATCGGCCGCACGTATTAAAGAAGAAGACTTTATCGACCGCCTGCTGGTGGCCAACACCCACGATACGATCCTGCTGTTCTCCAGCCGCGGTCGTCTCTACTGGATGAAGGTTTATCAGCTGCCGGAAGCCAGCCGTGGCGCGCGTGGACGTCCAATCGTCAACCTGCTGCCGCTGGAAGCCAATGAACGTATCACCGCCATCCTGCCAGTACGCGAGTACGAAGAGGGCGTGAACGTCTTTATGGCGACCGCGAGCGGTACCGTTAAGAAAACGGCGCTGACCGAGTTTAGCCGTCCGCGTTCAGCCGGCATTATCGCCGTGAATCTGAACGAAGGCGACGAGCTGATCGGCGTTGATCTGACGAACGGCGAAGACGAAGCGATGCTGTTCTCTGCGGCCGGTAAAGTGGTGCGCTTTAAAGAGAGCGCAGTACGAGCCATGGGCCGTACCGCGACCGGCGTACGCGGTATCAAGCTGGCGGGTGAAGATAAAGTTGTCTCCCTGATCATTCCGCGCGGCGAAGGTGCGATCCTCACCGTGACCCAGAACGGCTACGGCAAGCGTACTGCGGCGGATGAGTATCCGACCAAGTCCCGCGCCACTCAGGGCGTTATCTCGATCAAAGTGACCGAGCGTAACGGCTCCGTGGTAGGCGCGGTACAGGTGGACGATTGCGACCAGATCATGATGATCACCGATGCGGGCACCCTGGTGCGTACTCGCGTATCGGAAGTGAGCATCGTGGGTCGTAACACTCAGGGCGTCATTCTGATCCGTACTGCGGAAGATGAAAACGTTGTTGGCCTGCAGCGCGTTGCTGAACCGGTTGATGATGAAGAGCTGGATGCCATCGACGGCAGCGTGGCGGAAGGCGACGAGGATATCGCGCCGGAAACCGACGCTGAAGCTGATGATGACATCGCCGAAGATGATGAATAATCTGCGGTAATGATGCGAAAAGGGCCGGGATATTCCCGGCCCTTTTTATTTGCCCGCCGCGGGTGATCCAGAGAGTATAACGTTGCGACAAAACGTGTTTACCGCTACCTTAACCCCATTCTGTTGAGTCCCTGACGGCCGAGCATCGCCACATTGAAATATCTTGCTTCTTTTCATACCACGCTAAAAGTTTCACGCTACCTGTTCCGGGCGCTGGCGGTCCTGCTGTGGATGCTGATTGCTTTCGTCTCGGTGTTTTACATTGTTAACGCGCTGCATGACCGGGAGTCGGAGATCCGCCAGGAGTTTAACCTCAACGCCGATCAGGCGCAGCGCTATATCCAGCGCACGGCGGACGTCATTAAAGAGCTGAAATATGTTGCCGGCAATCGGCCGGGCGGCGGCCGTGAAGGCGACGCGTCGCCGGTGCAAAATGGCGACATCGCGGTTCCGGACTTCGAACCACTCTATCCGGATTCAGATTGCGGGGCAATGAGCGGCACCTGGCGCAATTCGCTGCAGTCTCTGGCATGGTTTATGCGCTACTGGCGCGATAATTTCTCCGCCGCTTACGATCTCAACCGTATCTTTTTAATTGGCAGCGATAACCTGTGCATGGCGAACTTTGGCCTGCGCGAAATGCCGCTCGAACGGGACCAGGCGCTGAAGGTGCTGCACCAGCGTATTGAGCAGTATCGCGACGCCCCGCAAAGCGAACGCGGCAGCAATCTGTTCTGGATTAGCCAGGGCGTGCGTCCCGGCGTTGGCTACTTCTACGCGCTGACGCCGGTGTATATGGCCAACCGCCTGCAGGCGATGCTCGGCGTCGAGCAAACGATTCGCATGGAGAGCTTCTTCACGCCGGGCAGCCTGCCGATGAACGTCACGATCCTTGACGATAACGGCCAGCCGCTTATCTCTCTCGCCGGGCCGGACGCTAAAATCAAGGGCGAGGCCCGCTGGATGCAGGAACGGATCTGGTTCGGCTACACTTCCGGCTTCCGCGAGCTGGCCATGAAGAAGAGCCTGCCGCCATCCTCCCTGAGCATCGTCTATTCGGTATCGGTAGACCAGGTCCTCGAGCGCATCCGGATGCTGATCCTCAATGCAATAGTGCTCAATATTCTGACCGGGGTGATGCTTTTCGCCCTTGCGCGAATGTACGAGCGGCGGATCTTTATCCCGGCGGAAAATGACGCCCAGCGCCTCGAAGAGCACGAGCAGTTTAACCGTAAGATCGTGGCCTCGGCGCCGGTGGGGATCTGTATTCTGCGCACCCTCGACGGCACCAATATTCTGAGTAACGAACTGGCGCATAACTACCTCAATATGCTGACCCATGAGGACCGGCAGAGGCTGACGCAGATTATCTGCGGCCAGCAGGTCAATTTTGTCGATGTGCTGACCAGCAATAATACCAATCTGCAAATCAGCTTCGTTCACTCGCGCTACCGCAACGAAAACGTGGCTATCTGCGTGCTGGTTGACGTCAGCGCTCGCGTCAAAATGGAAGAGTCGTTGCAGGAGATGGCGCAGGCCGCAGAGCAGGCCAGCCAGTCGAAATCGATGTTCCTTGCGACGGTGAGCCACGAGCTGCGAACGCCGCTGTACGGAATTATCGGCAACCTCGATCTGCTGCAAACCAAAGAGCTGCCGAAGGGCGTCGACCGTCTGGTCACGGCGATGAACAACTCGTCCAGCCTGCTGCTGAAGATCATCAGCGATATTCTGGATTTCTCGAAAATTGAGTCCGAGCAGCTGAAAATCGAGCCGAGCGAGTTCTCGCCGCGCGAGGTGATGAACCACATATCGGCGAACTATCTGCCGCTGGTGGTGCGCAAGCAGCTCGGGCTGTACTGCTTTATCGAGCCCGACGTGCCGCAGCTGATGTCCGGCGATCCGATGCGCCTGCAGCAGGTCATTTCTAACCTGTTGAGCAATGCCATCAAATTTACCGATACCGGCTGCATCATCCTGCACGTTCAGTGCGCCGGCGACTATCTGCAAATCAGCGTGCGCGATACCGGGGAAGGGATCCCGGCAAAAGAGGTGGTGCGCCTGTTTGACCCGTTCTTCCAGGTCGGTACCGGCGTTCAGCGCAATTTCCAGGGAACGGGCCTCGGGCTGGCGATTTGCGAGAAGCTCATCAGCATGATGGATGGCGATATTGCCGTGGAAACCGAGCCCGGCATGGGCAGCCGCTTTACCATCCGCATTCCGCTGTATGGCGTGCAAAACGGCGCGCCGCTGCTTGCCGATGGCCTGGCGGAAAAATGCTGCTGGCTTGCCGTTCACAACACCGCTCTGACGATGTTTATCACCTCGCTGCTGAATCACCACGGCGTGAAGGTGAAAAACTATGCCGGCGAGACGCCGGGAGCGGACGATATTTTGCTCACCGATGATGAAGCGCATACCGGCTGGTCTGGGGCGGCGGTGATTATTTTCTGCCGCCGGCATATCGGCATTCCGCAGGAGCGCGCGCCGGGAGAGTGGCTGCATAGCGTCACGACGCCGCACGAGCTGCTGCCGCTGCTGGGACGTATCCTGCACGTTGACGTGGCCAGCGCCGAACACGGTCCGGCGCTATCCGCGCCGGAAACGCAGACGGCCAATCACGATGACATGATGATTCTGGTGGTGGACGATCATCCGATCAACCGCCGCCTGCTGGCCGACCAGCTCGGATCGCTGGGCTATCAGTGCGTAACGGCGAACGACGGGGTTGATGCGCTGGGCGTCCTGAGCAAGCAGCATATTGATATCGTACTGAGCGACGTCAATATGCCGAATATGGACGGCTATCGCCTGACGCAGCGTATTCGCGAGCTGGGAATGACGCTGCCGGTTATCGGGGTGACCGCCAACGCGCTGGCGGAAGAGAAGCAGCGCTGCCTTGAGTCGGGTATGGACAGCTGTCTTTCTAAACCGGTGACGCTGGATATTATCAAGCAAACTTTGACGCTGTACGCCGCACGGGTGCGTAAGAGCAGGGAATAGGGCGAAGATGGCCTGGCAGCGGCGGGTCGTTGCCCCGGATATGGCGCATGACGGTCGCGCCGTATCCGGGAAGGTGAGCGTTACTCTTTGTCGGTTGCGCTCAGTGAAACGGAAGAGAGGTAGTTCAGCAGGGCAATGTCGTTTTCTACGCCGAGCTTCATCATGGCCGATTTCTTCTGGCTACTGATGGTTTTAATGCTGCGATTGAGCTTTCTGGCAATCTCGGTCACCAGGAAACCTTCGGCAAACAGGCGGAGAACTTCGCTCTCTTTCGGCGACAGGCGCTTGTCGCCATAGCCGCTGGCGCTGATTTTTTCCAGCAGGCGTGAAACGCTTTCCGGCGTAAATTTTTTGCCTTTCTGCAGCGCTGCCAGCGCCTTCGGCAGATCGGTCGGCGCGCCCTGTTTCAGCACGATCCCTTCGATATCCAGATCCAGCACCGCGCTGAGGATCGCCGGGTTATTGTTCATGGTCAGAACAATGATCGACAGATCCGGGAAATGGCGCTTGATGTACTTGATAAGCGTAATCCCGTCGCCGTATTTGTCGCCTGGCATGGACAGGTCGGTAATAAGAACATGGGCGTCTAATTTCGGCAGATTATTGATAAGTGCTGTGGAGTCTTCAAACTCGCCGACAACGTTTACCCACTCAATTTGCTCGAGTGACTTACGAATACCGAACAGTACGATCGGATGGTCATCGGCAATAATTACGTTCATAGTATTCATGTATTAGGCTACCTTGCTACAGCAAGCTCTTGACGTAAACGTCAATGTCGCTGATGTATTTTTCTATGCTTTGCGCATCTTTTTCACGAATCAGATGCTCAAGCGTTTCACATAACTGTTTGCCGGGTATCAGGTTAAGCATAGCAAACGCCCCTTTGAGGCGATGCGCAGTCTGGGCCAGCGCAGCTAAATCGCTTGTTGCCAGCTCAGTATACAGTCTCTTAACATCATCCGGAACCGTGTCGGCAAACAGCGCATAATAGCCGCTGGCGTGCAGTTCGGCGTTGCTCCCGCTTCCCGGAGGAGAAGGTTGCACGTTTTCTTCCGCCAGCTGCTGTTCAATCAGTTGCAGAATCGCTTCCTGCATGGCCGTGCTGATATTAAAATTGACGCACAGTTGGCCTGGACCTATTTTTCGTATCCCGACCTCATCATCGCTTAAAAGCAAGCCAGAAGCAGTAAGATTAGACGGATTATCCGTTAAAAAGAGATCGTATTCTTGACTTGTCAGCCTCTCATCCGGCGTGATGCAGCTCGCTCCCCAGCTTTCAAGCTGACGGGTGACGATCCTTCTTACCTCGTTAGCGGTAATATCAAGGAGTACCACCACCTCATCCAGCAGATGTTCGCCGGAGTCGCTCTCTTCTTCACTGGCCGGCATTTTGAGGTGCAGGGAGTAGCGGGTGCCCAGAGATTCGCGCGCTTTGATATTCATCTGGCCGCCGAGCTTGCGCGTCAGGCGATCGCAGAGCCAGAAGGTGAGCGCATTGGCCTTACCGTACAGATCGGCCTGAGTATCGTTAAGGAACGGGAAGTGCATATTATCGATTTCGTTTGCCGAAACGCCGTTGCCGGTATCGATAATGCGGAAGGTCAGACGATCGTCCGCAGAGTCGTCCTTGCTCACCTCGAGGGTGATTTTACCGATCTGCGTGGTGGTGACCGAGTACTGAATGAGCAGCAGCAGCGTCCGGCGCAGCGCGTCGCGGTCGCCGTAGCGTTGCTCATTCGCCGCCAGGGCGTTGTTAATCAGCAGCTGCAGGCCTTTGCGCTTAATCACCGGCAGCACTTCCGGCACCACTTCATCGATCAGCTCCTGAATCGAGAACCGATCCGCCGTGCTCTTCCAGCTATCGCTTTCCAGCAGGTTTGCCAGCTGAATTTCGTCAACCAGCTGCACCAGCTCATCCGCGTGCTGTGCCAGCCTGCGGCTTTCAGCCATGCCGAGCGCGGCCGCTTCTTCCGCCAGGCTGCGGGCGGGCTGCTTCAGCGCAGCGCCAATATGCTGCATAAACGCGGTGCGGCCCTGCTGGTTTTTCTCGTACAGGCGCTGGGCCTGCTTGAGCTTTTTACTCACCAGCACTTCCCGATCCTGATCGCGGATGATGAAGATCTGCGTGCGCGGCGCGACCTGGCTGCGGTACTGGCGAATCTCATACAGTTCGTTGTTCACCGTCGCCTGAATCACGCCCTGATGCTGATCCGCCATGTTGGTAATATTTTGCAGGTTGAGATGCGGCAGCAGATGATCGGCGATGGGGTTGCTGATAATCGTGCGGTTAGCTTCTAAATCGTGAACCAGCAGCCCCAGCGGCAGCAGCGAGACAATCTCTTCATTTATTGCCCGCAGCGTACGATGCTCGCCGCTGGTGGCAGACGAGACGCTCGTCCCGGTCTGACGGCTGCGGCCGCTGTAGTGGCGAAAGGTCGTGAAGCCAAACAGGGTCAGCGCCAGCAGGCCGATAATCAGCAGGAGCGGCAGCAGGACGTTCTGCAGCGACTCAATCATCAGGGTACTGAATGGCACCACCCAGATCAGGCGCATCCCGGTGGTATTAATGGCGGTGACGATTTCAATCCGCGTGCCGTTGAAGTTGATGCTGACGTTATCAGACTCTTCTTTATCCGGATTGCCGGTCGCGTTCTGTGACGGGTCAGGCTCAAGGCGGAAGCTGTCCAGGGTCATGCCCGGCGGGATCAAATCGTTAATTGGCAGGTCGAAAGCGACCACGGTGGCCAGATGACCCGGCTGGTTGAAGGTGGTCCGCAGGGTGAAGTAGTGGCCGTTTTGCCATGAAAGCTGGCGCAGCGACGAGAAGGTTTCTCTTTCGTCGAGCGTGTTAGCCTGCAGCAGCATTTCCGCGCGGCGGGACTCCACCACGTTGCTAATCGTCGACTCTTTAAAGCTGGAAGAGAGGTCTTTGAGCGGCAGAGTCGAGACCAGAATCAGGCTGTTATCCAGCCCGTTGAGGTAGTACATCGACCAGGGAATGGTCTCTGCGCCCCACAGAATATCGAGATAGTTGGAAATTTTTTGCGTCATTTCCAGCGTTGAGCTGTCATGAGAGCCAAAAATCAGCGCCTCGGTCTTACGCCGCGGCTTTTCCAGATAATAGACATCCTGCTTTAACCGCGTTTCCTGTAAACCCTCGCCGGCGGCGCTGGAAGAGGTGGCGGCGATATTGTCGTAAATTTGCCAGGTGGCATAGCGCCACGCATCGATACGCTTGTGCAGCGCATGGCTTACGTCGACAACCTGATAGCTTTTCTCTTTTAACCAGGCGTTGACCGCACTTTGCAGCGTCACGCTCATCGTCGCCAGCAGGACGATGACCATTAAAATGAAGAAACGGGTGATGCTGCCAGGCATCAGGGTGAACTTTTTCTGGGTCATCGTGTAGCAGTGCGACTCATCAATGTTTGTAAGCAGGATGTTGCACCAAAGTAACTGGTAGCAGAGTGAATTCGCTAAGCAGTATAAAGGCTAATTTATCAAATCCATACTACAGAATGGCCTTCAGCGCTTTTTTGCTTTGGGATTTATCTTAAAGGAGCGTTGACAATAAAAATGTACAGCGGAATTGATTCTGTACAGTTATTTGCCGATTACCTGCAGGAAATAGCACGAAATAACAAGAAATTACCCGGATAAGGACTTCCTGATACGCGGAGTGTTTGATTAATAACCGTTATTTTTATCGCGGTTAGCACAGGTATAATTAAAGTTATGTAAAGAAGGGTAAAAAAAACCGGATGCTAAGCATCCGGTCGAAATAGGGGTAAACAGACATTCAGAACTGAATGACGGTAATAAATAAAGTTAATGATGATAGCGGGAGTTATTCTAGTCGCAGGCGACCATTTTGTTTTGTCATTCAGTGCTATACCTGACGTGGTGTGTAACTACCTGATGGTAATTGGAAAAAATTATTTTCTTGATTATTGGTGCTTATTTTACGATTTTTCATCGTTGCGAAAAGTTCCCTTGCATTTACAAATTGAAACATCTTGTGCGCATTTTGAAACACCTTAGAAGTTTTCGTATCATATTCTTGTTGGATTATTCTGCATTTTACAGCACAATGAATATAGCCGACTGATTAGAAGGGTAATCAGTAAGCAGTGGCATAATAAAAGGCATATAACAAACAGAGGGTTAATAACATGAAAGTTAAAGTACTGTCCCTCCTGGTACCGGCTCTGCTGGTAGCAGGCGCAGCAAATGCGGCTGAAATTTATAACAAAGATGGCAACAAATTAGACCTGTACGGCAAAATCGACGGTCTGCACTATTTCTCTGACGACAAGAGCGTAGACGGCGACCAGACCTACATGCGTATTGGCGTGAAAGGCGAAACCCAGATCAACGATCAGCTGACCGGTTACGGCCAGTGGGAATACAACGTTCAGGCGAACAACACTGAAAGCTCCAGCGATCAGGCATGGACTCGTCTGGCATTCGCAGGTCTGAAATTCGGCGACGCGGGCTCTTTCGACTACGGTCGTAACTACGGCGTTGTTTACGACGTAACTTCCTGGACCGACGTTCTGCCGGAATTCGGCGGCGACACCTACGGTTCTGACAACTTCCTGCAGTCCCGTGCTAACGGCGTTGCAACCTACCGTAACTCTGACTTCTTCGGTCTGGTTGACGGCCTGAACTTTGCTCTGCAGTATCAGGGTAAAAACGGCAGCGTCAGCGGCGAAGGCGCGACCAACAACGGTCGTGGCGCTCTGAAACAGAACGGCGACGGTTTCGGTACTTCCGTAACTTATGATATCTTCGACGGTATCAGCGCTGGTTTCGCGTATGCTAACTCCAAGCGTACCGACGATCAGAACCAACTGCTGCTGGGCGAAGGCGATCACGCTGAAACCTACACCGGCGGTCTGAAATACGACGCGAACAACATC
Source organism: Klebsiella sp. BIGb0132 (assembly GCF_024810075.1). NCBI lineage: Bacteria > Pseudomonadati > Pseudomonadota > Gammaproteobacteria > Enterobacterales > Enterobacteriaceae > Klebsiella > Klebsiella sp. BIGb0132. Next base: position 152,055 of record NZ_JANUDW010000010.1, on the reverse strand, counting down.
TACCTGGCAACTCAGTACACTCAGACCTACAACGCAACTCGCGCTGGTAGCCTGGGCTTTGCTAACAAAGCACAGAACTTCGAAGTGGCTGCACAGTACCAGTTCGATTTCGGTCTGCGTCCGTCCGTTGCTTACCTGCAGTCTAAAGGTAAGGACCTGAACGGTTACGGCGACCAGGATATCCTGAAATATGTTGACGTAGGCGCGACCTACTACTTCAACAAAAACATGTCTACCTATGTTGATTACAAAATCAACCTGCTGGACGACAACAGCTTCACCCGCAGCGCCGGTATCTCTACCGACGACGTGGTTGCTCTGGGCCTGGTTTACCAGTTCTAAGCACGCTGAAGTCACGAAAAAGGCGCCTCTGGCGCCTTTTTTTATGCCTCGTTTAAGGTGGCTGGTGTACTCTTGCTGCCTTAGCAAGAGGAACCGATTTTATGGATAGCACTTTTTTCCGCGCCGCGCTGCTCGGCGTTTGCATACTCCTTTCCGGCTGTGATTCAGCCACCTCACCTGCAGCCCAAAAGAGTGCCGCGACCGTGCTGGACGGCAAAACGATGGGCACATTCTGGCGGGTCAGCGTCATTGACGTTGATCGAGCGAAAGCCCAGGCGCTGCGGCAGAAAATAGAGACCCAGCTGGACGCCGACGATCGCCTGCTTTCCACCTGGAAAAACGATTCAGCATTGATGCAATTTAACCACGCCACCTCCACCGAGCCGTGGCCGGTCAGCGCAGCGATGGCCGATATCATCACCATGTCCCTGCGCATTGGCGCGAAAACGCACGGCGCGATGGATGTTACCGTCGGGCCTTTGGTCAATCTCTGGGGCTTTGGCCCGGATAAGCAGCCGGTAAAAACGCCGGATCCTCAGCAGATCGCGGCGGCAAAAGCGCGGACGGGGTTGCAGCATTTGACGGTGATTAACCGCACAGATCGTCAGTATTTACAAAAAGATATTGCGGATCTGTATGTCGATCTTTCGACCGTGGGCGAGGGCTATGCCGCCGATCATCTGGCGCGTCTGATGGAACAGGAGGGCATTTCTCGCTATCTGGTTTCCGTCGGCGGCGCGCTGGTTAGCCGAGGGATGAACGCCGACGGGCAGCCGTGGCGAGTGGCGATCCAAAAGCCGACCGATCGTGAAAATGCCGTCCAGGCCATCGTCGATATTAACGGCCACGGTATCAGCACCTCCGGCAGCTACCGCAACTATTACGAGCTGGATGGCAAACGGATCTCGCACGTGATCGATCCGCAAACCGGCAGACCGATCGACCATAAGCTGGTCTCGGTGACGGTGATTGCGCCGACGGCGCTGGAAGCCGACGGCTGGGATACCGGGCTGATGGTCCTCGGCCCGCAAAAGGCGCAGGAGGTGGTGAGAGAGCAGGGGCTGGCCGTCTATATGATCGTCAAAGAGGGGGAGGGGTTTAAAACCTGGATGTCGCCGCAGTTCCGCACCTTCCTGGTTGGCGAAAAGAATTAAACAGCAAGATTTCGGGTTTTATTCGGCGGGCGATGAATCAGACTGGCTATACACTTAAAGCAGGAGCCGATGATGAAACCGATTATTGCTGATACCGATGACCGCCGCTGGCAGGCGGTATGCGATCGTGATGCCCGCGCCGACGGTCAGTTTGTGTTTGCCGTGCTGACCACCGGCGTTTGCTGCCGTCCCTCCTGCCGCTCGCGGCGGGCGCTGCGGGAAAACGTCCGTTTTTACCCTGATGTGGCGGCCGCCATCACCGACGGATTTCGCCCCTGCAAGCGCTGTCAGCCGGACAAAAGCGACCCGCAGCGGCAGAAGGCCGAGAAAGTTGCCAGAGCCTGCCGCCTGCTTGAGCAGGAAGCGCCCATCACCCTCGAGGCGCTGGCCCATGAGCTGGCGGTCAGCCCGTACCACTTCCACCGTTTATTTAAATCCGTCACCGGCATGACGCCGAAGGCCTGGCAGCAGGCGTGGCGCGCGCGGCGTTTACGGGAGGCGCTGGCGCAAGGGGAAAAAGTGACCCCAGCGGTGCTGGCCGCAGGCTTTCCCGACGGCAGCAGCTACTATCGTCAGGCCGACGCCGTGCTTGGCATGACCGCCAGCCAGTTTCGCCGCGGCGGCGATGATACCGATATCGTCTACACGCTCGGCGACTGCGCGATTGGCCGCTGTCTGGTGGCGCAAAGCGAGCGCGGAGTGTGCGCCGTATTGCCCGGAGAGGGCGATGCGCCGCTGGACGAGCTGCGCCGCCTGTTTCCTCACGCCCGGCTTCTGCCCGGCGACGCGCATTTTTCCGCGCGGGTGGCGCAGATTTTTGCCCACATCGACGATAGCCGCCAGGCCGTCGATCTGCCGTTAGATATTCGCGGCACCGCCTTTCAGCAGAGGGTCTGGCAGGCCCTGCGCCAGATCCCGGCGGGCGAAACGCGCAGCTACCGCCAGGTTGCCGAAAGCATCGGCCAGCCGCGCGCCGTCCGGGCGGTGGCGGGGGCCTGCGCGGCCAACCGGCTGGCTATCGTCATTCCGTGCCACCGGGTGGTCCGCGAAGGCGGGGCGCTGTCCGGCTATCGCTGGGGTACCGCCCGCAAAGCGCAGCTGCTGGCCAGGGAAGCACAAACCGAGGAGTCGTAATGCTCGATCTTTTTGCCGATACGCCCCCCTGGCAGGAACCGCTGGCGCCCGGGGCCGTCATTCTGCGGCGCTTCGCCCACCAGCGCGCTCCGGCTCTGCTGCAGGCGCTGCTGGGCGTTGCCGACGTTTCGCCGTTTCGCCAGATGGTCACGCCCGGCGGCTACACCATGTCGGTGGCGATGACTAACTGCGGGCCGCTGGGCTGGACGACCAATATGCACGGCTATCTGTATGCTCCCGGCGATCCGCTAACGGGGCGCGACTGGCCGCCGATGCCGCCGATATTCGCCGAGCTGGCCGCGCAGGCGGCGCTCGCCTGCGGCTACGCGGGCTTTGTGCCCGACGCCTGCTTAATCAACCGCTATCAGCCCGGGGCGAAGCTCTCGCTGCATCAGGATAAGGATGAGCGCGATCTGCGTGCGCCGATCGTTTCCGTATCGCTGGGGCTGCCGGCGGTGTTTCAGTTTGGCGGCCTGCAGCGGAGCGATCCGCTGCGCAGAGTGCTGCTGGAGCACGGGGACGTGGTGGTCTGGGGCGGCGAGTCGCGGCTGTTTTATCACGGTATTCAGCCGTTGAAAGAGGGTGACCATCCGGACACCGGCGCCTGTCGTTACAACCTCACCTTTCGGCTGGCAGGCGATAAAGAATAAAAATAAGAATTATTCTTGATGTCATCGGCGAGCAGTTTACACTGCTGGCTGTTTTGCTTGCCCGGATTGCTGTTATGGAACTTCTTCTTCTTGTTTGGCGCCAGTATCGCTGGCCGTTTATTTCCGTCATTGCCCTGAGCCTGCTCAGCGCGGCGCTGGGGATCGGGCTGATTGCCTTTATCAATCTGCGGTTGATGACCGTTGTCGATACCTCGCTGACGGTGCTGCCGGAGTTTCTCGGCCTGCTGTTGCTGCTGATGGCGGTGACGCTGGGCTCACAGCTGGCGCTGACGACCCTTGGGCACCATTTTGTTTTCCGTCTGCGCGGGGAGTTCATTAAGCGCATCCTCGACACCCAAATCGAGCAGGTTGAGAAGATCGGCAGCGCCTCGCTGCTTGCCGGCTTAACCAGCGACGTACGCAGTATTACCATCGCCTTTGTGCGCCTGCCCGAGCTGGTGCAGGGCATTATCCTGACCTTTGGTTCCGCCGCCTATCTGGCGTGGCTGTCGGGAAAAATGATGATGGTGACCGCGCTGTGGATGGCGATAACCATCTGGGGCGGATTTATGCTGGTATCACGCGTTTATAAGCATATGGCGACGCTGCGGGAGACCGAAGACAAGCTGCACCACGACTATCAGACGGTGCTGGAAGGGCGCAAAGAGCTGACGCTCAATCGCGAGCGCGCCGAATACGTGTTTAGTCATCTCTATCTGCCGGACGCGCGCGAGTATCGTCACCATATTATCCGCGCTGATACCTTCCACCTCAGCGCGGTAAACTGGTCGAATATTATGATGCTCGGCGCCATTGGCCTGGTGTTCTGGATGGCCAACAGCCTCGGCTGGGCGAATACCGCCGTGGCGGCGACCTACTCTTTGACCCTGTTGTTCCTGCGCACGCCGCTGCTTTCCGCCGTGGGCGCGCTGCCGACGCTGCTCAGCGCCCAGGTTGCCTTCAATAAGCTGCACAAATTCTCCCTGGCGCCGTACCGTGCCGAATTCCCGCAGCCGCAGGCGCACCCACACTGGCAAACCCTGGAGCTGCGCGACGTCTGCTTCCACTACCCGGACAACAGCTTCGCCGTCGGGCCTGTCAATATGACCCTCAAACGCGGCGAGCTGGTGTTCCTGATCGGCGGCAACGGCAGCGGCAAATCGACGCTGGCGATGCTGCTGACCGGGCTGTATCAGCCGGCTTCCGGTCAGATCCTGCTGGATGGCGAGGCGCTGGCGGTAGACCGGCCGGAAGACTACCGTAAGCTCTTCTCGGCGGTATTTACCGATGTCTGGCTGTTTGACCAGCTGCTGGGGCCGGAGGGGAAAGCGGCCGATCCTGCGCGGGTGAGCCAGTGGATGGAGTACCTGAAAATGACGCATAAGCTGCGGCTGGATAACGGCAGGATCCTCGATCTGAAGCTCTCCAAGGGGCAGAAAAAGCGCGTGGCGCTGCTGCTGGCCCTGGCTGAAGATCGCGATATCATCCTGCTTGATGAGTGGGCGGCGGATCAGGATCCGCACTTCCGCCGCGAGTTTTATCAGGTGCTGCTGCCGCTGATGCAGCAGATGGGTAAAACCATTTTCGCTATCAGCCACGACGATCACTATTTCCAGCATGCCGATCGCCTGCTGGAGATGCGCGCCGGCCAGCTGGCGGAGCTGACGGGCCAGGATCGCGAGCTGGCGACCCGCGATGCGGTCTCCCGCACCGCCTGAAAGCTGCGCCTGCCGACCCACGGCGGGCGCTATTGTTGATTTTTCCGCCGGACGAACCCGCCGGCGGTTATTATTTCCCCCTCCTCGCGCTATGCTTAGGGCACCTGGCCTGCTGGTCGGCCAACTATTCTCACAAGGATTGCCTGACCGATGTCCGTTTTGCATAAAAAAAGCGCCAGATTGCGCGACGAAGAGCGCGCCCGCCTCATTTGGCTGCTGAGCACTGATAAAGCCGTTACCTCCTCGCTGTTGGGCAAATTAACGCTGGCTGAACGCTATGACGACGGCACCCTTGCCGACGATCTGGCGGAAGTGGAAGTGCTGGTTTCCCACCTGCCGCCGCCGGATCTCGCTGATGCCCTCGAGGCGCTGCCTTACGACGCGCGTAACGCGCTATGGCGGCTGATTGCCGACGATAAACGCGGCGAAGTACTGCTTGAGGCGTCGGAAAGCGTCTGGGGCGACCTCATCGATAAGATGAGCGATCGCGAGCTGCTGTTTACGCTGCAAAATCTGGATATTGATGAGCAGGTCTATATCCTGCAGCATCTGCCGCAAGACCTGACTGCACGCCTGCTGGCGGAGCTGCCGGCGGAGAGGCGGGCGCGTATCCGTCAGATGATGCGCTACGCCGACAATACCGTCGGCGCGATCATGGAGTTTGAGGTGATCACCGTTCGCCCGGAGGCGACGCTTGCCGCGGTGCAGCGCTACCTGCGGCGGTTAGGCAAAATGCCGGAAAACACCGATAAGCTGTTTGTCACCACCCGCAACAAGCTGCTGCTTGGCGAGCTGGAGCTGCAGACCATCCTGCTCAACGATGCGCAGAAGCGGGTAGGCGAAGTCATGGAAGGCGATCCGGTGACCTTTCAGCCGCACGAAGAGGCGGAGAAGGTCGCGCGCACCTTTGAACGTGACAACCTGCTGAGCGCCGCGGTGATTGATGCCGACGGCAAGCTGATGGGGCGCCTGACCATCGACGAAATCGTGGACGTGGTTTATGAAGAGACCGATAACGATTTACGTCGAATGGGGGGGCTGAGCAACGATGACGACGTTTTCGCCCCGGTGAGCAAAGCGGTGAAAACGCGCTGGGCGTGGCTGGCGGTCAACCTGTGCACCGCGTTTATCGCCTCGCGGGTGATTGACGGCTTTGAGCATACGATTTCGCAGCTGGTGGCGCTGGCGTCGCTGATGCCGATCGTCGCCGGGATCGGCGGTAATACCGGAAATCAAACCATCACCATGATCGTACGGGCGATGGCGCTGCAGCATATTCAGCCGGGAAGCTTCTCGTTCCTGATCCTGCGTGAAATGGGGGTTGCGGTGATTAACGGGCTGGTATGGGGCGGAATTATGGGCGCCGTGACCTGGTGGCTCTACAGCGACCCGCAGCTCGGCGCCGTGATGACGCTGGCGATGATGCTCAACCTGCTGATGGCGGCGATGATGGGGGTGATTATCCCGATGGTGATGGTGAAGCTGGGACGCGACCCGGCGGTCGGCTCCAGCGTGATGATCACCGCCATCACCGATACCGGCGGCTTCTTTATTTTTCTCGGTCTGGCGACGATTTTCCTGATGTAGCCGACGGCCCGCCGCGCAGCCTGCGTGGGATCAGCGCCATCGCCACCAGGCCTGCCAGAACGCCAATGGCCAGATTGCTGGTGCCTACCGTTGCGGCAACGGTCACCAGCATGACCAACGTTTCCGGCCACGGATTGCGCTTCAGCTCGGCCGGGCGAAGGCTGTGCCAGCTGAAGGTTTTGGCTGCCACAATAACCATCACTCCGGCCAGCACCGCCATCGGAATTTTTGCCATCACTTCACTCAGCACGGTAACCAGAAGCAGGAGTACCACGCCGGCGGCGAGGGTGGAGACGCGGCTGCGGCCTTTACCCATTTCAACGTTAACAATGGTCTGACCAATCATTGCGCAGCCGGCGATGCCGCCGTAGAACCCGGCAAGAATATTGGCGATGCCCAGCCCGGCGCTCTCGCGCGCTTTGCTGGACGGCGTCTGAGTCAGGTCATCGACTAATTTGGCGGTCAGCAGCGACTCCATCAGGCCGACAAAGGCAATGCTCAGGGCGCAGGGCCAGATAATTTGCAGGGTGTCGAGATTGAGCGGCACCAGCAGGGCGGTGAACCCCGGAAGCCCGCCGCTCATCGAGCCCTCGTCGCCGACGGTAGGCAGCAGCTGCCCGGTGGTGACGGTAAACAGGGTTAACACCACGATGGCAATCAGCGGCGCAGGGATCGCTTTAATATAGCGCGGCGCCCAGAGGACAATCAGCAGCGTCAGGACGAACAGGCCGAGGATCAGCGGCTGCTTGCTCCAAAAATGGGGAACCTGGGCGAAAAAGATCAAAATCCCCAGCGCGTTGACGAAGCCGGTCATCACCGCTTGCGGTATAAACCGCATCAGCCGGGCCATGCCGCCCAGGCCAAACAAAATTTGAATAATACCGGCCAAAATGACGGCGGGCAGGATGTAGCCGACGCCGTGTTGATGCACCATCGGCCCAATCACCAGCGCCACCGACCCGGCGGCGGCGGTAACCATTGCGGGCCTGCCGCCGAGTACCGACATCGCAAGGCACAGCACAACGGACGCAATCAGGCTGACCTTGGGGTCAACGCCGGCAATCACTGAGAAGGAGATAACCTCCGGAATCAGAGCCAGAGCGGTCAGAACGCCTGCCAGAGCCTCTCGCGTGAACAGCGACGGCGAACGAAGTACGTGGCGAATGTCGCCTGTTGAAGCGGACGTAGCGTGGTCTGGGGCCTGAGGCATAGGGAGTTCGCAGATTAGTTTAAGCCGGGACGAGTAAGCCTGAGCTTGCGTGCGGTCTGTCACAAAACGGGGGATGATAGCGCGGTCGCGCCGCTTATACCAGTACAAAATGTGATTTGTGGTACACATTTATTAAACATTTTTATAACAGATCTCAAAACTCAACTTAAATTTTAAACAATATTTAAATTTTTTATCTTCAGTGTTACTTTGATTCCTGATAATCGTGTCACCTGCGCTAAATAAAAAAAAGCGAGTAAAGTAAGGCTCAAATTCGATGAAGAAAAAGATGGCCGTACCCAGCTCACCGGCGGTTGGTTCAAATACACCTCGGACCAACACCCGCCACGAGCAAGAGACGGATGTACTGTTGATTGGCGGCGGCATCATGAGCGCCACGTTGGGAACCTGGCTGCAGGAACTGGAGCCGGATTGGTCTATTACCATGGTCGAGCAGATGTCCAGCGTGGCTGAGGAGAGCTCGAACGGCTGGAATAACGCGGGTACCGGGCATGCGGCGCTGATGGAGCTGAACTATACGCCCCAGACCGCCAGCGGGATCAACATCGACAAAGCGGTCGATATCAACGAATCCTTCCATATCTCTCGTCAATTTTGGGCCCACCAGGTCACGCGCGGCATTCTGAGTAAGCCGAAATCATTTATCAACAGCGTACCGCACATGAGCTTTGTGTGGGGCGAAGATAACGTCAACTTCCTGCGCGCGCGCTACGCCGCTCTGCAGCAGAGCGAACTGTTCCGCGGTATTCGCTATTCCGAAGATCATCAGCAGATTAAAGAGTGGGCTCCGCTGGTGATGGAAGGGCGCGATCCGCAGCAAAAGGTTGCCGCGACCCGTACCGAGGTCGGCACCGACGTCAACTACGGCGAAATTACCCGTCAGCTGATTGCCGGCCTGCAGACCCACGCTAACTTCTCCTTACAGCTTGGCACCGTTGTGCGTCGCTTCAAGCGCAACGCCGATAAGAGCTGGACGGTCACCCTGGCGGACGCGAATAACCGTCGCCAGAAGCGGGTCATTAAAGCCAAATTTATCTTTATCGGCGCCGGCGGCGCGGCGCTGACGCTGCTGCAGGAAACCGGTATTCCTCAGGCTAAAGAGTACGCGGGCTTCCCGGTTGGCGGCCAGTTCCTGGTGTGTGAAAACCCGGAGGTCGTTAACCACCATCTGGCAAAAGTCTACGGTCAGGCCGAAGTTGGGGCGCCGCCGATGTCGGTGCCGCATATTGATACGCGTATTATTGACGGTAAGCGGGTGGTGCTGTTTGGGCCGTTTGCCACCTTCTCCACCCGTTTCCTGAAAAACGGCTCTTTGTGGGATCTTCTGGCATCGACCAACACCTCAAATATTCTGCCGATGCTCAACGTCGGTCTGGATAATTTCGATCTGGTGAAATACCTGATTAGCCAGGTGATGCAGAAAGATAAAGATCGCCACGAGGCGCTGCGCGAATACTATCCGGAAGCGAATAAAGGCGACTGGCGCCTGTGGCAGGCCGGCCAGCGCGTGCAGATCATTAAGCGCAACGGTAAGAAGGGCGTACTGCGTCTGGGAACCGAAGTGGTCAGCGATGATGAGGGTACCGTTGCGGCACTGCTGGGCGCATCGCCCGGCGCTTCGACCGCCGCGCCGATTATGCTGCAGCTGATGGAAACGGTCTTTAAGGATAAGGTTCACTCAGCCGCCTGGCAGGCGAAGCTGAAAGAGATCGTTCCCTCCTATGGCCTGCGTCTCGACGGTAATTCCGCAGCGATTGAGCAGGCGCTGGCGTGGACCAGCGAGGTTCTGCAGCTGCGCTACGAGCCGGTTTCGGTCGCGGATAAAGCCCCTCAGGCAGAGCTGAAACCGCTGACGGATAGCAAACCGATAGCGGATATCGCGCTGTAGAAGGCAAAACCGGCGGCCCTGGCCGCCGGTTTCTTATCCTCTATCGGCTAGCGCTCGACGGCATTACCGATAGTTTCGTCTGCTCGCCAGATGCGGTACTTCACTTGTACGTTATCCGGCGTGTAAATCACTACCGGCAGCCTGCTGTTGTAACGCAGCATGCCGGCGTCACCCAGACCTGCGGTGACAAACTTCTCCACCTTCTTCCCGTCCGGGCAGGCCATCATGGTCGAAACCGGCGACGTCACTTTATCAAAGACGAAATAGTCGTAGCCCCAGCCTTCCAGGGTTTTGCTTTCCAGCTGACCCCCCAGGCGATGGCGGTTGCAGTCGACTTCCAGCGTCTGGCCAATCAGCAGCTCAACTTTATAGGCCGATTCGTCCTGCTGCGGCGGCAGCTGGATCACCTGACGTTTCATGCCTTTCTCCGCTTTCGGATAGGGCGCAATCTTTTCCAGAGGCTGTTCGGCGGCCAGAGCGCTGGTGGAGACACAGGCAACGGTCAGCAGGGAAACTGCAAACGTAGCAATTTTTTTCACGATCGATCATCCTTTGTTATCGTTCTTCAACGCTAAAAGACTATCACTGTTTGCGTCATTGGTAAGAGTTATTTACCAATATTTGCATATAAAATAGTGTGATATGCTGCTTTATTGTTATGGTGTATGGGAACTTACTGAAAGTAACCTTAACTAAAGAACTATTATCCGCAGGATTTTACAGGTTTATCGCACCATGCTTTTATTGGTGAAATCAGCATTGATAATCATCAATGAAAAACTTAATTTTCGCATGAAATTATTTCAGTCGCGCCGCCCAATATTCACCGCTTAGAATGATTTACCAGGGAAATTAATTGATATGGAATTGTTATTAAAATTAGATTATTTATATGAGTGATGATAGATGAAAGTGAATAAAGTCATGTTGGTCGCGGTACTGGGGATGACGGCAGCCTTAGCGGGCTGCACCTCCGAGGCGCAGCGTTTAGCCAGCTGTGAAGCCAAAGGCGTATCGAAAGATACCTGTTATTTAGCTGAGCAAAATAAACAAGCTGCTCTTAACGCCGCCTATGAGAAACAGGCGATGGAGAACGCTGCCAGCGCCGTACAGCACGCACAAGGCGCTAAGGGTAACGTAAAGCACTTTGCGGGGATGGAGATCAAGTCTACCAGTACCGGGATTACCGTTGACGGTAAACCGGCGGCGGTGATTGAGAAGGAGCCTAAGGCAACGGTCTACCAGCAGGGGCTGTACAATTTTATTGTTTACACCAACGGCAAGATTGCGGTGACTGAAAACGGCACTTTCAAAGGCTACGCAAAATAAGAGTATGGCTCGCGCCGCGAACGCCAGGAGGGGCAGGCGGCTCCTCCTGGTTTTTGTCAGCACCCCCTAAGGCTGCTGACGTCGCGCCGCTAACGGCTCACTCGTCGCGGGTTAGCTTGCCTTCCTCGATAAACTCTTCATCAATTTCATCGGTATTGCCGGCGTGTTCGCGGCCTGAGAGCAGATTCCAGCAGGCGATAAACAGCGCGGCGATCAGCGGTCCGATCACAAAACCGTTAATACCGTAAATCTCCATTCCCCCGAGGGTGGCGATCAGAATCATGTAGTCCGGCATTTTAGTATCTTTACCCACCAGCAGCGGACGCAGGATGTTGTCCACCAGCCCGATAACGATCACGAAGAAGCCGACGACAAACGCCCCTTGCCATATCTGATCGGTTGCGAAGAGGAAGATGGCCGCGGGAACCCAGACGATGGCGGAACCGACCGCCGGGATCAGCGACAGAAACGCCATGATCGCGCCCCACAAAATGCTGCCGTCAATTCCGGCAACGTAGAAGGCAATTCCGCCGAGGATGCCCTGGACCAGAGCGACGGCGACGGTACCCTTCACGGTTGCCCTGGCGACGGCGGCAAATTTGGCAAACAGGTGCTGCTTAACGTAATTCGACAGCGGCAGGGATTCGAGGATCAGCAGCACCAGATACGGGCCATCCTTGAGCAGGAAAAACAGCAGATACAGCATGACGCCAAAGCTAATGGTAAAGCCGAAAGTCCCTTTACCAATCAGAAATGCGCTGCCGGCCAGGTACTGGCCTCCTTTTAGCGCCGCGTCTGAGAGCTGTTTCTGAATCTGATCGGCGCTGTCGAGATTATGCTCAGAGAGGAAGCTTCTGACCCACTCCGGGAGATGGGCAAACAGGCTTGCCACTACCGACGGAAACTGGGTGTCATTGTGCTCAAGCTTGGTGTAAACCACGTTCAGCTCGAGCGCCAGCGAGGAGATAATAATCGCCAGCGGGGTGAAGACAATCAGGCAGATAATCGCCACGGTGAGCAGTGAGGCCAGGCCATTACGTTCACCAAGCTTAGCGCGGATCTTGTTCTTCACCGGATTGAAGATCACGGCCAGAATCGCCGCCCACAGAATGGCTGAGTAATAGGGAGAAAGAACATCAAAAAAGGCAAGGCTGACTATCAGCAGAATCAGGATAAAAAATCCCTTGGTAATTCCATTAACTCTCATATTTATCTTCCTGGCGTATGACTGATACAGTCGAATGATAGAAGCTATTCCTCGATTTACAATCAGCGGTATCGCAGTTTATTTTGCGGCGCGGCTCAAGAGCGGCGCTGCGGGCGGGTTCGCGTCAGCTTTCGGGCACAAAGAACCGATGAGGGGATATTTTATAGGTTCTGATACGCCGGAATAGCGAGGAAGTGTGGGGTTATTGTCCGGGCCCCACTCGTTGACGCCCTGGCGAAAAGCAGGCATAAAAAAACCAGCCTTAAAAGGCTGGTTTCTCGGAGTGATTTGGTCGGCACGAGAGGATTTGAACCTCCGACCCCCGACACCCCATGACGGTGCGCTACCAGGCTGCGCTACGTGCCGACGCGTGGCGGTAATATTACCCGTTCCCCTGGCGAATGCAAGCGGGGAACGACCAATTGATTCATAATTAATCAATCAGTTAGCGATAAAGCGCTTTTCATCCGTCAGGATCTGCAGCAGCAGGCTGAGCTGCGGTTTGCGATTGTCGATCTTCTTACCGTCGCTGTTCCAGGTGCTGTAGGTTCCGTTGTGGTTCAACACCACGGTGACTTCCGGTGAGGTGACCGCCAGCGTATCGCTGTTCGCCGCGGTGACCCAGCCGCGGCGGCGCGCAGGGCTAAACAGGTCCTCACCCTGCGAATACTCGTTCGCCGGGGTAGAGACGTGCAGCAGGCGCTGCATCAGCGTGGTCATCACGTCTTTGTTATCGGTCAGCGTCGCGATATTCTGCGCCGGAATGCCCGGCCAGTGAATTACCAGCGGAACCTGCAGCTGATCTCTCGACCAGTCAAACTTGCCGTGCTGAGGATTCAGCGGCATGCCGTGACCGGCGGTGACGATAACCACCGTGTTATCCAGCTTGCCCGCCTCGCGAAGAGCGCTGAGCACCCGGCCAATCTGCGTATCGACATCACCCGCCGCGCGGCTATAGCGGCGCACGAAGTTCTGCTGCTGGCCGTCGTCAAGCGAGGTGCCGTTGAGCGAAATCCACGAGAACCAGCGGTTTTCATCCTGAGCGTAGCGATTCAGCCAGCCAATCCACTGATTTGCCGTCTGCTCATCGCTTTGGGTTTTGGCGACCGGCAGCGAGAAGTCGGACAGTAGCGCCTGGCGATAGAGCGGGCTGCTGAAGCCGTCGGAAGAGAACAGGCCCAGCTGATAGCCCTGCTGGTTGAGTGCGGTAATCAGCGCGGCCGGAATACGGGCCGACAGCACGCCGTCCATATAGCCAGGTGAAATGCCGTAGAACAGGCCAAAAATACCGTTATCGGTGCTGTTGCCTGAGCTCATATGCTGGGTAAAGTTGACGCTATCTTTCGCGAAGCCGGCAAGCTCCGGCATGTTCTTCTCGAAACGCGAGTAGTTCAGGTTATCAACGGTAATCAGCAGCACGTTATAGCCGGCGCCGAGGTCGCGATAGCGCAGATCGCTCAGCGGATACTGTACGGAGACGGCTTCCGGAGCGCCTTGCTCCACCAGGCGACGCTGGTAATCCTGCGCGTCCAGCAGGCCGTGTTTCTCAAGGAAGCGGCGCGCGGTCATCGGATAGGAGAGCGGCAGGTTCGCCCGCTGCATGGTAATCGGACGATAGAAATTAGCATCCGCCCAGATATAGATCAGGTGGCTGCTGATAAAAGAGATAAAGAAAAGCCAGGCGACGGGGCGCGCGTAGTGGCGGCGGCGCGTCAGGCTGCGCAGCTTCTGCCAGCTCCAGGTCGCAAAAAGCATTTCCAGCAGGAAGATAATCGGCACGCTGATAAACATCAGCTGCCAGTCCCGCGCCATCTCGTTCTGGTCCGGGTTGATAACCAGTTCCCAGACGATAGGGTTGAGATGCAGGTGGAAGCGGGTGAAAACTTCGCTATCAATCAGCAGCAGCGTCATTCCTGCGGTGGCCAAAATGACCGACAGGAAGCGCATAAGTCGCTGTGATATCACGACAAACGTCAGCGGAAAGAGGATCAGTACGTAGCTGGTAAAGACCAGGAAACTGAAGTGACCAACGAGGCTGACGTACGAAAAAATGCGTCCGCCAAGCGTCGTTGGCCAGTCGGCGACAAAAAGATAGCGGCTGCCGAGCACCATAGCCAACAACATGTTGAACAGGGCGAACCAGTGCCCCCAGCTGACCATCTGGGAGACTTTTTCTCGGTAGGGCTGACGAAGAGTCACCATATAAAGTTGTTGGTTATCCTTAGTGCGCCGGGTCGTCGTTGATTGAGGACTGCAGAGCCTGGGCAAAAGAACGGGCGATCGCCTGACGCTGCGCCGGCGCGACGCTACTATTGATCAGGTTGGTCACCATATTGCCTAGCACCATCAGTGAAAGGTCAACGGGGGCTTTGTGTGTTTCCAGCACGTTGGTCAGCTCGCTGAGCAGCTGTTCGACGTGTTCATCACTATAGCGGGATAATTGCGGCATAAAAGTCAAAATCTGTTTGTTCGTGAAAGGGCAACATATTACCGTAGCAGCAGCTTTTTTTCCGCATTTTTTCGCCACGGCGCAAAAGCGCGCAGGATCGCGAGTCTCCGCTAGCCGAAGAGTCACGCGCCGGTTGCGTCGCCGTCCCGGCGGTGGTTGAATACCGCCCGGTCTAAAAGGAGAGTTTAACATGAGTCTGGATATCGACCAGATTGCCCTGCATCAGTTAATTAAACGTGATGAACAAAACCTTGAGCTGGTGCTGCGCGATTCGCTGCTGGAGCCGAATGCGACGGTGGTAGAGATGATGGCCGAGCTGCATCGTGTCTACAGCGCAAAAAACAAGGCCTATGGCCTGTTTAATGAAGAGAGCGAGCTGGCGCAGGCGCTGCGCCTGCAGCGCAAAGGTGAAGAAGATTTTCTGCCGTTCAGCCGCGCGGCCACCGGTCGTCTGCGTGACGAGCTGGCGAAATATCCCTTCGCCGAGGGCGGGATCGTCCTGTTTTGCCAGTATCGCTATCTGGCGGTTGAGTATCTGCTGGTGGCGGTGCTGAACAACCTGAGCAGCATGCGCGTCAACGAAGAGCTGGATATCAGCTCCACCCACTACCTGGACATCAATCATGCCGATATCGTGGCGCGCATTGATTTAACCGAGTGGGAGACGAACCCGGAATCCACCCGCTATCTGACCTTCCTGAAGGGTCGGGTAGGGCGCAAAGTCGCCGATTTCTTTATGGATTTCCTCGGTGCCAGCGAAGGGCTGAACGCCAAAGCGCAGAACCGCGGCCTGCTGCAGGCGGTGGATGATTTTGCCGCCGACGCGCAGCTGGATAAGTCCGAGCGGCAGAACGTGCGTCAGCAGGTTTACGCCTACTGCAGCGAGCAGCTGCAGTCCGGAGAAGAGATCGAGCTTGAATCGCTCTCTAAAGAGCTGGCGGGCGTGAGCGAGAAGAGTTTCCAGGAGTTTACCGCTGAACAGGGGTATGAGCTGGAAGAGAGCTTCCCGGCGGATCGCAGCACTCTGCGGCAGCTCACCAAGTTTGCCGGCAGCGGCGGCGGGTTGACGATCAACTTTGATGCCATGCTGCTCGGCGAGCGCGTGTTCTGGGACCCGGCGACGGATACCTTAACCATTAAGGGCACGCCGCCGAATCTGCGCGATCAGCTCCAGCGGCGGACGTCCGGCGGCAGCTGAAGCTAAACGCTCCCGGCTTCAGGCCGGGGGCGTTCTCCTCTCTTACTGCGCGCCAGCGTGGATCGTTTCAATACCGCATTGTGCCAGCCGCGCCTGCAGCATCTCATCCACCGGGCTATCCACCACCAGCGTACCGGCAAGGCTCAGCTCGCCGATGGCAAAAGCCGATGCCGAATTCAGCTTCTCCTGCGACGCCATCACGATGGTTTCCGCCGCCCGTGCGGCCAGCGCCCGCTTAATACCCGCTTCTTCATAGTCCCCGGTGGTGAAACCCGCATGATGATGTACTCCGGTGACGCCCATAAAAAACAGATCGGCGTTGATCCGCGCAATGCCTTCCAGCGCCGCAGCGCCGACGGCGACCAGCGAATGTTTAAACAAGCGGCCACCGATCAGGATCACCTCAATCAGCGGCCGATCGACCAGCGCGACGGCAATGCCGGGGCTGTGGGTCACGATGGTGCAGGCCAAATCGGCGGGCAGAAACTTCACCATCTCGGTGGTGGTGGTCCCGCCGTCAACGATAACCACCTGGCCTGGATGAATGAGCGCCGCCGCCCGGCGGGCAATCGCCTGTTTTGAATCGATTTGCACGTTTCTGCGCGTTGCTATCGGGGCAACGGCGGCCGAAGCCGGAAGCGCGCCGCCGTGAACCCGCTGCAGCTTCCCTTCCGCCGCCAGCTCGCGTAAGTCGCGACGAATGGAGTCCTCCGAGACGCCAAAGCGCTGGCTGAGCTCTCCCGACATCACCTGCTTCTCGGCGGTGAGAATCTGCAAAATAAGCTGCTTTCGTTGACTGGCAAGCATGCGGTTTCCTTCACGATTGATCTTGTTTGTGCCTGATTATGCATGTTATGGTGCCTGCTGTCACCTGATAAGGAGCAAAGCATGCACATTGACGCACCAAAGGTTCGTAATATCCGTGAAACGCTGTTATCCGATAACTGGTATACGCTCAAAACATATACCTTTGAGCTGCTGCGGCGTGACGGGCGCTGGCAGGAGCAGAGTCGCGAAGCCTACGACCGCGGAAACGGTGCCGTCATTCTACTTTACAGCCGCGAGAAAAAAACGGTGGTTCTCATCCGCCAGTTTCGCTTTCCGGTCTGGATTAACGGCCACCACGGATTTTTAATTGAGGCCGCCGCCGGACTGTTGGATAACGCCTCCCCGGAAGAGCGAATTATCGCCGAAGCGCAGGAGGAGACGGGCTTTCGGGTGACCCGCATCGAGCCCGTTTTTACCGCCTACATGAGCCCCGGTTCGGTCACGGAAAAGCTGTACTTTTTTATTGCCGAATACTCGCCTGACGATCGGCAAACCGGCGGCGGCGGGCTGGCGGAAGAGGGGGAAGATATCGAAGTGCTGGAGTGGCCGCTTGAGCAGGCGCTGCAGGCTATCCGCGACGGTGAGATCGTGGATGCCAAAACCATCATGCTGCTGCAGCACCTGGCGCTTAATTCAGCCTCGCTCTTTGCCACAGAGCGGGCAAAGAGCGATAGGGTTTAGCGCAGCTGGCGGGCGATGGCGCTGTACATCAGCGCGGCCTCCAGCGGCTGGGCGCTAAACGAAGGCTCCGCCTGCGGCCAGGTTGACCACTGGACGATAACCAGATGCTCAGCGCGATTGACCATAATCACCTGGCCATAGATGCCGAGCGCCCACAGGGAATCCTTCAGCCCTTGCTGAGCCGTCGGTTCGACGTTTTTGGCATTAGCTGGAATGGCGTTATTCCACCACTGGAATCCGTAAATTCCCTCAGGATGCGCCGCGGAGACCGACTTCTGCGCCTGAGCCCAGGCGGAGGCCATATCGAACCAGCCGTCAGGCACCAGCGCTTTCCCGTTGGCCAGGCGTCCGTCCCGGGCGACGAACTCACCGAAGCGTCCCCAGTCTTCAAGCGTGGCGTTGAAGCCGTGGGCGCCGACATCGTGCTTGCCTTGCTGATAGGCGTGCCACACGCCATCCTGGGCCATGCCGCCAGGCCGCCATAGCGTTTGCTCCAGCCAGGCGGCAAGGGGCATGCCGGTTGCTCGCTCCACGATATCCCCCAGCAGCCATGCCCCGCCGGAGGAGTAGGACCACTGCTCCCCGGGCGGATGGGCGCGTTTCAGGGAGGCGACAATCTTGCTGACGCAGTCGTAGGCGCCCGGTTGCGCCTCGCACTGGGTCAGCCGGGCGAAGTGGGACTGCGGGTTGGTGTAGTCCTCATTCCACTCAACGCCGGAGGTGTGCTGAATCAGCTGACGGAGCGTCACGCCCTCCCAGGCCGTCCCTTTAAGGTCGGGTTCATAATCGGTCACCAGGTCATCCAAAGAGCGGATTTTTCCCTGCTGAATCGCGATACCGACCAGCGTGGAAACCACCGCTTTGCCAACCGAGCGTGAGGTCCACAGGGTCGTGTCGCTGTTGCCGGCGCCAAGATATTTATAGGCAATTTTGCCCTCTTTCAGTACCAGGAAGCCGGTAACGTTCTGGCGCTTCAGGTAGTCCTCCAGGTGCCAGGTATGGCCGTTTACCGTATAGCTGACGTCGGTCAGCGGCTTATCTGCCTGCTGGAGCGCAGCGGAGGCGCCGTGGTGAAAGACGTCCCCGGCATAGTTACGATAGTCGTTACGAAAACCAATCACCCGATCGGCCCGATCCCAGGTGAGCATCTCTTTAGCCGCCGGCAGCGTTTTATCAAACGGCGTCGGGCAGGTATCGAGCAGCACGCCGCCGCACGCCTGCTGCGCCTGCGCCAGCGCGGCGCCGGGCAGGGCGGTAAGCATCAGCGCCAGCGCCAGCGGTTTGATCGTTTTTATACTTGTCATCAGAAATTCCTTGTTAGCCATTACAACCCGATGCGCAGTATATAAATCGTCGGCCGCAGGCTAAAATCAGCCGATGGGGGATTTTCCCCCGCAAGGATGAGGTGGTATGAAAACGCTGCAGTACTCTTTTGCGCAAATTGAGGCTTTCGCCACCGTCGCCGAAACGGGCTCGCTGTCGCGGGCGGCGATTCGCCTCGGCAAAGATCGCACGACGCTGCGCGATCTGCTGGATTATCTGGAAGATGCGCTGGGCTACGCGCTATTCCTGCGCCACGGACGCAGCCTGGCGTTAACCGCGGAGGGGGAGCAGCTTTTTCGCCAGGCGCATCTGCTGCTGCGTCAGGCGCAGGCCTTTGAATCCTTTGCCCGGACGCTGCCGGGCACGGCCTGGCAGGAGCTGAGGGTGGCGTACGATCCCTTCGTGCCGCGCGGCTTTCTCTGTGCGCTGGCCGATAATCTTGCGCAGCGTCAGCTGCGGATGAGCTGCTGGAGCGCGTCGCGTCGCGAGGCCGAACAGGCGCTGGCCGACGGCCATGCCGACCTGGCGCTATGTCAGGCCAATAACCGTACCCTCGGCAGCGAGATGGAGTGGCGCGCGCTGGGGACCGTTGAGCTGGGATTTTATGCCGCAGAGCGGCTGTTTGCCGGCTATGCGAGGCCGCTGACGCTGCTGAATCTGGCGCTGGTACCGCAGCTGGTGATGCATCGCCGTTCTGACGATCAGATTGCCCGCCGGCTGCAGATCTCCGGCCATACGCAGTATATGAATGAAATCACGCTGCTGCGTCACGCCATGCAGCAAGGGCAGGGCTGGGGGTTTTTGGCCGATCACCTTCAGGCGCAGCGCTGGGATGGGGTGAGTAAAATCGACACCGAGGTCGGCAGCCAGGGGCTGAACGTCACGATGGTGATGCTCTGGCAGCCGGGCATGAACAAACACCAGGATCTGAAGACGGTTATCGATTTAGCGCCGGCTCTGTGGGCGCAAAGCACATAACAAAACGCCCCGGACCTTGCGGACCGGGGCGCTTCATACAACAACTGCTATCGGCTATTAAGCGCGAACGAAGTCGATGTGAGACAGTTTTGGCTTGAACGGGTGACGCTGAACAGCCTGAACCTTAACTTTCTCTTCTTTGCCATCGAGAACGATGGTCAGAACTTCACCGTAGAACTCAGCTTTACCCTGAATGTTCCACAGTTTGTCCTGGTCCAGCTCAATTGCTACCGGAGTAGCTTCGCCGCCATAAATGATGGCCGGGAATTTATTAGCTGCACGCAGGCGGCGGCTCGCACCCTTACCCTGCTCTTTACGTACTTCTGCGTCGATAGTAAACATTGATGTCTCTCTATATTTAAATCCTGCTACAGGCGACCCAGCAGCAGGCAGATGATCTGCTTTGCGAATGCAAAAGCGGGCGGTATTATAGCCGCCTGAGGTTTTTACGGCAATCAAAACCTCAGCCTTAATGCCGATTAACGCAGTTCGTTGGCCCGGCGGAAGCGTCCCTGGTAGTCGAACATTTTCTCCCGCACCTGCCAGTATTGCCCCTTCATGCGGGCGACGACAAAGTCCGGATGGCGCAGCAGCGCCCGCTGAGCAAGGATATCGGCGGCGGTTATCCAGCGCAGCGGCACGCCGGGCGTGCGGGTGTGCGGGCGAATAAACAGCTGTTCAAACGCGGTGCGCTGGGCGGGCGTCTGCAGGCGGAAGCGCTCGCTAACGTCGGCGCCGTCTTCATCGTAGTAGGTAATTTTCAGCCACGGGCCTTTGTCGTCGGCGCCGTGCTGCAGATCCATGCCGCTGCAGCGCAGCACCAGCGCGTCTTTGAGCTTCAGCGCCGCCTTCAGCATATCATCGGGATCGACGAGGATCGTGTCGCACTCGCGGCAGCGGCGGGCGGCGATATCGTTCTCCGCATTACACTGCGGGCAGTTCTTAAAGCGAAAACGAAAGTCGCACTGCTCGCGATGGCCGTCATCATCCTCAAACCAGCCCTGACAGCGGCGGCCAAAATGTTCGATCAGCGTGCCGTCGGCGGTGGTTTTGCCCCAGAAGGTATTGGCAAAACCGCAGGCCGGGCAGAAGACCTGCACCGGCACGTTGTCGCTCTTACCTTTAGGCGTCCCGACTTCGGGCGCGTAGAGGTCGTGCGGGTTGCCGGCATAGTCGAGGATCAGGCAGTCGGTTTTTCCCGGCGCCAGGCGCAGGCCGCGACCGACGATTTGCTGATAGAGGCTCACCGATTCGGTCGGGCGCAGAATGGCGATAAGATCGACATGCGGGGCGTCAAAGCCGGTGGTCAGCACCGCCACGTTGACCAGATAGCGGTATTGCTGAGCTTTAAACGATTCAATAATGCGGTCGCGCTGCGGGCCCGGCGTTTCGCCGGTAATCAGTTCGGCCTCGCCTGCGGGCAGCAGACCGGTGATTTCCCGCGCGTGCTCCACCGTAGAGGCGAAAATCATCACCCCTTTTCGCGTCTGGGCAAACTCAACAATCTGGCTGACGATATGTGGCGTAATGCGCTGCTGTTTTTTCAGCTCGTGATTGAGGTCGGCCTCGCTAAACAGGCCGTTGCTCTGCGCCTGAAGGCGGCTGAAATCGTACTGCACTACCGGCATATCGAGCCGCTCCGGCGGCGTCAGATAGCCGTGTTTAATCATGTAGCGCAGCGGCAGCTCATAGATGCAGTCGCGAAACAGCGCCTTCTCGTCGCCGCGCACCATGCCATGATAATGGAACTGATAAATCCAGCCCTTGCCGAGGCGAAACGGCGTGGCGGTGAGCCCAAGCAGGCGCAGCTGCGGATTGACCTGCCGCAGGTGGGCGATAATTTGCTGGTACTGGCTATCGTCGTCATCGCTGATGCGGTGGCACTCATCGACGATCAGCAGCGAAAACTCCCCCTGGAACTGCTCGAGATTGCGGGCAACCGACTGCACGCTGCCGAAAACCACCTTACCGTGGCTCTCTTTGCGCTTCAGCCCTGCGGCGAAAATGTCGGCTTCCAGCCCAAGGGCAAGATACTTAGCGTGGTTTTGCGCCACCAGCTCTTTGACGTGCGCCAGAACCAGCACGCGGCCGCGGGCCAGGCGCGCCAGTTCGGCAATGACCAGGCTTTTGCCTGCCCCGGTTGGCAGGACGATAGCGGCGGGCTCATGGTGGCGGCGAAACCAGGCTAAGGTGGCATCGACCGCCTCTTTTTGGTAGGGGCGTAGTGTAAAATTCATGGCTTCACAGGCGTTAATTAACTCGCAAATAGTATGCCACGAATCTTTTCCCTTGAGTGGCGTTAAGAGCCCGTTATACTAGCCAATGAATTTCTTCTTTTTCGGGCGCTTGCCCGCTCCAGCATTATTACAGGCTAAAAAAATCTCATGCGACTTGATAAGTTTATCGCTCAGCAACTTGGCGTCAGTAGGGCTATTGCCGGACGTGAAATCCGCAGCAGCCGCGTTCTCGTGGATGGTGAAATCGTGAAAGACGCTTCGTTCAAGCTCCAGCCGGAGCATGACGTTGAGTATGACGGTAATACGCTTACCCAGCAGAACGGCCCGCGCTACTTTATGCTTAACAAGCCGCAGGGTTACGTCTGTTCTACCGACGATCCGGATCACCCCACGGTGCTCTATTTTCTCGACGTGCCGGTGGCGCACAAGCTACATGCCGCAGGGCGTCTGGATATCGACACCACCGGCCTGGTGCTGATGACCGACGACGGCCAGTGGTCGCACCGTATTACCTCTCCGCGCCATCACTGCGAAAAGACCTATCTGGTGACGCTGGAAAACCCGGTCGCTGAAAACACCGCGGAGCAGTTCGCCGAGGGCGTTCAGCTGCACAATGAAAAAGATCTGACCCGGCCGGCGGTTCTCGAAGTGATTACCCCGACGGAAGTCCGCCTGACCATCAGCGAAGGGCGCTACCACCAGGTTAAGCGGATGTTTGCCGCCGTGGGCAACCACGTTGTCGGCCTGCATCGTGAACGAATCGGCGCAATCGCCATGGACGACTCTCTGGCGCCCGGCGAGTATCGCCCGCTGACGGAAGAAGAGATTGCCAGCGTTGGCGTTCAGCATGCACGGAGTAAAACGTGACGGCAAAGCAGAATTCTTCCCTGGGGATTGTGTTTATTCTTGGCCTGCTGGCCATGCTCATGCCGCTGTCGATCGATATGTATCTCCCGGCTCTGCCGGTGATCTCGGCGCAGTTTAACGTGCCGGACGGCAGCGCGCAGATGACGCTCAGTACCTATATTCTGGGCTTTGCCTTTGGCCAGCTGCTGTACGGCCCGATGGCTGACAGCATCGGCCGTAAGCCGGTTATCCTCGGGGGGACGCTGATTTTTGCCGCCGCCGCGGTGGCCTGCGCGCTGTCGCAGACCATCGAAATGCTGATCACCATGCGCTTCTTCCACGGCCTCGCGGCGGCGGCGGCGAGCGTGGTGATTAACGCCCTGATGCGCGATATTTATCCGAAAGAAGAGTTTTCGCGGATGATGTCGTTCGTGATGCTGGTCACCACCATCGCTCCGCTGGTCGCACCGATGGTGGGCGGGGCGGTGCTGGTATGGTTCAGCTGGCATGCGATATTCTGGATCCTTGCGGTGGCGGCGCTGCTGGCTTCGGCAATGATCGCGTTCTTCATTAGCGAGACCCTGCCGCCGGAGCGGCGGCAGAAGTTCCACATTCGCACCACCCTCGGCAATTTTGCCACCCTGTTCCGCCACAAGCGCGTGCTGAGCTATATGCTGGCGAGCGGCTTCAGCTTTGCCGGGATGTTCTCATTTCTGAGCGCCGGGCCGTTTGTTTACATCAAGATTAACCACGTTTCCCCGCAGCACTTCGGCTACTACTTTGCGCTCAACGTGGCCTTCCTGTTCGTCATGACCATGATTAACAGCCGCTTTGTCCGGCGGGTTGGGGCGCTGAATATGTTCCGCGCCGGGCTGTGGATCCAGTTCGCGATGGCCGTGTGGATGGTGGTCTGCGCGCTGTTTGATGTCGGCTTCTGGGCGCTGGTGTTCGGCGTGGCCGCGTTTATCGGCTGCGTATCGATGGTCTCCTCGAACGCGATGGCGGTTATTCTTGATGAGTTCCCGCATATGGCCGGGACGGCCTCTTCGCTGGCGGGAACCTTCCGCTTCGGCATCGGCGCGATTGTCGGGGCGCTGCTGTCGATGGCAACCTTTACTACCGCCTGGCCGATGCTGATCTCTATCGCTTTCTGCGCCAGCAGCTCCATTCTCTTCTACCTCTACGCCAGCCGGCGGCGAAAAGTCGCGCTTTGAATCTCAAAAAAGGGGCTATTTCAGCCCCTTTTTTGATGCATATCAACCGCGGCGGGCTTCGTTATTCTGCAATTTGTTTCTTTTATGTAAAATCAATTAGTGTAAAAAGTCGCAATGTTGCGATAAAAAAGTTGTTTTGGATCACAGAAACGGGTACATATAGCCCCGATCGGTTCCGCAGCGAAACTATAAAGTTCTGGATAATAAGCGGTTAACTCTGGCGCACGCCGGTGTAAACGTTTTCCACGCTGATACAGGACTAGTTGTCAACAATGTGTTAATATTGATGTAAATTTATTGTGAAGCATTTTGCTTCCGGGGAAAACCAGGTGAATACACAGCAACTCTCTATCGTACACCGACTGCCGCAAAGCTATCGCTGGCTGGCCGGTTTTGCGGGTTCAAGAGTTGAACCGATTCCGCAAAACGGCGCGCAGAGCGAGAATAGCCTCGTGGCGCTGAAATTACTCAGCCCGGACGGCGAGAGCGCGTGGCCGGTTATGCATAAGCTTAGCCAGGCGCTCAGCGACATCGAAGTCGACTGCTCCATCGTTGAGTGTGAAGGGGAGCCGTGCCTGTTCGTCAACATGCAGGACGAGTTCGCCGCCACCTGTCGGCTGAAAAATTTCGGCGTAGCCATTGCCGAGCCCTTCTCCGGCAACAACCCGTTCTGACCGTCAGCCCAGCGCCAGCAGCTGGCGGGTATACTCCTGCTGTGGAGCGGTAAATACGCGCTCACACTCTCCCTGTTCGACCACCTCTCCTTGCCGCAGCACCATCACCTGATGGCATAGCGTCCGCACGACGCGCAGATCGTGGCTGATAAAAATATAGGCCAGCTGATGCTTTTGCTGTAAAGCTTTCAGCAGGGCTAAGATTTGCGCCTGCACGGTCTTATCCAGCGACGAGGTCGGCTCATCCAGCACGATAAGCTGAGGCTTAACGATCAGCGCCCGGGCGATGGCAATACGCTGCCGCTGGCCGCCGGAAAACTCTGCCGGGTAGCGCAGGCGCGTTTGCGCATCCAGCCCCACCTCCTGCATCACCTGAATGACCGCCCGTTCACGCTCGGCGGAGGTAAGCGTCGGCTGGTGGACGCGCAGCCCTTCCTCAATAATCTGTAAAACGTTTAGTCGCGGGTTCAGCGACGAGTTCGGATCCTGAAACACGACCTGCATCCGACGGCGTAGCGGCAGCATCTGCCGACGGCTGCGGCCCTGCAGCGTCTGGCCATCAAAGGCGATAACCCCTTCAGAGGCAATCAGGCGCAGCAGCGCCAGCCCGGTGGTGCTTTTGCCGGAACCCGATTCGCCCACCAGGCCCAGAGTTTCCCCCGCGCGCAGCTGAAAGCTCAGGGCGTTCACCACCCGATTATGCTCAACCACCCGGCGCAAAAGTCCCCGACGAACCGGGAAGGCGACGCTGAGCCCGCTCGCCGCCAGCAGCAGCGGCGCATCGGGCGCCAGCGGAACCGGCAGCCCCGACGGTTCGCTATCCAGCAGGCGGCGGGTATAGGGATGCTGAGGGGCCGAGAAAAGGGCGCGACAGCCGTTCTGCTCGACGCAGCGTCCGTTTTGCATCACCGCCACGCGGTCGGCGAGCTGGCGGACGATGCTCAGGTTATGGGTGATAAACAGCAGCCCCATGTTCAGCTCCTGCTTCAGCTCGCGCAGCAGCTGCAGAATTTGCGCCTGCACCGAGACGTCCAGCGCGGTGGTCGGCTCGTCGGCAATCAGCAGCTCCGGGCGAGTGAGCAGGGCCATGGCGATCATCACCCGCTGGCGCTCGCCGCCGGAGAGCTGATGCGGATAGTCCGCCAGTCGGCGAGGAGCCTGGCGAATACCGACGCGCTCCAGGCAGTCGAGAATCTCTCCCCGAGCGGCTTCTTTGCGCATTCCGCGATGCAGAGAGAGCACTTCATAGAGCTGCTTTTCCAGGGTGTGCAGCGGATTGAGCGACACCATCGGCTCCTGGAAAATCATCGCAATACGGTTGCCGCGCACCCCGCGCAGGGTTCGCTCATCGGCATGCAGCAGCGACTGGCCGTGAAAGCGGATATCGCCGCTGGGGTAGCTTACCGGCGGCGAGGGGAGCAGGCGCAGCACCGACAGCGCGGAAACGCTCTTACCGGAGCCGGATTCGCCCACCAGCGCCAGAGTTTCCCCCGCCGCAATGTGCAGCGACAGTTCGCTGACGACGGTCTGGGTTTCGCCCTGCTGGCGAAAGGCGATGGAGAGATTGTCGATTTCTAACAGAGGCTGCACCATGCTATACCGCCTTACTCGGGTCGAAGGCGTCGCGAACCGCTTCACCAATGAAAATTAAAAGCGTTAACAGCACCGCGACGGACAAAAAGGCGGCGATCCCCAGCCACGGCGCCTGCAGGTTGTTTTTCCCCTGCAGCAGCAGCTCGCCCAGCGAAGGCGAGCCCAGGGGCAGACCGAAGCCGAGAAAATCCAGCGAAGTCAGAGTGGTAATCGAGCTGCAGAGAATAAAGGGCAGGAAGGTGAGGGTGGCGACCATCGCGTTGGGCAGCATATGGCGCAGGATGATGCTGCGGTCGTTAACGCCCAGCGCCTGCGCCGCGCGGATATAGTCATAGTTACGGGTGCGCAGAAACTCGGCGCGCACCACGCCCACCAGCGTCATCCAGCCGAACAGGACGGTAATCGCCAGCAGCCACCAGAATCCTGGCTGCACGACGCTGGAGAGGAGAATAATCAAAAACAGCGTCGGCATTCCCGACCACACTTCAATAAAGCGCTGCCCCCAGAGGTCGATTTTGCCGCCGTAGTACCCCTGGATGGCGCCCGCCAGCACGCCGAGAACGCTGGAAAAGAGCGTCAGCAGCAGGCCGAACAGAATGGAGATCCGCGTTCCGTAGAGAATTCGCGCCAGCACGTCGCCGCCGTTGGCGTCGGTGCCGAGCCAGTTCTGCGACGACGGCGGCGAGGGGAAGGGGGATTGGGTCGCAAAGTTGATGGTCGTCGCCCCGAAGCGCACCGGCGCCCACAGCACCCAGCCGTGAGCCTCGAGCTGCTTCTGCAGCCACGGATCCTGATAGTCGGCGGCGGTGGCAAAGTCGCCGCCGAAGGTCTTCTCGCTATACTCTTTTAAGAGCGGAACGTACAGGCTGCCGCGGTACTGCACCAGCAGCGGGCGGTCGTTGGCGATCAGCTCCGCGCCGAGGCTGCAGACGAAGAGGATTAAAAACAGCCAAAGCGACCAGTAGCCGCGGCGGTTGTGGCGAAAACGCGCCCAGCGGGCCTGGTTGACGGGACTCAAAAATGACATCAGCGGCCCTCAAAATCGATACGCGGGTCGACCAGCGTGTAGCAGATATCGCTGACGATATTAAGCAGCAGGCCAATCAGCGTAAAAATATACAATGTGCCAAACATCACCGGATAGTCGCGCGAAACCGTCGCCTCATAGCCCAGCAGCCCGAGGCCGTTGAGGGAGAACATCACCTCGATCAGCAGCGAACCGGTAAAGAACATGCTGATAAACATCGCCGGGAAACCGGCTATAACCAGCAGCATGGCGTTGCGGAACACGTGGCGCCACAAAATCTGCTTTTCACTTACCCCTTTGGCGCGGGCGGTGACCACGTACTGCTTGCGGATCTCATCCAGAAAGCTGTTTTTGGTCAGCATGGTGAGCGCCGCAAAGCCGCCGATCACCGTCGCCAGCACCGGCAGCGTAATGTGCCAGAGGTAGTCGAGGATCTTCTGATACCACGGCAGGCTGTCGAAATTAGCCGAGACCAGCCCGCGCAGCGGGAACAGGTCAAAATAGCTGCCGCCGGCGAAAATAACGATCAGCAGAATCGCGAACAGGAATGCCGGGATCGCGTAGCCGATGATAATTAGCGTGCTGCTCCAGATATCAAAATGGCTGCCGTTGCTGACGGCTTTACGAATCCCCAGCGGGATCGACACCAGGTAGATAATCAGCGTACTCCACAGGCCGAGGCTAATGGAGACCGGCATACTGTTTTTGATCAGCTCTAGCACCGAGGCGCTGCGAAACAGGCTGTCGCCAAAATCAAAGCGCAGGTAGTCGCCGAGCATTTTCAGGTAGCGCTCGTGGATGGGCTTATCGAAGCCGTAGCGATGGGTTATCTCGGCGATGACCTCCGGGTCGAGCCCGCGCCCGCCGCGATAGTGGCCCTCGCTGACGTTGCTTACGCCGGTGCGCGCGTGGCTGGCGGCCATTCCGCTGTCGCCCGCGCCCGGCATCCCGCCATGATTGCCGAACTCAACGGCGGCAATGGCCTGATCGACCGGGCCGCCGGGGGCAATCTGGACGATAAAAAAGTTGATCGTAATGATCGCCCACAGGGTAGGGATAATCAGCAGCAGTCGGCGGATCAGGTATGCGCCCATCGTCGTTCCTCAGCGTCTGTCCGCGGGCAGTTTTGCCGCTTTGTTAACGTCATACCACCAGCTATCAAAGCCGGAGGAGTATACCGGCCGCGTTGGCGGGAACGAGAACTTGTCCCAGCGGGCCGTTCTGTCCTGCGCCATATACCACATCGGCAGCATGTAGTAGTTCCAGGTGAGCACCCGGTCCAGCGCGCGGCCCAGGGGCAGCAGCTTCTGCTCGTTGCCCTGCCAGCGAATAATCTGCGCGATCAGGCTATCCACGACCGGGCTTTGGACCCCCGGCGCGTTGTAGCTGGAGTGAATATAGGCCGAGTCCCAGGAAACCTGCAGGTCGGTGCCGGGCCACGGCGTCGCCCGCCAGACCATCGGCATCATATCGTAATCCCGGCTGCGGCGGCGATTGCTGTACTGGGAATTATCAACCTGGCGAATATCCATGGTGATGCCGAGACGCCGCAGATTGTGCTGAAAGGGCAGCACCCAGCGATCGTTACCGCCGGCGGGGAGCAGTAGCTCAAAACGCAGCGGCTTCCCGGTTTTGTCGTTTACCCGGCGCTGGTTTTTCACCACCCATCCGGCCCGGTTGAGCAGGCTGTCCGCCTTCAGCAGATTTGCCCGATCGAAACCGCCGCCGTCGGATTGCGGCGGCTGATAGAGCGCGGTGAAGACCTCGGGCGGCAAATCTTTTTTCATCGGCGTCAGCAGGGCAAGTTCAGCGGCATCGGGCGCCGCGCGGGCCGCGTACTCGGTATTCTGGAAATAGCTGTTGGCGCGGCTGTAGGCGTTGTAAAACAGCGCCTTGTTCATCCATTCAAAATCGAAGGCGAGGGTAATGGCCTCGCGTACCTGACGATCGGCAAAAACCGGGCGCTGAATATTGAAGGCCAGCCATTGGGTATCCTGCGCCGAGGTATTCTGATACTCATCCTTCACGATGTAGCCGCGCGTAAAGTTGCGCCCGACGTAGCGGGTGGCCCAGTTTTTGGCCATCGTCTCTTCCCGCCGGTCGACCGCCCCCGCCTTAAAGGCCTCAAAGGCAACGTTATCGTCGAGATAGTAGTCGTAGCGTAGCGTATCGAAGTTCCAGCGCCCGCGGTTGACCGCAAGATCTGCCGCCCAGTAGGTTTTAACGCGCGAGTAAACGATGTACTGACCCATCCGCCAGTCGGTAATGCGATAAGGGCCGCTGGCCAGCGGCGGCGTCGAGAGCGGGTCGCTGAGCTTGTGGTCTCGCCAGAACTTTTCCGGCATGACCGGCAGAGTGAACAGGCTGAGCATATTCTCTTTGCCCGCCTGGCCGAGTTCGATGCGCACGGTGAGCGGGGCGATGGCCTTGACGCGGGTGCCTTTGTAGAACAGACGAAACTGCGGGACGCCTTCGGTCATAAACTTCTGGAAGGTAAAGGCGACGTCGCTGGCGCGGATCGGCGTGCCGTCATGAAAACGGGCCTGCGGATTGAGGGTAACCTCCACCCACGAAAAGTCATCGGCGTAGCGCGCCCCGTTGGCGATCAGCGGATAGTAGCTGCCCGCTTCGTCGTCGGAGGTGGTGAACAGCGTATCGTACAGGGCATCGGTACGCACGCCGGGGTTGCCGCGCAGCGCGTAGCGGTTGAAGTTGTCGAAGGTGCCAATGGAGGCGAGTGTGATGCCGCCGCCTTTTGGCGCCGTCGGGTCGGCGTAGGCGAAATGAGTAAAGCCGTCAGAGTATTTCGGCTCGCCGATAATGGCGAAGCTGTGGCTCTCTTTCACGGCCTGCGCCTGACCGTTAAGGCTCATAAAGGTAATTAATATCAGGCAGATACGCGCAAACATGGCCAGGTTGTTATCCTCTGTCGGCGGACCCAGAGCGGGCCCGTCCATAGATTAAATCATCAGCGCTCGGCGGCGGCGAAGTATTTCGCCGGTTCGTCGTGCGCGGCAAGCAGCGTTTCCAGCGGCAGAGGCCGGCTTATCCAGTAGCCCTGCAGGTAGTGCACGCCGTGCTTGCGTAGCCACTCCGCCTGTTCAGGCGTTTCAACCCCTTCGGCAACGGTCAGGAGCTGCAGGCGGCGGCTCAGGGTCAGCACGGCATCAAGCACCGGCGAGGTGACGGTTTCGGTCCCGATAGCCTGCACGAAGCCGCGATCGATTTTCAAAAAGTCGAAGTTGTAGCGTTCAAGATAAATCAGCGCGCTGTGGCCGGTGCCAAAATCATCGATCGCAATTTCAAAGCCCTGCTCGTGCAGCCAGTCAAAGATAGCCAGGGATCGGTTCTTATCGATCATCGCGCGTTCGGTTATCTCCAGCACCACGCTAAAGTGGTTGGCCGGCAGGGCGGCGGCAAACTGCCGTAAATCCGATTTAAAGCTGTCGGCGTGCAGGTGGGCCGGGGAGATATTCAGGCCGAGCTTGCTTCCCGCCGGGAGGATTTTTTGCAGCGTTGGCGCATCGCGCGCGATCAGCGCCAGCAGATGGTGGGTCAGCGGCACGATCATCTGCTGGGTTTCGGCCAGGTTGATAAAGACGTCCGGGGGGATCTCGCCGGCGACCGGATGGCGCCAGCGCATCAGTACCTCAACGCCGCTAATGTGCAGGGTATCGGCTTTGACGACCGGCTGATAGACGATGTAGAACTGGTCGTTCTTTATTCCCATCAGGATCGCTTTTCGCGGATCGGACTTGATCGTTAGCACGTAATAGCCCAGCAGTCCCGCCAGCAGCCCGCATACCACGCCTAACAGCAGGGCGTACTGGGTGTTTTCAGCCAGCCAGCTGTTGGCGTAGAGGTAGACCTTGAGCGGTAGCCCCGTGATCTGCACTTCGCGAATCGGCTCGGAGAGCATCGCCTGCGGGTTAACCAGCCTGTTGCTGAAGGTCGAAATAGCGCTGTTGTTGACCACCAGCGCGATGCCGCTGAAGTCATTTTGCCGGGCGGAATAGAGAATATAGGGCGTCAGGTTGGTATTAATTGACACGAAGATGCCGTCGTTGCCGCCGTGTGGGCTGCGTACCCACATCGCCAGCGCCGAGCTTTTTGGCATCATCGGCGTACCCGGCAGAATGGCCATATCGACGGGTTTAGTCATATCGAGCTGCGGAATAAGCTGCGTCAGGGGGTTATTCATGGGGCCCGTTGCCGAAGAGCAAAATGCCTGGCCATTTTTAACCAGCAGAAACGCCCGCACGTTTGGGCTGAACGCGGCATGGGCGGTTAGGCCTGATGCGATATTCTCGCAATCCCGGTCGACCAGCGGCTGCAGCTCGGCGATGGTCTGATTAAGATCGTGGAAGTACTCATTCAGGTAGACGTTGACGTTATTGATGATGGAGTCAAAGCGTTCAGAGCGGTTGTGGTAGATAACCATAAATTGAATGCTACCGACCAGCAGGGCGACGATAACTCCAATCAGTGTGCTGGTCAGCCAGATTTTACGCCGGGGTGAGAAGTAGCGGGTAAGCATAGGCTATAGTCAGTCCGTGTTTATGAGGCGCGCCAATGGGGTGACAGAAAAACGATTTCACCGTTTCCATTTAAAGACATAGCTTATATTGCGGCTTTGCGAGGCGATGAGCAAAAAAAAACACTGCCCTGGCAGTGTTTTTTAATTTCCGTTCGTCAGCCAAGGGAAAACTGACGACGGAAGAGATTACGAACGGCTCAGTACACGGCGCGCTTCGTTATAGCGCTTTTTCCAGTACGGCTCGTTCATGCTGGAGATGGTCACACCGCTGCTGGTGGAAGCATGAACGAACTGGCTGTTGCCGATGTAGATACCCACATGGCGGCCAGTGGATCCCGCTCTGAACAGGACTAAATCACCCGTACGCAGCTGGGAACGTGAAATCGATTTGCCGGAATCCTGCTGCTCTGAAGTTGAGCGCGGCAGTTCCAGACCAAACTGTTCGCGGAAGGTGCGCTGTACGAATGCCGAACAGTCGATGCCTTTCCGGGTGCTGCCGCCAAGGCGGTAACGCACGCCTTTCCAGCTAGCATACTGGTCCATCAAACGGGACTTAACGTCCAGATTGCTAACCATTGTTTCAAATTCATCCTGAGAGGCTTGCAGTGATGATAAATCGCCACTACCCACACCAAGCGTCTCAGAATGCATATTCTTTGCGGTACTACTTGTCGAACTACAGGCAGAGAGCAAAACTGCCACTGCTATCGCGGGAACGACCCGCAGGAT
Source organism: Klebsiella sp. BIGb0132 (assembly GCF_024810075.1). Classification (NCBI taxonomy): domain Bacteria; kingdom Pseudomonadati; phylum Pseudomonadota; class Gammaproteobacteria; order Enterobacterales; family Enterobacteriaceae; genus Klebsiella; species Klebsiella sp. BIGb0132. The sequence goes on along the minus strand of NZ_JANUDW010000010.1, from coordinate 119,501 downwards.
ATATCTCAAAATCGGCTGAGATTTGACCATGTTGTGTGTTTTCCCTTGTTGTCCTTAACGACAATGTCGTTATAAAAAATGCCAAACGTGTTAGAGCCTAAATACCTGGCAGCAATCAGACAAATCCTTAAATCTAAATTTGTGCAGTAACGCACAATTTAATTCTGATGCCGGTTTTACGTTGCTGGAAAGGCAAAACGAGAATGAGATTACCCTATCAACACTGGGATGGCGAGCGGTTTTGCGAGATTTCTTATAAGAATTTTTGCGACAAAAAGTGAATCATCGGCAAAGGCCAAAATAGCGGCAGAGATGGGTAAAAAATACGCAATTACCTCATTTCTAAGACGATTAATGTGACAGAAAGATGATTGTGGGGATAAAAAAGGCGAAACATAAAAAAAGGGACCGAGAACGATCCCTTATGGATATTTAATAATATGCGACGGGAATGTTAATTTTTGTGCATTCCGGCGGGCAGAGTCCGGTCGAACCAGGCAATCATTTTGTCGCTCAACGGGGTCAGCAGAACCCAGGGAGCACCGACCAGCAGCGCGGTTAATGAACCGACGGCAATATCGGTAAACCAGTGGGCGCCAATCATTACCCGCGGGAAGGCAAACACAACGAAAATGGCGAGGGAAATAGCAAACGCCCGACGGCCAAAATAGCGCCACATGAAGGTGGCGAAAATCAGCAGCATCATCCCGTGATCGCCCGGGAAGCTATCCTTCGAGGCATCTTTGGTCGGGAATGAGACCACGTCGCTGACCTTAACGATACCGCTAAACGAGAGCGACGGGCTGGCGCGCTTAACCGGCATCAGGTGCTGCGCCAGCTGGTTTATCACCACCGCCGACAGCAGCATGACCAGGCCGATGATGACGATTCGGCGGCGGCCGGCGCTTTGCTCCTTCAGCCAGAAGCTCAGCATCACGGCTCCCATCGCCAGCAGAGAGCAGGCATCGAAAGCGCGGTTGTTGATAATCGCCAGCAGCCAGGTATAGCCGCGGCTGACGCCGACGTTGTGGTTAAAGAAGTGGAAAATGGCGGAATCCAGCGGAAACCACAGCCCGTGGTTGGCGGGCAGATACCATGATAAAAAAAGCGCAATACCCGCGGCGTTAAGCAGCAGGATAAGGGGGATTCGGGTTTTATTCATAACGGTCGCGTATTGTGTAAAACGGCGGCAAACATAGCCGCCTTAACTTAAACGTAGCCTCAACAGAGCGGATTGTAGTGCATTCCAGTCCGCCTCGCCGTCGCAGATAAGCTCTATGCGGCTGTCCGGCGGGGCGACGTTCTGCGTTTCAATATTGAGGTCCAGCCCCTGGCGGTTAATCCGCACCAGGCCTTCGGCAATACGCATCACGCCCTTCACGCGGCCCACCGGGGCCAGCCGCGCCCACTCCAGCAGGCCAACGGTATCGAAGGTGGTATCGGCGTCAAAAATCCAGCCGCAGGCCTGGTAGCCCTGGCCTGCGTTCAGGCTGCGGCGCCAGCGCTGGTGGCCGGGGAGACTCAGCGCCGCGAGGCCCTTTTTCTGCCCGTGGCCGTGCGCATGCTCCGCGCTCTCCGGCAGCGGGCGAAGGTTCAGCCGCGGCAGGTCCAGCAGCGCCGGGTCAATACTTCCCTGGGTGGCGCTGACGTGCAGGCGCTTGCCGGCATACTCCTGCCACCAGACGCTGAAGGCGCGCTCGCTTTCAGCGGTCATCCGGTCGGTTTTATTGCTGATAATGACGTCGGCGGCGGCCAGCTGATCGCGGAAGTTTTCGTTGGCCACCACCTTCGGGTCCAGAAGCTGGCGGGGATCGAGAACGCACAGCGTCGCGCGCAGGTCGATCCACGGCTCGTAGACCGCGGCGGTGAGAATATCGAGGATCTGTTTCGGATGACCGAGCCCGGTTGGCTCAATCAACAGCCGGTCCGGCTTCCCCTGGCGCAGCAGGGTATTCAGCCCGACCTGCATTGGCAGGCCGTTGACGCAGCACATGCAGCCGCCGGGAATTTCTTTGAGTAATGCGCCGCTATCGGCCAGCAGAGCGCCGTCGATGCCCACTTCGCCAAACTCATTGACCAGTACGGCCCATTTTTCATCTGCAGGCTTGTGGGCCAGCAGATGAAGAATCGAGGTCGTTTTACCGCTGCCGAGAAACCCCGTGATCAAGTTTGTTTTGGTCACATTTTCTCCAGGATACAAATGTAATGTTGTAACAGTTGGCGACTATCCTGACGAAAAAATGGGGAAAAGAGAAGGCTTACGACGGACAGAAAAGAATTCTGTCCGTTAAACAGCAGAAATTGTTAAGAATCCAGCGCGGCGGCGATGGCTTCGCACGCGCCCAGCGACGAGAGCTGGCGCCAGGCCGAGGTCACGTTGGCGACAAATTCGGCGCTATGGGGAAGGTCGTTGCCAAAAATCTCTTCGAGGGAGAGCAGGGCGCTGACCCGCTCTTGCTCATTGCTGCCGGCGACCAGGGCGTGGATTTTCTCCGCCAACGGGTCGCGAACGTCAATCGGCTGGCCGGCATCGTCCACGCCGCTGACGTAGCGCATCCAACCGGCGACGCCAAGCGCCAGCAGTGGCCAGCGGCTGCCGCGAGCGAGATGCACCCGGATGCCGTCAAGCATGCGCTGCGGGAGCTTCTGGCTGCCGTCCATCGCGATCTGCCAGGTGCGATGCTTCAACGCCGGGTTGCTGAAGCGCTCAAGAAGACCGTCGGCATAGCCCGTCAGATCGACGCCTTCGATAGAGAGCGTCGGCGCCTGTTCATCGAGCATCAGCCGGCGCGCGGCGGCGCGCAGCACCTCATCCTGCATGCAGTCGCTGATATGCGCATTGCCCGCAAGGTAGCCGAGCCACGCGAGGAAAGAGTGGCTGCCGTTGAGCATTCGCAGCTTCATCTGCTCCCAGGGCAGCACGTTGTCGGTCATCTGCACGCCGACGGTTTCCCACGCCGGACGGCCGGCGACAAAGTTATCTTCAACCACCCACTGAATAAACGGCTCGCAGCTGATGGCGCAGGGATCCTCGACGCCCAGCGCGGCGCTGATTTCCGCCAGCGACTCGTCGGTGGCGGCGGGAACGATGCGGTCGACCATCGTGCCGGGGAAGCTGACTCGTTCAGCAATCCACTGCGCCAGCTCCGGACAGCGTTTCTGTGCCATTCCCAGCACGGCGTTTTTCACCACGTGGCCATTGTCGGGAATGTTATCGCAGGAGAGCACGGTAAACGGCGGCAGGTGGCGCTCACGACGGCGGGCGAGCGCCTCGACCAAAATGCCCGGCACCGACTGCGGCAGCGTCGGGTTATCCAGATCGTGCACGATGCGCGGCTGTTTAAGATCCAGCAACCCGCTTGCCGGGTCGATGCAGTAGCCTTTTTCAGTAATGGTCAGAGAGACGATGGCGACCTGCGGTTCGCAAAACTTCTCGATTATCGCCGGGAGCGAATCGAGTTTAGCGTTCAGGCACTCGTGCACCGCGCCGACCACGATAGCCTTATTGCCCTGCGCCCCTTTCTCCAGCACGGTAAACAAGTGATCCTGCTGGCGGAGCTGGCTCATCAGCCGATCGCCGCTGAACAGACTTATTTCGCAGATCCCCCAGTCGCCGCCGCTGGCGTTCAGCACCCGGTCGGTAAGCAGCGCCTGGTGCGCGCGATGAAAGGCGCCAAACCCAAAGTGCACAATACGCGAGCGCAGCTGGCTGCGATCGTAGCGGGGAAGCTGCACGTCTTCCGGTAGCGTAGCTGTAGCAATATTCGTCATTCTTTACACACCTGATTAACCAATGATTAACACGGCCAGTGTAAAGTTATATGACAACAAATTAAATTGGTGAGCCGTATTTATACGCTTAGTGTGAGCTGGATCAATCAATTCAGCGGGATAAATTGACCCTTTGGCGGAAGCCTGTATGGTAGTCGTCATTGATGTTCGCGTTATTGGTATAACAACTTTAAAGGGGTATAGCGATGGAGCAAACCTGGCGTTGGTACGGACCGAACGATCCGGTATCGCTTGATGATGTACGGCAGGCCGGTGCGACGGGCGTGGTTACCGCGTTGCACCATATTCCGAACGGGCAGGTATGGCCCGTTGAAGATATCAAGCAGCGTCAGGCGCTGCTGGCGGAAAAAGGGCTGACGTGGTCGGTGGTCGAAAGCATCCCGGTGCATGAAGAGATTAAAACCCATAGCGGGCAGTACGCCACCTGGATTGCCAACTACCAGCAGAGCATCCGCAACCTTGCGGCCTGCGGGATCGATACCGTCTGCTACAACTTTATGCCGATCCTCGACTGGACGCGTACCGATCTGGAGTATCAGCTAGCTGACGGCTCGAAGGCGCTGCGTTTTGATCACATCGCTTTTGCCGCCTTTGAGCTGCATATCCTGCAGCGCGCTGGCGCGGAGGCCGACTACAGCGAAGAGGAGCAGCGCCAGGCGCAGGCTTACTTTACGGCGATGAGCGCTGCGGAAGTTGAAAAGCTGACCCGCAATATTATTGCCGGCCTGCCGGGAGCCGAAGAGGGCTACACCCTCGATCGGTTCCGCGCGCGCCTGGCCGAATATGACCATATTAATAAAGCGCAGCTGCGTGAGAATATGGCGGTCTTCCTGCGCGCCATCGTGCCGGTATGCGAAGAGGTGGGCGTGCGCCTGGCCGTTCACCCGGACGATCCGCCGCGTCCAATCCTTGGCCTGCCGCGCATCGTGTCGACCATCGAGGATATGCAGTGGCTGAAAGAGGTTGTTGATAGCATTAACAACGGTTTTACCATGTGTACCGGCTCCTACGGCGTGCGCGCCGACAACGACCTGGTGAAGATGATTGAAACCTTCGGCGATCGTATTCACTTCACCCATCTGCGATCGACCTGCCGCGAAGAGAACCCGAAAACCTTCCACGAGGCGGCGCACCTGAACGGCGACGTCAATATGGTGGCGGTGGTGAATGCGATCCTCAGCGAAGAGCTGCGTCGCAAGCGCGCCGGCGATCTGAGGCCGATCCCGTTCCGCCCGGATCACGGCCACCAGATGCTGGACGATCTGCGTAAGAAAACCAACCCGGGATATTCGGCGATCGGTCGCCTGAAGGGGATGGCGGAAGTGCGCGGCGTTGAGCTGGCGCTGAAGATGACGAAGTACCCGGAACTGCTGTAGGTCACAGAGTTCGTCGGATAAAAAAATGCCCGTCAGCGGCGATGCTGACGGGCATTGTTACGTTGATTATTGGAGATTAAGCCGCCGTTCGATTAGTCGGCACGGCCCATATAGCGGCTCTCTTCGATATGGATACGAATGCGTTCGCCCGCGCTCAGGTATTCAGGAACCTGCACCACGAGGCCGGTGCTCAGGGTTGCCGGTTTGTTGCGCGCGCTGGCGGATGCGCCCTTGATGCCTGGCGCGGTTTCAACAATCTCCAGATCGACGGTCTGCGGCAGCTCCAGCGCCAGCAGCTGGCCGTCCCAGGTCAGAACCTGCATGTCCGGCATGCCGCCTTCCGGAATAAACAGCAGCTCTTCTTCAATCTGCTCTTTGGTGAAGATATACGGGGTGTAATCTTCTTTATCCATAAACACGTATTCGTTGCCATCGACGTAGGAGAAGTCAACGTAGCGGCGGGTCAGGGTCACGGTATCGACAATGTCGTCGCCCTTAAAGCGTTCTTCAACCTTCAGACCGGTACGTACGTCAGCGAAACGCATTTTGTACAGCGTTGCTGCGCCACGGGCGCTCGGTGACTGAATATCAATATTTTTAACAATCAGCAGCTTGCCGTTGTAATTCAGCACCATACCTTTTTTAATTTCATTCGCTCTTGGCATTGCGGTAATCCTGTAACTTAAAGGGTCAAAATATCGCGTAAAACTACTCGCGCCGGGGCTTTCAGGCAAGTGGAATTCGCGCGTTTTGCTATCTTCGGATAAAACGTTTAGGCTGCGTCTGAAAAAGCACCGTTAAGAGAGCCATCTATGGAATGTCGTACTGACTGCGGTGCCTGCTGTATCGCCCCCTCTATCTCATCCCCGATCCCCGGCATGCCTGACGGCAAGCCCGCGAACACGCGCTGTGTCCAGCTCTCTGCGGGCAACCTGTGCAATATCTTTGGCTCCCCGCTGCGCCCCAAGGTTTGCGGCAGCCTGCAGCCGGAGCGCGAGATGTGCGGAACCCGACGCGATGAGGCAATGGCGTACCTTATTCATCTCGAACGGCTCACCGCCGGCTAGCGGCGCCGTTTTATCCCGGCGGCTTAAATATCCCTGATGCGCCACAGGCACAGCTGGGCGATCGCCCCCATGCCGAGCGCGATCCAGAATACCGCGTGATAGCTCCAGATCTCGGCGACCACGCCGGCCAGCGACCCGGCAATAATCCAGCCGACGCGGATGGTATTCGCATACAGCGTGGTCGCCGCCCCCGCCTGACCCGGCATTAAATCCTGAAAATAGAGCATGCCGATTCCCGCGAGGATGCCAATAAAAATGGCGTTCAGCAGCTGTAAAGCCAGCAGCAGCCCGGGCGTGTGGGCCAGCAGCATACCGACGTAAAACAGCAGCCCGGCGACGGCGGCGACGCGCATCAAAAAACGCTTGCCGAAACGGCGGGCGTAATAGCCGGCGATCAGCATCGTCGGAATTTCAAGGCCGGCCGCGGCACCCATCATTAATCCCGCCAGCTTCTCCGGCAGGTGCAGCTCATTAATGATATAGAGCGGCATATTAATGATGTAGAGGCTGTTGATTCCCCACATCAGCGTGCAGACGCTGAACAGCAGCAGCGCATCGCGACGATGGGTGCGCGGCGCCTCCAGCTGGCCCGCCGCCGCTCTCGGCTCTTTGCGCATGCTGGGCAGAAAGAACCACACTATCGCCCCGCAGAATACGAAGGCGACGGCGGCGCTGAGGTACATCACGGTAAAGCCGAAGCCCATCGCCAGCGCGTAGGCCAGCGGCGGGCCGATCACCCACGCCAGCGACACCTGGGCGCGCAGAATCGAGCTAAACATCACCGCCTCGCGGCCGGTTTTATCCGCATGCTCGCGGGCAAGGGCGAACATCTGCGGGTTGGCGGTGGAGCCGAAGCTGCTGAGGAATACCCCGACGAAAAGCAGAACAAAGTAGCTGCGGTTCCATGCAAACAGCAGGCAGGCCAGCACGCCCAGCAGGCAGCAGAAGACGATCAGCTGCTTACGATCCCCGCGGCGGTCCGAGCGCCCGGCGAGAAACTGGCTCACCAGAATGCCGATGACCGCGCTGCCGGTAAAAAAGAAGCCGACCATCGCCGGGCGTACGTGCACTTCATTGGTCAAAAACAGGCTCAGGGTGGGCGTTTGCAACGCGCCGGCAATCCCGGTCAGAAAGGCGACTATCAGGAAGGCGGAAGAGGTTAAATCGAACCCGCGTCGGGGAAGGGCGGCGCTGCTGTTTTGCATGTGCGGTTATCTGTGGTTTCAGGAGTCGCGAAGTTTACGCCGCCCGTCAGAGAATGAACAGTAGTATGGCACGAATAAATCAAAAAGGCGTTTCAAAATATGACGTTCAGCAAATGCTGAAGCTGAGGCCGTTCTTGCGGTACGGCTTCAGCAAAAATGTGCGTTATCTCTAACTTCTGTTATCAAGCTGATAACTTATCTTGCGCGGTGATTAAGAAAGGTACAGACTCATTGAAACGTTTCAGCGTCATTCAGGTGTTTCTTCAGCAGCACGGTGACGTATTTTTTCACCAGGCAGCTGAAACGATTCAACTCAGCAGGAGAGGAGATCCATGTTCCAGTTATCTGTGCAGGATATTCATCCCGGCCAGCAGGCCGGTAATAAAGAAGAGGCAATTCGTCAGGTTGCTTCTGCGCTGGTAAGCGCAGGCAACGTGGCGGAAGGCTACGTTAACGGGATGCTGGCGCGCGAGCAGCAGACCTCTACTTTCCTTGGTAACGGGATTGCGATTCCGCACGGTACCACCGACACGCGCGACCAGGTGCTGAAAACCGGCGTCCAGGTCTATCAGTTCCCGCAGGGCGTGACCTGGGGGGAAGGGCAGACGGCCTATGTTGCCATTGGTATCGCCGCCAGTTCGGACGAGCATCTCGGATTGCTGCGTCAGCTGACGCACGTGCTCAGCGATGATTCGGTTGCGGAACAGCTCCGAACTGCCACCTCGGCGGAAGAGCTGCGCGCCCTGCTGATGGGTGAAAAGCAGAGCGAGATGCTGAAGCTGGATAACGACACGCTGAGCCTTGATATCGCAGCCAGCGATCTGCTGACCCTGCAGGCGCTGAACGCCGCGCGGCTGAAAGAAGCCGGCGCCGTTGACGCCGCGTTTGTCAGCCGTACCATTAACGATAAGCCGCTGAACCTGGGTCAGGGAATCTGGCTGAACGACAGCGCGGAAGGCAACCTGCGCAGCGCGGTTGCCGTGAGCCGCGCCGCCAGCGCCTTTACCGCCGATGACCAGCCGGTCTCGCTGCTGATTACCGTCGCCATGGCCGACGAGCAGCCGACCGCGGTGCTCAGTCGCCTGAGCAATCTGCTGATTGATAAAAAAGCTGACCGTCTGCTGAAGGCCGACAGCGCCACGCTGCTGGCGCTGCTGACCAGCGATGATGCGATTGCCGAGGACGTGCTGAGCGCTGAATTTGTCGTGCGCAACGAGCACGGGCTGCACGCGCGTCCGGGCACTATGCTGGTTAATACCATCAAACAATTTTCCAGCGACATTACCGTCACCAACCTCGACGGGTCCGGCAAGCCGGCCAACGGCCGCAGCCTGATGAAGGTCGTGGCGCTGGGAGTGAAAAAAGGTCACCGTCTGCGCTTTACCGCCCAGGGTGAAGATGCGCAACAGGCGCTGGATGCGATTGGCGAAGCTATCGCCGCAGGCCTTGGGGAGGGCGCATAAATGAGCAGACGTGTAGCAACGATTACTTTAAACCCGGCATACGATCTGGTGGGTTTCACCCCGGAAGTTGAGCGCGGCGAAGTCAACCTCGTCCGCACCACCGGCCTGCACGCGGCGGGAAAAGGCATCAACGTCGCCAAGGTCCTGAAAGACCTCGGTATTGACGTTACCGTCGGCGGCTTCCTCGGCAAAGATAACCAGGATGGTTTTCAGCAGCTGTTTAGCGAGCTGGGAATTGCCAACCGTTTTCAGGTTGTGCAGGGCCGTACCCGCATTAACGTCAAGCTGACGGAAAAAGACGGCGAAGTCACCGACTTTAACTTCTCCGGCTTCGAGGTAACTCAGGGTGACTGGGAGCGCTTCGTCAATGATTCCCTGAGCTGGCTGGGTCAGTTCGACATGGTTTGCGTCAGCGGCAGCCTGCCGTCGGGCGTCAGCCCTGAGGCCTTCACCGATTGGATGATTCGCCTGCGCAGCCAGTGTCCGTGCATTATTTTCGATAGCAGTCGCGAAGCGCTGGTTGCCGGCCTGAAGGCGGCACCGTGGTTAGTGAAGCCAAACCGCCGCGAGCTGGAGATTTGGGCCGGCCGCAAGCTGCCTGAAATGAAAGACGTGATTGACGCCGCCCACGCGCTGCGCGAGCAGGGGATTGCCCACGTGGTTATCTCGCTGGGTGAAGAGGGCGCGCTGTGGGTTAACGCCTCAGGCGAATGGATTGCCAAGCCGCCTTCAGTCGAAGTGGTCAGCACCGTTGGCGCCGGCGATTCTATGGTTGGCGGCCTGATTTACGGCCTGCTGATGCGTGAATCCAGCGAGCATACTCTGCGCCTGGCCACGGCCGTTGCGGCCCTGGCAGTGAGCCAGAGCAATGTTGGTATTACCGATCGTACCCAGTTGGCCGCAATGATGGCGCGCGTCGACTTACAACCGTTTAACTGACAGCAGGAGAGGCATAATGAAAACGCTGCTGATTATTGATGCCGGACTCGGACAGGCTCGCGCCTATATGGCGAAAACCCTGCTGGGCACCGCGGCGCAAAAAGCGCAACTCGAACTGATTGATAACCCGAACGATGCAGAGCTGGCTATCGTCCTCGGCTCAACGCTGCCTGCTGACAGCGCGCTGAACGGTAAAAAGGTGTACCTCGGTGATATTAACCGCGCCGTCGCCCACCCGGAGCTGTTCCTCGGCGAGGCGAAAAGCCATGCCACGCCTTACGTTGCGCCAACTGCGGCACCCGCAGCCGCTGCGGCTAGCGGCCCGAAACGTATTGTTGCTATTACCGCCTGCCCAACCGGCGTAGCGCATACCTTTATGGCCGCAGAAGCTATCGAAACCGAAGCGAAAAAACGCGGCTGGTGGGTGAAGGTTGAAACGCGCGGCTCCGTCGGCGCGGGTAATGAGATCACGCCAGAAGAGGTGGCGCAGGCCGATCTGGTTATCGTTGCTGCGGATATTGAAGTTGACCTGGCGAAGTTTGCCGGTAAGCCAATGTATCGCACTACGACCGGCCTGGCGCTGAAGAAAACCGCCCAGGAGTTTGAAAAGGCGCAGCTGGAAGCCAAACCGTATCAGCCTTCCGGGCAGAGCGGACAGCAGGCGGATAGCGCGAAGAAAGAGGGCGGCGGCGCCTATCGTCACCTGCTGACGGGCGTCTCCTACATGCTGCCGATGGTGGTAGCGGGCGGCCTGTGTATCGCGCTCTCCTTCGCCTTCGGGATTAAAGCATTTGAAGTGAAGGATACGCTGGCGGCGGCGCTGATGCAGATCGGCGGCGGTTCAGCCTTTGCGTTGATGGTTCCGGTGCTGGCGGGCTTTATTGCCTTCTCCATCGCCGACCGTCCGGGCCTGACGCCGGGTCTTATCGGCGGTATGCTGGCGGTGAGCGGCGGTTCCGGCTTTATCGGCGGGATCATTGCGGGCTTCCTCGCCGGCTACGTGGCTAAGCTTATCAGCAAGAAGCTGAAGCTGCCGCCGAGCATGGAAGCGCTGAAACCGATTCTGATCATTCCGCTGGTTTCCAGCCTGATTGTCGGTCTGGCGATGATCTACCTGATCGGCAAGCCGGTTGCCGGTATCCTGGCGGGCCTGACCCACTGGCTGCAAACTATGGGGACGGCTAACGCGGTCCTGCTGGGCGCCATCCTCGGGGCAATGATGTGTACCGATATGGGCGGTCCGGTGAACAAAGCGGCGTACGCCTTTGGCGTCGGACTGCTGAGTACCCAGACCTACGCGCCGATGGCGGCGATTATGGCGGCGGGTATGGTTCCACCGCTGGCGATGGGTATCGCCACGCTGGTTGCGCGCAACAAGTTTGACAAAGGCCAGCGCGAAGGCGGTAAAGCGGCCCTGGTTCTCGGACTGTGCTTCATCTCCGAAGGGGCGATTCCGTTCGCCGCCCGTGACCCGATGCGCGTTCTGCCATGCTGTATCGTCGGCGGGGCGGTAACCGGTGCCATCTCCATGGCCATTGGTGCCAAACTGATGGCGCCGCACGGCGGTCTGTTTGTTCTGCTGATCCCAGGCGCCATTACGCCGGTGCTCGGCTACCTGCTGGCGATTATTGCCGGTACGCTGGTTGCCGGTCTCTCCTACGCGGTGCTGAAGCGTCCGGAAGTGCAGGCGGTTGAAAAAGCGGCCTGAGTAAGACCTTGATAAGCAAAAGGGCCGATAATTCGGCCCTTTCTTTTTTTAGCAGTTGGGATTCTCCCGGCATCGACCTCAGGCCGACGCTTCCGCCGTTTGCTGCGCCCGCAGCCAGGCAATCTCTTCCGCCCAGATATCGGGATTAACGGTCTCGAGGATCAGCGGAATACCGTCAAAGCGGCTGTCCTGCATGATCCAGCGGAAAGCGTTGTGGCCGATATTGCCTTCGCCGAGGCTATGGTGGCGGTCGACGCGGCTGCCGAAGGTGCTTTTGGCATCGTTGAGGTGCATCCCGCGCAGGTATTTGAAGCCGACGATGCGCTCAAAATCGGCAAAGGTTTTCTCACACTCTTCGGCGCTGCGCAGATCGTATCCGGCGGCAAAGGCGTGACAGGTATCAATACATACGCCGACGCGGGATTTATCCTCCACGCCGTCGATAATGGCAGCGAGATGTTCGAACTTAAACCCAAGATTGCTGCCCTGACCGGCGGTGTTTTCGATAACCGCGGTCACGCCTGCGGTTTTTTCCAGCGCGATATTAATCGAGCGGGAAATGCGCGCCAGGCACTCCTCTTCCGGTATCTGCTGCAGATGGCTGCCGGGATGGAAGTTCAGCAGCGTCAGCCCCAGCTGTTGGCAGCGGGTCAGCTCATCAATAAAGGCTTCACGGGATTTTTCCAGCGCCTCTTCGACCGGGTGGCCGAGGTTGATCAGATAGCTATCGTGCGGCAGGATTTGCCCGGGAGCGAAACGGTATTTTTCGCAGGCGGCTTTGAATTCAGCAATGGTTTCGTCGCTCAGCGGCGCGGCGCGCCACTGGCGCTGGTTCTTGGTGAAGAGGGCGAAGGCGGTCGCACCGATTTCGGCTGCGCGAATGGCGGCATTGGCCACTCCGCCGGAGGCGCTGACGTGCGCTCCAATATATTTCATAAAAAACTCCAGTTAAGCCGCTGCGGGGTGGGTAATGATAGCGGCTTAACCGAAGAGTTACATCAACGAATGATCTGGTCTGGCTGCTTACGCTCAGGCCATCAGGGCGTGGACCGCCAGGTTAATCGCGCCGCCGCCGACAATCAGCCAGACGAACAGCATTAATGCCATCAGCAGCGGTTTGGCGCCGGCTTTTTTCAGCGCGCTAACGTGCGTGGTCAACCCCAGCGCGGCCATCGCCATCGCCAGCAGCACGGTATCGAGCGTCACCAGCGCGTCGACCGCCGCTTTTGGCAGCAGGTGGAAGGAGTTAAATACCGCCACCAGGATGAACATAATGGCAAACCACGGGATGGTGATTTTGCCTTTCTCACCGCTGCCGGCCGGGGTCAGCTGCTTAACGCGGGCGGCGAGGAACAGCAGGAACGGTGCCAGCATCATGACGCGCAGCATTTTGGCAATCACCGCCGCGTTCTCAGCCTCCGGGCTCACCGCATGGCCTGCGGCAACCACCTGCGCCACCTCATGCATGGTCGAGCCCATATAGATGCCGTAGGCTTCCGGCGTAAACCAGTGCGCCAGCAGCGGATACATCGCCGGATAGAGGAAGATAGCCAGAGTGCCGAAAATCACCACCGTGGCCACGGCGACGGTCACCTTGCTGGCCTCGGCCTTCACCACCGGTTCCGTTGCCAGAATCGCCGCCGCGCCGCAGATGCTGCTGCCGGCGCCAATCAGCCAGCTGGTGTGCTTATCCAGGCCGAAGATTTTCTGCCCGAGGATGCAGGCAATAAAAAAGGTGCTGGTCAGCGTCAGAACGTCAATGGCAATGCCGCTCACCCCAACGTCGGCAATCTGCGCGAACGTCAGGCGAAAGCCGTATAAAATAATACCGAGACGCAGCAGATGCTGTTTGGCAAAGATCACGCCGCCGTCGCAGGGTTGCCATATCTTGGGGTAGAGCGTATTGCCGACGATCATGCCGAACAGGATGGCCAGCGTCAGGGCGCTGAAGCCGGCGCCGGCGATAGCGGGAAAGCTGCCTGCCCAGAGCGCTGCGCCGGTCACCACGGCGGTAAGCGCCAGTCCGGGGACAAAATGCCACAGTGTGCGATGTTTTGTCGGTAAAGTGAGTGCTGTCATAACCTTCTCCTTTGTCTGCGTAAAGATTACGACGCGCTGGTTTAAATATAAAATTGATTATATATTTATAATCAATCGTAATAAGTGGTAAACAAGCCTCTTCGCGGCTCGGTACGGCGCTACGCGCCGATGGTCGGGACGGCGAAGAGTGATGTCGGATAGACGAGCAAGGAAGGGTTATGCATATCACGCTACGGCAGCTGGAAGTTTTTGCTGAAGTTCTTAAGAGCGGTTCAACCACCCAGGCGTCGCAAATGCTGGCGCTTTCGCAGTCGGCGGTCAGCGCGGCGTTGACCGATCTGGAAGGGCAGCTGGGCGTGCAGCTTTTCGATCGCGTCGGCAAGCGGCTGGTGGTCAACGAGCACGGCAGGCTGCTCTACCCGCGCGCGCTGGCGCTGCTGGAACGTGCGGTTGAAATCGAGCAGCTGTTTCGCGGCGATAACGGCGCGATCCGCGTTTATGCCAGCAGCACTATCGGCAACTATATATTGCCGGAAATTATTGCCCGCTACCGCCGCGATTTTCCCGATCTGCCGCTGGAGCTGAGCGTCGGCAACAGCCAGGACGTGATTAACGCCGTGGCCGATTTGCGGGTGGATATCGGGCTGATTGAGGGGCCGTGCCACGCGGCGGATATCATCGCCGAACCCTGGCTGGCGGACGAGCTGGTGGTATTTGCCGCCCCCGGATCGCCGCTGCTGGAGGGCGAAGTGACGCTGCAGCGGCTGGCGGAGGCGCCGTGGATCCTGCGCGAGCACGGCTCGGGCACTCGGGAAATCGTCGACTATTTACTGCTATCGCATCTGCCGGCGTTTCATCTCGGGATGGAGCTTGGCAACTCTGAGGCGATCAAGCATGCGGTACGTCATGGCCTCGGGATCAGCTGCCTTTCGCGGCGGGTTATCGCCGAACAGCTGGAGGTGGGATCGCTGGTTGAGCTGAGCGTGCCGCTGCCGCCGTTAACCCGCACCCTGTGGCGGATCCATCATCGCCAGAAGCATATTTCCAAAGCGTTACAGCGCTTTCTGCGCTACTGCGAGGTGTGAAAATGGTGGATCCAGCGCGCTAACCTGAAGAGAGGCGGGTGATTATTGCTGGCAATTCCGCGATTTAGTGCTTTACTAATAATCCATGTTCGATCATGAACCTCTCTTATAACTTTGTATTTGTACCGGATGGATCGCCGATCGTCTGCTACAATCTCGCCTCGTTTTTTTGATGGATAGCATTTTCACATGGTTTCGGATACTAAAACCACAGAAGCGCCCGGCCTACGCCGTGAACTGAAGGCGCGTCACTTGACCATGATCGCTATTGGCGGTTCCATCGGTACAGGTCTTTTCGTTGCATCCGGTGCAACTATTTCCCAGGCAGGCCCCGGCGGCGCGCTGCTTTCTTATATTCTGATCGGTCTGATGGTCTATTTCCTGATGACCAGCCTTGGCGAGCTGGCGGCGTACATGCCGGTGTCCGGCTCCTTTGCCACCTACGGTCAGAACTATGTTGAAGAAGGCTTCGGCTTCGCGCTGGGCTGGAACTACTGGTACAACTGGGCGGTGACCATCGCCGTTGACCTCGTTGCCTCGCAGCTGGTCATGACCTACTGGTTCCCTGACGCTCCGGGCTGGATCTGGAGCGCGCTGTTCCTCGGCATTATGTTCCTGCTGAACTGGATCTCGGTCAAAGGCTTCGGTGAAGCAGAGTACTGGTTTTCGCTGATCAAGGTCGCCACCGTCATTATCTTTATTATTGTTGGCGTGATGATGATCGTCGGCATTTTTGAAGGCGCGCAGCCGGCGGGCTGGAGCAACTGGGGTATCGACGATGCGCCGTTTGCCGGCGGCTTTGCGGCGATGATTGGCGTGGCGATGATCGTCGGCTTCTCGTTCCAGGGCACAGAGCTTATCGGCATCGCTGCGGGTGAATCAGAAAACCCGGAGAAGAACATTCCGCGAGCCGTGCGCCAGGTGTTCTGGCGTATTCTGCTGTTCTACGTGTTCGCGATTTTAATCATCAGCCTGATTATCCCTTATACCGATCCGAGCCTGCTGCGTAACGACGTGAAGGATATTTCCGTCAGTCCGTTTACCCTGGTGTTCCAGCATGCGGGCCTGCTGTCTGCGGCGGCGATCATGAACGCGGTGATCCTGACGGCGGTGCTGTCGGCGGGCAACTCCGGCATGTACGCCTCCACGCGTATGCTCTACACCCTGGCCTGCGATGGCAAAGCGCCGCGTATCTTCGCTAAGCTGTCGCGCGGCGGCGTGCCGCGTAACGCGCTGTATGCCACTACGGTCGTGGCGGCGCTGTGCTTCCTGAGCTCAATGTTTGGCAACCAGACCGTTTACCTGTGGCTGCTGAATACCTCGGGGATGACCGGCTTTATCGCCTGGCTGGGCATCGCCATCAGCCACTATCGTTTCCGCCGCGGCTACGTGCTGCAGGGCAACGATATCAACGATCTGCCGTATCGTTCCGGGTTCTTCCCGCTTGGGCCGATCTTCGCCTTTGTCCTGTGCCTTATTATCACCCTCGGCCAGAACTACGAAGCGTTCCTGAAAGACACCATTGACTGGGGCGGCGTGGCGGCAACCTATATCGGTATTCCGCTGTTCCTGGTTATCTGGTTTGGCTATAAGCTTGCCAAAGGCACCCGTTTTGTCCGCTATAGCGAAATGAAGTTCCCGCAGCGTTTTAAGCAGTAGGGCTATTGATTGCCCCATAAAAAAACCCCGGATCCCCGGGGTTTTTTTTCGTCTTCAGATCGTTAGAGCATCAGAAGCTATAGGTCAGGCCCACGGTATAGCGGCGGCCATCGAGTACCGTATCGTAGGTATCATAATCAATCTGCTTATCGAGAACGTTATACACCCCGGCGGAAACCAGCAGGTTTTTGTTGGCGTTGTAGCGTAAGCCAAGATCGACCTGCGTATAGGACGGCGTGCCTTGAGACATCGAGGTACGGCTCAGATACTCTGAGGTTTTCCCGCGGAAGTTCAAACGACTCCAGAAACCGACGTCAGGCGTGGCCTGCCAGTCCAGGGTGGTGTTGAACATATTTTTCGGCATTTTATTTAAAGGCTTACCGGAGAACTGGCCGCTTTTCTGTTCTGACTGGGTATAGGTATAGTTCGCCGTCCAGTTCAGATCGCGAGTTATCTTCCAGCCGAAGGTTGATTCCACGCCGCGCATGTTAGCCTTGTCGACGTTGACGCGATCGCTGACGAAATCATAGCTGGTATTGCCGATGGTGCAGGCCGGGTCGGACTTGCTATTACAGCGACGCACTTCGGTAATTTTGTTTTTAAAGTCGGTGTTGAATAGCGTAAGGCCGGCGTTGAGGTTGTCGTTGTTATCCCACAGTAAAGCAATCTCTTCGCTCAGGCTCTTTTCCGGTTTGAGGTCCGGATTACCTACGATAATACCGTCAAGGCGACCGCCGCCGGTGACCTGGCCCCAGTTAGCGGAAGACTGGCGGAGATCCGGAGCGCGGTAGCCAGCGGAAACGCCGCCTTTCAGCGTCCACTGTTCGGCCAGATGCCATACGCCATAGCCACGCGGCGTCCAGTTAGTGCCGTAGTTTTCATCTTTATCCATGCGCAGGCCGCCGGTGAGCGTAAAGCTCTCGGTCATCGCCCATTCGTCTTCCGCAAACAGCGCCCAGCTCCAGCGAGTCAGCTTACTTAGTCCATCCGCCGCTTCCAACTGGTTGCCTTTATCGCTGAGCTTTTCATAGCGATACTGTCCGCCCAGCGTCAGGGTGTGATCGCCAAGGAAGACCTGATTCTGGTTATTGAGCGTCGTATTGTACGACTTCATTTTGCGCCCGGGGTTGTTGGTCTCTTCCTGCTGGGCATAGCTGGTGGTGTTGAAGTGCTCATAGTAGCCGCTATGGGTCAGCGAGTAGGTGGTGTGTTCGTAGCGGGATTCGCTTTTGCTGTTTGGCTTACAGACATCGCCGCGGCAGCTCTCCTCCGCCATCGACATTCCCGGCGTGCTGTTGCGGTCCTGCAGTTCGCGCGCGTAGTCGAGATCGAAGTCGTTTTTGTCGTCAGGCGTGAAGTTCAGCGTGACGCCGCCGTTGCGCATTCTCTGCTCGTTGAAACCGTTTTCGATTTTATCTTCCGCGCGGCGGGAGAGCAGGCCGGTGACTTTCGCTCCCAGCACTCCGTCGATTAACGGGCCGGAAGCGTAGACGTTGGTCTGGAACAGATCGCCAGAATCGCTGTTTTCCTGGAAAGTACCGTCGCCGTGCAGCGAGCCTGTCCAGGCCTGAGTGTTAGAGACTTTTTTGGTAATGATGTTAATCACCCCGCCCATGGCATCGGAGCCATAGAGTGAGGACATTGGTCCGCGGATAACTTCGATCCGTTCAATGGACTCCAGAGGCGGTAGCCAGCCCTGTTCGATTCCCGAGTTATCGCTGTTTGGGCGAGTGCTGCGGGTGCTGACGCGCTTACCGTTCACGAGGAAAAGGGTGTACTGGGATGACATGCCGCGGATGCTGATATCGCTGCTGCTTCCGCCACCTGTGACCACCACGCCGGGTACGTCTTTTAGCGCATCGGTAACGTCACGGTAGGCCTTATCTTCAATCTGCTGTTTGGAGATAACGGAGATTGAGGCCGGCGCATTCTGGATTTTTTGTTCAAAACCGGTGGCCGTCACGACCATGGTGTCTGAATCAGCTGCGTGAACAAGCGGTGAGATGGTGGCTGCGTAAATGGCGGCGGCCAGTACCTTAACGCGAGGTATAGTCATTTTTACATTCCATTTCAATGAATAAATCTCCATCGGGATAACCCTGAGAACCGTATTTATTTGTCTTGTAAGAACTCTGAATGATGGAGAGAAGAAGGAGGAATTGTACAAAAAAATGTTATTTTGTAAACATTAATGATAATTGAAATCATTTGTATTTACTTTTTATGGGTTAAATGAGTTTAAAATCAGAAGGATAGGAGTGTGTAAAGGTGGAGGGCATCAGCCCTCCTGTCTTACTTGATGAGATATTGAGCGTGAAAACGCAGATGGTCTTCGATAAAGGAAGCAATAAAGTAGTAGCTATGATCGTAGCCGGGCTGAATTCTCAGGGTCAGCGGCCACGCCTTTTGACGCGCAACTTCAGCCAGCACCGCCGGCTGCAGCTGCTCGGCGAGGAATGAGTCGCTGTCGCCCTGATCGATAAGCGTGGGGATCGCGTCGCTGGCCTGGCTGGCCTGCATCAATGCGCAGCTGTCCCACGCCTGCCAGCTGGCTTCGTCGGCGCCCAAATAGGCGCTAAACGCTTTTTGCCCCCACGGCACCCGTGCAGGGTTGACGATCGGTGCAAAGGCCGACACGCTGGCGAAACGGCCAGGGTTCTTCAGTGCTATAATAAGCGCACCGTGACCGCCCATTGAGTGGCCGCTGATTGCGCAGCGATCGCTGACGTTAAACTGCGCGCCAATCAGCTGCGGCAGCTCGTCGCGAAGATAATCGTACATGCGAAAATGCGCGGACCACGGCGCTTCGGTGGCGTTTAGATAAAACCCCGCGCCTTTGCCCAGATCGTAGGCGCTATCGTCGGCGACGCTCTCGCCGCGTGGGCTGGTATCCGGCATGACCAGGACCAGGCCTAGCTCGGCCGCGATGCGCTGAGCGCCAGCTTTGGTGGTAAAGTTCTCATCGTTGCAGGTCAGGCCGGAGAGCCAGTACACAACCGGCGGCGGCGCGGTATCGCGCTGCGGAGGTAAGAAGATGCTGAACGTCATTGAACAGTTCAGCGTGGTGGAGTCATGCCGCCAGCGTTGCTGCCGACCTTCATAACAGCGATGCTCTTCAAGCAATTCCATGCCGGGCTCCTCTGAAAAGGGGATACGCGAGTCTGCAGACCCTACTTTACGGATATAAGTGGTAACGGCCGCTGAGTGATTCTGCGTATGTGGACGTAATTTTTCATCATACAGATATTTCATACACTCGTGAGCAACTTTCACTTTCTCCTTTCGGGAACATATTGCATCATTAATGCAACTTTTAGCCAACATGCTCCGGCGGCTGTGCTATTGAGAATGACGCGAAGTCGTTCTTTTATTCGGGAAGTGGCAACTGGCGGGCGTTAGACGATTGACAGGCGCGACGTGGAAGAGGTGAGACCGGAAGCGCACTATCAATAGGTAACGCAAATTTCAATAATTATCGTTTCGGCTACTGGATTATGTGCGCTACCTCACGCACAATGCATGCAAACTTTGCCCTCAGAAGAGCAAAGAGCGCCACACCTGCAGGAGAACATAAATGTCATCACTGAGCAAAGAAGCCATACTCGTTCATGAAGCGCTGGTCGCTCGTGGGCTGGAGACGCCGTTGCGTCCGCCAGTACAAGAAATTGATAATGAAACTCGCAAGCGTCTGATTGCCGGACACATGACTGAGATTATGCAGCTGCTGAATCTTGATCTTAGTGATGACAGTCTGATGGAAACCCCGCATCGCATCGCTAAAATGTATGTCGATGAGATCTTTTCCGGACTGGACTACGCCAGGTTCCCCAAAATCACCGTCATCGAGAACAAGATGCAGGTTGATGAAATGGTTACCGTGCGCGATATCACCCTGACCAGCACCTGCGAACACCACTTCGTGACGATTGATGGTAAAGCGACGGTTGCCTATATCCCGAAAGATTCGGTCATTGGCCTGTCGAAAATCAACCGCATCGTGCAGTTCTTCTCCCAGCGCCCGCAGGTGCAGGAGCGGCTGACGCAGCAGATTTTAACCGCGCTGCAGACCCTGCTGGGCACCAGCAACGTGGCGGTATCGATTGATGCGGTGCACTACTGCGTGAAGGCGCGCGGTATTCGCGATGCAACCAGCGCCACCACAACCACCTCGTTGGGCGGCCTGTTTAAATCCAGCCAGAATACCCGCCAGGAGTTCCTGCGCGCCGTACGTCACCACAGCTAAAATCGGAGCAGGGTACATGGAAAGAAACGTCACGCTGGACTTCGTTCGTGGCGTCGCCATCCTGGGTATTCTGCTGCTGAATATTAACGCCTTCGGCCTGCCGAAGGCGGCCTATCTCAACCCGGCGTGGTCCGGGAGCCTTTCCGTTAGCGACGCCTGGACCTGGGCGATTCTCGACCTGCTGGCGCAGGTGAAATTCTTAACCCTCTTTGCTCTGCTGTTTGGCGCCGGGCTTCAGATGCTGCTGCCTCGCGGCAAGCGCTGGATCCAGTCGCGGCTGACGCTGCTGGCGCTGCTGGGGTTTATCCACGGACTCTTTTTCTGGGATGGCGATATCCTGCTGGCCTATGCGCTGGTGGGGCTGGTGGCCTGGAGAATGATTCGCGACGCGCATCACCTCAAATCCCTGTTTAATACCGGCGTGATGCTGTACGTCATCGGCGTTGCGGTGCTGGTGCTGCTTGGCGTCATTTCCGGCAATGCGCCGAATCGCTCCTGGGTGCCCGACGCGGCAAATTTGCAGTATGAGCAGTACTGGAAGCTGAACGGCGGCTTCGAAGCGATAAGCAACCGCGCGGATATGCTGTCGGATAACCTGCTGGCGCTCGGCGCGCAGTACGGCTGGCAGCTGGCGGGAATGATGCTGATGGGCGCCGCCCTGATGCGCAGCGGCTGGCTAAAAGGGCAGTTCAGCCTCAGCCACTACCGGCGCACCGGCGTCCTGCTGGTCATCGCCGGAATGGCGGTGAATATCCCGGCGATTTTCGCCCAGTGGTATCTCGACTGGGATCCCCGCTGGTGTGCGTTCCTGCTGCAGGCGCCGCGCGAGCTCGGCGCGCCGCTGCAAACCATTGGCTACGCTTCCCTGGCGTGGGGCTTCTGGCCCTGGCTGTGTAAGCTGCGGCTGGTGACCGCCATTGCCTGCGTCGGGCGCATGGCGCTGACCAACTATCTGCTACAAACCCTCATCTGCACCACGCTCTTTTACCACCTTGGCCTGTTTATGCAGTTCGACCGCCTGCAGCTGCTGGCCTTCGTCGTTCCGGTTTGGGCGGTAAACCTCATCTTCTCACTCTTCTGGCTGCGTCATTTCCGCCAGGGCCCGGTTGAATGGCTGTGGCGTCAGCTCACCCTGCGGGCCTCAGGGACATCATTAAAGAACACATCCAGATAACGATCTCGATCACAATCGTTAACAAAATGAATGTAAGCGTTTTCAGGCGTGTGACCTCACTCACGTAGCGCGCCGCGCGTCGCTGCCAGAATAGCCACCTTGCTGAACACAGGAGGTGGGTGTGACGTATTGCAATTCTCTACAGGTCGGTGAGCATGATCACCATTCGTGATGTCGCCCGTCAGGCGGGTGTTTCCGTCGCGACGGTCTCGCGCGTGCTGAATAATAGCGCGCTGGTGAGCCCGGATACGCGCGAAAGCGTAATGAAAGCGGTAACGCAGCTGGGCTACCGGCCCAACGCCAACGCGCAGGCGCTGGCGACGCAGGTCAGCGATACCATCGGCGTGGTGGTGATGGACGTGTCGGATGCCTTTTTCGGCGCGCTGGTGAAGGCGGTGGATACCGTGGCCCAGCAGCATCAGAAATACGTGCTGATCGGCAACAGCTACCATGAGGCGGAAAAAGAGCGTAACGCCATCGAAGTGCTGATCCGCCAGCGCTGTTTGGCGCTGATCGTGCACTCCAAGGCGCTGAGCGACGAGGAGCTCGGCGATTTCATGCAGCATATTCCGGGGATGGTGCTGATCA
Organism: Klebsiella sp. BIGb0132; assembly: GCF_024810075.1. Lineage (NCBI taxonomy): Bacteria > Pseudomonadati > Pseudomonadota > Gammaproteobacteria > Enterobacterales > Enterobacteriaceae > Klebsiella > Klebsiella sp. BIGb0132. Next base: position 97,162 of record NZ_JANUDW010000010.1, on the reverse strand, counting down.
ACCGCATTGTGCCCGGCTACGCGCACCGCTGCGTCGGTCTGGATAACGTCAGCGGGGCGCTGATGGCGACGCGGATGCTGCTCAACCACGGCCACCAGCGGATCGGCTATCTCTCATCAAATCACGGCATTGAGGATGACGCTCTGCGCCGGGAGGGGTGGTTCAGGGCGTTACAGGAACAAAGCATTATTGCCCCCGACAGCTGGGTAGGCTCCGGCTCGCCGGATATGCAGGGCGGCGAGGCGGCAATGGTCGAGCTGCTGGGGCGTAATTTAGGCCTCACCGCCGTTTTCGCCTACAACGACAGCATGGCGGCCGGTGCGCTGACCACGCTGAAAGATAACGGCATTGTCGTGCCGCAGCATCTGTCGCTAATTGGCTTTGATGATATCCCTATTTCTCGTTACACCGACCCACAGCTGACGACGGTGCGCTATCCTATTATGTCGATGGCAAAACTGGCCACCGAGCTGGCGCTGCTGGGGGCTGCGGGGAAACTCGACCATGACGCCCGCCACTGCTTTATGCCGACTCTGGTACGTCGCCATTCGGTGACCCAGCGGCAAATTGTGGGGCCGATCACTAACTGAAAAGGGCAGTGATGTAACCGCTTTCAATCTGTGAGTAAATTCACAGTATATTAACATTCAACTGATTATGATGGCCGCGTTTACCAGTCCTGACCATTTTGTCACGGTGATTAATCACTTTTACAACGGGAACAAGGCGCTAAACTGCGAGTAAAGCCGTACCTTTGGAGCGTTACCCTACACGGAAGACAGAATTTACAGTCGTGAACCTTGTTGTGCGGTAACGTTAATGTAACAACTTCCCGCCAGCCGTTTTCACACCAATGACCCTGCATAAAAAAAACCGGAGATTCCATGAATAAGAAGGTGTTAACCCTGTCTGCAGTTATGGCGAGTATGTTATTTGGCGCCGCGGCACACGCAGCTGATACCCGCATCGGCGTAACCATTTATAAATATGACGACAACTTTATGTCGGTGGTGCGTAAGGCCATTGAGAAAGACGGCAAATCAGCGCCGGACGTTCAGCTGCTGATGAATGACTCGCAAAACGACCAGTCCAAACAGAACGATCAGATTGACGTCCTGCTGGCAAAAGGCGTCAAGGCGCTGGCAATTAACCTGGTGGATCCGGCTGCTGCAGGCACCGTTATCGATAAAGCGCGCGGACAGAACGTCCCGGTCGTGTTCTTTAACAAAGAGCCTTCCCGTAAAGCGCTGGACAGCTATGACAAGGCGTTTTACGTCGGTACCGACTCTAAAGAGTCCGGTATTATCCAGGGCGACCTGATTGCTAAACACTGGAAAGCCAACGCCGGCTGGGATCTGAACAAAGACGGTCAGATTCAGTATGTGCTGCTGAAAGGCGAGCCGGGCCATCCGGATGCTGAAGCGCGTACTACCTACGTCATTAAAGAGCTGAATGATAAAGGTCTGAAAACTCAGCAGCTGCAGATGGATACCGCGATGTGGGATACCGCTCAGGCGAAAGATAAGATGGACGCCTGGCTCTCCGGCCCTAACGCTAACAAAATTGAAGTGGTTATCGCCAACAACGATGCGATGGCAATGGGTGCGGTAGAAGCGCTGAAAGCACATAACAAGAGCAGCATTCCGGTCTTCGGCGTCGATGCCTTACCAGAAGCGCTGGCGCTGGTTAAATCCGGTGCGATGGCCGGTACCGTGCTGAACGATGCTAATAACCAGGCAAAAGCCACGTTCGATCTGGCGAGAAACCTGGCAGCCGGTAAAGAACCTGCTGCAGGCACCAGCTGGAAGATTGAAAATAAAATCGTTCGCGTTCCTTACGTTGGCGTAGATAAAGACAATCTGAGCCAGTTTATTGGCAAATAATATTTAGTACTCGGTTTCGAGCTGCGGGTGAATACCATTTCGCAGCTCGATATTCATCGAGTAGATGTACGGGCGTATCAGCGATAAATAAAATCACTCGGGAAGCGTTGAGATCAACGTCGCCGGTAAAATGGCAGCCTGAAGGATCGCGAGCCGCTACGCCCGATTATTCCTGATACAGAACCAGACCCTTATTTTGGCGCTAATTCGTCAGCTGAGGGTGTGCATGAACGCAGCCAGGTATAACTATGGTCAGTAATAATAGCGAACGGTCGGGTGAATTTTTGTTGGAAATGAGCAACATCAACAAATCATTTCCTGGCGTCAAGGCACTCGATAATGTCAACCTGAAGGTCCGTCCTCACTCTATTCATGCATTAATGGGCGAGAACGGGGCGGGGAAATCGACATTATTAAAATGCCTTTTTGGGATCTATCAAAAGGATTCCGGCAGCATTCTTTTTCAGGGAAAAGAGATCGACTTCCATTCGGCTAAAGAAGCCCTGGAAAACGGCATCTCAATGGTTCACCAGGAATTAAACTTAGTATTACAACGTTCGGTAATGGACAACATGTGGCTGGGGCGTTATCCCACCAAGGGCATGTTTGTCGATCAGGACAAAATGTATCGCGATACCAAAGCGATATTTGATGAACTGGATATTGATATTGACCCGCGCGCGCGCGTGGGGACGCTATCGGTATCGCAAATGCAGATGATTGAAATTGCGAAGGCATTTTCCTATGACGCCAAAATCGTCATTATGGACGAGCCGACGTCGTCGCTGACCGAAAAAGAGGTCAACCATCTGTTTAAGATCATCCGTAAGCTGAAAGAACGCGGCTGCGGCATCGTCTATATCTCCCACAAAATGGAAGAGATTTTCCAGCTGTGCGATGAGATAACCATCCTGCGCGACGGTCAGTGGATTGCCACCCAGCCGCTGGAAGGACTGGACATGGATAAGATCATCGCCATGATGGTCGGCCGCTCTCTGAACCAGCGTTTCCCAAACCGTGAAAATACGCCGGGCGAGGTGATTCTTGAGGTGCGCAACCTGACGTCTCTGCGTCAGCCGTCAATCCGCGACGTCTCCTTCGACCTGCACAAGGGCGAAATCCTCGGCGTGGCCGGGCTGGTGGGGGCCAAGCGTACCGATATCGTTGAGACGCTATTTGGCATTCGCGAAAAGGCCAGCGGGACGATTAAGCTCCACGGTAAGAAAATTAATAACCATAGCGCCAACGAAGCCATTAACCACGGCTTTGCGCTGGTGACCGAAGAGCGCCGCTCTACCGGGATTTACGCTTATCTGGATATCGGCTTTAACTCCCTGATCTCCAATATTAAGAAATATAAGAACAGGATCGGATTGCTGGATAACTCGCGCATGAAAAGCGATACCCAGTGGGTTATTGACTCCATGCGCGTGAAGACCCCAGGACAGCATACGCAAATTGGTTCGCTGTCCGGCGGTAACCAGCAGAAGGTTATTATCGGCCGCTGGCTGTTAACCCAGCCGGAGATTTTGATGCTTGATGAACCGACGCGCGGGATTGACGTCGGGGCTAAGTTTGAAATCTATCAGCTGATTGCCGAGCTGGCCAAAAGAGAGAAAGGGATCATTATTATTTCCTCCGAGATGCCGGAGCTGCTGGGTATTACTGACCGTATTCTGGTAATGAGCAACGGTCTCGTTGCCGGAATTGTTGAGACAAAAACCACTACGCAAAACGAAATTTTACGTCTTGCGTCGTTGCATCTTTAAGATCAGGGGCTTGCGATGAGCGCATTAAATAAAAAGAGTTTTCTCACCTACCTGAAGGATGGTGGGATTTACGTTGTTCTTTTGGTCCTGCTGGCCATTATTATTTTCCAGGATCCCACCTTCTTAAGTTTACTCAACTTAAGTAACATTCTGACCCAGTCCTCGGTGCGTATTATTATCGCGCTGGGCGTCGCGGGGCTCATCGTGACTCAGGGCACCGACCTGTCAGCCGGACGTCAGGTTGGCCTGGCGGCGGTTATCGCCGCAACGATGCTGCAGGCGGTGGATAACGCCAACAAGGTCTTCCCGGATATGGCAACCATGCCAATTCCGCTAGTGATCCTGCTGGTGTGCGCGATTGGTGCGGTGATTGGCCTGATTAACGGTATTATCATCGCCTACCTTAACGTGACGCCGTTTATCACCACCCTGGGTACCATGATCATCGTTTATGGGATCAACTCCCTGTACTACGATTTTGTTGGCGCCTCGCCGGTTTCCGGATTCGACAGCCACTTCTCGCACTTCGCTCAAGGGTTTATTGCGCTGGGGACGTTCCGCCTGTCGTATATCACCTTCTACGCGCTGATTGCCGTCTTCTTCGTCTGGATCCTGTGGAACAAAACCCGCTTCGGCAAAAACATCTTTGCTATCGGCGGCAACCCGGAAGCGGCGAAGGTTTCCGGGGTTAACGTGGGTCTTAACCTGCTGATGATTTATGCCCTGTCCGGCGTGTTTTACGCCTTCGGCGGGCTGCTGGAGGCAGGGCGAATTGGCTCCGCTACCAACAACCTCGGCTTTATGTACGAGCTGGATGCGATTGCGGCCTGCGTCGTCGGCGGCGTCTCCTTCAGCGGCGGCGTGGGTACCGTGTTCGGCGTGGTTACCGGCGTTATCATCTTTACGGTGATTAACTACGGGCTGACCTATATCGGCGTGAACCCGTACTGGCAGTACATTATCAAGGGCGCCATTATTATCTTCGCCGTTGCGCTGGATTCGCTGAAATACGCGCGTAAAAAATAACGTTCGATGTTTATCAGGCCCGCGCAGTGCGCGGGCTTTTTTTTGTTTGCGCCGCGCGGGTTTATTGTTAAACCGCTTCAGGATTTAAGGATTAAAGTCCAAAAATAGACAAATAAGCCCCCGCGCAGCAATTCTCTTTCGATAATATCTGGAGGAAGATAGTGCAGAATCTGTCTTTCTGGCAAAGATAATAATTTCTGCATAATTAATGGATAGTTTATTCAGGATAATTTAAGCACATGAGTAAGTCATTGAGTGATTGATGAAATATAGTGAACAAATTGTAAAAGAATGGGTTGAGTTTTCGCTGCTGATTTCCGAACCGGTCTGCGCTAAGCTGCGGCATATTGCTGATGATAAGGCGGCCGAGCTGGCGGATAAATTTTATGACATTATGCTGGCGGATCCGCACGCGGAAAAATTCCTCTGTTCGGAAATGGTTCATACGCGGCTGCGGCATTCGATGCGTAAATGGATTATTCATGCTCTGACTCTGAAAGGCGAGGGGCTGCTGGAGTTTGCCGGGCAGCAATATCATATCGGTAATATCCATTCGCGGGTTGGCATTCCGGCGAGCCTGGTGCTCAAAGGCATGCGTATCATCACTCAGTCGATGCTTAACTATATTCAGTCATTAGCGCTCGACAGTAAATTAAGTATTCTGATGCAGCAGTACGTTTCGGTATCGATACAAATTGCCAGCGAGCTGATGACCTACGCTTATGAAAAATATCAGCTAAATGAAGCGAAGAACGAAGAGTCCTACCGCCTGCACAATCTTATTGCCAATCTTGAGCTGGAAAAAGGCAAGCAGCAGGCCGCGCTGTTTAACTGGGAAAATGCGCTGATCTATGCGCTGGTCTCGCGTACCGCCAATATTCACTCCTATCTGCTAAGCGATTCAGAGTTTGGCCTGTGGTTCCGCCACAAATGCAGTCAGCACTTTGGCAGGCAGCCGGAAATAGAACAAATTAATCTGCTGATTGAAGCCATTGACGACATGTTAAACAAAGGGGCGGATACCGGCGGCAACGAGCTCGATTCTATTCAGTCCCTGCTGAGCGATATTCGCTCAAAGACCATGATCATCAATAACCTGTTCACCTCGCTGTTTGAAGAGGCCAATCGCCTGGAAAGCGGTAAAGACGTGCTGACCAACCTGCTAAATCGGCGCTTTATGTCAACGGTGCTCAAGCACGAGGTGAAGCTAGCGATGGAGAGTCGCAAAAATCTGGCGGTGGCAATGCTGGACGTCGACCACTTCAAGAAGATCAACGATACCTGGGGCCATTCGACCGGGGATGAGGTATTACGCCATATCGCGGCGATCCTGACGGAGAGCACGCGCGCCAGCGACTACGTGTTCCGCTACGGCGGCGAGGAGTTCATGATTGTGTATCTGGAGTTTACCCGCCACCAGACGCTGAGTTTTGTCGACGCTATCCGCCACAAAATTGCCAGCTCGCCTTACGTGACCGCGGACGGGAAAAAGGTTGCGCTCAGCGCCTCGTTCGGGGTCAGCCACTATCGCGGCCATCCTGATTATCAAAAAATGGTCGATGAGGCCGATAAGGCGCTGTATGACGCCAAAAACGGCGGCCGTAACCGGGTGATTGAATTTAGCGATTAAGCGGCGGATTTAGCGCTGCGCGCCGCCCGGCGGGCAGCGTGCTATTTACTCTGCAGCTCCAGCAGCTGCTCAGGCGTCACCGCCGGATAGGACTGCGCCCCTTGCGGCACTTCCTGCTGTGCCGGAATAGGGATCAGCGGGCCCAGAAAACGCGGCTCGCGTTTGAACACGTAGAGGTCCGCGAGGGCGCCAAAGCGCGCGCCGAACTCGCGCAGCCGCACGTTCCACATATCTTTTGGCGACGGGACCGCATAGCACTGCGCCTGAATGCCCATATGCAGGGCGATAAACAGCGCGCGCTCGCAGTGGAAGCGCTGGGTGATGATAATAAAATCGTTGGTGTCGAACACCTTGCGGGTCCGCACGATGGAGTCGAGGGTGCGGAAGCCGGCATAGTCCAGCACGATATCCGCCGGATCGACGCCGGCTTTAATCAGGTCCCGGCGCATGGTCATCGGCTCATTATAGCTCTGCAGCGCGTTATCACCGCTGAGCAGCAGGTAGTTCACCTTGCCGCTGTTGTAGGCGTTGAGCGCCCCCTGAATACGGTAGCGGTAGTATTGATTGATGACTCCGGTGCGGTAGTACTTGGCGGTGCCGAGCACCACCCCAACCTGGCGGTAGGGCAGATCCTGCAGTTCATCGTAGATATAGGGCGCGGTTTTCCAGCTCATCCAGCGGTCAAGACCCAGCACGGTCAACAGCAGCAGGCCGAACAGGACTAACAGGCTGTATAACACACGCTTTAACATTAACCTGGGCTCAACGGTAGACAATGGAGTGTTCAGGCTACTTTACCCGCCGGGCAAGAGCAAGAAACCATCGTTTGATTGCGGGGATTTTCAACAAAACGGGCCAGAGGCCCGTTTTATGGGGGATTTAACCGAGCAGCACGCGGTCAATACTGTGACAGCCGAGGGCTTTCAACGTGGCGGCGGTGGCATCCCACTGGATCAGCGCCGCATCGGCTTTTTCGGCGAGAATGGCCCGCTGGATATCGGCATAATCATAGCCGTTCAGGCTGAGCAGGTTAAGGGCGCCCTGCAGCGGCGGCAGCGTCGGGTTAAAGGCGGCGTTTTCGGCATAGCTGCCGGAGAAGATCGTGTCGTCCTTCAGCTCAAGCGCGACGCCTGACGGCGACTGGCTGTAGGGCATGTGGCAGCGGTTTGCCGCCCGGATCGCCGCCTGCGCCAGCGCGTCGCCGCTCAGCGGAAAGCCGTGATCCTGTTCGTCCATCAGCAGCGTTTTGATCTCCAGATCCTTCGGACCAAACGCATCCGGCAGATAGTGCTGCAGCGAATGCGCCTCGCGGCCCGGCAGGTGGATGCGCAGCACCTGGCTACTGTTGAGCTCGTTCATAAACTGGCGACAGTGGCCGCAGGGCGTGTAGTTAACGGTGATTGCCAGCAGGGATTTTTCGCCGCGCAGCCACGCATGGCTGATGGCGCTCTGCTCCGCATGGACGGTTTGCTGCATGGTCGCACCGAGGAATTCCATGTTGCCGCCGAAATACCAGCGCCCGCTGACGCCGCGCGCGATAGCGCCAACGTTAAAATGCGAGAGGTCGGCGCGCGCACAGGCTGCGGCCAGCGGCAGCAGGGCAAAGGCCAGCGCGTCTTCGTCGAGGCCGGTTGCGCTTTGCAGCGCGGCGACCTGGTCTGCATCGAGCATGGCCGGGAAATGCGGGTCGGTCAGCATCGGGGCGATTGCCGTCTGCAGGTCTGCCGTCAGTTGAGGGAGAGCAGCTTGAAAACGTGGGTGCATGGCGTTGCCTCATAACAATGTAATGGAAATCTAGTGTACGGGCGGTGATGGCCTGTATATGTGATTAATATCTCATTGTTTGTGCAACTCCATTACGTTGCATTAATAAATGTGACTTAAATCACAAATTATCCCACCACGGCTAAAATCACCGGGAACAAAAACGGCGCAACCAGGGAGGTAATAATCCCGCACAGCACCAGCGCCAGCGAGCTGAAGGCCCCCTCCTGGTAATCCAGCTCCGCACAGCGCGCGGTGCCCAGCGCGTGCGAGGCGGTACCCATCGACAGGCCGCGTGAGGCCTTGGTGCGGATGCGCATCAGGTTGAGCAGCGTATGGCCGAAAACCGCGCCGAGGATGCCGACGAAGATAACGCATACCGCGCTGATTGCCGGAATACCGCCAATGCTGCCGCTGACCGCCATCGCAATCGGCGTGGTGACCGATTTCGGCATGATCGACGCGGCGATTTGCGGCGTCGCGCCCATTAACAGCGCCACGGTGGTCCCGGTGACCATCGCCACCACGCTGCCGATAAAGCAGATGGTAATAATCGATTTCCAGCGGGCGCGAATCTGGTGGAGCTGCTCGTATAAAGGAAAGGCCAGCGCCACCACCGCAGGCTGCAGCAGATCGTTGAGGATCTTACTGCCCTGAAAATAGCGATCGTAGGAGATGCCGGTCAGCAGCAGAAAAGGGATGATGACCACCATCGCCACCAGCAGCGGGTTGAGCAGCGGAAATTTAAAGCGCGCTGCCAGCCTGCGGGCGAGGAAAAACACGATCAGCGTCAGCGGCAGTGACCACCAGATTTCATGCATCATTTTTGCTTCCTTTTTGGCCGACCACTTTGCGTTCGCCGTGCACCAGGTGAGAGCTCCAGCTGACAACCAGAAAAACGACCAGCGTGCTGATGGTGCAGGAGACGGCGACCGGGCCGAGCTGAGCGCGGAGCAAATCCCAGTACTGCATTACGCCCACGCCGATGGGCACGAACAGCAGCGCCATATAGCGAATCAGCACGTTACAGCCGGGATTAACCCACTTCGGCGGCATAATCTGCAGCGCCAGCAGGACAAACAAAATCAGCATCCCGATAATGCTGCCTGGGATGGTGATGGGCAGCAGGGAGGCGATAAAAATCCCGGCGTACAGGCAGGCGTAAATCAGCACAAAAGCCCGCAGATACTGCCAGATAATAATCAGTGATTGACTCATGGTAATAACCCTTGATGAACCGCATTCATCATACAATTAAACCCAAAAATGTGCTACCGATCACATCATGAATAATACGCATCGCGGGGATAGAGAAATGGAACCCCGCGCGGGCAGCGCCACGGCTACGATGCCTGCGATAGATAATCCAGAAACCGGCTGAGGGCAAGCGATGGCGTTTCACTTTTTCGCCAGAATACCCCGACGCTACCTTTTTGTTCGATGCGCGGCAAATTAAGAATTGCCAGCTGCTGCTGTTCGGCAAAGCGCTGTGCCAGGCGTAAAGAAAGAATAGAGATCATGTCGCTGCTTTGCAGCAGGTTGCTGGTGACGTTCATCGACGCCGACTCGATGGTATTTTCCGGCAGCATCACGCCGTTATCGACCAGGGCGTTGTCAATGCTCAGGCGGATCGGCGTGCCGGTTGGCCAGACTATCCAGCGCCAGTGGGCAAGGTCGGCCCAGCCGAGGCTCGGCATCTGCGCCAGCGGGTGATCGGGGCGGGCGACGAAGCACACCGGCTCGGTATACAGCACCCGGTAGTTAAGCGGCAGCTCCAGCGCCCGTCCGCCCACCCGGCCCACCACCACGTCCACCACTCCGGAGAGCAGATCGTGAAGCAGGGGGGTCATCACCTTTTCCTCGATGTTCAGATGCAGGCTCGGCATCTCCTTGAGCAGCGAGAGAATGGCCAGCGCAACGCAGTCGGTGGCCACCGGCGAACAGCCGATCATCAGGCTACCCACCAGCCCGCCCTGTTTGAAGCGCTCAATCTCATACTGCGAGCGGGACATATCGTTGATCAGGCGCTGGGCGTGCTGCAGCAGCAGCTTGCCGCCTTCGGAAGGGCGCAGGCCTTTGCTATGGCGTTCGAACAGCAGCATGCCGACCTCTTCTTCAAACTGAGTCAGCCATTTAGAGAGCGCGGGCTGGGTAATATTCATCATTTTCGCCACCTGCGTCAGGTTGCCCTGCTCGCCGAGCGCCACCAGCATTTGCAGATGATGCAGCTTCAGTTTTTGCGTCCAGTTTGCCATTAGCAATAACCTCCAGGTTATGTCTATGCCCGAGATACCATTGTACATTTCATCGCCTGAGTTACAAAATCGCAACATAAAAGAAATAAATACAACATCTCCTCCTCCCTGCACTGAGGCATAACGATGACTCAACGACGTGAATTGCAAACGCTGCTGGACGCCGCTCCGGTAGGTGCCCGGCAGTGGCGCGTGATTATCTGCTGTTTTCTGGTGGTCATGCTCGACGGTTTTGATACCGCCGCCATTGGCTTTATCGCCCCCGATATTCGCGCCCACTGGCAGCTCGGCGCCAGCGAGCTCGCGCCGCTGTTTGGCGCAGGCCTGCTGGGCTTAACCGCCGGCGCTCTGCTGTGCGGCCCGCTTTCCGACCGCTTCGGTCGCAAGCGGGTGATTGAGTTCTGTGTGGCGTTATTTGGCCTCTTTAGCCTGCTTTCGGCCTTTTCCCCCGACCTCGAGACGCTGGTTATCCTGCGCTTCCTGACCGGGCTCGGCCTCGGCGGGGCGATGCCGAACACCATTACCATGACCTCAGAGTATCTGCCCGCCCGGCGGCGCGGTGCGCTGGTGACCCTGATGTTTTGCGGCTTTACCCTCGGTTCGGCGCTGGGCGGCGTGGTCAGCGCCCAGCTGGTAGCGCAGATTGGCTGGCACGGCATCCTGGCGCTTGGCGGCGTGCTGCCTCTGCTGCTGGCCGCGGCGCTGCTGGCGGTGCTGCCGGAATCCCCGCGCTGGCAGATCCGCCGTCGGCTGCCGCAGCCGGTGATTGCGAAAACCGTCGGCGCTATTACCGGCGAGCGCTATGAGCAGACCCATTTTTGGCTGGATGAGCCAACCACCGGCGCTAAAGGCAGCATCGGCCAGCTGTTCGTTGGCCGCCAGCTGCCCATTACCCTGATGCTATGGGTGGTGTTCTTTATGAGCCTGCTGATTATCTACCTGCTTTCCAGCTGGATGCCGACGCTGCTCAACCATCGCGGCATCGACCTGCAGCACGCCTCGTGGGTCACCGCCGCTTTCCAGATTGGCGGCACCTTCGGCGCGCTGCTGCTGGGCGTGCTGATGGATCGCTTCAATCCGTATCGGGTGCTGGCGCTGAGCTACTGCCTGGGCGCGGTCTGCATCGTGATGATTGGCCTTAGCGAGAACGGCCTGTGGCTAATGGCGCTGGCGATTTTCGGCACCGGGATTGGCGTCAGCGGTTCGCAGGTGGGCCTTAACGCGCTAACGGCCACGCTCTATCCGACCCAGAGCCGCGCCACCGGCGTCAGCTGGTCAAACGCCGTCGGCCGCTGCGGAGCCATCGTCGGCTCCCTCTCCGGCGGCATGATGATGGCGATGAATTTCTCATTCGATACCCTGTTTTTCGTCATCGCCGTTCCGGCCGCGATTAGCGCAGGAATGCTGATTTTGCTGACCCTGGTCGTCCGCAATCCGATTACCGTACCCGACGCGCTGCCCTCCGCGGGCATCGTGAATAAATAAGGAGAACAATCATGTCTCAGCACGCAACGGAAGTTCCCGGCGGTCGCCAGCAGTTTTACGAGCATATATCGGGCCAGAACCTGACGCCTTTGTGGGAGTCGCTGCATCATCTGGTGCCGAAAACGCCGAACGCCAACTGCGCGCCGGCCTACTGGAATTATCAGGAAATTCGCCCGCTGCTGCTGGAAAGCGGCCGGCTGATTGGCGCCAAAGAAGCGGTGCGCCGGGTGCTGGTGCTGGAGAACCCGGCCCTGCGCGGTCACTCCTCCATTACCTCCTCGCTGTATGCGGGTTTGCAGCTGATCATGCCCGGCGAGGTGGCGCCGAGCCATCGGCATAATCAGTCGGCGCTGCGCTTTGTCGTGGAGGGCGAAGGGGCCTTTACCGCCGTCGACGGCGAGCGGACGGCGATGCGTCCCGGCGACTTTATTCTCACCCCGCAGTGGCGCTGGCACGACCACGGCAACCCCGGCGATGAGCCGGTTATCTGGCTCGACGGCCTCGACCTGCCGCTGGTGAACTATCTGGGCTGCGGCTTTGCCGAAGATTACCCTGAGGATCAGCAGCCGGTCACCCGCAAGGAGGGCGACTACCTGCCGCGCTACGCCGCCAACATGCTGCCGCTGCGCCACCAGGTGGGCAACTCCTCGCCGATCTTTAACTACCGCTATGACCGCAGCCGCGACGCGCTGCATGAATTGACCAAAATGGGCGCCGCCGACGAGTGGGACGGCTACAAAATGCGCTACGTCAATCCGCTCACCGGCGGCTACCCGATGCCATCAATGGGCGCTTTCCTGCAGCTGCTGCCTAAAGGCTTTAGCTCGCGGACCGCGAAAACCACCGACAGCACTATCTACCACGTCGTCGAAGGGAGCGGGCAGGTTACCGTCGGCGAGCAAACCTTTAACTTCCAGGCGAAAGACATCTTCGTGGTGCCGACCTGGCACGGCGTCTCTTTCACCGCAGCGCAGGAGGCGGTGTTATTCAGCTTCTCGGACCGCCCGGTCCAGGAAACCCTCGGCCTGTTCCGCGAAGCGCGTTACTAATAATAAGGACTCGATCATGACTCAATACGTTTTTGCTCCCCAGGCCCCGGTTACCGTTCCCGTTGTCGGCAGCGAGGAGCAGTTTCCCGTGCGCCGCGTCTACTGCGTCGGCCGTAACTATGCCGCTCACGCCCGTGAAATGGGCTTCGACCCGGACCGCGAGCCGCCGTTTTTCTTCTGTAAACCGGCCGATGCGGTGGTGGCGGTTGCCGCAGGCGAAACCCTCGATTTGCCCTATCCGGCGCAGACGGATAACTACCACTACGAAATCGAGCTGGTGGTGGCGATCGGCAAGCGCGGCAGCGATATTCCGCTGGAGCAGGCTCACGACTATATCTGGGGCTACGCGACCGGCCTCGATATGACCCGCCGCGACCGCCAGATGGAGATGCGCCAGATGGGGCGTCCGTGGGAAATCGGCAAGGCGTTCGATCTCTCCGCGCCGGTTGCGCCGCTGCACAGGGCGGATAGCGTGGCAGTTAATGAGGCGGCGATCTGGCTGCAGGTGAACGGTGAAGACCATCAGCGTAGCGATATTCGCCATCTGATTTGGTCGGTTAACGAAACCATCAGCTACCTCTCCGGCTTCTTCGAGCTGCAGCCCGGCGACCTGATTTTCACCGGCACCCCGGAAGGCGTTGGTGCGGTAGTGAAAGGGGATGTGATTAACGGCTGCGTGGATGGGCTGACGCCCATCGCCGTGCGCGTGGTGTGAGGTGAGCGATGAAGCTGTACAGTTTTTTCAATAGCTCCGCTTCATACCGGGTGCGTATCGCCCTGGCGCTGAAGGGGATCGCCTACCAGAGCGTGGGCGTCAATATTCGTATCGGCCAGCAAAACGCCCTCGAGTATCGGCGGCTGAATCCGGTCGGGCTGGTGCCTGCGCTGATGACCGACGAGGGCGAATCCCTGGGCCAGTCGCTGGCGATCGCCGACTGGCTCGACCGGCACTATCCGCAGACGCCGCTGCTGCCCCCGCAGGATCCGGCGCGGATGCGGGTGCTGGAGATCGTCTACGCCATCGCCTGCGATATTCATCCGATTAATAACATGCGCGTTTTGCGCTACCTTAGCGATGAGCTGAAGGTGAGCGAAGAGGACAAGCAGCGCTGGTATGCGCACTGGGTCCAGCAGGGGCTCAGCGCGGTGGAGCTGCTGCTGCGCCACGCCCGGTCCGGCGCGTTTTGCGTCGGCGAGACGCCGACGCTGGCCGACTGCTGCCTGGTGCCGCAGTGGGCCAACGCTCAGCGCATGGGCTGCGACCTGAGCCACTATCCGCGCTGCCAGGCGGTCTATGACGCCTGTACCCGGCTTCCGGCGTTTATCGCCGCCGCGCCGGAAAATCAACAAGACAAAATTCCGGCTTAGGGGGACAGAGTATGGCGAAAGTGACGCGAGCAACCATTGTCGGCGGGGGAATTGGCGGCGCGGCGACGGCGCTCTCCCTGGCGCGCCAGGGCATCAAGGTGATGCTGCTGGAGAAGGCCCATGAGATCGGCGAAATTGGCGCCGGGATCCAGCTTGGCCCCAACGCCTTTTCGGCGCTGGATAGCCTGGGCGTGGGCGAAATTGCCCGCCAGCGTGCCGTCTTCACCGATCACATCACCATGATGGATGCGGTGAACGGCGAAGAGGTGGTGCAGATTAAAACCGGGCAGGCCTTCCGCGACCATTTTGGCGGCCCCTACGCGGTTATCCACCGGGCGGATATTCACGCCACCGTCTGGGAAGCGGCGTTAACCCATCCTGACGTCGAGTACCGCACCTCAACCCAGGTGGTGGATATCCGCCAGAGCGCCGACGAGGTAACGGTCTATGACGATCGCGGCAACGTCTGGACCGCGGATATCCTGATCGGCTGCGACGGCGTGAAGTCGGTGGTTCGCCGGAGCCTGCTGGACGACACGCCGCGGGTCACCGGCCACGTGGTGTACCGGGCGGTGGTGGAAGCGGCGGATATGCCGGAGGATTTACGTATCAACGCGCCGGTGCTGTGGGCCGGGCCGCACTGCCATCTGGTGCACTACCCGCTGCGCGGCGGCAAGCAGTACAACCTGGTGGTGACGTTCCACAGCCGCCAGCAGGAGGAGTGGGGCGTACGCGACGGTAGCAAAGAGGAGGTGCTCTCCTACTTCCAGGGGATCCATCCGCGCCCGAGACAGATGCTGGATAAACCCACCTCGTGGCGGCGCTGGTCCACCGCCGATCGCGAACCGGTCGAGAAGTGGGGCAATGAACGTATCACCCTGGTCGGCGACGCGGCCCATCCGGTGGCGCAGTATATGGCCCAGGGCGCCTGCATGGCGCTGGAAGATGCGGTCACCCTTGGCAAGGCGCTGGCGCACTGCGACGGCGATGCCGCCCGCGCGTTCGCGCTGTATGAATCGGTGCGAATTCCGCGCACCGCGCGCATCGTCTGGTCAACTCGTGAAATGGGGCGGATCTACCACGCCGCAGGCGTTGAGCGTCAGGTGCGCAACCTGCTGTGGAAGGGCAAAACTCAGGCCGAGTTCTATCGCGGCATCGAGTGGCTGTATGGCTGGAAGGAAGATAATTGCCTGCAGCCGCGCTAGCGCAGGCTACCGCGGCGCCGGCGGCGGGAAAACCCGCACGGAGCCCTTTCAACCGGCACGGAGAGGCGCTAACATAGCGCCTCTTTTTTTCCGGGCAATGAATAACAATATGCGGGTATTACTGGCGCCGATGGAAGGCGTGCTCGATTCGCTGGTGCGCGAGCTGCTGACCGAAGTCAACGATTACGATCTGTGCATCACCGAATTTTTGCGCGTGGTGGACCAGCTGCTGCCGGCGAAATCGTTCTACCGACTCTGCCCGGAGCTGCATCACCACAGCCGGACGCCTTCCGGAACCCGCGTGCGTGTGCAGCTGCTCGGGCAGTATCCGCAGTGGCTAGCGGAGAACGCCGCCCGGGCGGTGGAGCTCGGCTCGTGGGGCGTTGACCTGAACTGCGGCTGCCCGTCAAAGCTGGTTAACGGCAGCGGCGGTGGCGCGACGCTGCTGAAGGATCCGGAGCTGATTTATCGCGGCGCGAAGGCCATGCGTGAAGCGGTGCCAGACCACCTGCCGGTGACGGTAAAAGTGCGCCTCGGCTGGGACAGCGGCGAGCGGCGGTTTGAAATTGCCGACGCCGTACAGCAGGCGGGCGCCAGCGAGCTGGTGGTTCACGGACGCACCAAAGAAGAGGGCTACAGGGCGGAGAGCATCAACTGGCAGGCGATCGGCGAGATCCGCCGCCGTCTGACGATCCCGGTGGTGGCCAACGGCGAAATCTGGGACTGGCAGAGCGCTCAGGCGTGCCTGGCGGCCACCGGCTGCGACTCGGTGATGATCGGTCGGGGAGCGCTGAACGTGCCGAACTTAAGCCGGGTGATAAAATACAACGAACCGCGCATGCCGTGGCCGCAGGTCGTGCTGCTGCTGCAAAAATATACCCGTCTGGAAAAGCAGGGCGATACCGGCCTTTATCACGTGGCCCGCATCAAGCAGTGGCTCAGCTATTTACGTAAAGAATATACCGAAGCGCTGGGGGTATTTAATGAGATCCGTACCCTAAAAACCTCTGCCGAAATTGCCGCCGCTATCGCCCGTTATTAATCTCAGGAGTGTTAATTCGCTCACAGATTATTACTTAGGAAGTTTCTGCTGATGGGAATTTCACTAAGGGAGTGATATTGTGCCGTTCTAATATTCAGGGTTGCTACTGATTACAGGCAAAACCTAAGCACTTCCGCCAGTCGTGGTGGGGAGTGCTTAGGTTTTTTTTTGCCTTCAATTCATGAGGAGTTTAATTATTAAATAAAACAATGAGTTGTAAATAAAAGTGCGATGCGGATAAGCGGTTTAATGACCGACGGCGCCCCTTTTTCCAAAAATAAAAAAATAAATTAAAAACGGGCGAATTTATTGCCTGCGGACAGCTATTACCTTTACTCAGTCAGGTTGGATATATCTATGAACGACAAAAAAATAAATCGCCTGTTCTCTCTGCTGGCATTTTCACTATTGACGCCGGCGGCGTTGGCTGCTCAACCGCCGGCGTGGAACGGTAGCGTGTTAGGTTTTGAAAACCCGCAAACAGGGCTGCTGGGTGATATGGCAGGCATTCGCCCGATACTTACCGATCTGGGATTTAATTATAACCTCGGCTATCTCAATGAAATGGGCTATAACGCCGGCGGCGGCTACAACCATGATAAGCATCTGGCCTATATCGACCAGCTGGCGCTGACCTTTAACCAGGATCTTGAGCGCTGGACCGGGATCCCCGACGCGCGCATCGAAGGGAATATCGTCAACCGTAATCACGACGACAATCTGACCACTAAGCGGCTGCAGGATCCGCGGGTTAACTTTAACGATCTCTCCCAGGAGAGCTGGGGCGGGCAGTCCATCACCCGCCTCGGCTGGCTCACCTTTGCCCGCAGCTTTGACGACCGGCGCCTGACCTGGCGAATCGGCATGATGAACAAAGTGCAGACGTTCGATCAGATCATTCCCTGCGACTTCCAGCTGCTCTCGCAGTGCGGCGGTAAATCCGCCAACTCGCTGACGTGGAATAACTGGAACGTGCATACCTGGGGGACCACCTTCGAATATAAGCTGATGCCGACGCTCACCCTGAAGGGCGGGGTGATGGAGCAGAACCCGCAGGCCGCTTCCCGCAGCCACGCGTGGAGCTGGTCGACGAAGGGCAGTAAAGGCGTGCTGCTGCCGCTGGAAATTGAGGCTCGTCCGATGATTAACGACCTGCCTGGCGCCTATAACCTCGGCGTGCTGTTCACCAACGCGCCGCAGAGCGATCTCTATTACGGCAAATCCGGCGGCCCCGGCGCGACGGACCCCGACGGCTATGCTCAGCATAACCGGACCTGGTTCCTGTACGGCGGGCTAAACCAGCAGGTCACCCGGCACGCCGACGATCCTGAGCGCGGCATGAGCCTGTCGCTGAGCGGCAGCTACAGCGACCAGCGCAGCAACTATATTCATACCGCCGTGGCCGCCTCGATGCGCTATCGCGGCCTGTTTGACGCCCGACCGGCGGACTGGATCGGCTTTGGCCTGACCTGGATGGATATGAGCGACAGCTACGCCCGCAATCAGCGCTATATGAACCAAATCAGCGGGGCCACGGACTACTACGATGCCAGCTATCAGCCGGTGGCCGGGCATTCGCTGAACGCCGAACTCTACTATCGCTTCCGCCCGATTTCCTGGCTCGAGCTGCAGCCGGGCCTGCAGTACTGGCACCGTCCCGGCGGCGTCGCCGAGACCCAGGATGCGTGGGTTGTGGAGTGGAAAACGGTGGTCACTTTCTAAAAAACGCCGCGGCGATACGCTGTTAGCCGCGATCTGTATCACGTTTTTTTGCCTGGGTAGTTGAGACAAAGAAAGAAGTTGCTACAGTGCTGGAGTTGGATTGCTACTGCTTAGGCAGGCAAAACCTGATTTCCTGGCATTTGTCGGGGGTCAGGTTTTTTTGTTTCCGGGGTTCATATGCAAATCGCCAAAGTTCTTAATAACAATGTGGTGGTTATTCTCGACGAGCAGCAGCGCGAGCAGGTCGTAATGGGGCGAGGGCTCGCCTTTCAGAAACGCGTCGGCGACTCGCTGGACGAAAGTAAAATTGAAAAGGTCTTCGCGCTGCAGAGCGATGAGCTGGTGGGCCGCCTGGGGGAGTTACTCAGCCAGATACCGCTGGAGGTGATGACCACCTGCGACCGAATTATTGAGCTGGCACGCGGGCGGCTGGGCAAACTGCAGGAGAGCCTGTACATCACCCTGACCGACCACTGCCACTTCGCCATTGAGCGGCAGAAAAACGGCGTGACCATCCGCAACGTTCTGCTGTGGGAAATTAAGCGGCTGTATCCGAAAGAGTTTGAGCTGGGGCAGGAGGCGCGGGCGATTATTGCCCGGCGGCTCGGGGTTGAGCTTGCCGAAGACGAGGCCGGGTTTATTGCCCTGCATCTGGTCACCGCCCAGCTCAACAGCGAAATGCCGGAAGTGATGCACGTCACCCGGGTAATGCAGGAAATTCTGCAACTGGTGAAGTATCAGCTGCAGCTGAACTATGACGAAGAGTCGTTAAGCTACCAGCGCTTTGTCACCCACCTGAAGTTTTTCGCCCAGCGGATGCTGACCCGCACGGTGGTGGAAGATGATGACGTGACGCTGCACAGCGCGGTGAAGGACAACTACCCCAGGGCGTGGAAGTGTGCGGAAACCGTGGCTCGACATCTGCAGAAAAGCTATCAGCGGCAGCTGACGACGGAAGAGATTATGTTTCTTGCCATTCATATTGAACGGGTAAGAAAAGAGGGGCGTTAGCCTCCAGCGACCAAAAATTGGATTGTTACTGCATAACGCAGGCAAAACCTGAGCGCGACGCCATCCGGCGTTGTTCTCGGGTTTTTTTTATTTTAACACTCAGTCACTGGCCGCCCGTGGGCGGCTGAAGTCAAGGAAAACAGCATGGAATATAAAGCACTCGCGCAGGATATTCTTAGCCGGGTTGGTGGCAAAGAGAATATTGTGAGTCTGGTTCACTGCGCTACACGGCTGCGCTTTAAGCTTAAAGATAATAAAAAGGCGGACGCGGAAGGGCTGAAGATGAATCCGGGCGTCATTATGGTGGTCGAAAGCGGCGGCCAGTTTCAGGTGGTGATCGGTAACCACGTTCACGACGTCTGGCAGGCGGTGCGCAGCGAAGCCGGGCTGACCGACGACAGCGAACCGGTGGCGGAAACGGGTGAAAAAACCTCGGTTCTCGGCCAGATTATCGACGTGGTGTCCGGCATCTTTACCCCGTTTATCGGCGTCCTGGCGGCATCGGGGATCCTTAAGGGCATGCTGGCGCTGGCGGTGGTGTGCGGCTGGCTGGCTCCGCAGCAGGCGACGTATCAGATCTGGTTTGCCGCCAGCGACGCGCTGTTCTTCTTCTTCCCGCTCTTTTTAGGCTATACCGCCGGCAAAAAGTTTGGCGGCAATCCGTTTATCACCATGGTTATCGGCGGGGCGTTAACCCACCCGCTGATGATTCAGGCCTTTGAGGCCAGCCAGGTGTCGGGAGCCGGGGCGACGCATTTCCTCGGCATCCCGGTGACCTTTATCAACTACAGCTCGTCGGTTATCCCGATCATTCTCGCCTCGTGGGCCAGCTGCTGGCTGGAGCGGCGCAGTAACGCGGTGCTGCCGCCAGCGATGAAAAACTTCTTCACCCCGGCCATTTGCCTGGCAGTGGTGGTGCCGCTGACCTTCCTGGCTATCGGCCCGGTTGCCACCTGGCTGAGCCAGCTGCTGGCCCACGGTTACCAGATTATCTACGCGGTTGCGCCGTGGCTGGCAGGGGCCGCAATGGGCGCCCTGTGGCAGGTGTGCGTGATCTTTGGTCTCCACTGGGGGCTGGTGCCGCTGATGATCAATAACCTGGCGGTGCTGGGTCAGGATTCGATGCTGCCGATGCTGCTGCCGGCGGTGATGGGGCAGGTGGGGGCCGCGCTGGGGATTTTCCTGCGCAGCCGCGACGCGCGGCAGAAGGTGCTGGCCGGGTCGGCGATCTCTGCCGGGATTTTTGGCGTCACCGAACCGGCTATCTACGGCCTGAACCTGCCGCTGCGTCGGCCGTTTATCTTCGGCTGCGTGGCCGGGGCGGTCGGCGGGGCGATTGTCGGTTTTAGCAACAGCCACGTTTACTCCTTCGGCTTTGCCAACATTTTCACCCTTGCGCAGATGATCCCGCCGCAGGGCATTGACGCCACCCTGTGGGGCGGCGCGATCGGTATCGTTGCCGCGCTGGTTATCTCCTGCGTGCTGACCTTTGTCGCCGGGATGCCGAAGAGCAGCGCCGGGGAGGCCGCCGTCGTCACCGCTCCGGCAGGCGAAAACGATATTCTGGCCCCGATGTCCGGCAGCGTCCTGGCGCTCGATCAGGTTCCCGACGGCACCTTCGCCAGCGGCCTGCTGGGGCAGGGCGTGGCGATTATTCCCGCCATCGGCAAGGTCATCGCCCCGTTCTCTGGCGAAGTGGCCTCCTTATTCCAGACCAAACACGCGATTGGCCTGCTCAGCGACAGCGGCATTGAGCTGCTGATCCACGTCGGTATCGACACCGTTAAGCTCAACGGCGAGCCCTTTACCGCCCACGTCAAGGAAGGGGACAGGGTGCAGGCCGGTGACCTGCTGCTGGAGTTCGATCGCCAGGCGATTCTGGATGCCGGCTATGACCTGGCAACCCCGATTATTATCAGTAACAGCGACGGCTATCGCAGCGTTGATATTGTATCTGGCAGCGTGGTTGACGCCGGCCAGCCGCTGCTGTCCGTCAGCCATTAATTACAGGAGAGAGAGATGAAGACATTCCCAAAAACATTTTTATGGGGCGGCGCGACCGCGGCAAACCAGGTGGAAGGGGCGTATCTGGACGACGGGAAGGGGCTGTCGACGTCAGACGTTCAGCCGCACGGCGTATTTGGCGACGTGGTTGAACGCGTGGCCGGCGACAGCGGCATCAAGGATATCGCCATCGACTTCTACCACCGCTATCCGGAAGATATCAGCCTGTTTGCGGAGATGGGCTTTAACTGCCTGCGGGTGTCGATTGCCTGGACGCGCATTTTCCCCAACGGCGACGATAGCGAAGCGAACGAAGCCGGGCTGGCCTTTTATGACCGGCTGTTTGATGAGCTGGCGCAGCACAACATCACCCCGCTGGTGACGCTGTCGCATTACGAAATGCCGTGGGCGCTGGTGAAAAACTACGGCGGCTGGGGCGGGCGCGAGGTCATCGGCTTCTTTGAGCGCTATGCGCGCACGGTGTTTGCCCGCTATCAGCATAAGGTCAAGCTGTGGCTCACCTTTAACGAAATCAACATGTCCCTGCATGCGCCGATGACCGGCGTCGGCCTGCCGGAGGGCAGCAGCAAGGCGGCGGTCTACCAGGCGATACATCATCAGCTGGTGGCAAGCGCGCTGGCGGTTAAGGCCTGCCACGAGATAGTCGAAGACGGGAAAATCGGCAATATGCTGCTCGGCGGCCTGATGTATCCGCTCAGCTGCCGTCCTGAGGATATCTTTGAGACCCTGCAGCAGAACCGCAGCTGGCAGTTCTTCGGCGACGTGCAGTGCCGCGGCGCCTATCCGGGCTATATGCTGCGCTATTTCCGCGAGCAGGGTATCAGCCTTGAGATAACCGACGCCGACCGCGCGGCGCTGAAGGAGACCGTCGATTTTATCTCCTTTAGCTACTATATGACCGGCTGCGTGACCGCCGACGAGGAGCTGAATAAAAAAGCGCGCGGTAACATTCTCAGCATGGTGCCCAACCCGCACCTTGCGAGCTCGGAGTGGGGCTGGCAAATCGATCCGCTGGGCCTGCGCACGCTGCTTAACGTCCTGTGGGATCGCTATCAAAAGCCGCTGTTTATCGTTGAAAACGGCCTCGGCGCGAAGGACAAGGTCGAAGCGGACGGCAGCATCAATGATGACTACCGCATCGCCTACCTGAACGATCATCTGCTGCAGGTGCGCGAGGCTATCGACGACGGCGTCGAGCTGATGGGCTACACCAGCTGGGGGCCCATCGACCTGGTGAGCGCCTCGAAGGCCGAGCTCTCCAAGCGCTACGGTTTTATTTACGTCGATCGTGACGACGAGGGTAAAGGTACGCTGGCGCGCAGCAGGAAGAAGAGCTTTAGCTGGTATAAAGAGGTTATTGCCAGCAACGGCGCCAGCCTGAAAGAGTAAGCCGCTCGGCGGCCCGCAGGCTCAGGGCCGCCAGCCGGTTACGTCGGCTTACGCGCGCGCAGTAAAAAGATCATCGGCCGTTCTTTTTCTTCATCGAGGCCCGGCTGGGCGGCAATTTGCGCCGCCGTCGGGCCCCACTCATCAAGATGCTCAATCACGAAGCCAGCGGCAACCAGCAGGTTTATCCAGCTGGCGAGCTTGCGGTGCTGTTTTTTTACCCCATCGGCAAACCAGTTGCTGATGCGCTCACCCTCCTGCTGATAGTGGCTGACCGGCCAGCTTTTCTGCCCCTCGGCATCTTCCTGCCAGCCCTGACGCAGCGGCGCGGTGTAGACCGGATGTTCGGCGGAAAAGAGCAGCGTGCCGCCGGGGGTCAACGCCTGATAAACGGTGGCGAACAGCGGGGCCACGTCCGGCAGATAGTGCAGGGCCAGCGAGCTGTAGACCAGCTCGCAGCCGTTGGCGGGCAGCGTCAGGGTTTGCAGATCGGCGCAGCGGTAGTCAATATCCTGACCCTTGCTCATTTCGCGCGCGCGTTCGAGCATGCGGCTGGAGATATCCAGCCCGCTCACCTGCGCCGCGCCCTGGTCGCGAGCCCAGCGGCAGAACCAGCCGTAGCCGCAGCCGAGATCAACCACCCGCAGGCCGGATAGCGGCGGCAGCATCTGCTGAATGGCGGGCCACTCCGGCGCGCCGTCAAGGCCCTTCACCGAACGGTCGAGGGTCGCGTAGCCGGCGAAAAAGCTCGGATCATCGTAAATATTCTGGCTCATGTTCACTCCGTGAATTCATTTATTTATTTTTAACCATATGATTTGGCTAGCCACACGCTTTACTTAACGGCGCGAAGGCAATTAATTTATTATAACCGACCTTATTAAGTAATCTGACCTATCTCATGAACCTGAATCTGAGCAAACGCGTTATCGCCGGGCTGCCCCTGGTCATTGCGCTGGCCGGCTGCGCGCCGTCACACGATACCGGCACTGCGCCGCAGCAGCAGACACCTGCCTCCCATGTGGCAACGGAGCTGCCGGCCAGCGTGAAAAACGGCTGGCCGCACGACAGCTGGTGGCAAGAGTACCGCGATCCGCAGCTGAACAGCCTGATTCAGCGCGCCTTAGCCAACGCGCCGGATATGCAGATTGCCGACCAGCGGATAAAGCTGGCGGAAGCCCAGGCGCGGATGTCGCAGGCCAACCTTGGCCCGGAGATGGACTTTTCCGCCAACGTTGAGCGGCAGAAAATGTCCTCAGAGGGGCTGATGGGGCCTTTCGCGACCGATACCGATGGCAACACCGGGCCGTGGTACACCAACGGCACCTTCGGCCTGACGGCGGGCTGGGATCTGGATCTGTGGGGGAAAAATCGCGCGCTGGTGAAGGCCCGCATCGGCGAAGTGAAGGCGCAGATAGCCGAGCAGGCGCAAACCCGGGAGCTGCTGGCCAGCAGCGTGGCGCGTCTCTACTGGCAGTGGCAGACCGAGGCGGCGGTGAAAAACGTGCTGCAGCAGTTGAAGGATGAGCAGAACAATATCGTCAGCGTCGATCGCGCGCTGTACCAGCGTGGGATCACCAACTCGGTTGAGGGGGCGGAGAACGATATCAACGTCAGCAAAACCGATCAGCATCTGGCCGATGTCACCGGCAGCATGAAGGAGATTGAGGCGCGTCTGATGGCCTTAACCAACAGCCAGAGCCGGGCGCTGAACCTCCGTCCGGCGCCTCTGCCCGCCGTCAGCACGCAGATGCCGACCGAACTGGGCTACGAGCTGCTGGCGCGCCGCCCGGATCTGCAGGAGGCGCACTGGTATATCGAAGCCTCTTTAAGCGAGGTGGATGCGGCGAAAGCGGCGTTCTATCCGGATATTAACCTGATGGGCTTCCTGCAGCAGGATGCCCTGCACTTAAGCGATCTGTTCCGCCACTCGGCGCAGCAGATGGGGCTCTCAGCGGGCCTGACGCTGCCTATTTTTGATAGCGGCCGCCTGAACGCCAACCTGGATATCGTCAGCGCGCAGAACAATCTGTCGGTGGCAAAGTATAACAAAGCGGTCGTTGACGCGGTGAATCAGGTAGCGAAGGCGGCGAGCCAGGTAGAGACCCTGATGGAGAAAAATCAGCAGCAGCAGCAGGTCGAAAAAGACGCCCGGCGGATGGTGGATCTGGCGCAGGCGCGGATGAACGCCGGGATCCTGCCGGGTTCGAAAGTGAGTATGGCGAAGCTGCCGGCGCTCGAAGAGCGGATTTCCGCGCTGCGCCTGCACGGTCAGTGGCTGGACGCCAACATTCAGCTGACCTCTGCGCTGGGCGGCGGCTACCGCCAGGCCGCGAAATAATCCCCTTTTCCCCGGCGGCGAAGACGCCGGCCGGGGCGCCCGTCTACTCTTTCCTTTGCGCCTCGCGGCGCTTCAGCCACCAGTGCGCGGCGATCACCAGCACAACCGCAAGGATCAGCCAGACTGCGTGCTTGAGATGACCGTCAAGATGATGCAGCCACGGGCCAATGGCTTCTCCTCCCAGGTAGCCGAGGGTGGTGAACAGCAGCGCCCAGACGATCGCCCCGAGGATATTGAGCGGCAGAAAGACCTTCGGCGGCAGGCGGCTGGCGCCGATCAGCAGCGGGCCGATGATGCGAAAGCCGTACATAAAGCGCGTCCCGATGACAAACAGGTAGGGGCGGCGCTGGATCATGCGCTGCGCCTTACGGATCCGCGCCTGCTGGCGGGAAAAGCGTCGCAGCAGCCGGCCGCCAAAGCGCCTGCCGAGCAGGTACAGCAGCTGATCGCCAATCATCCCGCCGAGCGCCACGGAAATGACCACCAGCGGAAACTTCAATAAGCCCTGATGCGCCGCCACTCCGCCAAGGAGGGTGATAGTTTCGCCTTCCGCTATGCTGCCGATGACCAGCGCAGCGTAGCCATAATGGGAAATCAGGTTATTGATATCCATACAAAAAATTCTCCCTCCTCGCGGCATCTTTCCGGTAGCGTCGGCGCGCGGCCTGTGCCCGGCCCGGCCGCCACTCTTACCCGTCCTGAATGACGCGACGTTTTGCCCCTAAAGCCTAAGCATACACCCTGGCGCTTAAAATGAGGTTAAGTGCCTTTTTATCGCTGTACACAAAATAATCTCTCAGGGTGAATTATACTTGTATCACTGCTGTACGAAGCCGTGACAAGGGGGACGCTATGAACCATGTCTGGGGACTCTTCTCTCATCCGAATCAAGAGATGAGCGTTATCAAGAGCGAAAACGAAACGATTTCGCATCACTACACGCACCACGTGCTGGTCATGGCGGCGGTTCCGGTTATCTGCGCGTTTATTGGCACCACGCAGCTGGGCTGGAACTTCGGCGATGGCACCGTGATAAAACCGTCGCTGTTTACCGGGCTGGCGCTCGCGGTGCTGTTTTATGCCGTGATGCTCGCCGGGGTGGCGGTGATGGGGCGGGTCATCTGGTGGATGGCGAGAAGCTATCCGCAGCGGCCTTCGCTAAAACGCTGCATGGTGTTTGCAGGCTACGTCGCGACGCCGCTGTTTTTAAGCGGGATCGTGGCGCTCTATCCGCTGGTGTGGCTGTGCGCGTTTGTCGGCACGGTGGCGCTGTTTTACACCGGCTACTTGCTCTATCTCGGGATCCCAACCTTCCTGAGTATCAATCGTGAAGAGGGGCTAAGCTTTGCCAGCTCCACCCTCGCAATCGGGGTGCTGGTGCTGGAAGTGCTGCTGGCGATAACCGTTATCCTGTGGGGCTACGGCTACCGGCTGTTCTAACAACATACATTGCCAGCATAAATGGATTTTTATGCTGGCAATGCAGCATTTGCTCACTATTCTTATTAGCCAGGCGCGGCCGTGGCGCGGTATGATTGCTCCCGCCAGCGGCGTTTTTGCTTCAGCGCCGCAGCGTACGTACAAACGTGCAAAAATACTTTTCAGAATGCTCACCATGCCGAAATTTCGAGTTTCTTTGCTCAGCCTGACTTTGCTGCTGGCTGTTCCTTTTGCGCCCCAGGCGATAGCAAAAACCCCCGCGACCGTTCACGCCATGCAGCCGGATATCGCTTCCGGTAGCGCGATGATTGTCGATCTTGCGAGTAAAAAAATTGTCTACCAGAGCCAGCCGGATCTGGTTCGCCCGATGGCCTCCATCACCAAAGTGATGACCGCCATGGTGGTTCTTGATGCCCATCTGCCGCTGGATGAGATGCTGAGCGTGGACATCAGCCATACCCCGGAAATGAAGGGGATCTATTCGCGCGTGCGCCTGAACAGCCAAATCAGCCGCCGCAACATGCTGCTGCTGGCGCTGATGTCTTCAGAAAACCGCGCCGCCGCGAGCCTCGCTCACCATTATCCCGGCGGCTATGACGCCTTTATTCGCGCGATGAACGCCAAGGCGCAGGCGCTGGGCATGACCCATACGCGCTACGTTGAACCGACCGGCCTGTCGATTCACAACGTCTCGACCGCGCGCGATCTGACCAAACTGCTGATTGCCACCGAGCAGTATCCGCTGATCGGCCAGCTGAGCACCACCAAAGAGGATATGGCCACCTTCGCCCAGCCGGCCTACACGCTGCCGTTCCGCAACACCAACCACCTGGTGTATCGCGATAACTGGAATATTCAGCTGACCAAAACCGGCTTTACCAACGCCGCGGGCCACTGCCTGATCATGCGCACGGTAATTAATCAGCGCCCGGTGGCGCTGGTGGTGATGGATGCGTTTGGCAAATATACGCACTTTGCCGACGCCAGCCGCCTGCGGACGTGGATTGAGACCGGGAAGGTGATGCCGGTTCCGGCTTCGGCTCTGAGCTATAAAAAGCAGCGTGAAGCGCAGATGGCGGATGCGATGCTGAAAGGCGGCGCGCAGACCGCGCAGAACGATTAATCGCACGCCAGGCTTTGCCCAAAGCGCCGGCTCGGGGATTGCCCGTCCCGGCGCTTTTGCGCTCTCCCCGCAGGCGACGCCGCTGCGGGTTTTCGCCCAAATCTACTCCGGGATCGTCAGGTCGCCGTCGCCAAGCCGGCGCTGCATAATCAGCGTATCCCGCCAGTCGCCCATCTTGTAGCCTACGCTGCGCAGCTGCCCCGCCACGCTAAAGCCAAATTTTTTGTGGATCGCCAGCGAGCCGGCGTTATTGTGCCCGTCGCCGATGATCGCCAGCATCTGCCGCCACGGCCCCTGCTCGCACTTCGCGATGAGCTGCGACAGCAGGGCGCTGCCGATGCCGCGTCCGCCCATGCCTGATTCGACGTAAATCGACTCTTCAAGGGTGTAGCGATAGGCCGGGCGAGGGCGGTAAAAGGTGGCGTAGCAGTAGCCGACGATGGACCCACGCCACAGCGCCACCAGCCACGGAAGGCCGTTGTCGCGTACGGTTTTAATCCGCTTGCGCATTTCGTCGACGGTGGGGGGAATATCTTCAAAGGAGGCGCGCCCGTTGAGGACGTGCCAGACGTACAGCGCGGCGATGGCGTGAGCATCATCGGGCAGGGCTTCGCGGATTTCTAATTCAGCGCTGTGTAACATATCCGCTTCGGACATGGTGGGGCTCCTTAAGCCAGGTTTACCGGGGACGCGTTTTCTTCGGCATGCAGCGTAATACATAACCCCGGTAGATGAATAGCCCCGGCAGGGATCGTTCTTCGGCCTGCTTGCCCGCGGGCGAAGTCAGGCCGAAGACGTTCGCGGTTAGCCTCTGCGCCTACGAGGCGCTGCCGTCGCTCTCCTGGCGCTCGCCCCAGTATTTTTGCTTGCTGGTTTTGCCGATCCCCGGGTTCATGCTGTTGGTCGGGTCGTTCTGGCGGTAGAACTGCTTTAAGCTCTCCGGCGCTTCGTAAAGATGCCCGACGTTGTGCTCGGCGGGATACTGCGCGCCGCGCGCTTTTAGCAGCTCCAGCATTTTCTCCTTCAACTCGTGGGCATCCACGCCTTTCTTAACGATGTAGTCCTGGTGGAAGACGTGGCACATAAAGTGGCCGTAATAGAGCTTATAGACCAGCTGGTTGTCGATTTCGGCCGGCAAATGCTCAAACCACTCGGTGTCGTTGCGGCGCAGGGCGATATCCAGCGCCAGAATATCCTCCACCTCGTCGGCGTGAACGGCCTGGTAGCGGATGGCGGCACCCGCCGCGGCGAAGCGGTGCAGGAACGCCTTGCTGCCTTCCTTCGCCGTGCAGACGAAGAAATCGCCCTCGGCCTCTTTAAAGTACTCCGTCAGCCACGCCTGGGCTTCCTCGATGCCGTCGCCCGCCATCTTCAGCAGCAGGTGGTGCTCATATTTATCGCGCCAGGTTTTCATTCGCTCCGGCAGGTGCGCCGGGAAAACGTGACCGATTTTTTGCATAAAGCGGTCGGTGAAGTGCGGCTTAAACAGCGGCACCTTCTCCAGCATCGCGTCGGTGCGGCCCTTCATGGTGAAGAAGAACGGCATTTTGTCGGTGCCGAGCTTGTCGATCATCAGGAAGGTGTCCTTGCCGTAGCGCTCGGCGATATCGTAGATATCGCGATGCATATATTCTCCCGCCACCGGCAGGTTGTTAAATTCAGCAAGAATATGGCGGCGGATTTCGGTCAGCACTTCAGGCCTGTTGCTGCCGATATAAAACACCTGCTGGCGCTTTTCCGCCGGGAAGGTGTCGAGACGGGCGGCAAACACCGCCAGCTTGCCGGCGCAGCCCGAGGACTCAAACAGGCGGTCGGGGTCGGCGTTGTAGCGCGCCGGCGTGTCGGCGGTGACGTCGCGCACGCGGGTAACGTAATCATGATCGTGGGCGTGGCGGCCGTCGTGCAGGACGTCTTCATCTTTAATGCGCTCGTCGTCGAGACGGCTGAGGATCTGCTCCGGGGAGGTGCCGAGATCGATGCCCAGGTGGTTAACCAGGCGCAGCCTGCCGCTTTCATCAATCTGCGCAAACAGCGACATCTCGGTATAGGCCGGGCCGCGCTGAACCAGCGAGCCGCCGGAGTTATTGCAGATGCCGCCGATGACCGATGCGCCGATGCAGGAGGAGCCAATCACCGAGTGCGGCTCGCGGCCAAACGGCTTCAGCGCCTTCTCCAGCGAATAGAGCGTGGTGCCCGGGAAGGCCAGCACCTGCTCGCCCTTACCCAGCAGATGCAGCTTGTCGAGGCGCAGGGTGCTGATAATCACGATCTCGCGATCGTAATCGTTGCCGCTGGGGGTGGAGCCTTCGGTGAGGCCGGTATTCGCCGCCTGCATGAGAATAATTTTATCGGCCTCCACGCAGGCGCTCAGCACCCGCCAGAGTTCCAGCAGCGTTCCGGGAAAGACCACGGCCAGCGCGTCGCCGTGGCCGGAGCGGAATCCTTTGCGATAGCGCTGAGTTTTGGCCGGATCGGTGAGCAGATGCGAGGAGCCAACCAGTCGCGCCAGCTCTGTCAGAAATGCGTTGTTTTGGGGTGTTGCTGCAGATGACATGATCCACTCCTTGTGGTGGGACAAAAAATTCTGCACTAAGAATAGCGCTTTGTATGACAATTTGGTGCAAGAATGTTGCGAAAAATCAGAGCAGAAGCCGAGCTTTCTACAGGCGTCTCGCCTATGTTTATGGCAAACTGCGGTTTTTATTATACTTGTCGCCTTACCAGCTGCGCGCCGCCGGCCTCGCCCTTTACGGGCCGGCGTCGGGACGACGAGCGCCGCGGTTCGAAATTGATAAAGTATAGGTTTCGCCAAAATCCTCGCTACTGGAAGAAAGAGAGATAACCATGAAATGGCTCTGTACTGTAGGCCTCGCCGTTAGCCTGGCGCTGCAACCCGCGCTGGCGGATGAACTGTTCGGCAACCATCCTTTGACTCCGCAGGCGCGGGATGCCTTCGTCAGCGAACTGCTGAAGAAGATGACGGTGGACGAAAAGATAGGCCAGCTGCGACTGATTAGCGTCGGGCCGGATAACCCGAAAGAGGCGATCCGCGAGATGATCAAAGAGAGCCAGGTCGGGGCTATCTTTAACACCGTGACCCGCTCGGATATCCGCGTGATGCAGGACCAGGTCATGCAGCTCAGCCGGCTGAAAATTCCGCTGTTCTTCGCCTACGACGTGCTCCACGGTCAGCGCACCGTCTTCCCGATTAGCCTCGGACTGGCCTCCTCCTTTAACCTCGACGCGGTGAATACCGTCGGGCGTATTTCGGCCTATGAAGCCGCCGACGATGGCCTCAACATGACCTGGGCGCCGATGGTGGATGTCTCCCGCGATCCGCGCTGGGGACGCGCCTCCGAGGGCTTTGGCGAAGATACCTATTTAACCACCATGATGGGTAAGGCGATGGTTGAGTCGATGCAGGGCAAGAGCCCGGCGGACCGCTACTCGGTGATGACCAGCGTCAAGCACTTCGCCGCCTACGGCGCGGTGGAGGGCGGTAAAGAGTACAACACCGTCGATATGAGCCCGCAGCGCCTGTTCAACGACTATATGCCGCCGTACAAAGCGGGGCTGGATGCCGGCAGCGGCGCGGTCATGGTGGCGCTTAACTCGCTCAACGGCACCCCGGCCACCTCCGACGCGTGGCTGCTCAAAGAGGTGCTGCGCGACGACTGGGGCTTTAAGGGCATTACCGTTTCCGACCACGGGGCGATCAAAGAGCTTATCAAGCACGGCGTTGCCTCCGACCCGGAAGACGCGGTGCGCGTGGCGCTGAAGTCCGGCATCAATATGAGCATGAGCGACGAGTACTACAGCAAATACCTGCCGGATCTGGTGAAGTCCGGCAAGGTGACGATGGCGGAGCTGGACGACGCGACGCGCCACGTGCTTAACGTCAAATACGATATGGGCCTGTTCAACGATCCGTACAGCCACCTGGGGCCGAAGGAGTCAGACCCGCAGGACACCAACGCCGAAAGCCGCCTGCATCGTAAAGAGGCCCGGGAAGTGGCGCGTGAAAGCCTGGTACTGCTGAAAAACCGTCTCGAGACGCTGCCGCTGAAAAAATCGGCCACCGTGGCGGTTATCGGGCCGCTGGCCGACAGCAAGCGAGACATGATGGGCAGCTGGTCGGCGGCAGGGGTTGCCGATCAGTCGGTGACCGTGCTCACCGGGATTAAAACGGCGATCGGCGATCGGGGCAAGGTGCTTTACGCCCGCGGTGCCAACGTGACCGACGATAAAGGCATCGTTGATTTCCTCAACCTGTATGAGAAAGCGGTGCAGGTCGATCCGCGCACGCCGCAGGCGATGATCGACGAGGCGGTGGCCGCCGCGAAGCAGTCCGACGTGGTCGTCGCGGTTGTCGGAGAAGCGCAGGGGATGGCGCACGAGGCCTCCAGCCGCACCGATATCACGCTGCCCCAGAGCCAGCGCGATTTAATCAGCGCCCTCAAAGCCACCGGTAAACCGCTGGTGCTGGTGCTGATGAACGGCCGCCCGCTGGCGCTGGTCAAAGAGGATCAGCAGGCTGACGCGATGCTGGAGACCTGGTTTGCCGGCACCGAAGGCGGCAACGCCATTGCCGACGTGCTGTTCGGCGACGCCAATCCGTCCGGCAAGCTGCCGATGTCGTTCCCGCGCTCGGTCGGGCAGATCCCGGTCTACTACAGCCACCTCAATACCGGTCGTCCTTACAACGCCGACAAGCCGAACAAGTACACCTCGCGCTACTTCGACGAGGCCAACGGCCCGCTCTACCCGTTTGGCTACGGCCTGAGCTACACCACCTTCAGCGTCTCTGACGTCAAAATGTCGGCACCGACCATGCAGGCCGACGGCAGCGTGACCGCCAGCGTGCAGGTGACCAATACCGGCAAGCGCGAAGGGGCCACGGTTATCCAGCTGTACCTGCAGGACGTGACCGCCTCGATGAGCCGTCCGGTGAAAATGCTTCGCGGCTTCAAGCGCGTGACCCTCAAGCCGGGCGAGACGCAAACCGTCAGCTTCCCGATTGAGGTTGACGCCCTGAAGTTCTGGAACCAGAAAATGAAATACGCCGCCGAGCCGGGCAAATTCAACGTCTTTATCGGCGTCGATTCCGCCCGCGTGAAGCAGGGCGAGTTTGAATTGCTCTAGTTCGGGCCGGCGCGATGCGCCGACTTTGCTCCTCTATCAGGCCGGGTAACCGGCCTTTTCTTTTCCTTTCATCGCGCATTTGGGCTACGCTTTTCTCTTAAGCTTCTGTAAATGGAGCGCAAATTAAAGAGGGAAGCGGGATGAGGATTGCAAGCAAATGGTCGGGCGCGCTGGCGCTGGCAGCCCTGGTGAGCCTGCCGCTGCAGGCGGCGGAGCCGGTTAAAGTGGGCTCAAAAATTGACACCGAAGGGGCGCTGCTGGGCAATATTATTTTGCAGGTTCTTGAGAGCCACGGCGTAAAAACGGTGAATAAAATTCAGCTTGGCACCACGCCGGTGGTGCGCGGCGCCATTACCGCGGGCGAATTAGATATTTATCCTGAGTACACCGGCAACGGAGCCTACTTCTTTAAGCAGGAGAACGACCCAGCGTGGAAAAACGCGCAGCAGGGTTATGAGAAGGTCAAAACCCTGGACGCCGAGAAGAATAAGCTCATCTGGCTAACGCCCGCACCGGCCAATAACACCTGGACCATCGCCGTGCGTCAGGATGTGGCGCAAAAAAATCATCTTACTTCGCTGGCCGACCTGAGCGGCTATCTGCAAAAGGGCGGCGAATTTAAGCTGGCGGCCTCCGCGGAGTTTATCGAACGTCCGGATGCGCTCCCGGCCTTTGAAAAGGCCTACGATTTCAAGCTTAATCAAAGCCAGCTGCTGTCGCTGGCCGGCGGCGACACGGCGGTGACCATCAAGGCGGCGGCGCAGCAGACTTCCGGCGTTAACGCGGCGATGGCCTACGGGACCGACGGGCCGGTGGCCGCGCTCGGGCTGCAAACGCTGAGCGACCCGAAAGGCGTGCAGCCGATCTACGCCCCGGCGCCGGTGGTGCGCGAAGCGGTGCTGAAGGCCTATCCGCAGATAGCGCAGTGGCTGCAGCCGGTCTTCGCCAGCCTTGACGAAAAAACGCTGCAGCAGCTCAACGCCAGCATTGCGGTGGAAGGGCTGGACGCGAAGAAAGTTGCCGCAGACTATCTGCAGCAAAAAGGGCTGTTGAAGTAGGTTTTGGTGGCTATTCGTTGCTATAACCGCGTTTCGCTGCTGCTGGCACTTTTACTGCTGATGATGGTGGCGCTGCCGTTTGTTAACTATGCGCCGAACCGGCTGCTCTCCGGCGAGGCGCGCTGGCTGTGGCAGAGCTGGCCGTGGCTGGCCGCCGCGCAGCTGGGCATGGCGGCGGCCGTCCTGCTGTTTTGCGCGCTCCCGGGCCGCTTACCGCTGCTGTTAACTTTCCTGATAGCCGATGCGCTGCTGCCGCTGCTGTGGTACGGCGGCGGGCAGGCGGCGCTGCAGCTGGCGCAGAGCGGGTCGTCGCTGGCGCGCACCTCGCCGGGCAGCGGCCTGTGGCTGTCGCTGGCGCTGTGCCTGCTGCTGGCCAGCGATGCGATACGGCGCCTGACGGCACGCACCCTGTGGCGCTGGTTGCTCAATGCGCAAATCTGGCTCATTCCCTGCGTCCTGCTGGCGACGGGGAGACTTGACTCGCTCTCGCTGCTAAAAGAGTACGCCAACCGCCAGGATATCTTTGACGATGCCCTGCGCCAGCACGTACTCCTGCTGCTCGGGACGCTGCTGCCCGCTCTGCTCATCGGCGTACCGATGGGCGTGTGGGTCTGGCGGCAGCCGCGCTGGCAGGCGTCGGTGTTTACCTGCCTCAACGTCATTCAAACTATCCCTTCGGTGGCGCTCTTTGGCCTGCTGATCGCGCCGCTTGCCGGCCTGACGCGCCGCTTTCCCGCGCTGGCTGAGGCCGGCATCTCCGGCACCGGAACGGCGCCCGCGCTGATTGCGCTGGTACTCTACGCGCTGCTGCCGCTGGTGCGCGGCGTGGTCACCGGTCTGCAGCAGGTGCCGCGCGAAGCGCTGGAAAGCGCGGCGGCGATGGGCATGAGCGCTTTCCAGCGCTTCTGGCAGGTACAGCTGCCGCTGGCGCTGCCGATACTGCTGCGCAGCCTGCGGGTAGTGAGCGTGCAAACCGTCGGTATGGCGGTGGTGGCGGCGCTGATCGGCGCCGGAGGATTTGGCGCCCTGGTCTTCCAGGGCCTGCTCAGCAGCGCCCTGGACCTGGTGCTGCTCGGGGTGATCCCGACGATCGCACTGGCGGTGGTGGTGGATGCGCTTTTTGCGCTGTGGGGCGCGTTGCTAAAAGGAGAGGCCGGTGATTGAATTTGACGGCGTAAGCAAATCGTTTGCCGGGCAGCCGGCGGTGAAAAACCTCAACCTGCATCTGCGGGAAGGGGCATTCTCGGTGCTGATCGGCACCTCGGGCTCGGGCAAGTCGACGACGCTGAAGATGATCAACCGGCTGGTCGAGCACGACAGCGGCACTATCCGCTTCGCCGGTCAGGATATCCGCGAGCAGCCGGTGCTGGCGCTGCGTCGGCGGATGGGCTACGCCATCCAGTCGATAGGCCTGTTTCCCCACTGGACGGTGGCGCAGAATATCGCCACCGTCCCGCAGCTGCAGAAGTGGCCGCGCCAAAAAGTGGCGGCGCGGGTTGATGAGCTGATGGCGCTGCTGGGGCTGGAGGCCACGCTGCGGGCACGCTATCCGCACCAGCTTTCCGGCGGCCAGCAGCAGCGGGTTGGCGTGGCGCGGGCGCTGGCGGCCAATCCGGAGGTGCTGCTGATGGACGAACCCTTCGGCGCGCTCGATCCGGTGACCCGAGAGGCGCTGCAGCAGGAGATGATCCGCATTCACCGGCTGCTGGGGCGCACCATTGTCCTGGTCACCCACGATATTGACGAGGCGCTGCGGCTGGCGGATCACCTGGTGCTGATGGACGGCGGGGAAGTGGTGCAGCAGGGGGAGCCGCTGCAGATGCTGCTGCAGCCGAAGAACGACTTTGTTGAGACCTTTTTTGGCCGCAGCGAGCTTGGCGTGCGCCTGCTGTCGCTGCGCGGCGTCGGCGACTATCTGCGTCGCGATGAACGTCTCGCCGGCGATACCCTCAACGTGGCGATGACGCTGCGCGAAGCGCTGTCGCTGTTCGTGGCCCACCGCCGCGAGGTGCTGCCGGTGGTGGATGAACGGGGGGCCGCCTGCGGGACGCTGCACTTCGCCGATCTGCTGCGCGAGGGGGGTCGGCATGAAGGCTCTGCGTGATCCGCTACTGTGGCTGCTGGCGCTGTTTATCGCCATTCTGCTGGCGCTTCCCTACAGCGCGCCGCTGTTTAGCGCCCTGTTTCCGGAGCTGCCGCGTCCGGTCTATCAGCAGCAGAGCTTTCTGGCCCTGACCCTCGCCCACTGCTGGCTGGTGGCGCTCTCCAGCCTCGCGGCAACGCTTATCGGCGTAGGCGCGGGGATTGCGGTAACCCGCCCCGCGGGCCGCGAATTTCGCCCGCTGGTGGAGACCATCGCCGCCATGGGGCAGACCTTTCCGCCGGTGGCGGTGCTGGCGATTGCGGTTCCGGTGCTGGGTTTTGGCTGGGAGCCGGCGCTGATTGCGCTGGCGCTGTACGGCATTCTGCCGGTGCTGCAGGGCACTCTGGCGGGCCTGAGCGCGGTGCCCTCGGGGGCACTTGAGGTGGCGCAGGGTATGGGGATGACCGGCTGGCAGCGGCTGGTAAAAGTCGAGCTGCCGCTGGCGGCGCCGGTGATGCTGGCCGGTATTCGCACTTCGACGATCGTCAATATGGGGACGGCGACGATTGCCTCAACCGTCGGGGCCAATACGCTCGGCACGCCGATCGTCATTGGCCTGAGCGGGTTTAATACCGCCTATGTTCTGCAGGGGGCGCTGCTGGTGGCGCTGGCGGCGATCGTGGTCGACCGCGGGTTTGAGCGGCTGAATCAGCGAATCAGCCGACACCGCCGCGAACGATAAAGGAGTAACCGGCAAGCATAACGCCGCTGATCCCGCCGATAGCCATAAATAAGAACAGGGTAATAACCGCAATTTTTGCTGGCTTCATAATAGGCTCCTGATGTTAACGGGGCGATTATACGGTGAAGCGCAGGTGTTAATGAAACATTAATTGCTATTTAGCCAGATAACGCGCCCCTGCTGCTGCCAGCCCAGCAGCTGCTCCTGATCGGCGGAAGCGGGCGTTTCGCCGCACCACACCAGCAGGGTGCTCTCGGGGAACAGCTCCGGGCGAATCTGCGTCAGCGAGTGGGCGACGACGTCAACCCGCCAGCCCTGTTCGCTGGCCACCCAGCCCTCCAGCCATAGCCGGGCGATGTCGCTGGTGTTCCAGCCCACCACCAGCGCGTGGCTGCCGGGGTGCTTCCAGGCGCTGGCGAGGCTTTGCGCAATATGGTTGATGAGGATCCCGTCGAGAATGCCGCGCAGTGCGATAAGCGTCGGCTGAGGGCTGAGCAGGCGATGGCGTAAAGGAACGAGGAGGTGGTTGACCAGGGTGTGCGCCGGATAGCTGTGGCTGCGCTCTTTAATCCACGCCCGCAGGCGATGGTAGCTGCCGTCGTGGAGCAGCGTCAGCACGATCTCCTGCTGTTCGCGCCAGCCGCCTTGCTCCTGCGGGTCGCTGTCGGCGAGCAGCGTTTTGACTTTTCCTACCTGAACACCGGAGTCAATCCAGCGCTTAATTTCGCGGATGCGGTCAATTTCCTGCTCGTTGAACAGGCGGTGGCCGCCGTCGGTACGCTGAGGTTTAAGCAGTCCGTAGCGCCGCTGCCAGGCGCGAAGCGTGACCGGGTTAACATCGCAAAGCTGGGCCACTTCACCAATCGTATAAAGCGTCATCTCTTCCCCTCCCGCAGAATTCTCCTCCCTATAACTGTAGAAGCTGTTTGTGGAAGGGGAAATATTTGCTCATTTTTTGTGCTGACAAAAGAGAGCGAGGCGCTAAGAAGTGTGATCCCGGCCATGAATGTTCATTTTCTTGTAGCGCTTCAAAGAAAGATTTTCCCCGGCGGTGTATGTTACGCGCTTTCAGGTGATGTGTGGTCTGCGGGTATGTACGAGTTCGATCTGGTGTTGCTGCTGCTTCAGCAGATGTGCGTCTTTTTAGTCATCGCGTGGCTGATGAGCAAGACGCGGCTGTTCATCCCCCTGATGCAGGTTACCGTCCGTCTGCCGCACAAGCTGCTGTGCTACGTCACCTTCTCCATTTTCTGCATTCTCGGGACCTACTTCGGCCTGCATATCGAAGACTCTATCGCCAATACCCGGGCCATCGGCGCGGTGATGGGCGGCCTGCTCGGCGGGCCGGTGGTCGGTGGCCTCGTTGGGCTGACCGGCGGGCTGCATCGCTACTCGCTTGGCGGCATGACCGCGCTAAGCTGCATGGTTTCCACCATTGTTGAAGGCCTGCTTGGCGGGCTGGTGCACAGCATCCTCGTCAAGCGCGGGCGGCCGGATAAGGTCTTTAGCCCG
Organism: Klebsiella sp. BIGb0132; assembly: GCF_024810075.1. Lineage (NCBI taxonomy): Bacteria > Pseudomonadati > Pseudomonadota > Gammaproteobacteria > Enterobacterales > Enterobacteriaceae > Klebsiella > Klebsiella sp. BIGb0132. The sequence continues at coordinate 59,101 of NZ_JANUDW010000010.1, read as the reverse complement.
CTGACCGCCGGGGCGATCACCTTCTTTGCCGAGCTGGTGCAGATGATGATCATCTTGCTGATCGCGCGCCCGTTTCAGGACGCCCTGCATCTGGTGCAGAGCATTGCCGCGCCGATGATGGTCACCAACACCGTTGGCGCCGCGCTGTTTATGCGGATCCTGCTCGATAAGCGGGCGATGTTTGAAAAATACACCTCGGCGTTTTCCGCCACCGCGCTGAAGGTCGCGGCCTCGACGGAGGGGATCCTGCGCCAGGGGTTTAACGAAGAGAACAGCATGCGGGTGGCGCAGGTGCTTATCCAGGAGCTGGATATCGGCGCGGTAGCGATTACCGATCGCGACCGGCTGCTGGCCTTCACCGGCATCGGCGACGATCACCATCTGCCCGGCAAGCCAATCTCCTCCCTCTACACCCAAAAGGCGATCGACAGCGGGGAGGTGGTGTATGCCGACGGCAACGAGGTTCCCTATCGCTGCTCAATCCACCCGCACTGCAAGCTCGGCTCGACGCTGGTGATCCCGCTGCGCGGCGAGAATCAGCGGGTGATTGGCACCATCAAGCTGTATGAGGCCAAGAACCGGCTGTTCAGCTCAATCAACCGCACGCTGGGCGAGGGGATTGCCCAGCTGCTGTCGGCGCAAATTCTTGCCGGACAGTATGAGCGCCAGAAGGCGCTGCTCACCCAGTCGGAAATTAAGCTGCTGCATGCCCAGGTTAACCCCCATTTTCTGTTCAACGCCCTCAATACCCTGAAGGCGGTGATCCGCCGCGACAGCGACCAGGCCGGCCAGCTGGTGCAGTATCTGTCGACCTTCTTTCGCAAGAACCTGAAGCGGCCGTCGGAGATTGTCACCCTGGCGGATGAGATTGAGCATGTGAACGCCTACCTGCAGATTGAAAAGGCGCGTTTCCAGGCCAATCTACAGATTCAGATGCTGGTGCCCGAGGCGCTGGCGCATCACCAGCTGCCGGCGTTTACGCTGCAGCCGATCGTTGAAAACGCCATTAAGCACGGCACCTCGCAGCACCTTGGGGTGGGCGAGATTATCATTCGCGCCAGCCAGGATGAGCGCTGGCTGCAGCTGGATATTGAAGATAACGCCGGGCTGTATCAGGCCAATCCGGACGCCAGCGGACTCGGCATGAGCCTGGTGGACCGGCGGCTGCGGGCGCGATTTGGCGCCGAGTGTGGAATTACCGTGACCTGTGAAGCCGAGCGCTTTACCCGCGTTACGCTGCGACTGCCCGTGGAGGAGAGCGCGTGTTAAAAGTACTGATAGTTGATGATGAGCCGCTGGCGCGTGAAAACCTGCGGATCCTGCTGGAAGCGCAGAGCGATATCGAGATCGTGGGCGAGTGCGGTAACGCCGTTGAGGCGATCGGCGCGGTGCACAAGCTGCGCCCGGACGTGCTGTTCCTCGACATCCAGATGCCGCGCATCAGCGGGCTGGAGATGGTCGGCATGCTCGACCCGGAGCATCGGCCCTATATCGTGTTCCTGACCGCCTTCGACGAATATGCGGTTAAGGCGTTCGAGGAGCACGCGTTTGACTATCTGCTCAAGCCGATTGAGGGCGCGAGGCTGGATAAAACCCTCGCGCGCCTGCGCCAGGAGCGCAGCCTGCAGGATATCTCGCTGCTCGACGATGCCCGGCAGGCGCTGAAGTATATTCCCTGCAGCGGGCATAGTCGGATCTGGCTGCTGCAGATGGAGGACGTGGCGTTTGTCAGCAGCCGGATGAGCGGTATTTACGTCACCGACAGCGAAGGGAAGGAGGGCTTTACCGAGCTGACCCTGCGCACCCTCGAGAGCCGAACGCCGCTGCTGCGCTGCCACCGTCAGTATCTGGTCAATATGGCCCACCTGAAGGAGATCCGTCTCGAGGAGAACGGCCAGGCCGAGCTGCTGATGCGCGCCGGGCATACGGTGCCGGTCAGCCGCCGCTACTTAAAAAGCCTGAAAGAGGCGATTGGTCTGTAAAACGGCAGAATCGTGGTAGACTTAGCGCCAGTATTTTTCATCATGAAGGCATTATGATCAGCAACGATATCCTACGTAGCCTGCGCTACACCTTGAAAACCAATAATGATGGCCTGGTGCGTATTTTCGCCCTCGGCGATTCCGTCGTCAGCGCAGAGCAGCTGGTACCGTGGCTGAAAAAAGAGGATGAGGACGGCTTCCAGCGCTGCCCGGATATTCTCCTGTCGATCTTCCTCAACGGTCTGATTTACGATAAACGCGGTAAAGATGAGTCCGCGCCGCCGCTGGCGGTTGAGCGTCGGGTGAATAACAATATCGTGTTGAAAAAGCTGCGTATCGCCTTCTCCCTGAAGACCGACGATATTCTCGCCATTTTGACCCAGCAGCAGTTCCGCGTCTCGATGCCGGAAATTACCGCCATGATGCGCGCGCCGGAGCATAAAAACTTCCGCGAGTGCGGCGACCAGTTCCTGCGCTATTTCCTGCGCGGTCTGACCGAGCGCGTTCACGCCGCTAAAGCCTGAGTTGCAGCCTCAGGCGGCCCGGCTGGCGCAACGCTTAGCCGGGCGATGACCTACTTCACTTCCTGAAAACCCTGCTCTTCGAGTAATTTTGTCGACACCGACATCGACACGAACTGCCGCGAGCAGTCGGTAAACATCGATCCCGGCAGCTTGCACAGCTCGCCGATCTTCGCCTCGCTAAAATCGACGCTCAGATGCTCCAGGGCATAGCTGTCTTTATAGTCGATGGTCTGCTCCACGCCCTTTATGCTGCGGTAAACGCTGCTCATCGGTTCAATAATCGCCCGCGCCTGCTCTTTATTGCTGGCGCCGATGGTTTTATAGGGGATGGTGTTGTTGGCATCCTGGCGCAGCACCTTATCGCCATCATAATAGTAGGTAAAGCTGAGCTCGACGCCTTCGGCCGCGCGGTTAAAGGTTTTGCTCTGCTCTTTTTTGTTGTCGCAGCCGGCCAGCGCCGTGGTCAGCAGAGCGGCGACGGCGATTGCGGTCAGCCTGTGTGTGTATTTCATCCCGGTTCCCTGTGTTGGTATGTATACCGTTCCGTTGTCAGAATAGCGTATTGAGTATTGTTCTTATCCGCGAGGGGTGCAAATAAAAGCGCCCGTCCGGGCGGGCAGCGGGCAAAAAAAAACGCTGCCGGGGCAGCGTTTTTCGCGGAGATTATTTGACCTGTTGGCCTGGCTGGGCGCCGCTGTCCGGGCTGAGCAGGAAGATATCTTTCCCGCCAGGGCCCGCCGCCATCACCATCCCTTCGGAGATGCCGAAGCGCATCTTGCGCGGCGCGAGGTTCGCTACCATCACCGTCAGGCGGCCAATCAGCGCCTGCGGGTCGGGGTAGGCGCTGCGGATGCCGGAGAAGACGTTGCGCTTCTCGCCGCCGATATCCAGCGTCAGGCGCAGCAGCTTGTCGGAGCCGTCGACGAATTCGGCGTTTTCAATCAGCGCGATGCGCATATCGACTTTGGCAAAATCATCAAAGGTGATGGTTTCCTGCAGCGGATCGTCCGCCAGCGGGCCGCTGACCGGTGCGGAGAGCGCCTTCACCTCTTCCTTCGATGCCTCTACCAGCGCCTCAACCTGCTTCATTTCGATGCGGTTATACAGCGCTTTGAAGGTGTTGACCTTATGCGCCAGCAGCGGCTGCTGAACGGCATCCCAGCTCAGCTCGGCGTTGAGGAAGGCTTCGGCGCGGGCGGTCAGCTGCGGCAGCACCGGCTTGAGCCAGGTCATCAGCACGCGGAACATATTCAGGCCCATGGTGCAGATTGCCTGCAGATCGCCATCGCGGCCCTCCTGTTTGGCGACGACCCACGGCGCCTGCTCGTCAACGTAGCGGTTGGCCACGTCGGCCAGCGCCATGATTTCACGGATGGCCTTACCGAACTCGCGGCTGTCCCAGGCTTCGCCAATGCTTGCTGCCGCATCGGTGAAGGTTTGATACAGCGCCGGGTCCGCAAGCTCTGCCGACAGCATGCCGTCGAAACGTTTGGCGATAAAGCCGGCGTTGCGCGATGCGAGGTTAACCAGCTTGTTGACGATGTCAGCATTCACGCGCTGAATGAAGTCTTCGAGGTTCAGGTCGATATCGTCGATGCGCGAAGAGAGCTTGGCGGCGTAGTAGTAGCGCAGGCTGTCGGCATCAAAGTGGTTCAGCCAGGTGCTGGCCTTGATGAAGGTACCGCGCGATTTAGACATCTTCGCGCCGTTGACCGTCACGTAGCCGTGAACGAACAGGTTGGTTGGCTTGCGGAAGCCGCTGCCTTCCAGCATCGCCGGCCAGAACAGGCTGTGGAAGTAGACGATATCCTTGCCGATAAAGTGATACAGCTCGGCGTCAGAGTCTTTCTTCCAGTAGGCGTCAAAGCTTTCGCTGTCGCCGCGCTTGTCGCACAGATTTTTGAATGAACCCATGTAGCCGATCGGCGCGTCCAGCCAGACGTAGAAGTATTTGCCCGGCGCGTTGGGAATTTCGAAACCGAAGTACGGCGCATCGCGGGAGATGTCCCACTGCTGCAGACCCGACTCGAACCACTCCTGCATCTTATTCGCCACCTGCTCCTGCAGCGCGCCGCTGCGGGTCCACGCCTGCAGCATCTCGCTAAAGGAGGGCAGGTCGAAGAAGAAGTGCTCGGATTCACGCATCACCGGCGTCGCGCCGGAAACCACCGATTTCGGCTCGATAAGCTCGGTCGGGCTGTAGGTCGCGCCGCACACTTCGCAGTTATCGCCGTACTGATCCGGTGATTTGCATTTCGGACAGGTTCCCTTCACGAAACGGTCGGGGAGGAACATCCCTTTTTCCGGATCGTAGAGCTGAGAGATGGTGCGGTTTTTAATAAAACCGTTCTCTTTCAGGCGCGAGTAGATAAGCTCCGACAGCTCGCGGTTTTCGTCGCTGTGGGTGGAGTGGTAGTTATCGTAGCTGATGTCGAAACCGGCAAAATCGGTCTGGTGCTCCTGACTCATCTCGCCAATCATCTGCTCCGCAGAGACGCCAAGCTGCTGAGCCTTCAGCATGATCGGCGTGCCGTGGGCGTCGTCGGCGCAGATGAAGTTGACCTCGTGGCCGCGCATTCGCTGGTAACGGACCCAGACATCAGCCTGGATGTGCTCCAGCATGTGGCCGAGGTGGATTGAGCCGTTGGCGTACGGCAGTGCGCACGTTACCAGAATTTTCTTCGCGACTTGAGTCATAGTGAGCATTACATCTTCTGTTGTAAAAAGGGCTTCCGATATTACCAAAAGGGCACTGGGTGCGCCATAAATGGCTGACCATATATGGATAATCCTCAGCTGTGATAAACTCAATCATTACTGAAAGCATCTCATAACAACAAAGGAGTCGGGATGAATTCGCAATCCCAGGCCAAATCCCCCGAACGTCTACGCGCGATGGTCGCCGGAACGCTGGCTAATTTTCAGCACCCCACTTTGAAGCATAATCTCACCGCGCTGAAGGCGCTGCACCACGTTGCCTGGCTGGACGACACCGTGCATATCGAGATTCAGATGCCGTTCGTCTGGCACAGCGCTTTTGAAGCCCTGAAAGAGCAGTGCAGCGCCGAGCTGCTGCGCATTACCGGCGCGCAGGCTATCGACTGGAAGCTGACGCACAGCATCGCCACCCTGAAGCGGGTGAAAAACCAGCCGGGCGTTAACGGCGTGAAGAATATTATTGCCGTGAGCTCCGGCAAGGGCGGCGTCGGCAAATCGTCCACGGCGGTCAACCTCGCGCTGGCGCTGGCGGCGGAAGGGGCGAAGGTCGGTATTCTCGACGCCGATATTTACGGCCCGTCGATTCCTACCATGCTGGGCGCTGAAGATCAGCGTCCCACCTCGCCGGACGGCACCCATATGGCGCCAATTATGAAATTCGGCCTCGCCACTAACTCCATCGGCTATCTGGTGACTGACGAGAACGCCATGGTGTGGCGCGGCCCGATGGCCAGTAAAGCGCTGATGCAGATGCTGCAGGAGACGCTGTGGCCGGATCTCGACTATCTGGTGCTGGATATGCCGCCGGGCACCGGCGACATTCAGCTGACGCTGGCGCAAAACATCCCGGTAACCGGCGCACTGGTGGTCACCACGCCGCAGGACATCGCGCTGATCGATGCCAAAAAGGGCATCGTGATGTTCGAAAAAGTGGAGGTGCCGGTGCTGGGTATCGTGGAGAACATGAGCATGCATATTTGCAGCAACTGTGGTCACCATGAGGCTATCTTTGGCACCGGCGGTGCGCAGAAGCTGGCGGAAAAATATCACACCCAGCTGCTTGGCCAGCTGCCGCTGCACATTCATCTGCGCGAGGACCTGGATAACGGCACCCCGACGGTGATCGCTCGCCCGGAAAGCGAGTTTACCGATATCTATCGCCAGCTGGCAGGGCGCGTAGCGGCCCAGCTCTACTGGCAGGGTGAGGTTATCCCCAGCGAGATCGCCTTCCGCGCGGTGTAAGCGTCGCGGATAAAACAACGCCCGGGACTTCGCTGCGCCATGCGGGAGCAGCAGAAGGACCGGGCGTTTTTCGTGGCGGCAAGCGGCCGCTACGCACAATCAGTGCTGGTAGAAAATCTCGCCGTCGTAAATTTTGACAATTTTGCCTTCCGGCTCGGTGACCATCACGTAGCTGCCGCCCATATAGGTCCAGTGGGTGTTGGCGTCTGGCGCCGGCAGGTGGCGCTGCTGCCACTGCTTAATGGTGTACTCCGGGGTCATATACAGCGGCGGTACGCTATCGCCGACGCGAAACTGCTGGAAGTCGGAGGTCACGCCGTCCAGCTCATATTTCTGCAGATCGGCGGCGGAGACCGACCCAACTGCGCAGGTGCCGGCCAGCAGTACGCCCAGAAGCATCATTTTTGTTTTACGCATAAATTCCTCATTATTATCCTGGACACAAAATCGCAGCCTCGTATCATTCCGAAGCGTGAGGGCGATGGCAAGTACTGGTTGATTAAAAATGTAAGCAAACGATGGTGCCGATTACGCGATTCAGCAAACCGCGCCTGTTTTAGGAAAAGTCCGGGGTTCCGGAGGTGGGAGTGAATATGTTCAGGCTGGAAGATCTGACGTTATTTGTCCGCGCGGCGGCGTTGGGCAGCTTTAGCGACGCGGCGCGGGAGGTTGGGCAGCAGCCGGCGCAGGTGAGCGCGGCGATTAAGCGTCTGGAGACCACGCTGAATATCCGCCTTTTTGCCCGCTCAACCCGCAGCCTGCGCCTGACCCCCGAAGGGGAGACCTGGCTGCCCTATGCCACGCAGATGCTCGATACCCTGCACGCCGGGCTGCAAAAGATTCAGCTGCCGGATGACCAAATCCGCGGCACGCTGCAAATTGCGGTGCCCTCCGACCTCGGGCGCAACCTGCTGCTGACCGTGTTTCGCGGATTCCGCCAGCGCTACCCGGAGCTCAGGCTGCGTATCCTGTTCTCCGATCACCGCACCGACGTGTTTAAAGATCCGGTCGACGTGGCCTTTCGCTACGGCGATAACGACGACGCGTCGTTTATCTCGCTGCCGGTGGCGGCGGAAAACCGCCGGGTGCTGGTGGCTTCCCCGGCGTGGATCACCGAACACGGCGAACCGCAAACCCTGGAGGAGCTGGCACAGCGTAACGCTCTGCTGTACGTGCTGCGCGGCAGGCAGTTCGATCGCTGGCCGTTAAGCCTGGCGGGCGAGGTTCAGCACCTGCAGGTTTCTGGCGTTATCGTTAGCGACGATGCGGAAGTGATTCGCCGCCTGGCAATTGCCGGGGAGGGGTTTGCCTACAAGTCCTGGCTCGACGTCAGCGACGATATTCGCGCCGGGCGGCTGCAGGTCCTGCTGCCGCAGTATCAGGGCGACCGGGTGCCGCTGAATATGATTTGCCCGCACCGCAAGCAGCTCTCTGCCGCGGTGCGTTTGCTGTATGAAGAGGTGAAGGCCCGCTGCGAGGCGCTGCACAACCAGCGCCCTAGTGCCTGACCAGGGTCGCGAAGTAGTAGACCAGCGGAATCGCGAGGATCCACAGCCCTAACGGGATCTCGCGCCACTTTCCGGCCACGCTCTTAATCACCACGTAGAACAGCAGCCCACCGGCGATGCCGGTACCGAAGCTGTTGGCAATCAGGGTGATCATCACCATCATCAGCACCGGCAGCCCGTCGGTAAAGTTGGCTAAATCGACCTTGCGCAGGCCGCTGAACATATTCAGGCCAATCAGGATCAGCGCCGGCGCAGTGGCCTCTTTGGGGATCATCAGCGCAATCGGGGTAAACAGCAGCATCAGCAGGAACATCACCGCCGCCGCCAGCGCCGTCAGCCCGGTTTTACCGCCGGCTTCGGCCGCCGCGGAGGACTCAATCAGCGCGGTGGCCGCCGGAATGCCGACCCACGGCCCGATGGCCGCAGCAATGGAGTCAACCATAAACGGCCGGTTGATGTGCACCATATTGCCCTCTTCATCCAGCAGTCCCGCCTCGCCGCCTACCGCCAAAGTGGTTCCCATGGTGGAGAAAAACTCGGAGGCGAAAAAGATAAACAGAAACGGCAGAAAGGCGATATTCAGCGCGCCGAGCATATCGACGTGGCCGAGGACCGGCGTCAGCGAGTGCGGCATGGCGATAAAGCTGGTCGGCAGCCGGGTGACGCCGAACGGGATCCCGACAAGGGTGGCAACGAGGATCGCCCACAGGATCGCGCCCGGAATGCGCCGCGCCTGCAGCGCAATGGCGAGAAACAGGCCGCACAGCGCTACCAGCGCGCCGGGGGAGAGGAAGTCGCCGAGCATCAGGGCGTTGGTTTTCGCATTCGCCAGCACCAGGCCGGCGTTGCGAAAGCCGAGAACCGCCACGAACAGCCCGATGGAGGCGGTGAGCCCCAGCTTGATCGACTGCGGCACCGAGCGGGTCACCACCTCGCGCAGGCCGAATTTGGTCAACAGGAAGAACAGAATCCCGGACCAGCAGGCGATGCCGAGGCCGATTTGCCAGCCGATGCCTTCGCTCCCGGCGAGGGTGACGCCCACCAGCACCGACCCGCCGATGCCGGGGCCGACGATAAACGGCAGGTTCGCGTAGAACGCCATCAGCAGCGTGCCGGCGACGAAGACCAGAATGGTTCCGGTAGTGACCGCGCCTTTATCCATTCCGCCGACCGCCAGCAGGCCGGGGATCACCACCAGCAGATAGGCGGCGGCGAGAAAGCCGGTGACCCCCGCCAGGCACTCGGTGCGCAGCGTGCTGCCGCGGGAGTAGAGGGCAAATCGCCGTTCCAGCCAGCGGCCCCGGGTTGATGCAGGAAGCGTGTTGTCAGCCATTATCAGGCTCCGTGATTATTGTTGTGGGTATGCTCCGGGGTTTCCCGGCAGGCTATCAGCGGGTCGACGATCCGGCGGGTGGTGCCGTCGGTCAAGCCCAAATCGGTCAAATGCGGCCCGGCGTTGCAGGCGAGGCAGGTCCCCTCGATGGCCTTAAACACCCGGTACGGCGGCTCCCAGTCGGCAATTTCGGCGCTCAGGTCGCGCAGCTCGCGGAACTGGCGCGCCAGCTCCGTCGCCGGCAGGTCGGAAAGCATTCCGGCAATCGGCATGGCGACGTGGGCCAGAATCTCCCCCCGCTGCGCCAGCGCCATGCCGCCGCCGGAGGCGATCAGCCGGTTGGCGGCCCGTGCCATCTCTTCGGCGTCTCGGCCGAGCACCACGAGGTTGTGCGAGTCGTGGGAGTAGCTGGTGGCAATCGCCCCGCGCAGCTCGCCCCAGCCCTCAAGCAGGGCAATCTGCGGCGTCGCCTGATGGCGACCGTGGCGGTGCTTGACCCAAATCAGGCTGAAGCCGTCGGGCAGCTGGACTTTGCCGTCGCGGATCTGCACCTCGACTTCTCCCCACTGCGTAAAGCGCGCGCCGCGAATATGCCGCAGGCGGGCAACGCCGTGGTGAATACCGCCCACCTTAAGGATAAAGTCGTCGGCGCTCAGCGGCGCAAGCTGCAGGGTATCGCGCGGCGGCGCGACGCCGGTGGCCGCAGGGATTGGCCGGCACAGCCGCCCGTCCCGGGCAATCAGCTTCCCGGCAACGTAGACCTCGCGCGCCTGCAGCTTATCCAGGTCAGGGAACACCACCAGGTCCGCGCGGCGGCCGGCGGCAATCAGGCCTAAGTCATGGCGCTGTAGGCGAATCGCTGCGTTCAGCGTGGCGAAGCGCAGGGCATCGGTGGCCGGCAGGCCGTGCCCGATCAGCAGGTTGAGCAGGGCGATAATGCCGCCTTTTTCCAGCAGCATATCCGGCGGCACGTCGTCGGTGCAGACGGTGATCTGCGAGGAGAGGTGCGGCAGGGTTTTCAGCGCCTTGACGATATCCTCCAGCAGATAGGGGTGCGAGCCACGAATCTGCAGCGTCAGGCCGGCGCGCAGCTTTTCCAGCGCATCCTCCGCCGAGGTGAGTTCATGATCGGAGGTGACGCCGGCGGCCAGATAGGCCTGCAGGTCCGCGCCGTTCAGCCCGCGGGCGTGGCCTTCAATCAGCTTGCCGCTGTCCAGGCCCGCCTGGACTATCTCCTGCATCCGCTCGCTGGCGTGCAGCACGCCGTGCATGTCCATCACTTCCGCCACGCCGCGCACCTCCGGCCACGCCAGCATGGTGGTCATCTCTTCTCCGGCAAAATCGGCGCCGGACATCTCCAGACCGGGCGTGGACGGGACGCTGGAAGGGGCGGCGACCATCACCTCCAGCGGCAGATTGCGGCTGGCGGCAACGGCGTAGCGCACGCCCTCCACGCCGAGCACGTTGGCCAGCTCGTGCGGATCCCAAAATACCGCCGTGGTGCCCTGGGCGAGGACGATTTCCGCGTAGCGCTCGGGGGGGAGATGGGAGCTTTCGAGATGGACGTGGGTATCCATCAACCCCGGGGAGAGGTAGGCGCCCTGCAGGTCGCGGGCTTCAGCGGCGTCGCTGCGGCTGCCGCGCGGATGGACGCTGGCAATCATCTCGCCGACGATGCCAACGTCGGCGGCGCGGAGTTCCCCGGTGACCATATCAACGATCTGCCCCCCGGTGAGTAACAGGTCGAACGGCAATTCGCCCCGGGCGGCCTGGACGGCGCGGCGGCGGTTTTCAGCACTGCTGGACATAACAACTCCGGCACAAGGATAATGGCGCTACTCTAGGGGCACAGCAAACGTTTGCCCAGATGAATAAATTTATCGCCCGATAAGCTCGGGTTATTCTGCCTACTCACCCTCAGCGATGGATAACATGACCGAACCCTGGCAGCGGCTGCCCGCGCTTTCTCTCAAGCAGCTCCAGTATTTTGTTACCCTGGCGCAGCTGCGTCACTTTACCGATACCGCCAACCGGCTGGCCATCAGCCAACCGGCGCTGAGCAGCGCGCTGCGCCAGGTTGAAGCGGTGCTCGGCGGCAGGCTGGTGAACCGCACCGCCTCTTCGGTCACGCTGACCGAACTGGGCGCGGCGATCCTGCCCCACGCGCAGCGCGTGCTGAGCGTGGCCCAGTTGGCGTTTCAGGATATGCAGCAGATTGTTGAAGCCGGCGGCGACGGCACGGTGCGCATCGGCCTGATGCCGTCGGTCAGCTCGCTGCTTTTTCCCCTGCTGCCGCAGACCCTGGCCGAAACCTTTCCGCGCCTGCGGGTCGAGTTTCACGATCGGGCCAACGACGCGCTGGTGCGCGAGCTGCTGAGCGGGCGGATTGATTTCGCCGTGGGCGCCATCGACAGTTCGATCCCCGCAGAGCTGCAGGTCTATCCGCTGCGCGAGGACCCGTTTGTGGCGGTGCTGCACGGCGACGATCCGCTCGCCGGTCAGCCGCATCTGCCGTGGAAGCTGCTGGCCGGCCGCGATATCGCGGTGTTCTCGAAGGGCAATATCCAGCGGCTGGTGGGGGCGCTGGCGGAGAGCCATCGCCTGACGCTGAATACGCGCTATCAGGTGGACTATATCGAAACGCTGTATGGCCTGGTGCGCTCGCGGCTGGCGATAGCCATTCTTCCCGAGCTCTATACCACCCACCTATGCGATCCGCAGCTGAAGATAGCCCAGCTGCAGCAGCCGGCGCTGAGCCGCACCGTGGCGCTGATGCGCGGGCCGCAGACGCTGCCGCCGCTGATTGAGTCGAGCTTCGCGTTGCTGCTGAGTTCGCTGCGGGAAGTGAATCCCTAATCGGCCGGACGGTGCCAGCGCGAGCGAGCTACGGCAGGTGCTTAATCAGCACGTCGACGCTGAGATGGTTAATGTACTCGAGGGAGTGGGAAGCCATCACCCCCAGCAGCCGGTTGCGGTGCCCGGCAATAATCAAATCGATACTGCGCTGTTGCACGCACGCTTCGACGTCGGCAAAGCGGCGGGCGGTGACCAGCGCCAGCGTCTGCACCGGCAGGGCGACGGTGGTCGCCAGTTCGTTGAGCAGGGCTTTGGCCTGGATGACCTCCTGCGAGACGTCATCATCCATCAGGCAGTCGGAAACGTAGTTCAGCGCCCGATAGTCGGTGCTGATGTGGGCGATGGTTATCTTCATGGCGCTCTCTTCGGCCATTTTAGCCGCGTGCTGAAGCAGCGGAATCCCGTCAATGCTGCTGTTAATCAGCACCAGCGCATGGTGATAAACGGACATAGCCCACCTCGGTTGGTTATCTGCGAAAATCATTATTCCCACTGCTAATCTTGTGCCCGGGCGGTGGGGAAAGCAAATCGAGATGTGCGCGCAAGGGCAGGGGAATAAGGGCGGGAAGTGCAGGGGGGCGGTCGCGGGAAATAGCCAAAAAAATCCCCCGCGACCGGCGGCCTCGGGGGATGATAATCGGCTCAGTTACGGAGTAACGATATTGAACCAGAACTCAAACTTGTCCATGTAGCTCAGCATTTCGTCCAGCTTCGCAGCATTACCGGTAATTTTCACCTCACCTTGATCAACCGCCTGCTTCAGGGTCTCTTGCTTGAGGATAATCTTGTTCAGCGTATCGCGATCGAGGGTGATGTTGGCATCCGCGTTGTCGGCGACCGCGTTGGCGGTGTGGTTCAGAACGCCGTTTTCCAGCTCCAGCTTGTACTTGCCGCCGTCTTTACCCAGATCGACGTTGAGAATCGCCTTCGCCGCGCCGGCTTTTTCGCCGTTAATATGCACGCCCAGGTAGTCGAAGAACATTTCCGGGGTCATCGCGCGGACGGTATCCGGGCTGGCGGTGTTCGGCGTTGGCAGCTTCTGCACGCCGTTACGCAGCTCCTGCGCGCCGGTGAGGTAGAAGTTACGCCAGGTGCCGGCTTCCGCCTGGTAGCCCAGCTGCTCCAGAGCATCCGCTTCGAGGTTCCGCGCGTCCTGGTTTTGCGGGTCGGCGAACACCACTTTGCTGGTGACCTGCGCCACCCAGCGATAGTTACCCTGGCGGTAATCCTCTTTGGCTTTGCTCAGGATATTGCCGGCGCCGCCCATATATTCGACAAACTTCTTCGCAGCCTGCTCGGGCGGCAGCTCGTCGAGGGTGGCCGGGTTGCCGTCGAACCAGCCGAGATAGTACACGTAGGTGGCCTTGACGTTGTGGCTGACGGAACCGTAGTAGCCCCGGCTTGACCACTGCTTCTCCAGCGCTTCCGGCAGCTTGAAGTTCGCGGCAATTTCGTCGCGGGTCAGGCCTTCGTTAGCCATGCGCAGGGTCTGGTCGTTGATATAGCGATACATGTCGCGCTGGCCTTTCATCAGCTTAACAATGTTGTCGTTGCCCCAGGTCGGCCAGTGGTGCTGCGCGATAATCACGTCGGCGTCGCTGCCCCAGCGATCGATGGCGGCGTTGATGTATTTCGACCACGCCAGCGGATCGCGGATTTTTGCGCCGCGCAGGGAGTAGGTGTTGTGCAGCGTGTGGGTCACGTCCTCCGCCGCTTCGATCATTTTCTTCTCTTTGACGTACCACAGCATTTCCGACGGGGCCTCAGAGCCCGGCGCCATCATGAAATCGTAGGTCAGGCCATCAATCACCTCTTCCTGCCCGGTTTTGGTGATGTAGTTTGTCGGCTGGATCAGCGTAACGGTACCGGCGGAGGTGGTGGTCCCCAGACCCGCGCCAACCTGACCTTTCGCGTCGGGCTTGAGCAGGTTGCCGTACATATAGCTGGCGCGGCGGCTCATCGCCGTACCGGCCATGATATTTTCCGAAACCGCTTCTTTCATAAAGCCGTCCGGCGCGTAGATTTTGACTTTGCCTGACTTAACGTCGGCTTCGTCAACCACGCCGCGAATGCCGCCGTAGTGGTCAACATGGCTGTGGGTGAACAGTACCGCGACCACCGGCTTCTTGCCGCGATTGGCGTAGTAGAGGTCCAGCCCCTCTTTGGCCGGTTCGGCGCTCAGCAGCGGATCGATGATGGTAATGCCTTTATCACCTTCGATAATGGTCATGTTGGAGAGGTCGAGGTTGCGAATCTGGTAAACGCCGTCGGTGACCTTGAACAGACCGCCGATATTAATCAGCTGGGACTGGCGCCACAGGCTAGGGTTAACGCTATCCGGAGATTTTTGGCCTTCTTTAACGAAGTCGTATTTCGCCGGATCCCAAATAACGTTGCCCTGTTCGCCTTTAATCATGCTCGACGGCAGCGCGGCGATGAAGCCTTTATGCGCGTTTGCAAAATCGGTTTTATCGGCAAACGGCAGCTTGTTGTACAGCGCGCTATTGGCCTGGCGGGTGGCAGGCGTCGCATCGTTCGGCTGAACCTGCGCAAAAGCGGAAGCGGACAGCGAAACCAGAACACCGGCCATCGCCAGGTGTTTAGCAATCTGATTTAATTTCATTCAATGACCTCTTAGATTATTTGTGCCGAAATCAATAATAAATATGATACGGCTAATGCAAATGCGGACTCATTACCGGCTATTGTAAGTGGAATAGATGGCGTTAATAGTCCCATATGGGACTGCCTGGAAAATAACAACGGTAGGCCTCGAATCCACGCCGGACTCGCTGCTATACTGAGCTTACGGCAGAATGGAGTAAGGGCATGCGGTGAATTTTCAGGAAATACACGGTTATTACAGCACGTTAGAGATTGATAGCTATCTGGATGAAATCATTCAGGAAGGCGAGGACGTGTTGTTGCCTGCCAATAAAAAATTAGAAGTCAAGGCCGGCTATATTTATTTTTGTACCGGCGGTTCTTTATCAATATTAATGCCGGAGGACGGTCTTAATATCGGGAATAGCATTGAGCATATGCCGATTGGCCTAATGGAAAGATACTGCCCGCTGGCAAAGTTTGAATATATGGGGAGCGCGCCGGTCAGGCTTATTAAAATATCCTATGAGGCGTTTGACCGTATCTTTATCCAAAATAATCCGCAGCGCGTGCAGGAGCTGGCGACGATTCTGGTGTATATGACTATTTTCACCATCGACCTGCATAACGAGCGTCGGCAGCTGACCAGCTACCAGACCATCCGGCCGATGCTGTTTCGCTATCTCTACCGGCAGAATACGCATGAGGGTGAAAATGAAGGCCTGGCGCTGTTTATCATCAAGCGAACCAATCTTTCGCGGACCCACGTTTTCCGGGTGCTTGCCGACCTCAAGGCCGGGGGCTACATCACGATGGCAAGAGGAAAGCTGGTGTCTATCGACCCGGCGCTGCCCGAGGAGTATTAGCGCAGAGAAATCCCGCGACCGGAGGCCGCGGGGGGAGGTTTACGGCGTCACAATGTTGAACCAGAACTCGAACTTGTCCATGTAGCCCAGCATCTCATCCAGCTTCGTCCCGTTACCGGTGACCTTCACTTCACCCTTATCTTCAGCCTGTTTCAGCGTTTCTTCTTTCAGGATGATTTTGTTCAGGGTCGCACGGTCCAGCACGATAGTGGCATCCGCATCTTTCGCTTCGGCCTTCGCGGTGTGGTTCAGCACGCCGTTTTCCAGCTCCAGCTTATACTTGCCGCCGTCGTTGCCGAGGTCGATGTTGAAGACCGCTTTGGCTTTACCGGCTTTCTCACCGTTGATGTGTACCGCCAGATAGTCAAAGAACATTTCCGGGGTCATCGCGCGGACGGTATCCGGGCTGGCGGTGTTCGGCGTCGGGCCTTTCACCACGCCGTTGCGCAGCTCCTGCGCGCCGGTGAGGTAGAAGTTGCGCCACGGACCGGATTCAGCCTGGTAACCCAGCTGCTCCAGGGCATCCGCTTCCAGATTACGCGCCGCCTGGTTTTTCGGGTCGGCGAAGACGATTTTGCTCACCACCTGGGCTACCCAGCGGTAGTTACCCTGGTCATAGTCCTCTTTGGCCTTCTTCATGATGGCGTCGGCGCCGCCCATGTAATCAACAAACTTTTTAGCCGCTTCTTCCGGCGGCAGCTCGTCGAGGGTGGCCGGGTTGCCGTCGAACCAGCCGAGGTACAGCACGTAGGTGGCCTTCACGTCGTGGCTGACGGAACCGTAGTAGCCGCGGTTGGCCCAGGTGTGCGCCAGGCTGTCCGGCAGCTTGAATTTGGCGGCAATTTCGTCGCGGGTCAGCCCTTCGTTAGCCATGCGCAGGGTCTGGTCGTTGATGTAACGATAGAGGTCACGCTGGCTCTTCAGCAGGGTGACGACGTTTTCGTTGCCCCAGGTCGGCCAGTGGTGCTGAGCCATGATGATCTCAGCTTTGTCGCCCCAGCGAACGATCGCTTCGTTGATATATTTCGACCACGGCAGCGGCTCGCGGATTTTGGCCCCGCGCAGGGAGTAGGTGTTGTGCAGGGTATGGGTGACGTCTTCCGCCGCTTCGATGAGCTTCTTCTCTTCGATATACCACAGCATTTCAGACGGTGCTTCAGAGCCCGGCGCCAGCATGAAATCATAGGTCAGGCCGTCGATAACCTCTTTCTGGCCGTCTTTTTCAATGATGTTGGTCGGAGCAATCAGGGTCACGGTGCCGGCAGAGGTGGTGGTACCCAGCCCTGCGCCGACCTGGCCGGTGGCTTCCGGCTTCAGCAGGTTGCCGTACATATAGCTGGCGCGACGGCTCATGACGTTACCGGCCATGATGTTTTCCGCCACGGCGGCTTCCATAAAGCCGGCCGGCGCATAGACTTTCACTTTGCCCGACTTCACGTCGGCTTCATCAATGACGCCGCGCACGCCGCCGTAGTGGTCAACGTGGCTGTGGGTGTAGATAACGGCCACCACCGGCTTCTTGCCGCGGTTTTTGTAGTACAGGTCCATGCCCACTTTCGCGGTTTCAGCGGATACCAGCGGGTCAACGACGGTAATGCCTTCTTTACCTTCGATGATGGTCATGTTGGAGAGATCGAGGTTGCGGATCTGATAGACGCCTTCGGTCACTTCAAACAGGCCGCTGATGTTAATCAGCTGAGACTGACGCCACAGGCTCGGGTTGACGGTATCCGGCGCCTTTTCCCCTTCTTTGATGAAGGCGTACTGCTGAGGATCCCAGACGACGTTGCCCTGCTCGCCTTTGATGACATCGCCAGGCAGAGCGGCAATAAAGCCTTTATGCGCGTTACTAAAATCGGTGTTGTCGGAGAAGGGCAGCTGGTTGTAAAGGGCATCGTTTGCCTGTTTGGTGGCGGCGGTCGCTTCTTTGGGGGAAGTGTCTGCCCAGGCGGAAAGGGCAAAGGTCGATAGCACCCCGGCTAACGCCATTCCCTTTACTATTGGTGTCAATTTCATTGGAATCCTCATGATTTTTCGGTGATTCACTCGGTAATATCGATGTGACAACGGGTCACACCTTGTAACGCTTGCTAAAACTATAACTACTTGTTTAAAAAGGGCGAATTTTTGGTTACATAAATCTTCATTTAGTTAATAAATTACTACTTTAGTACTAGATTTGTTGCCGGGCGTTTCTATGGCATGGGACATGGTTCAGGCAGCAGAACGAAGGCCGTCTGGCCCAACAATGTGCTAAGGAGCCGCAGCGCGATCGAAAAAAACAGACGATTGGCGTGCAGGAAGCGCGGGAAAGGGCCGCTGCTGCGGCCGCTGGGAAACAGCATGAGCCTGCTGCTCCAAAGGACACGCTTTTTGTCTGGGGGATTAGCTGAGGTTCACATAGTGACCAGGCAAGATATAGTGATAACGCTAAAATTAATTAAGAAATAAAGGGTTTTATAGATCCCTAAGCCCCGTTAACTATTAAAACTCTCTGCCGAGGGTAAGGTAGCCATTAAATCTGATGGAACACTCATCTTTATTCATAAGGCTGGAGGCAATGAATATATCTTTCATGCCCCGGACGTTGGTGTAGGTATATTTTGCGGTAATGGACTGAGCGTTGTTCTCATAGTAGCTGGAGAAATAATCCCTCACGGGAATTGTCGCCAGGCCTTTATCAATGCTTTCTTTATGGTCCCTTTTAGCCAGCGATTCTGCATAGAGTTCTGATACGGTTGCCGTATTGATTATCTCTACCGTCGTTTTATCTCTTTGAATCGCGGCTGGATCGATTTTTAAATCCTTTGAGATAGCGTCAAACAGGGATAATTCCATTGACGCACCCACGGAAGCGCAGCCGAGACCGTCAGCATAAGAAGCGGGGTGAACCGCAGCCAGGGTGAAAATGAGTGCTTTTTTCATCATTTTTAATCTTCCACTAGCAGAGTTTTGTCGCTACTGGCCGCAACGATCTGACTCCAGGACTATTCCCCACGTTAGCGGAAAGACGATTAAAGGCCGGTTGGTCACAATCTTTATCATTCAATGGGTCAGCCGTATTCAGATAAACGCTATAAATGCTATGCGAGTTTACTTTATAAAACCCTGTCATTCGTCGCTCCCTTATGACCATTATTGCCACTCTATTAATCCTCATATTTTGTGTTGTTTTGAGTGTCAATCGTACACGTGTGCGGCCGTTATCAGGAATGGAGATTTCAGGGAAAGCTCTGAAAGTCTGGACTCTCGCTCCGGGGCAGCGCTTAAAATCGAAGGGCTTAAGTTAACTTGTATGGCCTATTAAGCGGATCTAAATCCACGGCCATCAGAAGCGCATCAGGACAATATCTTTTGTCATCCGGAGTTGCATTGACCAGCTGATAATCAGAACTTTCCCGGAAAAAATATTTCCTCTATTTGATTGCATGGTAGTACGATAAATGACCAATGCCATTGCAGAGTAGAGGGATTTTGAATGCCTGTAGATGAGACTATGAGCCTAAAGAGTCTGATTACTCATTGCTCCTAAGATACGGAAGTGTGATGAAGGGATTTCCGGCATGAAGAGATTAACTATTCTACTTTTAGTTTTCCTTCTTTCCGGTTGCCCTGGCGGTAATCCTGCGCCACACCCAAGAACGACATTTATCAAGGGCGAACATCTTTGTTTCAGTGAAGATGATAAAGATGTATTGAACTATTACACTGTTGATACAAGGGAAAACGGTAAAATAGAAACAGTGGTTAGCTCAGGTTATAATAAATCAAATTCTTCTTATCCGGATAATTGCATAAATGTGAAATGGAAGAATAATCACACCTATGCGATCAATTATGGGTTAAATAATAAAAAGTACGCTCATGAATTTTTTATTGATGGCAATGGAAAGTTAACCAAATAAGGAGAGTGGAATGTCATTGCCAGCTTAGGATGATGCATGGATGAAACCGAAGAAAGAAGGATAGAAGACACAATAAAATAACCCTTAACGGTAATTCGCTACGTAGTTCTGCAATGCCGTCCAGTAGCGGCAATGCGCCAGCGTACACGTTGCATCCTATATTCAATCTGAGACTTGATACATTCTTACCACACACCATCGCCAGCGATTCACGCGCTCAATCTTCACCGGGTGGATAAGATAAAGGCGCTTCGGCTGCTTTTTCCAGTTCGGTGGGGGCAAAAAGGGTCAGATACCTTTCTAAGGCGAAGAAGCGATAACCACAAGGGCGCGCTTGCATCAGCCAGCCACTTCCCCTAATCTGGCAAAAAGTATAGAGATTCAATCTACATGACTCGGGGTGCCCTTCCTTGTGAAGGCTGAGAAAAACCCGTACCACCTGATCTGGATAATGCCAGCGTAGGGAAGTCAGAGACCACAAGGTCGTTGCTTCTTCATCGCCTGGCTGGAGCAAACGATGCAAGCTGAGCCACTGAACCCCGCGCATATCGCGCATCTGCAACATCTTTTTCGCCGCCACTCCCCCCTTATTCACTGCATGACCAACGACGTGGTGCAGACGTTCACCGCCAACGTTCTGCTGGCGATTGGCGCTTCCCCGGCGATGGTGATTGACCCGCAGGAGGCCAGCCAGTTTGCCGCCATCGCCGATGCGCTGCTGATTAACGTCGGCACCTTAACCGTCGACCGCGCCGACGCCATGCGCGCGGCCGTCTCCAGCGCGCAGCGGGCGGGCAAGCCGTGGGTGCTGGACCCGGTTGCGGTCGGGGCGCTCACGCTGCGCAGCGAATTCTGTCGCGACCTGCTAACCCTGCAGCCGGCTGCCGTTCGCGGCAACGCCTCGGAAATTATGGCCCTCGCGGGGATGAGCGGCGGCGGGCGCGGGGTCGATACCACTGATACCGCGGCGGCGGCGCTGCCGGCCGCCCGGGCGCTGGCGCGTCAGCTGAATACGGTGGTGGCGGTGACCGGTGAGGTGGATTACGTCACCGACGGCCAGCGCACGTGCGCCGTCAGCGGCGGGGATCCCCTGATGACCCGGGTTGTTGGCACCGGCTGCGCCCTGTCTGCGGTGGTTGCCGCCAGTACGGCGCTGCCCGGCGACCGACTGGAAAACGTCGCGGCGGCCTGTGGCCTGATGAAGCTGGCGGGCGGGCGGGCTGCTCGTCAGGGCGGTCCGGGCAGCTTTACCCCGGCGTTCCTTGATGCGCTGTACGGGGAGGAGCTGCAATGAAGCGAATCAATGCCTTAACGATTGCCGGCACCGATCCCAGCGGCGGCGCGGGCATTCAGGCCGATCTTAAAACCTTCTCCGCCCTCGGGGCCTACGGCTGCTCGGTGATCACCGCGCTGGTGGCGCAGAATACCCGCGGCGTGCAGTCGGTGTACCGCATCGAGCCTGACTTTGTTGCCGCCCAGCTGGACTCGGTGTTCAGCGACGTCCGTATCGATACCACCAAGATTGGCATGCTGGCGGAGACGGATATCGTCGAGGCCGTGGCGGAGCGGCTGGCGCGCTATCGGATCGCCAACGTGGTGCTGGATACGGTGATGCTGGCGAAAAGCGGCGATCCGCTGCTGTCAGCGTCGGCGGTGGCGACGCTGCGCACCCGGCTGCTGCCGCAGGTTTCGCTGATAACGCCCAACCTGCCGGAGGCCGCGGCGCTGCTGGATGCGCCGCACGCGCGCAATGAAAAAGAGATGCTCGAGCAGGGCCGGGCGCTGCTGGCGCTGGGCTGCGGCGCGGTGCTGATGAAGGGCGGTCATCTCGATGATGCCGAAAGCCCGGACTGGCTCTTTAGCGCCGAAGGCGAGCAGCGCTTCACTGCCCCGCGGATCCTCACCAAAAATACCCACGGCACCGGCTGTACGCTCTCCGCCGCGCTGGCCGCGCTGCGCCCGCGCTACGGCGACTGGGGGCAAACGGTCGCCGAGGCCAAAGGCTGGCTCTCGGCGGCGCTGGCGCAGGCGGATTCGCTGGAGGTGGGGCAGGGGATTGGCCCGGTGCATCATTTCCACGCCTGGTGGTAAGCCTGATATACTGACGCCAGATTTCAGTCAGGAAAAGACAAATGGAACAGGCGCATACCCGGTTGATTCACCAGCTCGTTGAACGCATGGCCGCGGAGGATAACGCGCCGCTGTACATCAGGTTTGCCGACACCATCAAAGACGCCGTGCGCAGCGGCTGGCTGGAAAACGGCAATATCCTGCCCGGCGAGCGCGATCTGAGCCAGCTCACCGGCGTGTCGCGCATCACCGTGCGCAAGGCGCTGAGGACGCTGGAAGATGAGGGCGTGGTCACCCGCGCCCAGGGCTACGGCACCCGGGTTAACAATATTTTCGAGTATTCGCTGAAGGAGGCGCGCGGCTTTACCCAGCAGGTTGTGCTGCGCGGCAAAAAGCCCGACACCCTGTGGGTCAACAAGCGGATCGTCAAATGTCCGGAGGAGGTCGCGCAGCAGCTGGCGATTGCCGCCGGCAGCGACGTGTTTATGCTCAAGCGCATTCGCTACGTGGATGACGCGGCGGTATCGCTCGAAGAGTCGTGGGTGCCCGCGCACCTTATCCACGACGTCGAGGCGATCAGCGTCTCGCTGTACGACTACTTCCGCAGCCAGCAGATCCTCCCCCAGCGCACCCGCTCCCGGGTCAGCGCCCGCATGCCGGATGCCGAGTTTCAGTCGCATATTCAGATGGATAGCGCGATCCCTGTGCTGGTGATCAAGCAGGTTGCCCTCGATCAGCACCAGCACCCTATCGAATACAGCATTAGCTACTGCCGCAGCGATCTATACGTCTTTGTGTGCGAGGAGTAGGGTTTCGCGATCCGGGGCGCAGTCGCCGCCACGGTGGCTGACCACCCATGCCGCCACCGCATTCCCCAGCGTCACCGCCTCCTGCAGGCTCCAGCCGGCGGCAAGTCCGGCCAGAGTGCCGCCCGCGTGGCTGTCCCCGGCGCCGATGGTATCGACCACCGTCGCCGGGAAGGCCGCGACCTCACCGCAGCCCTGCGGGCTGAAATACCACGCGCCTTCTTTATCCAGGCGGACGATCAGCGGAGCGCCATACTTCTTCAGCCACGCGGCGCCGAACTCGCTCACCTCGGCGGAGAAGCCGTTGGCCTCGGCGGCAATCAGCGCCTCCTGACGGTTAACGGAAATCAGTGGCTTCAGCGCCATCAGGCGCGCCATGAATGCCTCGGGGATATCGGCAATGCGCGGACCAAAGTCGATAAACGGCGTGACGTCACGCTGCTTCTCCAGCCACGCCACCAGCCGCTCGCCGCTGGGGGAGGCCAGCTGGTAGCCGGAAAGATAGACCAGGCCGCTGGGCCCGGCGCTGAGCGGCGTGAGCCAGTCGTCGCGCCACTGGTTTTCGACGCCGCTGAACGACATAAACGTGCGCTCCCCGTCCGGCTCCACCAGCGCCAGGCACCAGCCGTTGTCGCCGCTG
This sequence comes from Klebsiella sp. BIGb0132, assembly GCF_024810075.1. Classification (NCBI taxonomy): domain Bacteria; kingdom Pseudomonadati; phylum Pseudomonadota; class Gammaproteobacteria; order Enterobacterales; family Enterobacteriaceae; genus Klebsiella; species Klebsiella sp. BIGb0132. Next base: position 36,047 of record NZ_JANUDW010000010.1, on the reverse strand, counting down.
GCGCGGGTGATAACGCTGGTTATCCCCTCCTGCGCCAGGCGATTGCGGATGATGTCTGCCCACACCCCTTCGCCGACCGGCAGGGCGTTTTGCGCCGCGATACCCAGCCTTTTTAGCGCCACCGCAATATTCAGGGCGCAGCCGCCAACGTTGACGCTCTGCTGCCGCAGCTCGATATCGCAACCGCGCCACGGCAGGGCGTAGGCGTCCGCAATGACGTCGATCACCGCGGCCCCGATAACCGTCACCGGCCTGACGGCGCTGAGGGTGGCGAGCTTATCGCTCAGCTGGCGGCTATTCATTGCGCCTCCCGCTGCCGGCGGTAGCGGCCGAGAGCGTCGGCGTAGCGCGTGAAGTCGAGTCTGTTGACCTCGTCCAGACGCGCTTTGAGCCGGCTATCGATGGCCGCTATGCCGTTGAGCGCCCCGCAGATGGCGGTGGCCATCGCGCCGATGGTATCGGTATCGCCGCCAAGGTTGGCGCAAAGTACCGCGCAGCGGTTAGGGTCGGTGCCGGCAAGCTCCACCATCGCCACGGCGCAGGGCACGGATTCGATAGTGCTGGTTCCGGCCCCCACCAGCTGATAAAGCTGCTCGCAGGCGGACTCGACTCCACCCGCGCCGCGAACGGTGCGCAGCGCCAGCTCAATGCGCAGGGCCAGCGAGGCGCTAAAGGTGGTGGTGCGCTGCTGCTGGGCGTGCCCGGCGATGGCCGGTAGCGCGTCGGCGATGGCGGACCAGCTTGCGCCGTCAACGGCGCGCGAGATGGCCCAGGCGATGACCGTCGCGCCGGCGATGGCTAAATCAGATTTATGCGTCGGGCTGGAGGCGGCGGCGACCTCGTGAATAAAGGCGTCGAGGTCGCCGGTCGGCAGCAGGCATCCCAGCGGCGAGGCGCGCATGGCCGCGCCGTTGGTCACCCCGTTATTCTCCAGCTCGCTCACCGGCGTGCCGCGGCGAATGGCCTTGAGGGCGATTTTCGACGTCGGCCCGAGGACGTTTTTATTAAAGGCGTCAAACTCCTCCGCCCAGCGCAGGATGTGGCGACCGATGGTATCGGGAACAATCCGCCCGTCGCACTCGATGATGGCATCGGCGAGGCACAGGGCCATCGAGGTGTCGTCGGTGAACTCGGCCTCGGCAAAGTAACAGGCGGCATTGTTTTCCGCCGGACCGGGCAGGAAACGGTCGATCCAGCCGAAATGGGCCTTCACCCGCGATCTTGGCCATAGCTCCGACGGCATGCCCATCGCATCCCCTAACGCCTGCCCGTAAAGGGCTCCGAGAATACGTTCTGCTTTCATTTGACTTCCTCTTGTGTAAGCGCAGCATCCTGCGTATCGATGTCAATGGTGGTGATCTCCTTATCCGACTCGCGGAAGAACACCATGAACAGGACGGCGATAACGGCAATCATTATGGCGCCGAACGTCCACATCCCAGCCCAGTTAAAGGTATGGCCGTTAACCGGCGTCGGGTAGGCAAACATTTTCTCCATCATCACCCCGCCGAGGCGGTAGCCCAGCAGGCTGCCGAATCCCTGACAGCAGAGGGTGATTAGCCCCTGAGCGGCGTTGCGCATCGCCACCGGCGCCTTTTTATCGACGTAGATATAGGCGGTGACGTAATAGAAGTCGTAGCTGACGCCGTGCAGCAGAATACCGAGGAACATCAGCGTATAGGTGAAATAGTTATCTGCCGCGCCGTAGACGAAAAAGCCGTAGCGGATGGCGGCGGTAATAAGACCAAACAATAGAACCTTTTTAATACCAAAGCGCCGGGTGAAGAACGGCAGCGCCAGCATAAAGAAGATTTCAGAGAACTGGCCGAGAGTCATCCAGCCGGTGGCATTATTCATTCCCGATTCGCTGAGATAGCCGTTGGCAAAGATGTAGTAGAAGGCCAGCGGCATGGCGAAGAGGAACGAGCAGAAGAAAAAGACGAGGAAGTTGCGGTCGCGCAGCATGATCAGCGCGTCCAGCCCCAGCATCACCTTCAGGTTCAGCTTGCCGGTGCTCTTCGGCGGCGTATCCGGCAGGCACAGCGCAAAAATCCCCAGCACCAGTGAGCTCCCCGCGGCGATCAGCAACGGTACGTTGGTGGGTGAGATATCGCTCAGGCCGAGCATTCCCGGCAGGAAGCCGCATACCAGGCCGGAGCCGATCCAGCCGATGGTCCCCATGACCCGAATGCGCGGGAAATCGCGCTCGACGTCGGCAACGTTGGAAAAGGCGATGCTGTTGGTTAGGGCGATGGTCGGCATGTAGGTGAGCGAGTAGGCCAGCAGCAGCGGGAAGAAGCCGCTGAAGGTGGTCTGCTGCGCGGCGAAGTACATCAGTATTGCCCCGGCGAACATCAGAATCGCCAGTACTTTTTGCGCCGAGAAGAAGCGGTCCGTCAGCGAGCCGACCAGCACCGGGGAGAGAATAGCGGCGATGGCGGTACAGGCATAGGACCAGCCAATTTCGCCGGCGCTGAAGCCGCTTTTGCTCAGCCACAGCCACAGGGGAACAAACCACGCTCCCCAGATAAACCACTCAACGAACATCATGAACGACAGCTTTGCTGTAGTTTTCATTTGGAGATCCTTCATGACAAGTAAGGTACGCATTGAGAGTACCACTTGATAATACCTTTGAAATACCATTGCGCTGATTGTTTGAGCAAGCTAACACTTTTTCGTATCTGAATCGTGCCAGCAGATGTTGCTGAAAAAATGCGATCCCGGCTGGAAAATCTGCTAAGTCGGTACCAGGCTTAACCTGCCCAAAAAAGTTGGGTCAGGAACATTGACGCCGGCCGCGGCCGGCCTTACGGGAGTTATTGCTATGACTGATATTACGCAGTTGCTTGGCAAAGATGCCGACAGCCTGTTACAGCACCGTTGTATGACTATTCCAGCCGATCAGCTCTATTTACCGGGATCGGATTACGTCGACCGGGTGATGGTTGATAACAATCGTCCGCCGGCGGTGCTGCGTAATATGCAAACCCTGTACAACACGGGGCGCCTGGCCGGCACCGGCTACCTGTCGATCCTGCCGGTTGACCAGGGCGTGGAGCACTCGGCCGGCGCCTCTTTTGCCGCCAACCCGCTGTACTTCGATCCGAAAAATATCGTCGAGCTGGCGATTGAGGCCGGCTGTAACTGCGTGGCGTCAACCTACGGCGTGCTGGCCTCGGTATCGCGCCGCTACGCGCACCGCATTCCGTTCCTCGTTAAGCTCAATCACAACGAGACCCTGAGCTACCCGAACACCTTTGACCAGACGCTGTACGCCAGCGTTGAGCAGGCCTTTAATATGGGCGCGGTGGCGGTGGGGGCAACTATCTATTTCGGTTCCGAAGAGTCGCGGCGCCAGATAGAAGAGATCTCCGCGGCGTTCGAACGCGCGCATGAGCTGGGGCTGGTCACCGTGCTGTGGGCCTATCTGCGCAATCCGGCATTTAAGAAAGATGGCGTTGATTACCACGTCTCCGCCGATCTAACCGGGCAGGCTAACCACCTCGCGGCGACCATTGGCGCGGATATCGTGAAGCAGAAAATGGCGGAAAATAACGGCGGCTATAAGGCGGTTAACTTCGGCTATACCGACGACCGCGTCTACAGCAAGCTGACCACCGACAACCCGATCGACCTGGTTCGCTACCAGCTGGCGAACTGCTATATGGGGCGGGCGGGGCTGATTAACTCCGGCGGCGCAGCAGGGGGCGAAACAGACCTGACCGATGCCGTCCGTACGGCGGTCATCAACAAGCGCGCCGGCGGCATGGGGCTGATCCTCGGACGTAAAGCCTTCAAAAAATCGATGGCCGACGGCGTGAAGCTGATCAACGCCGTGCAGGACGTCTATCTCGACGGCAAGGTAACCATAGCCTAGGCATGTCTTTTATGTCTTTGAATGTCGTTTATCGAATGCTCTGAAGCCAGCTGAAACGGCGGGTGTTGTCGGCCTCAAAATCGCTGAGACGCTGCCGACAGGCCGGGGCAGCCCGCATGGATGCGGGCTGAGGGCCGTGATTTACAAGGACGTTTCCTCGGCCCGACCCGACAGCCTGACGGCATCGGTCGAAGGGACCGCGCAGCGGCGATTTTGGCTGGCCGGAGCCCGGGGGTACAGGGGGCGGCGGCGATGGGCCGCCCCCTGTGCGCTCCCTGCGCTTCGGGAAACATGGAGCAGGGAAACCGCCGGGGAGCGCAACATCCTGCGGAGCAAGAAAATATCCTCCGCCACCGCAACGATACTGGCTGAAACTGCGGGTGTTGTCGGCCTCAAAATCGCTGAGACGCTGCTGGCAGGCCGGAGCCCGGGGGCACAGGGGGCGGCGGCGATGGGCCGCCCCCTGTGCGCTCCCTGCGCTTCGGGAAACATGGAGCAGGGAAACCGCCGGGGAGCGCAATATCCTGCGGAGCAAGAAAATATCCTCCACCGTGGCGACCACCAAACCTTATGTGACGGCAACGGGCTGCAACATCCTGCGCAGCAGGAAAATATCCTCCGCCGCGGCTACCGGCAAACCTCAGGGAGCCAGACCGGCTCCTCCTTAAACCCACCGAACGCCACCCGCCGCTACTCCCTTATCAGCCTTGCCGTCTTCTGCAGAGCCAAATAAGCCTCATACCTACGCTGGTGAACCCCCTGATACTGCGTCGCGCTACCATAGGTCCTGTCCACCCGGGTAAACCGCGTCATCGCCTCCGGCAGCGACGCGCAAACCCCGCCGGCGACGGCGCCAAGAATCGCCGAACCCAGCAGCACCGGCTCGCTGCACTCCGTGCTCATCACCGGGATCCCGCAGGTATCGGCCAGCATCTGGCGAACCAGCGGATGCTGCCCCGCGCCGCCGCTAATCACGATATTCTCGCTGCGCACGCCGCAGGCCTCCTGGGCATCAAGGATCTGCCGCAGGCCGTAGCCGATACCGCACAGCCCGGCCACGTACAGCGCCAGCAGATTATCGATATCCCCTTCCATTCCCAGCCCGGCAACGATCGCCCTGGCGCCAGGATCCGCCAGCGGGGCGCGGTTGCCTAAGAATTCGGGCACCACGTGCAGGCCGGCGGCGAGGTGTACCGCCTCGGAGGGGTTCTCCAGGCGGGCCAGCACCCGGTCCGCGAGATAGACCGGCAGCGGCAGCCCGGCCTCCTGCGCCAACTGGCGGGCCTCGTGCGCCGCCGGATGGAAGCTCAGCAGCCGGTCGATAGCGGCGCCGGCCGCGCTCTGGCCGCCTTCATTAAGCCAGAAGCCCGGCACCATCGCCGAGTAGTACGGACCCCAGACGCCGGGTACGAAGATGGCCTCCTGCGAGGTGGTCATGGTGCAGGAGGAGGTGCCGAACACGTAGGCCATATTGCTGAGCGCGCCGTCGAGCACCCCAACGGTGCCAATGCCGCCGGCGTGGGCGTCAATCATGCCAACCGCCACCGGCGTTCCGACGGGCAGGCCCATCTGCTGAGCGGCGACGGCGGTAAGGCCGCTGCCGCAGGGCGTTCCCGGATCGACAATGCGCTGGCCGATGCGCGCAAAGTCTTCATCCGCCAGCTCGGCGAGCCCAATCTGGCGGAAGTAGTCGGCATCCCAGCGCTGCTCGTGGGCCAGATAGGTCCATTTACAGGTGACGGTACAGACCGAGCGGGCTTCGTCGCCGGTGGCGCGCCAGGTGAGGTAGTCTGCGAGGTCAAAAAAGTGTCGCGCCTGCCGATAGGTCTGCGGGCGGTTCTCTTTCAGCCACAGTATCTTCGGCGTCTCCATCTCCGGCGAGATAATGCCGCCGACGTACTGCAGCACCGGATGACGGGTGGCGTTAATCTTTTCCGCCTGCCCGGTCGCGCGGTGATCCATCCAGACGATAATGTCGCGGTTGGGGTCTTCTGAAGGACCCACCGCCAGCGGCGCGTCGTTTTCACCGACCACCACCAGTGAACAGGTGGCGTCGAAGCCAATGCCCGCCACCGAGCCCGGCGCGGCGCCGGCGCGCGCGATCGCGGTTTTAATACAATCGCACACCGCCTGCCAAATCTCGCTGCTGGATTGTTCAACCATGCTGCCCGCGCTGCGAAAGAGGGTAATCTCCCGCGTCGCGTGGGCGAGCAGTTCACCATTGAGGTTGAAAATGCCCGCCCGCACGCTGCCCGAGCCGACATCGACGCCAATAATGGTTGGTGTATCGCAGTTCATAGAGCCATCCTTTAGCCAGCCTGATTGAAGAGTTAGAGATCCACGCTGTTAGGCAGGATAACGAGGTCGCGCACGGTGACGTTCTTCGAGCGGGTCACCATAAACAGCACGGATTCAGCCACCTCAATCGGCTGCATCAGGCTGCCGTTGGCCAGCGCCTCCTCCATTTTTTCTTTCGGCCAGTCGTCGAGCAGGGCGGTCACCACCGGGCCAGGCAGGACCGCGCCGACGCGTACGCCGTACTGCGACACCTGACGGCGGGTGGTGTGCACGAAGGCTTGAACCGCAAATTTCGAGGCGGTGTAGATAGGCTCCCAGATAACCGGCACCACCCCGGCGATGGAGCTGGTGAAGATGATATCGCCGGACTTCTGTGCGATCAGGTGCGGCAGTACGCTGCGCACGCAGCGGAAGGCGGCGTTGGTGTTGAGATGCAGCACGCGATCCCACACGTCCGGATCGCCTTCGGCCACCGGCCCGCCGATATAGGCGCCGGCGTTGGCGTGGAAGATATCCAGCCCGCCCGCCAGCTTAAGAATGCCGGGCAGAATATTATCGACCTGTTCGCCCTGCATCAGATCCACCTGCAGGGCAAAGGCGTTTTCGCCCAGTTCGGCCACAATCTTATTGAGCTTTTCGCCTTCGCGGTCGATCAGCACCACCTTCGCGCCCGCCGAGAGCAGGGTTTTGGCGCATTCAAGGCCGATACCGGAAGCCGCGCCGGTCACCGCAGCGACTTTACCATTGAGAGAAGTATTCATAGAGGATACAGAGTGGTTCATTTTATAATCCTTCACCGAGTCTATTTTGGTAAATCGATCTGGCCCGCAATAAGCCGGGACCAGCGTTGGAGTCAGGCACTAAAACTTGCTAAGATTTTGAATATCAGCATCATTTATTTATATACGCTGGATACTGAGCGGCGTGCGACCTGGCGCGCCGGGGAGCATAGTGGTAGCTCAATCGATGAAGCTAATGTGCGCCAGCTTCATCGATTGAGCAAGTGGGTAAATTAACAGCGAAATGAATTTGTGACGCAAGTTGGGAAAATGAAAAAAATCACTATCTACGATCTGGCGGAATTATCCGGCGTCTCGGCAAGCGCGGTCAGCGCGATCCTCAACGGCAACTGGAAAAAGCGCCGTATCAGCGCGAAGCTGGCGGAGAAGGTTACCCGGATTGCCGAAGAGCAGGGCTATGCGATCAACCGCCAGGCCAGCATGCTGCGCAGTAAAAAATCCCACGTGATCGGCATGATCGTCCCTAAATATGATAACCGCTACTTCGGATCGGTGGCCGAAAGCTTTGAAGAGATGGCGCGCGAGCGCGGCCTGCTGCCGATTATTACCTGTACCCGTCGACGCCCGGAGCTGGAGATTGAAGCCGTGAAGGCGATGCTCTCATGGCAGGTGGACTGGGTGGTGGCGACCGGGGCGACCAACCCGGACAAAATTACCGAGCTGTGCCAGCAGGCGGGCGTGCCCACCGTCAACCTTGACCTGCCGGGCACCATTGCGCCGTCGGTGATTTCCGATAACTACGCCGGGGCGCGGGCGCTGACCGATAAAATCCTCGACAACAGCCTGCGCCGGCACGGCAGCCTCGCACCGCTGACCTTCGTCGGCGGACGCAGCAGCGACCACAACACCCTTGAGCGCCTGCGCGGCTTTCACGACGCGCATCGGGCGCGCGGCCTGAGCGTACCGGCGGAAAATATTCTCGCCCCCGGCTACTCGAAAGGCAAAGTTGAGGCCAGCATGCAGGCCCGCTTCGGCGCGCCGGATGAGCATCTGCAGGGCTTCTTCGTCAACTCCACCATCTCGCTTGAAGGGGTCGTCCGCTGGCTGGCCCAGCGGGGCCTGACCGGCACCGGGCAGCCGCCGATGGGCTGCTTTGACTGGGATCCCTTCGTCTATCTGCTGGGGCACGATATCGATATGGTTCAGCAGAACGTGCCGGCGATGCTGGAGGCGGTGTTCGCCATTATCGATTCCGGCGATGCCGCTAAGCAGCTGGTCGAAATTCCGCCGCTGCTGATCGGCAGCCGGGAGCTTATCTGAGCGCCGCGCGGGCGCTAGCGCGTTAGCAGCCAGCGGGCGGTGTGTTCATCGGTCACCAGGCCGTTGATCCAGCCGCCTTTCAGCGCGGCCAGAATCGCCGGACGCTTGTATTCGCCGCAGGCCACCGCAATGCGCGGGCAGCGGTTGTGGCGGATATCGTAGCTGGTGATCATCTGGTTGATATTGCTCTCCACCACGCCGCCTTCGGCATCAATAAAGCGGCCGAGGATCTCGCCGATCCCGCCCTGCGCCGTCAGCTCGTCCAGCTGCGCCTGATTAATAAATCCGTCCTTGAAGATCGGGCTCTGCGTGCCCAGCGGGCCGATGCCGACGAAAATCACGTCCGCCTGCTGCGCGACGCCCGACACGCTCTGAAACAGCCGGCTGGTGCACCACATCCGGTGCTCGTCCGCCGTTTGCGCGTAGCGCGGCGCCGGCCACTGGTAATACTTGGCCTGAATTTTCCGCGCCAGCAGCAGGGGAACGTCGTCGTAGTAGTTGCACTGTCCGTCGGCATCCATCGCGCTTATCAGCGCCACGCAGCGGGTGTTGAAGCTGTCGAAATCGATGCGCTGCATGGTTTTCTTCAGCGTCAGCCCGGAGCCAATGCCGATGATTTTGGCCTTATCGTCCTGCAGATAGCGGGCCATCAGCTGGTAGCAGCCGAACGACACGCTGTCGAGGGTGCTCTCCTCGCTGTAGGCCGGGACGATATTGCAGTCGATAAGCCGATATTTTTCCTGCAGCAGCTGGGCGTAGTCGAGGCAGTTTGCTACCGGATGATGTAGCCCAATCGAGACGATACCTTCCTCTTTCGCCGCGGCAATCAGCCGCTGGACTACCGGCCTTGAGGTGCCGAGCTGGCTGGCGATCTCGCTCTGATTCTGGCCGGCAATGTAGTACATCCACGCGGCGCGGACCTTCTGGTCCAGCCTGATGTCATCTTCTTTACTCACGGTTCCCTGCCTTAAGTTTGCGGCCACGGCGAGACGTTCGTCTTTCTGCAGGCCCGCTGATGTTGACTGTTAGCAGCATTTTGGCCGCGGCTCAGAAAACAGGCAAGCTTTTGCTCGCTTTTGGTCATTTGTAATTTCTTTGGGTAATTGCTCTTTTGTGATCTATGGCTCTTAATTGGGTCAAATGATCATCTACAGTGGGCCACATCACTCAAGGAGATCAGAATATGAATCAGCAATACACATGGCTTCACATCGGTTTGGGTTCTTTTCACCGTGCGCATCAGGCGTGGTACCTGCATCGCCTGATCGCCAGCGGCGATAAGCGCTGGCATATCGCCGCTGGCAACATTCGCGACGATGCCGAGCAGGTGGTGCAGGCGCTGGCCGCGCAGGGCGGGCGCTACGTGCTGGAGACCGTCAGCCCGGAAGGCGAGCGCGAATATGAAGAAATCACCTCAATTCAGAAGCTGCTGGCGTGGCAGAAGGGGCTGCAGCCGCTGATTGACGAAGGGGCCAACCCGCAGACTAAGGTGATTGCCTTCACCGTGACCGAAGGGGGCTACTACCTCAATACCGGCCATCGCCTGGAGACCAGCAACCCCGATCTGCTCGCCGACCTGCAGGGCGACTGCAAGACCATTTACGGCACCATCGCGCGTATTCTGGAAAAGCGCATGGCGGATAACGCCGGGCCGCTGACCCTGCTGAACTGCGATAACGTCCGCCACAACGGCGAGCGCTTTCACGACGGGCTGGTGGAGTTCCTGCAGCTAACCGGCAGGCAGGCGCTGGTCGAGTGGCTGGCGGCGAACGCCAGCTGCCCGAACACCATGGTTGACCGCATCACGCCGCGCCCGGCGGCGGATCTGCCGGCGCGCATCAAAGCGCAAACCGGCATTGACGATCGGGCACCGGTGATGGGCGAAAGCTTCATTCAGTGGGTGGTGGAGGATAATTTCCGCGCCGAACGGCCGAATCTGGAAGCCGTTGGCGTTGAGATGGTGGACTCGGTTATCCCTTACGAAGAGGCGAAAATCCGCGTTCTCAACGCCTCGCACAGCTGCATCGCCTGGGCGGGCACCCTGATCGGCCAGCGCTATATCCACGAAAGCACGCTCACCGGGTTCATCTACGCCATTGCCGATCGCTACGTCACCGAAGACGTGATCCCGTGCCTCGGCGATAACGGTATCGACCTCGCGACCTATCGCGACGTGGTGCTCAAGCGCTTTACCAACCCCTACATCCAGGACACCAACCAGCGGGTGGCGGCGGACGGCTTCTCTAAAATCCCGGCGATGATCGCCCCGACCCTGCAGGAGTGCTACCAGCGCGGCGCGCGTCCGGAGGCGACGGCGATGCTCCCGGCGCTGTTCTTCGTCTTTATGGAGCAGTGGCATAAGGGAACGCTGCCGTATCAATACCAGGACGGGATCCTCGACGCGCAGGCGGTGCACGAGATGTTTGAGGCCAGCGACCCGATCGCCGTCTACGCCAAAGACCGGGCGCTATTTGGCGCGCTGGCGGAGAACGAGGACTTCCTGGCGCTGCTGCGCGAGAAGATTGCCGCAGTTTATACGCTGATTAAGTAAGAGGTGGCTATGTACTTAGGGATCGATCTTGGCACGTCGGAAGTGAAAGCGCTGGTCATTGACGAGAACAACGACGTCGTCGCCAGCCATAGCGCACCGCTGAGCATTCAGCGGCCCCATCCTCACTGGTCAGAACAGGCGCCGCAGGCGTGGTGGGAAGCCACGGAATATCTGATGACCACCCTGCGGGAAAAGTGCGGCCCTCACTGGTCGGCCATCAAGGCGATTGGCCTTTCGGGGCAGATGCACGGCGCGGTGCTGCTGGACGAGCGCGGGGAGGTGATCCGCCCGGCCATCCTGTGGAACGACACCCGCTGCGCCGACGAGTGCCGCGAGTTGGAGGAGATGGCCCCCGAGCTGCACCAGGTGGCGGGAAACCTGGCGATGCCGGGGTTTACCGCGCCAAAGCTGTTGTGGGTGCGCCGCCACGAGCCGGCCAACTTCCAGCGCACGGCGACGGTGATGCTGCCGAAGGACTATCTGCGCTACCGGATGACCGGCCGCAAAATCTCCGACATGTCGGATGCCGCCGGGACGCTGTGGCTGGACGTGGCGAAGCGCGACTGGTCCGATGCGCTGCTGGACAAGTGCGGCCTGTCGCGCAGCCATATGCCGACGCTGGTCGAAGGCTGCGAGGTCTCAGCAACCCTCGATCCGCAGGTGGCGGGGCGCTGGGGGCTGAACGCGTCGGTGGTGGTGGCCGGCGGCGGGGGCGATAACGCGGTCAGCGCCATTGGCGTTGGGGCGGTCTCGCCGGGGGATGCCTTTATCTCTCTCGGGACCTCCGGCGTGCTGTTCGTGGTCACCGACGCCTATCGTCCGGCGCCGCAGTCGGCGGTTCACGCCTTCTGCCACGTGCTGCCGAACCTGTGGCATCAGATGAGCGTGATGCTCAGCGCCGCCAGCTGCCTGCAGTGGTTCTGCCGTCTCACCAGCACCACCGAGGTCGCTCTGCTGGAGGAGATTGCCCAGCTCAGCGAGGAGGAGAAAGCCAGTGCGCCGTTCTTCCTGCCGTACCTTTCCGGCGAACGCACCCCGCATAACGACCCCGACGCTCGCGGGATGTTTTGGGGGATGACGCACTCCAGCCTGCGTGCGCAGCTGGGCTACGCGGTGCTGGAGGGCGTGAGCTTTGGCATCAACGACGGCCTGCAGGTGCTGAAGGAGAGCGGCACGCGGATTGAGCAGTGCTCGCTGGTCGGCGGCGGCGCCCGAAGCCCGTTCTGGGCCCAGCTGCTGGCGGATATTCTCGCGATGCCGGTAGTCACCCACAAAGGGGGCGAAACCGGCGGCGCGCTGGGGGCGGCGCGGCTGGCCTGCCTGGCGGCAGGGAAACCGCTGGCCGCGGTGTGCGAAAAGCCGGAAGTCTGGCAGACCTGGCGCACGACGCCGGCCCGCCATCAGGCACTGATGCAGCGCTATGCGCAGTTTAAAGCCTTATATCTCAACGACCTGAATTACCGTCAGAGCTAAATATAAATAACATACCCTAACGAGTTCGGGCCGCGGGAAGGCAACGCGCCTGCGGCCTGAACGATGAGGGGTAGAACAACCGCTCCGGTGGCGTCATCGGAGCGAACTCCTGTACCCTGCAAACGAGGTCATTATGTCCGCAACCAATAAACAGTGGCTCGGTCTGCCCCTGAATCTGATATGGGGATACATTGCTATCGCCGTGTTTATGACCGGCGACGGTTTCGAGCTGGCTTTTCTCTCGCACTATATCAAAGAGCTGGGCTTCACCCCGGCGCAGGCCTCTTTCGCCTTTACGCTGTACGGCCTGGCCGCCGCGCTCTCGGCGTGGATTTCCGGCGTGGTGGCGGAGATCATCACCCCGCAGAAAACGATGATGATCGGCTTCGTGCTGTGGTGTGTGTTCCACGTTCTGTTCCTGATTTTTGGCCTCGGACACGCTAACTATCCGCTGATCCTGCTGTTCTACGGCATTCGCGGCTTTGCCTATCCGCTGTTCCTCTACTCGTTCATCGTGGCGATTATTCACAACGTCAAAAGCGACAGCGCCAGCTCGGCGCTGGGCTGGTTCTGGGCAGTCTATTCCATCGGCATCGGCGTATTCGGCAGCTACATCCCGAGCTTTACCATCCCGCATATCGGCGAGCTCGGCACGCTGTGGCTGGCGCTGGCGTTCTGCATCACCGGCGGCGTCATCGCGATGGTCGCGCTGCGCAAAATCGAAACGCCGCGGCATATGCAAAACCTGACCACCCGCGAGAAGTTTGCCGAGCTGGGCCGCGCGGTCACGCTGCTCTACAGCAATCGCAATATTCTGCTCTCCAGCATGGTGCGTATTATCAACACCCTGTCGCTATTCGGCTTTGCGGTCATTATGCCGCTGATGTTTGTTGACGAGCTGGGCTTCACCACCTCGGAGTGGCTGCAGGTGTGGGCGGTGTTCTTCTTCACCACCATTTTCTCCAACGTGCTGTGGGGGATCCTCGGCGAGAAGCTGGGCTGGATCAAAGTGGTACGCTGGTTTGGCTGCGTCGGCATGGCGCTGTCGAGCCTCGCCTTCTACTACATTCCGCAGCACTTCGGGCATAACTTCGCCATGGCGCTGATCCCGGCGGTTGCGCTGGGGATCTTTGTTGCCGCCTTCGTGCCGATGGCCGCCGTGTTCCCGGCGCTTGAGCCAAAGCATAAAGGGGCGGCCATTTCGGTCTATAACCTGTCGGCGGGGCTCTCCAACTTCCTCGCCCCGGCGATAGCGGTGGTCCTGCTGCCGTACTACAGCACCATCGGGGTGGTCATCGCCTACACCGCGCTGTACGTGCTGGCGTTCTTCCTCTGCGCGTTTATCCGCGTCGAGCAGCCGGGCTTTAGCCAGCAGCCGGCCGGCAGCGGTAAAAGCGTCGAATTTTCCTGATGAGAGTCTACGGGCCGCGTGAGCAATATCGCGGTCCGCCTGAGGTGGATGATGAGTATTAAAGCGGTAATTTTTGACATGGACGGCGTGCTGATTGACTCGGAAGGCCTGTGGCGCCAGGCGCAGATGGAGGCCCTGGCATCGCTGGGCGTGACGGTCAGCGTCGAGGAGTGCGAAACCTTGACCAAAGGCAAACGGCTGGACGACATTGCGCGCATCTGGTGCCGCCACTGCCGGCTCAGCGTCGCGCCGCAGCGCCTGCAGCAGACTATCCTGCAGCGGGTCACCGGCCTGATTACCGCCAGCGGCGAGGCGATGGAGGGGGTCAATGACGCCTTAGCCCATTTCCGCCGCTGCGGCTATAAGATTGCGCTGGCGACCTCCTCGTCCCATCAGGTGATTGCCGCCGTGCTGGATAAACTCACCCTGCGCCCCTGGTTCGATGCAATCTCCAGCGCCGACGACGAAGCGTGGGGCAAGCCGCACCCGGCGGTCTACCTCTCAACCCTGCGCAAGCTCAACCTCCGCGCGGAGCAGTGCCTGGTTATCGAAGATAGCGCCAGCGGCTTTCAGGCCGCCCGGGCCGCGGGTATTCCGACGATAGCGGTGACTGAGGATTGCCAGCATCCGCAGTTCCAGGGTGCGGTTGCCCGCCATCACTCCCTCACCGAGCTGCTGCTGTCGCGCGACGAACGCGTTAAGGCGGCCGGATAGTTCCGAACCGGTGAGCGCAGGATCCCTGGAGGTGTAAACGGTCGGTTTATCTCTTTTCTGCGCTCATTTTTCACGCTTTTCCCCTGGCGATCGCCCTCACATTTCCCCTCCCTTTTGTGAAAACAATCACGTCCTGTCGTGCCGATGCCCAAAATTCGGCCGTTGCATAGCGGAATTTGTCCGAGGCAGTGTTAATGATTTGTGCTTAGATTAATAATTGAAACGCTTTTTCAATTATGTGAACTCATTCACCATGCTTAACAGTTGGGCGAATTTTGGCCATATGGGTTCAGGTGCATCGTACTAAGGACAAAGAATGAAAATTGAATCTGTAAACGTCACCGTTTTTCACTATCCCACCCGGCGGGTTGCTGATAGCGCCGGGCACTCTCACCCGGGAGCGGAAGGGCTGGCGAAAATGGCGATGCTGACCATCACCGCCGATGACGGCACCCAGGGCTATGCCTTCGCGCCGCCGGAAGTGGTGCGCCCGTTTGTGGTGGACACTTTTTTCCGCAAGGTACTGGTAGGTCAGGATCCCTTTAATCGCGAGCGCATCTGGCAGGATCTTAACCACTGGCAGCGCGGCAGCGCCCACCAGCTGACCGAGCGCGCGCTGTCGTTTGTCGAGCAGGCGCTGTGGGATCTGCTGGGCCGCAGGCTCAATATGCCGGTCTATAAGCTGCTGGGCGGCTATCGCGATAAGGTGCCGGCCTACGGCAGCACCATGTGCGGGGACGATCTGCCCGGCGGCCTGTCGACGCCGGACGAGTTCGCGGCGTTTGCCGAAAAGCTGGTGGCGCGCGGCTACAGGGCCATCAAGCTGCACACCTGGATGCCGCCGATCGCCTTTGCGCCGAATCCGAAGATGGATATCAAAGCCTGCGCCGCGGTACGTGAGGCGGTTGGCCCGGACGTTGAGCTGATGATTGACGGCTACCACTGGTACAGCCGCGCCGAGGCGCTGTGGATTGGCAAAGAGCTGGAAAAGCTCGACTTCGCCTGGTTTGAAGAGCCGATGGAGGAGGATTCGATGTCGTCCTACGCCTGGCTGGCGGAAAACCTGACCATTCCGATCGTCGGCCCGGAGAGCTTCGGCGGCAAGCATCATATGCGCGCTGAATGGGTGAAGGCCGGAGCCTGCGATATTTTACGCGCCGGGGCCAACGGCGTCGGCGGGATTACGCCCACCATGAAGGTGGCGGCGCTGGCGGAGTCTTTCGGCATGGACTGTGAGGTTCATGGCAACGGGGCGGCGAGCCTGGCGGTGGTGGGCGCGATCCGCAACTGCCGCTGGTACGAGCGCGGTCTGCTGCACCCGTTCCTCGATTACGACGCGCCGGCCGCCTATCTCAACAGCATCGTTGACCCGATGGATGAGCAGGGCTTTGTGCATTTGTCACAGCGCCCGGGCCTCGGGGAAGACATCAACTTTGCGTATATCGAAGCCAATACCGTTAGCCACGACTGATTAATAAAAAGTCCGCATGCCGAAGGCATAGCGGATATGGCCGAACGGATAACAATGATAAAACAGGCCCTGAGTCAGCCGCTGCGGCGCCAATGATGACGGGCGTGTACCCTACAGGCGAAAGATAGATGAAGAAATCCTCCTTACTGGGAGCGTGCCTGCTCGCGCTCGCCGTGACGCTGGGGAGCGGGGCGAGCTACGCCAAAACGCCGCCCGACCAGCTGATCGTCGGTATGAATATGAATAACCTGCTGACACTCGACCCGGCGGCCATGACCGGCAACGAGGTGGTGGGGGTAGTGGTCAATCTTTACGATTCACTGGTTGAACTGGACCCCGAGCAGCTCACCAACGTGCGTCCGGCGCTGGCTAAATCCTGGGAGATAAGCCCGGACGGCGCGACGCTGACCTTCCATCTGCACGACAACGTGACGTTTCACTCCGGCAATCCGCTGACCGCGGCCGACGTGGTGTGGTCGATGCGGCGGATCCTGCACCTTAATCTCGCCCAGGCCTCGGTGTGGAAATCCTACGGCTTCAGCAAAAGTAATATCGATAGGCAGGTGACGGCGCTGGACGACGTGACGGTGCAAATCACCCTGCCGAAGGCCAACGATCCGCAGCTGGTGCTCTACTCCCTCGGCGCGCTTGGCAACCTTGGCGTGATCGACAGCAAAACGGTGCAAAGTCACGCGCAGGATAACGACTGGGGCAACCGCTGGCTGACCACCCACGAAGCCGGGTCGGGGCCGTTTATGCTGGAAACCTGGCAGGCGAAGGAGGTGCTGCGCATGCAGCGCAACCCGAACTACTGGCGCGGGGAGGCGAAGATGAGCCGGGTGGTGTTGCGCCATTTTCAGGAGTCGCAAACGCTGCGCCTGATGATTGAGAAGGGCGATCTCGACATCGCCAACAATATGGCGGTATCGGATATCAACGCCCTGCGCAGCAACCCGCAGCTGAGCGTCGATGCGGTGCAGCGCGGAACGATGTACTACGTGGCGATGAGCATGAAGGAGGCGCACTTCGCCAACCCTAAGGTGCGCGAGGCCCTGCGCTACCTGATTGACTATCAGGGGATTAACCGGGCGCTGATGCCGGGCTACGGCGTGCTGCACCAGCGACCGATCAAAGCCGGCATGCCCTCGACGCTGCCGGACCCGGGCTACCGGCTGGATATTGCGCGGGCGAAAAAGCTGCTGGCGGAGGCGGGCTATCCCGACGGCTTCACTACCACGCTGCGGGTGCTCTCCGACCAGCCGTTCCTCAATATCGCCATTGCCGTGCAGTCCACGCTGATGCAGGCGGGCATTAACGCCAAAATTATTACCGGTACCGGCAACCAGATCTACGGGGCGATGCGCGAGCGTCAGTTCGACCTGCTGGTGGGCCGCGGCGGCAGCGGGATGGAGCCGCATCCTCACTCCAGCCTGCGGGCGCTGGTCTATAACCCGGATAACAGCGACGCCGCGCGGCTGACCAACTTCCAGGGCTGGCGGACCGGTTTTTACGACCCGCAGCTCAACGCGATGATCGACGGCGCGCTGCTCGAACGCGACCCGCAGAAGCAGGTTGCCGACTACCGGGCGATTCAGGCCCGCTACGACCAGCTGATCCCGGCCCTGATCCCGCTTTCACAGATGGTTGATTCGGTGGTGGTCCGTCGGGAGGTGCACGACTATCGGCCGCATCCGTCCGCCACCACCTTTTTACGCGAAGTCTATAAAGTCAGCGAAGGAGAGAAAGGATGAGTACACGCCTTTTCGCGCCCGGCTCCCGCGCCCGGCGTTTGGCTAAACGGCTGCTGCAGGTGGCGATCACGCTGTTCGGTCTGCTGCTGCTCACCTTCACCATCGGACGGGTGATGCCCATCGACCCGGTGCTGGCGATTGTTGGCCCGGATGCCGACCACGGCACCTATCAGCAGGTGTACCACCAGCTGGGGTTTGACCAGTCGCTGGTCACTCAGTTTGCCATCTATTTCGTCAACCTGCTGCACGGGGATCTGGGCAACGCCCTGCTGACCGGGAAACCGGTGATGGACGATATTATTCGCGTCTTCCCGGCGACCATGGAGCTGGCGACGATGGCGATTATCGTTGGCGCCGGGCTCGGTATTCCGCTTGGAGTGCTGGCCGCGGCGCGGCGTAACAGCCTCAGCGACTACGTGGTGCGTATTATTAGCCTCGCCGGCTACTCGACGCCGATCTTCTGGGTCGGGATGATCGGGCTGCTGGTGTTCTACGCCTGGCTCGGCTGGGTGGGCGGCGCCGGGCGGGTGGATCTCGGCCTCGACGGGATCGTGCCGCGGCGCACCGGCCTGATGACCGTTGACGCGCTGCTGGCGGGGAATGGCCGGGTATTCTGGAACGCCATCAATCACCTGATTTTACCCGCTTCGCTGCTCGGCTTTCACTCGCTGGCCTACATCAGCCGCATGACCCGCAGCTTTATGCTGGCCCAGCTGTCGCAGGAGTTCATTATCACCGCCAGGGTGAAGGGGCTCACCGAGCGGCAGGTTATCTGGCATCACGCCTTTCGCAACATACTGGTGCAGCTGCTGACGGTCGTGGCGCTGGCCTACGGCGCGCTGCTGGAAGGGGCGGTGCTGATCGAGACGGTCTTCTCGTGGCCCGGCTTTGGCTCCTATCTCACCGGCAGCCTGCTGCTCGGGGATATGAATGCTGTGATGGGCTGCGTGCTGCTGGTGGGGGTTATCTTCGTGATGCTCAATCTGCTTTCCGACATGCTGTACCAATTCTTTGACCCGAGGACCAAATCATGACGGTTTCGCTGGATACCCCGCTGCGAGGCGGAACGAACGAGGGCCGCCAGCGGATAGTTCGCGGGCTGAGGCGCGGCGCCGGGTTTATCGGCAGGATGGCGCGCAATCCCCTCACCGCGATCGGCGGCGGGATTATCGGCCTGCTGCTGGTGGTGGCGATTTTTGCGCCGCAGATTGCTCCCTATCACCCGCTGGTGCAGGACCTCAACAACGCGCTGGCGGCGCCCAATGCGCAGCACTGGTTCGGCACCGACGAGTTTGGCCGCGATATCTTTAGCCGGCTGGTCTACGGCTCGCGCATCACGCTCTATATCGTGCTGCTGGTGTCGGTGACCGTTGGGCCGCTGGGGCTGCTGCTGGGGGTGAGCGCCGGCTACTTTGGCGGCAGGGTGGATATGGTGCTGATGCGCGTCACCGATATCTTTATCTCCTTCCCGAGCCTGGTGCTGGCGCTGGCCTTTGTGGCCGCGCTGGGCCCCGGCCTTGAGCACGTGGTGATTGCGATTACGCTGACCGCCTGGCCGCCGATTGCGCGTCTGGCCCGCGCGGAAACGCTCTCTTTGCGGCAGGCAGATTTTATCTCGGCGGTGCGTTTACAGGGCGCTTCTGCGACCCGCGTGCTGTGGCGGCACATTGTGCCGCTGTGCCTGCCGTCGGTGATCATCCGCATCACCATGAATATGGCGGGAATTATCCTGACCGCCGCCGGGCTGGGGTTTCTCGGCCTCGGCGCCCAGCCGCCGGATCCGGAGTGGGGGGCGATGATCTCCAGCGGTCGCACCTACATGATGGAGTGCTGGTGGGTAGTAACGATCCCGGGGCTGGCAATCCTGATTAACAGTCTGGCATTCAACTTCTTAGGAGATGGCCTACGTGACATCCTCGATCCTCGTAGCGAATAGCGCACCGCTGCTCGACGTGCGCGACCTGTGCGTCGACTTTGTTAACGGCGGTGTGGTCACCCATGCGGTGCGCGGCGTCTCCTTCCAGCTGGGGCGGGAGAAGCTGGCGATTGTCGGCGAGTCCGGCTCGGGCAAATCCACCGTCGGGCGGGCACTGCTGCAGCTGCATCCGAAAAAGGCGCGAGTTAGCGCCAGCCGGATGCAGTTCGCCGACCTTGATTTACAGCATCTCAGCGAGGCGCAGATGCGCGCCGTGCGCGGCAAGCGCATCTCCATGATTATGCAGGACCCGAAATACTCGCTCAATCCGGTGGTGTGCGTCGGCGATCAGGTGGCTGAAGCCTGGCTCACCCACCATCCCGGGCGTAAAAACGAGGCCAGAAGCAAAGCGCTGGAGATGCTGGAGGTGGTGCGCATTCGCGACCCGCAGCGCGTCTATCGGCTCTATCCGCATGAAATTTCCGGCGGCCAGGGGCAGCGCATCATGATCGCCATGATGCTGATTGTCGACCCGGAGCTGGTGATTGCCGATGAGCCCACCTCGGCGCTGGACGTCTCGGTGCGCCTGCAGGTCCTCGGCCTGCTCGACGATCTGGTGCAGTCGCGCGGGCTGGGGCTGATATTTATCAGTCACGATATCAACCTGGTGCGCAGCTTCTGCGATCGGGTGCTGGTGATGTACGCCGGGCGGGTAGTGGAGTCCATTGCCGCCAAAGACCTTGATAACGCCCGCCATCCCTACACGCAGGGGCTGATTAACTCCCTGCCGGATATGCAGCGTCGCCGCCCGGTGCTGCCGGTCCTACAGCGCCAGGCCAGCTGGCTGACGGAATAAGGAGAGCCTGATGATTGACGTACAAAACCTCAACCTTGCCTTTGGCGAGGGCAGCAAGCGTAGCCAGGTCCTGCACGACGTGAGTTTTCACGTCCGTCCCGGCGAGATCTACGGCCTGGTGGGGGAGTCCGGCTCCGGCAAAACCACGGTGCTGAAGTGCCTGGCGGGGCTATTCACCCACTGGCAGGGGGCGCTGGCGATCGACGGCCGCGCGCTGGAGCATAAAATCAGCCGCCAGCGCTGTCGCCAGGTGCAAATGGTCTTTCAGGATCCCTACGGCTCGCTGCACCCGCGGCATACCGTGGGCGATATTCTTGAGGAGCCGCTGCAGATCCACGGTATCGGCGATCGCGATCGGCGGGTCAATACGCTGCTGGACAGGGTGGGGCTAAATCGCGCCTTTCGCGACCGCTATCCGCACCAGCTTTCCGGCGGCCAGCGCCAGCGGGTGGCGATCGCCCGGGCGCTGATCCTCGAACCTCAGGTGCTGCTGCTGGATGAGCCCACCTCGGCGCTGGACGTTTCGGTGCAGGCCGAGATCCTCAACCTGCTGGCAGAGCTGCAGCGGGAGGCGAAGCTCACCTATTTAATGGTCACCCATGACCTTGGGGTGATTGCCCATCTCTGTCATAAGGTGGCGGTGATGCAGCACGGGCAGATCCTCGAAACCCTGACGGTGGATGCGCTGGTCAACGGCGAGGCGCAGGCGGCCTACACGCAAATGTTGGTCAATGCCAGCCGGCAGTATACCCGGGAGATGGCGCGGGAGGTGGCCGCGTACTGAATGATGCCCGGCGGACTGTCGCCGCCGGGCGTCGGGGATTATTTCAGCAGCGCGCAGTCCGGCGGCAGCCGGCAGCGCAGGGCGCCGGGCAGAATTTCCATGCGGAAGGTTTTGCCGCTCAGCGGCTCGCCGTCGAGGTTAAAGGTCATCTCGTGGGCGGCGGTAATTTCAAACCACGACGACACGCCGTCCACCAGGTTAGGGGAGTTGTCGGGATTGGCCAGCGTGCTGAACAGCGCCGGCAGCAGCTCCTGGCCGGTAAAGATGCGCAGATGCAGCAGCCCGTCGTTGATTAACGCCTGCGGGCACAGCTGCTGGCCGCCGCCGGCCTGACGTCCGTTGCCGATGCCGATCACCAGCGCGTCCCCTTGCCAGGAGAAGTTTTCCCCGCGAATTTCACAGCGGTCGGGCTTAAGGGTATCCATGCGCATCAGGCCGTGGATCAGGTAGGAGACGCCGCCCAGCGCGGCCTTGAGTTTTTCCGGCGTTTCGGTGGTGATTCGGGTGCCAAAGCCGCCGGTGGCCATATTGATAAAGCCGGTTTTATCGTTGACCCGCGCGACGTCAATCGCGATATCGCGCCCGACGATCGCCAGCTTGAGGGCACTGGCAAGATCCTGCGGGATGCCGACGCTGGTGGCGAAGTCGTTGGCGGTGCCGAGGGGGATGATCCCCAGCGCCGCCTTGCTGCCACTCTGCACCAGCGCGGTGGCGACTTCATTGATGGTGCCGTCGCCGCCGCCGGCAATCACCGTGCCGACGTTAAGCCGTTCGGCCTCATCGACGAAGCGCTCGGCGTCGCCTTTTTCCCAGGTGACGCGGACGTGAATATCGACGCCTTCGTCGCGTAACAGCGTTATCGCTTCGCGCAGCTGCGGCTCATTAGCGCCTTTGCCATTCAGGATCAGTAAGCTGGACGGAAACGTTGACATGATGGTTGCCTCATTGCACAAGATGCAGACAGTGTATCTCAGGTTGGCGGCGATGAAAATTTTACGCGAAAAATCGTGGGGATAGCGCGCGGGCGGCGGGATTAAAAAAATAAGCCCGCGTAAGGGAGATTACGCAGGCTAAGGAGGTGGTTCCTGGTACAGCTAGCATTTATGGGTTATGTTTTTCAGCGAAATGGATGATAACGACTTTAAGCGAAACGGTATGTGATCCGTTTCTAATATCCGTGCATCCTGAAAAAATAACCCTGATAAACTAGCTGCCGTGCGGGTTTCGGGTGCTCTGGCCGGTGAAGTTGCGCATCAGCAGGGCGTACTGCAGCACCATATCTTCCGGTACCGGCAGCCAGACCGTGTAGCCATCGCCGGGGGCGACCGGCATCACTTCGCCTTTGGCATTTTCCATATGCTCGAGGGTGAAGTTGACGTTGCCCTGCGGCGTCATCAGCTCAAGGCTGTCGCCGAGGGTGAATTTGTTCTTCACCGCCACCGCCGCCAGCTGGCCGTTACGTTCGCCGGTAAACTCCCCGACAAACTGCTGGCGCTCTGACAGCGAGTAGCCGTACTCGTAGTTCTGATAGTCATCGTGGGTATGGCGACGCAGGAAGCCTTCGGTATAGCCGCGGTGGGCCAGCCCTTCGAGGGTTTCCAGCAGGCTTTCGTCGAACGGTTTGCCGGCGGCAGCGTCGTCGATCGCCTTGCGGTAGACCTGCGCGGTACGGGCGCAGTAGTAGAAGGACTTGGTGCGGCCTTCGATTTTCAGCGAATGCACGCCCATCTTGCTCAGGCGCTCAACGTGAGCGATGGCGCGCAGATCCTTCGAGTTCATGATGTAGGTGCCGTGCTCGTCTTCGAAGGCGGTCATATATTCGCCCGGACGCTTGGCTTCTTCAATCATAAATACCCGATCGGTCGGCTCACCAATCCCAAGAGTGGGCTCAACGTTCTGTACCGGGATTGGCTCATGCTTGTGGACGATATTGCCGACGTCGTCCTGCTTGCCTTCCTGGACGTTATATTCCCAGCGGCAGGCGTTGGTGCAGGTGCCCTGGTTCGGGTCGCGTTTGTTGATATAGCCGGAGAGCAGGCAGCGGCCGGAGTAGGCCATGCACAGCGCGCCGTGAACGAAAATCTCGAGCTCCATCTCCGGCACCTGGCGGCGAATTTCGGCAATCTCTTCCAGCGACAGCTCGCGCGAGAGAATGACCCGGCTGAGCCCCATCTGCTGCCAGAATTTTACCGTTGCCCAGTTGACGGCGTTGGCCTGGACCGAGAGGTGGATCTGCATCTCGGGGAAGTTTTCCCGTACCAGCATGATTAAGCCCGGATCGGACATGATCAGCGCATCCGGTCCCATTTCCACTACCGGCTGCAGATCGCGAATGAAGGTCTTCAGCTTGGCGTTATGCGGCGCGATATTCACCACCACGTAGAATTTTTTCCCCAGCGCATGGGCTTCGTTGATGCCGAGCTGCAGGTTTTCGTGGTTGAATTCGTTGTTGCGCACGCGCAGAGAGTAGCGCGGCTGGCCAGCATAAACGGCATCTGCGCCGTAGGCGAAAGCGTAACGCATATTTTTCAGCGTTCCCGCCGGGGAAAGGAGTTCCGGTTTAAACATGATTTTCTCGTTCTGATGACAGGTCAGATTCGCCGCAGCTGGTGGGCGAGTTGGGGAGTGTCCCCACATTAAGGGCGGGCATTGTAGCGCCGTGGGGCAGGCAGGTAAACCCTTTCCCGCCGCCTGCGCCGGTCGGCGGGTCAATGACGGCGATTACGGCTGCTCGTCGGCAAACGAGACCTCGATAATCCGATCGTAGATAAGCCGCAGCTTCGTCAGATAATGGGCAAAGACCTGCTGCCTGTCGCCGACCGGCGTCGTGCCGTCCAGCATGCCGTGGCGGTCGATAGAAGAGGGCGGAACGGCGGCGCTGGCGAAATCCTGGGGATAAACATGATAGGCAATCTGGATCGGGCCGAAACACTCCTCGCGGACGATCTCTATATTTATTTTGCCAAACAGCTTTACCACCAGCCGATTCTGTTGGTAAGGAATAACCTGATGGTGATAGCGCCGTTCGCTGGCGGTGATAGTCTGAATCAAATCCATCGTGTAGGTATTCCACAGTTTATCCATGTGGACTTTTCTTTGGTAAATAAGCGCAGCTTGTGTATCTAAATCAGTATTATTATTCATCACGTATTACTTTTATGCTGAGGGCCATCTGCGGCGGGTGAGTGGTAGCATAGTATGCGGGTGTTAAGCTCAGGGAATGACGCAAGCGCCTCGATGATATTCTATTTACTAACGATCTTAATATACTCCCGAAGGGGCACCGAACTAGTGCGGAAGTTTTATTATTGGCAATGGCTTAATAAAGCCTCGGCTATATTATCGGTGCCCTACTCTGTTGGTATTAATCACGCTACTTCTTTATTTTCCTGATATCGCCGCGCTATTTCAGGCCGGCGTAACCTTTTCTGCCGGGCGGATGATTCAGGCGTTATATTGGGCTTAGCGCTGAGGGCGTTCTGCGCATAAAAAACCCGCCGGCAGGCGGGTGATGGCAAGCGTATAAACGGCGGGGCTATGCCAGCCGGCAGGCGTCCGCCTCCCAGCGGTAGCCGACGCCGTAGACGGCGCGGATAAACGACTGCTCGGCGTCCAGCGACTCCAGCTTGCGGCGCAGGTTTTTAATGTGGCTGTCGATGGTGCGGTCGGTGACCACGCGATAATCATCGTAGAGATGATTCAGCAGCTGCTCGCGCGAGAACACTTTGCCCGGCTCCTGGGAGAGCGTTTTCAGCAGGCGAAACTCCGCGGGGGTGAGGTCCAGCAGCTTGTCGCGCCACGAGGCCTGAAAGCGCCCTTCATCGACGATCAGCGGGCTGTCGGCATCCAGCGCCTGCAGCTCCGGGCGCGGCCGGCAGCGGCGGAGGATGGTTTTCACCCTCGCCACGACTTCGCGCGGGCTGTAGGGCTTGCAGATATAGTCGTCGGCACCGATCTCCAGCCCCAGCAGGCGGTCGATCTCCTCAATTTTGGCCGTCACCATCACCACCGGAACGTCGGAGAAACGGCGAATTTCGCGGCACAGCGTCAGGCCGTCGGTGCCCGGCAGCATCAGATCCAGCAGGATCAGGTGCGGCGGCGTCTGGCGCACGTAGGGCAGCACCCGATCGCCGTGGTTAATCAGCGTCGGCGCGTAGCCTGCGGCAAGCAGATAGTCGATCAGCAGCTGGCCGAGCTTGGGTTCATCTTCCACGATAAGAATACGCGGAGTGTTTTCATCAACAGGTAATTCAGTCATACGTCTCTCGGTAAATCGCGTTCCAGAGGTAACTCTACTTTAATGCTAACCCCGCCAAAAGGCGAATGGCCGGCCCGTAAGGTGCCGCCGTGGGCGGCGACGATATTCACGCAGATAGCCAGCCCGAGGCCGGAGCCGCCGCTGGCGCGATTGCGCGAGCCTTCCGCGCGGTAGAAGCGTTCGCAGAGGCGCTCCAGCTGGGCGTCGCTGACGCCAGGGGCGCTATCGGCGAAGTCGACGATCAGCATCCGGCCGCTTTGCGCGGCGCTAATCAGCAGCTTGCCGCCGCTGTCGGTGTAGCGAAGGCTGTTTTCCAGCAGGTTGTTGAAAAGCTGCATCAGGCGATCGCCGTCGCCGAAAATCATCGCGCTTTCCGGCAGCGATACGCCGATCTCCAGCCCACGGCTGGCGAAGCGCTCGCGGAAGGCTCCCGCTGCGACTTCCAGCAGGGTGATGATATCCACGGAGGTTTTCTGATAGGCCAGCGCGCCCTCGTCCGACATCGACAGCTGGTGCAGATCGTCAACCAGCTTGGTCAGGGTGGCGACCTCCGCCTGCAGGGAGGGGATCGAGTCCGGGGTGAATTTGCGCACTCCGTCCTGAATGGCCTCCAGCTCGCCGCGCAGAACCGCCAGCGGCGTGCGCAGCTCGTGGGAAATGTCCGCCATCAGGTCGCGGCGCATCTGCTGGTTGCGCTCAAGGGTGCTGGCGAGCTGGTTAAAGTCCTGCGCCAGGCGGCCAAGCTCGTCGCCGCCGCTGGCGGTGACGCGGGTGGAGAAATCCCCCGCCGCGAGGCGATGGGTGCCCTCAACCAGCCGCTTGACCGGCGCCAGCAGGCCGCGCGCCAGCGGGAAGGTGGCCAGCGCCGCGAGGATGGTTGCCAGGGCCACAATCAGCCAGCTGGTGCGCTTCTGCTGACGATCGAAGTTGATATCGGTATTGCGGGTTAAGCGCTCCACCGGCGAGGCGATGACCGCCCCCACCGCGGCGCCGTTAACGAGGATCTCGCGGCGGGTGCCGTCTTCGGGCACCGGTTCGCGCGGGCCGACCAGCACCCGGCCATTCTGATCCACCACCCAGAACATCGTCCGCCAGCCGTGCGGCGGAATATCCGGCCCGGGACCGCGCGGCCCGTCATCCGGCGGCGGTCCGCGGTCCGAGCCGGGGCCTGGCCCGCGCGCTCCGTCAGGCCCGGGTCCCTGGCCGTGGCCGGCGGGGGAGCGGTCGTCGTTGTCGCGTTCAAAGGTGCGCAGCAGCTGGAAAATAAAGCGGTCGTTGTTGCGCAGGAACTTCCAGCTGCCGTGCTGGGCATACTGCTCGCTGAGGGCGTCGCCGAGCATCGTCAGCCGCTGCTCGTTGCCGCGCTTAATGTAGTCGATAAATCCGCGCTCAAAGCTGATCCGCACCGCCCAGTGCATGCTGATCAGCAGCACGATACAGGTGGCGAAGATGGCGAGAAACAGTTTGCCGGTAATGCCGGGACGCCAAAACTTCACGGTTCACTCCTTTTGCGGCGGGCGATGACGGTATTGCCTTCGATGTCATCCGGCACGCGGGAAAAAATAAGCGCCGGCAGCGCAATAATGACCGCCATGCTCAGATAGGTGTAGAGAAAGACCTGATGCGCGGTCGCCGCATCGGCGCTGAGGTGCTGCTGGCCGAACATCCCCAGCAGCATGCCGGCGATGGTCACGCCAATGCTCATCGCCAGCTGCATCACCATCGACAGCATGCTGTTGCCGCTGCTGGCCAACGGATCCGGCAAATCCTTCAGCGTCAGGGTGTTCATTGACGAGAAGCGGCTGGAGTTGATCATGCCTTGTAAAAACAGCACCACCGGCAGCAGCCAGTACCAGCCCGCTAGCGCAACGGCCATAAACAGCAGGCTGACCAGCGCGAGGCCGAGGGTAGCGACGATCAGCACCCGGCGGTAGCCAAAGCGGTTCACCACCTGCACCACGATGCGCTTCATGCCCATGCTGCCGAGCACCATCGGGATCATCATCAGGCCGGCGTGGAACGGGGTGAAGCCGAGGCCAATCTGCAGGAATACCGGGGTCATAAACGGCAGCATGCCGCTGCCGATGCGCCCGGCAAAGCTGCCGCCGAGCCCGAGGGAGAAGGTGCGGTTGCGGAACAGATCGAGGCTGAACAGCGCCCCGTCGTTGCCCCGCGCGTGCCACAGATAGAGCCCGATGGAGGCGATGCCGATGGCCACCAGCGCCGCCAGCAGCAGCGGAGAGATGCCGAGGCCCTTTTTGCCGTCGAGGGCGAGGGTCAGCGTCGCCATGCCGGCGGCGAGCAGGATAAAACCGAGCATGTCAAAGCGCCGCGTCTGCAGGGTGTAGTTCGGCATCAGCGAGAGCGTGGCGATAGCGCCGATAATGCCGACCGGAATATTGATTAAGAAAATCCAGTGCCAGGAGGCATATTCCACCAGCACGCCGCCGAGCGCCGGGCCCAGCAGCGGCCCGACCTGGCCGGGAAGGGTGACGAAGGTCATCGCCGCCATATACTGCGCGCGGGGGACGATTTTCATCACCGTCAGGCGGCCAACCGGCACCATCATGGCGCCGCCGACGCCCTGCAGCACCCGGGCCAGCACCAGCTGGTCGAGGGTATTGGCCTGGGCGCAAAACAGCGATCCGAGGGTGAAGAGGATAATGGCGCTGAAAAAGATATTGCGCACTCCCAACCGGTCCGCCAGCCAGCCGCTGGCGGGCAGCATAATCGCCACCGTCAGCACGTAGGAGACGATAACCATATGCATATGCAGCGGGCTCTCCCCGAGGCTTTTGGCCATCGAGGGGAGGGCGGTATTGACGATAGTGGTATCCAGCGACTGCATAAAGAAGCCGAATGCCACTATCCATAGCTGCCAGCGTACGCTGGACGGGAGATCGGTCATGTTATTCGCTTACCGGTTGCCGGGCTTTTCGGGAAAAACGCAGCCGCAGACGATCGAAGAACAGATACACCACCGGCGTGGTGTACAGCGTCAGCAGCTGGCTCACCACCAGGCCGCCGACGATGGTAATCCCCAGCGGCTGGCGCAGCTCCGAGCCGTCGCCGCCGGATAGCACCAGCGGCAGCGCGCCGAACAGCGCCGCGAGGGTGGTCATCATAATCGGGCGAAAACGCAGCAGGCAGGCCTGGAAAATGGCCTCTTCCGGCGGCAGGTTGCCGTTACGCTGCGCCTCCAGCGCGAAGTCGACCATCATGATGGCGTTTTTCTTCACTATTCCAATTAATAGCATAATTCCGATCAGCGCGATGAGGCTGAACGGCGCGCCGAACAGCTCCAGCGCCAGCAGCGCCCCGACTCCCGCCGAGGGGAGGGTGGAGAGGATCGTCAGCGGATGCACGTAGCTTTCGTAGAGGATCCCCAGCACGATATAGACCGTTGCAATCGCCGCCAGAATCAACACGATCTGCGAATTCATGGTCTGCTGGAAAACCTGCGCGGTTCCGGCAAACGAGCCGCGCACGCTGGAGGGCACCCCGAGCTGGGTCATAGCACGGTTGATGGCCTCGCTGGCCTCCGACAGGGATTTACCGGTCGGCAGGTTAAAGGAGATGGTGGAAGCCGCCGAAAGTCCCTGATGGTTCACCGACAGCGGGGCGTTAGCCGGCTGCCATTTGGCGAAGTAGGAGAGCGGGATCGGTTTGCCTTCGCTGTTGATAACAAACATCTTATCCAGCGCGCTGACGTCCTGGGTATAGACCGGGTCAACCTCCATCACCACCTTGTACTGGTTGAGGGGCTGGTAGATGGTGGAGATCTGCCGCTGGCCGAAGGCGTTGTTGAGCAGGCTGTTGGCGTCCTGCACGCTGATGCCGAGGCGCGACATGGTATCGCGATCGTAGAGCAGGTCCATCTCCGCGCCGTTGTCCTGCTGGTCTGAGTTGACGTCAGCCAGCTCGGGCAGCGCCGCCAGCGCTTTGCGAATTTTGGGCTCCCACTCGCGCAGCGCCGCCAGGTCGTCCGACAGCAGGGTGTACTGGTAGCTGGCGTTGGCCTGGCGTCCGCCGACGCGGATATCCTGCACCGCCATCAGGAACAGGTTTGCCCCCGGCTCCTTCGCCAGCTTTTTCCGCAGCCGGTCAATGATCTGCTGCGCCGTTTCGTGGCGCTGGTCGCGGGATTTAAGGGTGATAAACATCATCCCGCTGTTGACCCGCGAGCCGCCGGTGAACCCGGTAACGTTATCCACCGCCGGGTCTTCCCGAATGATTTTCATAAAGTCCTGCAGCTTGCCGCGCATCGCCTGGAAGGAGATGCTCTGGTCCGCCTGAATGCCGCCCATCAGCACGCCGGTATCCTGCTCCGGGAAGAAGGTTTTCGGAATCGAGATATAGAGCCAGATGCTAAGGGCAATCGTGCCCAGCAGGACGAGGCCGGTCATTCTGCTGTGCCTCAGCACCCACTTCAGCGATTTGCCGTAGCCGCCCTGAACGGCGATTAGCAGGCGGCCAAAGCCGCGGTTGCGCGTAGGCTCGTGCGGCTTGCCGCTCTTCAGCAGCCAGCCGCACATCATCGGCGTCAGGGTTAATGACACCGCCAGCGATATACCAATCGCCACCGACAGGGTGACCGCGAACTCGCGCAGCAGACGCCCCGGCAGGCCGCCCATCAGCAGCAGCGGTAAAAAGACCGCCACCAGCGACAGGCTCATCGACAGCACCGTAAAGCCTACCTCCCGGCTTCCCTGCAGCGCCGCCTGCAGCGGCTTCATCCCCGCCTCAAGGTGGCGGGAGATATTCTCCAGCACCACGATGGCGTCATCCACCACGAAGCCGGTGGCGATGGTCAGCGCCATCAGCGACAGGTTGTTGAGGCTAAAATCGCAGAGGTACATGGCGGCAAAGGTGCCGATCAGCGACACCGGTACCGCCACCGCCGGGATCAGCGTGGCTCTGCCGGAGCGCAGGAACAGGAACACCACGAGGATCACCAGCGCCACCGAAATCACCAGCGTCTGCTCGACCTCCTCCAGCGAGGCGCGGATCGTCGGGGAGCGGTCCTGGGCGATTTGCAGATCGATCGCCGCCGGGATGGTTTTTTGCAGATCCGGCAGGCGCGCGCGAATGCTGTCCACCGTCTGGATGATATTGGCTTCCGGCAGCTTGCGGATCATCAGCAGAATTGCCGGTTTGGCATTGGTCATCCCGGCGTTGCGCACGTCCTGTACCGAATCGCTGATGTTGGCAACGTCGCCGAGACGCACCGCCGCGCCGTTGCTGTAGTGCACGATGACGGGCTGATACTCCGCGGCGGTTTTCAGCTCATCGTTGGTGTGGATCTGCCAGCGATGGCTGCCGTCCTCCAGCGCCCCCTGCGGCCTGCGCACGTTGGCGTTATCAATCGCCGTGCGCACGGCGTCCAGCGACACGCCCTGGTTAAACAGCGCCTGCGGATTGAGGTCCACGCGCACCGCGGGCAGGGAGCTGCCGCCGACGTCAACGTCGCCGACGCCGTCAATCTGGGCGATCGTTTGCGCCAGCTGGGTGGAGGCAAAATCGTACAGCTCGCCCTGGGAGTAGGTATCCGAGGTGAGCGTCAGGATCATGATTGGCGAATCGGACGGATTGGCCTTGCGATAGGTTGGACGGCTCGGCATGCCGCTGGGCAGCAGGCTTTGCGCGGCATTGATCGCCGCCTGCACGTCGCGGGCGGCGCCGTTGATATCGCGGTCGAAGTTGAACTCCATAATAATGCGCGTGCTGCCCAGCGAGCTGGAGGAGGTCATCTCATTGACCCCGGCAATGCGCCCGAGGGAGCGCTCCAGCGGCGTGGCCACCGACGAAGCCATGGTTTCCGGTGAGGCGCCGGGCAGCGAGGCGCTGATCATTATCACCGGGAAATCCACCTGCGGCAGCGGGGCGACCGGCAGCAGGCGGAAGCCGAGAATGCCGCACAGGGTGATGGCCAGCGAAATCAAAATCGTCGCCACCGGGCGGTAAATGAAGAGAGCGAAAAACTTCATTTACGCCTCCTCCTCACGCCGTGGGAAGCGGCTTTTGAGGTACAGCGACAGGCGGTCGAACAGCAGATAGATGACCGGGGTGGTAAACAGCGTCAGCACCTGGCTGAGCATCAGGCCCCCGACCATGCCGATCCCCAGCGGACGCCGCAGCTCCGCGCCGACGCCGGTGCTCAGCATCAGCGGCAGCGCGCCGAGCAGCGCCGCCAGGGTGGTCATCAGAATGGGGCGAAAACGCAGCAGGCAGGCCTGATAAATGGCCTCGCGCGGCGGCATGCCCTGTTCGCGCTCGGCGGCGAGGGCAAAGTCGATCATCATGATGGCGTTTTTCTTGACGATGCCAATCAGCAGGATGATGCCGATAATGGCGATCACGTCCAGCTCGCTGCCGGCGAGCCACAGAGCCAGCAGGGCGCCGACGCCGGCGGTCGGCAGGGTGGAGAGAATGGTGATCGGATGGATAAAGCTCTCATACAGCACGCCGAGGACGATATACATCGCCACCACCGCGGCGACTACCAGCCAGACGGTATTCCCCAGCGCCGACTGGAAGGCAAGGGTGCTGCCCTGGAACTCGGTGCGAATATCGGTGGGTAAATCCAGCGCCTGTTCGGCGGCCTGAATCGCCTCCACCGCATCGCCGAGGGAATAGCCGTTCGGGACGTTAAAGGAGATGGTAGTCACCGGGAACTGGTCGAGGTGGTTGATTGACAGCGGGGCAAAGCGCTGCTCAACGGTGGCGATTGACTTCAGCGGCACGATGCCGCCATCGCTGCTGGTGAGGCGAATGCCGTCGAGCGCGGCGAGCCCCGGCGTGGCCTGGGTGTCATGCTCCAGCACTACCCGGTACTGGTTGGCCTGGGTATAGATGGTTGAGATCAGGCGCTGGCCAAAGGCGTTGTACAGCGCATTGTCGACATCGGCCATGCTGATCCCAAGGCGGCTGGCGCTGTCGCGGTCGACGTTGATGTAGGCCGCCAGGCCCTTATCCTGCCAGTCGCTGCTGACGTCGGAGAGCTGCGGCAGCGCCTGCAGGCGGGTCAGCAGCTGCGGAACCCAGTTGCTGAGCGCATCCAGCGAGTTGGCCTGCAGCGTGAACTGGTACTGCGTGCGGCTGACGGTGGTATCGATGGTCAAATCCTGGGTGGGCTGGAGATAGAGCGCGATGCCCGGAATGCCGTCCACCGAGCGCTGCAGGCGAGATATAACCGTCTGGACGCGGTCGTCGCGCTCGCTCAGCGGCTTGAGGTTGATCTGCAGCCGGGCGCTGTTCAGCGCTGGGTTGGTGCCGTCGACGCCCACGAACGACGTCAGGCTCTCCACGGCCGGGTCCTTGAGGATCAGCGCCGAGACCTGCTGCTGGCGCTGGGCCATGCTGGCAAAAGAGGCCGACTGCGGGGCCTGCAGCGTGCCCTGAATAATGCCGTTGTCCTGGATCGGGAAGAAGCCTTTTGGGATAAACACCCACAGCATAATCGACAGCGCCAGGGTGCCCAGCGCCACGCTGAGGGTCAGCCACGGGTGGTTCAGCACCCGGCTCAGCAGGCGGCCGTAGGCGGCAATCACCCGCTCGAAGAAGCGTTCGCTGGCGCGAGAGAAGCGGTTTTGCTTGCGCAGCGATTCGTGGCTCAGCATCCGCGCGCACATCATCGGCGTCAGGGTCAGCGACACCACGGCGGAGATCAGGATCGCCACCGCCAGGGTGACGGCAAATTCGCGGAATAATCTGCCGACGATATCGCCCATAAACAGCAGCGGGATCAGCACCGCGATCAGCGAGAAGGTCAGCGAGATGATGGTAAAGCCGATCTCGCCGGCGCCCTTGAGCGCGGCGGTCAGCGGCTTTTCGCCCTTTTCGATATAGCGCGAGATGTTTTCGATAACCACGATGGCATCATCGACCACGAAGCCGGTGGCGATGGTCAGGGCCATCAGCGTCAGGTTGTTAATCGAGAAGTCGAGAAACACCATCACCGCAAAGGTGCCTACCAGCGAGAGCGGCACGGCGACGCCGGGGATAATGGTCGCCGGGACGTTGCGCAGGAACAGGTAGATGATCATCACCACCAGGGCAATCGCCAGCATCAGCTCAAACTGCGTATCGCTCACCGAGGCGCGAATGTTGTTGGTGCGATCGGAAAGGACCTGCACCTTGACCGACTTCGGCAGGCTTTCGGTCAGCTGGGGCAGCATCTGGCGCACGCTGTCGGCGGTGGCGATAATATTCGCTCCCGGCTGGCGCTGAACGTTCATGACGATCGCCCGCTGGTTGTTCGCCCACGCGCCCAGCCAGCTGTTTTCCGCGCCCTGCTCGATGGTAGCGACGTCACCGAGACGAATCGGCGCGCCGTTCTGGTAAGCGACGATCAGCCGGCGATACTCTTCCGCCGACTGCATCTGGTCGTTCGCGGAGAGCGTCACCGCCCGCGAAGGGCCGTCGAGGCTGCCTTTCGCCGAGTTGACGTTGGCGCTGGTAATCGCGGTGCGGATGGTTTCACTGGTCAAGCCGAGGGCGGCAATCGCCTGCGCGTTGAGCTTCACGCGCACCGCCGGACGCTGGCCGCCGGCGAGGGTCACCAGGCCGACGCCGGAGACCTGGGAGATTTTCTGCGCCACGCGGGTTTCCACCATATCCTCCACCTGGGTCATCGGAATGGCGGAAGAGGTGACCGCGAGGGTCATAATCGGCGGATCGGCCGGGTTCACCTTGCTGTAGACCGGTGGATTAGGCAGGTCTGAGGGGAGCAGGTTGGTGGCCGCGTTAATCGCCGCCTGCACCTCCTGCTCGGCGACGTCCAGCGGCAGCGTCAGCTGGAACTGCAGGGTCACCACCGAGGCGCCGCCCGAACTTTGCGACGACATCTGCTTGAGGCCGGACATTTGGCCAAACTGGCGCTCCAGCGGCGCGGTGATCGCGGAGGTCACCACGTCAGGGCTGGCGCCAGGGTAGAGGGTGATTACCTGAATGGTCGGATAATCCACTTCCGGCAGCGCCGAGACCGGCAGGAAGCGGTAGCCGATAATCCCGGCCAGCAGGATAGCCACCATCAGCAGCGTGGTGGCCACCGGGCGCATGATAAAGAGACGGGAAGGGCCGCCCGTACTGCTCGGCGGTAGGACTTGCATCAGGAGCGCGCTCCTTTTTTACCGTATTCGCGGCTGGTGGCTTTTTCCGGCGCGGCGGCGGATGCGCTGTGCGGCTCGACGACCTCAACCTTCGCGCCTTCGGTCAGGCGGTCGATACCGTCGGTGACCACGCGATCGCCGGCGGAAAGCCCGGCGCTAATGACCACCTTCAGGCTATCCTGAATACCCGGCGTCACCGTATGTTTGCTGACCTTATTGTCGGCGTTCAGCACCCACACGAAGTGACCCTCGTTGCCCATCTGCAGGGCGGCGGCAGGGATCACCACCGCATTGTGCTCGGTATCCACCAGCATGCGGGCATTAACGAACTGGTTGGGGAACAGCGCATCGTCCTGGTTGCTGAAGCGGGCTTTCAGCTTGATGGTGCCGGTGGTGGCGTCAATCTGGTTATCCAGGCTGAGCAGCGCGCCGCTGGCGATTTTCTGCTTGTTGGTGCGGTCCCAAGCCTCAACCGGCAGGGCTTTACCCGCCTTCTGCGCCTGAACCACCGCCGCGATGTCATTTTCCGGCAGCGTGAAAACTAGATCGATCGGCTGGGTTTGCGTTAATACCACAATGCCGGTGGTATCGCCGCTGGAGATCTGGTTGCCGATATCTACCTGCTTTAAGCCGATGCGCCCGTCGATGGGCGCGACGATGCGGCTCCAGTTGAGCTGCAGCTGGGCGCTGGCCACCGCCGCTTCGTCGGCTTTAATCGTGCCGTTGGTTTCGCTGACCAGCGACTGCTGGGTATCCAGCTCCTGACGCGAAACGAGGTTGCTCTTGACCAGCTGCTGATAGCGGGCGAGGTCGCGCCTGGCGTTGGCAAGGGTCGCCTTATCTTTGGCTAGCTGGCCCTGGGCCTGTGCCAGCGCGACTTTGAACTGGCTGGGGTCGATTTCCGCCAGCAGATCGCCGGCTTTTACCTGCTGGCCTTCCTGGAAGTGGATCGCCAGCAGCTGGCCGTCGACGCGGCTGCGCACGGTGACCGTATTGGCCGCGGTGACCGTGCCGAGGCCGCTGAGATAGCGCGGCACCGATTCGCTGGTGGCCGTAGCCGCCTGGACCGGTGCCAGGGGCGCGCCGAAGCGGCCGTGACGGCCGCCCGCAGCGGGCGCACCTTGTCCTGCCGCCGCCGGAGCCGCTTCACCCGCCGTATCACGACCCTGCCAAAACCAGTATGCGGTGCCGGCAACGATGACGACCGCCAGGGCGGTTGCCCAACGAAGTGTGTGACTGCCTTTCATTATTTTGCTATCTCATCCTGAAACGTTTCGCGAAATGATACTAGTTTAGTGAGGGAACGCCTCGCAAAAATGGAGGAATTATGAAAAGACTGTTGAGATATGTCTGGATTGACTCCAAAAGTGGACTCGCTGGCTAGTGTAAGTGCAGGCCTCGGTGATGCGTACTCCATCACCAGGGATAATGAGATGGACGCTCCAGATTTTGCGGCATCAAAGTACCAGACTGGATCGTTGCAATACGTCCTGAAAATGAGGAGCGTCCACATGA